>NZ_JAZHFV010000010.1:0-100576 GCF_040970315.1 Neoaquamicrobium sediminum | reverse complement strand
CTCGCTGGCGCACTTCCGGGGAAAACTTGTTCGTCGTCTTGCTCATGATGGCTCCACCTTCTCAGGAGTTGGAGCCTCCGGCAAACCCGGAGCGGTTCATTTCGACCGCACGCTAGACGTCAATCTCCGCGCGGCTTTCATTGCCTCGCGCGCCGCCGTCGACCACATGCCCGATGGTGGCCGCATCGTCGCCATCGGCAGCAATCTTGCCGTTCGCGTGCCGTTTCCGGGCATCAGTCTCTACGCTATGAGCAAGTCGGCCCTGATCGGTCTCACCAAGGGTCTTGCCCGCGATCTCGGCTCGCGCGGCATCACCGCCAATGTGGTTCACCCCGGCTCGACCGATACCGACATGAACCCGGCGACCGGCGAGGGCGCGGATGTCCAGCGTTCGATCATGGCCATCCCGCGTTTCGGCGATCCGGCGGAAGTCGCAGGGCTGGTCGCCTGGCTGGCAGGACCGCAGGCAAGAGGCGTCACCGGTGCCGAGTTCACCATCGACGGCGGCGCGAATGCGTAACGCCCGCTACCTGATCTCGTAGCCGACCTCTTCGGCGCTGTGGCAGAGCACCTTCCAAAAACTGCGCGCGAACGAGCGGAAGACATAGATGTCGAAGCTGTGCGCGCCCGTTCGCTGGATCGCGGCGGAGATGTCGTGATGCGCTGTGGCTCGCCCCTCGCCGACGGGAAAGCCGTCGGGCGAGATGTGGATGGGGAAAAGCTTCGAGAGCACCCACTCGGCTTGGTCGCCCTCCACCCGGATCGCGGTGCGCCCGTGCGACAGGTCGGTGACGGTGCCGGTTTCGTTGCCGACAGCATTGGCGAGCGTTTGCGCCAGGCCTTCGGCCTCATCGACAAGAAGGAGCCGGCCTGGCCCGATGCCGAAGCCGCTCCGTTCTTCGTGCATCGCTCCGGCCCCCGGCCTGTCCCCGAGATCGAGCGAAATCGCAGCGCGGATCGCCTCGAGCAGCGCGGTTCGCTGCCCCGGCCACGCCGCCACCTCGACGATCGAGCCGGGGCGTGTCTCGGTGATGACGACGCCGGCACCGTCGACGAGATTGCCGTGCGAGCCCGGACGGTAGGCGTCGCCCAGCGGTGAAGCCTGTTCAACCATGCATGCGGCTCCCCTCGGGGTCGAACATGTGGTGGCTGACGATCTCCACCGGCCCGAAGCGTTTTCTCAACGGATCGGAGAGCCAGGCGCGGCTGCCATGCCGCGCCTTGCCGCCCTTCACCAGCGCCAGCCCGACATAACGCCCGAGCGCCGGCGAGAAGCAGTTGGCTGTAACATGGCCGATCGAGCCGTGCGGGTCGGCCGGGTCCTGTTGCGCGTCCACGAGATGTGCGCCGTTGCTGAAGGCGCGATTATCGAGCGCGACGACGCCGACGAGCTGTAGCCGTTCGGGCGCGGTCAGGCCCTCGCGATCTATCATCGCCGAGCCGACGAATGGTTTCTTCTTGGACAGCATCCAGTCGAGATGCAGGTCGCGCGCCGTTGTACGCCCGTCTATCTCCGAGCCCGTGACGTGGCCTTTCTCGATGCGCAGCGTACCCAGCGCCTCCAGCCCGTAAGGCACCATGCCGAACGGCCTGCCGGCGTCCATCAGCGCTTCCCAGACCTGCAGCCCGTGGCCGGCGCCGCAATAGACCTCGAAGGCCATCTCGCCGGAAAACGAGAGGCGGCAGATCGTTACCGGTGCGCCGTCGATCTCGCCGCGCACGATGCCCATGAAGGGCAGCGTTTCGTTGTCCACCGCCGTTCCCGTCACGCAGGCCGCCAGTACCGCGCGCGCTTTTGGGCCCGCCAAGGCCGCGCCGGCCCACTGGTCGGTGACGGAGGTCAGGTGCACGCGCAGCACCGGCCAGACGATGTCGAGCAGATACTCCAGATGCTGCATCACCTTGCCGGCGTTGGCCGTCGTCGTGGTCATCAGGAATTCGTGTTCGCCAAGCCGCCACGTCGTCCCGTCGTCGAAGGCAAGCCCGTCCTCGCGCAGCATCAGCCCGTAACGCGCCTTGCCTACCGGCAGTGTCGAGAACATGTTGGTATAGACGCGGTCGAGGAATTCGCCCGCATCCGGCCCCTGTACGGCAATCTTGCCTAGTGTCGACACGTCCACGATGCCGACGCTGTCGCGCACGGCGGCTGCCTCGCGCACATAGGCCTGTTCCACCGTTTCGCCCGGCAGTCCGTAGATCTGCGGGCGGAACCACAGCCCGGCTGCAAGCATCCGCGCGCCGTGCTCGGCGTGCCAGTCGTGCATCGGCGTCAGCCGCTCCGGTCGCAGGTCGCCATGCCGTTCCGCCGCGAGCGAACCCAGCGACACGGGCGAGAAGGGCGGCCGGAACCGGGTCGTGCCCACCTCCGGGACCGCCTTGCCGGCAGCCTGCGCCATGATCGCAAGGCCGGGCACGTTGGAGGTCTTGCCCTGGTCGGTCGCCATGCCAAGCGTCGTATAGCGCTTCAGGTGCTCGACCGAGACGAACCCCTCACGATGCGCGAGCCGAACATCTTCGGCGGTCACATCGTGCTGCAAATCGACGAAGGCCTTGCCCTTGGCGCCGATCTCCAACACTGGCGCCGGCGCCACGTCCAGATCGTCGGTCTCGACCTGCGGCGGCTTCCTGCGCGACGGCTTCTGCCCGCACGCCGCAGCCCCCGCAGCCAGCCCTTCGACGAGCGCTTCCTGCGTAGTGAAGGCGCCGGTGAAGGCACCAGCACCGAGCCATGGCTGCAACGGCTCCGGCGGCAGGAACGCCTGCAAGCGGTCATCCCAGCGCGGCGCGCCGCCGGCCTGGCTCGCCAGATGGATCGCCGGCGACCAGCCACCCGAAACGGCGAGGCAGTCGGCGTCGATGCGCCGCGTTTCGCCCGAAAGCGCGCCGGTCGCAGCGTCGAACCGCTGTACCGAAATGTCCTTCAGCGCGTTGCCACCCGAGGTCGCGACCACCGCATGGCCGGGCAGATGCTCCGCTCCGGTCTTCCGCGCCAGATCCAGTGCCGCCGCCGAGACTTCACGGCGCACGTCGACGATTGCCGCGATCCGCGCCCCCGCGCGATGGAGCGCTGCGGCTGCCCGGTAGGCGGTGTCGTTGTTGGCGAACACCGCGATCTTCTCGCCTGGCAGTACGCCGAAAGCGCCGGCATAGCGTTGCGCGGCACCGGCGAGCATGACACCGGGGCGGTCGTTGCCCGGAAACACCAGCGGCCGCTCGAACGCGCCTGTCGAAAGCACCACCCGCACGGCGCGGATCACCCAGTGCCGGTGGCGTGGTTCGCCCTTCTCCGCAGGGCGGTGGTCCGAAACGCGCTCCAGGGCCGCCAGCACATTGCCATCGTAATAGCCCCAGACGGTGGTGCGCGGAAGGATGCGCACATTCTCCATCGCTGCCAGTTCGCCGGCCACCCGTTCCGCCCATTCGGCGGCGGGCACGCCGTCGATCGTCTCGCCGCTCCATCGTGCCGAGCCGCCCGGAAGCGGGTCCTGTTCGGCAAGCATTACCTGTTTGCCGCTCGCCGCAGCCGCGCGCGCCGCCATCAGGCCTGCCGGGCCGGAGCCCACCACCAGCACGTCGCAGAATGCGTTCATGCGTTCGTAGCGTGCGTCGTCCGGTGCATGGCCGGCGCGGCCGAGGCCCGCCGCGCGACGGATGAACCACTCGCACAGCATCCAGAACCGCGTCCCCTTCAGCGGCCCGACCACCGGCCCCATGAAGGTCTTGTAGTAGAAGCCGGCAGAGAACAGCCCGCCGAACAGCCCGTTCACCGCACCGATGTCGAAGCCGAGCGAGGGAAACCGGTTCTGGCTTTCGACGACCAGCCCGTCTAAAATCTCGATCGCCGTGGCCGGCACGTTCGGCTCGCGCACCGCGCCGTTGACGACGGTCACCAGCGCCGAGGGTTCGTCCACGCCGGCCGAAAATATGCCGCGCGGCCGGTGGTACTTGAACGACCGGCCAACCACCGAGACACCGCCGGCGAGCAGCGCCGAGGCAAGCGTGTCGCCCGCATGGCCCGTCATCGGCTTGCCGTCGAAGGCAAAGCGGATCGTACGTGTGCGGTCGATCTGCCCGCCGGCATTGGCGCGGCGCCCGCTCATGCGTCGTCCCCGCGCACCAGCGTCACCGAGGAGATGGCATGCGTCACCGTGTTGCGTGTCACCACCAGATGCGCCCGGCACCCGCCGGAATGCTGCCAGTATTCCCGATGCTCCCCGGCGGCGTTGGTTCGGTCATAGACGTAGCGCTCCCATTCCGTGCCGGTGGGCGAGGCGGGGTCGGGCCGCTTGCGGTTGGCGTCGCCCTGATAGGTGAACTCGCCGACGTCGCGCGGGCCGCAATAGGGGCAGGCGATCAGCATCCGGGCCTCCTCAGTGCAGCCTGGGTGTCGCGCCGACACCCTTTTCGTCGATCAGGATGCCGCGCCGGAACCGGTCGAGCGTGAACGCGGCATTGAGCGGATGCGGCTCGTCGCGGGCGATGGTGTGGGCAAAACACCAGCCCGAAGCCGGCGTAGCCTTGAAGCCGCCATAGCACCAGCCGCAGTTGAGATACATGCCCGGCAGCGGCCCGGTGGTGATGATCGGCGAGCCGTCCATCGACATGTCCATGATCCCGCCCCACGAGCGCAGCAGCCGCACCCGCGAAAAGCCCGGAAACATTGCCACGAACTCACTGGCGACATCCTCCACCACGGGCAGGTTGCCCCGCTGCGCATAGGAATTGTAGCCGTCGATGTCGCCGCCGAAGACCAGCCCGCCCTTGTCGGACTGCGAGGCGTAAAGATGGCCCGCGCCGAAGGTGACGACTGTGTGCAGCACCGGCTTGAGCGATTCCGACACGAAAGCCTGCAGCACATGGCTCTCGATCGGCATCTCGTCGACACCTGCGAGCTTCATCACCCGGCCCGTGGAGCCGGCAACGGCGACCGCAACCTTGCGCGCGCGAATGTCGCCACGCGTCGTCGTCACGCCCACCACGCGGTCGCCTTCGCGCAGGAAACCGGTCACCTCGCAGTTTTCCAGTATGTCGACGCCGCGCCGGTCGGCCGCGCGCGCATAGCCCCAGGCAACCGCGTCGTGCCGCGCGGTGCCGGCGCGCGGCTGCATCAGCCCGCCGACGATCGGAAACCGTGCATTGGCTGAAACGTCCAGTCCCGGCACCATCCGGCGCACCGCCTCTGCGCCGACCACAAGTTCGGCATCGATGCCCTCGTGCCGCATTGCGTTGCCACGCCGGGCGAAATCGTCGAGCTGGCCGGGCGTATGGGCAAGGTTGAGGATGCCGCGCTGCGAGAACATGACATTGTAGTTCAGGTCGTGGGAAAGCCCTTCCCACAGCTTCATCGAATGCTCGTAGAAGCGCGAGTTCTCAGGCAGCAGATAGTTCGAACGCACGATGGTCGTGTTGCGGCCGATATTGCCGGAGCCAAGCCATCCCTTTTCAAGAACGGCCACGTTGGTGAGCCCATGTTCCTTGCCAAGGTAATAGGCCGTCGAGAGCCCATGTCCGCCGCCGCCGACGATCACCACGTCGTATTCCGGCTTCGGGTCTGGCTTGCGCCACGCCGGTTTCCAGTCGCGATTGCCGGAAAAACTGTTCTTGAGGAGAGAGAAGACGGAGTATTCAGCCATGGTCCCCAGCCGGGTCTGCAAGCCGCAGGTCTTGCCAAGCTATAGGCGGTTGCTCGGGTCCAAGGCAAATATTCCGCCATCGGCTTTCGCTCCGCCGACTCCACGGCGGGTGGCGAGCTTGCCGCTGCCGCGGCGCTCGCCTATCAATGCCGCCCTGACTCCATCTTTGGAACGCCGTGGCGCATGAAATTGCCGTCTCTCTTTTCCCGCCTGATCGCAATGCTTGCATTGCTGGTGGCGATGATGAGCTTCGCGCCTGCGGTTTTTGCGCAGAACGGGGCGGCGCCGGCGCAATCGGGCCAGACGGTTTCGGCCTCGCCGGCCGTCGGCCCCGGTGTCGTCGCCGAACAGCGCGACAAGCTCGACCGCTACGGAGCGACTGCCGACCAGTACCAGACGCAGATGCGGGCCAACGCCCACAACGACTCCGCCCTTGTCGACGTTCGCGGCGGGCTGGAGGAGCTGTCGCGCGACCTGATTGCAAGCGGTGTGGCGTTTCGGCCCCGGTTGAATACGATCAACACGAGGCTGGACGAGATCGGCCCGCCCCGCGGTGAGGATGAACCGCCTGAGCCGCCGGCGTTGACGGCGGAGCGGCAGACGCTGATCGACGAGAAGGCCGAGATCAATGCGCTGATCGGCCGGGCGGAGTCGCTGTCGCTGCGCGTCAACGGCATGATAGAGGAAATCAACCAGACCCGGCGCGACCTGTTCACCAACACGCTGTCGCGCCGTTATGACATCTCGTCCGCACTCAACGGCGAGGTGCTCGGCGATCTCGCGGCCGAAACCCGCAGGCTTTCCGCCGCCGTCTCCTCCTGGATGCGATTTGTCCTCAATTTCAAGCTGCAGGCGGTTCTGCTCGCGACCTTCTACGCGCTTGTAGCCGCCGGCATCCTGATGATCGGGGGGCGGCGGCTCTTCGGCAATCTCTTCGATGCCGACCCAGCCATCGAGAATCCGTCCTATCTCAGTAGGCTCTCCGTCGCCTTCTGGTCGACGCTGCTGCCGTCTGCGGCGCTCGGCGTGTTCCTCGCAGGAACCTATTTTTTCTACAACTACTATGGAGTCCTGCGCTACGACATCGCGCAGCTCATGGTGACGCTTTTCAACGTCATCGCCATTGTCTTCTTCGTCTATCGTCTTGCGCGGGCGGTCTTCGCACCACGCCTTCCGAACTGGCGCCTGCTGCCCATGCAGACGGGTGCTGCCCGCGCGCTCTTCTGGGTCAGCCTTCTCGCCGCGATCGTCACCGGTGCGGACTTCTTCGCCAGCAAGATCAACGAGGTGATGCAGTCGCCGCTGTCGCTGACCGTCGCCAAGAGCCTGCTGGCGACCGTCATCGTCGGCCTGCTGGTGATCGTGTTTGGTCTGGTCCGGCCCTACGTCAATGAAGATGGCACGTCGCGCGGCTGGAACTCCTACTTCAAGGCGCTGATCCTGCTGCTGGGCGCCGGCACGATCCTCGCTGCGTTCCTGGGTTATATCGGGCTTGCGCGCTTCATCTCGCAGCAGGTGGTCATCACCGGCGCGATTCTGTCGACGATGTATATCGGCTATCTGTCCGCCGGTGCGATCTCTGAGATCGGCGGTTTCATGAACACGAGCTTCGGCCGCCGGCTCGATCGCAAGTATCACTTCGACGAAACGACGGAAGACCAGATCGGTCTTCTGCTTTCCGTCGTCATAAACGTGCTGGTGCTGGCCGTCGGCATCCCGCTGATCCTGCTGCAATGGGGTTTCCAGTGGGGCGATATCCGCCTCTGGACCTACAACATCGCCAACGAGATACGCATCGGCTCGATTTCCATCTCGCTGATCGGCATTCTGACGGGCTTCCTGCTTTTTCTCCTCGGATATCTCGGCACGCGCGGTTTTCAGCGCTGGCTCGACGGCAAGGTCATGGCGCGCGGCAAGGTCGATGCCGGCGTACGCAACTCCATCAAGACGGCGGTGGGGTATGCCGGTATCGCCCTTGCGGCCCTGGTCGGCATATCGGCGGCGGGCATCGACCTTTCCAACCTCGCACTCGTTGCCGGTGCGCTGTCGCTGGGCATCGGCTTCGGCCTGCAGAACATCGTCAACAATTTCGTCTCCGGCCTGATCCTGCTTGCGGAGCGGCCCTTCAAGGTCGGCGACTGGATCGTGGCCGGCGGCATCTCCGGCACCGTCAAGAAGATCAGCGTCCGCGCCACCGAGATCGAGACGTTCCAGCGCCAGTCGGTGATCCTTCCCAACTCCGAGCTCATCAACGCGGCGGTCGGTAACTGGACCCACCGCAACCGGCTCGGCCGCGTCGACATCGCGGTCGGCGTTGCCTATCAGAGCGACCCGCGTCAGGTTCAGCAAATCCTTCTGGAAATCATCCGCGCCCAGCCTCAGGCGATGAAGAATCCCGAGCCGATGGTGGTCTTCATAGGGTTCGGCGCGTCCTCGCTGGATTTCGAGGTGCGCGCCTTCCTGTCCGACGTCACCACGCAGGTGGGCTTCATGAACGAGGTCCGCTTCCAGATTTTCGAGCGGTTCCGGGAAGAAGGCATCGAGATTCCGTTCCCGCAGCAGGATGTCTACATCAAGGAAATGCCGAAAGTGGCGGTGGAACAGGCTTTGCCACCCGCACCCGCCGAAGCCGCAAAACCTGCAAAACGCTCGACCCCGCAGGTGCGCCGCAAGGCCGCGCCGGAATAGCGTTCAGTTGGCGTTCAGCTTCAGGCCGCTATAAAGGAACGCGAAAAGGGCGAAAGCCCGAATGCGAACAGAGGCGGTGGACACACCGAAATGCCGATGAAGAACATGCTTATCATGACCGTGCTTGCTGGTGCACTCGTGGCCCCGACGGCGGCTTTCTCCGCGACGGTCACCAACCGAGACGGCTCCGCCCACACGCTGGTCGTCAGCGAAGGTGGCAGTCAGGTCGAGGTGAGCATCGGGGCAGGCGAGACGATCGAGATCTGTCCGCAGGGCTGCTTCGTCACCATGCCCAACGGTGACCGCGAGGTCCTTACAGGCCCCGAGACGCTGGAGATCGAGGGCGGTCGCGGCAAGATCCTCTAAGCCAAGCAATAGTGGTTGCGTGACGGCCGGGCCAGCCCCGGCCGTTTGCATTTTGCGATTGCGGCGGCATGCCGTCGCGCCGCGTTTCGGCGATGTCGCAAACAGGCTGCAAACCGCCTGCTGCGCCGCCCTATAGTCTGCGCCGAAAACCATCTTGGAGTTGCGGGCAATGGCAGGGTTTCCGGAAAAGGCTAAGGTCGTCATCATCGGGCTCGGCGGCATCGTCGGCGCATCGATCGCGCACCACCTCATCGAGCGCGGCTGGGACGACATCGTCGGCATCGACAAGTCCGGCATCCCGACGGACATCGGCTCGACGGCGCACGCCTCGGACTTCTGCTACACGACCAGCCACGACTATCTCTCGGTCTGGACGACCCAGTATTCCATCGATTTCTTCGAAAAGATGGGTCACTACGCGCGCGTCGGCGGGCTGGAAGTTGCGCGCACCGGCGACGATACCTGGATGGACGAGATCAAGCGCAAGGTCTCGTCCGCCAAGGCCTTCGGCACCCGCGCGCACCTCGTCACGCCGGAAGAGATCAAGAAGCTGTTCCCCCTGATCGAGCAGGACCAGGTCATGGGCGGCATGTTCGATCCTGACGCCGGCCTCGTCGTTCCCCGCTCGCAGACGGTTGCCGGCAAGCTGGTCGACGCGGCGGAAAAGTCGGGCAAGCTGAAAGCCTTCGCCAACACGCCCGCCCAGTCGCTCATCGTCGAGAACGGCCGCATCAAGGGCGTCGTTACCCATCGCGGCACGATCATGGCTGACCACGTGGTCGTCTGTGCCGGCATCTGGGGCCGTCTCATCGCGGAAATGGTCGGCGAGGACCTGCCGGTGATGCCAGTCGATCACCCGCTCACCTTCTTTGGTCCCTTCAACGAATTCGAGGGCACGGGCAAGGACATCGGCTATCCGCTGCTGCGCGACCAGGGCAATTCCGCCTACATGCGCGACACCGGCGACCCGAAGACCACCGAGGGCGGCCAGATCGAGTGGGGCTACTACGAGACCGACAATCCGCGCCTCTGCCATCCGCGCGACATCCTGGAGAAGGATCAGGCGCGCTTGTCGCCCTCCCAGCGCGATCTCGACATGGAGCAGATCATCGAGCCTCTGGAGCGCGCCATCGAGCTGACGCCCATCCTCGGCGAACTCGGCTACAACGAAAGCCATTCCTTCAACGGCCTGCTGCAGGTGTCGGCCGCCGGCGGCCCGTCCTGCGGCGAAAGCCAGAAGGTGAGGGGGCTCTGGTACTGCGTCGCCATCTGGGTCAAGGACGGCCCAGGCTACGGCAAGCTTATCGCCGACTGGATGACGGACGGCCGCACCGAGATCGACCACAATTCGATCGACTACGCCCGCTTCTACCCGCACCAGCTCGAGGAAGGTTTCATCGAGGGCCGCACCCGCGAGGCCGCGCAGAAGATCTATTTTCCCGCCATCCACCCGCGCGAGCCCTACGCGACGGGCCGCAACGTCAAGCGTTCGCCCTTCTACGAGCGCGAGGTCGAGCTTGGCGGCTATTTCATGGAGCTCGGCGGCTGGGAGCGCGCGCACGGCTACGCCGCCAACGAGCACCTGCTCGAAAAATACGGCAACCGCGTTCCGGTTCGCGCAAACGAGTGGGACAACCGCCATTTCTGGCGCGTCTCCAACGCCGAGCATCTGGCGATGAGCGAGGATTGCGGCATCGTCAATCTGTCGCATTTCCACATGGTCGACATAGAGGGGGCCGACCACGTCGCGCTGCTCGAATGGCTGTGCGCTGCCAAGATCGGCGGCGACGGCAATGTCGGCAAGGGCATCTACACCCACTTCCTCGATGACGAGGGCATGGTGCGTGCGGACTTCACCGTCTTCCGCATGGAAGACCGCTGCCGCCTCGTCAACGGCGCGGACGCCGGCCCGCGCGACTTCCACTACATGAAGCGCGTCGCCGAGGATCGCGGCCTCGACGTCACCATCACCGATGTCTCGGAGAAATTCGTCACCATCGGCATCTGGGGCCCAAACGCCCGCCAGACGCTGAAGAAGGTGGTTGCGGACCCCGCCGGCCTCGATCCCGAAAACTTCCCCTTCGCCGCCATCAAGCCGATCGAAATCGCCGGCAAGCGCGTCACCGCCTTCCGCATCTCCTATGTCGGCGAGCAGGGCTGGGAGCTGCACATGCGCTACGAGGATGGCCTTGCCGTCTGGGACGCGCTGCGCACCACCGGTGTCATGGCATTCGGCGTCGAGACCTACGCCAATTCGCGCCGCATGGAAAAGTCGCTCCGCCTCCAGAACGCCGACCTTCTGACCCAGTATAATCTGCTGGAGGCCGACCTTGCCCGCCCAAAGGTCAAGGAGGCCGATTTCCGCGGCAAGGCGAAGCATCTGGAATACAAGTCGCGCGACCACCAACCGGCTATGCTCTGCACGCTGGTGATGAAGGATAATACCGACAAGGCAGGCGTCGCCCGTTATCCCGTCGGCACCATGCCGGTGCTCGATCCCGAGACAGGCGAGACGCTGGTCGACGAACTCGGCCGCCGCTCCTACACCACCTCGGTGGCCTATGGCCCGACCATCGGCAACAACATCGCGCTCGCCTATCTGCCATGGGCATACTGCCAGCAGGGCCGCAAGCTGGCGGTCGAATATTTCGGCGAGACCTACCCGGTGGAGGTCGCCGCCGTCGGCTACCAACCGCTCTACGACCCCGAAAACCTCAAGCCGCGGAGCTGACCTGCATTTCGATGCAGTGCGTCCTTCGAGGCTCCGGCTTCGCCCTCGCACCTCAGGATGAGGGCTGTCGTGCTTCGAGCCCGCTGCGTTGTGGATTCGAATGCCAACCTCCCTCATCCTGAGGTGCGAGCGGAGCGAGCCTCGAAGGACGCACCCCTTGATCCTCTTCCCGAAATTGTGATGGGAAAGCCCGGGCTCTGGCCGTTCCCTTTCTTCCCAATGGCCGCACTTTCCCTATCCTTGCGTCATGTCACATGCTGCGCGACTCAAGCTTGCGTTGCAGGCTTGTCTTCTTCTGGCGATGGCTTCCGCCGCACCCACGGCGGCCCGCGCCGACATCGTCGACGTCGAGCTGATCCTTGCGGTCGACGTCTCGCTCTCCATGTCTCCCGGCGAACTCGCCATCCAGCGTGACGGCTATGCGGCCGCGCTCACCAGCCAGCAGGTCATCGACGCGATCCGCGACGGCGTCCACGGCAAGATCGCGATCACCTATGTCGAGTGGGCGGGCGTCACCGTGCAGAACATCGTGGTGCCATGGACCATCGTCAGCAATCACGAGGAGGCGCAGGCCTTCGCCGAGAAGCTGACGCTGCACCCGCCAAACAGCGCGCGGCGCACCTCGATCTCCGGCGCGCTGACCTTCGCCGGCGACATGTTCGCCGAAAGCCCCCATCGCGGCATGAAGCGCGTGGTCGACATCTCCGGCGACGGCCCCAACAATCAGGGCGGGCTGGTCGTCCCCGCCCGCGACGCGCTGGTCGAGCAGGGCATCACCATCAACGGCCTGCCGCTGATGACCACCGGCGGATATTCCAGCGTCTACGATCTCGCCAATCTCGATCTCTACTACCAGAACTGTGTCATCGGCGGCCCGGGCGCCTTCATGATCCCGGTCAACGACTGGGACCAGTTCCCCGAGGCCGTGCGCCGCAAGCTGGTTCTCGAGCTCGCAGGCGGCCAGCCGACTCACGCTCACATCGTCCCCGCCGTCACGCGGGATTCGACCGACTGCGAGGTCGGCGAGAAGATGTGGCGCGACCGCTCCTGGATGTGGGATAACCGCTAGCTTCGCGTCCGGCAGTGCGCGCCACCCGTCATTACCTTGACAAATCGCGCCTCCCATGCGCTTTTCCGCGCGAATTTCAGGGCGCGTGATGCGCCTGTTGCAAGCTTCTGACAATCGAAAGACTTTCCCCATGCATCGTTACCGCAGCCACACCTGCGCACAGTTGAGAAAGGCCGATGTCGGCCAGACCGTCCGCCTGTCGGGCTGGGTCCATCGCGTGCGCGACCACGGCGGCCTGCTGTTCATCGACCTGCGCGACCATTACGGCCTTACCCAGGTCGTCGCCGATCCGGATTCGCCGGCATTCTCGATTGCCGAGACCGTGCGCGGCGAGTGGGTCATCCGCGTCGACGGCGAGGTCAAGGCGCGCACCGCCGAGACCGTCAACGCCAACCTGCCGACCGGCGAGATCGAGATTTTCGCGCGCGACATGGAGGTCCTCTCCGGCGCCAAGGAGCTGCCGCTGCCGGTCTTCGGCGAGCCGGATTATCCGGAAGACATCCGCCTCAAATATCGCTTCCTCGACCTGCGCCGCGACACGCTGCACCGCAACCTCGTCCAGCGCACGAAGATCATCGCCGAGATGCGCAGGCGCATGGCCGATGTCGGCTTCACCGAATATTCGACGCCGATCCTCACGGCTTCCAGCCCCGAGGGCGCGCGCGACTTCCTGGTGCCGAGCCGCATCCACGAGGGCAAGTTCTACGCGCTGCCGCAGGCGCCGCAGATCTATAAGCAGCTCATCATGGTCTCAGGCTTCGACCGCTATTTCCAGATCGCGCCCTGCTTCCGCGACGAGGACCCGCGCGCCGACCGCCTGCCGGGCGAGTTCTACCAGCTCGACCTCGAGATGAGCTTCGTCGAGCAGGACGACGTTCTGGCAACCATGGAGCCGGTCCTGCGTGGCGTGTTCGAGACCTTCGCCAACGGCAAGCCGGTCACGCAGTCCTTCCCGCGCATCGCCTATGACGAGGCCATGCGCAAATACGGCTCCGACAAGCCGGACCTGCGCAACCCGATCGTCATGGAAGACGTGTCGGAGCATTTCCGCGGCTCGGGCTTCAAGGTCTTCGCCAACATCCTCGCCAACGATGCGAAGGCGCAAGTATGGGCGATCCCGGCGAAGACCGGCGGCAGCCGCGCCTTCTGCGACCGCATGAACTCGTGGGCGCAGGGCGAAGGCCAGCCGGGGCTGGGCTACATCTTCTGGCGCAAGGAAGGCGAGGCGCTGGAAGGGGCCGGCCCGCTGGCCAAGAACATCGGCGAGGAGCGCACCGAAGCGATCCGCCAGCAGCTCGGGCTCGATGACGGTGACGCCTGCTTCTTCGTTGCCGGCGACCCGAAGAAGTTCGTCGCATTTGCCGGTGCCGCGCGCACCCGGGCCGGCGAGGAGCTGAACCTTGTCGACCGCGACCGCTTCGAGCTCTGCTGGATCGTCGATTTCCCCTTCTACGAATGGAACGAGGACGAGAAGAAGGTCGATTTCGGCCACAATCCGTTCTCCATGCCTCAGGGCGGTATCGAAGCGCTGGAGGGGCAAGATCCGCTCACGATCAAGGCGTTCCAGTACGACATGGTCTGCAACGGCTTCGAGATCGCATCGGGCGGCATCCGCAACCATCTGCCGGAGACGATGGTGAAAGCGTTCGAGATCGTCGGCCTCGACAGGCAGACGGTCGAGGATCGCTTCGGCGGCCTCTACCGCGCCTTCCAGTACGGCGCACCGCCCCATGGCGGCATGGCGGCCGGCGTCGACCGCATCGTCATGTTGCTCACCGGGGCAAAGAACCTGCGCGAGATCACCATGTTCCCGATGAACCAGCAGGCGCAGGACCTGCTGATGAACGCACCGGCGGAAGCCTCACCCGCGCAGCTTCGCGAACTGCACCTGCGCACGGTCGTCTCGAAGAAAGACGAGTAGGTCTGTCGCGCCTAATCCGCTCTGGAGGCGTGTGATCGACCGCTCGCGCTGCTCCCTCATCCTGAGGTGCGAGCGAAGCGAGCCTCGAAGGACGCACGGCCACAGTCCGTTGTAGGTCGCGGAACGCTTTTGAGAATACGCTCCGGCGAAGTAGCCGGCGTGGCTTTCGAAAGCCGGTTATCACCGGCCCGCAGCAACGGGGGTGTTTTAGGTTCTCATGGTGGATTGGTGAAAAAAGAAAATTTTGTTTCCGAGATTATCAACGCTGAGACTAGGGGCTTATTTGTAAGTTACGCAAAAAGATCCCCAGAATCCGGGTTCGTTATTTCTGCAGCAAATGGCCCTTCCGAGGATCCGGTATGGAAAATCAACGCCATCGCGGTCGATTGGATTTTCTACAAGGAGAAGTCGTTTGCCGGAGACTGTGATAGCGATAGAGTCAAAATAGACGATATAATGAACGATTTGCTCGGAAGGAAAATTATAGCATTTCGAGTATCGGATAATGGAAGGATTCGCATTATTTTCTCGGAAGATCGATATGTCGATATCACTATACCTAATGCAGATGATGATCTGTATTGGGTAATAGGACGTGTCGAGCGGTGGATTTTGGCATTTGGCCGGGATGGCATGAGATTCACGGATCTCGGACGGGTGCGTGGGTTGTAGCCCGCGTGAGTTTTCTTGGGGCGCGCGAGGTTGTCAGTCCGGAAGCATGGAAAGCCGCGTCAGGTGTCCACCGCCACCCTTCTGCCCACCCCCGCACCGCGCTCGTCGGCGCGCAACGTCAGCACCGACACGCCGGAAGCTGTCACCGCCACGGTGTGCTCGAACTGCGCGGAGAGCGAGCCGTCCCGCGTCACCACCGTCCAGCCGTCGTCCTGCGTCTTCACGCTTCGCCGGCCGCGGTTGAGCATCGGCTCGATGGTGAAGACCATGCCCTCGCGCAGCACCGGCCCGGTTCCGGGCTTGCCGAAATGCGGCACCTGCGGTTCCTCGTGCATCTCGCGGCCGATGCCGTGCCCGCAGAATTCGCGCACCACCGAATAGCCGTTTCGCTTGGCGTGCCGCTCGATCGCCCAGCCGACATCGCCGAGCGTCGCGCCCGGCCGCACCGCGTTAATGCCCAACCACAGCGCCTCGTAGGTGGTCTGCACCAGCCGTCTGGCTGCCGGGTTCACGTCGCCGACGAGGTAGGTCTTGCTGGAATCGGCGATATAGCCGTTCTTCTCCAGCGTGATGTCGAGATTGACTATGTCACTATCCCGAAGCACGTCAGCCTGCGAGGGCACCCCGTGGCACACCACCTCGTTGATCGAGGAATTCAGCACGAAACCGTAGCCATACTGTCCCTTGCTCGCAGGCCGGGCCTTGAGGTCGTCGACGATGAAGCGCTCGACCAGATCGTTGATCTCGAGCGTCGACTTGCCGGCCAGCGGCGTTCGATCCAGCATCTCGAACACCGACGCCAGCAGCCGGCCGGACGCGGCCAGCAGCGCCAGTTCGTTCGGTTTCTTGATCACGCGTCACCCATAGCCAGCGCCGGCGCCGAAACGCCCGCCGAGTTCATCTCGCGCTGGATGATCTCCGAGAAGCTGAGCGTCGGGTTGGTCTCGCACAGCATGCCGATCTTGATCCAGAACACGGCCTGCGCGTTGATCGACCGGCACGATACCTTGCTGGCCCTGCGCAATTGCTCGTGCAGGTCGTCGTCGATGTTCACGATGCCCACTGAAGTCTCCATATATGATTCGTATATGAAGCATATATTCAAATGGATCTGGAAAGCCAAGACCGCCGGTGGGTCTTCCGGCAGTAAATGGCGCCGGTCGCAGGCCGTTCGAACCCGGCGCAAATTCGATTGGCTTTGGTTGCGTGCAGGCTATAGTGGCTCGTGTTCACGCGCCCGCCACGCATCCTCGTCACAGGTTTCTCGGTGTTTCCCGGCGCGCCGGTCAACCCGACCGAGGCGCTTGCCGGCATTCTCAACGACGAGCCCCCGGCAGGCGTCGAGGCGTTTCGCGCCGATGTGCTGGCCGTCGAATACGCGACGATCGCGGATCGCCTGTCGGCCATCGGCCGCGAGTTCCTGCCCGACATCGCGATCCATTTCGGTCTGGCGCGGGAGTGCAGCGGTTTCCGGCTGGAGCGCGTCGCCCGCAACAGCCATGACGGCGCGCGCCCGGACCAGTCGGGTGCGCTGCCTTCGGCCACGCGCGTCTGTGCCGGGCCGGACCGGCTGGCCTCGACACTGCCGCTCGACCTCATCGCCAAGCGTCTCGAGGGGGCCGGCCTGCCTGTCGAATGGTCCGACGATGCCGGCGGCTATCTGTGCAACACCGTTTTTACGCTGTCGGCGGCCCACGCCTGCGACGGCCTTCGTCCGGTAATGGCGGGTTTCGTGCACGTGCCGCCGCTGAAGGAAGCGGAACCGGACCACCCCGCCGCAATGGCCATCGACGACCTCGTCGCCGGCGCCCACATCGTCATCGCCGCCTGCATCGACGAGTGGAACGTCCGCGCCTGAAAATGAAAGGCCCGGTCTGAACCGGGCCTTTTTCGTCAGTCGTTGGCCGTAACGGTCACGCCCAGCGTCTTCGTCAGCTCTTTCGGCGCGCTCATGGCGCCGGCTGCGATCAGCGCGAAGGGCACAGGTGCCGGCGGCGCGGCCGTGATGCGCAGGCTCTGCGGATCGTCGAGGAAGGTGGAGACCGCCTGCGTGATCTTGGCCGTCAGGTCCGGGTCGCCGAGCTGGGCCAGCACGAAGGGCAGGATCGCCTTTGCCTGGTTGGCGACGTCGCTTGCGCTCATGTTCTGCTGCGCGGCGACAAAGTCCAGCACCTTGCCGGTGAGCGAGTCGTCGTCGAACGCGATCTCGGCGCGGTTGAACGAGAGCTGCTGCGCCAGCCCCAGCATGGCCATGCCCTGGGCCGATTTGTCGCCGTCGGGGTTGGCGAGCGCCTGCTGCTGGAGTTCGCGCAGCGACGCGATGAAATCGGGCGTGTAGCCGGCCAGGTCGAACGACAGGCCGAATGTGCCTGCACCGTCCACGGTTACGTCGTATTGCGAAAGCTCGATGCGGCCGTCCGTCGGCTGCCAGCTTCCCTCCATCTCCAGATAGCCCTGCAGTTCCTCGTAGCCTAGCGCCTGCATGATGGCGCGCTGCTGCGGCTCCAGGAACGAAAGGTTGACGGTGAACCCATCGGCCCCGCCGGTGAACGACATCGGCTCGCCGGCCTCGCCCGCGGTGACTTCCGCCTGGAGGTCGGTCAGGCTGAATATCTCGTTGCCCTGCGCGGCGACGCTCATCGAAGCGACGGCGATTGTCTCGTAGAACAGGAAACCGCCATAGGCGTCGCGGTCTTCCTCGCTGGGCAGCAGCAGGCCGGTCATCTCGACGCCTTCGACCGCCACCGAGCCGCCGTCGTTCGACATCGAATAGTCGTCCGCCTCGAGGCGCTCGATCCTGTAGCCCGAATCGACTTCCGAGATGCCGCTGAGCGTGATGTCGCTGATCGGGGTCGACTTGCCGTCAACCGTGACCGTGACGCCCGAGAGCACGGCGTCGTCGCCGCTGATGTCGGCGCTCGCCCAGTCGAGCGTCACGCCCTGGTCGGCGCTCAGCGCCTTCAGCCGGTCCAGCGCCTCCTCGACCGCCTGCGCGGATGCGCCGGTCACGGCGAGGCCGCCGAACAGGGTGGAGAGCGCAAGTGCCCGCAATTGCTTATGGATTATCGACATGGATCATTCCTTGAAAAAACCGTGTTGCCCGGCGCCGCACTCAACCGGGTGCCGCGAAGCGTGACATCGCGGCAAGATTCACTTATTTCGGCCGGAACGCAAATCAAAGCGGCCCGGCTCGCGTTTCTGTGTAAACGGTCGGTTTCGTCTCCTGCCGCCGCCTGCGGCGCGAGGCGATTGCGGCTTGCCCCGAATCACCCGCTCAAGTAACCGGATTTCATGGGAAAAGACCTTATTCCGCCCGGCTCCGACGGGGGCGATCACATCGAGCCGGTCGATCTGCGCAAGGCGCTCGAGGAACGCTACCTTGCCTATGCGCTCTCGACCATCATGCACCGTGCGTTGCCGGATGTGCGCGACGGGCTGAAGCCCGTCCATCGACGCATCATGCACGCCATGCGGCTTCTGCGCCTCAACCCCGAGCAGGGCTTTGCTAAATGCGCCCGCATCGTCGGCGAGGTTATGGGCAAGTTTCACCCGCATGGCGACCAGTCTATCTACGACGCGCTGGTGCGCTTGGCGCAGTCCTTCTCCGTGCGCTATCCGCTGGTCGACGGGCAGGGGAATTTCGGCAATATCGACGGCGATAACGCCGCCGCCATGCGCTACACAGAGGCGCGCATGACCGAGGTTGCCACCCAGCTTCTGGAGGGCATCACCGAGGACGCGGTCGATTTCCGCCTCACCTACAACGAGGAGGACGAGGAGCCGGTAGTGCTCCCCGGCGCCTTCCCGAACCTGCTCGCCAATGGCTCGTCCGGCATCGCCGTTGGCATGGCGACCTCGATCCCGCCGCACAACGCCGCCGAACTCTGCAAGGCAGCGCTCCATCTGATCGATCACCCGGAGGCGGAGGTCGAGGACCTGATGACCCGCGATCCGGCCGACGATCCGGACGAGAACAAGGTCCGCGGCCCCGACTTCCCGACCGGCGGTATCGTGGTCGATTCCTTCGACGCGATCCTCGAGGCCTACAAGACCGGCCGCGGCTCGTTCCGTGTCCGCTCGAAATGGCACACGGAGGATCAGGGCAGGGGCGTCTGGCAGATCGTCGTCACCGAGATCCCCTATGGCGTCCAGAAATCGCGGATGATCGAGAAGATCGCCGAGCTGCTTCTGGCCCGCCGCCTGCCGCTGCTCGACGACGTGCGCGACGAGAGCGCCGAGGATATCCGCCTCGTGCTGGTGCCCAAGAGCCGTACGGTGGACCCGGCCATCCTGATGGAATCGCTGTTCAAGCTCACCGAGCTCGAAAGCCGCTTCCCGCTCAACATGAACGTGCTCTCGCGCGGCAAGGTGCCGGGCGTCATGTCGCTCAAGCAGGTGCTGCAGGAGTGGCTGGAGCATCGCAAGGACGTGCTCGTCCGCCGCTCCCGCCATCGCCTCGCCGAGATCGTCCGCCGGCTGGAAATCCTCGGCGGCTACCTGATCGCCTATCTCAATATCGACGAGGTCATCCGCATCATCCGCGAGGAGGATGAGCCCAAGCCGGTGATGATGGCCCGCTGGGACCTGACCGATCTGCAGGCCGAATCGATCCTCAACATGCGCCTGCGCTCGCTGCGCAAGCTGGAGGAATTCGAGATCCGCAAGGAGTTCGACGCACTCACCGCCGAGAAGGAGCAGATCGAGGCGTTACTCGCGTCCGACGCCAAGCAGTGGAAGACGATCCGCTGGCAGGTGGAGAAGCTGCGCGACCAGTTCGGTTCCCACACCGAGCTCGGCCGCCGCCGCACCCAGTTCGCCGACGCGCCCGAGCATGACGAGCAGCACATTGCCCACGCGATGATCGAGCGCGAGCCCGTTACCGTCATCGTGTCGGAAAAGGGCTGGCTGCGCGCGATGAAGGGGCATCTGGCCGATTTCGAGGGCCTGTCCTTCAAGGAGGGCGACAAGCTCAAGCTCGCCTTCCACGCCCAGACCACCGACAAGATCCTCGTCTTCACCACAGGCGGCAAGTTCTACACCATCGGCGCAGATCGTCTGCCCGGCGGGCGCGGCCATGGCGAGCCGATCCGCATCATGGTCGACATGGACAACGAGCAGGACATCGTCACCGCCTTCGTGCATGACCCGTCGCGCAAGCTTCTCCTCGTGTCGCATCAGGGCAACGGCTTCGTCGTGCCCGAGGGCGAGGTGGTGGCCAACACCCGCAAGGGCAAGCAGGTCATGAACGTCAAATCGCCCGACGAGGCCAAGATCTGCGCCCCGGTTTCGGGCGACCATCTCGCCATCGTCGGCGAGAACCGTAAGCTGATCGTCTTCCCGCTCGCCGACGTGCCGGAGATGACGCGCGGCAAGGGCGTGCGCCTGCAGAAATACAAGGACGGCGGCGTATCCGACGCAAAGAGCTTCGCGATGGAAACCGGCCTGTCATGGACGGATTCCGCCGACCGCACCTTTGTGAAGACGCGCGAGGAGCTGGCCGAATGGATCGGCGCCCGCGCCGGCGCCGGCCGCATGGTGCCGAAGGGTTTCCCGAGGACGGGTCGGTTCTAGCGCGCCTCGCGCAGCAGCCGAAACGACCGCAAGAAAAAACCCCGCCGGCGCTAACCGGCGGGGTTTTGCGTAGGACGCTGATATGTCTATCAGAACGTCATGATCTGCGAGCAGAGCGCCGTGCCTTCCGTGCCGCGGTTCTCTTCCTCCTCGCACTGCGTGCGCAGCGTCTCGCGCTGCTCCTCG
Source organism: Neoaquamicrobium sediminum (assembly GCF_040970315.1). Lineage (NCBI taxonomy): Bacteria > Pseudomonadati > Pseudomonadota > Alphaproteobacteria > Hyphomicrobiales > Phyllobacteriaceae > Neoaquamicrobium > Neoaquamicrobium sediminum. The sequence continues at coordinate 79,739 of NZ_JAZHFV010000010.1, read as the reverse complement.
GTCAGTGCACCGTAGGCGGAGCGCATCTCGTCGACCGAGCGCATCTCGGTCATGGTGTCGTCGGTGTAGAAACCGCCAACCAGTTCGCGATCCATCATGATCGGGCTGTTGCCCTGGCTGTCAGTCGCTGCGTCCGTTGCAGTCTGTGCGAAGGCCGAACCGGCAAAAGCGGCACACAGGGCGGTAGCGAGAAGAATACGTTTCATCTTTAGGGCTCCTTCGTTGTTTTCATGATCGAGTCCTGACGATCGGTGAAGCAACGTATGCTTGCGGAAAATAGTTCCGCGCAATTTTGTTGCGAATCGCAACTGCGCGTTCACGGCTGAGTGATCGATGCACCGGAAGCGAGGTGGACTGCTGGGGAGCGGACGGCGCAGAGCACATGAATTTGCAGGCTTGGGCGTCGCGCGCATTTCGCTTCGGTATTCGCGATGCGGAATATTTGGTCCGCTGCTCATGGCACAAGCTGCGATTGTGCTCTAAATGAGGTTGACACTTTTCCCACGCCTGTAGCCGAGGTCGCTTGAAGCACCAAACTCGACTCAACGATGAATCGCGCCGTTCGGCAGCTCTTCACAGCTACAACGTGATGGATTCACCACGTGAGGCAGAGTTCGACGATATAGCCAGGCTGGCAGCGGAGGTTTGTGCAACACCGATTGCTGTCGTCAATCTCGTCGACACGCACCGGCAGTTTTTCAAGGCCGAAGTCGGTCTCGGTGTGCGGGAGACGCCGCTTGAGACATCATTCTGCGGGCACGCGATTCTCTCCGAAGACATGATGGTGGTGAACGACGCGTCCAAGGACCCGCGCTTCGACGGCAATCCACTGGTGCACTCCGAGGGTGGATTGCGCTTTTATGCGGGCGCACTCCTGAAAGCGCCTGGGGGACTCCCAATCGGTACGGTCTGCGTTCTTGATACCGTCCCCCGCGACCTCGATGCCCATCAGATACGCACGCTGAAGCTCCTTGCGCGCCAGGTGATGACGCAGTTGGAACTAAGGCGCTCAATAGCCGATCAGGCCTCGGCCGTGGAGCGCCTTTCGGCGCTGATGGAACTCGGAGATCGTCTGCGGCCGTTGGACACTTATGCCGACATGGCCAGGATTGCAGGCGAGATTGTCACGCGGACTCTCAGAATTTCGCGAGCTGGCTTCGGTCGTTTGAGCAATGGCTTTGAAACAATCACGATTGATGGCGATTGGGCGATCGAGGGCCAGGCGAGTGTCGCTGGCATACACAACCTCGACGATTATGGCCTGTTCAGTGCAGCTCTCAACGATGGTCGAAACATTATTCTGAATGACGTCAGAAGCGATGCCCTGACCAAGGACGACACGGCTCTGCTGGAAGCGATCGACGTAAGGTCGATGATCAACGTTCCCCTTGTCGTTCACGGGAAGGCCATTGCGTTGTTTTTTGCGCATGACCGGCTGCCGCGCCTCTGGAGCGACAGCGACATCGACTTTGTTCGATCCGTTGCGGACGGCGTTCAGGTAAATATGGACAGGCTGAGCGCCCAGAAAGAGCAGAAGATCCTCAATCAGGAACTGAGCCATCGCCTCAAGAACACGTTGGCTATGGTGCAGGCGATCGCAACGCAGACACTGCGACAGGTTACCGATCGACAGGCCGTGGAGGCATTCACCCAACGCATCGGCGCGCTCTCGCGCGCACACGATGTGCTGGTGAACCAGAGTTGGTCCGAGGCAATCGTGCGGGACATAGTCGTCGCGGTGCTCTCAACCTTTGATCGGATGGACCGGTTCGATCTTGTGGGTCCTAACCTGCGCATAGGCCCAAGAGCCACCCTGTCACTCTCGTTGATCCTCCACGAACTCGCGACCAACGCAATCAAATATGGCGCCCTCTCGGTTCCTGAAGGGCGTGTCGCTGTGGAATGGCGGGTCGAACGCGACGAGACCGGGGATATTTTGATTTTTAGCTGGATAGAGAGGGATGGCCCCCCTGTCGTCGAGCCCTCAGGCCGTGGATTTGGGTCTCGGCTTATTAATATGGGTTTGATTGGAACCGGCGGTGTTGAGGCAAGTTACCGTCATTCAGGCCTGATGGTTCTCATGCAGGCAAAGCTGCAGCAGATGCAGCAGACATAGGCGGCATAGGTTTGTCCCAAATTTCAGGCGTCCGAACGATCGTACTCGTTGTAGAGGACGAGCCGCTTCTTCGCATGGCCGCGGTGGACATGGTGGAAGACGCAGGCTTCGAGGCACTCGAGGCGTGCAACGCTGCCGAAGCAGTCACGATTTTGGAAGGCCGCACCGACATACATATTGTTTTCACTGACATTGATATGCCGGGAGACATGGATGGCATGAGGCTGGCGGCGATTATCCGAGATCGTTGGCCGCCCATCCATCTTATCGTGACATCCGGCCACGTAGCCTCTCGCGACCTTCGCCTGCCTCCCGACGCCGTCTTTTTCGGAAAGCCTTACGACGAACGGCAGGTGACGCAGGAGATGCTCAAAAGGTCCTTGAACAGCGGGGCCGGTCCCACCGGCGCCTGACAAGGGACAGCAAGCGTCGGGTTCCTGAGAGCTCGAATCCGATAGCCGGTCTTGGCCGGTTGCCTACGGGCGGTTGCCGCTGCAACTCGATATGAAATCCCGTAATCCGGCAACTTTTATCCATGTCTTGGTCATCGCGGCGACGGTGCCGCGGGCACGGCGTCGATCTTTGCCAGAAGAGCGCAACCGCCCGGATCTATTCAGCACGCGACTGTAGTGGGGAGCCCGCTGCATTGGAGGTCCATCAACCCACCGCCCTCATCCTGAGGTGCGAGCGCAGCGAGCCTCGAAGGACACAAAGCCCCCAAAAATCCTACAAAAAACACGCCTTCGTGATGTAACATTTCATGTCGTTCGACCGAAACTATGTTCGTGTGCGCAACGTGACTGGTCATTGAAAAGCGGGCTCCGGCCCGCAGGCCGAAAGCAGGAGATCATGCCCATGGCTTCATATCGTTATCCGAAGGTGGCGGCGTCCGAGATAACGCCGCGGTCCGTCTGGCTCGACCGTCGCCGTTTCCTGGCTGGTGTCGGCACGGCGGCCGCATTGCCGCTCATCGGCGGCGGTGTAGCTCATGCGGCGGCATTGAAGACCACCCCTGGTCCCTTCACCATCGACGAGGAGCCGACCGCCAAGTCGGACGTGACCAGCTACAACAATTTCTACGAGTTCGGCACCGGCAAGGCCGACCCTTCGGCCAACTCCGGCGACTTCAGGCCGGAACCGTGGACGCTTGAGGTCGACGGCCTTGTCGGCAAGCCGCAAAAGTTCGATCTCGACAGCCTGCACGCTTTCCCTCTGGAGGATCGCACCTATCGCATGCGCTGCGTGGAAGCATGGTCGATGGTCATACCGTGGGTGGGCTTTCCGCTCGCAGCCCTGCTTGACCGCGTCGAGCCGCTGGGCAGCGCGAAATACGTTGCATTTGAAACGGTCGTGCGGCCGGAGGAGATGCCCGGTCAGCGCGGGCTGTTCCAGCCGCTGGAATGGCCTTATGTGGAGGGCCTTCGCCTCGACGAGGCGCGCCATCCGCTCACCATTCTTTCCGTCGGCCTTTATGGCGAGACCCTGCCGAAACAGAACGGCGCGCCGGTCCGCCTCGTCGTGCCGTGGAAATACGGCTTCAAGGGCATCAAGTCGATCGTGCGCATGACGCTGGTGGAAGAGGAACCGGTGACGAGCTGGTCGCGTCTTGCGCCGCAGGAATACGGTTTCTATGCAAACGTGAATCCTGAGGTCGACCATCCGCGCTGGAGCCAGGCGAGCGAGACGCGCGTCGGAGAGGGCGGGTTCTTCAACGCCGCCCGGCGCCCGACGCTGCCTTTCAACGGTTATGCCGATGAGGTTGCCAGCCTCTACGCCGGCATGGATCTCAGGAAGAATTACTGACCATGGCACAGGTAGAAGCCAGATCGGTGCAAGCGAAACCGGCCCAAGGCCGAACGGCGCGGGCGAAGCCCTGGAACTGGCGGCCCGCCAGCATATGGGCGCTCTACGCTGTGGGTTTCGTGCCTGCCGTCTGGTATTTCTACCTCGGCGCGACGGGGCAGATAGCGGGCAACGCGGTCAAGGAGTTCGAGCATCTGCTGGGCATCTGGGCGCTGCGCTTCCTCATTGCCGCGCTCACCGTCACGCCGCTGCGCGATCTCGCCGGCGTCAACCTGCTACGCTATAGGCGCGCGCTCGGCCTTCTCGCCTTCTGGTATGTGCTCATGCATTTCCTCACCTACATGGTGCTCGACCAGAACCTCAACCTTGGAACGATCCTGGCCGACATCGCCAAACGGCCGTTCATTACCATCGGCATGGCCTGCCTCGTGCTGCTCATACCGCTGGCGGCGACCTCGAATGCGTGGTCGATCCGCAGGCTCGGCCCCCACTGGCAGCGCCTGCACAAGCTCAGCTACCTGATCGTTCTTGGCGCTGCGACCCATTTCGCCATGTCGGTGAAGGTCGTCACGGCCGAGCCGTTCATCTACCTGCTGATCGCCTTCGTGCTCGTCGGCTACCGCGCCCTGCGGCCGCGCATCATGCGCTGGAAAAAGGCCCGCCGCCTCGCGGAGAGTGCCCGTTAACCCATTCGGATAAGCGCAATTTAACCGAATTCCTTGGTCGTTGCTCAACATACCCATGCTAGTCTGAGGATGGGGAAAACGATCGGCGGGGGCCGAGATGGATACGGCGAGCTTCGGAGCAATCCGGGCCAGAGGCGGCCGCAATACGCGGCATCGGGGCAGGGCGCTCAACGTCCTCATTGGCATGGCGTTGGCCATCGTATCCTTCGCATTGCTGGCAAGCGTGCCCTCGCGGCAGGCGGCCACGCATATGGAGGCACGAGCCTGGCCAACGGCCGAGGCGACCATCGTCTCCGCAACGCTCTTCGAGGATCGACTGCCGCGCGGCGAAGGCTTCGTCAGTGAGCTCGTTCTGTCGGTCGCTTACGAATTCGAAGCCGATGGCGAGCGGCGCACCGGCCATTCGGCCAGCCTTTCCGACCGTGCCGAACCCGGCGACCGCCGCCTCCGCCGGCTCTACCATCGGCTGGTCTTCGCCAGCGTAACGGGCCGGACGGTGCCGGCCCATTACGATCCCGACAATCCGGACCGCGCCTATCTGGAGACCTCCTTCGCCTGGCGCCCGGCAATCCTGAAGGGTCTCCTGGGACTGGTGGGCATGATTGCTGGGCTGCTTCTCATGGCTGCGCCCCTGCGATTGCTCGGCCGGCCTGCGCCTCTCTTGTGAATTGCGACCGCCGACCCGCGCAATGTGTTGCCGGGGATGATATGCCTGCCGCATTGCAACACGCGTCGAGGCATGAATGAAGGTCGGTATCGATCTGGGAACGGGCGCGGGCGGCGCGCCGGCATCCGTCGACCTTGAGGAACTGCTCGCCACGCGCCTGCTCGTCCAGGGCAATTCGGGTTCTGGCAAGTCGCACCTGCTGCGCCGGCTGCTGGAGCAGTCGGCTCCCTGGGTGCAGCAATGCGTGATCGACCCCGAGGGCGATTTCGTGACGCTGGCCGACAGGTTCGGCCATGTGGTGGTCGACGCTGCGCGCACCGAGACGGAACTCACGCGCATCGCCGGCCGCATCCGCCAGCATCGCGTCTCCGTGGTGCTCAACCTCGAGGGGCTCGACGTCGAGCAGCAGATGCGGGCGGCCGCCGCCTTCCTCGGCGGCATGTTCGATGCCGAGCGCGACCACTGGTACCCGGTGCTTGTTGTGGTAGACGAGGCCCAGCTCTTCGCGCCCGCCGCAGCCGGGGAAGTCTCCGACGAGGCCCGCAAACTGTCTCTGGGCGCGATGACCAACCTGATGTGCCGCGGCCGCAAGCGCGGCCTCGCCGGCGTCATCGCTACCCAGCGCCTCGCCAAACTTGCGAAGAATGTCGCTGCGGAAGCTTCCAACTTCCTCATGGGGCGTACCTTTCTCGACATCGACATGGCGCGCGCAGCCGACCTGCTCGGCATGGATCGCCGTCAGGCGGAGCAGTTCCGAGACCTCGATCGCGGTCGCTTCGTGGCGCTCGGCCCGGCGATCGCGCGCCGGCCTCTGCCGGTGGCGATCGGTGCGGTCGAGACGTCCGCGCGCTCCGTCAGCCCCAAGCTGATGCCGCTGCCGGAAACGGCGCCGGAGGATGCTGCCGAGCTGATCTTCAAGATGGACCCGATCGAGCTGCGCCAACCGGTTCGTCGACCACCACCGCCGCCTCCGCCCACACCCACGGCGGAAATCCTGGCCCAGCTCGCCCGGTCCAAGCCGGAGTCGGCCGCAGCCGATGCGGGGTCGCTTTTCCCCGAGATCGACGAGGCCGAACGAGGCGCCGCTCTCGATGCCGTATTGCGCGAGATCGTGGCCGATGCCGACGCCGCGTTCCGCACGGTCGCTGTGCTCTACCAGGATTTTCTCGTGCGCTGCCGCATCCACAGGGTGCCGGGCCAGCCGCTCGACCTAGCCGCCTTCAAGCGCAGGCTGGCGATTGCACGGGCCGGCGTCGACGAGGCAATGGCGAGCGACGATGCCTGGCAGGAGGCGCTACGCATGTCGGAAAGCCTCACCGACGACATTCAGGGTGTTTTCCTGATCGTCGCGCAGGCGGCCCTGGCCGGCGCGCCGTGCCCGTCCGATGCGACGCTGGCGCGGGCCTACGGTACGCATTCGCTGTCGCGCGCGCGTCGGCTGCTCACCTATTTCGAGGAGCGGGGACTGCTGGTGGTTCGTACGGATTTCCACGGCCAGCGCATCGTGGTCTTTCCCGACCTCGGCGCCGAGAGTGCGCCGGGCGATCCCAACGCGCCGGATGAACTTGCCGAAAGCCGCGACGCTGCCGAGTAGTCAGGGCGCGTGGCGGACTGCCTGTGCGGCGCGGCGTCGCCGGCCTTGATGAAGCTGCCACAGCGAATGGGAGAGCAGGGCGGTGATCAGGATCGCCCCGCCGACCAGCGTCTGCGGCGTTGGCGTCTCCAGGAAGATCAACCACACCCAGATCGGCGCCAGAACGGTTTCCAGCAGGTAGAACATCGCTACTTCCGGGCCGGAGATGTATTTCGGGCCGGTCGCCAGCAGGAAAAAGGCGATCGGCATCACCACCGCGCCGTTGAGGACGATCCACCACGGCGCCTCGATCCTGTAGCCAACCTGCGCGACCATGGCGACGGCGACCAGCAGCGGCAGACTGACCGCGACCAGCGAGGTGAAGCCCATGTCTCGCCCGGTTGCCCGCGTGATGGTGATGGCCGAGGCGATGCACAGCGACGAGCACAGCGCCAGCACATTGCCGAAAAGGCTGCCGGCGGAGATGCCGTCGCTGACGATGATGGCGACACCCACCAGCATGGCAGCCATGGCCGCCAGCGTCGCGGGACGCGGCCGCTCCTTGAGGAAGAACCATGAAAGCACCGCCGCGAAGACCGTGTTGAAGGCCAGCAGGAATACGAGATTGGCCGTCGGGATATGGTAGACGGCGCTCAGGAAACAGATTGAGCCGATGCCGTAGCATGCGGCGACCGCCAGGCCGGCCTTGCCGGGCAAAAGCGCAGGCGCGCGCGGCGAAAGCGCCCGCCAGACCGCCCACACTATGGCGGTGACCACCAGCGTGGTGGCGCAGCGCACCATCAGCACCGACCAGACGTCGCCGTTGGCGAGCTTGATGAGCGGAATGTCGACGGTCAGCGTCAGCCCGCCGATGGCGGTCAGCAGCAGACCCTTGGAATGGTCGGAAATGGGTGCGGACATGGAAACTGGCTCCGGCGGAACGCCGAGGAAGGCAACGGGCGAAAGGCGGAAGAACCGGATACCTTCAGACGGCTTCGTGGTCGTAGCGTTCCCAGCCCTTGGGACCGAGATGCTCCTGCGGTCCGAAGCGTACCTTATAAGCCATCTTGCGGGACCCGTTGACCCAGTAACCGAGATAGACGTGGGGCAGCCCCGCCGCGCGGGCGCGCGCGATGTGATCGAGAATCATGAAGGTGCCGAGCGAGCGATCCTCGAACTCAGGATTGAAGAACGAATAGACCATCGACAGCCCGTCGCCCATGCGATCGGTCAGCGCGACCGCGATGAGCTCGCCTTCGCCCCGGCCGGTGATGAAGGAGTCCGGGCCGCGCCTGCGATATTCGATGATCTTGGTATCAACATGTGTATCTTCGACCATCATCGCATAGTCGAGCACGGTCATGTCTGACATCCCGCCGCGGCGGTGACGCGCATCGAGATAGGTGCGGAAGAGGGAATATTGTTCGGTCGACGGCTCCGCGTCATGCTCCACGCCGATCAAGTCGGCATTGGTGGCCGCAACGCGCTTCATGCTGCGCGACGGCTTGAATTCGTCGACGAGGATGCGCACCGAAACACAGGCCCGGCAGGTTTCGCAGGCGGGGCGATAAGCGATGTTCTGCGAGCGGCGGAAGCCGCCCTGCGTCAGGAGGTCGTTGAGTTCGGCCGCGCGCTCGCCGACGAGATGCGTAAACACCTTCCGCTCGAACTGTCCTTCGACATAAGGACAGGGCGAAGGCGCTGTCAGGAAGAACTGCGGCGATTGCGTCGGTTGGTGCTTCATGAGCCGTTGCTGCGATTCAGGTTTCTAGGCTTGTCACGCCCGCAGCAAACGTCAACTGTAAAATATTGAATATGACGTAACGCAAACCTTGGAGCACAAGGCGTTCAGCGGTCGTCGCGGGTCACCACCGTGCCGAGCAACAGATCGTGAACCGTGCGCTTGCGGTCCAGGAAGAGTGTCGCGAGCAGGATCAAGGGCGTCAGGATGACGTTGCCGGCCCAGAACAGCACGGTATGCACCACGGCGATCAGGCCGTCGACGGGACGACCGTCGAGACGGTCTAGGCGGATGCCCATCATCTTCATGCCGACCGTTGCCTGGTTGGCGCCGCCCAGCGTGTTCCACACATATAGCAGGGCCACCGCAGGGCCGAGTATGGAAAAGAGCATCCATCCCAGCCCCAGCGTGAGGACGCCGAGGATCGCGACCAGGATGGCAAACGGGATCAGCAGCAGCGCGATGATGCAATAGTCGATGATGAAGGCGAATATGCGCCGTGTCCGCACACCCTCATAGACACGCGTGTCTTCGAGGCGTGACGAGATGATCTCACCGTCGAGAACCCGTGTGTTCATGATGCGCGCTGCTCCTTGTGCTTCGCGGATGATCGTCCGTTGCAGATGGGAATTGTGCTACCGAATTCAAGATGGCACTTCCCTTCCAGTCGTGTATCCGATGCTGTATATACGGATAGATACAAATGGCTAGATAGAGTGTGAGATGGCCTTTCATATCAGGAATTCTGAGACTGAGGCCTTGGCGCGGCGGCTCGCTGCCCTGAGGAAGGCGGGTTTGACAGAGGTGGTGCACGACGCGCTCCGCCACGAGCTCGATCGAGAACTGGGCAAACCGTCACTGGTCGAAAAGGGGCTTGCGTTTAGCCGCGCTCTTCGCGCGAAGGGGCGATCCGAGCGCGGCCTTCCGGCCGACAAGGCATTTATCGACAGCCTTTACGAGAACGACTGATGTTCATTGACGCTTCCGCGCTGACCGCGCTCCTCACCGACGAGGACGATGCGCGCGAACTGCTGGCCCGCATGCAGGGGGCGACGACGCGCATCACTTCGCCGATGGCGGTGTGGGAGGCAGCCATCGCTGTCGCTCGCGTGCTCGACTTGAGTGTGAAAGAAGTCGCTTCTGCGCTGGAGGCGTATTTCGAAGAGATGGGAATCGAGGTCGTCGCCGTTCCGCCTTCGACCGCCAGGATTGCGATCGACGCCTATGACCGCTACGGCAAAGGCCGGCATCCAGCGCGACTGAATTTCGGCGACTGCTTTGCCTATGCCTGTGCGAGGCATTTCGGCATGCCTTTGATGTTCAAGGGGGCGGATTTCCCCCTAACGGACATCGAAGCGGCCTAGGTACTAGCCCTTCAGCATCTCCGCCACGCGCGGCGCGAAATAGGTCAGGATGCCGTCGCAGCCGGCCCTCTTGAAGGCCAGCAGGCTTTCCAGCATCGCCTTTTCGCCGTCGAGCCAGCCATTGGCGCTTGCGGCCTCGATCATCGCGTATTCGCCGGACACCTGATAGGCGAAGGTCGGCATCTGGAACTCGTCCTTTAGCCGCCGCACGATGTCGAGATAGGGCAGGCCGGGCTTGACCATGATCATGTCCGCGCCCTCGGCAAGGTCCTGCTCGGTCTCGCGCACCGCCTCGTCGGAATTAGCGTGGTCGATATAATAGGTCTTCTTGTCGCCCTTCAGCAGGCCCTGCGTGCCGATCGCCTCGCGATAGGGGCCGTAGAAAGCGGAGGAGAACTTCGTCGCATAGGACATGATCGCCACGTCCTGAAAGCCCGCCGCATCCAGCGCATCGCGGATCGCGCCGATGCGTCCGTCCATCATGTCGGATGGCGCGATGATGTCCGAGCCTGCAGCCGCCTGTAGCACCGCGGCAGCCGCGACCTGATCGACGGTCTCGTCGTTGACGATGATGCCGCCATCGAGAATGCCGTCATGGCCGTGGCTGGTGAAGGGGTCGAGTGCGGCGTCTGTGATGATGCCGATCTCCGGCACTGCGGCCTTGATCGCTCGCGTGGCGCGGTTGATGAGATTGTCCGGATTGAGGATTTCGGAGCCGGTCCGGTCGCGCAGCGCGAGATCCACATTGGGGAAGGTGGCGAGCGCCGGAATGCCAAGCTTCGCCGCTCGTTCGGCTTCCTTCACTGCCAGATCGACCGATAGGCGGAACACGCCCGGCATGGCCGCGACTTCCTCGCGGCGGTCTTCGCCATCGACCAGAAAGATCGGCCAGATCAGGTCGTTCACCGTCAGGTGGTTTTCCTGAACCAGCCTGCGCGACCAGTCTGCCTTGCGCATCCTGCGCAACCTGCGCGACCCGGTGATCTCGTCGACGGTGCGCGACGGTTTCAGGCGGGCTGGGCTGTTCATGGCATTCACTCCGGTTCGCCGGCTTCTATCACGGTCAGGGCGAGCGAACCAAGCATGCAATGGCAGGCCAAAATGCCGCTGGACAGCAATTTTAGAATGTGTATTTTAAAATGAGAATTCTAATTAGAGAGTCAGATGGGACGCAACCGCTCTTTCGATGAGACCCAAGTGCTGGAAAGCGCGATGCACGCTTTTCGTCGCCACGGTTACGCCGGCATCTCGATCAAGCAGTTGGAGGAAGCGACGGGTCTCAGTTCCGGCAGCCTCTACAACGCCTATGGCGACAAGGAGGGATTATTCCGCGCCGCGATGGCGTTTTACGTCGACGGTTATGTAGCTGGCCGCATCGCGGCGCATGCGGGGCCGGTGGCGACGCTCGATGACCTTGAGCAACTGTTCCTCACCTTGTTCAGGGAGCCCATGACCGACGGCAATGGCTGCCTAGTCGTCAATTCCACGATGGAGTTTGGAACGCAGGGTTCCCCGGGCGAGGAGGCGATGGCGCGGTCGTTCGATCTGGTGACCGCCGGCATCCACGGGGTGCTGGAGCGCGAGATCGAGCCAGAGCGCGCCGCCGCGGAAGCCGACAAGCTGCTTCTTCTCTATCACGGCATCCTCGTCTTCTCCCGGGCAGGGCGGTTCGACGAAGGCTTCGAGGATGCGGTTCGATCACAGTTCGACATCCTGCGACAATCGCGAGACCGCTTCCGGTCCCGCCAGGGGACAACCCAGAAGGAGGAATGAAATATGACCAGGAAGTTCAACCCGGAAGGAATGACCCCGCCGCCATTCTACAGCCATGGCGTTGAAGTGCAGGCCGGCGCGCGCATGGTCTTCGTCTCCGGGCAGGTCGGTCTCCGGCACGACGGGACGGTTGCCGAGGACATTGGGGCGCAGGCCGCCGTGGCGATCGAAAACCTCACCGCCGTCCTTGCCGCTGCCGACATGACGCCCGCCGACATCGTGAAGTCCACGATCTACCTTACCGACGAGGCCAATTTCGAGGGGTTCACCGCAGCGGCGGCTCCGCTGCTCGTTCAGCCGCCGGCAGCGACTACGCTCGTCTATGTGAAGGCGCTGGCTTCGCCGTCGTTGTTGGTGGAGATCGAAGCCGTCGCGGCGGAGTAGGAAGTGCTCGATCCTGCCGTGCTGTGATTCCGTGTGCAAGGCGGCGCCCTTCAGTGGGCACGCTTTGCCCGATCACCATCGCGGATGCCTTTGCCCAACCGCGCGGCAAAAACTATGCTTAACGAATCGCAACGATCCGGAGCAGTCATCCGCAATGCAGCAGGTCTTTGAACGCGCGCCCCTGCACGCGACCACGCTGGAACTGATCTGGCAGTGGTTCCACAGGATCGTCGCCGTCTACTGCCTGCTGTTCGGGGTTCTCTACTGGGTGCGGCTGGTGGGCATCTATGAAGGCGCCAACTGGCGCTTCGACCTGATGCCGATTCACTGGCAGGTGGTTTCGGTGACGCTTGCGGTCCTGTTTCCGTTTGCCGCGAGCGGCCTCTGGATGCTCGCTTCCTGGGGCTTCGTCATCTGGTTCATCTGTGCGGTGATCGAGACGACGATGTATGCGGGCTTTTCCGATCTTTACGGCTGGCGCATCGAGGTGATCGTCTCCCACGCGCTGGTCGCGGTGATCTACGCCACCTTCAGGCTGGTCTTCTATATCCGCTCGCGCAAACAGGAGGATTAACCATTTTTTAGGCCTCTTTGCAGCTCGGCCCCTGGTAAGCCCTTGTTAAGCCTGCGGTTTAAGTCGAATTTTATAGGCATTCGATAAGGTCGGGCCAAGGTGAGAACAAAAAACAAAATCACCGGGCGTCAAAACGAGAGGCTAGACCATGATGACTTCGCGCCAGGCGGCGAAGCCCGCTGAAAACAACGATCGCTACGACTCGATCCGTTCGCTTTATCTTGAATCGCTTCAGCTCGTCGAGCGGCTGCACCGCCGGTTGCTTGATGTGATCAAGGATGAATTTGACCGTGCGGGTCGCAGCGACATCAATTCCATCCAGGCACTGCTGCTCTTCAATATCGGTTCGGCTGAGCTGACCGCCGGCGAGCTGCGTTCGCGGGGCTACTATCTCGGCTCGAACGTGTCCTACAACCTCAAGAAGCTGGTCGACCTGGGCTTTATCAACCACCAGCGTTCGCGTGTCGACCGCCGCTCGGTGCGGGTGAGCCTGACGCCGAAGGGGCAGGAGGTCGCCGAGGTCGTCGCACGCCTCTATGACCGTCACGTCGGTTCGATCGAGCAGGTCGGCGGCATCAATTCGGAAGAGTTCCAGCAGATGAACCGCGCCCTGCAGCGCCTTGACCGCTTCTGGAACGATACCATCGCCTACCGCATGTAGGACCCACTCTCCGTATCGGGCCACCGGGGTCCGATTCTATCCAAACCGCAAGCGGCCCGCCGCTTGCGGTTCGCCGTTTTCAGAGTTCCGCGGCGCTGCGCCGCACCTTGGTCACGATCCTGCCATAAAGGAATGAAACCGAAACGGATAACTTCCGTAAAGGAGTGTGGCAGCCGGGCGGGTTTGGCGATTCTTAACGTTAACCGCTCACTATGCCGGATGAAGTCGCGACTTTTCGCGGCAGACGAGAACAATGTCGGGAAAATCCATGAAGACATCTCGCCGTATCTTCCTTGCCGGTGCGGGTGCGACAGCAGCCAGCGCCTTGTCTGGAAGCGCGTTCGCGCAAAGCGCCATCGATGACATCCTCGCGTCAACCCAGCGCGGCAACTGGGACGACCAGTTCGACGCGCGCGCCACGACGCAGCCGGGCACCGTGGTCTCGACGACGCCGGTGTTCAGCCCGTTCACCGTTGCCTACATCGAGCAGACGCTTGGCCAGTATCGCGACATCGTCTCGCGCGGCGGCTGGCCGATGGTGCCGGACACCAAGGCCCTCAAGGTCGGCGTTGTCGACCCCGACGTGCAGGTGCTGCGCCGCCGCCTGATGATCTCGGGTGACCTTTCGGAACAGGCGGGCATCTCGTCTTCATTCGACACCTACGTTGACGCCGCGCTCAAACGCTTCCAGATCCGCCACGGCATACCAGCCGACGGCGCCACCGGCCGCTTCACCTATGGCGCCATGAACGTTTCCGCGCAGGTGCGGCTCGGCCAGCTCGAGACCAATCTCGTGCGTCTGCGCTCGATGTCCGGTTTCCTCGGCGATCGTTACGTGATGGTGAACATTCCCGCCATTCAGATCGAAGCAGTCGAAGGGGACCGCGTTGTCTCGCGTCATGCTGCCGTGGTCGGCAAGATCGACCGCCAGACGCCGATCCTGAATTCCAAGATCCACGAGATCATCATCAATCCGTACTGGAACGCGCCTGAATCGATCGTGCGCCGCGACATCATTCCGCTGATGCGCAAGAATCCGCAGTATCTGACCGAAAACAACATCCGCATCCTCGGGCCAAACGGCGAGGTCGATCCGATGAGCATCGACTGGTCGACGGAAGAGGCGGCAAAGCTGCGCTTCCGGCAGGATCCGGGCAAGATCAACGCCATGGCTTCGGTGAAGATCAACTTCCCCAACCCGCACGCGGTCTACATGCACGACACGCCGCAGCAGAGCCTGTTCAACCAGCTCGAACGGTTCCACTCGTCGGGCTGCGTGCGCGTCCAGAACGTGCGCGACCTCGTCACCTGGCTGCTTCGTGACACGCCCGGCTGGGACAGGCGCCATATCGAGCAGACGATCCAGAACGATTCGGACGTCCCGGTTGCTCTGACGAATCCGGTGCCGGTGTATTTCACCTATATTTCGGCCTGGGCAAGCGACGGTGGTGTGGCGCATTTCCGCGACGACATCTACGGCCGCGACGGGGTGGAGGAGCTTCAGCTCTCCACGCTTTGATTGCCAGAAGCACTGCAAAATTGAAGGCCGCCTCCCGGGCGGCCTTTTCTTTTTTCGGAACGGCGCAAAGCGGCGATCAAAATTCGCGTGCCGAACATGGAAGGGCCTCGGGAAGTGTGTTAATGCGCCGCCATCTCCCGACGAGTAAAGGACTGAGCCATGGCCCTCGACCCCGCAGCAGCGACGGATGCGTCCGCATTCTTCACCGAGACGCTCGAATCGCGCGACCCGGAAATCTTTGGGGCCATCCGCAAGGAGCTCGGTCGCCAGCGTGATGAAATCGAGCTGATCGCCTCGGAGAACATCGTCTCCCGCGCCGTTCTCGAGGCGCAGGGCTCGATCATGACCAACAAATATGCGGAAGGGTATCCGGGCAAGCGCTACTATGGCGGCTGCCAGTTCGTGGACATCGCCGAGGAACTGGCCATTGAGCGCGCCAAG
Organism: Neoaquamicrobium sediminum; assembly: GCF_040970315.1. NCBI lineage: Bacteria > Pseudomonadati > Pseudomonadota > Alphaproteobacteria > Hyphomicrobiales > Phyllobacteriaceae > Neoaquamicrobium > Neoaquamicrobium sediminum. The sequence continues at coordinate 64,437 of NZ_JAZHFV010000010.1, read as the reverse complement.
AAGCTGTTTTCCTGCAACTTCGCAAACGTGCAGCCTAATTCGGGCTCGCAGATGAACCAGGCGGTGTTCCTGGCGCTGCTGCAGCCGGGCGACACCTTCATGGGGCTGGACCTCAACTCCGGCGGCCACCTGACGCACGGCTCGCCGGTCAACATGTCCGGCAAGTGGTTCAACGTCGTCTCCTACGGCGTGCGCGAGGACGACCACCTGCTCGATATGGACGCCATCGAAAAGCAGGCGCACGAGACCAAGCCGAAGCTGATCCTCGCCGGCGGCACCGCCTATTCGCGCATCTGGGACTGGAAGCGTTTTCGCGAGATCGCAGACAGCGTCGGCGCATGGCTGATGGTCGATATGGCCCATATCGCAGGCCTCGTTGCCGGCGGCGTGCATCCGTCGCCGATCCCGCACGCCCACGTCGTGACCACCACGACCCACAAGTCGCTGCGCGGCCCGCGCGGCGGCATGATCCTCACCAATGACGAGGACATCGCCAAGAAGATTAACTCCGCTGTCTTCCCCGGCCTCCAGGGCGGGCCGCTGATGCATGTCATCGCCGCGAAGGCGGTGGCCTTCCGCGAGGCGCTGCAGCCGGAATTCCACGCCTATGCGCAGAACGTCGTCACCAACGCCAAGGCGCTGGCCGCGAGCCTGCAGGAGACCGGGCTCGACATCGTCTCGGGTGGCACCGACAACCATTTGATGCTGGTCGACCTGAGGCCGAAGAACGCGACCGGCAAGCGCGCCGAGGCAGCACTGGGCCGTGCCCACGTCACCTGCAACAAGAACGGCATTCCGTTCGATCCCGAAAAGCCGTTCGTGACCTCGGGCGTGCGCCTCGGCACGCCGGCCGGCACCACGCGCGGCTTCGGCGCGGCCGAGTTCCGCGAGATCGGCAAGCTGATCGCCGAGGTGCTGGACGGGCTGAAGGTCGCAAACTCGGACGAAGGCAACGCTTCGGTCGAGGCCGCGGTGCGCAAGAAGGTGGAAGCACTGTGCGAACGCTTTCCGCTCTACCCCTATCTGGGGTAAGCAGTCCGGCGAGACAGATTCACCGGATCGATAAGCTATGCGCTGCCCCTACTGCCAGTCCGAAGATACGCAGGTGAAGGATTCCCGCCCCGCCGAAGACGGGGCGGCGATCCGCCGCCGCCGCGTCTGCCCGGATTGCGGCGGCCGTTTCACCACCTTCGAGCGCGTGCAGTTGCGCGATCTCGTGGTGCTGAAGAAATCGGGCCGCAAGGTTCCGTTCGACCGCGACAAGCTGCTGCGCTCCGTTGAAATCGCCGTGCGCAAGCGCAATGTCGACCCGGAGCGAATTGACCGTGCCGTCAGCGGCATCGTCCGCCAGCTCGAAAGTTCCGGCGAGAGCGAGGTGGTTTCCGGCGAGATCGGCCGTCTCGTCATGGAGGCCTTGAAGTCGATAGACGATGTTGCCTATGTGCGCTTCGCATCGGTCTACCGCAATTTCCGCGAGGCCAAGGATTTTCACGACGTGCTCGGCGAGTTGCGGGGCGACGAAGACGAGGAGTAGGCGGCGATGGCGGCAAAGGACGCTGCCCGGCAGGCGGAGACTGACCGCCGCTTCATGGCCGCCGCCATCCGGCTTTCGCGCAGGCATCTTGGCCTGACGGCCACAAACCCGTCTGTGGCAACCCTGATCGTGTGCGACGGCGTGATCGTCGGGCGCGGTGTGACGGCCATCGGCGGCCGGCCGCATGCCGAGACGCAGGCGCTGGCCGAGGCCGGCGATCGCGCGCGCGGCGCGACCGCCTACGTCACCCTCGAACCCTGCGCCCATCATGGCCGCACGCCGCCTTGCGCCGACGCGCTCGTCACCGCGGGCGTGGCGCGGGTGGTGGGCGCTGCCAGCGATCCGGACGAACGCGTTTCGGGCAAGGGATATGCAATCCTGCGTGCCGACGGCATCGAAGTGACGGAGGGCGTGCTGGCAGAAGCCGCCGCCGATATGCTGGCCGGCTACCTGAATCGGTCCCTGAAAAAACGGCCGGAAGTGATTCTCAAGCTTGCGATTTCTGCCGACGGCATGATCGGTCGGCGCGGAGAATGCCAGGTCGCAATTACCGGCACGCAGGCGAGGCTTCAGGTGCATATGATGCGCGCCGAATGCGATGCAATCCTGATCGGGGTCGGCACTGCCGTTGACGACGACCCAGAGCTGACATGCCGGCTTCCGGGGCTGGAAGCGCGCTCGCCGACGCGTATCGTGATCGACCGGAGCCTGCGGCTGCCGCCTTCTTCAAAGCTTGCCCAAAGCGCACGCGACGTGCCGGTGCTGGTGGCCGCAGCCGGCGACGCGGATGCGGGCCGACGCGCCGGGCTGGCAGCGCAGGGTGTCGGCTTCCTCGCAGTCGAGATCGACGAGACCGGACGGATCGCGCTGCCCGAACTGCTGGAAGACCTGGCCGCGCAGGGCACGATGACGGTGATGGTCGAAGGCGGCGCGGAAACGGCCGCTCATTTCCTCGACGAGGGTCTCGTCGACCGCATAGCACTCTATGTCGGGCCGGGCACGGTGGGAGAGGGGGGTGTCGCGTCGCCGCTCGATCCGTCCGACCCGCCGGAAGGTTTCCGTCTCGTGCGGGAAGCCACGTTCGGCAACGACCTCTATCGCGAATATGTAAGGACACGCTGATGTTTACCGGGATCGTCACCGACGTGGGGCGCGTCGCATCCGTCTCGCCGCTGCCGGAAGGAATCCGGCTGCGGATCGAGACGGCCTACGACCCAGAGACGATCGCGATCGGGGCGTCGATCGCGTGTGCCGGCGTCTGCCTGACGGTCGTGGCGCTTCCCGAGCAGGGCTCGAACCAGCGCTGGTTCGAGGTCGAGGCTTGGGAGGAAGCGCTGCGCCTGACGACGACCGCGAACTGGGGCGAGGGCACCGCGATCAACCTCGAACGCGCGCTGAAGATCGGCGATGAACTGGGCGGCCACATCGTCTCCGGCCATGTCGACGGCACGGCCGAGATCGTCGAGCGCAAGGAGGAGGGCGACGCCGTGCGCTTCACCATCGAGGCGCCGAAGGAACTGGCCCGCTTCATCGCCCCGAAAGGGTCGGTGGCGCTGGACGGCACGTCGCTGACCGTTAATCACGTCGAAGGCAGGCGTTTCGACGTGCTTCTGATCCACCACTCGCTTTCCGTAACGACGTGGGGCCAGCGCCAGCCCGGCGACCGCATCAACCTCGAAGTCGACACCATGGCCCGCTATGCCGCGCGACTGAGCGAGGCTGCTGCGGAGGGGTTGTAGCTCCATTTTGCAAGCCTTGCGTCCCGCGCAGGGCCGCTACCCGCAACGAACCGCTTGCTAAGGTGTCGGCTTCGGCCTAAGTCACCGGCGACTTCGGAGACGACCATGGCAAGCAAAAAACAACTCAAACTTCTCATCGTCGAGGCGCGTTTCTACGACGACCTTTCCGATGCGCTGCTTGCTGGCGCCAAGGCCGCGCTGGATGCCGCCGGCGCGCGTTACGACGTGGTGACCGTGCCTGGCGCGCTTGAAGTGCCGGCCGCAATCTCGTTCGCGCTCGACGGCGGCGAGGCCGACGGGACGGAGTATGACGGCTTCGTCGCGCTCGGCTGCGTGATCCGTGGCGAGACCTATCATTTCGACATCGTGGCCAACGAATCCTGCCGTGCGCTGATGGACCTCGCCGTCGAAGAATCGGCTGCGATCGGCAACGGCATCCTGACCGTCGAGAACGAGGCGCAGGCCTGGGCGCGCGCCAAGATGGATGAGGGCGACAAGGGCGGTTTCGCCGCGCGCGCCGCCCTCACCATGATCGAACTGCGCGACCGTCTGGGAGCGTGATCGTGTCGGAGAAATCCCCAGCGGGCAAAGCGGCAGGACCGCGCCAGGCCAACAAGCGTGGCGCTGCGCGCCTCGCCGCCGTGCAGGCACTCTACCAGATGGATGTCGCCGGCAGCGGCATTCTTGAGATCACCGCGGAATATGAGCAGTTCCGCCTCGGCAAGGAAGTCGATGGCGCGCAATATCGCGAGGCCGACGCACAGTGGTTCCGCGCGATCCTTTCGGGCGTGGTTGAGAACCAGAAGAACGTCGACCCGATCATTCGTCAGGCGCTGACCGACGACTGGCCTCTCTCGCGGCTCGATTCGACGCTGCGCGCGATCCTGCGCGCCGGCGTGTACGAGCTGATGCAGCGCGGCGACGTGCCGGTTGCCGTGATCGTTTCCGAATATGTCGACATCGCCAAGGCGTTCTACGAGGACGACGAGCCCAAGCTGGTGAACGCCGTGCTCGATCGCGTATCGCGGCGTGTGCGTGGCGAAGGCAAGGGCAGGGATCCCGCATGAGCATGCCCGGCGAATCGCAGGCGCGGCGCACGGCGATCGTCCTCGCTGCCTCGCAGGCGATCGTCGGTTCCGCAGCGCCCATCTCCTTCTCCGTCGGCGGGCTCGCCGGCTACTATCTGCTCGATGCCGACAAGTCGCTGGCGACGATTCCCGTCACCGCGTTCACGGTTGGCGTCGCCGTGGGCGCGATTCCTGCAGCAAGCATCATCAAGAAGGTTGGCCAGCGCGCCGGCTTCATGACCGGCACCGGCATCACCGCCGTCGGCGGGGCCGTGGCGACGCTCGGGCTTTTCCAGGCCTCGTTCCTGCTGTTCAGCTTCGGCTTGCTTGTGCTCGGCTTCGGCGGCGCCTTCGTGCAGCAGTTCCGCTTTGCCGCTGCCGACAACGCACCGCCTGCCTTCAAGGCGAGGGCGATCTCGTTCGTGCTCGCAGGGGGCATCATCACGGCCATACTGGGGCCGCAGGTGGTGATCTTCACGCGCGAAATGCTCGCGCCGGTGATGTTTGCGGGCTCGTTTGCCGCCATCATTGGCTTGGCGGCAGTCGGCGCGATGATCCTCGCTTTCCTGCCGGCGCGCCAGGCCGGCTCGTCGCACGTGTCCGGCGCGGAAGAACCCGCCCGGCCGCTCGGCGAGATTCTCCGCCAGCCGCTCTTCGCCATCGGCCTCCTGTGCGCCGTAGGCTCCTACGCGCTGATGAGCTTCGTGATGACCGGCGCGCCGCTGGCCATGGTTGGCTGCGGTTTCTCGCCCGACGAAGCTGCGCTCGGCATCTCGTGGCACGTGATGGCGATGTTCGGACCGAGCTTTATCACCGGCAGGCTGATCTCGCGCTTCGGCCGCGAAACCATGGTCGGCGTCGGGCTCCTGCTTCTTGTCGGCTGCGCGCTGGTCGGCTTGTCCGGCATCGATTTGTGGCAGTTCTGGACGGCGCTGATCCTGCTCGGCCTCGGCTGGAACTTCGCTTTCATCGGCGCGACCGCGATGGTGGCCGATGCGTACCGTCCCTCGGAGAAGGGTAAGGTACAGGGCTTCCACGATTTCGTGCTGTTCGGCTCGGTGGCGCTCGCCTCGTTCATGTCCGGTGTCGTCTACAACGAATGGGGCTGGGACATGCTCAACTGGGTGATCTTCCCGGTTGTGGTGCTGTGCCTTGCAGGCCTGGGAGCGCTGGTCGTGCTTCGTCGCAACACGGCCGTTGTATCCTCCTGATCATCTGCGCCCGAAGGCGGGGTGGTCGATCGTGAGTTCGAGCCGACGCGTCTCTCCGTCGAAGATCCAGCGGCGCTGTGCTACGGCGAACTCGTGGACGCTTCCTCCGGCCGTTAGCGAGAGGATGTCGCCAACCGCCGCCATTGGTCCCGGATTGGCCGCTTCGATGAACTCCATCAGCGCATGGTGCCTGGCATAACGTTCAGCCGATGCTGTCAGCCGGATACCCACATGCATGTCGCCGCCCGCAATACCGCTTCCCGGATTTGTGGGAGTATGTTTGCGGGAATCAGATGGAGGTTTCGTCATGACCATGCGCCTTTCCAAGATCGTCATGTGCCTGTGCCTTGCGGCATTCTGCTTTCTCGTCGCTTTCGGCAACATAACCGACTACGGCTCGAACTACGCGTTCGTACAGCACGTATTGAGCATGGACACGACCTTTCCCGGCAATGCGCTGATGTATCGGGCGATCACCAACCCTGCACTTTGGACGGCAGGCTATTGGCTGATCATCGCTGGCGAAGCCATTACCTGCATTCTGTTCCTGGTGGCTGCATGGCGTCTGTGGAGCGCGCGCAGCGGTACCGCCGCGCAATTCAACGGCGCCAAGGGTGGCGTGGCCCTGGCCGCCACGATGGGTTTCCTGGTCTGGTTCCTGGGTTTCATGGTCATCGGCGGCGAATGGTTCGCCATGTGGCAGTCGAGCACCTGGAACGGGCAGGACGCGGCCTTCAAGTTCTACATCACCATCCTCGCCGTGCTGATCTACGTCAACCAGCCCGACGGTGAGCTGGCTTAGGCCGCAAGGGCCGGAACCGCTGAAAGGCGGGACAAAACATCAACTGAACCTTGACGTTCGCCGGACCGTTTCGCAAGCTGCTGCGGAAGGGTGAAGGCCGCTCGGCTTCCACCCTGTTTCTAACTGGTCCGGGGAGGGGTCTTTCGGACCGCAATCGAGGAAATCCGTGAAATGACCATACTTTATGTCGTCATTCTCTGCGGCGTCCTGTCTGTCGTCTATGCATTCTGGGCGACACAGTCGGTCCTTGCGGCCGATCAGGGCAATGCACGCATGCAGGAAATTGCAGGCGCGATCCGGGAGGGAGCGCAGGCCTATCTGAACCGCCAGTACACAACCATCGCCATTGTCGGCATCGTCGTCTTCGTACTCGCCTGGCTTCTTTTGTCGGGTGCGGCGGCCGTCGGCTTCCTGATCGGCGCCGTGCTCTCGGGCGCGGCCGGCTATATCGGCATGCACGTGTCCGTGCGCGCCAATGTGCGCACCGCGCAGGCAGCGTCGAACAGCCTCGCAGCCGGCCTCGACGTCGCCTTCAAGGCGGGCGCGATCACCGGCATGCTGGTCGCCGGCCTCGCGCTGCTGGGCGTGGCCGTCTACTACTGGGTCCTGATCGGTCCCATGGGCTATTCGCCGGCGGACCGTGCGGTGATCGATGCGCTGGTCGCGCTCGGCTTCGGCGCCTCACTGATCTCGATCTTCGCGCGTCTCGGCGGCGGCATCTTCACCAAGGGTGCGGACGTCGGCGGCGATCTCGTCGGCAAGGTGGAAGCAGGCATTCCGGAGGATGATCCGCGCAACCCGGCCACGATCGCCGACAACGTGGGCGACAATGTCGGCGACTGCGCCGGCATGGCGGCCGACCTGTTCGAGACCTATGCGGTGACCGTCGTCGCCACGATGGTGCTCGGCGCGATCTTCTTTGCCGGCACCGACGTGCTCGGCTCGGTGATGGTCTACCCGCTCGCCATCTGTGCGGCCTGCATCATCACGTCGATCATCGGCACTTTCTTTGTCAAGCTCGGCGCCAATGGCTCGATCATGGGCGCGTTGTACAAGGGCCTTATCGTCACCGGCCTGCTGACCATCGTTGGCGTGGGCGCTGCGACTTCGCTGACCATCGGCTGGGGTTCGATCGGCACGGTTGCCGGCATGGACATCACCGGCTCGGCACTGTTCGCCTGCGGCGTGATCGGCCTGGTGGTCACCGGCCTGATCGTCGTGATTACCGAATACTACACCGGCACAGACAAGCGTCCGGTCAATTCGATCGCACAGGCTTCCGTGACCGGTCACGGCACCAACGTGATCCAGGGCCTTGCCGTTTCGCTGGAATCGACGGCGCTGCCGGCGATCGTCATCGTCGGCGGTATTCTCGCGACCTTCCAGCTTGCCGGCCTGTTTGGAACAGCGATCGCGGTGACGACCATGCTCGGCCTCGCCGGCATGATCGTGGCGCTCGACGCGTTCGGCCCGGTCACCGACAATGCAGGCGGCATCGCCGAAATGTCGGGTCTGCCGCCGGAAGTGCGCCAGTCCACCGACGCGCTCGACGCCGTCGGCAACACCACCAAGGCCGTCACCAAGGGCTATGCGATCGGCTCGGCCGGTCTTGGCGCGCTGGTGCTGTTTGCAGCCTACTCCTACGATCTGGAGTTCTTCATCGCGAACAGCGAGCAGTACCCGTACTTCCAGGGTATGCAGGACGTATCGTTCTCGCTGTCCAACCCGTACGTCGTGGCGGGCCTGATCTTCGGCGGCCTCATCCCCTACCTGTTCGGCGGCATCGCCATGACGGCGGTGGGACGTGCGGCCGGCTCGATCGTGGAGGAAGTGCGCCGTCAGTTCCGCGCCGATGCCGGGATCATGGCAGGTACCTCCAAGCCTGATTACGCCCGCGCCGTCGACATGCTGACGCGGGCCGCGATCAAGGAGATGATCATTCCGTCGCTGCTGCCCGTGCTCGCGCCGCTCGTCGTTTATTTCGGCGTGCTGCTGATCTCGGGCTCAAAAGCGTCCGCGTTCGCAGCGCTGGGTGCAATGCTCCTCGGCGTGATCGTCAACGGCCTGTTCGTTGCTATCTCGATGACCTCGGGCGGCGGCGCATGGGACAACGCCAAGAAGTCTTTCGAGGACGGCTTCACGGACAAGGACGGCGTCAAGCACTTGAAGGGTTCGGAGGCGCACAAGGCTTCCGTGACCGGTGATACGGTCGGCGATCCCTACAAGGACACTGCTGGCCCGGCGGTGAACCCCGCCATCAAGATCACCAACATCATGGCGCTTCTGCTTCTGGCCGTTCTCGCGCACTGACGCGCCAGCCAGGCACCAAAAAGAAGGCCGCGGGAGTGATCCCGCGGCCTTCTTCGTTTCCGGAATTCGAAGGCGGCGACTACCTGACAGGGAAGGAGCTAGGACGTCCTGCTACGCCGGTCAGCATCTGCGAGACGAAACTCTGGTCGCGACCGCCTGTCGGCGTGGTGCGGGTGATGAAATCGAAGACCTTACCGTCCTGCAGGCCATAATGGGCCAGATTGCTGACGCGGCCGTCCTCGCCGAGATAGACTGCAAGCACGCGCTGGTCGGTCACTCGCGGGTTCATGAAGGCAACGGGGCGCACGCGCGTCTGCGAAATGTAATAAAGCACTTCGTTGTCGAAGGTGGCGGTGGTGGAAGGCGTGCCGAGCGCCAGCAGCACCTGCTCGCGGCTCGAGCCCACCGGCACCATTTCCAGCGTTTCCTCGTCCACCACGTAACCATGCGTCAGCGTTTCTCTGGCCGTCAACGCACCTTCCGTGTTGCAGCCCGCCAGCAGCACCGATGTGCCAAGAACAACGAGCGCGGCATATGCAGGCCGGATTGCGACCGCCGTCGAGAACCGCGTTTTCGTCTTCATTTCCATGATAATCCTGTCCCCTGTGCGGCTTGCGCCGAGCGGCAAAAGCGGTAAACCAGCTTGCGCGGCGATGCAACCGCATCGCCACCGAAACCGGTTTCGAAAGCCCTTGCCATGTTCAAGTCCATCCTGAGCCTCGGTCGGCGTCCCAATCAACGGATCACCGACGCGCTCTACGGCGAAATCGTGGCATCCGCGCGGCAGCCGACTTTCTATTCCGAATGGGGCGTATCGGATACGCCGCTCGGGCGATTTGAGATGCTTTGCGTTCACATGTTCCTGTTTCTCGACAGGGCAAAAGGCAGCACGACGGCGCTGGGCGATGTCGCGCAGGACATGACGGACGAGTTCTTCAAGGATGTCGAGCATTCGCTGCGCGAACTGGGGATAGGCGATCTTGGCGTTCCCAAGCGGATGAAGAAGCTCGCCAAGATGTTCTACGGCCGCGCGGAAGCCTATCGCGAGGCGCTGGCTGCGGGCGACACGCCGGCCCTGACGGCAGCACTCGCCCGCAATATCGGACCCGAACGCGAGGTCTGGCCGGAAGCGGCGCATATCGCAACCTATGTCGAGCGGTCCTCCGCGCTGCTTGCGACGCAGCCGGACGACGAACTGCTCGCAGGCCGGGTCGTCTTTCCAAATGCGGGGGAAGGAGCAGGCAAGGCATGAGCGACCAGACGAAAAGCCCGGTTTCATTCCCCGTCAACGTTGCGCGCCTGCCAAAGAAGGGCATGGAGGTCGTGATCGAGGCCGACGCGGAGCAGCGCGGCGCACTTGCCGCTGCACATGACCTTAGCGCCGTCGAGCGGTTCACGGCCAGGCTGGAGGTCAATAGCTGGAAAAGGGGCGGCGTGAAGGTTGCGGGGCATGTTCGCGCCGACATCGTGCAGGCGTGCATCGTCACGCTCGACCCGGTCGCCGAAACCGTGGACGAGGAGGTCTCGGCACTGTTCCTGCCGGAGAATTCGAAGCTGATGGTGCCCAGGCGCTCGGCGGAGGGCGAGATTCTGCTCGATGCAGAGGGGGACGATGCGCCCGAGCCGTTTACGGGCGACACGGTCGATGTCGGCCAGCTTGCCGAGGAATTTTTCGCGCTGGGCATCAATCCCTATCCTCGCAAAGCGGGGGTGGCTGTGGAGCCTGCCGCCGACGGGTCCGAAGATGAAAAGCGCGGACCGCTTTATGAAAAGCTGCAGGCTCTGAAAAAGAAGCCTTGAGGCTCGTCAGCCGGCCTCTGCGGTCAGCGGGCTACCGGTCAGCAGCTCGATGATACGCCGGTTGACGGCATCTTCCGTGAATTCGCCTTGCTGGAAATGCGCGTAGGCGGCTGAGCCGTGGCTGCGCAAAAGCGCCGGATTATCGAGATAATGCCGGATGGCTGCTTCCAGCCGGTCGGCCATGCCCGCCTGCGGCGATACTGGAATGATGGTTCCGCTGACGCCGTCCTCGACGATATGGGTGCAGCCGGGCACGTCGCTCGCGATACTCGGCAGGCCGCTTGCCGCTGCCTCGATGAGAATGCGGGGAATACCCTCGCCATAGCGCGTGGGCAGGCAGACGAGGTCGACGTCGCGCAACAGCGAAGGCATGTCGCTGCTCTCGCCCAGAAATGTGATCGACGGTTCACCGGCGAGCTGTGCGGGCGAATAGCCGTCGGGATCGTGCGGCTCGACCATCCCGGCGACCAGGAACTCCACTTTTCCCGTGCCCGACAGGCGCCGTGCCACGTCCACAAAGGCGTCGAGGCCCTTCGCGCGCAGCAGGCGAGAGGCGAACAGCACGCGCACGGCTTCGCGCTTCTGTCGCGCTTCGCCCGGATGGAAGCGGGAGGGATCGACGCCCGCGCCGGCGATGGCCATCGACGTTTCGGGCCTGATGTAGCCGAGAGACAGCCAGTGATCGCGGTCGGTCGGCGTCTCGAAAGTGAAAAAGACGTTCCTGCGCCGCGACAGGAAACGGATCACCGCTCCGACAACCTTGCGCGTTGCACCCGCGCCTGCGCCGTTGTGCTCGCTTCCGGGCGACATCAGCCGACCGAGGCCGGGGATTGTGACGACGATGCGTTCAGGTCCGCGTCCGATCAGCCGCGCTGTGACTGCCGCGAGGCCGGAAAAGACCGCCGGCTTCAAGGTGATGAGCTGGATATAGCGGGGCCGGTTGACTGCGATCTCGCGCAGGCTGGCAAAGAACAGCCGGAGATCGGAGAGCGGATGAAATGTGAAGCGGTCGACCGATACGTTGATGTGCCGCCATTGGCCCAGACGCTCCGGCGAAAGCGGCGGCCCGCCGACGAGCACCGTAACGTCGTGGCCGGCAGCGGCAAGCACATCGGCTACCTGCCGCCGATGGCGGAGAAAATACTCTCCATCGTTGCAGATGAAGGTCGTGCGAATGGATTTCACCTTGATGCCGAAGTTCAGGAGGGAAGGCCTATCGTTTTGTCGTTGCATCCCTTATGTCACGCGGCGGGGCTGCGACAAGGGCTTGCGGCCAGCGGAGCGAAGATGGCCGGCACGCCGCCTCTACCGATCTCGATCATAATTCCGGCCTATGGAAGGCAGGATACGCTTTTGCGTGCGCTGAGAAGCGTCGTGACACAGGACGCTCCGCCAGCCGAGATCATCGTCGTAGACGATGGGTCGGAACCGCCGATTGACGTAAGCGGATGCGATACCGGGACGATCCCGTTGACCGTGCTGCGCCACGAAACGAATCGCGGCGCGGCAGCCGCGCGCAATACGGGCATGCGGTCTGCGAAGTCGGAGTGGATTTCGTTCCTGGACAGTGACGACCATCTGATGCCGTCGTCGCTCGCAAAGCGATGGAAGCTCATATCCGCGCAGACAGGCGAGGGGTTGACCGTGTTCGCGTGCGGATGGATCGTTCAGGACAAGGCGGGAAGGACACTCGGCACACGGCTGCCGCGCGAGGCGAACCGGCCGGACCAGTTCGCCTCCGGCTGCTGGTTCTCGCCGGGCTCGTGTGTCGTCATGAACAGGAAGGCGGTGCTCGATACCGGCATATGGCAGGACGAGGAACTGAACCGTTTCGAGGACCTGGACTGGTTTCTATCGCTTTCGCTGCGGGGCGCCACACTGCGGACCCTGCCTTTGATCGCCGTGGCGATCGAGCGGCACCGCAGCCAGTCGCCTGAAAAGGTGGAGCGGACCGCTAGGGCCATCATGGACAAGTGGCGCCGGACCAGCTCCGACAGGCGATTGCTAAGACGGCTGCGCGCCTATCTCGACGTCGAGTGCGCTGCAGCCAATCACTTTGCCGGGCGGCGCTTTCGAGCTCTGGCGTTCTGGGCTCGCTCCCTGCTGGCCGTACCGCGCCTGTCTCTGCACCTGTCGCCGGCGTGGGAGACTGACACTGAAACCCCGCAACGCTTCGTATCGGGGCCGACAACGTCGTAAGCTTGTCGCCCGGGGGCTGTAATCAATTGTGAACGCGCCCGCTTCACGCCATCTCGCTATGAACATCTTTCAATGCGATGATCTGAATATCGTCAGCCATTGATAAGGGCGCTGACGACAGTCAGCGAATATCGTGCTTTCGCCCTACCTTCCCGAGAGGAAGCATTCATATGGGCAGTCGCATGAAGTGTGGCGGTATCTTTACGCCTGAACAAATCGATGAGCTGCGTGAGGAATTGAAGCGCGGTGATCGTCCCGACGAGTCGACGGACGAGCGGGAAGACCGCGCTATCGAAATTCTTAATCGCCGGAATGTAGAGCGCGTGGACAGCGACGTCAGGGTTCGCGCGATGAGAAGCCGCGTTCGTTCAAGCAGCGAGACGCGTTACAGCGCTCACTGACAGCACCCGATGATAGAACTCTACAGTGGATCGGCTCCTGCAAAGCCGGTCCCTTGGGTGTTTTGCGCGTTCATCGCGACTTGTCGGCATCGGGCGTGAAATAGGGCTTGCATGCCTACCGTCCAGTCTATAGGGCTGTGCGCGGTTCGGAGCGTAGCGCAGCCCGGTAGCGCACTTGACTGGGGGTCAAGGGGTCGTAGGTTCGAATCCTATCGCTCCGACCATTCTCGACATGAGGCGAATGCCGCTGCTACCCGGCCGCCCTCGCAAGCAAAGCCATCAAGATCTCGATCGGCTTTAGCTCAGCCCTCTGCCGCGCAGCTCCACCAGTTCTTCCAGTGTCGCCTGCAGTGCCGCCGCGCGTGCATCGGGCAGGAAGTGCCGCTTGCGGATATCCATCTGACGCCGCGCTTCAGCTACGATGTCTGGATCGTGGATCACTTCGCGAATGCGCTGGCAGCACTCTTCCTCGTTCTCGTAGTAGAGCGGGTAGTAGTCGCCAAGCTGCTCGGTGCGCGTCAGCGTCTTGTAGGCGATCACCGGGACGCCGCACGCCATCGAATCGAGCACCTTGCCAGAGCCGAGGAAGGCCGCATCGTTGCCTTCGTCGGTTGCCGTCGCCACGCAGGCTTTAACCATCGCGGGCATCTTTTCGTAGGCGATGCGGGTGGTCTTGACGATGGTCGGGTCCAGCGGAATGCGTACCGTGCCGCCGACCACGAATTTTACCTGCGGCAGTTCCTTGATGATCTGCTTGTAGGCGCGCACGAACATGTAGGGGAAGGTGTTCGAATCGATGCGGCCGAAGAAGCCGATGGCCTTGGCGCCGGTGGTCTTCGCATGGGCCTCGATGAGCCGGCCGCGCGATGGCTCTTCCAGAAAGTACGGATCGATGGTCTGCTTGATATTGATGACGCGTTTGGGCGCGACGACATCGTCGCCATACCAGTGGCGCATCGGGCGGGTGAACATGTTCTCGTCGGAATAGGGGGTGAGCCCGCGCTTCCAGGCCTCGGTCGTGACTACAACGGCGTCGGCGGCGCGGAAGACATCTTCCACGTATGGATAGGCCATCACGATCTTGGGACTCGGAAGCTGCACGAACAGCTCCGGATTGTTGCGCACATAATAGAGGTCGTAACCGCCTTGCGGTACGGCGATTTCCCTGTCCTCCAGCCCGTAGCCGGGTACGCCGGGCTGGAAGAGCTGGCCGTTGTAGTATACGTCGGCGAAGCGGGAGAGGGCGGTCAGGAAGCGCGCTTCGTTGATCATGTCGCCGCCGGTTGCTGGCAACGTCCTGCGCGTCGTGTGGAGCGCGAATATCTTCAGTCTCTTGCGCACGCGTCTTCTCTTTCGCTTGTTCCGTTCTTCGGCACCGGCACCAGCAAGCCCTATCTCGACGCAACCTGCCGTATGAAGTCCTGGAATTTCGGGAACACCGCCTCAATGTCAAATCGCGCCATGGCGTATGCAGCGGCCTCGCGGGAGGCCTCCGCGAACGTCTCAGATTCGGCCGATGCCTTCACTATAGCAACGGCCTCGTCGACGGTATCGAAGCACGGGATACCAGGATAGCCGGATTCCGGTGCTCCGTACTGCTTCACCATGGGCCACCGCCGCAGTACGGGCACGCAGCCCGTCGCCATGCCTTCCAGAACAGCTTCGTGCGTTCCCTCGCGCCAGCTGCAGGAGACGATGAAGCCGACATCCTGGAGCGCGGTGGCGACATCCGTCGTGTAGGGCATCACCTCGATGGCGGTTTCGAGCTTTGCCTCGCGGACGAAGGCCCAGAAGCGGTCGTAATAGGCGCGCTCGGTTTCGTTGAGCGTTTCCGGCGACCATGCGTGCCCGTAGAGCCGCAGTTTCCACTGCGGGTCGTCCTTACGCAGCGCCGCCAGGATCTCGGCTGCCATCAGCGGATGCTTGTTGAGGTTTGCATAGCCGACCATGGCGAGCGTACGCGCCGCCTGCGGCCCCTTGGGTCGGGCGAAATTCTCGAGCGGAATGAAATTAGGCAGGACGGTGGTCGCCAGATCGTGGCCGCCGAGGCGATACTGAAGATCGGTGAAGCGCCGGATATGGTCTGCCACGAAGATCATGCCGTCGATGCCGCCAAAGTCGATGAAGAACGGCCACTGCGAAAACGCCTCGAAGCTGTGCAGGCGCACCACCAGCCTCTTGTCCGCCGGCAGGAACCGCGACAGCCAGATCGCATGGGTGCCCGCCCATTCGCAAACGACCACATCGCACCAGTCGACGAGTTCGCCGAGTGTCGTGTCGTCGGCGATCGCCCGCTTCCAGACCTTTTCCTGCGTTAAGCCCATGCTGACGGGCGCGAAGAGTTCGTGGAGATGGTCCTTGGACCAATGCTGTTCCAGAAAGGCGAAATCGAAAGTTCGAACCTCGAAGCCAGTATCGTGGGTTTCGACCCGATCCAGGAGGTTGACGAGAAACTGCCAGTTGTCTGAGGTCAGCACCAGCATCCGGATCGGCCGGTCAGCGGGTACGGCGGGTGCCGCTGCCTTGCGGGCCGCTCTTCGAGCCTGCGCATCCTCCTCAAGCTTCTGCGCGAACGGCGTAGCGTGCCAGCGCGCGGCGAAGCGTTCGGGATCGCTGTTATAGGCGTTGGCCACTTCAGGCAGGAGAAGGGGCTGCGGGTGGCGGGTCTCGATGCCCGCACGTTGGCATTCCTGAGCGTATGTCCTGAGTATGAGTGCCATCGTGCGGCGCAATGAAGGCGTGATAACCGCCAGTCCCTGCGCCTCTTGCCACAGCATCTCGATCGCACGATCCGGCTCGCCCTCGGCCGCACAGAGAAGCGCGTCCTGCAGGCGCACGGCCAGCGAATCGGGCATCGATTGGCGGCCTTCCGCAACGATCCTGCGGGCGAGTTCGAGTTTTCCCGCGACACGCAGATGGGCCATTGCCTCGTATGCGTATTTTTCCTCCAACGGCTCCAGACGGTGCATGGCCAGCCGCAGCATGGCCGAGGCTTCCTGCTCCCCGGCTTTTTCGAGCCTGACCGCATTTGCGGCCAGATTGGAGATGAGGGGTCGCAGCCAGGCTGACGCGGCAAGAAACTGCGGCGACGAGCGATCGGTCTGCTCGATAGCTTCCGCCGCGCGAACCCATTGCCCGGCAAGCAACATATCGGTCAGTTCCGGCATGGCGCGTCTTGCGGCCGCGAACGTCTCGTCGCGCCCGAGCGCCAGCCACATATATCTCGGGCCCTCGACTACGGTGCCAGCGACGGGTGCGGCCGCAAGCAGTCGCAATGGCGTCAACGCAAGACCGTGCTGAAGGTCGTTGAAGCCCGGACGGTCCGAGCCGAAACGCTCGATGAAACGCTTCTCCCAGCCCTCGTTCTGTCCCGTTACCGTCAGAGGCATCGCGATCAGCACCCGGCCGCCTTCGACGAGCAGATCGTTCAGAGCTCCGCTATTGAGGAGCGGCCAATCCCATTCGTCCTGGGCCGGCGCTGCTGTGATCAAGGCGTATTCGCCAGTGCCGGGCAGGGGGGAGGAAAGTTGTTCGATCCGGTCGATCCGGCTGGTCTTGTTCCACAGTCGTCCGGAAGGCGGGAACAACCCGGCCAGCGTTGCAGCCTGGCTTTCGCTCCGCAGCGCACCGATTACCAGCGCTTTTGCCCCGGCAGGCGGCGAGGCAGGGAACAAGTGGCTGGCAGCCCAATGGAAAGTCGATTCGTCGGGCAGGCTCGCCGGTTCGACGCCGAAGCGAGTCAGCGAATACTGCGCGGCCGTCCCGGCCTTCCAGAGCACGAGCTCGACTTCGACTGAATCAACCGGTCCGTCGACCTTGATCTCGCGCTTGAAAGCGCCACGCTGGATAAATTTGAGAGGATAGAAATACGGACCGGCTCTTTCTGACCAGTTGAGCCCCTCGGCTTCGCCCTTGAAGTCTTCACCGGAGGCGAGCTTCAGGCGGACTTTCAGAACGAGATCGTTCGGCTCGCCCTCGCCCTGGATGTCGATATGACCCGTGATCGCGAGACGGCCGTTGTCTGGAATACATCTGCACGCGTAAGTCCAGCTTGACGCGCGTGAAATTCCAACCGGGGGGTCTAGGACAAAGGTGACCGCGCCTGCTTGTGTCGATGCTTTCATGCTTTCGGCCAACTCCTCGGGCACAAGGCTTTCCCCTTAGGCGATCATCTTGCCCGAGGCAACGTGCGACACCGCTACAGTTGACACCATGTCGGCCCATGCGCGAAGTCGCCACCCGTCAGTGGAGTTTCAGATGACCCCGGAAGAAGAAGAGCAATATCTGCGGACCCATCCGGCGTTTGCGCCGGTCGAGGATGATGCCACTCTGCCGCGGGTGCTTCTGGTCGGTGATTCGATCTCTGTCGGATACACGATACCTGTACGCGCGTTGCTTGCGGGGCGTGCAAACCTCCACAGGGTTCCTGCCAATGCCGAAGGTACGGCCAAGAGCATCGGTTTGCTGGAAGGTTGGCTTGGCACGGCCAAATGGGACCTTATCGTCTTCAATTTCGGCCTCCACGACGTGCTGATATTGCGCGGGGAACCACGTATCTCGATGGGGCTTTATCTAGCCAGGCTTGGCGCCATGATCGACATGATGCAGGCGCAGGCACGTCGGCTGATCTGGGTAAGTTCGACGCCTGTGACGCCTGAATGCGAAAAGCACACGGCAAAGCGATGGCAGACCGATCGCACACAGCCCTATCGTCGCAACAAGGACATCGTTCGCTACAACGCGGCTGCGCAACGCCTTATGGACCAACGGGGGATTCCTGTCGTCGACCTTTATACCTTTGCGCTGGCGCGGCTCGACGAGATCCAGCTTCCACGCAACGTGCATTTTACCGACGACGGTTATTCCGTGCTGGCGCGTCCGGTTGCCGAGGCGATTTCGGAGGCGCTGTCTGAACTCAAGGAAGAGGGCTAACGACAGCCGGAATAGCGGTCAGCCTCAGCGTACCTTGCGCAGTGCTTCAATAAAGCGATCATGGGCAATCGCGAAGTTGCCACTCACGCGCTGGCCAGGCGGCACGTCATGCGTAACGACGGAGCCAAGCGAGACGTAGCAGCGATCCCCGAGCGTCAGACCATTCGTGATCGTCACCTGCGGCCCAATCACGACGTGGTTGCCGATGCGCACTCGCCCGCCTATCCATCCCTGGCCGCCGATCCGCGTGTTTTCCCCAACCTCCGTGTCGTGCGAGACGACTACGTTGTGATCGATTACCGTCGCTTCGCCTATCGAGGTGAAGCCGCCGAACGCCGTACGCGAAATCGACACGCCGGGCAAAAGCTCGACACCGTCGCCAAGCTGGACGCCGCCCGCCTGTGGCCTGAGAACCTGCCGGCCGCCGATCCTGACGATCTCGTAGGCGGCGGAGCCGACCACACAGCGCTCGCGAACTCCGACATTGTCCCCGATGATCGAGCGAGGATGAACAACTGCGCCATGTGCGATGACGCAGCCGGCACCGATGCGCACGTCGCGAGGCGGGATAATGGCCGTCTCGGCGATGCTGCAACCTGGGCCGATCTCTGTTTCGAAGCTTTCCCACAACAGGCCGGGTATGGCACAGATGCGGGCGTGGAGCGCGGCATGTGCTTCGCCGGGCGTGTCCGACAGGGCGAGGCCGAGATTCGGCGGCACCAGATCGGCGAAAGCCTTGCTCGTTATGACGGCGGCGAAACGGTCCGATTGGCCGAGTGCGTCGGCAAAGGCAGCGTCGGTCAGCGGCACGACCATTGCATCGAGACGCGTGGCGATCTTCGCGACATGGCGAAAGGATGCGTCACGAACGATTTCGTATCCGATCTCCGACGCGAAATCGCTCAGCCGAACCGTCTTGGCGGCGCTCATGTCAGCGCCTGCGTCGGATCGCAACGTCGTTATACATCATCGTCTGGAAGGCGAGGTAGACGAGTTCCCAATCGTCCTCGATGCAGAACTCGTTGACCGCCCGAGCGACCCCGCAATGGCTCATCGAGGTGGGCGACCATGTTGCATAGTCGTTGAAGACCAGCAGCCCGCCTTCCTTGACCTTGGGTGCGGCGGCCAGGATGTCGCGCTTGACCCCTTCGTAGAGGTGGTCGCCGTCGATGTAGATCCAGTCGAAATAGCCGTCGGGCATGGATCCGATGAGCTCGGACGAGTCGCCCTCGTGAACGGTAACGATGCCCTTCTCGCGCCCCTGCCGCAGGTTGTCGGGCTTGATGCGCGCCACATCGATCTCGAAGATATGCAGTTCGTTCGGCGCACATGTGTCGAGAAGATAGCGGGCGAAGTTGCCTTCATCGGTCCCGATCTCCGCGACGACCGCGTTGGCGGGTAGCAGCTTGACCATTTCGAGGCGATTCTGGACCAAGCGGCAGGAATCGATGAGCGACTGCGGAAGCTCGCTGGTGCGGTCCAGATAGGGGATTTTGCCTTCCCGCAGTGCGCGCACGCTCTCGCCGAAGGCACGACGCTTTTCTTCCGCGTCCCTGATCAATTTTTGCCGCGTCGGGCCAACGACCTTCAAGCGTGTCTCTCCTGCGTTGTCGCTGCCTGCCTTGCCGCGGCAAGGTCAGCAGAACCGCTCTGTCGCAAACAATGCCGGCGAAATCAAGCATAGCAGCAACCGGCCCAAGGGTCCGCAGTTTACCGATCGTTAATCTTGTTGGGTTCTATTGATGCCGGCTTCCGTTGCGGAAGCCTCTGCGATGAGACGGACCCCGGCGGCGCTGAGCCCCCCAATGCGCCCCGGGCGCCGGCTCCCAGGTGACGATGCCTAGCGCACTTGGTCCAGAAGCCTCTTGCACTCCAGCAGATCGAAAAGCGCCTCCTGAAGCAGCGCCCGGTTGTCGCGTGAGAGGCGACCTTCCTCGCCCGAAGCTGAACCCTCGTCTTCGCCCTTGCCGAGGCCGAAGAAGCGCCGTCCGGGTTTCGCTTTCGGCTGCCCGACGAGCATCTCGTCATCGTTGCGCGGCCGCGCCGCGGATTGTTGCTCTTCCGCTTCCAGAGCTGCCTGCTTGCGCTGGGCGATGACCTCGACGGCGGCAAGGTCACCGTTGCCGATCGCAACGAGAAACTGGTTGCCATTGTCGCGCAGCAATTTCTGCACGCCCTTGATCGTGTAGCCCTGGTCGTAGAGCATGTGGCGGATGCCCTTGATCAGGTCGACGTCCTGGGGGCGGTAGTAGCGTCGTCCACCGCCGCGCTTCATCGGCTTGATCTGCGTGAAGCGCGTCTCCCAGAAGCGCAGGACGTGCTGCGGCAGGTCCAGCAGTTCTGCGACCTCGCTGATGGTGCGGAAGGCGTCGGGGCTCTTGTCCATGGCAGTACGGGCTCCCATGCTGCGATTCGACCGCCATTGCAGCGGTTTGGCCACTGGTTTTCAAGCGGCGTGCATTCTCTATGCGCAAGTTTTGTGCGGCAGGGATCCGGACAATGTGACCGGGCTACTTTTCCCGCTTTGCCTTGGCGCTCTGGTGCGAGCGCAGGATACGCTGCTTGAGCACGTTCGACGCCTTGAAGGTCATCACGCGGCGCGGAAGGATCGGCACTTCCTCGCCGGTCTTCGGGTTGCGGCCGACACGTTCGTTCTTGCCGCGGACGTGGAAGGTGGCAAACGAGGAAAGCTTCACGGTTTCGCCGCGCACAATCGCTTCGCAGATTTCGTCCAGCACCATTTCGACCAGCTGAGCGGATTCCGTGCGCGACAGCCCCACCTTGCGGTAAACGGCCTCCGCCAGGTCAGCGCGCGTAAGTGTCTTTCCCCCCATTGGGCTGTCCAACCGTGTCGAAATAACTGAAAATCCGCAATATTTCGAGACGTTAAGGAATTGGTCCAGCGAGGTCAAGGACTCTACCCGCAAACCCCATCGACTTGCCGGTTTGGTTGACGCGCGGTTTACCAGCGCAGCAAAACCGCACCCCAGGTGAAGCCGCCGCCCATGGCTTCGAGCAAGACGAGATCGCCCTGCTTGATGCGGCCGTCGGCCACGGCGGCACCCAGCGCCAGCGGAACCGAGGCCGCGGACGTGTTGCCGTGCAGGTGAACGGTGATGACGACCTTGTCCTCGGCGATGCCAAGCTTTTTGGCGGAGGCGTCGATGATGCGCTTGTTGGCCTGGTGCGGCACGAACCAGTCGAGATCGTCGGCGCTGACGCCGCCACGGGAGAGCGCGTCTTCCACCACATCGGTAATCATGCCGACGGCATGCTTGAAGACCTCCCGCCCTTCCATGCGCAGGTGCCCGACTGTCTGCGTGGTAGACGGCCCGCCATCGACGTAGAGCTTTTCGCGGTGGCTGCCGTCCGAGCGCAGGCTCGATGCGATGATGCCCCGGTCGGTGAGGGCACCTGCGCTCTCGACCGCCTCAAGCACCATTGCACCGGCGCCATCGCCGAACAGGACGCAGGTCGTGCGATCGGTCCAGTCGAGGAGGCGGGAGAACGTCTCAGACCCGATCACAAGAACGCGCCGCGCCATGCCGGCGCGGATATGCGCGTCGGCGGCAGTCACCGCATAGACGAAACCGCTGCAGACCGCCTGCATGTCGAACGCGAAGCCGTGGCTCATGCCGAGCCGTTCCTGGATTTCGACGGAGGTGGCGGGAAACGTATTGTTCGGCGTCGACGTCGCGAGAATGATCAGGTCGACGTCGTCGGGCGTCAGGCCGGCATTGGCCAGCGCGGCGCGCGCGGCTGCTTCGCCCAGAGATGCAGTCGTTTCATCGTCGGCCGCGATATGGCGCTGGGTGATGCCGGTGCGCTGGACAATCCACTCGTCGGAGGTGTCGACGAGGGTTTCGAATTCCGCATTCTTCATGATGCGGCGCGGCAGGGCGGTCCCCACGCCGCGCACTACGGATCTGATCATTCCTGCTTGCCCTATTCTTCGCTGGCGGAATCGTCCTGCGCCGCGCCCCGTTTTTCCGGCATCCGGCCGTGGAAAGATTCCAACTCGCGGCGAATCCCGTCGATGAGGCGACTGCGCCCCATGTCATAGCCGAGTTCCACCGCCGCCGCGAAGCCTTCGTCGTCGGTCCCGCCGTGGCTTTTCACCACAATGCCGTTGAGGCCCAGGAAGACACCGCCATTAATCTTGCGAACATCCATCTTCTCGCGCAGGCGATTGAACGCGTCGCGCGCGAACACGTAGCCGATCTTCGACATAAGCGTCCGACTCATCGCCGCGCGCAGATATTCGCCGATCTGTTTTGCCGTGCCTTCGGCTGTCTTCAGCGCAATATTGCCGGCGAAACCCTCGGTAACGACGACGTCGACCGAGCCGAGGCCGATATCGTCGCCTTCGACAAAGCCGTGATAGTCCATGGTCTTGAGGTTGGATTCGCGCAGCAGGCGTCCAGCTTCCTTGACCTCTTCCTGTCCCTTGATCTCTTCGACGCCGACGTTGAGCAGACCGACGGACGGTCGCTCAATGGCGAATATGGCGCGCGCCATGGCAGAGCCGAGGATCGCAAAGTCGATGAGCTGATGGGCATCGGCGCCGATCGTCGCGCCGACATCGAGCACCACGCTTTCACCGCGCACGGTTGGCCATATCGCCGCAATGGCAGGGCGTTCGATCGACACCATGGTGCGCAGGCAGAATTTGGACATTGCCATCAACGCGCCTGTATTGCCCGCGGAAACGCAGACATCGGCATCGTCGTTCTTGACCGCCTCGATTGCCTTCCACATGGACGACTTCCAGCGGCCCTGGCGTAGGGCCTGGCTTGGCTTGTCGTCCATGCGCACGGCGATCTCGCAATGCGTGAACTCGCTGACACCGGCAACGCGGGGGAATTTTGCGAGCAATGGCCGGACGAGGTCGTCGCGCCCGAAGATCAGGAAGCGCACGTCGGGGCGGCGTTCTGCCACCTTGTCCAGGCCGGGGATGACGACCTCTGGCCCGTGGTCTCCACCCATTGCGTCAATGGCGATGCGTATCAATCGGCAATCGTTTCTTCTGGTCCCGGAAAGGGAGGCTGGAAAGTTTCGGCGAAAATAGCGTTTTTGCGCAGCCGCACAACCGGATTCAAGCGCGCAGGCCTGTGGACAGGCCACATGCGGACCATGTCAGGCGCTTGGGAAGGGCTGCTCTCCGGCCTGCAAGGCTCGCTGATAGCGGGTTTCGAGTGCCATCGCGCCCCATATCAGTCCGATGAGCAGGTAAAAGTGCCGCCAGTGGTCCATGTCGATCACCGTGCCAAGCGCGATGTGACCAAGAAACGTCACATAGGCGCATAGCAGATAGGGCTGCCACGGCCTGTTGCGGAAGAGAATGCGGAAGCCGCCTGCCACGGTCGCCAGAACCAATGTGAAGAAGGAGGCAAACCCCAGCCAGCCATAGTTCATCAGCGAGGACAGCCACACATTGTGCGTGTCTTCCCCCAGGGTGCGGCCGAAGTTCAGCGGGCCGATGCCAAGCGGGTTCTCCGTCGCCATGCCGAACCCGATGGGGAAACGCGCGAAGCGGCCGAGCTGGCCGCCATCGTAGTCCTGCACCAGCTTGGCTCTTGTGGAAAAAAGATCCGACACGCCGGGCAACTGCATGGCGACGAGGATGGCGCCTGCGAGAATGATGACGGCAAGCCCCGCCATCAGCGCCACACGCAGCCTGAACAGGCCACTGTTGCTTTGCAGGAAGAGTGCGGCCGTCAGCATCATCGATGCGGCAGCAAACAGGCCCCACGCGCCGCGCGAGAACGACAGGAAAATCGCGGTCACGATGACGACGAAGCTGATGGCATAAAGCGGCAGCCGCAATGGGTTACCGGTCAGCAGCCGGTAAAGCACGTAGACGCCGGGCAGAACCAGGAAGGGACCGAAGACGTTGGGATCCTGGAATGCTCCGGTCGCGCGGTTGAACTTCGTGAAGACCTCCGCTCCGGGAAACAAGCCGAAATAGCCCGCGATGCCGAGCATTCCGGTTGCCAGCGCCGCGGCGACCCAAGCGATGAAGATCAGCTTGTAGCGCCGGTGGTCCGCCTCAAGAATCGCCGTGAAGAATACAGCCGTGAAGGCAAGAAACAGCGAAACGGCCAGAAAGAGGGGCGTCGTGTAGAGATCGCCCATGGTCGTCATCGACAGAAGGCCGCCGATGTTGAAAGCGGCTAGCAGTGCAAGCAACGCGACCGCATGGCGGGACAGCCGCAGTCCGAACAGGAACCACACGCCGATGAGGCCCGCCATGAAGAGCTCGTAGGGTGCGGGCTCGCGGATGACGAAGCCGAGCAGGAAAACCGCAAGCGCGACCGCCGACGATGCGACAAGCGAGAGCGCCTTGGCATGAACGAGCGTGCGCGGCAGGCCGTTGGCGGTGACCGTGCTCAATAGGCGTTCTCGGTGTTAAGCAGGCGAATCGGGGTCAACAGCAGTATCTTGAGGTCGAACCAGAGAGACCAGTTCTCGATGTAGTAGAGATCGTACTCGGTACGCATCTTGATCTTGTCGTCGTGATCGATCTCGCCGCGCCAGCCGTTGATCTGCGCCCATCCTGTGACGCCGGGCTTGACCCGATGGCGCGCGAAATAGCCATCGACCACCTCATGATAGAGGCGATTGTGCGACTGGGCGGAGACGGCGTGCGGGCGTGGGCCGACCAGCGACAGGTTGCCGATCAGCGAATTGAAGAACTGAGGCAGTTCGTCGATGGAGGTCTTGCGGATGATGCGGCCGACGCGGGTCACGCGCGGATCGTTCTTGGTAACGGCGTTGCGTGCGGTCGGGTCGCATTGATCGACATACATCGAGCGGAACTTGTAGACGTCGATGACCTCGTTGTTGAAGCCGTGCCGCTTCTGCTTGAAGAACACCGGCCCCTTGCTCTCCAGCTTGATGGCGATGGCCGTCGCGATCATGATCGGCGAAAAGACGACGATGCCGAACAGGCTGAAGACGATGTCGAAGGCCCGCTTGGCAACGGAATCCCAGTCGTTGATCGGCCTGTCGAGCACATCGAGCATCGGCACGGAGCCGATGAACGAATAGGAGCGCGGCCGGAAGCGAAGCTGGTTGGAATGCGCAGACAGGCGAATGTCGACCGGCAGCACCCACAGCTTCTTGAGCAGCGAAAGCACGCGCGCCTCGGCGGTGAGCGGCAGCGCGACGATCAGCATGTCGATCCGGGCGATGCGCGCGAATTCTATCAGCGCGCCGATATTGCCGAGCTTTGGGTAGCCGGCCACGATCGGCGGCGAACGGCGGTCGTCGCGGTCGTCGAAGATGCCGCAGATGCGGATGTCGTTGTGAGGCTGCTGCTCGATGGAGCGGATGAGGGTCTCGGCGGTCTGGCCGCCGCCCACGATGACGGCGCGGCGCTCCATCGCCCCGTTTCTCGCCCAGCGGCGGACCATCCGCGCCATG
Organism: Neoaquamicrobium sediminum; assembly: GCF_040970315.1. Taxonomy (NCBI): domain Bacteria; kingdom Pseudomonadati; phylum Pseudomonadota; class Alphaproteobacteria; order Hyphomicrobiales; family Phyllobacteriaceae; genus Neoaquamicrobium; species Neoaquamicrobium sediminum. Next base: position 39,017 of record NZ_JAZHFV010000010.1, on the reverse strand, counting down.
ACGAACCGCAGGATAAGCAAGAGCCCGAGCCCCGTGAAGAACCAGGACGCGAGCCAGAAGCGCGAGAAATCGGCCGAAACCTTGAGGAAGAAGCCGACCACGGTGGTCAATGCCAGCGTGCCGCCCCACACGAGGATGATGGTGCCGAGATTGTTCATCGGCTGGCGTAGGCGCGCGATCTGGTAGTTGTCGGTGATCTCGAGCAGGATCACGGCGACAGCCGATGTGCCCAGGATCAGCAGCGGATATTGCCACAGGAACGCATGGTGGACGTCTACATAGACCGCGTAGATCGCAAGCCCCGAAAGGGCGAGCAGGATAAACTCGACGAAGCGCAGCACACCGCTGACCATCACCGGCGACATGCTGTCTCGTCGATACTGGGTCGCGATCTGGCGCGCCGTCGGGTTCAGTTCGGCTGCGGCCGTGGGCGCTTCGCCCTCCTTGAAGGTGCGTATCGCCTGGCTGCTAAAGCGCATGGCGGGATCGTTCTCGGCCATCTTGTCTGCTCCCGGATCGCCGTTTCCCTATCAGAAAGCCGCTAAGGAAACATTGACGCGGGAGAGCGAGCCGCCGCGGACAGTTTTTAGGAGAGGCTGGCGCGATAGGCGTCTTCGACCTGTTGCGCCATCACGGCGGCCCCGAAGCGCAACCTCAGTTCCGTCTGGCTGGGCATTGCCGCAGCGAAGCAATGCTCGTCGCCGATTGCGCCGGCCATGCCCGCCGTCACACCCTCGACCGTGGGTGAAACCAGGGCGGGGGAGGCGGGATCGAAGATTTCCGGAATGCCGCCGACGGTCGTGGCGATCATCGTCTTGCCGGCCGCCAGCGCTTCCAGCACGATATAGGGCATGGCCTCGGCGCGGGACGGGACCACGATGATCCGCCCGAGCGCAAACGCCTTGCGCGCCGGCATTGGCGGCAGAAACTGGACATGCTCTGCAAGACCGCGCTCGACCACCTGTGTCTTGTAGGATGGGAGGTCTGCGCCGTCGCCGACCATGACCGCCGAAAGCGGGCGGCCGACCTTGCCGGAAGCCGCGGCAAGCGCATCGATGAATATGTCGGGGCCCTTCAGGTCGCGCATCATGCCGATGTAGAGGAAATCGGCGGCGTCCGGATTGGCGGGTACCGGCTCGAATTCTTTGTCGTTGAGACCGTTGTAGACCAGGCTGGCCGCGGACTTCGGTTCGCCGATCTTTTCGACAAAGGTGCGCCGCTCATAATCCGATACGAACAGCACATGGTCCGTGAACCGGCCCAGCAGCCGCTCGATCGCAAACAGTATGCGCCCCTTCGGCGTTCCCGCGTCGTAATGGAGAACGCCGCCATGCGGGGAATAGAGGCGGGCTACGCGAAACCTGGAAACCCGCAGAAGTGAGCCGAAAACCCGCGCGAGCGCGCCGCCCTTGGCGCCATGCCCGTGCAGCACGTCCGGCCGCAATTCCTTGATAAGCTTGTAAGTGCGCCAACCGGCGGCGATGTCGCCCGGTCCGATATGGCGGTGAATGGTGATGCGCGAGACGCCAAGCGCCAGCATTCCGCGAATCTCGTCGAAATAGTGCTCTTCCAGTTCCCCGCCGGTGGAGGAATCGCAGATGATGCCGACCTGATGCCCCGCCGCCGCCTGGGCCGCGACCAGATCGCGCACATGGCGGAATATGCCGCCGACTGGCGAGCGAAAGCAGTGAATGATGCGCAGGCCGCTGGCCACGTTCTGGTCTTCCCGGCCTAGAAGAAGCGTTCGCGTACGTAGATCGTGTCACCCGGCATCAGCGGGTCGGAGGTCGTAACGCGTCCTGTCATGACCTTGCCGTTGATGTCGCGGGTTATGTCGACATTGTTCTGGTTGGCGCGCGGCGTGTAGCCGCCGGCAGCCGCCACCGCCTTGTGCACTGTCATACCGGGCACGTAGGAATACTGGCCGGCCGCACCCACTTCACCCATCACGAAGACCGGGCGGTAGCGATCGACTTCGACGGACACGTCGGGATCGCGCAGATATCCGTTGCGTAGCTTCTGCGCGATCTGGCCCTCGATCTGCTGGACGGTGTAGCCGCGGGCAGCGATCGCGCCGACAAGCGGAAAGGCGATATAGCCCGACTGGTCGACGGCATAGGTGTTGGTCAGCGTTTCCTGCTCGAAGACCGTCACGCGGATCCGGTCGCCCGCATCGACGATATAGGGCTCGTTGATCGCTTCGTGGAACGCTGCGGGGGCAGGGCGGTAGCCGGAACATCCCGCTAGAAATATCGAAATGGCTATCGCGGCTGCGAGATGACTTTTCATGACCTGCTGACGACCTTCCTGATGCCGCGATGAGCCGCGGCCGTGGATCGAACGAGGCATTTATCGTCTCGTTAAGGTTAATGGCCGGTAAAGCGGATGAGCTTTTCGGTGAATGTGGCGGGTTGAATTAACGGTCCATTAGCAAAGAAGAATGGACCGTTACCGCACGCTTAACTCGCCGGTTACCATGCGTCTTTACCATGCTGCCAAACGCGTAACCGGGGTTGAGGTAAATGTCTGAAGTACGACCGGCCGTCAGCGACGTCGATGTGGATCTGGCCCAGCTGTTCGGCAGCCTGCTGCGCAACTGGTTGCGCATTCTCGTGGTCGCCGTTGTGGTCGCGGCCGGCGCTTTCCTGCTGATGTCCATGGCAACCCCGCTTTACCGCGCCGAGACGCGAATACTCATCGAGAGCAGGGAATCCGTTTACACGCGACCCAGCACCGGCAATGCCGACGCTGACCGTCCGCTTCTCGACGAGGAGGGGATTGCCAGCCAGGTCGAGGTGATTTCGTCCGCGGACATCCTGCGCGACGTGGCGCGCAAGCTCGACCTTGCAAGTCTCGAAGAATTCGGCGGCACGGGGCAACGTTCGACGCTCGGTAATCTTCTGGTGCTTGTTGGTCTGCGCAGCGACGCTTCGCAGGCGCCGACCGAGGAGCGCGTGCTGCAGGCCATGAACGAGAAGCTCGTCGTCTATCGCGTCGAGCGGTCGCGCGTCATCGTCGTTCAGTTCTCCTCGGAAGACCCCAAGCTGGCCGCGGCCGTACCCAATGCGATCGCCGACGCCTATATTGCTGTCCAGGAGGCTGCCAAGCGGGCATCCAACTCGGAAGCGACCGACTGGCTGGAGCCGGAGATTGCCGATCTGCGGCAGCGCGTGAGAGAAGCTGAAGCGCGCGTGGCCGATTATCGTGCGACGGCCGATCTGATGGTCGTGGGCCAGGGCAATTCGCTGCTCGCCACGCAGCAGCTTTCGGAGCTGTCGACGGAGCTGAGCCGCGTTCGCGCGAACCGGTCTGCCGCCGAGGGCCGCGCCAGCGCCATTCGCGCCGCGCTCGATTCCGGGGAACGCGTCGATACCGTTGCCGACGTGCTCAACGCTCCGCTGGTGCAGCGGCTTCGCGAGCGCCAGGTGCAGATCGAGGCGGACCTTGCCAACCTTTCCGCCTCCCTGCTGAACAATCATCCGCGTATCCGCGCGCTCAACGCGCAGCTTGCCGAGACCGACCAGCAGCTTCGCCAGGAAGTGCAGAAGGTTCTGGCAAGTCTCGAAACGGAGGTTTCGACCGCGCAGGCCCGCGAGCAGCAGCTTATTGCGGATCTGAACACGCTGAAGGCGGAGTCGGCCCGGGCTGGCGAGGACGAAGTGGAACTGCGCGCGCTGGAGCGCGAGGCGACGGCGCAGCGGGCCCTGCTTGAGTCATATCTAACTCGGTACCGCGAAGCCGCGTCACGCGCGGACCGCAACTATTTGCCGGCAGATGCGCGTATTTTCTCGCGCGCCACGCCGCCCTTCAAGGCCTACTTCCCCAAGCCGCTGCCGATCATGATCGCGGCATTCGTGGCGACGATGCTGGTCGTGGCGGTGGTGCTGATGCTGCGTGAGCTGTTCAGCGGCCGTGCGATGCGTCCAGCGACGGGTTCGTTCGAGCCTGTCGAGCAGGTGGTCATGCCGATTGTCGAACCTGAACTTTCGGACGAGGCGGAAGCCGAAACGGCCGAAGCGGTCGAGGGCGAGGACGCGATCGAGGAGGCAAGGGCCGAGCGCCCGGATGATGAACTGTCGATCGACGCGGCAGCCGATCGCCTCGTTGCGAGCGGTGCGGTGCGCGCGATCTTCGTCTCACCCGAGGGTGACGAGGCGGCGGCAACGTCGGTGATGGTCGCGCGCGCAGTCTGTGATGCTGGCCTACGTGTCCTGTTCCTCGATCTGACCGTGTCGGGTGCTGCATCGTCCTCGATGCTTGAGAGCAGCCGTTATCCGGGTATCACCAATCTGCTGGCTTCGGAGGCACAGTTCGCCGACGTCATCCGCGGCGATCTCTATTCGGATTGCCATGTCATTCCAGTCGGCACCGCCGATGCGGAAAAGGCGATGCGCGCCGCCGACCGGCTACCGATCATCATGGCTTCGCTGACGACGGCCTACGACATGGTCGTGGTCGAATGCGGCCCGACAGACGCGCACGGCATCAGCCGTGTCGTGGACGACGGTGCCGAGGTGCTGGTCAGCGTCATAGAGCCCGAGGATGAGGCGGTAGCCGACATTGCGGCCGACCTGGCCGCCAATGGCTACGAGCATGTCCACATGGTGACGCCGGTCGGGCATATCCTGCCGCCGGCGCCGGAAGGCCGCTCGGCCGCGTAAGGGTCAGTCGTCGGATGCGGCCGGCTTCGCGCCGCCCGCCACGCCGGCACGCAGACGCTTCGTTAGCGCCCAGAGGGTCGCATTGGACTTGACCGCGCGCACCGCCCGGCTGCGCGCCATCTTCCAGCCGCGCAGCATTCGCCCCTTCGCGGTCAGCGGCATCAGGGTGTCGAACTGACGGGTTTCGAGATCGCACCAGCTTCTTTTGTAATCCTCGTCGCCGACGCTGAAATCGAAGAACTTCATGCCCTTGGCGCAGGCTTCTTCCATCGCGGTGTAGTCGAGGAAGAAGCCGGGGCTGATCTGCAACTCGTCTTCCAGCATGGCACTGAACTCGCAAACGACACCGTCTGCAACCACGCTCATGCCGTGGATGCCGCGGAGCACGCCGGCGACTTCGATGCCTGTCAGGATGAAGGGTGGGGCCGGTTGGCGAACCGCATCGGTAAACAGCTTGCGGAAGAATGCCTGCACGTCGGCGGGCTCGAAGACATTGGTTATGCCCTGCTTGCCGAAGCGCGCGGCCTTCAGCTCGAAAAATGCGGTCATCAGGTGATCGACATCCTCGACGGTGCGCGCCTCGATAAGCCGATGGCCGCCCGCTTCTTCGAAGCGTCGGAGCTGAAGCCGGAACTTCTTGCGCTTGCGCTTGCCGTTGTGGCGCGAAAGCATTTCGTCGAAGCCGCCCGATAGATCGACGGCCAGCGAGACGTTGGGGCTTTCGACCGTGGCAAGGCGTTGCAGCGGGTTCGCGCGGCCTTCCCATCGCGGGTTCTGCCGCTCGAGCAGGACGAGGTCGATGTCGGGCCGGGCTGCGTGCAGGGCATCGGACAGCGCCTGCGCCTCCGAGTCCGTCAGGGGGTGCGTGGCCATGGGTGCCACTGCGGCGAAATTGCCGTTGGCATGACTACCGCCGATGAAGCGCGCGATGCCGAAGCCGCCGGCGCGGACAACTTCCAGCGCTAGCGAAATCGCAGGCCTGCCGTCGCGGCTCACCGTTGCAATCAGAGCATCGGCGCCCGTGGCATCGATCCAGGATCGCACCCAGAGCGGATGCTGAGCCTGTGCGTGAACAGCGCTCGCGCAGAAGGCTTCGTAGTCGGAAAGCGCGGCTTCGTTTGCCGAGCGCACGTCGACGCTGAAACCAGCGCGCGTTGGCGCTGCCTTCCCATCGCTTCGGGACGTTTCCGCTGCTCTTGTCGTCGCGCCGATGTCAACCATACCGCAATCCTTCGGCCCTAGAGTGGCCTCAACATCGAATGTCGCTGCCGAAATGTGCCATGCGGGCGGGAAGACTAGGCTGAAAAGGTGAATCAATGATCGACGCGCGCGAGAAAGCCCGAAAGCTGGTGCTCGGCGCGGGCTGGTGGTCGGGCCTTGCGGCGCTTTCGACGCCGTTGCTGGCTGGTGCCGGCGCGATCCTGATGCTTCATCGGGTCCGTAGGCATGCAACCTCGCCACTGGGGCTCAACAGCCATCTGTCGATCGAACCCGACTTTCTGGACCGTTTGCTCGCCGATCTGAAACGGCGCGGGCTGGCGCTGGTGTCGCTCGACGAGTTGCTCGAGCGGCTGCCGGCGGGTGGCCGGCGAGCCGTCGCGATCACGCTGGACGATGGCTGGCTCGACAATCTGACCGATGCGCTGCCCGTCTTCGAAGCGCACGATGCGCCGTTCACCGTCTACGTGGCCCCTGGCCTCACCAGCGGCGCGGTGGAACCATGGTGGGAGGTCGTGGAGGAGAAGGTGGCCCGCTCTGACGCGATCTATCTGCCTGAGGGCGAGGGTGGGGCAGCGCTCGCTTGCGCGGACCCCGCAGACAAACTTTCCGTTGCCCGCTCTTTGATGGAGCGGCTGACCAACGATGTGCCGGAGGCGGGACAGCAGGACTTTCTCCGGCAGATCGGCGCGCTGCCGGAAAGCACCGCGGATGGCCGGCGTTTTATGGATTGGGATGAAATCCGGGGACTTTCGGCGCATCCGCTTGCAACGATCGGTGCGCACACGATGCACCACTACAATCTGCGGCGGCTCGAGGAGCAGGTGGCGCTACGGGAAATGTCCGCCTCGGCCGCCGGCATAGAGGCCGAGACCGGCATGCGGCCTTCGCATTTCGCCTATCCCTACGGCTACGAACGAGCCGTGGGGGCACGTGAGGTGGCGCTTGCGCGGGAAGCAGGCTTTGCCTCGGCGGTGACGACGCGGCACGGCGTTTTGCATAAGGAACACGCGCATCACCTGCACGCGCTGCCGCGCATCTCGATCAATGGCAATTTCCAGCGTCTGAGCTATGTGCGTACGCTGCTGTCCGGTCTGACGACCCCGCTCAGCAACCGTGGGCGCCGGGTGGTAACGGTCTAGGTTAAAGCTGCGGGCCGGCTTTTGCGCGCGGCGGCTTCACCATCCACTTGATGATGAGCATGGCCGGCAGCACCCACAAAAGCCCGGTGAAGAAGAAGTAGGCGAGGTGGACCAACGGGCCGGACTCGGCGAGTTGCGCGACGGCGAAGATCGTGGCGACGATCGCATAGACGGCGACCAGCAGCACCAGCAGCACGGTTCCGATCAGTTTCTTCAGGCGCACGGGCATTGGCATTTCCTTTGCGCGATCACATAGTCCGATCGGCCGGGCGGCGCAAATGCTTTGGTCGCGTGGGCTTTGCAGGCGCGACTGCGTGTCGCGTACGCCTTCCTTGCCTTGCAGACGGCGATGAGCCACGACACAACCGCCAAATTCCCTTGAGGACCAGCCGTATGGCCGACCACGCGCTTTCCGCAGACGAACCGCTCCGGACGAAAGACCGCGAGCAGCGAAACCGCCTTTATGTGCGCGTCTGGCTCTACGTCGTTCTGGTCGTGCTGCTGGCGCTGTTCCTCGTCGGCGGGGCGACTCGGCTCACGGGCTCTGGCCTGTCGATAACCGAGTGGAAGCCGATCCACGGCGTCATCCCGCCGCTCAACGAAGCCGAATGGCAGGAAGAGTTCGACAAATACCGGCAGATCCCGCAATACGAGCAGATCAACAAGGGCATGAGCCTTGGCGAATTCCAGACCATCTTCTGGTGGGAATGGGCACACAGGCTGCTCGCGCGGGGTGTCGGCTTCCTGGTCGCGATCCCGCTCGCCTTCTTCTGGCTGACAGGTAGGCTGGAGAGCCGCCTGAAGCCCAGGCTGCTCGGACTGCTGGCGCTCGGCGGCCTGCAAGGCTTCATCGGCTGGTGGATGGTGGCCTCGGGCCTTTCGGAACGGGTCTCCGTCAGCCAGTACCGGCTCGCCACGCACCTGATGCTGGCCTGCCTGATCTTCGCTGCGACCATGCTGATCGCGCGCGGGCTCGCGCCGCATTCGGCAGGGCCGGCGCGCCGGGAAACGCAGCGCTTCGCCGGCTGGATGCTGGTGCTGGTGTTCCTGCAGATCTATCTCGGAGCGCTGGTCGCCGGGCTCCATGCCGGGATGACTTTCAATACCTGGCCGCTCATGGACGGCAGGCTGTGGCCGGACCAGCTTCTGACCATGCAGCCGTTGTGGGCGAATTTCTTCGAGAACCCGAAGACTGTGCAGTTCATGCATCGGCTGGGCGCGTATCTCGTGTTTGCGGCCGCTGCCTGGCACGCGGTCGCCACATGGCGGGCCGAGCCCGGCTCGACGCACGCGCGGCGCGCCATCGTGCTTTTCCTGCTCGTGTCGTTGCAGGCCGTCATCGGCATCGTCACGCTATTGTCGGTCGTGAACCTGCATGCCGCGCTGACGCATCACGGCCTTGCGATCGTCGTGCTTGGTTTTGCAGCCGCGCATTGGCGCGGCACAAGAGGCGCCTATCCTCCCCAAACGGAGATTGCCGTCAGGACCTGACCTGCCGCCGCGCGGCGTCGACAGCGCGACCAACGGCGAGGCTGCGGTCGGCTTCCTCGTCATTCCCGTCTTCCAGATGCCATGAGGCGGAAAGGGCCGGGAACGCGAAGGCGTAGTCGAGCACTTTGCCGATGTCGCAGCGCAATCTTTCGGCAAGGATCGTCGCCATTGAAACGGCGCGCGCCTCGCTCGTCCGAAGTTCGGATTCGACGGGGTTGTAGAACAGGTTGGCGATGTCGAAGGCCGGGTCGCCCAACACCCCCTTCGGATCGATGGCGAGCCAGCCGCGCGCGCCGTAAAGAATGTTCTCGTGATGAATGTCGCCATGAAGCGGGCGTACGTCACGCTGGTTGGCCAGCAGCCGGGCGGCCACGTCCGCCACCTCCACAAACTGGCTGCGCTTGCCCGCACGGCGGTCTTCCTCGGCCTTCGCGAACAGGCTGGCGAAGTTGTCGGTCAGCGTCGTCAGCGAGGGCGGGGCCGGCAAGTCTCGCGTCGCATGAAGCCGCGCGACCACATCGGCCGCGATTGCCGTGGCCGCATCGTCGCCATGGTCTTCCAGATGCGCGAGCAGTGTCCGCTCGCCGGCCCATTCCATTAGTGACAGGTCGCCATGCTCATTGAGGAGGCGCACCGCCCCGTCGCCGTCGAGCCAGCGCAGGTAGTCGTTGCCGCCGGGCACTTCCTTCTGCGCGAGCAGGCTCGCCTGCTTCAGCGCAGCCGGCTGTCCATCGGTCAGCGTGACACGCCAGACGCGGCCACCGATACCGTCGGAGAGGAGTGTGGGGCTATCGATCTCCCATCCGGCGGGGAGGGCAGGGAGCACTCAGGCCGCCTTGCCGAGCATGAGGTCCATGTTCTGGACGGCCGCACCAGACGCGCCCTTGCCGAGATTGTCGAGCACGGCGACCAGATTGGCCTGTCCACCGCCTTCCGTGCCGAAGACGAAGAGCTTCATGCGATCCGTATCGTTGAGCTCGGTCGGGTCGATGCGCGCCAGCTTGCCGCTCTTTTCGAGCGGCACGACCTCTACGATGTCCTGCCCGGCATAGTGCGCCGCAAGCGCCCCATGCAGGTCGGAAAGAGTGGGCTGGCCGGTCATGTCGGAAAGGTGAAGCGGCACCTGGACGATCATGCCCTGCGCGAAGCGGCCGACGCTCGGCGAAAACAGCGGCCGGCGATCGAGCAGGCCGTGCATCTGCAGTTCGGGCACGTGCTTGTGGCCGAGCGTGAGCCCGTAGAGGAAGTGCGGCGCGGCTATGTGGTCGGCCGCGTCCTCGTTTTCCATCTGCGCTATCATCTGCTTGCCGCCGCCCGTGTAGCCGGAAACGGCGTTGACGGTGACGGGATAGTCGGCCGGCAGCAATCCCGCCTGCCGCATCGGGCGGATCAGCCCGATCGCACCGGTCGGATAGCACCCCGGATTGGCCACGAAGCGTGCTTCGGCGATCTTCGTCTTCTGCCCGGCATCCATCTCGGCAAAGCCGTAGGCCCAGTCGGGATTGACGCGGTTGGCGGTGGAGGTGTCGATCACGCGGGTGGAATTGTTGCCGTCGAGCATCGACACGGATTCGCGCGCCGCATCGTCCGGCAGGCACAGGATCGCGATGTCCGCCGTATGCAGCATTTCCTGCCGCAGAGCCGGATTGCGCCGCTCGGCCTCGGGGATCGACAGCATGTCGAGGTCATCGCGATCGGCGAGCCTCTGCCGGATCTGCAGGCCGGTGGTGCCGTGTTCGCCGTCGATGAAGATTTTGGGTTTCATGGCTCGGTGTTCCGAAGTTCAGGAAAAACAGATGGTTGTGTTGGCGTCCGGAATCAATCCGGCAAGCGCTTGAATCGGTTTCTCATCGTCGCGCGTGTCGCTCGGCCAGCAGGCCGAGATAGTGCATGGCCACGGTCGCGCCGGCAATCGCCGTCACGTCCGCATGGTCATAGGCAGGCGCGACCTCGACGACGTCCGCACCGACGATGTCGATGCCGCCCATCTGGCGCAGGATGGAAAGCGCCTTGGCGGTGGAAGGGCCGCCTGCGACCGGCGTGCCCGTTCCCGGCGCGTAGGCGGGGTCGAGACAGTCGATGTCGAAGGTGACGTAGGATTTCTTGCCGCCCGTGCGCTCGTGAATCGCATATGCGACGTCGGCCGCTTTCATGTCCTCCAACTCGTAGCCGTGGATGATCTTGATGCCGCAATCCTCCGGCGCGTGGGTGCGGATGCCGATCTGGATCGACCGCGCAGGGTCGATGATGCCCGCCCGTACGGCGCGCGCGACGAAGGAGCCGTGGTCGATGCGCTTGTCGTCGTCGAACCATGTGTCCTGATGCGCGTCGAACTGCACCAGCGCCAGCGGCCCGTGCTTGGCGGCATGCGCCTTGAGGAGCGGCCATGTGACGAAATGGTCGCCGCCCAGCGACAGCAGGAAATCCGCGTGCTTGAGGATCTTCGCCGCCTCGCGCTCGATTGTCGCCGGCGTCTTCTGGTGATTGCCGTAGTCGAGCAGGCAGTCGCCATAGTCGACCACCGCCATCGCCTCGAACAGGTCGATGCCGAACGGATATTGCGGGTCGACGTCGAAGATCGCCGATGCGCGCCGGATCGCCTGCGGGCCGAAGCGCGCGCCCGGCCGATTGGAGACCGCTGCGTCGAAGGGGATGCCCCACACCACGGCGTCGGCACCCTTCACATCCTTGGTGAAGCGGCGGCGCATGAACGACAGTGCGCCGGCATAGGTCGGCTCGGGCTCGCTCCCCACGGATTTGCGTGCGGTAAAGGCGCGGTCGATGGCATTCGAGGGCATTGATGCGTCTCCAGTCTCTCCGGCGCGGCAAGGTATTGGCCGAATGCGACGTTCTGGCAACAAAAAAGCGGGCCCGAAGGCCCGCTTTCCGTCTGTCCGATAATCGAGCGGCTTAGCGCTTCGAGAACTGGAACGAGCGGCGGGCCTTCGCCTTGCCGTACTTCTTTCGCTCGACCGTGCGGCTGTCGCGGGTCAGGAAGCCGCCCTTCTTGAGCACGCCGCGCAGCGTCGGCTCGTAGTAGGTGAGCGCCTTGGAGATGCCGTGACGAACGGCACCGGCCTGGCCGGACAGCCCGCCGCCGACAACCGTGGCGATGACATCGTACTGGCCATTGCGGTTGGTCGCGACGATCGGCTGCTGCAGGATCATCTGCAGGACCGGACGGGCGAAGTACTTGTCGTACTCCTTGTCGTTGACGACGATCTTGCCGGTGCCCGGCTTCACCCAGACGCGCGCGATGGCGTCCTTGCGCTTGCCGGTCGCATAGGCGCGGCCGTGGGCGTCGAGCTTCTGGACGTGTACGGGCGCTGCCGTCTCGGCCGTCTCGGTCGCCTGGCCGAGCTGCTCGGCGAGAGTGGAAAGGTCAGCCATTATGCGGCCCTCTTGTTCTTGGGATTGAGCGCTGCGACGTCGAGCGTCTCGGGCTGTTGGGCCTCGTGCGGATGCTCGGCGCCGGCATAGACGCGCAGGTTCTTCATCTGGCGACGGCCGAGCGGGCCGCGCGGGATCATGCGTTCAATGGCCTTCTCGACCACGCGCTCGGGGAAGCGGCCTTCGAGCAGGTCGCGCGCGGTGCGCTCCTTGATGCCGCCCGGATGGCCGGTGTGCCAGTAATACATCTTGTCGGTGTACTTCTTGCCGGTCAGCACCACCTTGTCGGCATTGATGATGATGACGTTGTCGCCATCGTCGACGTGAGGCGTGAAGGTTGGCTTGTGCTTGCCGCGGAGACGGTTGGCGACGATGGAGGCGAGACGGCCGACGACGAGACCCTCGGCGTCGATCAGCACCCACTTCTTCACCACGTCCGCAGGCTTCTGCGAAAAGGTTGTCATGGTCTTTGCTTTCGGTTCGGACCTTCCGTCCGGGACGGAAAGGCGTTTCTTGTTGCTTGTGTTGGGTTGGACAAAGGCGTCCGACCAACATGAAAGAAGCGGCCCGTAGACGGACCGCGACCTTCGCGGTGGCTTATAGGCGCAGCCGAAAGACCCGTCAAGCGCATGTTTTTGTAGGCGGGGTCAGAAAATCAAACAAAAACAAACGGTTATAAATAAGGTATTATAATACCGTATCCAAAATCGTATAGTTGATGGCGTCAGCGCTTCGGCGGGATCGAATAGGTGCCCGTAGCATGGGCGACGACCAGCTTTTCCGGCCCCGTCGTCATGGCGATGTCGAAGACCATCAGGCTGCGGCCGAGCTTGAGAATGCGGCAGTGCCCGTCGATTGGTCCGGCTTCCGCCTTGCGCATGAAATTGATGTTGAGGTTGGTCGTAACCGACAGCGCATCCGGGCCTGCATGGGAGAGCACGCAGACATAGCCGCCGATGTCGGCCAGCGTGAAGAGGGAAGGGCCCGAAACCGTGTTGCCGGGGCGCAGGTGGCGTTCCCCGGCATTGAGCCGCACCGTGCAGCCGCCAGGAAAGACGTCTGTTGCGAGATAATCGGAAAAGTCGTCGTTGAGCTGCGGGTAGACCTGTTTGAGGAAGGTGTTGACCTCATCCGCCGTCATCACCGGGTTCATGGCGTTCATCGTCGGGCTCCTCCCCGTGGCTTCCGTTTGCGTAAACGTCAAACCGGACTTTCCTCATTTCTCCGCTTTCCTTCAACCCGCCCCGTGCTAGTTTCCCGAGCAAAGTGCGGGCTCGGCCCCGCGACCGATGATGGAGGATGAAATGGCGGAAGTCGTTGCGATGCGCAGGGACGAGCAGCAGGACGGGCCGGTACGGGCGGCATTCGCCGACGGCATCCTGAGGCTGACGCTCTCCAACCCTCCGGCGAACGCCCTTTCGCTGGCGACGATCGCCGCAATGCGCAGCGAACTTGACGCCGCCCGCGAGGACAAGGCGGTGCGCGTGGTCATCATCGCCGCCGCCGGCAAGGTGTTCTGCGCCGGGCACGACTTGAAGGAACTGACCGCGCATCGCGCCGACGCCGACAGGGGACGCGAGTTCTACCAGCGCACGATGGAGGATTGTGCCCAGCTCATGCAGGCGATCGTGCGGCTGCCCAAGCCGGTGATCGCCGAGGTGGACGGCACGGCCACGGCCGCCGGCTGCCAGCTCGTAGCGAGCTGCGACCTCGCGATCGCGTCCGACCACGCGACCTTCGCCACGCCAGGTGTCAATATCGGCCTTTTCTGCTCGACGCCGATGGTGGCTCTGTCGCGCAATGTCTCGCGCAAGCATGCGATGGAGATGCTGCTGACGGGCGAGACGATCGACGCCTCGTCGGCCCGCGAATTCGGGCTTATCAACCGCGTGGTTCCGCGCGAGTACCTGAATCAGGTTGTGACGAAATACGCTCAAACCATTGCTTCCAAATCGCCTTTGACACTGAAGATCGGCAAGGAAGCGTTCTACGAACAGGCCGAGATGGGCCTCGCCGACGCCTATGACTACGCCGCCAAGGTGATGGTCGAGAACATGCTCGCCCGTGACGCCGAAGAAGGCATCGGCGCCTTCGTGGAGAAGCGCAAGCCGCAGTGGACCGGCGAGTGAAAATGGAGCCGCGCATATCGATCGTGACGCTCGGCGTCACCGATCTCAACCGTGCCGTCGCCTTTTACGAGGCGATGGGGCTGGAGCGGCACGAGAAATTCACCGAAGGCGTGGCGTTCTTCCAGATGGGCGGCGTAATCCTGGCGCTGTGGCCGCGCGAAGAACTGGCGCGGGATGCAGGCCTGCCGTACCGCAGCGCGCCAGGTGTCGCTGTTCAGGAAGGAAAAGCAACGCCGTTCCAGCCGCCTGAGCAGCCGTTCGCGGGCATTGCCCTGGCCTACAACACCCGCACGCCCGAAGATGTGCTGGACGTGCTGACGCGGGCCGAGAAGGCCGGCGGCCGCGTCCTCAAGCAGGCTGGACGCGCCTTCTGGGGCGGCGTGCAGGGCTATTTCGAGGACACCGAGGGCAATCTCTGGGAGGTTGCCTTCAATCCGGATTTTTCCATCGACGAGGAAGGGCGAATTTCGCTGCCTGAATGAATCACGATTCCTACGACAACGCCTATATCGCCGACATCCTCAACACAACAAAGACGATCGCCGTGGTGGGCGCCTCGGCCAATGAGGTGCGTCCGTCCTTCTTCGTCACCAAGTACCTGATCGACAAGGGCTACACGGTCTTCCCGATCAATCCCGGCCATGCAGGCAAGGAAATCCTCGGTCGGATGACCTATGCGCGCCTGGCCGACGTGCCCGAGCCTATCGACATGGTAGACATCTTCCGCGCCTCGGCGGCGGTGCCGGCGATCGTCGACGAGGTGCTGGCGCTCGACCCGTTGCCCAAGGTCATCTGGATGCAGCTCACCGTGCGCCACGACGAAGCGGCAGCCCGGGCCGAAGAGGCCGGCATCAAGGTGGTGATGAACCGCTGCCCTAAGATCGAATATGGCAGGCTTTCGGGCGAAATCGGCTGGAACGGCGTCAACAGCCGCGTCATCTCGTCGAAGAAGCCGGTTATGCGGCAAGGCTTTCAGAGCTTCGGCATCCGCCAGCGGTAAGCGGAAAGGAATTTCCCTTTTCCGGGCTTTCCATCCCGGAATCTGCGCCGCGATCGCTTGAGACGGAAAAATCGTCTTTGCCTTTGTTCGCAGGCTTTGCGATCAATGCGGCCGGTTTGTAAATTGTCAGGAGGAACTCATGTCCCAGCGCACGCCCGGCTTCAACACGCTTGCTATCCACGCGGGAGCCCAGCCGGACCCGGCGACCGGCGCGCGCGCCACGCCCATCTATCAGACGACGGCCTACGTCTTCGACGACGTCGATCATGCCGCGTCGCTGTTCGGGCTGAAGGCCTTCGGCAACATCTATACCCGCATCATGAACCCGACTCAGGCGGTGCTCGAGGAACGCGTCGCCGCGCTCGAGGGCGGCACCGCGGCGGTTGCCACGGCTTCCGGCCATGCGGCGCAGCTTCTGGTCTTCCATACGCTGATGCGGCCGGGCGACAACTTCGTCGCCGCAAACAAGCTCTATGGCGGCTCGATCAACCAGTTCGGCCATGCCTTCAAGAATTTCGGCTGGGAGGTGCGCTGGGCCGACCCGGCGGATCCGCAGAGCTTTGAAAAGCACATCGACGGCAACACGCGCGCGATCTTCATCGAGAGCCTCGCCAATCCGGGCGGAACCTTTGTCGACATCGAGAAGATCGGCGATGTCGCGCGCAAGCACGGCCTGCCGCTGATCGTCGATAACACAATGGCAAGCCCATATCTGGTGCGGCCGATCGAGCACGGCGCCGACATCGTCGTGCACTCGCTGACCAAGTTCATCGGCGGCCACGGCAATTCGATGGGCGGCATCATTGTCGACGGTGGAACGTTCGACTGGTCGAAGTCCGGCAACTATCCAATGCTGTCGGAGCCGCGGCCCGAATATGCCGGGCTGGTGTTGCACGAGACCTTCGGTAATTTTGCCTTCGCCATCGCCTGCCGGGTGCTGGGGCTGCGCGATTTCGGCCCGGCGATCTCGCCATTCAACGCCTTCATGATCGCAACCGGGCTTGAAACGCTGCCGCTGCGCATGCAACGCCATTGCGACAACGCGCTGAAGGTTGCCGAATGGCTGACGAAGCACGACAAGGTCGCCTGGGTATCCTATCCCGGCCTGCCGTCGGACCCGAACCACGCGCTGATGAAGAAATATTCGCCCAACGGTGCCGGCGCGGTCTTTACCTTCGGCCTCAAGGGCGGGTTCGAAGCCGGCGTGAAGGTCGTCGAGGGCGTGGAGCTGTTCTCCCACCTTGCCAATATCGGCGACACCAAGTCCCTCGTCATCCATCCGGCATCCACCACCCACCGCCAGCTCAGCGACGAGCAGAAGACGGCCGCCGGCGCCGGCAACGACGTGATCCGCCTCTCCGTGGGCATCGAGGACGTCGCCGACATCATCGCCGATCTGGGTCAGGCTCTCGCCAAGGCATAACGCCATGTATGTCAGCCATTTCCTGGCGGTCTCGACCGCCGGTGCGGAACCGGAAGAGGGGGCTCCGGCCCCCGACCGGATCGTGTCCGGCGCGCCCAGTTTCAAGACCTGGAACGTCGAGGAGGCCGATGGCGGTCTCTACGCGGGCATCTGGGAAGCGACGCCGGGCAAGTGGCGCATAGAGTACGAGGAGTGGGAGTTCTGCCACATCCTCTCCGGCGTCTCGATCGTCACCGAGGATGGCGGCGAGGCTCACACGCTGAAGGCCGGCGACAGCTTCATCCTCAGGCCCGGCTTCAAGGGAACGTGGGAAGTCGTTGAAACGACTCGCAAGGAATATGTGATCCGGGCATAGACGGCGCACATCGCCCTTTCCGCAACGTAATCCCCCATATCCACGCTTTCCACAGGCGCACACGCATTGCCCGGCATGCCGCTGCGTCATACCCTCAGGACATCTCAGAGCCCAACGGCCCCGCCCGGACAGCGGGAACAAGCTGAAGGGTCCAACTGGGACCGCTCCGGCGGAGAACAGGCAACGGCGTAAAAACCGTCGCCGGATCGAACCCGGAAAGTCCAGCGGAACCGCTGAAGGCGGTCTGGAACGCTACAGGCGGACCGATGCTGCCATGAAGGCCGGGAAAGTCCTTTGATGGTGTCTCGAACGACCTTTCGGGCGTGAGAGAACGGTCCGGGCAGGCAAATTCCTTCGGGAATGCGCAAGCACGAGACCACCGTCAGAAACAGGTTTCGGTGCGGCTTCGTCTCTTCGAGGCGTAACCATATCGAGAGTCTGATCTGAACAGGGAGGCACTGGGAGCAATCTCAGTGCTTTCCTTGTTTCGGCGTCTGGAATGGCGGTCACCAGCGGCAGACAAGCCGCTCCAGCCCGTGAAAATGGTAGATGTCGCGATATTGCGGCTCTTCCGCGATTTTGAGGCTTGGCAGCCGCTCGAACAGCACCTTTAGCGCTGCCTGCATCTCGAGCCGCGCCAGCGGTGCCCCGATGCAGAAGTGGATGCCGGCGCCAAACGAGACGTTCTTCTGGTCCTGCCTTGAAGGATTGAAGCTGCGCGGAGCATCGAATGCTGCCGGGTCGTTGTTGGCCGCGCCAAGCAGTAGCGCGACCTGCTCGCCGGGCTGGAGGGCGATCCCGGGCACAAGCTCGATTTCCTCATAGGCATAGCGCGTGAACATGTGCAGCGGCGCGTCGTAGCGCAGGCATTCCTCGACCGCGGCGGCAACGGCTTCATCGCTGCCGAGGAACGCGGCGGCCCCACCATCCAGCGACAGCAGGGCGCGGATCGCGTTGCCGGTCTGATGCACCGTTGCCTCGTGGCCGGCATTCAGCAGCAGGATCGCCGAGGAAACCAGTTCGTCCTCCGAGAGCTTCTCGCCGCTTTCGTGCGCTGCGGTCAGCACGCTCAGAAGGTCGTCGCCGGGCTTGCGCCGCCGCTCCTCGGCATGGTGGCGGATGAAGGCGGCGAAGTCCCCGGCAGACCGATTTGCCTGTTCTTCGATCGCGCGCGTGGGCGCATGCATGTACATGCGCACCATGTCGTTGGACCAAGCCACCAGTTGCGGCCCCGTCTCCGCCGGCACGCCCATCATCTCGGCGATGATGGTGGCCGGTATCGGCGTGGCGAAGGCGGCTACGAGATCGGCCTCACGGTTGGCTTCAAAACCGTCGATGAGTTCGTGGGCGAGGCGTTCGACGCGCGGGCGCAGGCGCTCGACCTGCCTGGAGACGAAGGCGCGGTTGACCAGCGTGCGCAGCCGCGTGTGGACGGGCGGCTCGAGTTCCAGCATCGAGCCTGCCTCGGCCCGGTCGAAGTCGGCGAGGTGGCTGCGGTCGCCCTTTGCAGCGACGCTGGCCATGTAGCCGCCCGGCCGCTCGCGGCCGAAGCGCCGGTCGCGGAAGGTGCGGTTGACCGCCTCGTAGCTCGCCAGACACCAGAGGCCGAAGTCCTCCCAGAAGAAGACCGGGCATTGCGCGTGGAAGAAGGCATAGGCGGGGTAGGGATCCTGCACGAATGCCGGCTCGTGCGGGTCAAGCCGGACGTAGCGGCTGGCTGGGTCGAAATCGACATAGTCTGGCTTTTGCATGCCGCTTCCTTAGCGCGGCTTGCTTCGCATGTGCCAGTCCCTATGGTTGCGACGGAATTGCCGGTGCGGCTGTATCTGAGGGACAGGAAACATGAAAACGATCGTGGTCGGCGCAGGCATCGCCGGGCTTTCGACGGCGTGGGAGCTGACGCGGCGCGGACATGCCGTGACCCTTCTGGAGCAGGGACCTATCCCCAATCCGCTTGCGGCGTCCGGTGACCACCACCGCATCATTCGTCGCGCCTATGGACCTGGGAGCGGATACGGCAAGGCCATCAGCGAGGCCTATGATGCGTGGGGCGCACTCTGGAGCGATCTCGGGCAGAGCCATTACGACGCCCGGGGCTTCCTCTGCGTATCGCGCGCGGCGGGCGATGATACAGACCTCTATCGCGAAGGAATGGAAAAGGGCGGCTGGCCGATCGAGCTGTTCTCCGCCGAAGAAGCGGCACGCCGCTGGCCGTTTCTCGAAGCCGGGAGCTTCCGTTACGCGTTCCACTCGCCCGAGGGCGGCGCGCTGCACTGCCGGCGCATTGCCGCCGGCATCGGGGAATGGCTGCGTGCCAACGGCGCGGATGTGCGCGAGCACATGCAAGTCGTCGCAGTCGACTGCGAGGCGGGCAGCGTAAAGCTGGCGGACGGCGACAGCCTGACGGCGGATCAGGTCGTGGTCACGGCGGGCGCCTGGGTGACCAAACTCTTCCCCGACCTCGTCTCCGAGCTGACGACCTATCGCACAGCCGTCGCCTATCTGGAGCCGCCAACCGATCTGAAGCAGGCATGGGAGGCAGCGCCGGTGATTCTCGATGTCGGCGGCGACACTGACGGCTACATCATCCCGCGTTCCGGCGATGGCGGGCTCAAGTTCGGTTCGGGACTTCACAAGCGGCAGCAGGACGACGCCAGTGCCGCACGCGAGCCCGAAGACGGGGAGGGCGAAGCGATCCTGCGTCTGTTTTCGCCGCCGATCGCGCGTGTGGACGAGTACACGGTGAGCAATGTCGTGACCTGCGCCTATACCTTTACCGACGACCAGCGCTTCTTCGCGACGCGGAAAGGCCGTTGCCTCGTCGTCTCTGCCTGCTCGGGTCACGGCTACAAGTTTGGCACCGCCGTCGGGCGCCGTGTGGCGGCCGCGGTCGAGAACGGGGATACGCAAGACCTGATTCGCTGGCTGCGGGCCGAGGATATGTGACGCAACGACATGCCGGGTTCGGCTTTCGAGGCATTTACCTTCGTCAGTCGTCGGGCTTGCGCAAGGCAAAGCCGGCATCCTATCTAACGAGTAACGCCAATCCTCGATTCCGGCCGTCTACGCGCCGATTTCCATCCGAAAAGGGACACCCATGAGAGACCCGATCGAAACCTACATGAATCTCGTTCCGATGGTGGTCGAGCAGACCAACCGTGGCGAGCGGGCCTATGACATCTTCTCGCGGCTTCTCAAGGAGCGCATCATCTTCATCACCGGTCCGGTCGAGGACGGCATGGCGACGCTGGTCTGCGCGCAGCTCCTGTTCCTCGAAGCCGAGAACCCGAAGAAAGAGATCAATCTCTACATCAATTCGCCCGGCGGCGTGGTGACGAGCGGCATGGCGATCTATGACACCATGCAGTTCATCAAGCCCGCGGTTTCCACGCTGTGCATCGGCCAGGCCGCTTCGATGGGTTCGCTGCTGCTGACGGCAGGCCATGCCGACATGCGTTTTGCGACGCCGAATGCGCGCATCATGGTGCACCAGCCTTCCGGCGGCTTCTCAGGCCAAGCTTCGGATATCGAGCGCCACGCGCAGGACATCATCAAGCTGAAGCGGCGCCTCAACGAGGTCTATGTCAAGCACACCGGTAAGGACTACGAGACGATCGAAAAGACGCTCGACCGCGACCATTTCATGACCGCCGACGAGGCGAAGGATTTTGGCCTCATCGACAAGGTCATCTCCAGCCGCGAAGCTGTCGAGGGTCCGGCGGACGCTTGATCCGGCGCATGGGGAACGGCTCTGACGCATTTTTGACGTGCTCTGCGCCATTTCGGTCACAATTTGCTGTTCCCACGGCGCAGGTGGCATCCTACGTTAAGCCAATGTTGAGTTTCGGCGGCTTAGCTTTTCCAAGGGATTCGCGTACCGTCGCCGCCGTTTTCGGATTGTCTCGAGTACGAAGCGGCTTGATTGAGCCAATGGCATTGGCGGGAACGCGCTCCCGTCATAGAGTTGTGTCTGCGGACGGTGCGTTGCGCCGCGGCCGGGACAGAGCCGAAAGGGTTTGGATAGCATGAGCAAGGTCAGCAATGGTGGTGGCGGCGGCGACTCGAAGAACACGCTGTATTGCTCGTTCTGCGGCAAAAGCCAGCATGAGGTCCGCAAGCTGATCGCCGGTCCGACGGTCTTCATCTGCGATGAATGCGTCGAACTGTGCATGGACATCATCCGCGAGGAGAACAAATCCTCGATGGTGAAGTCGCGCGAGGGTGTACCCACCCCGCAGGAGATCCTAACGGTCCTCGACGACTACGTGATCGGCCAGCCCTACGCCAAGCGCGTGCTGTCGGTTGCCGTCCACAACCACTACAAGCGGCTGGCGCATGCCGGCAAGAACGCTGACGTCGAACTGGCGAAGTCGAATATCCTGCTGATCGGCCCGACGGGCTGCGGCAAGACGCTGCTGGCCCAGACGCTGGCGCGCATCATCGACGTGCCCTTCACGATGGCCGATGCGACCACGCTGACGGAAGCGGGCTATGTCGGCGAGGATGTCGAGAACATCATCCTGAAGCTCCTGCAGTCGGCCGACTACAATGTCGAGCGCGCTCAGCGCGGCATCGTCTACATCGACGAGATCGACAAGATTTCGCGCAAGTCCGACAACCCTTCGATCACGCGCGACGTGTCGGGCGAGGGCGTGCAGCAGGCACTGCTGAAGATCATGGAAGGCACCGTTGCTTCGGTTCCGCCGCAGGGCGGCCGCAAGCATCCCCAGCAGGAGTTCCTGCAGGTGGATACGGCCAACATCCTGTTCATCTGCGGCGGCGCTTTCGCTGGCCTCGACAAGATCATCTCCGACCGTGGCCGCAAAACCTCGATCGGCTTCGGCGCGACGGTCGCCTCGCCGGAGGATCGCCGCACCGGCGATCTGTTCCGCCAGGTAGAGCCCGAGGATCTGCTGAAATTCGGTCTCATCCCCGAATTCGTCGGCCGTCTGCCGGTGCTGGCGACGCTCGAGGACCTCGACGAGCCGGCGCTGATCCAGATCCTGACCGAGCCTAAGAACGCACTGGTCAAGCAGTACCAGCGCCTTTTCGAGATGGAGAACGTGGAACTCACCTTCCACGAGAGCGCGCTTTCGGCGATCGCGAAGAAGGCGATCGAACGCAAGACCGGCGCACGTGGTCTCCGCTCGATCATGGAGGCCATCCTGCTCGACACCATGTTCGAGCTTCCGGCGCTGGAAGGCGTGCAGGAGGTCGTCATCTCCGATGAGGTCGTCTCCGGCAATGCGCGCCCGCTCTACATCTACGCCGAGCGCGAGAAGGAAAAGGGCAACGCCAGCGCATAGGCTGGCGTTCCTCCCCCCGCAACGGCTGGCATAGTTGACCGGATGCGGCCTCGTGGCGCTTGCCATCGGGCCGCATGAGCGCCATAAGCGGCGGACGGCAAAGCATCCTGCCAGAGGAATCGATGAAGACCTTTTTCACGCAGTTCTTTACGTGGTGGAACGGCCAGACGCTCGGCACGCGCTTCCACACATGGCGCCACGGCACCAAGGTCGGCACCGACGAACTCGGCAACACCTATTACGAGGGCGGCAAGGATTCCGAGGGGCGCACGCGCCGCTGGGTCATCTACAACGGATATTCCGAAGCCTCGGCGATCCCGTCCGGCTGGCATGGCTGGATGCACCACCGCACCGATGTCGCGCCGAGCAGTGAAGACTACAAGCCGCGCGAGTGGGAGAAGGGGCACAAGCCGAACCTGACGGGTTCCGCGGCCGCTTACCGTCCGCGTGGCTCCGTGCTCACGGCGCAGGAGCGCCCGCGCGTGACCGGCGACTACGACGCCTGGACGCCGGGTTCCTGAATGGGTGCGGCGGGAGAGGGCACTTTTCTCGCCACATTCTTCTCATATCGAATGGCCTCTTCCCGAAACCGGATCGCGCGCCGCATGGGCAACGACAGCATGATCGAGAATGGCCGCAAACGCTTTCCGGCAAGGATGCGTAGCATCCTGCTGACCGGACTAACCGCCGCTCTGCTGGCAACCAGCGGGCCTGCCCTGGCGGAACGCGTCAGCAATCCGGTCGCCGAGTTCACCGGCGTCGACAAGATCACCGGACGCATCATTACCTTCGACGTCTATGTCGATGAGACGGTGCAGTTCGGCGCGCTTCAGGTGACACCCCGCGTCTGCTACTCGGCGCCTGACACCGAGGAACCGAAGACCGATTCCTTCGTCGAGGTCGACGAGATCACCCTCGACCGCAAGATTAGGCGCATCTTCACCGGTTGGATGTTCGCCGAAAGCCCCGGCCTCAACGCCGTGGAGCACGCCGTCTATGACGTATGGCTGAAGGCCTGCAAGCAGGAATCGGACGTGCCGGCGCCGGAAGAAGCCAAGAGCTGACCGTCAATCGTTGAAGCGGGCCTCGCCGGCCAGAGCGTCCTCGAGCAGCGTTTCATATTTCGCACGCGGCACGTCGATCGCGCCGAAGCGCTTCAGGTGCTCGGTGGTGAACTGGGTGTCCAGCAGAACGAAGCCGCGCTCCCGCAGCCGTTCCACCAGATGCATGAGGCAGATTTTCGAGGCATCCGTCTCACGCGAGAACATGCTTTCGCCGAAGAAGGCGCGTCCGAGCGTCACCCCGTAGAGCCCGCCGACAAGCCGTCCCTCGCGCCAGGCCTCGACCGTGTGGCAGTTGCCGCGCGCGAAGAGTTCGGCATAAGCCTCGCGTATCGGCTGGTTTATCCAGGTCGACATGCGGCCCTCGCGTGCTTCGGCGCAACCTTCGATGACACCCTCAAAGTCCGTGTCGAAACGCATGTCGAAGTCGCCCCGCCGCGCCGTCTTCACGAGGCTCCTGGGCGCGTGGAAGGCGTCCAGCGGGATGATGCCCCGGCTCTCGGGCCGCACCCAGAATATCTCCGGGTCGTCCGCGTTCTCGGCCATCGGGAAGACGCCCGACGCATAGGCGCGCAGCAACAGGTCGGGCGGGATGCGTTGGCCGGGTGCGAACGGGCGGGTCATCTCAATGTTGCGCTATCAGTGCGTCCTTCGAGGCTCGCCCTCCCGCGGCGGTGCCAGGACGTTCGACATCTGTCCGGGCTCGCACCTCAGGATGAGGGCCGTTGTGCCAGCGCTCCTCATCCTGAGGTGCGAGCCCGCATCGACTTGGATGTTTCATGTCGCCACCCAAGGGCGAGCCTCGAAGGACGCATGACCTGCTACTCCGCCTTGGCGAGATACTTTTCCAGCCAGTGGATGTCGTAGTCGCCATTGGCGATGTCGATGTTGCCGATCAGGTCGCGGAACAGCGGCAGCGTGGTGTTGATGCCGTCGACCACGAACTCGTCCAGTGCGCGGCGCAGCCGCATCATGCATTCCACGCGGTTGCGGCCATGCACGATCAGCTTGCCGATCAGGCTGTCGTAGTAGGGCGGGATCTTGTAGCCGGAATAGGCGCCTGAATCGACCCGGATGCCGAGCCCGCCTGGCGTGTGGAAATGGGTGATCCTGCCGGGCGAGGGGACGAAGGTCTTCGGGTCCTCGGCGTTGATGCGGCATTCGATGGCATGGCCTTCGAACCGCACCTCGTCCTGCGTCACCGAAAGCCCGCCGCCGGAAGCGACGCGAATCTGTTCGTGGACGAGATCGATGCCGGTGATCGCTTCCGTCACCGGATGCTCCACCTGCAGGCGGGTATTCATCTCGATGAAATAGAACTCGCCGTTCTCATAAAGGAACTCGATGGTGCCGGCGCCCGAATAGCCGAGGTCGGCGACTGCCTTTGCGCAAATCCCGCCGATCTTTTCGCGTTCGATCGCGTTGAGTGCCGGAGAATTCGCCTCTTCCCAGACCTTCTGGTGACGGCGCTGCAGCGAGCAGTCGCGCTCGCCGAGATGGATCGCCTGTCCGGCACCGTCGCCAACGATCTGCACCTCGATATGGCGCGGCTTCTCGAGATATTTCTCGATATAGACGGCATCGTCGCCGAAGGCGGCACCCGCTTCCGTGCGCGCGGTATTCAGTGCGACCAGCAGGTCTTCTTCGGAGCGCGCCACCTTCATGCCGCGTCCGCCGCCACCGGCCGAAGCCTTGATGATGACCGGATAGCCGATCTCGGCCGCGATCCGGAGCGCTTCCTTCTCATCGGAAACCGCGCCCTCGGAGCCCGGCACGACCGGAATGCCGAGGCGCTTGGCGGTGCGCTTTGCCTCGATCTTGTCGCCCATCACGCGAATATGGTCCCCCGAAGGGCCGATGAAGGTGATGTTGTGGGCGGCGAGAATGTCGGCGAACTTGGCGTTCTCCGACAGGAAGCCGTAGCCCGGATGGATCGCATCGGCGCCGGTGATCTCGCAGGCGGCAACGATCTGGTGAATGTTGAGATAGGAATCGCGCGAGGCGGGCGGGCCGATGCAGACGCTCTCGTCGGCGAGACCGACATGCATCGCATCCGCGTCCGCGGTGGAGTGCACGGCCACCGTCTGGATGCCGAGCTCCTTGCAGGCGCGCAGCACCCTCAGTGCGATCTCGCCGCGATTGGCGATCAGGATTTTCTGGAACATTCTCCTTGCCCCGGCCTACTCGATGACGACCAGCGGCTCACCGTACTCGACCGGCTGCGCATCCTCGAACAGGATCGCGGTGACGGTGCCGGAGCGCGGCGAGGGGATCTGGTTCATCGTCTTCATCGCTTCGATGATCAGCAGCGTCTGGCCTTCCTTGATCTGCTGGCCAACCTCGATGAAGGGCTTGGCGCCCGGCGCGGCTGCCAGATAGGCGGTGCCGACCATAGGCGACGGAACGGCATTCTTGCTGTTGTCGGCCGGTGCGGCGGGCTGCGCGGCAGTAGTGGCGGCAGACGCCGACTGCGCAGCAGGTGTCGGCGCCGGGGCGGCAAGGGGTGCCGAGTAGGCCTGAACGGCTGCCGGCGTGCGCGACACGCGGATGCGCAGATCTTCCTGCTCGACCTCGATCTCGGTCAGGTTCGTTTCGTCGAGAATGCTTGCGAGATCGCGGATGAGCTGCTGGTCAACACCGGTTTTCTTCGTCGACATCGGAGGTTTATCCTTGCCCTTTTTGCTGGGCCGCCCCGAGCCGGGCGGCGAGCGCGTGCAGTGCCATGGCATAGCCCTGCGAGCCGAAGCCGCAGATCATGCCGGTCGCGACCGACGACACCCATGAATGGTGCCGGAACTCTTCGCGCGCGTGAATATTGGAGAGATGCACTTCGGCGACCGGCAGCGGCGAGACCGCGCGGATCGCGTCGTGGATTGCGATCGAGGTGTGGCTGTAGGCGCCCGGATTGATGACGATGCCCTTCGCCTTGGAGCCCGCTTCCTGGATCCAGTCGACAAGAACGCCCTCGTGGTTGGACTGGCGAAAGTCGATCTCAAGGCCGAGCTTCGTTCCCGCCGCGCGGCAATCCTCGCCGATCGTCTCCAGCGTTTCCCCGCCATAGATGCCGGGCTCGCGTTTGCCGAGCATATTGAGGTTGGGACCGTTGAGGACGAAAATGATATTGGACATATAAAGATGGGTTCCTGCGCCGGCACCTCTATAAAGGGCATAACCAGCCTCGAAAAGAGCGCAAGTGCGTTCTTTTCATGTCCACAGCAGCCTGAAACGACGAGATCGCCCCTCAGGACGCGCTCTCGTCAGTTGGTGGCCCGCACCTGCTCGACCTTCTCCTGCAGAACCGCGCGGCCGAGAGCGCCGAAAACGACCTCTTCGCCGACCACGTAGGAAGGCGTGCCGGTGATTGAGAGCCTGCTCGCCAGCTCGTAGGTCTGGTTGAAGGCGTCCGTGATCGCCGGGTTCTTCATTTCCTCGCGCAGTGCCGCCTCGTCGACACCCTGTGCAAGTGCCGCGCGTATGGCCGATTCCTCGGTCGCGCGCTCGCCGGCCATCAGTTCACGGTGGAACGCCGCGTATTTCTCAGGGGCGAGCGCCCGAAATGCCATCGAAACAACATGCGCCTTCTGCGAATCCGGGCCGAGGATGGGGAATTCCTTGAGCACGAAACGCAGATCCGGATTGGCTTCGACCATCGCGTCCATGTCGTCCATGGCGCGGCGGCAGAAGCCGCAATTGTAGTCGAAGAACTCGACGATGGTCACGCTGCCCTCGGGATTGCCGATGACACCGTCGTGCTCCGCGTCGAAAATCGCGTCAGAGGACGAGGCGATCGTCTCGACCTGCGCGACGCGCTGCAACTCGCGCTCCTTCTCCTCCAGGGCGACCTGCATGTCGCTGAGGATTTCGGGATTGGAAAGCAGGTAGTCGCGCACCACGGTCTCGATCTCGCCGCGCGTTGCCGCCGCTGGCTCGACAATTGCCGCCGTCTGTTGAGGCGCAGCGGCCACATCCGTGCGGCTGCCTGCCGCGAAGCCGAGGGCGAGCATTGCCACTGAAATCGTGACGCCTGCGATGCCGAGTGCGACCGTCTTGCCCATTGTCTTCGTCCTTGTTGCTCAGTTGGCGAACCTTAACGGCCCACCGGTCTGTAGTTGATGATGTCCTGCGCCCGAAGCCAGCCCGGCGAACCGTTTGGCATCTTCTGCTGCGCCCGCGCGGCAAAGATTTTCGCGTCGCGGTAGTTGCCGGAATAGAAATGACCGTCCGCGGTGGCCAGTTCAGCCTGCGGCACGTCGCCGAGCTGGCCGTATGCCTGGGCGAGGTACCGATAGCCGGCGGCGTATTCGCGGTCGCGCGAAAGGCCAGCCTGGAGCTCGTTGACGGCCTTGCGCAGGTCTTCCTGCTTGCCGGTCGCCATAAGCGCCTGTCCGTAGCCGATCTGGATGATACCCGACCTATGTGGATCGAGCTGCATCGCCGTGGCGAAGGACGTCGCAGCTTCCGCCGGCCTGCCGGCCTTCATCAGGATTTCGCCGCGCATCTCGTGGAAATACGGGTTCTTGGGCGCCGCGCGCACGAGCGTGTCGATCTTGCTGACGGCGGCTCGCGCGTTGCCTGAAAGGAAAGTGCCGATCGCATCGGCGTAGATCGCGGGCACCCCGCCCGGATTGTCGCGGAAGAGGCGGCCAGCCGCGGCATGCCCCTGGGTGAAGGCTGCGATCTTCGCGCGCACCATGTCGTGGCGCTGCTGCAGTGCCGGCGGGTCCGTGCGGTCGAAATGGCGGCTTGCACGCGCCAGCGTCTCGAGGTTGGCGATGCGCTCGCGCGGAACCGGGTGGCTGAGCTGGTAGGGGTCGACCCGCACGCCGGCGAGCGTCATGGAATCCGCCAGCCGCTCGAAGGTCGCCAGCATGCCCTTGGCCGACTGTCCGGTGCGTTCGAGATAGGTGATCGCGGATCGGTCGGCGGTCGCTTCCTCGGTGCGCTGGTAGCTGAGCACGGAGCGCCGAGCCGCCTCCATGCCGCCCGTGAAGATGCCGGCAGCCGATTGGCCGAGCCCACGGGCGCCAGACGCGGAACCGGCGACCGCCGCACCGACTCCAAGGACAGTTGCCACGACCGCCAGCGTCTGCGCGCGGGCAAGCTGTTCACGCAGACGCTGCTGGTGGCCGCCAGCGATATGGCCGGCCTCGTGGGCAAGCACCCCGATCACCTCGTTCGGCGTTTGCGACATCAGCAGCGTGCCGGTGTTAATGAAGATGCGGCGGCCGGTGACGAACGCATTGAACGATGGGTCGTTGACCAGCACGATCTCGATGCCGGAACGGCCGAGCCCGGCGGCCTCGAGCACAGGCCGCGCATATTCGCGCACCAGTGCCTCGATCTCCGCATCGCGTACCAGCGAGATGTTGCGCGCCTGGGCAAATGCCGGCGGTGGCGCAGGCAGAATCATCGGCGCTGCAAGGGCAGCGGCCGCGAGCAGGCGAACGGCGAATGCGCGTGAACAAAGCGACGACATGGCAACCACAGGTAACCGACCTCGCATTCGGTGAAAAGGCGAGGTGAATGAAATCATGAACTTGTGATCCCTGTACTTTCCGGCAATTGTGCGGCGCATTCAGCCTGCCAGAAAAGGAGCCATGATGGTCGTCGCCATTTCCAGACGCAGCGAGGTCGAGCCGTTCCACGCGATGGACGTGCTGGCCGAGGCCAACAGGCTCAGGGCGCAAGGGCATCCGGTCGTCTCCCTGGCGGTCGGACAGCCGTCGGATCCCGCGCCGGCGGTGGTTCGCCAGGCGGCTGCCGATGCGATCGCGGCTGGCAAGATCGGCTATACCGATTCGCTGGGACTGCCAGCGCTGCGCGAGGCAATCGCAGCACATTATGCGGACCACTACGGCATCGAGGTGCCGGCCGCGCGCATTGCGGTGACCACCGGCTCGTCCGCAGGCTTCAATCTCGCCTTTCTCGCGATGTTCGATCCGGGCGACCGCGTCGCGATCACCGCGCCCGGCTATCCGGCC
Organism: Neoaquamicrobium sediminum; assembly: GCF_040970315.1. NCBI lineage: Bacteria > Pseudomonadati > Pseudomonadota > Alphaproteobacteria > Hyphomicrobiales > Phyllobacteriaceae > Neoaquamicrobium > Neoaquamicrobium sediminum. The sequence goes on along the minus strand of NZ_JAZHFV010000010.1, from coordinate 9,860 downwards.
TACCGCAACGTGCTCACGGCGCTTGGGCTGGAGGTCGTCGAGATCAGGCTCGACGGGGAGGGCGCGCTCACGGCGGACCATCTCGAACGGGCGCATCGCGAAAAGCCGCTGAAGGGCGTCTTGTTTGCGAGCCCCGCTAATCCGACGGGTGCGGTGATTCCGCCTGAAACCTTGCGGGGCATCGTCGAAGCCGCACGCGCCATGGGCATCGCGGTGATCTCGGACGAAATCTATCACCGCCTGGCTTATACAGCGCCCGATGCGACGGCGCTGGCCTTCGGCGACGACGTGACGGTCATCAACTCCTTTTCCAAGTATTATTGCATGACCGGCTGGCGCATCGGCTGGATGGTGCTGCCCGAGGCTCTCGTGCGGCCTGTCGAGCGCGTGGCGCAAAGCCTCTACATTTCCGCGCCTGAGATTTCCCAGGCTGCCGCGATCCGCGCCTTCGAGGCGGGCGCCGAACTGGACAGGGTCAAGGAGCGCTATCGCGTCAACCGCGCTTTGCTGGCCGACGCGCTGCCGCAGATCGGCCTGCCGCTGGCTGCCCCGATGGATGGCGCGTTCTATGCCTATTGCGACGTGTCGCGCCACAGCAATGACAGCATGGATTTTGCGCAGCGCTTGCTGAAGGAATGCCATGTCGCGGCCACGCCGGGGCTCGACTTCGACCTTGCCGAAGGGCACCGCTTCCTGCGCCTGTCGTATGCCGGCAGCGAAGCCGAGATTTCGACCGCGATCGAGCGGCTGCGCGCCTGGCTCTAAAGAAGAAGCCGGCGCAAGCGCCGGCTTCTCAGGTGCGTGTCAGATGAGGCGAGGGATCAGAAGAAGCCCTTGCGCTGCCACCAGCCGCCTTTGCGCGGCTTGGTTTCGTCATTTGCGGGCGTCGACGACGTGACCACCGGCTCGGCAGGTTTCGTCTCCACCTTGGCTACGACCGGCATTTCCGCGGGCGCCACCGGCTCGGAAGGTGCTTCCGGCGCGGTTTCGGCAACGACTTCGCTTGCCGCCTCCTCAGCCACTGCCTCGGCGGCAGCAGCCTTGCGGCGGGGCGCGCGTTTCGCCTTCGGCTTGGCTGGCTTTTCCGCCGCCGCTTCGGCTCCCTCGTCGGTCGTCGGCGCTGCAAGATCGGCTGCCGCATCGGCGACTTCCGGTTCTTCGGCCTTTGCCTTCTTCGAAGTGCGGCGCGTCGCCTTCTTTTTCGGCTTCTCGGCGGCCTCAGCCTCGGCAACTGGCACAGCCGGTGCCGCGGCTTCCACGGCGTCCATCGCTGCCTGATCGGCCATCTCAGGCGCTACGTCGGCGGGCGCTTCGCCCTCCGGCGCTGCCGACACCGCGTCGTCGCCAGCCTCGGCCGCAGCCTCGTCGTCGCGACGGTTACGCTTGCCGCCACGCTTGCCGCGCCGGCGCTTCTTGGACTGGCCCTCGCCATCGGCGTCGGCCTGAACGGTCTGCTCTGCCGCACCCTCGTTGTCCGTGTCGGCCTCATCCGCCTGTTCAGCAGCGCCGCCGGCATCCGCGGCTTCACCTTCAGCATTGTCACCGGCAGCTTCCGCATTGCGATCGCGGTCACGACCGCCGCGCCGCCGCCTGCGCCGCTTGCGCTTGCGCTGGCCTTCGCCATTTTCGTCCTGGTTCCGCTGCTCCGCGGGTGCGGCGGCTTCCGCCTCTTCTTCCTCGTCAACGACATCGATGATGTCGTCTTCAGGCTCTTCGGGATAGACGATTGGCGCCGGCGGCGTGAAGCCTGCGGGCCGTTCGGCCGGCGCACCCTTGATGATCGCATAATGCTGCGACCGCACGCCTTCGTCCGCCTCCACCGAGATCGTCAGCCCGAAACGGAGCTCCAGCTCGGTCAGGGTCGAACGCTTGTGGTTCAGCACGTAGATGGCCGTCGAGGTTGGCGTGCGCACCGTGATGTGATTGCGCGAATCCTTGAGCAGGAATTCCTCGATGGCGCGCACCACATGAAGCGCAACCGAGGATTCGGAGCGCACATGGCCGGCGCCGCCGCAATGCGGGCAGGGCTGCATGGTCGATTCGAGCACCGAAGCGCGGATGCGCTGCCGCGACATCTCCAGCAGGCCGAAATGCGAGATGCGGCCGACCTGGATGCGCGCGCGGTCGTTCTTCAGGTGATCCTTGAGGCGCTTTTCGACCGCACGATTGTTACGGTTCTCCTCCATGTCGATGAAGTCGATCACGATCAGGCCGGCTAGGTCGCGCAGGCGAAGCTGACGCGCGACTTCCTCCGCCGCTTCCAGATTGGTCTGGAGCGCCGTATCCTCGATCGAGTGCTCCTTGGTCGAGCGCCCGGAGTTGACGTCGATGGCAACCAGCGCCTCTGTCTGGTTGATGATGATGTAGCCGCCGGACTTCAGTGTCACCTGCGGCTGCAGCATCTTGTCGAGCTGCCCCTCGATCCCGTTGCGCGCGAAGATCGGCGAGGTGTCGCGGTAAGGCTGCACGACCTTCGCGTGGCTCGGCATCAGCATGCGCATGAAGTCCTTGGCCTCGCGATAGCCGTCTTCGCCGGCGACCAGGATTTCGTCGATGTCCTTGTTGTAGAGGTCGCGCACCGAACGCTTGATGAGCGAGCCTTCCTCGTAGACGAGGGCCGGGGCCGACGACGAAAGCGTCAGCGTGCGGACGTTGTCCCACAGCCGCATCAGATATTCGTAGTCGCGCTTGATCTCGGCCTTGGTGCGGCTTTCGCCCGCCGTACGCAGGATGACGCCCATGCCCTGCGGCACGTCGAGATCCTTGACCACGTCCTTCAGGCGCTTGCGATCCTGCGCATTGGTGATCTTGCGGGAAATGCCGCCGCCGCGTGCCGTATTGGGCATCAGCACCGAATAGCGGCCGGCCAGCGACAGGTATGTGGTGAGCGCCGCGCCCTTGTTGCCGCGTTCTTCCTTGACCACCTGCACCAGCAGGATCTGCCGGCGCTTGATGACTTCCTGGATCTTGTACTGGCGGCGGCTGGGCCGGCGACGTTCGCGGATTTCCTCCAGCGCGTCCTCTGCACCAACCGACTCGACTTCGCCGTCATCGTTGTTGCCGCCATTGCTGGCGTGATCGTCGTCGGCGTTGTTGTTGCGGTCGTCGCTTTCGACGTCTTCCGAGACTGAGTCGGCCTCGACGGCCTCGGCGATGGCACGAGGCGTATCGTCGTTGCCGCTCTCCTCGCGCTCCGCTCCGTTTTCCTCGGCAGTCTCGTCATCCGACGACGAATCGTCGGCCTGATTCTCGCCGTCGTCGGAAGCTTTACGCTCGTCGATGGCGCGCCCGCGGTTGCGCCCACCACGACGACGGCGGCGATTGCGACCGCGCTCCTCGTTTTCGTCCTCGTCGTCCTCGGACTCAGCCTCCTCGGCCTCGGCGCGCAGCAGCGCCTGACGGTCAGCCATCGGAATCTGATAGTAGTCGGGATGGATTTCGGAGAAGGCCAGGAAACCGTGCCGGTTGCCGCCATACTCGACGAACGCGGCCTGGAGCGACGGCTCCACACGCGTCACGCGGGCCAGATAGATATTTCCCTTGAGCTGCTTCTTGTCCTGGGACTCGAAATCGAATTCTTCGATGCGGTTACCGCGAACGACGACGACCCGCGTTTCCTCCGGGTGGGAGGCATCTATAAGCATTTTGTTGGGCATTATGTCTTGTCTCCCCGGCGCGGGCAGACGACGGCAACCGCGAAAACACGCGGCTCCTTTGCGACGTTCTGGGGGACGCGCCGGACAATAGTGTGTCCGCATAGCGCATCCGTAGCCGACCATCCGCTCCGGCCGCGGCCGGGACGGCGCGGTTTCTTCCGGGCTGGAACATGGTCAGGCTTTCGATCATCGCGTTACATGCGGAACCATTTTTGAACCAAGGTCCGACAGGACGGACCAGCTAATGTGCTCGTACAGAGCCGACAGGGCGCACAGCCCCGCCGTTTTCCTCACGCCAGGGGGCCCGCGTCACCGGACCCACCCTGCAGAAAAAATCCTTCGGAAACGCTGCGCCGGGACCGGTCGGGCCTTGTAAGCCGCCAAAATGCCGTTGCTGCCAAAGCAAGGGTGGGCGGCAGGCTGGAACGATCACGAGCATTGCAGTGATCCAAGCCCGCTTTTATGATTTGCGGCAGGTCATGGCAACCCCGATTTCGCAGCCCGATTCGTATCCGAGTATCGGGGCTTGCGGGCTAAAGGGTTGCTTAACCATACGCCGCTACCAATCGTTAAGATTACGAATTCCGGGCCTTCAGGAAGCACAGGACTCAATGCAGCCGCAGCCTTATCGATCAGCATTCGAAGGCAGGCGCAGCCGGCTCGCTGCAGGCTTTTGCGCATGGCTGCTGCTTGTCGCGGCCATGCTGTGCGGGGCTTCCGGCGCATCGGCGGAAGAAGTGCTTCAGGCGCATGGCTACAAGATGGCCGGCGATGCCGCGCGCACGCGCATCGTCGTGCATTTCGACCGCGAGCCGGAAATGCGCTGGTTTCTGCTGCGCAGCCCGCATCGCATGGTGATCGACCTGCCTGAGGCTGGTTTCGCCTTCGACGACGCGGAACTGGAGCCGCGCGGGTTGGTCACCGAGGTTCGCTACGGCAACCTCGATGAAGGACGCTCCCGCATCATCCTCTCGTTCGACGGGCCTTTCGCCGTCGAACGGATGGACATCCTCGAAAACGAATCGAATCACGGTTTCCGCCTCGTTGCAGATATCGTCGCGGGCTCCGAGAAGGCCTTCGAAACGGCGATGGCCGAACAGATCGAGGCGACCGGTTCCACTCAGGTTACACCCAAAGGCGATCGGGTCGGCCATGCCGGCAATGAAGGCCCGCGGCCGTTCCGGATCGTCATCGACGCTGGCCATGGTGGCATCGACACCGGAGCGAAGGGTGTCACCGGCACGCTGGAAAAGACCATAACGCTCGCATTTGCACTCGAACTGCAGAAGGCGCTCCGCGATCTGGGCGATTACGACGTCTTTCTAACCCGCGACCGTGACCTGTTTCTCCGTCTCGACGAGCGCGTTCGCATTGCACGCCAGCACGAAGCCGACCTTCTGATCTCGATCCATGCAGACGCGATCCGGCTGAAGGGCGTTCGGGGGGCAACCGTTTACACCGTGGCTGACAAGGCATCCGACGCCGAGGCTGCCGCCAAGGCGATCCGAGAGAACCTGGCCGACGAGGTTGCAGGCATCACCGTCGAGGAAGAAAGCCAGGAAGTGGCCGACATCCTGGCCGATCTTATTCGGCGCGAAACGCAGAGCTTTTCAATCCGTTTCGCCCGCTCGCTGGTGGGGGAACTGTCATCGTCGATCCAGATGATCAACAAGAACCCGCACCGCTTCGCCGGCTTCCGGGTGCTTCGTGCACCTGATGTGCCTTCGGTGCTGCTCGAGCTTGGCTATCTGTCCAATCCGGACGACGAAAAGTTGCTGCGCGATCCCGATTGGCGCGCCAAGGCCGTCTCGAGCATCTCCTCTGCGATAGGCCTTTTCGAGTCCGCGCGGCAGGGAGCTGGCGGGTGAGACCGCTGCGCGGCCGGTTTCACATTCGTTGCAACGACACAACACACTGTGATTTAATCGAAGAATCGCGCAAATGCGCTTCCCAGCCGCCGCAATTTCCCCACAAGGGGGAATAAGAAGGGGGCGAACGGAGCGGAGCGCGACTTCACCCCCGCAGGGCGTGGCGATGGCGTAGTACCCTTCGATCCGCAGACTGGAGTGGGCATGATACGTCTTATCGGATATTTCTTCGGCGTCGGCGTCGCACTTGCGCTCGTGGCAGCGGCGGGTGTGGCGATTTATATCGGCGCTGTCACCAAGGACTTGCCCGACTACGAAGTGCTTGCGCGCTACGAGCCGCCGGTAACGACGCGCGTTCATGCCTCCGATGGTGCGCTGATGGGTGAGTTCGCTCGCGAGCGCCGCCTCTATTTGCCGATCCAGGCAGTGCCCGACCGCGTCAAGGCAGCCTTCCTCTCGGCCGAAGACAAGAATTTCTACTCGCACCCGGGTGTCGACATCACCGGCCTGGTACGGGCCGTTGTCACGAACGTGCAGAATGTCGGTTCGGGCCGCAGGCCGGTCGGCGCGTCGACGATCACGCAGCAGGTCGCGAAGAACTTCCTGCTGGATTCGAGCGTGACCTACGACCGCAAGATCCGCGAGATGATCCTGTCGTTCCGTATCGAGCAGGCCTACTCCAAGGACCGCATCCTCGAACTCTATCTCAACGAGATTTTCTTCGGCCTCGGCGCCTATGGCATCGCAGGCGCCGCGCTGACCTATTTCGACAAGTCGGTCAACGAACTCACGGTCGCCGAATCCGCGTATCTCGCAGCGCTGCCCAAGGGGCCGTCCAACTATCATCCGTTCCGTAACACCGAGCGGGCGATCGAGCGCCGCAACTGGGTCATCGACCAGATGGTCGCCAACGGCTACGTCGAACCCGAAGAGGCTGAAAAGGCGAAGGCATCGTCGCTGGGCGTGACGCCGCGTCGCGGTGGCACCTACCTCTTCGCCGGCGAATACTTCACCGAAGAGGTGCGCCGCGCGATCATCTCGCGCTACGGCGAGGACGCGCTTTATGAGGGCGGGCTGTCGGTCCGCACGACGCTCGATCCGAAAATGCAGGTCGTGGCGCGCAAGGCGTTGCAGAACGGCCTGATCAAATACGATACGCTGCGCGGCTATCGTGGCCCTGTGACCTCCATCGACGTTTCGGGCGACTGGGGCGTGCCGCTCGGGGAGGTCGAGCGCCTTTCGGACGTGCCCGAGTGGCGGCTAGCCGTGGTGCTGGCCTCGTCCGATCAGGGCCTTGATGTCGGCCTCCAGCCCTCCCGCGAGGCATCGGGCGCGCTGAGCGATGAGCGCGAAACCGTTTCCGTCTCCAAGGAAAACATGAGCTGGGCGCTGCGCTACACGGCGGACGGCAAACGCCTGAAGGCCGACTCGCCGGCCGAGGTGCTCAAGCCCGGCGACGTCGTCTTCGTCGAAAAAATGGAATCCGGCGGTGAGGATGCGGAATCCGGCTGGATTCTCCGTCAGATTCCGGAGGTGTCCGGCGGCATGGTGGCGATGGACCCCCATACCGGCCGCGTGCTGGCCATGGTGGGTGGCTTCTCCTACGCGCAGTCCGAATTCAACCGGGCAACACAGGCCTATCGCCAGCCCGGTTCGTCCTTCAAGCCGTTCGTCTATGCCGCAGCGCTCGACAATGGCTACACGCCGGCCTCGGTGGTGCTCGACGCGCCGATCTCGATCCGCATCGGCAATGAGGTCTGGGAGCCGAAAAACTATGGCGGTGGCTCTGCCGGCCCGTCGACGCTTCGCGCCGGCATCGAGCGTTCGCGCAATCTGATGACGGTGCGGCTTGCCAACGACATGGGCATGAACCTGGTCGCCGAATATGCCGAGCGCTTCGGCGTCTACGACAAGATGCTTCCGGTGCTGGCCATGTCGCTGGGCTCGGGCGAGACCACCGTGATGCGCATGGTCTCGGCCTATTCGATCATGGCCAATGGCGGCAAGCACATTGTTCCCTCGCTGATCGACCGCATCCAGGACCGCTATGGCAAGACTGTGTTCAAGCACGACCAGCGCGAGTGCGAGGGCTGCAACGCTACGGCGTGGGATGGCCAGGCAGAGCCCGAGCTGGTCGACAATGCCGATCAGGTTCTCGACCCGATGACCGCCTACCAGATCACCTCCATGATGGAGGGCGTGGTGCAGCGCGGTACGGCAACGACCATCGCCGAGCTGGGCTACCCGATCGCCGGCAAGACCGGCACCACGAACGACGAAAAGGACGCCTGGTTCGTAGGCTATACGCCGGATCTCGTGGTCGGCGTCTATATGGGCTACGACCAGCCCCGCCACATGGGCAAGGGCTCGACAGGCGGCGGGCTTGCGGCTCCGATCTTCAAGGAATTCATGGCCGATGTGTTGAAGGACACGCGTCCGGTCGATTTCCGCGTGCCTGAGGGCATGAAGATGATCGCCGTCGATCGCAAGAGCGGCATGCGCGCTTCGGAAGGAGCGAGCGGCGCGATCATGGAAGCCTTCAAGCCGGGCACCGGCCCTGCCGACAGCTACTGGGTCATCGGCATGGACGATTTCCAGGCCGCCGAGCGCGCCCGTGAGCTTTCGCCACAGGCGAGCGAAGCGATCAGTTCCGGCGGCGGCGGCCTTTACTGAACCGTCCGGGCGGGCCCGAAGGTCCGTCCCGCTGGCGGCTGAAGACGCCCCCCTTTGCGGGAAGACCGTGTCCGGTGTCTTGCCGCCATGCCCTAGGCTCTCGGGAACCAGCTTGAACGACGTGCTCGCCGTGGCTGTGAGGGCAGCCGGGCGCTCTTTACAGCCGTGAGCGCGGTCCCTATTGTCCGCGCCGATTCAGATAGAAGAACAACAGGATCACACGCGGCAATGCGCGCAGAAACCGAATATCTTGTCGACGAAATCAAGCAGGCCATAACCCTGCTGAGGAGGCATCTTTGACTGGGATCAGGCCGTAAAACGACTTGATTACCTGAATATGCGCGCCGAGGACGCCGATCTCTGGAACGATCCTCAGGAAGCGCAGAAGTTGATGCGCGAGCGCCAGATGCTGGATGACGGCATCAAGGGCATCACAGGTCTCACCCAGTCGCTCAACGACAATGTCGAGCTGATCGCTCTTGGCGAGGAGGAGGGCGACCAGTCCGTGATCTCCGAAGCCGAGGCTGCCATCCGCGCCTTGCGCGGCGAGGTGCAGGCACGCCAGATCGAGACGCTTCTGTCGGGCGAAGCCGATTCCAACGACACCTATCTCGAAGTCCACGCAGGCGCCGGCGGCACCGAAAGCCAGGACTGGGCCAACATGCTCTTGCGCATGTACACCCGCTGGGCCGAGCGGCGCGGCTTCAAGGTGGAGGTGCTGGAAGTCCATGACGGCGAGGAAGCGGGCATCAAGTCTGCCACCGTGCTCATCAAGGGCCACAATGCCTATGGCTGGCTGAAGACGGAATCGGGCGTGCACCGGCTGGTGCGCATTTCGCCATACGATTCCAACGCGCGGCGGCACACATCTTTTGCAAGCTGCTGGGTCTATCCCGTCATCGACGACACGATCCAGATCGATGTGTCTGAGTCCGATGTGCGTATCGACACCTATCGCGCTTCGGGCGCGGGCGGCCAGCACGTCAACACGACGGATTCAGCGGTTCGCATCACTCACCTTGCGACCGGCATCGTGGTTGCCTGTCAGGCCGAGCGCTCGCAGCACAAGAACCGCGCCAAAGCTTGGGAGATGCTGCGTTCACGCCTTTACGAGGACGAGCTCAAGAAGCGCGAAGCCGTCGCCAACGCCACCGAAGCCTCTAAGACCGACATTGGCTGGGGCCATCAGATCCGCTCCTATGTTCTGCAGCCCTACCAGCTCGTGAAAGACCTGCGCACCGGTGTCGAAAGCACCAGCCCGCAGGACGTGCTGGACGGTGAGCTTGACGAATTCATGGAAGCGGCACTGTCGCAGCGCATCGAGGGCGCAAGCGGCGAGCCGGTCGAGGATATCGACTGAGGCTCTGCTTGTGGCCTAAAGCAGGTTGCTGACCTTCTTGCCCGCCTTGAGAAACCGCAACGGGTCGATCGCGTCCCCGTTGCGGCGAACCTCGTAGTGAAGATGCGGACCGGTCGAACGACCGCTTGATCCGACCTCGCCGACGACGTCACCGGTTTCTACCGCCTGGCCCTTTTTGACACGGAGCTTGCTCATATGCGCATAGTGAACCGCCCCGGGTTTGCCGGAGGCCGTTTCTTTTGAGTCACGCGGCCATGGCTGGTTCTTCCAGCATGGCGTAGTAGCGTTCCTCGGCTTCCGCCG
>NZ_JAZHFV010000009.1:0-103345 GCF_040970315.1 Neoaquamicrobium sediminum | reverse complement strand
CTCGCTGGCGCACTTCCGGGGAAAACTTGTTCGTCGTCTTGCTCATGATGGCTCCACCTTCTCAGGAGTTGGAGCCTCCGGCAAACCCGGAGCGGTTCAAAGTTCCATGGCACGCCCAGTACTCATTGTCGATGACGATCCGGTCCAGCGCCGCATTGTCGAAGCTGCGGTCAGCAAGTTCGGTTATGAAACGCTTGTCGCCGACGGCGGCGAAGCCGCGCTCGCGGCGATGGACGGTCCGCGTGGCCGCGACATCGCCGTCGTGATCCTTGACCTCGTCATGCCTGGCGTGGACGGACTTGAAGTGCTGAAACGGATGCGCGAGCGGGAAATCTATGTCCCGGTGATCGTGCAGACCGCAAAGGGCAGCATCGACACCGCGGTGTCGGCGATGCGGGCCGGTGCGTTCGATTTCGTCGTCAAGCCGGCCTCGCCCGAGCGGCTGCAGGTCGCGCTCGCCAATGCGGTGAAGGTGGAAGCCTTCGAAGGGGAGGCCAAGCGGGCGCGCAAGGGGGCGGCCGGGGCACTGACCTTCAAGGACCTCGTCACTGGCAGCCCGACCATGGAGCGGGTCATCGGTCTGGCGCGCAAGGCTGCATCCTCCAATATTCCGATCCTGATCGAGGGCGAGTCCGGTGTCGGCAAGGAACTGGTCGCCCGCGCCATCCAGGGATCGTCGGATCGCAAGGGCAAACCTTTCGTCACCGTCAACTGCGGCGCCATCCCCGACAATCTTGTGGAAAGCATCCTGTTCGGCCACGAAAAGGGGTCTTTCACAGGCGCTACGGAAAAGCACACCGGCAAGTTTGTGGAAGCCAATGGCGGCACGCTGTTCCTCGACGAGATCGGCGATCTGCCGCTCGACGTGCAGGTCAAGCTTTTGCGCGCCGTGCAGGAGGGCGAGGTCGATCCGGTGGGCGCGCGCTCTACCGTCAAGGTCGACATCAGGCTGATATCGGCGACCCACCGCGACCTTCTGCAGCGAGTGAAGGACGGCGAGTTCCGCGAGGACCTTTTCTACCGGCTCAACGTCTTTCCGATCCACGTGCCGCCGCTTCGCGACCGGCGCGAGGACATCCCAATGCTGGTGCAGCACTTCATTTCGCGCGTCGGTCCGGCAGAAGCGCGCGACAAGATCCACGGAATCTCGTCCGGTGCGCTTGCCATGCTGAAGGCCTATGACTGGCCGGGTAACATCAGGCAGCTCGAGAATGCGATCTTCCGGGCGGTCGTGCTTGCCGAAGGCAATGTGCTCACGGCTGACGAGTTTCCGCAGATCAAGGCGCAGGTGGAAGGCATAGACGAGTCCGTGCTGGATACCGCAGCGCCGGGGGGTATTCCCGAGATCGGTGAAAGGAGCGAGGCCCAGCGCGTGGTCTCAGCAGATTCGGCCATGCCATCTGCGAAGCCCTCGGAGCCACGCTTCGGACTGATGCGGGCGCTTGACGAACGGGGTAACGTGCGGCCGCTGGCCGATGTCGAGAATGAGATGATCCGGTTGGCCATCGAGCACTACAAGGGCCAGATGAGCGAAGTCGCGCGGCGACTGGGCATCGGCAGGTCGACGCTCTATCGCAAGCTCAAGGAAATGGGCATCGAACCTGAGGAGGGGCGCTCCGACAGGATGGCCTCCTGACAGCCACACGCAAGAAGCCATTGTTATTGATCGGTTTACCATGCGATCTATTGTGGAGAAACGCCACGATGTCGCCATGGTCTTTGCGCATTCCTGCTTTAATAAGCGGGGATTAACCATTAGAAGCGATAGTTGGGCGGAATCGCCCCGGCTTTTGTTTCGGGGACCAATCAATAGCCGATAAGGCGACGCGTTTTGAGCATTCTGAACCGAACTGACATCGTGCGGCGGTTGGAGGGTATGTCCCGGCTAGGATGGCTGGGCTGCCTTGCGCTCGCAGCGATTGTTTTCCTCTCCGCAGCAGCACCGGCCAATGCGCAGACGCGCAGCCTGAAGCTGTACTTCATCCACACCAAGGAACGCGCAGAGATCACTTATATGCGCAACGGTCGCTACGACCAGCGCGGTCTCAACGAGATCAATCGTTTCCTGCGCGACTGGCGCCGCAACGAGCCGGCCAAGATGGATCCTAAGCTGCTCGATCTCGTGTGGTCGGTCTATCGTTCGGTCGGCGCGCGCGACTATATCCATGTCGTGTCCGCGTACCGTTCGCCCGCTACCAACTCGATGCTGCGCAGCCGCTCGTCCGGCGTGGCCGAGAAAAGCCAGCACATGCTTGGCAAGGCGATGGACTTCTATATCCCGGGCGTTCCGCTTTCCAAGCTGCGGGCAGCCGCTTTCAAAGTCGAGGGCGGCGGCGTCGGCTACTATCCCAAGTCCGGCTCGCCCTTCGTTCACCTGGATGTCGGCAATGTCCGTTCGTGGCCGCGCATGAGCCGGAGCGAGCTTGTCGCGCTGTTCCCCGATGGCAAGACCATCCATCTGCCCAGCGATGGCAAGCCGCTGCCCGGCTATCAGCAGGCCATGGCCGCTTACAAGTCGCGCCGCGCTTCCGGCGCAACGGTTCAGATCGCCAGCGCCGATGCCGGTTCCGAGCGTAGTGGCGGTTCCGGTGGCGGACTGCTGAGCGCGCTGTTCGGCAACGGCAATCGCGGCCAGGCGGAAGCTTCCGCTCCGACACCGTCGGCGGCTGTGGCTGCCGCTGCACCTTCGCGTCCTGCGGCACAGCCCGCGCCGGTTGCGGAAACTCCGGAGACGATCATTGCGGCGCTTCCGGCCCGCAGCGTGCCTGTACCGGGAGCCGCTCCCCGTCCGATCGTGGACGTAGGCGCGCCGGCTGCCGCTCCGCTGATCCCCGGCCTGCCGGAACAGCCCGCGGCGCCTGCGCTGGCCGAGGCCCCCGCAGTCGAGGTTGCAGCGCTCAACATGCCAGTGCCAACGCGGCGGCCGGATTATGCGCCTGAGCCCGCCGTGCAGCTTGCGGCAGCCGAAGTGCCCGCGCCGGATCTCCCTGTTTCGGCTATCGCAGCGCCGCAGCCACGTGGCAGCGGAACGACTGCGATCACGGAAATGCTGGCGATGACGGCAGCCGAAGCGCGTGCTGACGTGGTCATCAATCCTCCGGTTCCACACCTGCGTCCAACGCAATCGGACACTTCGCTGGATGAAAAACAAGTCGCTGCCCTCACCAGCCCGGCTGCGGACCGCGGAGATGTCTTCGTGCTGGCGTCGCTGCCGAGTGTAAAGGAGGAGGCTGGGCGCCCTGCCGAGCTGCCGGTCGCGCTCACGTCGACGCCACGCAAGGATGAACGGCTTGCATCGCTTTCCGCATCGCCGCGCGTTGCGGTGATCGGCCGCGAGGCTGGAACCGATGCCACCTCGGCGCTGGAGTCCGGCGTGCGTACCACCGAAAAGTCTGGTAAGCCCCGTGCCAATGATGCGCGGCCCGGGCGCAAGTCGGTTGCCGTACCGGTCGAGCACGAGTTGACGCGCTGGGCTTTCCGCCGTGACGTGACCGTGGCGACTGCCGGTGGCACGAAGCGACCCGACAAGGCTTACGATACGGTCTGGAGTGCGCCGCAGATGGTCTACACGACCGGCTTCCAGCGCGACACGCCGCGTGAGGACGTCAATCGTTTCACCGGCAAGGCCGTAACATTCCTGCCTGCTGCCAAGTTCGCCACGAACTGAAGCCGGCGAGGCTCGAGAAATCAAAGCGCGTGGAGCCGATCCGAAAGATCGCCACGCGCTTTGTCATGTGAGGCGTGTTATCAGCGCTGGAGTTTGGCGGCAGCCGCCGCCAGGGCTTCGATTTCATCCCACTTGCCGGCGGCCACGAGACCGTCCGGCGCCACCCACGAGCCGCCGACACAGATGACATTCGGCAGCGAGAGATAATCTGCTGCGTTGCCGGCGCCGATGCCTCCGGTCGGGCAGAAGCGGATGCCGGCGAAAGGTGAGGCGAGCGATTTCAGGAATGCGGCGCCACCGGCCTGTTCGGCGGGGAAAAATTTCAGCAGCGAGTAGCCGCGTTCGGCTGCGGCCATGAGCTCGCCGGGGGTGATCGCACCCGGCAGCAGCGGCACAGGGCTCGATGCGACGGCGTCGATGAGAGACGGCGTCGTGCCAGGGCTGACGATGAACCGCGCGCCGGCGGAAACCGCTTCTTCGAACTGGTCGGGATTGAGGATCGTGCCGGCGCCCACTATCGCCTCGGGCACATCCGCCGCGACTGCGCGGATCGCGTCCAGTGCAACCGGCGTGCGCAGCGTGATCTCCACCGCCGGCAGGCCGCCGCGAGCCAGCGCGCGTACCAGCGGAACGGCGTCCGCAAGGCGGTCGATCTTGAGAACCGGTATCACCGGCTGGCCCTGCATGATCTTGAGAAGCTCGTCAGTTTTCTGCGTGCCGGATGGCATTGGCCGCTCCATCTAAAATTCAATCGATTTAGGTCTGTGCCGGCTCTAGCAGAGCGCCGCCGGACTGTCCACGCCAATACGAGTCGTACACGCTGTCTTCAAAGGGTTGCCCGGCCGAAGAGCCTCTTCAGGAGATTCTCGAACCATCCAGAGAGGGAGAAGCCGCCGCTTTCGCGCTTCTCCAGCGCCGCCATGGTGGCCGGGCCGGCGATGCCGTCGACCATCAGTCCCCGTCGATCCTGAAAGCGGCGCACGGCGTCCTCGGTTTCCGGGCCGAATACGCCATCGATGCGCAGGGAAAAGCCGTGTCCATTCAGGCGGATTTGCAGGTTTCGTACCCCGTCACCACGCATGCCGCGCCGCAGGAGAACGGAGGGCGTCCCGGCATTGCCCCGGCTGTATCGGGTGTAAGCCCTGGCCAGCTTCCGGTCGTAGCCGTTCTTGCGAAAGCCGGGGCCGTTATATCCGCGTGCAAAGGCAACCCAGTCGCGCCGGCGCAGCGCCTCGGCCAGACCGGCCTTGTCGATGTAGCGCGCCATGAGATTGAGCTGACCGGCGGTGCTGGACCGTGCTTCATCGACAAGCGCATCGACGCTGGCGTAGCCAAGCCAGGCCCAGTGCGCGCCCATGACCTGGCCGATGCCCCAGGAAACGGACTCGTATGCTGCCCGCCGGTCGATCCGGGCAGCGCGCGCCAGTAGCGACCAGCGTGCCGACTGGGATGCGGGGTTGGCGATCGCGCCTGCATCGGGAGAGGCCAGGCCGCTACGGCGCGCCTCCTCGCGCTTCGCGCCCGATAGGCGCCTGTCGAAATAATGCCCCTCGAAACGGATCAGCGGCTCCGCCCTGCCGCCGACCATGGCGTGGGTTCTCAAGCCGCTTTCTATATGCGCGACGGCAGCGAGTGCCGCCGGCTCGATACCCAGCCGCTCCGCGATCTTTTCGATTTCAGTCAGCACAGCTTCACCCAGCATGTCGCATCTCCTTGGCCGAGACGCATTGTCGAACGGGTTTGGGGGAGGTGGACAAACGCCTTGAAACCGGCACATCGGAACGATAGGAGCGCGCCATGGATCGTTCTGACCCCACAGGTTCCGTCTTTCTTGTTGCCGCGCTCTACCGCTTCGCAGCGCTGCCGCAGTGGCGCGAGCTGCGCATGCCACTCGCCGAATTCTGCTGCGCGCGCGGCATAAGGGGCACGCTGCTGCTCGCCCATGAGGGCATCAACGGCACGGTCGCCGGCAGCCACGATGCAATTGCCGAACTGGTCGCTCATCTAGAGGCGATCCCGGCGTTGGCCGGGCTTGAGGTGAAGTACAGCACGGCGTCCGATATGCCGTTCCACCGCATGAAGGTGCGGCTCAAGCGCGAGATCGTCACCATGGGGGTCGAGGACCTGGACCCCGCGCGGGATGCCGGCACCTATATCGAGCCGCAGGACTGGAATGCGCTCATCGCCGATCCCGAAACGGTGGTGATCGACACGCGTAACGACTACGAGACGGCCATCGGTACTTTTCGTGGCGCCGTCGATCCGGGTACGGCGAGTTTCCGCGAGTTTCCAGGCTGGGCCGCGGCGCGGCGCGAGGACCTCGCCGGGCGCAAGGTGGCGATGTTCTGTACCGGCGGCATCCGCTGCGAGAAGGCGACGGCCTATATGCGCTCGATCGGCATCGAGGAGGTCTATCACCTCAAGGGCGGCATCTTGAAATATCTCGAGGACGTGCCGCAGGAACAAAGCCTGTGGGATGGCGAGTGCTTTGTCTTCGACGAGCGCGTGTCCGTGACCCACGGTCTGCGCGAAGGCGAGGCGGAGCTTTGCCGGGCATGCCGGCATCCTCTAACCGCAGCGGATAAGCAATCGACCTTCTTTGTCGAAGGCGTGTCGTGCCATCGCTGCCACGAGAGCCGCAGCGAGGCCGACCGTGCCCGCTATGCCGAACGCCATCGCCAGGTGGAGCTTGCAAGCAGGCGAGGGACCAAGCCTCATATCGGCCGCTAAGACGCGGTATCTCTCCTGTCATTGCAATGTCGCTGTCGCCTGCCTACCTCTGGCAGGTTGTCGCGACAGCGGCGCGGAGCGAAACGAAGCTGCAAGGAGTGCCCCCGATGCTCGATCCCAGGAAGCTGCTGGATGACCTGCTCGGTTCGAAGGTTCCCGGAACCGAATCGACCGTGCGCGACAAAGCCGGTCAGGCCGCCCAGATGGCGCGGGACAATCCGCTCGCCGCTGGCGCGCTGGCAGCGGTCCTGCTCGGCACCGGTACGGGGCGCAAGCTCACCGGCTCGGCGCTCAAGATCGGCGGCATGGCCGCCGTCGCCGGGCTTGCCTACAAGGCCTACCAGAACTACCGCAACGGCGACCAGCCCGGTCAGGCGCAGACGTCTGCCGAACCGGAACTGCTGCCGCCGCCTGCCGACACGCCTTTCGATCCCGCGCAGGCGCCGCAGGGCGAGGCAGAGTTCGCGCTGGTCATCGTTCGCGCAATGATTGCCGCCGCACGCGCCGACGGGCATATCGACGAGGCCGAGCGAGGCCGTATCGCCGACCGGCTGCGTCTCTCAGGCATCGGCGACGAGGCGGAGGAATTCCTGCTTGCCGAGCTGTCGAAGCCCGTCGACCTCGACACTCTCATCGACGCTGCGAAGACCGACGCGCAGAAGGTCGAGCTCTATACCGCTTCGCGGCTCGCGATCGAGCCGCAGACGCGGGCCGAACGCGGCTATCTCGACATGCTCGCTGGCAGGCTGAAGCTGCCGGACGCGCTGATCGATCACGTCGAGGCGACGGTGTCCGAGGTCAAGACCGACAACCAGTCGGTCTGGTAAGCGGCGTCAGCCCAGCACGCGCGAAACGATCGCAGCGAGATCTTCCTCCAGTTCCTCCGAGCTCTGATCCTGGAGGAACTTCATACGCTGCGAAAGCAGCAGGTGCGCGAGGCCGTGGACAATAGCCCAGGTGGCGGCGAGTTGCCGCCTTCCTTCGCGTGTCGTCAAGGGGGCGACGCCCGCGACCGCCCCGACGCCTGCGACGAGTTGCTCGAACGACGCGGTCGCGGCCCGTTGCAGCCTATCTTCCTGAAAGTCGGCTTTCCGTGATGAAAACATCAGGCTGAAGAGAGCAGGGTTGGCGCGAGCGAATTCGATGTAGCCCAGCCCCATCGCCACCAGCCTTGCTCTGGCATCGCCCGGGTCCGCCGCGTTCATCCGCGCGGAGGTCGTTTTCAGGAAACGTTCGAAACCTTCGGCGGCAAGTGCCGAAAGCAACCCGGCCACGTCGCCAAAGTGATGGGCCGGGGCGGCGTGCGAAACGCCGGCTCGCTTGGCGCAGCCGCGCAGCGTGAAGCCTTCCGGTCCCTTTTCGGCAAGTTCGACTTCTGCCGCCTCCAGCAGTGCACGGCGCAGATCGCCGTGGTGATAGCCCTGCCGTTCGGGCTCGCCGTTCGTCTTCATGTCCCGCCTGTCCTTCACCAGCTCCCACGTCCGCAATGCACCAGCACCGTGCGAAATTCAATCTTTCCAATGTAAATTTTATCTTGACGCCGTAAAGATCGTAATTCAATCTTGACGACGTCAAGAATGGAGAGGCGCCTATGGATGCCGATACGATATTTCAGCTCAGCGGGCCGGTGGCCATCGCCGGATGGCTGTCGCTGTTCGCAAGTCCTTGGTTTCCGAGCTTTGCCGACCGCTTCGCGAGCATAATCGTGCCGGCTCTGCTGTCGGTTGCCTATGTCGGGCTGATGCTGGCCTTCTGGAGCGGGGCCGAAGGCGGGTTCGACACGCTGGATAATGTCGCGTTGCTGTTTCAGACGCGAGAATTGCTGCTGGCAGGTTGGCTGCACTACCTCGCCTTCGACCTGTTCGTGGGGGCATGGATAGTGCGCACGGCGCGCGCCGAGGGCATTTCATTCTGGCTTACATTGCCCTGCCTCCCGTTGACCTTCCTGTTCGGTCCAGCCGGCTATCTCGCTTTCGTTTCGCTGAGGACGGTACTCCCCGGCCGGCGACTGTTCGAGCCCGCTTGAGTTTTGTGAGGAAACATGACGATGACCATGTCCATTGCCGAGGAAGCCCGCTTCGTGACAATCGACCGGCGCCGGCCACTCGATGCGCTCGTCAGGCATGAGCCAGTCTTCGGTGCCTTGGGGCTTCTGATGATGGCGGCGATGGCGCCGACATTGTTCGCCTATGCCATTGACGGGCGCACGTTCAACGGCGTGAACATTTGGCTGAAGCCGCTGAAGTTCGAGTTCTCGCTGACGGTCTATTTTCTCACGCTGGCGTTCTTGGCGCGCTGGCTGCCGGCCGGTATCCGCGATCGGCGCTGGTATCGCTGGTTTACCGGAACAGTCGTTGTGGCTTCGGTTGCCGAAATCGTCTGGATCGGAGCGGCGGCGGCGATGGGCACCGCGTCCCACTTCAACACGTCGCCAATCGGCGCCGCAATCTATCCGGCGATGGGTGTCGCAGCGACGTTGATTACATCCGCGTCCGCCGTCTTCGCCTGGCAGATTTGGCGCAACGGCGCGCTGCGCATGCCGCCCGCCTTCTGCGAGAGCGTCGTGCTGGGGCTTGCGCTGGTGTTGCCGCTGACACTGATAACCGCCGGAACCATGAGCGGGCTGGGTGGGCACGGCATCGGTGGGCAGGCGGGCGACACTGGCGGCCTGATGCTGATGGGGTGGGCGCGTGATGGCGGCGACCTGCGCGTGGCCCATTTCTTCGCCACTCACGCGATGCATTTCATCCCGGCGTTCGCGCTCGTCTCGGTCCCCGTTTTCGGCGGTGCCGACCGCAGGCCGGTGCGGATTTTCGCGGCACTGTTTGTAGCCTTTGTGGCTTTCACCCTTATTCAGGCGCTGATGGGCAGGCCGTTTCTGGCGGCTCTGGGCTGAGCCGGCAAACGGGATTAACCGATCGTTAACGAATCAGGTACAATCTGAAACAAGTCGAATCGGCTTTCCTCCTCCCAAGCGCGATTCAAATTAAGGGCGGTCCCTACGACCGCCCTTTCTTTGGCAGCCCCTGCTTACTTGCCTTCCAGCCTCCCATCTGCAAATCAACGTTGGTGAAACGTGGAGGAGGTTCTCATGGCCGCAACAAAGTTCGCTCTCGTGACCGGTGCAGGCACGGGCATTGGCAAGAGCGTTGCCACCGCGCTGGTTCGCAACGGCTGGGACACGATTTTTACCGGCCGAACGCTGGGGCGGCTCGAAGAGGCGGCGCAAGCGGCCAATGGTCTGGGTGGCGGCCGCGCGCTGGCGGTTGCGTGCGACGTTTCACGGCCTGAGCAGGTGGAGCAGCTGTTCGAGCGGATCGGTGACGAGTTCGGACGCCTCGACCTTCTCTTCAACAATGCCGGCATGAGCGCCAAGGCCATGCCGATCGACGAAATTCCGGTCGAAACCTGGCACGATGTCGTGGACGTGAATCTGACCGGTTCGTTTCTGTGCGCGCGGGCGGCTTTCGGGATGATGCGCAGGCAGGCGCCGCAGGGCGGCCGCATCATCAACAACGGTTCGATCTCGGCTTATGCGCCGCGCCCGGGTTCCGTGCCCTATACGGCCACCAAACACGCCATCACCGGCCTGACCAAGACGCTGGCGCTCGATGGCCGGCCGTTCGATATCGCCTGCGGCCAGGTCGATATTGGCAATGCGCTCACCGAAATGGCAGCCCCGATGGCGCAAGGCGTGCCGCAGGCTGACGGGTCGGTAAAGGTGGAAGCGGTGATGGATGTCGACCACGTTGCCAATGCCGTCGTGCACATGGCCAGCCTGCCGCTCGACGCCAATATCCTTTTCATGAACGTGATGGCGACAAAAATGCCCTTTGTCGGGCGCGGATAGGAAGAACCCTCCCGCTTTCCGGCCCATTTCGATAGGGCATTGTTGGACTTTACGTCGCTGTCGGGATTTCTATTTCCTCCAGGACGTACGGGGCTTGCCGGTCGTGGCTGTCGCCGTGCTAGAACAATCTAGGCCATTGATTGCGGAGGCTGACCTCGACATGGAAGCGCTTCTTGGCGGGGCTCAACCCTATATCGCGCTCGTGCTGCTGGTGCTTCTGCTGGCCGCCTTCGTGATCGAACGCTATCCGCCGGAGGTTACTGCCGCGGGAGGCGCTGCGGCGTTCCTTCTGCTGGGTTTGACCACCCCGGAAGATGCGATGCGCGTCTTCTCGAATTCCGCGCCCATAACCATTGCGGCGATGTTCGTGTTGTCGGGCGCGCTGGTGCGCACCGGCGTGCTTGAAAACCTCGCAAGCAGGCTGACAACCAGCGCCACGAACCATCCGGCCCTGGTGGTCGCGGCTCTTCTGATCGGCACGGTGGCCGCGTCGGCCTTCATGAACAATACGCCGGTCGTGCTGATCCTGATCCCGATCGTTTTTCGGCTCGCCCGCACGCTGGACATCGCAGCCACGAGGCTGCTTATCCCAATTTCCTACGCTGCGATCCTCGGCGGCACCTGCACGCTGATCGGCACGTCCACCAACATTCTCGTCGACGGTGTGGCGCGCAATGCCGGCGAGCCGGCGTTCTCGATCTTCGAGATAACCCCGATCGGAATCGTTGCAGCACTTACTGGAACACTGGTCATGCTGCTCCTCGGCCGTTTCCTGCTGCCTGACAGGCGCGGTGCAGGCGAGACGGCGCAGGCCGGAGAAACGGAGTTCCTCTCCGAGGTGACCGTTCGCGCCGAGGGCCGTTATACCCAGGCGAAGATCGGCGCCATCAGCGACTTCAATCGTGCAGGGCTCAAGGTCCTGGGCTTGCGCAGCGGCGGCGAGGTTATCCGCGACAATGTCGGCGAGCGCACGATGAAGCGGGGCGATTCGCTGATCCTACTCGGCACTGCTTCGGAAATCCTCACGCTCAACGAAAAGAGCGACCTGCATGTCGGGCTGCGCCGTAGTCAGGAACGCGCGGGCGAAAAAGTGGTTGTGGAGGCCGTCGTTGCCCCGCATCGCGCCACCACCGGCGAGCGGATCGGCGACCTGATGCTGGGCCGCCGCTACGGCGTGCGTATCCTTGGCGCGCATCGCCACCGCCATATTCCGGGCTCCGATCTGGAAAGCGTCAAGCTGAGGCCCGCCGACAAGCTGTTGCTCGAAGGCCCACCGGACAATTTCGACGCGTTGACCGAGGATGCAAGTCTCGTGTCGGTATCGCGCCCCAGCGCGCGACCCTACCGACGCAGCAAGGCTCCGGTGGCACTTGGCGCGCTGGCAGCGGTCGTCGGGCTTGCGGCCTTCAACGTCATGGACATCGCCATCCTCGCGCTGCTCGCGGTGGCGGCGATCCTGCTGCTGCGCTGCCTCGACAGTGACGAGGCTTGGGGCTCCATCGACGGCTCGATCCTCGTGCTGATCTTTGCGATGCTGATCATCGGCGCGGGACTGGAGCGGTCCGGCGGCGTCCAGCTCATCGTCAACGCGCTAGCGCCGTATCTGGCGACAATGCCGCCGGTGGTCACACTGGTCGCGATCTTCGCGATCTCATCAACCTTGACCGAGCTGGTCACCAACAATGCGGTCGCGGTTCTGGTTGCGCCAATCGCTATTGGCCTCGCAACGCAGATGGGTGTCGATCCCCGGCCGTTCCTGATCGCCGTGATGATCGGCGCCAGCGCCAGCTTCGCCACGCCGATCGGCTACCAGACGAACACGCTGGTCTATGGTGCAGGCAATTACCGCTTCACCGACTTCCTGAAAGTGGGCATTCCCATGAACATCGCCGTTGCCGTCGCAAGCTGCGTGGCAATCTGGCTGATCTATGACCTTTAGACCTCCGCCACAGATACACCAGGCAGGTAGCGCGTGATCGGGCGGATTTCGTAGACGGCGGACTTGTTCACGCGACGCAACTCGCGTGCTGCGTCGATTGCGGCCTCCAGCGAGTCGCACTCCAGCATGTAAATGCCAAGCAACTGCTCCTTCGTCTCGGCGAATGGACCATCGATGACCATCGCCTCGGGACTGCGCAATGTTACCGCCTGGCCGGTGAAGTCGAGCCGCGCCGATGGCCCCAGCTTGCCGGTCTCGTTGATCTTGTCATGGACCTTCATCAGGTTGCCCATCAACGCCACACCGTCTTCCGGCGTCATCGCGGCGACGACGCCTTCCTCGTGATAGGCGAGTATCGCGTAAAGCATGCGGTTCCTCCAGGCTTTGTCGGGTGGTGCGGCCCAGCTAGCGGGCAAGGAAGCTTTCGATCCTCTCCAGGGCCCGCAGAATGTTTTCCTCGGAATTTGCATAAGAAAGGCGCAGATAGCCTTCTCCGAGGACGCCGAAATCCGGGCCGCCGATAAGCGCGACGCCGGCATCTTCCAGCAAGGCCGATGCAAACGCTTTGGCCGGGCGGCCAGTGTCCCGCACGTTCGGGAACGCATAGAACGCGCCCTTGGGGGTGATGCAGGAAAAGCCCGGCAGCGCATTCAGGCCTTCCACAACGATCCTGCGTCGCCGGTCGAAGGCCGCGAGCATCTTCTCCACATCGTCCTGCGGGCCGTCGATGGCGGCGATTCCGGCGAACTGGCTGGGCGCGTTGACGCAGGACCAGCAATTCACCGCCAGCTTGCGCACCTTGTCATAGAGGTGGCCGCTCTCGGGTCCGTTCGGCCAGATCGACCAGCCCATGCGCCAGCCGGTCATCGCCCATGTCTTCGACCAGCCGTTGAGCACGATCAGCCGGTCGCGGATTTCCGGAAACTGAAGCAGCGAGGTGTGCGTCTCGCCGTCATAGGTCATCACGTCGTAGATTTCGTCGGAGAGGATTGCGACGTGCGGATGCGCATCGAGGCCGCGCACCAGCTTCTCGATTTCTGCCCTCGGCGTCACGCCGCCGGTGGGATTGGCAGGCGAGTTCACGATCAGCAGTCGTGTAGCCGGCGTGATCAGGGCGAGGGTCTCGTCGGCTGAAAAGGCGAAACCGTTTTCCTCGCGGATCGGCACAGGCACCGGCCGCGCGCCGGTGAACTCGATCATCGATCGATAGATCGGAAAGCCCGGATCGGGATAGAGAATGTCGACGCCCGGCGCGCCGAACATCAGGATCGCGGCGAACATGGTCGGCTTGCCGCCTGGCATGATCATCACATTCTCGGGCGAAACCTCGACGCCTGTCGTGGTCAGCGTGCGGCGCACCACGGCTTCGCGTGTGGCAAGAAGGCCGGTTGCCGGCGTGTAGCCGTGATGGCCGTCGCGCAGCGCCTTGATGGCGGCTTCGACGATATGGGCAGGTGTGCTGAAATCGGGCTGGCCGATGCCAAGATTGATGATGTCCTTGCCCGATTGCGCCAGTGCGGTCGCGCGCGCGAGCACCGCGAAGGCATTCTCCTCGCCGATCCTGTCGAAGGCTTCGATCGTTTGGAGCATGCGGGCGTTCCTCCCTGGTTCTTTTCCCGGCACGATGTTCTTGTGAGGCTTGGCGTCTGTTTGTCAATGTTGGTGGGCACATGGAAGATCTGAGCCAATGGACGCCGCGGCAGCGGCCTGAGCGCGAGCCGATGGAGGGGCGCTATGTGCGCCTTGAACCGCTGGATGCCGCACGTCACGGAGACGGGCTTTTCGAAGCATCTTCGACACCGGACAAGGATTCGCGCTTCCGCTGGCTCTACGACCATGCGCCACAGGACCGGGCGGATTTCCAGCCCTGGCTCGACAAGGCCGCGGCGAGCGACGATCCGCTTTATTTCGCGGTGATCGACAAGGCCAGCGGGCGGATCGCCGGTCGCCAGAGCTTCATGCGCATCGATACCGCCAACGGCGTCATCGAGATTGGGAACATTCTCTGGAACGGGCTCGTCGCCCGAAAGCCGGCGTCGACGGAAGCGCTTTACCTCTTCGCGCGCCATGCCTTCGACGATCTCGGCTATCGCCGCTTCGAGTGGAAATGCAATGCCGAGAACGAACCGTCGCGCAGCGCGGCGCTGCGCTTCGGCTTTTCCTTCGAGGGTGTTTTTCGCCAGCATCTCATCGTCAAGGGCCGCAATCGCGACACCGCATGGTTTGCGATGATCGACAAGAAATGGCCGACGATAGGCCGCGCCCTTGAGGAGTGGCTTGATCCGGAAAATTTCGATAGTGAAGGGCAGCAGAAAAGGCGGCTCGGCGAGATCAGGGCTGCCGTGACAGCCTGAGGAGCGCCGGCATGGACCATGGCCACGCGCACGATCATTCCGGCCACGGCCATTCCCACGGCGCGGGCGACAAGACGCGGGTGCTGGTCGCTGCATGCCTGACGGGCGGGTTCATGGTGGCGGAGGCGATCGGCGGCCTCGCCACCGGGTCGCTGGCGCTTCTGGCCGATGCCGGCCACATGCTTTCGGACACGGTTGCGCTGGTGCTGGCCTGGTATGCGTTTCACTTGGCGGGGAGGGCGGCGACGACGCGCCTGACATACGGCTTCGACCGGGTGAAGACGCTGGTTGCCTACACAAACGGGCTGACGATCTTTGCCATCGGTATCTGGATCGTCTATGAGGCCTGGCACCGCATGGCGGAGCCTTCGCCTATCCTCGGCGGGCCGATGCTGGTGATCGGCGTGCTCGGCCTGCTGGTCAATGTGGCGGCGTTTTTCGTTCTGCATGGCGGTGACAGGGAAAACCTCAACATGCGCGGGGCGATCCTGCATGTCATCGGCGATCTGCTGGGCTCAGTCGCGGCAATCGCGGCGGCCGGCATCATCCTGCTGACCGGCTGGTACCCCATCGACCCGATCCTTTCGGCTCTTGTGGCGCTGTTGCTCTTCCGAAGCGCCTGGTCGCTGGTGCGGGAGTCCGGCCACATGCTGCTCGAAGGTGCGCCGAGCGGGCTTGACCGCGACGATATCGCGCGCGACATCGAAGCGAATGTCAAAGGGGTGCTTGGCATTCATCATATGCATGTCTGGTCGCTGGACGGGACACGCAACATGGCAACACTGCACGCCTGCCTGCGCGAGGGGATCAACGCGCATGCAGCGATCTGCGACATCAAGCTGCGCATGGCCAAGGTGCATCACATCGATCATGTAACCGTCGAGCCGGAATTCGGGCATTGCGCCGACCGGCCGGCGGGCGTCCATCTGCATTAGGGAGAGAAGTCGAATGGCTGGAAGGCTCAAGGGCAAGATCGCGGTGGTGACCGCAGCGGGGCAGGGGATCGGGCGCGCTATCGCCGAAGCCTTCGTGAAGGAAGGCGCCACCGTCTACGCGACCGATGTCGACCGCGCAAAGCTCGAAGGTCTGGCACGGGCGAAGAAGGGCAAGCTCAACGTGCTCTCCACCCGTGCCGTCGACGCCTACGCCGCCAAGGTGGGTGCCATCGACATTCTGGTGAACGTCGCCGGCTATGTGCATCACGGCACCGTGCTCGACTGCGAGGAAAAGGACTGGGACTTCTCCTTCGATCTCAACGTAAAGGCCATGCATCGCACGATCCGCGCGTTCCTGCCCGGCATGCTCGATCGGGCCAGGGAAACCGGCTCGTCGGGCTCGATCATCAATCTGTCGTCCTGCGCGTCGTCGCTCAAGGCTGTTCCGAACCGCTATGCCTACGGGGCTTCCAAGGCAGCGGTGATCGGCCTCACCAAGGCCGTTGCGATGGACTTCGTCACCAAGGGCGTGCGCTGCAACGCGATCTGCCCCGGCACCGTGCGGTCGCCGTCGTGGGAGGAGCGCGTCGAGGAACTCGGCCAGTCAGTCGGCGGCAAGGACAAGGCGCTCGAGATGTTCGTGGCGCGCCAGCCGATGGGCCGGGTCGGCGAATCATCTGAGATCGCCGCACTCGCCGTCTATCTCGCAGGCGATGAATCGGCCTTCACCACCGGAACCGCGATCCCGGTCGACGGCGGTTTGACAAACTGATGGATCGCGACACGCGCAACGCTGCGATCGCTGCCGCGGTCATACTGGTCGGGTTCGGCATCGTCGCGTTCTACATGCCGACGCTGATGCTGGCCGCCGGTGAAGCCTCGCCCATCATCGGCGGCATACTCGCGGTGGCATTCGTGCTTGCCTTCTTCGGCGTGTTCTGGCTGCGTGGGCGCAGCAAACGGAACGGCAACGGGGAGGAATAGCCATGCGCGTGGTGGTGACGGGTGCGGCCGGGATGGTCGGCCGCAAGCTGACCAAGCGTCTGATGGAAGACGGCTCCGTTGCCGGCAGGACCATTGCTGCGCTCGATCTACACGACGTGACGCCGTTCGAGGCGATGTCGTCGCCGGCTATGCATGTGACCGTGCATGTCGGAGACCTTGCCGCCGAAGGGGCGGCGGCCGCGCTCGTCGCCCCACGGCCGGATCTGGTGTTCCACCTGGCCGGTGTGGTTTCGGGCGAGGCGGAGGCCAATCTCGAACTCGGCTACCGCGTCAACCTCGACGGCACCCGCGCGTTGTTCGATGCGATCCGGCATGCCGGCAACGCGCCGCGCGTCGTCTTCACCTCGTCGATCGCCGTCTATGGCGGACCTTACCCTGACGTCATCCCCGACGACTTTCATACGGTTCCGCTTACATCCTACGGCACGCAGAAGCTGATGTCGGAAGCGCTGCTCAACGACTACAGCCGGCGTGGCTTCTTCGACGGGATCGGTCTCCGGTTCCCGACGATCTGCGTGCGACCGGGTAAGCCGAACAAGGCCGCCTCCGGCTTCTTCTCCAACATCATCCGCGAACCGTTGGTAGGCTTGCCGGCGGTTCTGCCCGTGCCGCGCGACGTGGTTCATACCCACGCAAGCCCGCGTTCGGCAGTGGGTTTCCTCATTCATGCGGCTGGTCTCGATGGCGGCCAGGTCGGGCCGCGCCGCAATATCACCTTGCCGGGCGTTGGCGTTTCGGTCGGCGAGCAGATCGAGGCGCTGCGTCGCGTCGCCGGTCAGGACGCGGTAGACCTGATCCGGGAGGAGCCAGACGAAGCCGTGTGGGCGCTGGTCAAGAATTGGCCTACGCGGTTCGAGGCGCGCCGTGCGGGCGAACTCGGTTTCAAGGCGGAAACGAGCTTCGACGAGATCATTCGCGCACACATCGAGGATGAGCTCTCAGACTGAGAGCGCAGCCATCAGCAGCGTCAGCCCGAGCAGGAACACGAAGCCGGCGCCGGCAATCTCGATCAAGCCGAGCACCCGGTTTCCAGTGCGTCCGTCGCCTGCATAGGCAACGGCCCAGTTCTTCGCCGTAACCGCCATGATGGCCAGCGCCGACACCGTGATCGCGGTACCGATCGCCATGGCGAAGACCGAGACGATGCCGCCGAACCAGAGACCGTTGAGGAAAGCGAAGGACAGCACGATCAGCGCGCCGGTGCAGGGGCGCAGTCCCACGGCAACGACTGCGGCCCAGGCTGTTTTCCAGTTGAAATGCTCACCTGCGATCAGCTTCGGGTCGGGCGCGTGGGCATGGCCGCAGGTCGAACAGACCTCGCCATGCGCGTGGTCGTGACCATGGTGATCGTGGTGATGATCGTGATGGTGATGGTGATGCCCATGATCATGGTGGTGGTTATCGGTATGTGCATGGGCGGCCGATGATAGGCTGTGGGCCGGATTGCCGAACAGCAAGCCGCGCAGATATGGGCCGGCCTTGCGCCACAACAGCCAGGCGCCGAAGCCCGTCACCAGCACATAGCTCACGATCTCGAGGAAACGCGTTGCGTCGGTCATCGAGATCGCCGTGCCGCGCAGGACCAGGAAGACAGCGCCCATGATGGCAATTGCCGACAACGCCTGGAGCATGGCGGAAACGAAAGACAGCATCACGCCACGCCGCAGGGCAACCTCGTTGGCGAGCATGTAGGAGGAGATGACCGCCTTGCCGTGGCCCGGGCCGGCGGCATGGAACACGCCGTAAGCGAAGGAGAGGCCGACAAGAATCCACAAACCACCGCCGCCGTCGCGCATCGACCGCAAGGCTCCGGTGAGCGAGCGGTAAAAACCTTGCTGCTGTGCGTTGATCCAATTCAGCAGGCCTGCAAACAAACCCGTTGACGGCAAGGTCGCCTCGTTCGCCCCGATGCCGAGCGAGCTTTGTGCATGAGCGTAGCCTGCGAAATGGGTGAGGATGAAGGTCAGCGCCAGCAGCGCGAAGACAATACGGGTCGTCGTCTTTTTCACGCCAGTCATCCCTCTCCGGAGCAGTTCAGTTCGAGTCGGGTCGCGAAAAGCTTGGAATAGTCGTTGTTGGACGGGTCGTTGAAGAACGCCTCGGTGAGCGACTGTTGATTCATCGCGATGGCTTCATCCGGATTGGGGCGAACGACTGTGCGGATGCAGCTTTCCGGAAGATCGGCAACGACCAGGTTCTTGTCTTCGTAAAAGTCGATCGCGGTGTAGAAGGTCGGGTCGTAGACGCCGAAATCGAGCTGGCCATCGAGATGCAGCGGTTCTGCAGGGCGTGATTCGAACAGAATGATGAGCTGGTTGTCTTCGTAATTCGCCATGATGCGGTCCGGCGCAACCATGTCCACTTCCTTGCCGCCAGCGGTGACGATCTGGAAATAGTTGAACTCGGCAAGCGATTCATGAATGACCGCGCCGACTTCCTCAAGCTCTGCGTTGTCGAGTACGAGGTCGGCGTTCTTATCGAATTCCAGAAGCACGGTGCTGGAGAAGAGATCGTCGAAACGCCAGACGTGGCGCAGCGCGACGACGTTGCGATCCGCATCGATTGCGACTTCAAGGTTCGCTTCGGCGAAGACATGGGGGTGCGCCAGAGCAGGGGCTGCGCCCGAAACGCACAGCGCCGCAACAGCGGCCGGCAATGTTCGCTTGCTGATTCTGCAGTGCACGGCTGACCCACCCTCTCCGGTGCGCCCGAGCATCATCATAAAGCGGGCAAAAATGGGACATCCGCACGTATTTGTTCCGTAGAATCAATCCTGTTCATGCTGCTTGAACCACTGGGCCAGAAAGTCGACGAATACCCTGATCTTGGCAGGCAGGTAGCGCCGATGCGGGTACACCGCAAAGATGCCGCCGCCGCGCGGTACCCATTCTTCCAGGACCGTCACGAGCTGGCCGCTTTCCAGCGCGGGGGCGGCAATAAAATCCGGAAGCGGGGCAAACCCCAGGCCGGCGATAGCGGCGGCACGCGTCGTCAGCGGGCTGTTGGCCTCCAGCGGGCCGGAGACCGCCACCGAGAACATCTCGCCGTTCTCGCGCATGAACGGCCAGTTGGAGAGCCACCGGCCGTTGGTGTCGATGATGCACGGCATGCGGGCAAGGTCCTGCGGCTTTTCCGGTTTGCCGTGTTTTTCGAGAAAGGCAGGCGAGGCGCAGATGTTCAGCGCGAAGGGTGCCAGCCGGCGCGCGATCATCGAGGAATCCTCCAGCCGCGTGATACGGATCGCCAGATCGAAGCCCTCTTCGACCAGATCGACGAAACGGTCGTCGAGATGCACATCGAGCACGATGTCGGGATAGGCCTTGGCGAAATCGATCAGTGAATGGCCGATCGGGGCATCGGAGAATGTGCGCGGCGCCGTGATCTTGATGCGTCCCCGCACGTCGCCCGACGAATCGCGAACCGTGTCCGCAAGACTGTCGATTTCGCGCACAATCTCGGAAGCGCGCTTGTAGTAGGTGTGCCCGGCCTCTGTCAGCGAGAACTGCCGCGTGGTCCGGTTGAGGAGCAGGGCGCCGAGCTCGTCTTCAAGTTCGCGGACATATTTGGACAGCAGCGCCTTCGAGCGCCCGATCTTGCGTGCCGCCGCCGAGAAGCCCTCTGCCTCCACCACCTCGATGAAGGCGCGCATGCGGGTGAGCGTATCCATTATCCACGCTCTCCGGCGGCGGTAAGGATGGTGCGGGCGAGTTCGATCAATTGCCGGTCGGCTCCCGCCGGGCCAAGCAGCGAGATGCCGAACGGAGCGCCATCGACCGTGCCCAGAGGAACGGTGATCTGCGGAAAGCCCGAGAGGCCGGACAGACACAGCAGGCGCAAGGCGCGCTCGCGATAGGCCTGAAGATCGTCGAAGCCGAGATCCTTGCGCGGCGCTGCTCCCGGCACCGTTGGAAGCAAGAGGATGCCGTCGTCGCCGAGCAGTTCGGCGAGTTCGTCGCGGAAGGCGTCCCGCTTTCCCGATTCTTCCGAGGCCGTCGCGTCCGTTACCTTCGAACCGAACTCGAAACGCTCCTTCACGCCGGGACCGAGCCCCCGCTCACTCGCCGAAATCCAGGCGCCATGGGTGGCCCATGCTTCGTAGGCCTGGAGCTTGCGGAACGACCAGTAGAGATCGTCAATCTCCTGCACGAGAGGCGGCGCCTCGCGGGGAACATCAAGCGTGGCGGCGATAATGTCCACCATGCGCGCATATTCCGTCGCTTCCCTGTCGCCAAGCGTTAGGGCGTCCAGTGATGCCAGGTTGAGAAAGTGATGCTGTCGTGTGGTGTTGTCGGCAGGCAGCATCACATTGGCCACGCGTTCGTAGGTGGCGATGCCCCTTGCGAACCAGCCGAACGTGTCGAAGGAAGGCGCGAGCGGCATTGCACGGTCGAGCGAGATGACGCCATGGGTGGGTCGAAGGCCGATGAGGCCGCAGAAGCTCGCCGGTGCGCGGATGGAGCCCCCGGTATCCGAACCGATCGCGATGTCGGCGAGCCCGCCGGCCACTGCCGCGGCGGAGCCGGAAGACGAACCGCCGGTGACGCGGTCGGGTGCGGCCGGGTTCACGGGCTCCGGGTAGTGGGCATTCTGGCCCATCAAGGAGAATGTCAGTTCATCCGTCTGCGTGCGGCCGACGAATCGGGCGCCCGCATCCAGCAGGCGCTGGATCGAAGGTGCCGTCGTCTCGGCGACGGGAGCCTCGGCAAGCTTCTGCGGATTCCCGCCACCCGTGCGCTGGCCCGCAATATCGTAGATGTCCTTCACCGCAAGCGTCAGGCCCGCAAGCGGGCCGTCCGACGCATTGGCGACCGGCGCATCGGAATGATCGAGGAACGCGTTGAAGGGATCGTCGGTTGGAGACATTGTTCGACCTTTGGAAACAGTGAGCGCAGCTTCGTTCAACGCAGAGTTTTTTTCAAGCGAACCCGAAAAATCCGTTGATTATGACAGCACTTATCCATATATCGCGCTTGCCCAAAGTCGCACGTGCCTGTGGGTGTCCGCCGTCCCCTCGTTCGGTGAGGAAAACGGTAAGGTACCTGGAGCCAACCACTCCAGTCGGTCAGACGGCCAACCGCCTGAACCGAGGACACCTTGAAGCAACGACGGTGCGGGCCTTTCTGGTGTTCTGCCGGTCGTCCAAAGACCGGGGTTACTGAAGAGGCACACCTTCATTGCCGGCAGTGCGGAGGGTTTCTCCAAAGCTGAGGCAGACAAAGCGAGCAACCGCCGCAAGGCGATGGCTCACCGCCGCGTGACGCGCGTTTTCATGGTCCGGTGACTCCACCGGCTGGACCCTGAGCCGACGCATCGCGCCCTTTGTCCACCGCCCGTCCGTGGCCGCGCGCCGAAGACGGGAGCTTGAGATGAAGCGGCTTGCGCCGCGATCGGAGAAACCCATGGCCACGCAGCGTATCCTCGACTTCCTCGCCACCCGACGTCCGGCCGGCCCCTGCCTGGTCGTCGACCTCGATGTCGTGAGCGACAATTTCCACGCCTTCGAGCGCGCACTGCCGAGCTCGAAGATCTACTACGCCGTCAAGGCCAACCCGGCGCCGGAGATCCTGCGCCTGCTCGCAGGCCTCGGTTCGTCCTTCGATACTGCTTCGGTCGCCGAAATCGAGATGGCGATGGATGCCGGCGCGCCCGCCGAACGAATCAGCTTCGGCAACACCATCAAGAAAGAGCGCGACATCGCGCGCGCCTTCGAGCTCGGCGTCCGGCTCTTTGCCGTCGACTGCGTCGAGGAAGTGGAGAAGGTGTCGCGGGCAGCGCCCGGCGCGCAGGTGTTTTGCCGCGTGCTGACCGACGGCGAGGGCGCCGAGTGGCCGCTGTCGCGCAAATTCGGTTGCGTGCCGGCCATGGCCATCGACGTGTTGCGCCATGCCCATGCGCTTGGCCTCGACGCCTATGGCGTTTCCTTCCATGTGGGTTCGCAGCAGACCGACCTGTCGGCCTGGGACAAGGCGCTGGGCGACGCCAAGGCCGTGTTCGCGACGCTTGCCGAGGAAGGCATCGTGCTGCGCATGGTCAACATGGGCGGCGGCTTCCCGACGCGTTACCTCAAGGATGTGCCGACCGCACAGGCCTACGGCGAAGCCATTTTCGGCGCGCTGTCGCGCCACTTCGGCAATCGCCTGCCCGAGACGATCATCGAGCCGGGCCGCGGCATGGTCGGCAACGCCGGTGTCATCAAGTCGGAGGTCGTGCTGATCTCGCGCAAGGCCGACAACGACAATGTGCGTTGGGTCTATCTCGACATCGGCAAGTTCGGCGGGCTTGCCGAAACGATGGACGAGGCGATCCGCTATCCGATCGTGACGCCGCATGACGGCGGCGAAGTCGCGCCCTGCGTGCTCGCCGGTCCGACCTGCGATTCCGCCGACGTGATGTACGAGAAGACGCCCTATCCGCTGCCGCTGTCGCTGACGATCGGCGACGAGGTGCTGATCGAAGGCACCGGAGCCTACACCACCACCTATTCGGCAGTGGCGTTCAACGGCTTCGAACCCCTGCGATCCTACGTGATCTGAGGCAGCGAGCCTGCCTCAAATCCTGCTGCGGCGGGCGCATGCGCCCGCCCGGCATTGCTCGTGGAATTGATGTCCGCTTGTGAAGGATTGCAGAGATGGACTTCATGAATCTGCTGGCCGATGCCGGCATGATCACCCCCTCATCCGACGTTTCGCGCCCGTCTCTCCCCCGGGGGGAGGAGAGGTCGGCGGCGATTGCGCCCTGTTCTTCCCACGGGGAGGATACTGGCTCGCGCAGAACGCCGGATGAGGGGGGCACCTATGTCATCGGCATGGAACGTGCCGACGATGTGGCGGCCCGCGAAGCGTTGCTAGACCGTGCCATGGGTCCGGGCCGCCGGCGCAAGTCTTCTGAAAAGCTGCGCCGCGGCCGCATGCCTTCGGAGGGGCTCGACCTTGTCGCGAAGGATGGCGACGGCACGCTGGTGGGAACGGTGCGACTGTGGGACGTCCGCGCCGGCGAGGGCGGTCCTGCCGCGCTTCTGCTCGGCCCGCTCGCCGTCGACCCTGCGGTCAAGTCTGCCGGGATCGGTTCGGCGCTGATGCGCCATGCCATCGGCGAGGCTGCCCGGCTCGGCCACAGCGCCATCCTGCTGGTGGGCGATGCCGCGTATTACAGCCGTTTCGGCTTCTCCAGCGAGAAGACCGGCAAGCTCGCAATGCCCGGACCCTACGAGCGTGAGCGCTTCCTGGCGCTGGAGCTGGTCGAGGGTGTGCTTGACGGCGCCAGCGGCGTGCTCAAGGCTTCCGGCCGCAAGGCAAAGCCCGCGCCGATGGCGCGGGCCGCGTAAGCTGGCTCCTGACGGGCGTCGGAATCTAGTCGGTGACGGCGTAGCTTTCCGTTTCGCAAAGATCCGTCGTGTCCTCGATGCTGTCGCCATCTTCGAACACAACGCGAAGGTCGTATTCGCAAGCCCTGCGGCCGTCGGCGATCGTCACGCGCGCGGATTCTCCCGATTCCAGCACATCGCGGCCAAGGATATCCTCCTCCCACTCGCCGACATCACTGGGTGACGCGTAGAGTTCGACGACCGTGTAGCTGCTGTTGTTGTCGAAGCGAAATACGAGATCGTCCGCAAATGCGCCAGCCGGCATCAGAACGGCGACCGCCGCCAGCGGCATGTATTTGAAAGAAAACATGAAATCACACCCCAGAATGCAAAATTGCATCCGGCTTCTACGGCACTTTCAAGCGGCCGGGAAGCGACGCCCCAGGGGAGACGCAAAATATTTGCTTATCAGGATAGGCATACAAGAAAAAAGGCGGCCGAGGCCGCCTTTTTTTCTTCGGAAAACTGGAGGTCTATCCGATCAGAGCACCTGGCTGAGCTGCATAGCGATCGACATGTCGCCCTCGACCTTCAGCTTGCCCTGCATGAACGCCATGGTCGGGTTGAGATCACCCGAGGTGAGGGCCAGAAAATCGTCCTTGGACATGGTGATGGTGCAATCGGCGCCGGAATCTTCGGTGGACACGGACTGGCCGTCGATCACGATGACACCGTCGTCGCCCAAGTCGAATTTCACCGATTTGTCGAAGCCGCTTCCGGCGACGCGTTCGCGAATCTTGTCTGCAATGGCGTCAAGGCTCATGGATCATCTCCTTCGGAGGCGGCCCGACGAGAGGCCGCTGTTTACAGGTGGGTTCAGATAGCAGGCGATTGACGTTTACGTCAACGTGATTTAGCGTTCCTCGAACCGCCAATGGGAGGAGACCACGGTGGGCTACCGCAGCGTGCTGCGCAAGGATTGTTTCGCAGGGGAGACCCACATCGTCACCGGTGCTGGCAGCGGCATCGGTCGTTGTGTTGCGCACGAGCTGGCGAGCCTGGGCGCGCATGTCGTCCTGACGGGGCGCAAGCAGGACAAGCTCGATGCCGTGGCGGACGAGATCGCGCTCGACGGCGGGCAGGTGTCGACCGCAGCCTTCGACATTCGCGACGAGGATGCGGTGCGCGATGCGATCGCGGCAATCGTATCGGAACGCGGCCAGCTCCACGGTCTCGTGAACAATGCCGGCGGCCAGTTTCCCGCACCTATGCAGAGCATCTCGAAGAAGGGCTTCGACGCCGTTGTAGCGACCAATCTCACCGGCGGCTTCCTCGTCATGCGCGAGGTGTTCGTGCAATCCATGCAGGCGCATGGCGGTGCGATGGTGAACATGGCCGCCGACATGTGGCGCGGCATGCCGGGCATGGCGCATTCGGGCGCCGCGCGGGCCGGCATGGTGAACCTGACAAAGACTGCTGCCTATGAATGGGCGCATGCAGGCGTGAGGGTCAATTGCGTTGCGCCGGGCTGGGTGGCGTCATCGGGCATGGACACCTATGACGGCATGACACGCGCGCTCATTCCGCAGCTCAAGAACCACGTGCCGCTCGGGCGGCTGGCGATGGAGGCGGAGGTATCTTCCGTTATCTGCTTCCTGCTGTCTCCTGCCGCCGCATTCGTCACCGGCGTCACAATCCCCATCGACGGCGGCGCGCCGCTCGGCTCGGCGCTGTTTCCGCTGGGCAAGGGGCGGGCGACGAAGCCGTTCGACGGGTTTCACCGTGCCGTCATGCCCGCCGTGCTTGCGGACGAGGAAGGCTGATGCCGGCGCTCGCATCGGCACTGGACACGCGCTCGGATGCCTTTCGTGCCAATATGCTGGCTATGGGCGAGAAGCTCGCGGAAGTGCGCCGCCTGGAAGAGGCGGTGCGCCAGAACTCCGCGTCGAGGAAGGCGCGTTTCGAGGAGCGGGGGCAGCTGCTGCCGCGCGAGCGCGTCGAACGCCTGCTGGATCGCGGTCAGCCGTTCCTCGAATTGTCCACGCTCGCCGGCTACCGGATGCACGACGATGACGGCGGCAAAAACATCATGGGCGGTGGAACGATCGCGGGCATCGGCGTCGTCGGCGGCCGGCGCTGCATCGTCTCGGCTTCCGACAGCGGCATCAAGGGGGGCACGATCCCGCCGATCGGGCTCAAGAAGTCGCTGCGGCTCCACGAGGTCGCGTTCGAAAACCGCCTCCCGTTGATCTATCTGGTCGAAAGCGGCGGCGCGAACCTGCTCTATCAGGCGGAGATGTTTGTCGAAGGCGGCAGGTCCTTTGCCAATCAGGCCCGGCTGTCTGCGGCCGGCATTCCGCAGATTGCCATCGTGCACGGGTCGTCGACCGCCGGCGGTGCCTACCTGCCTGGGCTGTCCGACTATGTCGTGCTGGTACGCAAGCGCTCCAAGATATTCCTTGCAGGGCCGCCGCTGGTGAAGGCGGCAATCGGCGAGGACGCCGACGACGAGTCGCTGGGCGGGGCCGACCTGCACGGCAGCGTCACCGGGCTCGGCGAATATGTCGCCGAGGACGACGCGCAGGCGCTGGCCTATGGCCGGTCGGTCATGGAGCACCTGTCCTGGGACGAGGTGCCGGATCGCGGGATGACGCCGGAACCGCTGTTCGACCCGGAAGACCTCATGGGGATCGTACCCGCGGAGGAAAAATCCCCATTCGACATGAAGGAGATCATCGCGCGGATCGTCGATGCCTCCGATTTCCTCGAATTCAAGGCCGGCTATGCACCCGACACTGTTTGCGGACATGCGGCGATCGAGGGAGCGAAGATCGGCATCCTTGCCAATAACGGACCGATCATGCCGTCGGGCTCGCTGAAGGCGGCGCAGTTCATCCAGCTCTGCGACCAGGCGGGAACGCCGCTGGTCTTCCTGCAGAACACCACAGGCTACATGGTGGGCTCGGCGGCCGAGCGGGAGGGCGCCGTCAAGCACGGGTCCAAGATGATCCAGGCCGTCGCCAACGCCCGCGTGCCGAAGTTCACCATCCTCATCGGCGGGTCCTACGGCGCGGGCAATTACGGCATGTGCGGGCGGGGTTTCTCGCCTCGCTTCATCTTTTCCTGGCCGTCGGCGCGCACCGCCGTCATGGGCGGGGAGCAGGCAGCGAAGGTCATGGAAATCGTCGCGCGCGGCAAGGGTGCGCGCGAGGCCGTCGAGGTCGACGAGGAAGCACTGGCAAAACAGAGCGGCATGATCCGCGCGGGCATCGAGGCGCAGTCCGGTGCGCTCTTCGCCACCGCGCGGCTGTGGGATGACGGCATCATCGACCCGCGCGACACGCGGCGCGTGCTGGGGATCTGCCTGTCGATCGCGGCGGAAGGCGAACGGCGGACGCTGCGTCCGAATGCTTTCGGTGTTGCGCGTGGGTAAGGAACGATCCGCGTAGCGGGCGCCAGTGGAAATCTTGGGAGGAACCAGATGCAATTCACGGCCGAGCACGAGAACTTGCGCCGCACCGTGGCGAAGTTCGTCGAGACCGAAATCAATCCGCATGTGGATGCGTGGGAGGCGGCGGAAGAATTTCCCTCCCATGAGTTGTTCAAGAAGCTCGGCGATCTCGGGCTGCTCGGCATCAAGTACGATCCCGCCTATGGCGGTCTCGGTCTCGACTTTTCCTATTCGATGGTCATGGCGGAGGAACTGGGGCTCGTGCATTGCGGCGGCGTGCCGATGGCAATCGGCGTGCACACGGACATGTGTACGCCCGCGCTCAATCGCTTCGGCTCCGACGCTGTAAAGGAAGACTTCCTGGCGCCTTCGATTGCGGGTGACGTCGTCGGCTGCCTCGGCGTTTCCGAACCCGGCGGCGGCTCCGACGTCGCCGCGGTCAGGACGACGGCGCGCAAGGACGGCGACGACTATGTCATCTCCGGCACCAAGATGTGGATCACCAACGGCATGAAGGCGGATTGGTGTTGTCTGCTTGCCAACACGTCGGACGGGCCGGTGCATCAGAACAAGTCGCTGATCTGCGTGCCGATGGATGCCCAAGGCATCACGAGGCAGAAGATCCACAAGATCGGCATGCATTCCTCCGACACCGCGCAACTCTTTTTCGACGAGGTGCGGGTGCCGCGCCACAACCTGATCGGTCAGGAGGGCGGTGGGTTCATGATGCAGATGCTGCAGTTCCAGGAAGAGCGGCTCTATGCGGCGGCGAGCGCGCTGAAGGGTTTCGACAGGCTCATCGACCTCACCATCGACTACACACGCGACCGCAAGACTTTCGGCAAGCCGGTGCTGGACAATCAGGTCGTCCACTTCCGGCTGGCGGAATTGCGCACCGAGGTCGAGGCGCTGCGCGCGCTGACGTGGAGCGCGATAGAGCAATATGTAGCGGGCGCCGACGTCACGCGGCTCGCCTCCATGGCCAAGCTCAAGACCGGCCGGCTGGCACGCGAACTGACCGACGCCTGCCTGCAATATTGGGGCGGCATGGGCTACACGGCCGACAATCCGGTCAGCCGCGCCTATCGCGACACGCGGCTGGTCTCCATAGGCGCCGGCGCGGACGAAATCATGCTGGGCATCATCGCCAAGCTCGAGGGTACGCTGCCGGGCACAAGCAATAAGGCAAGGCCGAATTGAGCCGATGATCCGCACCCTTCTCATCGCCAATCGCGGCGAGATCGCCTGCCGCATAATCCGCACCGCGAAACGAATGGGTATCGGCACCGTCGCGGTCTTCAGCGACGCGGATGCGGGCGCGCTGCATGTACGGATGGCCGACCGCGCCGTGCGCATCGGCCCGGCGCCGGCCGCGCAGTCTTACCTGCGGGTCGAGGCGATCATCGAGGCGGCGATACAGTCCGGTGCGGATGCGATCCATCCCGGCTACGGCTTTCTGTCCGAGAATGCGGATTTCGCTGAAGCCTGCTTGGCGGCGGGTATTCTTTTCGTCGGTCCGCCGGTTGAGGCTATCCGCGCGATGGGCGACAAGGCAAACGCCAAGGCGTTGATGCGCGCGGCTGGCGTGCCGGTGGTGCCGGGCTATGATGGCGACGACCAGTCGGACGCAACGTTCGCAGCGGAAGCCGAACGCATCGGCTTTCCGGTGCTCGTAAAGGCGTCCGCAGGCGGTGGAGGTCGCGGCATGCGCCGTGTCAGGTCCGCCGGCGAGCTTGCAGGCGCGCTGGAGAGCGCGCGCCACGAGGCCGCCGCGGCCTTCGGCTCCGACAGACTGCTGCTCGAGAAGCTGATCGAGGATGCGCGGCACGTCGAGGTGCAGGTGTTTGCCGACGATCACGGCACAGTCGTTCATCTCGGCGAGCGTGACTGTTCCACGCAAAGACGGCACCAGAAGATCATCGAGGAGACGCCGTCGCCTTTCGTCGATGCGCCGATGCGCCAGGCCATGACCAAGGCGGCCGTGGAAGCGGCTCGAGCGGTCAACTATGCAGGGGCGGGGACGGTGGAGTTCATCGTCGGGTCCGATCGCACCTTCTTCTTTCTCGAGATGAACACGAGGCTGCAGGTCGAGCATACCGTTACGGAGATGGTCACCGGGCTCGATCTCGTGGAGTGGCAATTGCGGGTGGCGGCCGGCGAGCCGCTGCCGCTTGCACAGGAGGCAATCAATTATTCGGGGCATGCAATCGAGGCACGGCTGTGCGCCGAAGACCCGGCAGCCGGCTTCGCGCCGCAGACGGGCAAGGTGATTCACTGGCGACCGGAGGCGGCTGCCATTCCGGGGGTGCGGATCGACCACGGCATCGACGAAGGCGGGGAGGTCACGCCGTTCTACGATCCGATGATCGCCAAGGTGATCGTGCATGCCACAACGCGCGAAGAGGCGATCGCCAGGCTCTCACAGGCGCTGCGGGCGACGCCCTTGCTGGGCGTGGTTTCCAACAGAGGCTTTCTGCTCGAGCTGCTTGAAAGCGAAACGTTCGGCTCTGGCGCGGTTACGACGGGCATGCTGGATGCGGCAGAGCGACCGACGACTGCGCCGTCCGACGAGGATTTTGCCGCCGCCGTTTCGGTTCTGGCGCTCGCGGATGGAGACGACTGGTTTTCTTCGACGGGGCGCAGAAGGTGTCCGATGACGCTTCGAGCTGGCGAGACGACAAAAGAGTGCTCGGCCAATTTCGAGCGCGGTCGACTGGTTTCGATAGACGTCGGTGAGACGAATATCGCCGCGCCGGCTATCGAGACGCATGGCTTGGCACATGTGCGCGAAGGTCGTGCGGTCTGGCTCGACCGCGCGGGCCAAACGTTCCGGTTCGAAGAACCGGACCCGATGCAGCGCGATGCTGCGGCCATCGACGGTCGGGTGGTCGTTACGCCGGTTTCAGGCCTGTTGCGGCGCGTCGACGTTGCCGTCGGCGATACCGTCCGCTCTGGCACCGTCGTCGGCATCGTGGAGGCCATGAAGATGGAAACCGCGCTCACGGCACGCATGGACGGTATCGTCAACGCGGTGAGGGGTAAGGCTGGCGATCAGGTCCGGGCCGGCGACGTGCTCATCGAGATTGCCGGCGAGCAATAGCCATCGGACAAACTCCCTGTCAGCATGAACGCATCTTGAGTCTTCATTGGCCTATTATTATGATGAATAACAATATCTGGGAGGAGCCTGATGCCGATCGTGTCCGTTCCGGGCATGCGTCCGGTGCGCATGGGTG
Source organism: Neoaquamicrobium sediminum (assembly GCF_040970315.1). Taxonomy (NCBI): domain Bacteria; kingdom Pseudomonadati; phylum Pseudomonadota; class Alphaproteobacteria; order Hyphomicrobiales; family Phyllobacteriaceae; genus Neoaquamicrobium; species Neoaquamicrobium sediminum. The sequence continues at coordinate 72,875 of NZ_JAZHFV010000009.1, read as the reverse complement.
CGCTGGCGGTGGATATGGAGCGCCGTGCCGCCGCCGCCGCCGTGTTGCGGTCGAGGCAAGAACTCGGCCCCTATCCGCGCTCCATGATCGACTGTCTCGACCGTTGGGCCGACGAAGCGCCCGAACGTACCTTTCTCGCCGATCGTGGCCCTGACGGGCAGTGGCGGCATTGCAGTTACCGTGAGGCCAGAGAACATGCCCGCGCCATTGCGCAGTATGTTCTCGATCTCAATCTCGATGCAGACAGACCTGTCGTTGTCCTTTCCGACAACGGCATCGAGCACGGGCTGATTGCGCTCGGCTGCATGATGGCGGGGGTGCCGTTCGCGCCCGTGTCGCCGGCCTATTCGCTTATTTCCACCGATCATTCAAAGCTCAGGCACATCTTCGGACTGCTGACGCCGGGCCTGGTTTTCGCGGCGGATGGACAGCCCTTCGAGAAGGCGGTTCGGGCTGTTCTTACCGAGGACATGCAGCTTGTTTTCGCCCGGGCGCCGGTCGAAGGGCTGACGGCGGCAAGCTTCGACGACATGCTTGCCGCGCGTCCAACAGATGCGGTTGATCGCGCCAACGCGGCTGTCGGCGGGGATACGATCGCCAAGTTCCTGTTTACGTCCGGCTCCACCGGTATGCCAAAGGCGGTGATCAACACACAGCGCATGTTGTGCTGCAATCAGGAGATGATCGCGACGGCGCTCGCATTCCTGCGCGACGAACCGCCCGTCATGGTTGACTGGCTGCCGTGGAACCACACCGCCGGCGGAAACCACAATTACGGCATCGCGCTCTACAATGGCGGAACGCTCTACATCGATGACGGCGCACCGACGCCTGCCGGCATTGCCAGGACGGTCCGCAATCTCGAGGAAATCGCGCCGACGCTCTATTTCAACGTGCCCAAGGGCTACGAGATGCTGAGTGAGCATCTCTCGGCGAACGAGCGATTGCGGAAGACGTTCTTCTCGCGCGTTAAATTACTTCAATATGCCGGTGCGGGGCTGGCTCAGCACGTCTGGGACGCATTGGAGCGGCTGGCGCAGGAGGCTGCCGGCGAGAAGATCATGATCGTGACCGGATACGGTTCCACTGAGACCGCGCCCTTCGCCTCGACGACGACATGGCCGGTCACGCGGCCCGGCGAAGTCGGCTTGCCGGCTCCCGGGCTGGAACTCAAGCTGGTTCCTGCAAGCGAGAAGCTCGAGGTGCGCATGCGCGGCCCGAGCATCACTCCGGGCTACTGGCGTCAGCCGGAAAAGACCGCCGAATGCTTCGACGACGAGGGCTTCTACCGTATCGGCGATGCGCTGAAATTCGTGGATCCGGAAGAGCCCAACAAGGGGCTACTCTTCGACGGCCGCGTGTCGGAAGATTTCAAGCTGTCGACCGGCACATGGGTGAACATGGCCGCTGTACGCGGCGCTCTGATCCGCGGTTGTGCACCGTTGGTGCGAGATGTGGTGCTGACAGGGCTCAACCGCAATCACATCGGCGCGATGCTTTTCCTGGATGTCGACGCCGCGCGGAAGTTGAGCCCCGTTCTGGCGCAGTCGACGGAGGCGGAACTGGCGGCAAGCCAAGCGGTTCGTAGCGCCATCTCCGGAGCGCTGGATCATATGGCGCAACAAGCCACCGGGAGTTCGAACCTCGTCGCTCGAGCTATCGTGCTCGACAGTCCACCCGCCATGGACGCGAACGAAATGACCGACAAGGGATCGATCAACCAGCGCGCGGTGATGGAAGCGCGCGCGACGCTGGTGGAAGACCTCTATGCGGATCCCGCGCCGCCGCACGTGATTGTGGCGAAACGCTGACCCGCGTCACGCCGGTTTTTCGCCCAGAAGACGGCCAAGCAAATCGAGCAGCGTCGCGCGGGCTTCCGGCCCGCCGAGGCGTTCGACAAGGCGTTCTTCATGCGTGCGCCATACGGTGCTCATCTTGTCGACGAATTGGGTGCCCTCGGGCGTGAGGTGCAGCGAGTGCGAGCGCTTGTCGCCTTCGGCCTTGCGCCGCTCGGCCAGACCACGCCGTTCGAGGCTATCCATTAGCGCCACGAAGTTCGCCCGCTTTATGCCGAGCTGTTCGGCGATCTCCGTCTGTTTCTGGCCCGGTGTGCGGGCAATGAGCGCAAGTACGGAGAACTCGGCCGGGCGTAGCTTCATCTTCTCGAAGGTTTCGATGAAGTCCTGAAAGACGAAGAGCTGGGCCCGCCGCAGCTTGTAGCCGACGATCTCGCCCATCTCCGGAATCCCGGCTGGAACGCCAGATCCCGTGTTGTTTTCGTCGTTGCTCTTACCCACCATGAACCCTCATCCAAGCTATCACGACAACCGCGATGTCAGGTCAACAACCGGAATTCAGATCATGCGTTGCCGACGCTCGAATCGCGGCTGCGTAAGCCAGTTTACTGCGTCCACCGCCGGGTGAAACTTGTTTTGCCGGGATGCCCGATTAGTAGGCAACTCACTCGACGCGCGACAGGAAAGCAGCTATATTGTTATATAACAAAACAATCCAGGGAAGAGCGATTAGGCCGGAAGTCATGCGGCGAAGGCTCGTTGTCGAGAGAACCATGAAAAAAAACGAACCGGTACTTCTGACCTGCGTGGAAGGTCCGATCGCCCGCCTGGTGATCAACCGTCCGGGAAAACGAAACGCGATCAACGACGCGCTTCTGCAGGCTCTCGGAGGTTTCTTCAATGACATTCCCGGTGGGGTTCGTGCCATCGTGCTCAGCGGAGCGGGCGGACACTTTTCATCGGGACTGGATTTGTCGGAGCAGGTCGAGCGTGAGCCCGAACAGGTGATGAAGCACTCCCGCGGCTGGCACCGGCTGATGGACACAATCCAGTTTTCAGGTGTGCCGGTGGTTGCGGCCCTTTCCGGCGCCGTGATGGGCGGTGGGTTGGAGATCGCCAGTACCGCGCATGTGCGGGTGGCCGAACCGTCGACCGTTTTCAGGCTGCCCGAAGGCAAGCGCGGCATCTTCGTGGGTGGCGGCGCGACGGTGCGGGTGGGACGCATACTCGGCCCGGACAGGATGACCGAGATGATGCTGACCGGGCGCAGCTACAATGGCGAGGAGGGGTGCAGGCTGGGGCTTGCTCATCATCTGGTTGGCGAAGGCGAGGCTCTGGCGAAGGCCGAGGAGCTGGCGCGCGAGATCGCCGGCAACGCCTCGCTGGTCAACTACCTGATCATCCAGTCGATCGCCCGCATCGGCAACATGTCGCACGATGACGGCCTCTACACGGAAAGCCTGAGTGCGGCGCTGTCGCAGACCGGTGCAGATGCCCGGGAAGGGCTCAAGGCATTTCTGGAAAAGCGCAAGCCCCGCTTCGGCTGACCTGTCAGTGGCCGGTTGGGGCCGCTGTGGAAACCGGCGTGGGGGCGGACTGGCTGATCGAGCTCGAACCGGCTTCGTCCTTCGGCAGGAAGTCGACCTGTTCGACCAGAACCTCGCGAATAAGCTCTTCGCCGAGCCGTTCGTTGACGCCCGTGCGGATGCTTTCGCGGAAGGAATCGATATCCAGATCGTCGCGCTTGGTGAAATCGATCTCGGGGCTAGCGTAAAGCTGCGTGTAGATCTGGTCAGCCAGCAGCGCCTCGGCGGGAAGCTTGAGCGCGGCGAGCCGTTTGCCTTCAGCGGTGAAGACGAGGCGCACGAGGAAATAGCCGTAGACTTTTCCCCGATCGAACACCGGGACCGAAATGATCCCGGTCTTCACATAGTCGAGCCCCTGGAACGCGGTCGCTTCGGCTTCCGCCGTGTCCTGCGGCTTTTGCGCCGACTGGAACGAATAGAGCAGCGCGCCGGTGGTGGCGATGCTGATCCACAGGGCGGCGACCATGAACTTTATCATGGCTGTTCGGCCATCCTGCCGAACTCGCTGGCCGTATATGTGCCGTCAGCTTCCGCGCGCTGAATTGCATCCTGCATCAGCGCAGCGACCTCTGTGACAGCGTTGAGATGAGCCAGGATCGCGGCCTCGTTGGCCGACAGCTTCTCGCGCAGACGGATGATGCCGTGACGATGCTCGTCGCCGAGCCCCGCTGCGCCGAGGCCTGAAACGGCCTTGTTGAGTTCGTAAAGGTAACGGCTCTTGCGAAGGTTCGAGGCCTTGATGTCGAAACGAACATCCGTACGGATGGCTGCCGTTTCGGCATCCACGGTTTCTTCGATGCGGCCAAGGATGGCAGAGAGATTCATGAGCGCTGCTCCCGAATTGTCTTCATTCGGATCCTCTGGCTGCATGAATTCCGCGTGGTCTGGCATAGAGCTTTTCTCATCTGACTCTGACTGAAATTAGCGGCTGCTGGTGACGGAAGGCGGCATCGCGCGCTCCTCGTCGATCGATTGGGCGGTCATGCGCTGGATTTCCTGCACCAGCGCAACCGAGAGCATTTCCTGGGCATCTTGCTCCGCGCGTTCCGGCGATGACTCGCGCACCGGTCCCTCGACCGTTGACTTGCCCTGGGCACGGTAATGGTCGCCCAGGATGCGGTTGGCGATGCCGATGCCGCCGCGCTCGGCCATCACGTCACCGAGCTGCTGGGCGAGAAGCGATTGCCACATCTCGCCGGCCATCCCCTGTCCGTAGACGGATTCGGTATCCTTCGGCAGCATGGACTGGATGAAGGTCTGCAGGACGACGGCCTCGAACTTCTGGAAGGCGTCGGCCGCCGGCGACTTGTGATCGGCAGGCATGCGTGCGGCGGTGGCCGAAGGTGTTCCCGTCGGCTCGAACCTGGCGGCGTCGACCCGCTGGCTCGCGAGCGAGGCAAGGCGCGTCCGTGCTGCTTGCGCGGCGGCAGGATCGGCCGCCCGCGCCACATCCATCACGATGTCGCTTGGGGGTGAAATCGCCAAAGGCAGGACCTCCCAACGTGTTGATTTCGATTTTGCGAATATGGCGTGACAAGCTTGTGGCAGGCTTACTTTGGGTCGGAAAGCTTGCGTTCGATGGTTTCGAGTTGCTCTTTCTCGGCGATTTCCCGCTCTTCCAGGCGAAAAGCCTCACGATAGGCGCGCTCGACGATGTTGGTGCGCGCAGTGGCCGTGGCCACGTGAGATGCTTCCTGCTGCGCCCGGTCATTTTCCCGTGCTTCGCGTTCCATGGCGGCGCCGATTCGCCGGTTATAGAGGTCAGGAAACAGGCCGGGCATTGGCGAGGCTGCATTGAGCGCCTCCAGCATCTCACTCGCTTCCTGCCGGGCTGCTGCGGCATGGGACAGGTGCGTCGCATGCTTCGTCTCGTGTAGTGCCTTGATCTGCTGCTGCAGCCGGACGAGGCGTTTCAACCGTTCCGCGCGTGTTGTCACGTCACCCTCCGAGCGTCGTGGGCAGGAACCCGTCAACGAACAGGCTGAGCATGATGCCGATCCCGAAATAAAGAAGGATGAGGCAACCTGCGATCAGGAACGGCATGGAGACGAAATAGACGGGTATCTGCGGCGTTAGCTTGTTTACGAAGCCGACAGCGAGATTTACCAGGATCGCGTAGGCGATGAAGGGGCTGGCAAGCCTCAGCGTGATGTAGAACGATTGCGACAAGGTGTCGACGAGGTCGATCAGCGCCGATTGCGCACCGAACGTCCCCGAAACCGGGACAGCTTCGTAGGAAAGAATCAGAGCTTTCAGGATTTCATGGTGAAAGTCGAACACGAACAGCAGTAGCAGGGCGCAGAGCGTAATCAGCGCGGTGAGCGCGGCTTGCGGCTCGTTCTCCTCGACGACCGTTCCCGACATGCCGCCAAAGCCACCGGTCATGGCAATTGCCGAGCCGGCGAACTGAAGCGCCAGCACATAGAAGCGCGTGACCAACCCAATCGTCGCGCCGACCAGGATCTCCGAAGCCACCAGCAAGAGCATGCGATCCGGCTCGCGGTCGAGATGCGGGATGATGGAGTCCCAAAGGTGCGCGAGCAGTGCCCAGGTGACGGCGAGGGCAACGAAGAGCCTCACATGCATTGCCACGCGCGCACTTGAAAAGCCGGGCATCAACATGAAGCATGTGCCGATGCGGCAGAATGCGAGGAATGCCGCGAAAACGACCGTCTCGAGATTGAGACCGTTGAGCATTCCTTCTGCGCCTAGGAGATCGAACCGAGGACGCGCACCTCAACGCCGCGTGCGATTTCGACGTGCGAGAGCACCGGCAGGGTCGCGAAAAGCCGCTCGATGATCATGCGCACGTAAGGCCGCGCATCCGGTGCGGAGACCAGCACGAACCGCTCTCCCGCATCGAGATGCTTGCGCACGGCCTTGGTTGCCTCGTTGCCGAATTCCTCCAGCAGTCGGGGGTCGATGTCGAACTCGCGGATCTCGCCCTTGGCGTCGCGCTTGAGTGCCTGATGGAATGCGAGGTCCCAGCGATTGCCGAGCCGCAGCACTTTCAGTACGCCGCCTTCGGTCAGGTCGCCGCAAATCTGCTGCGCCATGCGTATTCGCACGTGTTCGACGATCTGCTCGGTGCGGCGCACATGCGGTGCGATCTCCGCGATCGCCTCGATGATCAGGTGCAGATTGCGGATCGATACGCGCTCAGCCAGGAGCAGCTTCAGCACTGCCTGAAGGCCCGGATAGGAAATGTGCGAGGTGCAGACCTCATCGATAAGCTTGCGGTATTCCTGGTCCTGGCGCTCGATGAGCGCCTTCATGTCCTTGTAGGACAGAAGCTGCGGCAGGTTGTTGCGGATCACCTCGGAAAGGTGGGTCAGCAGCACCGACATGTTGTCGGCGTAGGTGAAACGCTCGCGTTTCAGGTCCTCGGCAAACATTTCTGACACCGAATAGGCGCGCATGCCGAAGGCGGGCTCACGCACCTCTTCGCCGGGAACTTCGGGAACCGGGCCATTGCCGAGAAGGACCGTCACCTCGCCGACGCGCATGTGATATTCGGCGACGACGGTTCCGTGGACCTTGATCTGGTAGCTCTTCGGCGGAATCGAGAAATCGTCCGTCAGCCTGACTTCAGGCACGACGAAGCCGTACTGGGTGGCGAACTTCTTGCGCATCTTGCCCATACGGAAGGCGAGTTCCTGATGGGATGCGAGCAGGCGCATGGAAAGCTGCTTGCCCAGCAGAAGCTCGATTTCGGCCGTCTTAAGCGAAGACTTGATCGACTGCTTTTCTTCTTCCTGTTTCGCTTCTTCCAGCTCTTTCTCGATCGCCGCCTGCGCGTTCTCGTGCTTCTTACGCTGAAGCGGGATCACATAAGCGATCGCGGCGAGGCACATCGCCAGAGCCATGAACGGGATGGCCGGCAGGCCGGGCATCAGCCCGAGGGCGAACATCAGCACCGCTGCAACCGATAGGGCACGCGGATAGGCGCCGAGCTGCCCGAATACGGCTTCGTCCGTGGCTCCGCGCGTACCGCCTTTTGAAACGACGAGGCCGGCCGACAGCGAAACAATCAGGGCAGGGATTTGGGTGGCAAGACCATCGCCCACCGACAGCTTGACGAAGATGTCGGCCGACTCGCCCATGCCCATGCCGTGGCGCGTGTAGCCGATGGCAATACCGCCGACGATATTGATGACGGTAATGATGAGACCGGCGATCGCGTCACCGCGCACGAATTTCGAAGCACCGTCCATCGCGCCGAAGAAGGAGCTTTCCTCTTCAAGTTCGCGGCGGCGGCGCTGTGCTTCCTTGTCGTCGATCACACCGGCCGAGAGGTCAGCGTCGATCGACATCTGCTTGCCGGGAATGGCGTCCAGGGTGAAGCGCGCGCCGACTTCCGCGATACGGGTGGCGCCCTTGGTGATCACGATGAAGTTCACCGTAATCAGGATCAGGAAGACGATGAGGCCGATGACGAAGTCGCCGGCCATGACGAGGTTGGAGAAGCCGCCGATGACATAGCCAGCGGCATTCGTGCCCTCGTCGCCATTCGAAAGGATTGCGCGCGTTGTCGCGATCGAGAGCGCGAGCCGCAACATGGTGACGATCAGCAGGATCGTGGGGAACGACGTAAAGTCGAGCGGCCGCTGCATCCATAGCGCCACCATCAGGATCAGCACGGAAACGGCAATCGAAAGCGCGAGCCCGAAGTCGATCAGAAATGGGGGAATCGGCAGAAACAGGATCGACAGGATCGTGATGATGCCGACCGCGAGCGCGATATCGCGACCGTAGTTCTTGACTTGCGGAAGGGATACGCTTTCGCTGAGTGCCATGCCTGACCGACCATTACCTGTTCAAGGGCGTGCGCGAACACACGCCGCCGGCCAGAGACTAGGCTGCCAAGCTTGTGCGAAAATGAGGTGGGAAGGCTGCGCGCCGGACCTGGGTCAGAAACCCGTCTCGATGCGCTGGAACATCACGTTGGTGAAGCCGGCAATCTGCGCGCCGACGAACGGAGCCGAAAAAGCGACCGCCAGAAGGATCGCAACGATCTTCGGCACGAAGGTGAGGGTGATTTCCTGAACCTGCGTGAGCGCCTGGATGAAGGCGATGCCGACACCGACGAACATCGCCACGGCCACGGCCGGGCCGGATGCGGTCAGGACGGTCCAGACCGCATACTGCGCGATGTCGAGGGCGTCGGCTTCGTTCACGCTGCCTGCTCGTCGCCGGGCTGTTCGTCGTCACCGGGCGTTTCGTCTCCCGGCGGCGGGGTGTAATCCGCATCGCGGATGATGACGCCGGGCGTGATCGCCAGCTTTTCGCCGCCATCGAGGACAGCGACGATACCGTCGGAATAAATCTCGACCTGGCGCACAACGCCGCTGATTTCGCCGTCCATGCTCTCGACGACCTTGCCGATAAGGCCGGTCGCCTGAGCCATCGTCGATGCCTGCAGCATTTCGGTGAGCTTCTTGTTGATCTCGACCGACTGCTCCACCTGCGAGAAAGTTGCAAGCTGGGCGACGTAGTCCGTCGAATCCATCGGCGCCGTCGGGTCCTGGTTCTTCATCTGAGCAACCAGGAGCTGCAGGAACGCCTTGTAATCGACCGACTGCGGCGTGCCCGTAGTGTTCTGCGTCGTCGCCATGGTGTTCGTGATCGCCGAAATGTTCATGGTCCTACTCCGCTGCGGTGAGGACGAGGGGCGCGACCGGCGCGCCCTCGTTGGCGAGAATTCTGGCCTCTGCCGGATAAAGGCCGCGTAGCGCCTTAAGCGCTTCGTAGACATGACCTTCGCTGACGAGGCGGTCGATGTCCTTTAGCGCGGCAAGGATCTGGTGGTCGGAGAAGCAAGCCAGCAGAAGCGGCAGCGACCTGCGCAGCATATCGCGCGCCTCCGGTGCACCGTCGGGGTTCATCAGGATGACCTGGATGATGAAATAGAGCTGCCGCAGCGGCGTCGTCGCGTCCTCGGCCTGAAGCACGTGGCCCTCGAGGAGGAACTGTACGTCATTCAGGAATTCGAGGGAGACCTTGCGGTCCGTCTTGATGACGGCGCCGTTGATGTAAATCTTCTCATTGGCCTTGAGCGTGATCTTGAACGTATTCTTCATTGAATACCGTCGCGAATGATCTGCGAGACCTCGATGAGCCCCTCGAAATTGTCGGAGCGGCCCTGCCGGACCTCTTCGGCCTCGCGCAGCAGCCAGAGGCCTATGGAAATCAGGTTTGCGCGCAGCTCGTGGGGCAGCTCGTTGTCCTCGCTGCCGAGGTCCTCGACGAACGTCGTCCAGACGCGGTTGAGAAAATAGATCGCCCTTGTGGATTCGATCGACTTCGTACCCTTGTCCCTCGCCTCGACGAGCAGGTCGATGGACCGCGACAGCAACTGCCTTTCGCGATCCTTGGCGTCTGCCACGGAGTCGGTCTGAACTTCGGCGTAGGAGAATTGATACATGCGTCTTCCGTGTTGTCTGACTTGTTCCGCGTCCAGGTCTGCGCCTACAGGTACCGAAGCAGGCTGAGCTGCTGCAGCCGTGCCGTCAACGAATAGGAAATCTCGATCTGCGCCAGGAGGCTGTTGACCCTCGTCGATGCCTCGGCGGGATCGACACCCTCCATCTCGGTCAGGCTTTCGGTGAACAGGTCGACCTGCATGGACATGCGATCGTTTGCCCGCTCGATGCGCTGCTGCGTGATGCCGGTCGCGCCCTGCTGGTTGGCGAGATCGTTCACCACTTCACCGAGCAAGGCAATGCCGCGATCCAGCGCCGCGGTGCGTGCCGCTTCGCTCATCGAGCCGTCAAACGTGGCTGAAACGATTGCGGCCGCCATGGCCAGCTTGCGGAAGCCCGGAATGTTTGCCGAAACCGAAGTCTGTGCGGTCTCGGTCAGCGTGATGCGCGATGTGATCTGCTGATCGGTCGCGTTCGACCAATCGTCCCATCCGGCTCCGAAGAATTGCGGCGCTGCCTGGTTGTCCAGGAAGTCGTTCATCTGCGCGTCGGTGATGCCAGCGGCGGCCGGATCGTTCGGCGGGAAGCCGAAATAGGTAGAAAATGCCGTATCGAACGCGGCACGGTTCGGTGAAGCCGGATCAAGAAAATCGTTGAGCGGCTGAACGTCCGTGTTGATGCCGGCGAAGAGATGCTCGCCGTTGAGATTGCTGTTGAGCACGGACGACATCAGGCCCAGCACCTGATCTGCCTGCTGCTTGATGATAGCCGGGTCGGACGCGCCGGAAATGCCGGTCGTGTATGCGGCCAGCAAGTCGTTCGCGGCTTCCGTGAGTTGCTGCAGGCCCAGCTGGGTGGATTCCAGACGCGATGCCGCGAGCTGATTGGAATCCTTCAGTCCGTTGAGTCTCTCGATATCGCGGTTGAGGGAAACCGACACGCCAGTGCGTGCGCCCAGCGCCAGCCCGACATCGGCCACGCGCCAGGTATTTGCTTCCTTCTGGGCGACGATCAGATCGGACTGCATGCGCAGCAACTGATAGCGCATGGCCTGAGTGATCGCCTGAGATGATACGAAAGAGACCTTCATAGTCCTATCTCACCGTATTGAGCAGCGTCTCGAGCATCTCGTCTATGATCTGCATCATCTTCGCGGATGCCGCATAGGAGCGTTCGAGTTCCAGCATCAGGGCGATTTCTTCGTCCTCGTTCACGCTGGTCACGTTTGAAAGGGCCTCGCCGGTGCGCATCATCAAAGCGCCCTTGGTCTCCGCGGCGCCGGCTGCTGTCTTGCGCGCATCCTCCAGCCAGCTGATCGTGTTCGTGGCATAATCCTGCAGGCCCATGCTGGCCGTGGTTCCAGCCACGGTCACAAAGTCGACGGGAGCATCCAGCGCGTTGGTGAAGCGCAAGAGCAGCTCGTTGAAACTGGCGTGATCGTTCGGATTGAGGTCGAAGTTTGCGCCGTCGCGCAAAAGCTCCGGGTTGCCACCCTGCTGCGGATCGATCAGCGCGTTCAAGGTGATCATGCCGGCAAGGCCGGTTTCCAGCACGCCGTCGGCGGGCATGCCCGGCGCACCAGGCCATGTAAACAGGCCGGGCCGAATGTCGGCCGGATTGCCTGGGTCCACTTCGGCGAATGCTTTGATGAGGCCGCGGGCGGTCTCATCCAATTGTGCTTGCATGCCGGTGGCGTAGCCGTCGCGCATCTGCATCATGGCCGCCAGCGAACCGCCGGCGCTGGTGTTTGCGCCATTGGCGGCGGCTATCCGTACGCCGTCAACATAGATGGCGTTGCCGGTGGTAGTGGGGCCGAATGCCGCCGTGCTCTCGAAAGCAACGTGGCGCGGTACGGTCTCGAACAAGGTCGTACCGTCTGCGGTCACAATCATCAGATCGTTGGCGCTGCGCGAGATCGTGGAAATCGGCACATATTCGGCGATCTTCTTCAGGATCGCGTCGCGGGTGTCCAATTCGTTGAGCACATCGCGCCCGGCCTGGGTGCCCTTGACCACCGCGTCGTTGACGGTCTTGAAGTCAGCCAGAAGGCGGTTCAGATCCGTCACGCCCGTCGATATCTGGGCGTCCATGTCCGTGCGGAGCGCCTGAACCGACTTGGTGCCTTCCGTGAGGCTGCCAAGTACCTGACGGGCCATCTCCACGGCGTTTTCGGCCAGTGTCCGGTTCGAAGGGGTCGAAGAATAGAGCTGCAAGGCCTCTTGCAGCTTTGCGATCATCGCCGAGGGTGACGTGGCGTTTTCGACGCCATTGACGGACATCGTGATGTGCTCAAGGCCGCTCACGATGATGCTCTGGGCCTTGTAGCCCGAGAGCGCCGTCAGGTTCTGCTGGAAGAGCGCGGCGTCGGTGGCGCGACGGATTTCGGCCACGCGGGCGCCCGGCGCAAGGCTGGAAAGCATTGCAGTGCGACGGGCATAGTCTGCGTTGTATACGTTCGCGATGTTGCGCGAGACAACGGTGGTCTGGCGCTGGGTATTCAGGAGCGAATTCTGCGCAATATTAAGTGCAGTCGAAAGTGACATCTTTCCCCTATTCCCTACCCAGCACCGTCACTCCTACCGCTTCAGGTTCACCAGAACGTCCATGAGATCGGAACCGGTCTGGAAGACCTTCGAATTCGCGGTGTAGTTGCGCTGCGACTCGATCATGCTCGTAAGCTCTTCAGCGATGTCGACGTTGGAGTTTTCGACCGCGCCGGAAAGTATGTCGCCCAGTCCGCCGCCACCTGCGAAGCCGATCTGGACGTTGCCGGACTCGAGACCGGCAGAGAAGACGTTGCCCGGTTCGACCCTGAGCATGTCGGGGCTCTGTACCGTGGCCAGAGGCAGCTTGTAGAGCGGCGTGCGACCGCCATTTGCGTATTCGGCGTACATGACGCCATCCTTGCCGATCGTCACGCGCTCCACAGCGGAGGGCGCATTGCCGTTCATGTCGGCTTCGCCGCGCGAATAGCCGGTGGCAAGGTTGGTCATCTTGGAAAGATCGAGTTCGATCGGCTGGCCGTTCAGCGCCGAAAGATCGATCGTGAGCGAGCTGATGCTGGAAGCATCGAGCTTGCCGGTCGAGATGTCGAATTCGAGCGTGTCCGTTGCCAGTGCGGGGCCGCTGTACGGGAAGGACGATCCCGCGGTGCCGTCCGGCTGGTAGTAGACCGACATCTGCCATTCGCCAGTGGCCTGCTTGGCAAAGTAGATGTCGAGCAGAACCTCTTCACCGACATTATTGTAGGCGACGAGCGAGGTCTTGACGACCGATCCGTCTTCCAGCGCTTCGTCGAGCCCGACCGGATTGGTCGGGTTGGTCGACAGGTCGACACCGGTCCAGTCCGGAGCGGCATAAGGAAGGTTCGCGGCAAAGGTGCCGAAAGTCGAGGGCGTTGCCTGCAGTTCCTGGCCGGAAATCTGCACCGGCTCGAGGCCGGCAAAGCCGTTTGCAACGGTGCTCGGAATGCCGTTCTCGTAGTTGTAGCCCATCAGCTGGAAACCGGCGGCATTGACGAGGCGGCCTTCGCCGTCCGGTACGAACGAGCCGGCGCGCGTCAGGAAAGGCTGGCCGTTGCTGTTCTGGACGACGAAGAAGCCGTTTCCGTCCACAGCGAGATCCGTACCGGAAGTGGTGTACTGGATTGGGCCGGCCTGTGAGATCGAATACCGCACCTGCGTGGCGACGCCGCCCGAGATATAGCTGGTGCCCGAATTCGGGATGATCATCGAGGAGAACTCGACGCTGGCCTTCTTGTAGCCATTGGTGCCGGAATTGGCGATGTTGTCGGCAACGGTGCCGAGCCGCGTTGATTGCGCCGCCATGCCGGACACGCCGGTGCGCATCATTCCATACAAGCTCATTCGGGATTCTCCTCAAGATTCAGGCCGCTGAGCCCGAAGGTAGCTGTCCTGTCTTGCGTGAAGCTGGCTTGTATGGAGGATGAGCGGGACAGGGGCGAGGCGATCTCGCCTGCTTCCGCGCACATCAGGTTACGAGCCGGTAGCCAAGGAACCGCTTGGAATCGATGGGGTCGTAGCCCAGCTTTTCACGCAGCTTCTTGCGCAGCTTGCTGATGTGGCTCTCGACCACGTTCTCCTCGACCTCTTCGTCGAAAATCCCGTAAATCGCGTTGAAGACCTGCGTCTTCGTCACGCGACGACCGGCATTGCTCGCGAGGAATTCCAGGATACGCCGTTCGCGGCGAGGCAAAGGCAGCGGTTCGCCGTCGATTTCGGGATCGCGCCCGTCGATGAAGATGCGCATCGGCCCGAATTCCGAATAGGGTTTGTCCTCCTGCACACGGCGGCTGATGGCCGAGATGCGTGCGAGGATCTCCCTGATGTGAACCGGCTTGCGGATTACATCGTCCACACCGGACTCAAAGAGCCTCAAGGTGTTCTCGAGAGAGTGCTGGTCGGAAAGCGCGATAACCGGCGCGGTTGTGCGATCCCTGATGCGGCGCGGCGACACGAGGTCGCTCGAGCATTCGCCGATCAGGAAGGCGCGAACTGCCTTCAGGTCGTCTTCCGCGGCTGTGGAAACCCACTCGCCGAATTCGTTCGAGCCGAAACCGGCGCTTGCAACGCCTTCCCGCTCAAAAAGTGAGTGATAACCGTCTTTTACGAGCTCGCGCTCGTCCACTATCACTATCATCGGCCCGCCCTCCGAATCAGTTGATCTAAGTTGTGGATAAAGGGTTAACCGGTGCGGGGAATCGCCGACAATGGTAATTTCTTATAGCTGGTTTTTTGGGAGTCAATTCGTGTGAGTCGGCAACGGGGTGGCAAGGCGCTTGTTGCACTCACTGGTTGCAGAATTCGCGTGCTGCCGATGTCCATTTTCCGAAGCCGGTGGCGACCATATTGGTGATGACGCGGCAGACATAGCGTTTCTGCGCCGGATCGTTGTCGGGTCCGGCATGATAGCGGGCGACGGCCATGGACCAGGTGTCGTGCCTCTGCTTGAGCTCGACCAGAAAGCGCGCTGCATAGTCGACGTTATGGCGCGGATCGAGCATCTGCTGCAGGCTGGCGAACTTCTCGCGATGGTAATGGTGATTGATCTGCATACAGCCAAGATCGATCAGCTTCGCGCCGCCGCGCTTCGCATTCTCGAATTCGCGAATGGCCTCCCGGGATGAGCGCGGGAAGACTGCGCGCCCCTCGATGTTGAGGGCGTTGGGCTGCAGGCTGCCCTTGCGACCGGTCTCCGTGAGGCCCACGGCATAGAGGATGCCGGCCGGCACGCCATAGCGGTCAGAGGCGCGCAGGATTTCCGCTTCGCAGACATTGCCGGCAGCCAGGGCCGGCAAGCAGGCAATGCTAGATATAGCGGCCGCCGCCAGCGCGGTCGGCCATGGTCTCGCCGGCGCCATTGCGCGCTCCTCCGCCATCCCGTCCAGAAGCGCCCTGGTCGCCGCGCCCGCGGGCATTCCGGTCAGTCTGCTGATCGGGTTGCATCTGGTCGTTTCGGCCGGAAGCGCCCTGCTGCGCAGATGACTGGCTGTTCTGTGGGCCCTGCTGGATGGTCACCTTGTCGATGTCGTATCCGATCGCGCGCAGCGCTTTGACGATGACCTCGCTATCATTGGCCAAGCGCTGGCGCGCATCATTCGACTCCACCTGTATTTCAATCGAGAGTTGCGATCCCGATGCGACGAGACGCGCTGTCACCATGCCCAACTCGACTGGCTGAAGCTGGATGCGAAGGGTATTGACTCCGCCCGGCGCCGAGGTGCCACGCGGGGCGGCAGAATTTGCGGGATCCTGGGCGGCCGCGCGCCACGTTCCTTCCGCCTCGACCGCGGCAACAATACCTGCCGCCGTGCTGCTGAGGATAGGAGGTGCGGCCGGTGCCGGAGAGGACGCCGCGGTGAAATTCAGTACATTCACCTTTGCCGAAACGGGATCGGCCTTTGCTGCAGCCGGATTGGCCGCAGAACTGCGCGCGAACGAGCCTTCCTTCGCGCTGACGAATCCAGAGGCCTCGCCGGAGACCGAAGTGGAAGCAGCCGGGGTGGGCTTCTGTGCGCCCTCTTGCTGAATAGTCGTGGGCGGCTGCGTTGCCGGTGCTGGCTTTTCCGCAACAGCAGCGTTGACCGGCGCGTTGGCAGCGGTGCGCGTGCGCGCCGGCTGGCTATCCGTGGGTGCTGCCGGAACGGCGGCGCGCTCGGCAGCGGAAATCTGCGCGGCTTGTGTCTTCGAGGTGCTTGGGGATTCAGACTGAACTGCGGCGCGAGGCTGTGTATCGTCCGGGTCGGCGTCAGCAGCATTGGCGCCAAGCGCGATCGCCGGGCTCTTCGGCGCGTCCTGATCGCCCGCGGTTTTTACGCTGGCGGGCTCGGCCGTTTTGGCTGCTTGCTCACGGACCGTGGAGGCCCGAGGTGATGCGAACGCCGGGCCGGTATCCGTAGCGTCCGCGATGTTCAGATCGGTCGATGCGGATGCATCGTCGGTTTCTGCGTTATCTTCACCATTCAGGTTGGGTTCTGCAGGCGCGCTATCGACGAGCGCTTGGGGGACCGTTGCCGCAGACTGTTGCGGATCGGCGGATGCCTCTTGGTCGCCCAGGAAATCTCCGAATGCCGGTGTGTCCGAGGGGGCCGTGCCGTCGGCCGTCTTGTCGAGCCTGAACAGCGCCGTATAGCGGTCTATTTTCCAGTCCTGGCGTGTGTCCATCGGACCGTCATCCCCATCACCCTTTGTCGCCTTGCGCTCCGCCGAACGGATCGTAAGGGCCTCGTCGAAACGCATGCCGTCGATCTCGCCGTTTTTGGCGCTGCGTTCGCCTTTCTGCTGCAGATTTGCGGGGCTGCCACCCAAGGTGATGTTGGGCATCATTGTTTCGTTTCCTCAAGCATCTTGTCGATCGCCTCCAGTCTGGAGCGCGTGGAGGCGACAAGCTCATCTGCTTCGTCAAGCGGTCGGTCTGGAGCCGCGGTCTCCTCGGTCGGATAATCTTCCAACCACAATGGCGCTGCGGCGTCTGTCTTGACCGGTGCTACAACTTCGGCGGCGACAGTGCGCGCTGCGGTGAGCAAGGCCCGATCGCGCGAAGAAAGCTGTGTCGCATCAAGCCCGTCCAGGCGCGACAGCACGTTCTCGACGGTGTCGGATGTCACAGACGAGATGCTGGAGTAGAGTTCGGTGCGCGGATCGACTTCTTCCGGCGCGGTTTCCTCATCGCCTGTGCTGTGGCGGGTCGCGAATGCGAGGAGTTCGGCATCGCCGTCAATGGCCGCCTTGCGGGCAAGCCGCAGATAGACGGTGTGGGCCTGCTCGCGTGTCATCCAGTCGACCGTCTGCTCGATGCGACGCAGGTCGAGCTTGCCGCGATCCAGCGTTATCATGCCGCTGACGAAAGACTCCGCGAACTGGCTCGCATAGGGCGAGCGCAGGAAGCGCCGCGCGTACTGCTCTGAGGCCGACATGAACTTCTCAGCGTCGCCCGCGCCCGATGCCAGCGCGATGGTGCGCCTGAGTGCCGCTTCCTCTACGAGCGTTCCGGGCGCTGCCAGCCGTGCTTCGTCAAGCATGGCCATGCCTGCCGTCGCATCCTCGCCGGCCACGACCGAGCCCTTCACCAGCGCCAGGAAAGCGGCCAACTCCGGTGCATAGCGGTCCGGATCGATGCCGGCCATCGCGTCGCGGGCCTGGGCGACATTGCCGGTCAGATAGCCAAGCACGCCCGCGCCGGCGGCGCGGTCGGCGTCGTCGATTTCCATGCGCGACAGCAGATCGGCGATTGTCGACGGATTGCCGCCACTCATCGCGTAGATCATCATCGCCTGAAAGTTCCGGCGATCCTCGAACTCGTCGTTGCCGGCGTTGCGGAAGCGGGCGTCGACCATCTCGAGCAGTTTCTTCTGCATCGGCAGGGCGGCGTGATCGCCGCCGGCGATACGGTCCTGAACGAGCTGCAGGGAGCGCACCATCTGATAGGGCGCCAATCCGGCCGCTTCGGTCTGAGCCTGCGCCTGGCCGAGACCGAAGGCCGCAAGCGCCAAAACGCCGAGCGCCATGCCGCGCCGCGGTGTCACCTCGGCACCTCGACGAAGATCTCGATACGGCGGTTCGCGTCGTCAAGCGGGTCGTCTGCGACCTTCAGCTTGCGGTCGGCGAAACCGGCGACCTCGCCGATACGATCTTCTGCCAGCCCGCCGCGAACGAGCATGTAATAGGCCGCATGGGCACGCGCGGTCGAAAGGCGCCAGTTGTCGTATTCCGCATTGCGGAAAGGCCTGCCATCGGTGTGGCCGTTGATGCGGACCGTGCCTTCATGCTGGCTGAGGGTGCGGCCGATCTCTTCCATGGCGAGAACAAGCTGGCCCTGCGGCACGGCGGAGCCGATCTCGAACATGCCGTAGTTGAGTTCGTCCGTTACCGAAATGAGGATACCGTCCGCCTCTGCAACTACGGAAATGGTGCTGTTCAGTTCCGACTCTCGCCCGAACGCGTCGGAGATTTCCTGCCGGATCTGTTCTGCGAGTTGCGTCGTTTCAGCCAGCGCGCCTTCCTCGTTCAGAAGTTGCTCGGGTTCTGCCGGTGCAACCGGCTGTTCGATGGCCTCCGCGGATGGCGCGGTCTCCGCGGCCGCTTGGGACGGTACGACCATGGCCACCGCAGCTTCAGTCTGTTCGGCCTGCTCACCCTCTTCGGCGGGCTGTGTCTGCTCGCCGGTCGTCCGGAATACGTCCAGCTCAGCCGCGTCCTCCGCCGTGGCGATCTCCTGAGACCAGAAGTCAGGCGCGAACGGATCGCGATAGGACTCGCCACCCTGTGCGCCGGTTGCCGGGCCGGAGGTCTGCGCACCGCCGTCGCCCTTTGCCGACACGTTCTGCAATGTGGCGGTCTGCGCGGCTATTTCGGCGAGGACCGCATAGGGGTCGGAGAACAGGTGCTGGTCCGACGTCTTGCGGTCGGCGGACTGGTCGATCGAATTGGCGTGCTCGCCCGGGCCGGACCGCTGGTCGCGCGAGCCGGCGGACTGGTCGGAGGATTCTTCCGTATCGTTGTTCGAGCTCTCCGGCGATGTCGAGCTTTCGCCGGGATCGTCCAGGCCCTTGCTGGCCGGGGCGGTGTCGACCAGCGTCATCGGGTTGAAGTAGCTGGCAATCGCGGCCTTGGTGTCCTCGTTCGTTGCATTGACGAGCCACATCACCAGGAAGAAGCACATCAAGGCGGTCATGAAATCGGCAAATGCGATCTTCCAGACGCCGCCGTGATGGCCCTCCTCGTGGTCGCCGCCGCCGCGGCGTACGATGATGATCTCGCGCTTGCCTTCCTCTGCGTCGAACGCACTCATGACAGGGCCTCCGACAGGGCCGTCGACCATTCGGCGAGACGGGTTTCGAACACGCTGTCATCGATCGCGACCGAAATATCGAAGTCGGCCGTTTCGGTAAAATCGAGCTGATCGGCGTATTTCGGGAGCTTTTCCTTCAGCGCTTCATAAAGCGGAACGCTGCCCCGCACGCGGATACGAACAGCTTCATCGTCGTCGAGCGCGTCGCGGATGACCGAGCCGAGGCGCTCGATGGAGCGCTCGCGGACGTCATCCGTCAGCACCACGCCCAGTATACGTGCGGTCACAGCGGTCGTCAGCTCGACGACGCGTGTTTCCATGCTTTCGATGCTCTTGAGAATGAGCTCGCTCGCGTCCTCGGCAAAGCGCTGCTGCAGCGCTGCGACTTCTTCGGCATGCTGGACGCGCTGGGTTTCCAGCGCCTCGGCGTGTTGCCGTTCGAGGCGATCCGCCAAATCGGCTTCGGCGGCCGTAACCGCATCGGCCACCAATGCATCCGTGTCCACCGGGTCGAATGTCGGAAAGTCGGGAAGCGTCGGCAAAACGGCATCGGGAACGGCGAAGCTCGGCGCCGGCGTGAACACACCGGCGCTTTCGAGCGGCCGCGCCCCGAAATCCTTCAATGCTTTGGCCAGGGCACTGGAAGCCATCAGGCAGCGAGCTCCTGGCTGGTCCACTTACGCAGGATCAGTGCGGAACGTTCCTCGTTGAGATCGACCATCTGGGCCAGCCGGTCCTGCGGTGCCGGCTTTATCTTGAAGCGGATGTCGTCGGCCATGTGGTCGGGGAAGCTGTAGCCTTCACCGTTCTCGCCACCCATCACGTCGGGAAGCTGCATGGAATCGAGCGGATTGGGGAGCGAAAGCTGGATGTCGTCGAAGTTCATCGCGTCATCGCCCTGCTTCTTGGTGACCGCCGCCATCATCGGGCGCAGGCCGAACCACGACACAAGGAAGACAACCACGATGAAGGCCAGCGCGTTGACCATCGCTCCGGTGTGGCGGCCAGCCATTTCAAGCCAGCCGGGTGCGGCCATTTCCGTGCCAACCATGCTCTCGATGAATTCGACAGAAGATACGTTGATGCTGTCCCCGCGGGCCTCGTCGAAACCGGTCGCCGAAGCCACCACCTGGCGGATTTCTGCGATCCGCTGCTCCACGAGTTCCGGCGTCGCATTCTCGCCGAGCACGGCGGCGATACGTTCGCTGTTGACCACGACGGCGATCGACAGACGCTCGACCGTGTAGCCGTTGCTGACGGTCGCGACGCGCTTGGAGTTGAGCTCGTAGTTCGTCGTCTCTTCGCGCCGTTCGCGCTGCTCGGATGAGGCAGGACCTTCGCCGCCTTCGACGTTTTCTTCCGGCAGGTTCTGCTGGACGGTCGTCGGCGGTGCGGCCTGCCGCTGGCTGGCTTCGTCGTTGGCGCGCACCGACTGTATGGAGCGGGCGACCTGCGATTCCGGATCGAAGATGATCTCCTCGGTCTGGCGGCTGTCGGTGTTGATGTCGGCCTTGACGCTGGCGCGGAAGTTCTCGTGGCCCAGATAGGGTGACAGCGCGCGGCGGATATTGTCCTCGATCTGTGTCTCGACAGTGCGTTCGACCGTCAGCGAGCGGGTGAAGCTGTTGTTGGCCGGGTCGTCTCCCGCGGCGAGCAGGTCGCCCGACGCGTCGAGTACCGTCACCTTGTCTGCATTGAGCCGCGGCACGGCAGCGGCGACCAAGTGGCGGATGGCCACGGCGGCCTTGATGCCGTCCTCACGGGCGGCGCGGATCACGACCGAGGCGGTCGGAGCCTGCTCTTCGCGGCGGAAGCTGGCGCGCTCGGGCATGACGATGTGCACGCGCGCCGACTTTATGCCGGCGATCGACTGGATGGTGCGTGCGATCTCACCTTCCAGCGCTCGAACGCGGGTGATTTCCTGCATGAAGGAGGTGAGACCGAAGGAGCCGACATTGTCGAACAGCTCGTAACCGGCGTTGCTGCTCGTCGGCAGGCCGCGCTCGGCGAGCAGCATGCGCGCCTGGCCGGTGCTTCCGACCGGCACCATGACGCTCGTTCCTTCGCTCGATACGTCGTAGCGAATGCCTGCCTCGCCGAGAGCGATGCCGATCTGGCCGACATCGTTGCGGTCGAGTCCGACATAGAGCGTCTCGTACGATGGACGGTTCAGGTAGATCGAGGCCGTCAGAATGATAGCGATCACGGCCGCCCCGACACCGCCAAGCATGGCGAGACGCTTCGGCCCGAAGCTGCGGAGATTGGCAATGAGAGTCTTGATTTGTTCAGGCACGGCTTCACGCTCCGGAAATGCGGCATTGCCAGAATAGGCAGCGAAGCTTGTGCGAAAATGAAATCGGGCCGCCAGTGCGGCGGCCCGATCTCCACTCAGGTAAAAGTGGGTGCGTGTGGACCGGTCAGGTCAGTCCATTGCCGAACGCGCCAGTGCAAGGACCGCACCCAGGCCGGCACCGGCAGCTAGCGCCAATATGAAGACCGCCGACAGCGACAGGCCGCGCGGTTTTACAGGCGCCAGCGCCGGCGAGATGACGCGGGCGCTCGTTGTATTGAGGCCCTGTTGCTCATCCAGTTCTCGCGCACGCACGAGATAGGATTCGTAGACCATGCGGCTTGCCTGCGCCTCGCGCTGCAACTCCCGAAGCTGAACAAGCGCCTGCTTGGTGCCCAGCGACTGGTTTTCGGACTGGTTGAGCATGGTCACGAGCTGCGCCTGGTTCTGGCGTGCGCGGTCCAGTTCCTGCCTGGCCGAAACCGCAATCCGACGCAGTTCCTCATCGATCTGACTGCGGAGTGCGGCGACCTGTTCGCGCACGCGTATCAATTCCGGATGACGGCCCATCAATTCCCTGCTCAACGAACGCTCTTCGCGCAGCGCTGTGACGTAGGACGACCGCAGGCTGGCGATCGTGCTCGACAGCAACGCCTCGGGCAACGATTCGATGCTCGCGCCGCGCTCGGTCATTCCGCGAATCTGCTGGTACTTTTCCTCGGCGCGCGACGTCTCGACTTCGGCGCGGGTCAATTCCGCCCGGAGTTGACGCACCTGCTGCTCGCTGACCAGCGCGCCGTCGGCGTCGACGATGCGGTTCTCGGCGCGATAGTTCTCGACGGCTTCTTCGGCGGCGGCGAGATTGGCGCGCAGTTCATCCAGGCGGCTGAAGAGCGCATCGGATGCTTGCCTTGCCGTATCGCCGCGCTGTTCGATTTCCGAATTGACGTAAATTTCGGCGATGGCTGAGGCGAGGCGGGCAGATTTTTGCGGATCGCTTGTACGGACGCTGATGTCGACGATGTAGCTTTCCGGTGCGCGCCACACGCTGACCGATTCCCACAGCGCACGCAGCGCCTGAATTTCCGGCGACTCGCCCGGCCCGGAACCACCAAGGCCGAGGGCATCTTTCAGACCGGAGAGCATTCCGCGACGCATGCCGAAATCGGGGTCGGTCGCCAGATTTTCCTGGACAACAACCTTGCGAAGCACGTTGTCGGAGATCATCACGCGCATCTGGCTTTCGACGACCGCCGTATTGGCCTCGGCGGTTTGAGCGGGCGGCGTGACCTCGTTTTCGACGACACGCAATCCGCGCGGATCGATCAATATTCGAGTGGAGGCTACATAGGTCGAAGGCAGCAGCGCCGCGACCAACACTGCGCCAACTGCAAGCAGGACCATGGTGGTGACGATCAGGCGCAGGTTGTCGCGCAGCGTATCGACCAGCTTTCGAAGGTCGATAAAGGCTGGGCCAGACGCCTGCTGCGTGCCGCCGCCGCGATAGGAAGTCATGTCCTCATAATTCGCCAAAGTCATCTGCCGCATCCTTATCCTATGCCGGAACCGCCCGGCGTTGGAACAACTGCTTCTGTCTAAAGTCCCACGAATGCACCGGCGAACTGCGCCATGGCCCGCGGGCCGCGCGCCGGGTCGCGCCGGATCGAATGAAAAATCATCGCCAGCCCCGCGCGGTAGGTGCCGAGGCGCACCGCAACCGAAGCGAGATAGCTCAACATTGCCGCCTCTGTGCTGCGCCGGAAGCCGGCCAGCCGCTTGGCATCCAGCCGCGCCGTGATCGACGGATCGCTATAGACGGCTTCGATGCCCGGCCTGACCGCGTCGAACGGCAGCAGGCGGGTGTGCATCGTGCTGGTTTCGTGGACACGGTAGCTCATGACGTAAAGGCCCGGCACGAACAGGAACTCGGTGCGTGCGGCGGCCAGGCACCAGAAGTGCCAGTCCTCGAGCTTTCTCAGGGTCTCGTCGAAGCCGCCGCAGGCATCGAATATTTCGCGCCTGACGATCTGTGCGCCGACCACCATGCAGTTCTTCTGGACGATGCTTTCCAGCACGTCGCCCGTAGGCTTACGGCGCATCGCCATGAAATGGCGGCGATTGCCGGCAGAAGCACCGTCCTGGCGAATCCGGTCGTAGTCCCCATAAACGAGGCCGACATCGGGTTTCGTGCCGGCGGCATTCAGGAGTTCATCCAGGGCGCCAGGACGCGCGAGGTCGTCGGCGTCGATGAAGTAGAGCCATTCGCCGGACGTTTCTCGCACACCGATGTTGCGTGCTGCCGATACGCCGACGGAATACTTCATGGTGATCACGCGGACGCGCGGGTCGCCAGAAGCCGCTGCCACCTCGCCGCTGCCGTCGGACGAGCCGTCGTCGACGACGATCACCTCGCGGACGCAATCGCCCTGCGCCAGAACGCTGGCAATGGTTTCGGTTATGAAGGGCGCGGCATTGTGCATGGGAATGACGACGCTGATCAGTCCCGACCGCGCCGCCATCGCCACGGAGGACTTGTCCCGATTCAGGTTCTGCGCCGCCTGCCTGTCCACGAATTGAACTCCACACTGTTTCGAAACGACACATGGGATACCGTGCCGTGCTCGTTGTCCTGAGCTGTGCAAGTCATGGGCCAATAGGCGGTCAGGCGGGCGAGGCGGGGATGTTGTGGCCGGAGCGGGCAAACGGCACGCCGCTTGCTTTCGATGCTGTGACGGAACGCGGAAGGATCGTCTGGGCGGCTGATGCACCACAAGAACGGCATGCTCGTATTTCTGGGATCGAGGATCGCCTCGGCAAGCTTGAACCTGCTTGCCGTTGCGGTCTTTACGCGTCTTGGCGGCGTCGAGACATACGGCACCTATCTGCTCGTGCTCGCATGGTCGTTCATCCTCCACGGTACGATGACGTTCTGGATCGACGAGGCATTCTTCGCCCGTTTTCGCGAGACGGCGCGCATTCGCTATATCTCGAGCGCGCTGGCGATGAAGCTGACGTCGCTCACCATTGTCGCAACGCCGATGGCATTCCTTATATGGCAAGGCACGTTGACGCCGACCTTCGCGCTGGCGTTGTTCATGATGACGGCCGGGCTTGCTATCCACGAATTCGCGGTCACCGTGCCGCGCACGCGCATGACACCCGCCCTGTCGGCGACTGCCACGATGTTGCGGTCCATATTGACCGTGGGCCTGGGCAGCGCGGCCTTGACGCTTTTTGCCGACGAGGCGGTGGCGTTGCCCATTGCGGTCGCAAGCGCCTACCTCATCTCCGCGGTTCCCATGTTCATCACCTATCGGCGCGAGCTCTTTCGCGGCTTCCGGCGAGAGACTGTGATCGAGCTTCTGCGCTACGGCTGGCCGCTCATGCTGGCGGGCGGCACGTGGGCGCTTGCCCAGAACGTCGATCGCCTCGCGCTCGGTCATTTCTACGGCTCGGCCAGTATCGGTCCGTATGGAGCGATGGCCGATTTCCTCAAGCAGGGCTTCTTCGTATTCGGCGAAGTGGTCGCGCTTTCACTGGTGACACTCGCCAAGCGGGCGGCATCGGAGGGGCGCCACGGCGATGTCAAACGGGCGCTCAACGAGGCGATGCGTACCATCGCCGTCATAACCGTATTCGGGTCGGTTCTCGTGCTCGCATTGCAGGACACGATCATTGCGGTCTTCTTCGGCGCGCAATTCCATGCATCCGCCAAGGAACTGCTGCCCCTGCTGCTGGTCGCGAGCTCTATCCTTGTCTTCCGCACCTATTATTTCGGTCAGATCGTCTACTTCCTGCCGTCAGGACTGCTACAGTTCTACGCCTCCGCGTTGCAACTCGCCGTCACCGTCATCCTTGTGGCGCTGCTGGTGCCCGAGATGCGCGAGCATGGTGCGGCCATCGCCCTGATTGCGGGCCAGTGCACAAGCTGTGCGGTGGTGATGTTCTGGCGCACCACATCATTCCGCATGCCGGTGCCGCTTCTGGACATCGTCTGGATCGCGACCGCGGGCTTTGCCGTTTGGCTTGCGCATCTCGCGCTGGCGAGCGTGATCCAGCAGGATCTTGTGCGTATCGTCACCGACCTGGTCCTGATCTCGGGCAGTGCAGGGCTGGTGCTCTGGTACTACGACCTTTTTGCCGCGCGGCTGGTGGTGAGGCATGTCCTTGCCTTTGCCCGCTGACATGAACATGCCCGAAATTATCCGGGCGCTTTGGACGGAGACGATGCGATGAACGCGAGACCGGTCATTCTCGCCGAGGGAGCCAATCACGATCTGCCGAGCCGGATCGACCGGGCGGCGGCGCTCTGGCTCAGGCGGTATCCGGTGCAGCTATCGCTTGACCGGCCGGTGGTAAGCTTCACCTTCGATGACGTACCCGATAGCGCTATCATCAACGGCGCCCGCATCCTGGAGCAGCAGGGATGTCGTGGCACGTTCTACCTGGCAGGTGGCCTCGCCGGCGGGACGTTCGGGCCATACAACTTTTTCGTGCCTTCCGATGTGCCCTATCTCCTCGACCGTGGCCACGAAGTCGGCTGCCACACCTTCTCGCACCCTGTGGTTCAGACGCTCGATGCGCGCAGGCTTGCGGAGGAGTTCGACCGTAACAGGCAGTGGCTGACCGCCGTCGATCCGCGCGCCGAGCCGGTCAGCTTCGCCTACCCTTACGGCGCCGTCGGCTTTTCGCAGAAGGCGCTGACGGCCCGGCGCTTTGCCAACAGCCGGGGCGTGCGGCACGGCCTCAACACAGGCAAAGCCGACCGCGCGCAGCTTCTTGCCGTCCAGCTCTACGATTGCAGGCTCGATGAGAAAGGCCTCGACGAAGTCATCGGCGAAGCGGTTCGCAGCAATGCCTGGCTGGTGTTCTATACCCACGATGTGCAGGAGGGGCCGAGCGAGCATGGGTGCTCGCCGCGCCTGCTTTCACAGGCGGTCGAGCGGGTGTTGGCCGCTGGCTGCACGGTGGCGCCGATGCGGGAAGCCATGGCGATCGCCGGTGGTACTGAAAAGCCGCATTAACGAATCCTTAAAGCATTTTGTTAAGCCGCCCTGCTGCGGAATCTTGACGCGAATCAATCGGATACATATCACTCTGCATGTAAGCGGGTTTGGGCGGTCGAAAGTGATTCGCGGATTGGCGCACTTCAGGGCGTCGGTTGTTTTCCGGGATTCCTGTGCCGACCTCAGGCTGTGACCGCTCTGCCAGGGCGTGTCGTGCGGGTCTTTTTTCCTGCCGCTGAAATGAGTTTGTCCGTAACAGCGTTGTCTGGGCGGTCTCGCGATGTCGCGGGGCGTTAGCTGGATTCGCGCTTGCGTTTGAGAGTTTCCGACAATCACCGCGCCATGATGGCCGGCAACCCGACGGACCGATGACACAGGCCGCCCCGATTCAGACGACGCAGGACGCACCAGGACCGGTGACGTCGCGTGCGGGGCTTGCGCGGTTTATGCGACGCACCTGTAGCGAGATCTGCGCTGACCTCTACATGCTGGTCGAGCCGTCCGTGGAGCGGGGGCCGAAATCCGTCCGCATCATCACCTCAAACTGGATATTCGACGCGCTCGAAGATTTGGGCACGGAAGGCATCGCCGCCGTCATCGAGAGCGGCAATGCAACGGGTCCGGGCATGCAGCCGCGTGCCATCGTGACCGCCGAGGCCACGTTTCTGTCATCCGAGGAAAGGCGCGCCCTGCGAGACCACGGTCATGCCGAGCTCTATTGTCAGAAGCTCGACGCGGGCGGCACGCGCATCTTCGCCCTGTTTTCGGGGGAGACCCGACATGGCATCAATGCGGCAGCGCTGGCGCGTGCCCACATGGCCTGCTGCTACGCGCTCAACCAATTCTTCACGGCCACAGGCAGTCGCGCCTCCCGCGACCCGCTGTCCGAGCGCGAGCGCGAATGCCTCGCCTGGGTGTCTCAGGGAAAGACGACCGACGAGGTCGCGGTGATCCTCGGCGTGTCGTCCAATACCGTGAACAGCTACGTTGCGCACGCGATCCAGAAATTTGGCGCCAGCAATCGCGCAATGGCGATCGCCACTGCAATCAGAAGCGGGATCATCTGATGGCTGCGGTCAGGGCTCGGGGGAGCACGAATGTTTGACGAAGAAAAGCTGACCGGCTGGAGCCTGCCGGCGGAATGGAGCCCGCAGCCCGTGACCGGCCTGCCGGAGGCCGTGCGCGTGTGTCGCAGGATCGCCGACACGATGAATGCCGAGAGCTTCAGCCTTCAGTTCCTGTCGCCCCAAGGCGAGAGCAGGCGTCTGGCGCCGGTTTTCGACAGCGATTTTCCCGGTGTTTCGTTTCTTTCCAAGGCCCTGTCGGCACGCGAAGCGGGCGCATTTGCGCGGCAGATCGCTCAGTCGACCGTGCCGCTGTGGTGGCGTCCCGCAGGGGCCCCGCCCTTTCCGAGTGCTGGCGCGCGCTGCTGGGCGGACGAGATTGAAAGCCCGACAGAGTCTGACACTTGCGGGATCGCGTTTCCGGTTTCGCTGGAGCACGGGCGCAGCGGTGTGATCGCTTTCGCGGGCGACAGCATCGTGATCGACGAAGTCGGCTTATGCGACGTTCATGCGCGCTGTTTCGCCCTTTTCGGCGAGGTTGCCAAGCAGCGGCTCGAGGACTGCGCCAAGGCCCTGCCGGTATCCAAGCGCGAGATCGAATGCCTGCGGCTGACAGCCAGCGGAATGACCAGTGAGGATATTGCGTCTTCGCTCGGTCTGTCCGTGCATACGGCCAACCAATATCTCACCAATTCGACGCACAAGCTGAATGCCGTCAACCGCATTCATGCGGTTGCCAAAGCGCTTCGCAGCGGCCTGATCGACTGAAGCTATTTGCTCGCGACCGCCGGCTCGCTTTTGCGGATCCGGGCGCGTTCGAGTGCGGCTTCGAGAAACGCATTGTTCTCCAGCGGATCGGGCGAGGCGTTGTCGAACGAAACGTAGTTGACTTCGACCGACGCATGCTTGGCGGTCATCGTCAGCGCGAAATAGACGGTGACGCCCATGGGCCGCAATTCGAGGTCGAGGACGATGCGGGGAGCATGGCTCCAACTCGCGTGGGCCTCCCCGCCGTGGCCAAGTCGCACCGTGCCGGGCTCGAAATAGAGTTCCGCGGCGGAATCGACGAGATCGGCCACGCTGGCGAACCGCTCAAGGCGGATATAGGCGATATAATCGCCCACATCGACAAGGCGCAGTTCGCTCACCACCTCCTTGATGGCGTTGGCCACGATTATCTCGCGGGTGGATGAATGTGGCTGGCGGTTCATGACGTCACCCTGCCTGCAGCGGGGGCTGCCTTGTTTGCGTATAGGACCCGAACGAGTTCGGCGACCGCCTGATAGAACTGAGGCGGAATCACACTATCCACTGAAACTTGATTGTACATGGAGCGGGCGAGCGTCACATCCTCGAAAATCGGGATTTCGTGTGCTTCCGCGATCTCCCTGATCTTCAACGCTACGAGATCCTGCCCCTTTGCAACGACGACGGGAGCGGGCGTTTCGTCCCGCACATAGCGCAGCGCTATCGAGAAGTGCGTGGGGTTCGCGATGACGAGCGTGGCTTTCGGGACGTCGGCCATCATGCGACGGCGGGCGCGGTCGCGTTGCAGCGAGCGCAGCCGTGCGCGCATGATCGGATCGCCCTCAGCCTGCTTGATCTCGTCCTTGACCTCCTGCTTGGTCATGCGCAGGTCCTGCCGCCAGTGGAACCGTGTCCACAGCAGGTCGACCGCGGCGATGACGACCATGATGACGGTTATCGCCACCACGATCTCGATTGCGATTTCGCGGATGACCGCACCGAAAGCTTCCGGCTGGGTGATCATGCCGGCCAGGAGCCTCGTCTGCGCGTCTCGCATCGTGAAGGCGAGTACCGCGCCGGCGAAGACGAGCTTGCCCAGCGACTTGGCAAATTCTGCCAGTCCCTTCTGGCCGAACAGCCTGCTCCAGCCTTCCTTGGGTGAAACGCGCGAGAGCTTGGGCTGGATACGTTCGCCCACGAAGCGCGGCACGTTCTGGAAAACCGATGCCGCGATGCCGGCTCCCACCAGCAACGCCATCAGGCTTGCCAGCAGCTTGGCGATTTCCAGGAATACCTGGCGGTAGAGAAGCACCGCATCGTGTTCGGTGGCCAGTGACCAGCTCTCGGGACGCTCGAGGAACATCGACAGGAAACCGGCAAGCTCGATCGCGCCCGACTGTGCGATGAAGATCAGGAAGACCAGGATTGCCAGGAACGAGCCGACAACGGGCACCTCCTTGGCGAAGGGCAATTGTCCCTTCTCGACCGCATCACGGATTTTCTTTTCCGTGGCTTCTTCTGTTTTGCTTTCCTTGTCCGCCTGTTCGGCCATCAAGCAACCCGTTCAGCAGAGGACGAAGAGGTCAGGCGGCGCTCTGCATTGCAGGGAGTTCGAGCGCGCCGGTCGCCGCGAGACCGATCGCCGTTGCAGCAATGCGCTTGCGCGCCTTTGCAATCTCCGCCGGCGTTGCAGCATCGGATTCGATTGTGAGCTCCGATTCGATCATGCGGCGCGAGCGGGCGCCGATCGCCGACAGAACGGCTTCGGCCAGGTCCTGCGGTGCGCCGCGAAGCGCCATGGTGACGAGTTCCGTCGAGATGCCGTCGAACAGGGTAACGCGGGCCTTCTGGTCCAGCGTGACGATGTCGTCGAAGGTGAAGAGCCGGGCCTTGACGGCCTCGATGCCCTCGACACCGCTCTCCTCAAGATCCGAAACGAGTTCGTCGAGCACGGTCTTGTCGAGCTCGTTGAGCAGGCTGGCAACCCGGGTCTGGCCTGCCGAAACGTCCTTGCCGGTCGAATCGGCGGCGATGCGGACGCGAAGCTGGTTTTCGACGAGCTGCTTGGCGGCAGGCTGGACGGAGGTCATTGACAGCATGCGGCGAAGCACCTCGCGCCGCATCGATTTCTCGAAGGTCAAAAGCGCGTTGGCCGCGGGCTGGGACTCCAGATTGGAAAACACCATAGCGATCGTCTGCGGGTGCTCGCCTTCAAGCAGCGCGCCAAGCCGTTCTGCCGGCATTTCTGCAAGGTCGGGCCAGATCGGCGGCGCCTCGTCGCTCATAAGCGACGGCTTTCCCCAGCCCATCAGCGCGCTGATTTCCTCAGGCGACAGCGATTCGTTGAGGATCGTGTCCATCTGGTCGCCGGAATCGAGCAGGCCGGCACCTTCGGTAAATTCTTCCTCGAACTCGGCGACGATGTTCTCAAGCTCGCTCTGCGGAATCGTGCGGAGCATGCGGGCTGCGTCGATGAGCGCCTTCAGTTCTTCATGCTTGAAAAAACGCAGAAGCCGGCCAGCCGATGGCTTACCCATGGCCACCATGATGGCGGCGGCTTTCTGAGCCTTCGTCAGCTTGCCTTCCAGGCTCATTCCGACACTGTCCCCGATTCGCAACCCGAGTTTATAACGGCTTAGCCGGGCTTGGCAGTATCAATGATCTGCGTGAGCTTGATGCCAAAACGTGAAGGGTCGTTTTCCAGGACGGTAATCTCACCGCTGGCTATCTTGCGACCGTTGACGACAACGTCGACCGGCTCGCCGATACGGCGGTCAAGCGCCACGGTAGAGCCCTTTTGAAGCGCCATCAGCTCCGAAACCGGCATTTCGGCGCTACCCAGCACGATCTGAACGTCCACAGGGATGTTCATGATGATGTTGGTATTCCCGCTCTGGCTGGGCGCGCGCTCGCTGCGCGCCGGGGCCGCGGGCGCTGCTTTATCGTCGGACAGGTCCGACATTTCCACAGTTTCCTCATCGTGGAGGACGCCGCGCAGCTCCTCGATGGCCTTGTTCAGCTCTTCTTCCTGGCGATCCTCGCCGAAGCCGGCAGTCTCGTCGGGATTACCAAGCGTGCCGAGTTTGTCGAAATCGGGGATGGATGTGTTCATGTTCGTCTCCTTGAAGGCTTGTTTCGGCAACCGATCCCGCGGCTCAGCGCGGCACAAGCCCGGCGATGAATTCCTTGCCCGCGTCGTAGGGCTCTATGATCTGAACCGTGAAGTTCTGGCCGATCTTGCCGAACTCGCAGGTGAAAAGCGTCTTGCGGCGCGCCGACAGCCGTGCGCTTGTCGGTGCGGTCTCCGGCATTTCCAGCACCTGGCCAACAAACAGCTCCGACAATTCGCCAAGCGTCATGCGCGAAAGCGGGATTGTCGCTTCAACCCGAACGCCCGAACGCATGACCTCCTCGCTGAAGCGTGCGCTCCATTCCGCTTCCTGCTCCTGCGGCAGGTCCGCGCCGGCGTCGCCCCGGTGCAGGAGCAACACGCGCTGCGGCATCATCACCGTGAAGCGTCCCTCGCCGGACGGCGTGATGAGCGTGAAGGCGATGCGGACGGCGGGGCCGTCGCGGATCACAAGCTTTTTCAGGTCCTTGCCGGAAATAGCGGACGGCATCGGGAACTTTATCGAAAGCGCGCGCACGCCCGAACCGTTAAGTGCCTTCGCTGTTGCCTCGAAGACCACCGAGGCCAGTTCGAGCTCGATTGAGGTCAGGGCGCGATCGATAGGGGTGACCGGCATATCGGGATCGCCACCGAAAAGCGCACTTACCAGAAGGGCGATAGCGCCGGCATCGGCGATCAGCATCAGCGCATCCGGAGAGGTCGCGGAAGCCGCGACGACCAGTGCGTCGTTTTCGACGTCTGCACGGCGCGCTTCTGCCATGCGGCTCAAGGCAACCGACTCGACTTCGATCTCAATCGGGTAGGAGACCTGTTCGTTGAGGCTCTGGCGGATTGCGGG
This sequence comes from Neoaquamicrobium sediminum, assembly GCF_040970315.1. Taxonomy (NCBI): domain Bacteria; kingdom Pseudomonadati; phylum Pseudomonadota; class Alphaproteobacteria; order Hyphomicrobiales; family Phyllobacteriaceae; genus Neoaquamicrobium; species Neoaquamicrobium sediminum. Next base: position 40,687 of record NZ_JAZHFV010000009.1, on the reverse strand, counting down.
CAGGGCCCGCAGGCCCAGCGCGCGTGCCGCCTTGATGATGTGGTCGGGCTCTCCCGTGTCGCCGATCAGGCGTTCGACGATGGGATTGCGAGCTGTCGCGACGTCGTTCACGCTACCGCCTCTAAGCTGCGTTTCTGGCCGCGTCGGCGGCGTGCAGGGTGCTTTGCTCGACCGCGTCGATCGACGGGCGGTCGTAAGCCGAGATGGTCTTGCGACCGAACTCGAGGGCGACCTGCGGCAGCGAGCCGTTCATGTATGCAAGCAGGGTCTGCTTCACGATGACATAGAGCCGGTTCTTCTTGTCGCGTACGATCTTCACCTTCTGAGCGATCGGCGCAACCACCGCGTAGTTGAGGAAGATGCCCAGGAACGTGCCGACAAGAGCGGCGCCGACGAGGCCGCCGAGGATTTCCGGCGACTGGTCGATGGCGCCCATGGCCTTGATCACGCCCAGAACGGCCGCGCAGATGCCCAGCGCGGGGAATGCGTCGGCCAGCACCACCAGCGCATGATACGACTTCAGCTTGTCATGTTTGATGGTGTGGATTTCTTCGTCCATCAGCGCCTCGACCTCGAATGGACGGGCGTTGCCGATGATGATGATGCGGCAGTAGTCGCAGATGAAGTTGGTCAGGTCGCGGTTCGAAAGCACGCGCGGAAATGCCTGGAAAACCGAGGATTCGTCCGGATTGTCGATATGCGCTTCGACTTCGTTGCGCGACTTCGTACGCAATTCGCGCATCAGGCTATGCAGTACGCCGAGCGTCTCCAGATAGTCCTGCTCGGTCGGCACCTGGTGGCGAAAGGCTTCCATGATCGCCTTGCCGGAGTCCTTTACGGTTGACACCGGGTTGGCGATCAGAAAAGCGCCGACACCGGCGCCGCCGATGATGACCAGTTCCCAAGGCTGCATGAGCACGTCGAGATGCCCGCCCATGGCCATGTAGCCGCCAAGGACGCAGCCGAAGATCACCACAAAACCGATCAGAATGCCCACGGGGTCCACCTCTACATGCGCGCTGTCATTCTGCTGCCTATCGTGCCGGGCTTGCGCGAAGCTTGAATGGGGGCAGGTGCATCGCATGCAACCGGTGCCGTTCAGCTTCGCGCAAGCATTTTGTGGGTATCTACTGACCGACCATCCGGTGGAATGGAGGCGTGCGTGCTCAATACGTATATGAGTTACAACCTGATTACCCGTGATCTCGACAAGTCGCTTGAGCGCGTCGAGAAGCAACCGGTGGTGCAAAGAGATACCGAATACTACCTCGCCAATATCGGTAAGGTTCGTTCGATCAAGGAATTCGTCGATAATCCTCGGCTTTTTAATTACGCCATGAAGGCTCATGGCCTTGAAGACATGACCTATGCCAAGGCTTTCATGGTCAAGGCGCTGGAAGAGGGCATCACGGACCCGGAAAGCTTCGCCAACAAGCTGATCGACAAGCGCTACGCCGAGTTCGTCAAGAGCTTCAACTTTGCAGCTTATGGCGAATTCGCGACCACCTACACGCTGGCCCAGCACCCGGTGATTGATCTCTATCTGGGCATGCACACGCCCTCCGAAGGTCAGCCGTCCGAATTCCACGTTCAGGAAAGCGCCAACTACGCCCAGAACATCGGCAGCGTGAAATCGATCGATCAGTTCCTGCACAAGGATAACGAACGGCTGCTGACCTACGCCTTGTCCGCCTTCGACCTCGAAGATGCCCTGGATGACAAGGCGTTGGTACGCAAGATGCTGGAAGGCGGCGTGGCTGATCCGAACAGCCCGGCGAACAAGGACGAGAACGAGCAGTGGGCGAAATTCGTCGCGACGTTCGATTTCGTGCGGCTGGGCGAGCACGCGACGACCAACAACGCCGCGCTGCAGCCGTCGGTCGACAAGTTCCTCCGCCAGAAGCTGGAAGAGGATGCCGGTGTCCAGAACGAAGGCGTTCGGCTTGCACTCTATTTCGAGCGCAAGGCAGGCGAGATCACAAACGCCTATCAGATTCTCGGCGACAAGGCGCTAGGCACGGTAGTGCGGACCCTGCTCGGCCTGCCCGACTCCGTCGCCCAGCTCGACGTGGACAAGCAGGCGAAGCTCATCGAGTCTAAACTCGATCTCAAGGATCTTCAGGACCCCGAGAAACTCGGCAAGCTCATGCAGCGCTTCGCGACGATGTGGGAAATCAACAATCCGACCACGTCGCCCGAGTCCATGCTTGTTAGTCTGTTCCAGCCGATGGAGTTCGGCATCTCGATGGACACCATGATGGCGATCGCCAAGATGCAACGATAGGAAACGAACCTTGCAATCCGGAATCTACGTCGCCCTGTCCTCGCAGATCGCGCTGGACAAACGTCTCACAACCATTGCCGACAACGTTGCCAATGCGAGCACGGTCGGCTTTCGCGCCACCGGTGTGAAGTTCGAGGACCTCGTCAGCGGGCTGGGGTCGCAATCCGTTTCGTTCGTTTCGTCTGGTGACACCTATCTGTCGGAGCAGGCTGGCGGTATTCGCGAGACCGGAAATCCGCTCGACTTCATCATCCAGGGCGACGCGTGGTTCGGCATCGAGACGCCGCAGGGCCCGGTCATGACTCGCGACGGTCGCTTCACGATGCTCGATACGGGGGAACTCGTCACGCTCGAAGGCTACCGCGTGCTTGACGCTGGCGGTGCGCCGATCCAGCTCAATCCGCAGGGAGGTCCCCCGGAGGCCGGGGCGGACGGTTCGCTGCGTCAGAACGGTGTTCAGATCGGTGCGATCGGCCTCTTTGATTTCCAGCCCGGTATCAATTTCCAGCGCTTCGGAAACTCCGGCATTGTGCCGTTTGGTCCGCCCGAACCCATCGTCGACCGTATGGATATCGGCGTTGCTCAAGGTTTCGTCGAGGATTCGAACGTGAACCCGGTGCAGGAGATTACCCGCCTGATTCAGGTTCAGCGCGCCTTCGAGCAAACGTCGGCCCTGATCCGCGACAGCGAGAATGCGCTCGATCAGGCGATCTCTACGCTTGGACCGAACAGGTAGGTTCATGGCCGCCGAGCCTGACATCCAGCCCTTGCCGGTGCAAGCCGCCGTGTCCGCGGCGCCGGCAGACCTGCCGGAGACGACGCTGCATGCACTGGAGCATCTGCAATCCCGCTTCGCCGGTGACCGCATGCTCCTGCGCAACGGCGGACGCATCGACGAGGTTTCCCCCAGCCATTACCGCGTGCGCGGAATCTCGGCGAGCGCGCGGCTCGGCGACGTCATCGAGCATCGGTCGGCATCGGGTGCGCGCTCCGGCGAGATCGTGAGAATCGGCCCGGAAGAAGTGCTGGTGGCTCCATATGAACGCAACGCGGATGCGGGTATCGGCGACCCTGTCTTCATTCAGACCGGGCGCGGCGCTGCTCCCCACGCTTCATGGCGTGGCCGTGTGATCGACGCCCTTGGCCGGCCGGTCGATGGCGCTGGTTCCCTGCTGCAAGGTAAAGCCGGCGAGGCGGCGGCCGCCCCTCTCGCCATGTCCCGCCAGAGGGTAACCACCGGTTTCAGGACCGGCGTGCGCGTGATCGACATCTTCACCCCGATCTGCTTCGGACAGCGTCTCGGCATCTTCGCCGGATCGGGCGTCGGCAAGTCCACGCTGCTGGCGATGCTTGCGAGCGCGGAAGCGTTCGACACGGTTGTGGTGGCGCTGGTCGGCGAGCGAGGACGCGAGGTCCGCGAGTTCCTCGAAGATACCATCGGCGCGGAGAGCCTGGCGAAAACCGTGGCGGTTGTGGCGACCAGCGACGAAAGCGCGATGATGCGCAAGCGCGCGCCGGATATGGCGATGCGTGTCGCCGAGCATTTCCGCGAGCAGGGGCAGCGCGTCCTGCTGGTGCTGGATTCGATCACACGTTTTGCTCACGCGCTGCGGGAAGTGGCGATTGGTGTCGGCGAGCCTCCCGTGGCGCGCGGCTATCCCGCCTCGGTCTTCACCGATCTTCCGAAGCTTCTGGAGCGGGCCGGCCCAGGTGTCGATGGCGCCGGATCGATCACGGCCATTCTTTCGGTGCTGGTCGACGGTGACGATCACAACGACCCGGTCGCCGATTCCATTCGCGGTATTCTCGATGGCCACGTCGTGCTTGATCGGTCGATCGCCGAGCAGGGGCGGTATCCGCCCGTCGATCCTCTTGCGTCGATCTCGCGGCTTGCGCCGAAGGCGTGGACGAAGGAGCAGCAGATACTGGTGACGCGCCTGCGCAGCATGATTGCCCGCTTCGAGGATACCCGCGACATAAGGTTGCTTGGCGCATACCAGCCCGGCGCGGATCCGGAACTCGATCTCGCGGTCCGGCAGGTGCCGACCATATACGAGGCGCTGACGCAGACGCCGCAGGACAGGGTCTCGCCAGATCCGTTCGCCGATCTCGCCCGCCACCTGAGGAGCAAGGAGAAGCCGGTCGATGAACCTGTCGAATAGGCTTGGCCTCGGACACAAGGGCCGTCCGCGGCTCGCGGGCGATGGAACTGCTCTCGCCGAAGCGCGCGATGTGGCCATCAGGACCCTCTATCACGAACGCGACCAGGCTGAGCGTGACGCCTATCAGGCCAAGCTCGCCAGCCGTCACGAAAAAAAGGGTTTGCTGCATCGCCTGGGGTTCCGCAGGAAGGAAGAGCCGGCTCCCTTCGAAGAGTTCAAGGCGCCCAAGGCCGCCCGCGCCAGTTCCGCGCCGCCCGCGCAGGTTGCAAAGCCTGCTGCGCTGCCGCCAAAAGCCAGAAAACGGGACCGCAGCGATATCGTTGTCGCGGCGCTCGGCGTTACACTCGGCCTGACCTGCGCGCTGTTTCCGTGGTATATCTTCTTCAATCAGGAGCAGTTCGGCGTTCGCGAGTTCATTTTCGAAGGCCGCGGCTCGGTAACGCCGCCGTCCAATCTGGTCTATCAGCCAGCGTTGATCAACCAGCCCTTCTCGACCGGCGAAGTGCCGAAGATGAACCTGGACTTCTTCCCCACTGCCACGCTGCCGGGAGAAGAAGATGAGGTTCGGGCCGTCCCCGCCTCGGAGCAGCCGTTTCCATCGGATCTCATAAGCTTCAAGCTGGTCCATGTCGCCAATGGCCGCGCGATGATCGAGGACGATGACGGGCTCTGGGTCGTGCAGCGCGGTTCTCGTCTGCCCGACGCCAGCGAGGTGGCCTCGATCGAGCAGCGGGACGGAAACTGGGTGCTGGTAACGACCCTCGACAAGGTCGTCGAACTGCAGCGCTGACCGCGCGCAAGGTCCACGCAAGACTCACTCCCTAGGGTGGCGCTACGCGTCAAGGGAGTAGCGATGCAACCCGTCAGCCTGTTCGATCTGGCATCCCAGCAAGCCAAGTGGCTTTCGGTGCGCCAGACCGCCGTTTCAAGCAATATCGCCAATGCGAACACGCCCGGCTACGGCATGCGTGAGGTCGAGCCGTTCGAGGCCGTGCTGAACCAGACGAGCGTGTCGATGCGCGCGACGCATCCGCTGCATCTGGCGGGTGCGAATGCGGTGGGCGAATTCAACGTTCGCCAGGTTAACGACGATCATCCGACGATGCCCTCCGGCAACACCGTTGTGCTGGAAAACGAACTGATGAAATCCGGTGAGGTTCGCCGCTCCTTCGAGATGAACACGGCGATCGTCAGGTCGTTTCACCGCATGCTGATGATGACGACCAGGGGGTAGTCATGATGGATCCGCTCATTTCTTCACTCAAGGTGGCCGCGTCGGGGCTGGGCGCTCAATCCGAGCGCCTTCGCATCGTTTCGGAAAACCTCGCCAATGCACAGTCGACCGGCAATACGCCGGGCGCCGATCCGTTCCAGCGCAAGACGATCACGTTTACTGCCGAGCTGGACCGCGCCTCGGGTGCCCATATGGTGGAAATTTCGGCTATCTCGCCCGATCGCACGCCGTTCGTCACCGAATACCAGCCCGGCCACGAGGCCGCTGACGAGCTTGGTTTCGTGAAGATGCCGAACGTCAACGTGCTGGTCGAGATGGCTGACATGCGCGAGGCCAACCGTAGCTACGAGGCGAACCTGCAGACCATCAAGCAGGCACGCGAACTGATTTCCATGACCATTGAACTGATGAGGGGCCAGTAATGATCCAGGGACTCGCAGGAGTCGATAAGGTCGGTCAGGTGGCCGGCATGCTCGACGGCCTCGCCAACATCACCGGCCCGGCGCTCAATCGCCCCAACGTCGCTCCCGAGACGACTTTTGCTGCCGCTCTTTCGGCTGCCTCGGGGCAGGCGATCTCGACATTGCGCAACGCGGAAGGCCTGTCCTTGCAGGCGCTGCAGGGCGAAGCGGACACGCGTGAGGTCGTCGATGCGGTGATGAGCGCCGAACAGACCCTTCAGGCTGCGATCGCGATCCGCGACAAGATCGTGAGCTCCTATCTCGAAATCAGCCGCATGGCGATCTGAGGATTTAAGCGATGAAAGCACTTGCAATCGCCGCCACCGGCATGACCGCCCAGCAGACCAACCTTGAAGTGATCGCGAACAACATCGCGAACATCAACACCACGTCGTTCAAGCGCGCGCGGGCCGAGTTCTCCGACCTGTTCTATCAGGTCGACCGCGTGCAGGGCGCGCCGAACCGGGCCAACCAGGCGCTCGTGCCGGAAGGCACGCATATCGGCCTCGGCGTCAAGACTACCGCGGTCCGCAACATTCACACGCAGGGTCCTCTCGCCGAAACCGGCAACAAGCTGGACGTCGCGATCGCCGGCGGCGGCTGGTTCCAGGTCGAGGGCGTGAACGGCGAGGCACTCTACACCCGCGCCGGCAGCTTCAACACCAATGCGGAAGGCCAGCTTGTCACGGCTGACGGCTATCTGGTCGCCGGCGGTATCGTCATTCCCGAGGACGCCGTCGAGATCATCGTCAACAAGTCCGGCCAGTTCTTCGCGCGCTTCGATGGGCAGGTGCAGCTCGAGGAGCTCGGCCAGCTTACGGTCTCCGTCTTTTCGAATGAGGCAGGCCTGGCGCCGCTGGGGGACAAGCTTTTCCAGGAAACCGACGCGTCAGGGCCCGCCAATGTGGGCGTGCCCGGCGATCCGGGCTTTGGCACGGTCGAGCAGTATTACCTTGAATCGTCCAACGTCGATCCGGTGAAGGAAATCACCGCGCTCATCTCGGCGCAGCGCGCCTACGAGATGAACTCCAAGGTCATCAAGGCGGCAGACGAGATGGCCGCGGTCGTCACCCAGGGACTGAGATAGGACCGATGATGCGTCTTCTCCTGCGCAGGACATTGTTGGCAATCGCGCTGCTGGCTGTGGCCGGCGCCGCGCAGGCTTTTGCGCAGGAGACGGTGCTGGTGACAACGCGCGTCATCTATCCCGGCGAGACGGTCACCACAGACGCGTTGGAGGAAGTTCCGCTGCGTCGTCAGTTGCGCAACCCGGCCGCCTTCGCGCGTGCATGGGGCCAGGTCGACGGCAAGGTTGCCCGGCGCACGCTGTTGCCCGGGCGTCTGATTGGCCTTTCGGCGGTGAGGGACGCCTATCTGGTAGAGACCGGCAAGCCGGTGCAGGTGCGCTTCGTGCAAGGGGTGCTCGAAATCTCGGTTGCGGGCGTGCCGCTGCAGGCCGGCGCTGCCGGCGATCTCGTCAAGGTTCGCAATATCGACAGCGGTGTCGTCTTCACCGGCACGGTGATGGGCGACGGTTCGATCAGAGTTTCCGAATCATGATGCGTGCGCTGATCCTTGCATTCTGCCTCGGTCTCGGTTTCGTCGGCGCCTCCAGTGCCGACGAAGCGCTTGCGAACGGGGCGCAACCGGCCGGCGACGTCTATGGCGGGGCGGCCTATGGCGGCGTGAACCGCAACGACCCGCTTTCCGGACGAGGCTTTACCGTTTCGCGGATCAAGGATGTCGCCACGCTGCAAAGCGCCCGCGACAATCAGCTCGTCGGTTACGGTCTGGTGATCGGCGTGCAGGGCACCGGCGACGGGCTGCGCAATTCACCCTTCACCGAGCAGTCGGTGCGGGCGATGCTGGAAAACCTCGGCATCTCCACGCGGGGCGGCGCATCCCGTTCGCGGAATGTCGCCGCCGTCATCGTAACCGCGAACCTGCCGCCCTTCGTCCAGTCGGGTGCGCGGATCGATGTTAACGTTTCCTCAATGGGCGACGCCACCTCGCTTGCAGGCGGCACGCTGGTGATGACCCCGCTGCGCGCGCCCGATGGCGAGATTTATGCCGTGGCGCAGGGGTCGGTTATCGTCTCCGGCTTCACCGCGCAGGGTCAGGCCGAAACGCTGACGCAGGGCGTGCCAACGAGCGGCCGTGTCCCGAACGGCGCCATTGTCGAGCGGCAGGTGCCCGCCTCCTTCAGTGCGGATACGACGCTCACGCTGCAACTGCGCAATCCCGATTTCTCCACGGCAGTGCGGATCACCGACGCGATCAACGAATATGCGGTGAGCCGTTTCGGCCAGCGGCTGGCCGCCGAGCAGGATGCACGTACGGTTCTCATCAATCGGCCTTCGAATATCTCTTCGGCGCGTTTCTTTGCCGAACTCGAAAACATCGTCGTCGAATCCGATGCGCCTGCGCGCGTGGTCGTCGACGAACGCACAGGCACGATCGTGATCGGCCAGCAGGTGCGCATCTCGCGCGTGGCGATTTCCCACGGCGCTTTGACGGTGCGCATCACCGAAATGCCGCAGGTCGTGCAGCCGGAACCATTCTCGCGCGGCGAAACGGCGGTCGAGCCCTTCACGGCGATCGATGCGAACCAGCCGGACGCGAACGTCGCCGTGCTTGACGGGCCAGACCTTCAGACGCTGGTTGCCGGTCTCAACCGGCTCGGCGTGAAACCGGACGGCATCATTGCGATCCTGCAGGGCATCAAGTCCGCCGGCGCGCTCCAGGCTGAACTCGTGCTGCAATAGGACCAGGACAATGCGCAGCTACCTCAACCTTCGACCACGTGGCACAGCAACCCTGGCCCTCGGCGCCGGCGTCATCCTGGGTGCGGTGGTCTTCGGCGGAACGCCCGCGGCAACGCAGGCTGTCGGTGCTATCACCGAGACAGTCAGCGAGCTGGACGAGGACGTCCGTCGCTTCTGTTCCAACATCGCCGATGCCGCAAGGGACCGCAGATACGCCTTGCAGAAGGCAGAACTCGAGACGCTTCAGAAGGATATCGACCAGCGCATCGAGGCGATGGAGGAAAAGCGCGCCGAATATGAAGCCTGGCTCACGCGCCGCAATGACTTCCTCGCGAAGGCGGAGGAAAACCTCGTCGAGATCTACTCCGTGATGCGTCCGGACGCGGCGGCCGAGCGGCTTGCCGAGGTGCATGTCGAGGTCGCGGCCAGCATCCTGATGAAACTGCAGGCCCGCAAGGCTGGCATCATCCTCAATGAAATGGACAGCAAGGCCGCCGCGGTGCTTACCGGCATTCTCGCGAGCGCCACCCGCAAGCAGGACCCGACATGATGCGCAAGCCGCTTCTTCTCATCGCGGGGCTCGCGCTCGCCGGTTGCTCGACCGTGCGGGAAGAGGTCGGCGTCCCGCCGACGCTTTCGCCTGTAGGCTATGGCGTGGGCGATCCGCAGGCGATCTACACCTATCCGACGCCGCCCGCGCAGGAGGCCAAGCGTTATTCGCTTTGGGACGACCGGCAAAGCAAGTTCTTTACCGATGCGCGGGCGCTGAGCGCCGGCGACATCCTCACGGTTGATATCCGCATCAACGATCGCGCACGATTCCGCAACGAATCCGAACGCAGCCGCACCGGCAGCCGGGGCCTTGGCTTCGGCGCCGATCTTTCGTGGCTGGGGCTTGGAACCGCCGGCGCGGCCAGCGCCGATATCGATTCATCCACGAATTCGAAGGGCGCGGGGGCAACGGCTCGTTCCGAGGACATCCAGCTCCAGGTGGCAGCGGTGGTGACTGAGGTGCTGCCGAACGGGAACCTCGTGATCAGCGGCTCGCAGGAAGTGCTGGTCAATGCCGAACTGCGGGTGCTGACGATTACCGGCATTGTGCGGCCGTCCGACATCGGCGCGGCCAATACCGTGTCCTATGAGAGGATCGCAGAGGCGCGTATCTCCTACGGCGGTAGGGGCCGACTGACGGAGGTTCAGCAGCCGGCCTACGGGCATCAGATTCTCGACAACCTGCTTCCGTTCTAGGGGTGATGGACTTGGCTATCGTCGACGATACGGCACCGGAAAAGCAGGGACCCTCGCTGCTGCTGCAGATCGCGCTGCTCGTGGGATTAAGCGTCGTTGCGGTCGGTATCGGCTGGGGCTCCGGCCTTTACCTGACCGGCCAGCAACCGGCTGCCCATGAGCAGGCCGCAGTCGAGACGGCGAAGGCGACGGAGACCACGCTCGCCGAGGCCCATGACGGAATGGGTGTCGTCTATCTGGAACCGATCACAACCAATCTGGCCGGGCCGACGGGAACATGGGTGAGGCTTGAGCTGGCGCTGGTGTTCGATGCCGAACCGGACATGATGATGGCGCAGACCATTCAGCAGGATGTTCTCGCCTATCTCCGTACAGTGAAGATTCATCAGGTCGAAGGCGCGAGTGGCTTTCAGCACCTGCGTTCCGATATCGAGGAGCGCGCCTCCATCCGCAGCGACGGCTCCGTCAAGCGTATCCTGATCCGGACGTTGCTTTTCCAATGATCCGCTTGGCCACCTCAGTCCTTTTGCTGCTGGTGCTTGTCGCGCCGGCCAGCGCGCAGCAGCTCGACCTCGGGGGCCTGACCGGCCAGCTCGAGGGCCAGACGGTCGGTTCGATCATTCAGCTTTTCGGACTGTTGACGGTCCTGTCGCTTGCGCCCGGCATCCTCATCATGGTGACGAGCTTCACCCGGTTCGTCATCGTGTTCTCGATCCTGCGCTCGGGCATGGGTTTGCCGAGCACGCCGGCGAACCTGATCCTGGTCAGCCTGTCTCTGTTCATGACTTTCTATGTCATGGGACCTACATTCGATCGGGCCTGGAACGAGGGCGTGCAGCCGCTGGTCGCGAACGAGATCAACGAGGAAGAGGCGTTCGGGCGCATCTCGGAGCCGTTCCGCGATTTCATGATCGCCAATGTGCGCGACAAGGATTTCGACCTTTTCGCAGATCTCGCGCGCGAACGCGAACAGGCGGACGTTTCCGTTCAGGACGCGGATTTTCGCATTCTCGTTCCGGCGTTCATGATCTCCGAAATCCGGCGCGGGTTCGAGATCGGCTTTCTGATCGTGCTGCCGTTTCTGGTGATCGACCTGATCGTGGCGACGATCACCATGTCGATGGGCATGATGATGCTGCCGCCGGTGGTGGTGTCGTTGCCGTTCAAGATACTGTTCTTCGTCCTTATCGACGGCTGGAACCTGCTCGTTGGCAGTCTCGTGCGCTCGTTTGCTTAACGCGCCGATTCAGCGCACGTTAACCATCTGATTTTCCGACGAAAATTAACCACGCTGCTTATCTCATCCGTAGGGTTTGGCCCCTAGAACGGATTGCGAGGGGCAGATTGGTCATGGGGATTTCCAACCGATCGGGCATGAGGCCGCGCCGCTTCGCTGGTGAGAATCCGGCATGTCAATTGTGTATCGAGTACAAGGCGTATTCTCATGACGAGTCTTCTGACCAACGCGTCCGCAATGACGGCGCTCCAGACCCTGAACAAGACCAACAAGAACCTGGCTACCACGCAGAACCGCATCGCCACCGGCGCGCGCGTCAACGAAGCTTCCGACAACGCTGCTTACTGGTCGATCTCGGTCGGCATGAAGAACCAGAGCAACCTGCAGTCGGTCGTCAAGGACTCGATGGGTTTCGGCAAGGCGATCCTCGACGCGGCCTATACCGGCCTTGACGAAGCCATCAAGCTGACCTCCGAAATCCACTCGCGTTACCTTGCTCGCGAGCAGGACGGCGTGGACACGGATGCCATCGACGCCGAAATCGCCGAACTGAAGACGGCTATCCAGGAAATTGCGGCGGCTGCCGACTTCGAGGGCCAGAACCTGCTCGCCACTGCTGGCGCCGACGTCACGGTCGTGACCGGCTATATCAAGGGCGACGGCACTGCCGGTTCCTCCGAGACCAAGACCCTGACGCTCAGCGCCTACGATCTCGAAGGCGAAACGGCGAACATGACCGACGCAGACACCACGGAAGCGTCGCTGGTCGCCATGCGTGAGGCCGCTTCTGACCTCGGCGCCAAGAAGATCCGTCTGGACGCCCAGCTCAGCTTCACCTCGAAGCTGAAGGACGCGCTCGACCGTGGCGTCGGCCAGCTCGTCGATGCCGACATGAATGCAGAGTCGGCTCGTCTGTCGGCCCTGCAGGTTCAGCAGCAGCTCGGTATCCAGGCGCTGTCGATCGCCAACTCCAACAGCCAGAACGTTCTCGCGCTCTTCCGCTAAGACGTTCCATCGGCTGGGATAGGCTGAAGCCTATTTCCTATCATCAGGCCGCGTCCCTCAGGGCGCGGCCTTTTGCTTGTGTCTACCGTGCGGGAGTTACGCTGCAGCCGAAATACTAAGGCGAATGGTAAATTTTTCAGCAAAAGCAAATCATTAACCATGTTCCTTAGGTGGCGGTTAGCCATTGCTGTTTACATCTGCGTTCAAGAGCGGGCCGGGAGGAAACACAGAGTGTTCCGGTTGGCATGACGCCCCTCCGCTTAGCCGGCAGTTGCCCGGCATGTCAGTTTAGTACTCAGTACAAGGCGTATTCTCATGACGAGTCTTCTGACCAACGCGTCCGCGATGACGGCGCTCCAGACCCTGACCAAGACCAACAACAACCTGGCTACCACGCAGAACCGCATCGCTACCGGCGAGCGTGTTTCGCAGGCCTCCGACAATGCCGCCTACTGGTCGATCTCGGTCGGCATGAAGAACCAGAGCAACCTGCAGTCGGTCGTCAAGGACTCGATCGGCTTCGGCAAGGCGATCCTCGACGCGGCCTATACCGGTCTCGACGAAGCCATCAAGCTGACCTCGGAAATCCATTCGCGTTACCTTGCTCGCGAGCAGGACGGCGTGGACACGGCTGCCATCGACGCCGAAATCGCCGAGCTGAAGACGGCAATCGAGGAAATCGCTCAGGCTGCCGACTTCGAGGGCCAGAACCTGCTCGCCACCGGTGGCGCCAACGTCACGGTCGTGACCGGCTACATCAAGGGTGACGGCACTGCCGGTTCGACCGAGACCAAGACCCTGACGCTCAACGCCTACGATCTCGAGGCCGAGACGGCGAACATGACCGACGCCGACACCACGGAAGCGTCGCTGGTCGCCATGCGTGAAGCCGCTTCGGAACTCGGCGCGATGAAGACCCGCCTCGATGCCCAGCTCAGCTTCACCTCGAAGCTGATGGATGCGCTCGATCGCGGCGTCGGCCAGCTCGTCGATGCCGACATGAATGCAGAGTCGGCTCGTCTGTCGGCCCTGCAGGTCCAGCAGCAGCTCGGCATCCAGGCGCTGTCGATCGCCAACTCCAACAGCCAGAACATCCTGTCGCTCTTCCGCTAAGCGACAAGGCAGGGCTGACCAGCCCTGAAAAATCGAAGGCCGCGCTTCAGCCGGAGCGCGGCCTTTACCATTTAAGAACTAAAGTTTCTATTTCATAAATACTTATCCTGTATTTTTACTATTTATAAACCAAAAACATTGGGATTTATACTTCATTAACCATGTTTCTTAGCCTCCCATTATCCATCCTTGTTCATAAATAGCGTCAACAAGCGGGCCGGACCGAGTGTGCAGTATCCGGGGGCATGACGCCAATCCGCCACGCCGGCAATCAGCCCGGCATGTCGTGACGTAATCAGTTCAAGGCGTAGAAAAATGGCTAGTCTCCTGACGAATGCCGCCGCGATGACGGCGCTGCAAACCCTCACCAGCACCAACAAGAAGCTTGCTGTAACCCAGAACCGAATTGCCACCGGCGCGCGCGTCAACGAGGCTTCGGACAATGCGGCCTACTGGTCGATCTCGGTCGGTATGAAGAGCCAGAGCAACCTGCTCGGCGTCGTGAAGGACTCGATTGGCTTCGGCCGGGCGATCCTCGATGCCGCGTATACCGGCCTCGACGAAGCGATCAAGCTGACCACCGAGATCCACTCCCGCTACCTTGCGATGGAGCAGGACGGCACCGATACCGCGGCACTCCAGGCGGAAATCGACGAACTTGTTGCCGCCATGCAGGAAATCGCTGCCGCGGCTGACTTCGAAGGCCAGAACCTGCTGGCGAGCACTGGCGCCAACGTGACCGTGGTAACGGGCTACATCAAGGGTGATGGCACTGCGGGCTCGACCGAAGTCAAGACCCTGACGCTGAACGCCTACGACCTCGAGGCGGAAGCCGCCACGATGACCGATGCCGACACGGCGGAACTTGCTCTCTATGCGATGCGCGGTGCTGCTTCCGAACTGGGCGCGATGAAGGTACGGCTCGAATCCCAGATGACCTTCACGTCGAAGCTCATCGATGCTGTCGACCGTGGCGTCGGTCAGCTCGTCGATGCCGACATGAATGCGGAATCGGCAAAGCTGTCCGCCCTTCAGGTGCAGCAGCAGCTCGGCATCCAGGCGTTGTCGATCGCCAATTCGTCGAGCCAGAACATCCTGACGCTGTTCCGCGGCTGATCCCTAAGGCACCTTAGTCGGTGCCGGTCCGCGCTCCTCATGGGGGCGCGGGCCTTTGTGCTGCGCGCGCGTCTCGAAGCGCCCCATTCGGCACGTCTGCTTAACGACCCGTTAACCATGAAAATCTACTTATGGTTAACCAAATCAGCGGGCGTCTTAGAAGGGGCAACACCTTGTCGAGCATCAACACAAACCCGGCAGCGATGACCGCGTTGCAGGTCCTTCACGCCACCAACAAGGCACTGGAGGTTGTGCAGGGTCGCATCTCGACCGGCCTGCGCGTCTCGCAGGCATCCGACAACGCGGCCTACTGGTCAATCGCGACCACGATGCGGTCCGACAACAACGTTCTGTCCACCGTCCAGGATACGCTTGGCCTCGGCGCCAGCCGCGTCGACACCGCCTATACGGCGCTCGAAGCCGCGATCGGTCTCATCGACGAGATCAAGCAGAAGGTTCTAGCCGCCGTCGGCATGAGCGAAGACAATAAGGAGCGTATCCAGGAAGAAGTGACCGCCTTCCAGGAGCAGCTTCGGTTCACCGCGCTCGCCGCGACCTTCTCGGGCGCCAACTGGCTGTCAGTCAACTCGCTCGCCGCCAACGGTCATCCTTCGGATGGAGTGCACAAGGAGGTCGACATCGTTTCGGCCTTCACGCGCGACCAGAACGGCGCGATCATCCTCGGCTACATCGGCATCGACGTACAGGCTATCAAGCTCTATGACGCCGCGGCAACCACGAACGAAACGATGGGCATGCTTGAGGGGCTCCGCCTCGGCACGACGGGATTGCGCGACGACACCGCCACCGCGGCCACGCCCGGAACCGCGGCCGCGACCGACGGCTACGCTGTATCGTCGCTGAATGTCGTGGGCCACACCGACGAGCAGCTCGAACAGATGCTTACCGTCGTCGACCAGACGCTGGCGGAAATGGCCAACGCCGCGACGGCCATCGGCGCGATCAAGAAGCGTGTGGACCTGCAGAAGGACTATACCTCCAACCTGATGGATTCGATTGACCGCGGTGTCGGTCAGCTGGTCGATGCAGACATGAACAAGGAGTCGACCCGGCTGCAGGCGCTGCAGGTGCAGCAGCAGCTTGGCGTGCAGTCGCTCCAGATAGCCAATTCCTATGCGGAAAACATCCTGCTCTTGTTCCGCAACTAGCGCGGCACTACAGGGGCGAGCATCTGACGGGCTGTCCGCGAGGGCAGCCCGTTTGCGTTGGTGGCACCCGTCAAATGCGTCGCAGCCGCTCGCCCATGTTCCAGAATATGCCGATGATAACACCTGATAGCAGCGTATGGTACAGCGGCACGTCGAGATCTTCCGTCAGATACCAGATCAGGATGACGAAGATTGCGCGGGCGAGAAAAACCAGTTCGAGCCGCGACTCGTTAGTCAGTCGGGCGCTGCGCGTGAAGGCGGCCACCTGCACCACGATCATGCGGACGGCCACTGTCAGATAGAAGGCCAGGAAAAGTCCGAGCCCTATCAGTCCGCCGCGCGTGAAGGTCGACACCATGCTCGAATGCGAGCCGATCGGGATTTCCGCAAGCGAGACGTCGACAGGCTTGATACCCAGCCCGAAGATCAGGTTCTGGTCCAGCACCATGCGGATCGCGAGGGCGTAGGTCTCCAGCCGCGTCGCGGTCGATCCCGCGCGGGACTCGGCAACCGACTGCGCCGAAGCCTGGAACAGGTCGACCAGGTCCGGGCCAAACAGAGCGACCACGGCCAGGACCAACGGCCCGAGCAGAATTACGCCGAGCATCACGCCGCCCCGCCAGACCACCGCCAGAAACGCAAGCGAAGCGACATAGGCGAGACTGGTCGTGCGGCTGCCGAACGGCAGGAGCATCGGGAGGATCGAGAGTTCCAGAAGTATGGCCCACATGAACATGCGCCGGCGGATCAGGTAGATGGCGCCCATTGCGCCCAGCATGACGACCTGGATCGCGCTTTCGGTGGCGTAGACACCCATGCCGTGATTGCGGGAGACGACCCCGCCGTTGATCCAGTCACTCTCCACGACGATGTTCAGCGCGTAGGTGCCGAGAATGCCCGGCAATTGGCCGAGGTTACCTAAAATGAGCGAATAGAAGTAGATTCGGCTTTGGCCGGACACCGCCGAATAGCCCATGGTCACTACCATGAAGACGACATAGGAGATGTAGGCGATAAGGGCTGCGCCGTAGATCGTGTCCTTGGGCCAGATGCCGCGGTGGTTGCGCGGGGCATGGTCGAGCTGCCGGCCGAAATTGATGAAGACCAGAAGCAGCAGCAGCACGGATATGTTGTAGGCGGCACCGAAGGCGCGCTCGCCCTGGAAATGAGTCATCATTGCCAGAAAGAGCGAGAAGGCAAGCGCCGCCGCCAGTGACAGAAGCTGCCACTCGGGGAGTGCGAAACGCACCATTCCAAAGGCGAGGACGACGCCCACGAGGTAGACCCAGGGCAGATCCGTGCCCAGCGCCCAGTTCACCGGCAGCATGACGATGGTCGCGGCAATGAGGAAGCATTGCAGCGCCCATGCGTCGGTGACGATCGGACCGGCCGATCGTCTGACGTTGCCTCTCGTATCGCCTATCGCCGCCATCGAGGTGTCACCCGGTCCGCGTCAGCAGAAGATAGAGGCTGTGGGGATTGGTGATCAGGTAGCGCATCGCCAGCCGGCGCGGCTCGAGCACCGTGCGGTAGAGCCATTCAAGGCCGGCCTTCTGCATCCAGACGGGAGCCCGGGAGCGGGAACCTGACAAGAAGTTGAACAGGCCGCCGGAGGTCTTGACCACCTTGACGCTCTTCAGCCGGTCGATGTTGCGCAGCACGAACTCCTGCTCGCGCGGCACACCGAGACCGATCCAAAGGATGTCCGGCCGCAACCGGTCGAGATCCTCGAACAGTGCTTCCTCGCCTGCCGCGTCCAGATAGCCATGCGAGTAGCCGGCAAGCTTGATACGCGGAAAGCGGTGGCGGACCGTCGCGGCAGCGCGCTCGATCTCGTCCGGCGTGGTGCCGAACATGTAGTAAGAGGTGCCTTCCGGCAGCAGCAGGCTCGCATCGTCGAACAGGTCCGTCGTGCTGGTGCGGTCAGGTACCGGCTTGGAGGTCAGCAGGTGGGAGATCGTCACCATCGGCTGGCCGTCCGCGCTGATAACGTCGGCCTGATCGAACAGCCGTCTTATCTTGCTGCTGCGCGCATACATGGACAGGACCTGTCCATTCGACGAGGTCATGAAAAGCGGCTGTTCCAATTCGGGCAAGCGTCCCGCGATGGCGTCGTCCATGAGTTGTACCGTCTCGCGCAGGCTGAGGCGGGCGTTTGCCATTCCGCCAAGCTTGCAGACCGGCACGAGGTCACGAATTTTCTGGTTGCGCATTGTGATCTTCCTCACACGGCATTCTTGTGGACCAGCCCGATGAAGGGCGTGGCGGCGATGATCGAAATGTCGAAGAGGATCGACCAGTTCTCGATGTAATAGAGGTCGTATTCCAGGCGTTTGTTCATGGCCTCGACCGTGAAGGTCGGCCCACGAAAGTCGTTGACCTGCGCCCACCCGGTGATGCCTGGCTTCACCCTATGGCGGTTGTTGTACATGGGCAGCAGCCCGGCATAGGCGGCGTTCTGCTCGACCGCGTGGGGCCGGGGCCCGACGATCGACATCTCCCCGCGCAGCACGTTGAAGAGTTGCGGCAGTTCGTCGATCGACAGCCGGCGCAGGATCCGCCCGACCCGCGTGACGCGGTTGTCGTTACGCGTGGCCTGACGGAAGCCTTGACCCTCCGACTGCACGTGCATGGTACGGAACTTGAAGACGGTGATGACCTGGTTGTTGAGACCGTGACGCTTCTGCTTGAAGAAAACGGGGCCGGGGCTGTCGAGTTTAACCGCGGCGGCGACGAGCAGCAGAAACGGTGCGAGCAGCACGGTCGCTATGGAGGCGAGCACGTAGTCCTCGACCGCCTTCATCATGTGGCCCCAGCCGGAAATGGGCTTCTGCTGCAGGTCTATGAACTGCACCTGCGCCAGCGAACTGATGCCGCGGAACGGAACCATATGAGTTTCGATATCGGGCAGGAGCTTGATCTCGGCCGGCAGAACGCTCAGCTCCGAAAGCATATCCTCCAGATGCCGCCGCTGAGACGGCGGAAGCGCGATGATGACCGTGTCGACGTCGTTGCGCTGGCCAAAATCGATCAGCTCCGCGAGGCCGCCGTCCCGTGCGGTCACAACGCCAGTCTGGTCGCTGTCGCGCGTCGGGCCGAAGATGCCTGCAATGCGCACGCCGCTGTCGGGCATTCCCAATGCCTCGACCGCGCGCCGCAGTGGAGCGTCCGTGCCGAAGATCGCCGCACGGCGGGAAATCGCGCCTTGCACGGCCTGGCTCGAAAAGACCCGCGCTGCGGCTGCGCGCAGCGTCCAGACGGCGACGACCGACGAACACAACCACACGCCGAACCAAAGCCGCGAAAATTCGTCGGCAGCCCCGATCGCGAGGCCAATCAACGCGACGATCAGGAATGCGCCAACGAGGTTACCCACCGCCGCGCTCGAGAAGGTCAGGAAGCGCGAGAGCTTCTGCACATCGTAGAGCTTCGAGCGATAGTTGAGGTAGCCGAAGGTCAGGACGGTGAGGATCGACGGCCAGATGTATGTCTGGAGGAAATCGTGCTGTTCCAGATGCGTGTAAACGTAGACGTGCCCTATCAGCATGCCGAGCAGCAGCGTGACGAGCAGTTCCATTACTGCATAAATCTGTCCGCTAACGTGCGGGCTGGCCTGCGCATTGGTCCGCAGGTCTGCTGGCATTCTGTCGCCCATGCCAAAGGTTCGGGCGAACCTCGTTTCCAGAATTTCTGTATCTTTTAGGGACACAATTCCGACCCCCAACGCTCTTTTGCCAAATCTGCTGTTACCTGCGGCAGGTGTTGCAAAAGGCGGGCCACTCAGGGTTGAGCCGCCAGGCGTGGACTGCGATCATCGAGAAAGGGGCACTTGAATCGGTTTAAAAGTTGAGGTTCAGTCGCCGGCGAAGAGAGGGAGGTCGATTTGGCCAAAGCAGAAATCAGCAGAACCGACGCCGGACCGATCCGTTATGGCATGGTCGGTGGCGGGCAGGGCGCGTTCATCGGCGGTGTGCACCGCATCGCGGCAAGACTGGATGGAGAGTTTCAACTGGTGGCCGGTGCGCTGTCGTCCGATCCGGAACGGGCTATTGCTTCCGGGCGCGAGCTCGGTCTCGATGCGGAACGCTGCTACGCGTCGTTTGCCGAGATGGCCAAGGCAGAGGCGGCGCGGGCCGACGGCATCGAGGCCGTCGCGATCGTAACGCCGAACCACGTCCACTATCCGGCCGCCAAGGCATTTCTCGATGCGGGCATTCATGTCATTTGCGACAAGCCGCTAACCTCGAACCTTGCCGATGCGAAGAAGCTTGCTGCCGCCGCGGCCAAGAGCGGGCGGCTTTTCGTGCTGACGCACAACTATACCGGCTACCCGATGGTGCGGCAGGCGCGTGAGATGGTCGCCAAGGGCATGCTGGGCGACCTGCGCGTGGTCCATGCCGAGTATCCGCAAGACTGGCTGACCGAGGCTGTCGAGGCTAGCGGCTCCAAGCAGGCCGTCTGGCGCACCGACCCGAAACAGTCCGGTGCCGGCGGTGCAACGGGGGACATCGGCACGCACGCGTATAATTTGGCACGCTTCGTCACCGGCCTGGAACTCGACAGCCTTGCTGCCGACCTCGACGCTTTCGTGCCCGGTCGGCTGCTCGACGACAACGCGCATATCCTGCTGCGCTTCAAGGCGAACGGCAATGCGCCGGCTGCCAAGGGCATGCTTTGGGCCAGTCAGGTGGCACCCGGCAACGAGAACGGGCTGAAGCTCCGCGTCTACGGGACGAAGGGCGGGCTCGAATGGGAACAGGAGCATCCCAACCAACTATGGTACACGCCGTTCGGTGAGGAGAAGCGCTTGATCACGCGGGGCGGGGCAGGGGCAGGGCCGTCCGCTGCTCGCGTCAGCCGCATTCCGGCGGGGCATCCCGAAGGGTATCTCGAAGGCTTCGCCAATATCTATGCGGAGGCTGCGCGCGCCATCCGCGCGATGCGGCGCAATGGCGACAAGATGCCGAAGGACGTTGTCTTCCCGACGGTCGAGGACGGCGTCGAGGGCGTGGCCTTCGTGGAAGCCTGCGTCAAATCCTCGAAGAAGAACGGCGCCTGGACGAAGCTATAGATCTCACTCCACCGAGCGCAGATCGCGCAGGTAGGTGTTATCCTCGGCAGACGCGGTGTAGGCGCTCGGCAGAATGTCTGTAATCAGAAGTGCCTCGCCGACATTTTCCGCGCCGGTGAGCACCTTGCCGTCCGGTGCGGCAACCGTCGACAGCCCTGCATAGGCGAAACGCTCGTCTGCGCCGCAATGGTTTGCATAGGCGACGAACACCTGGTTCTCGAATGCGCGGACCGGAATCATGCTTCTGGCAATGAAAGCGGCATGGTCGCTTTGCGGCAGCGCCGTAGGCACGGCTATCAGCGTGCAGCCTACCTGCGCCAGCCGTCGCACGTTCTCCGGGAACTCGACATCGTAGCAGATCAGCAGGCCCAGCTTCTGCCCGGCATGCTGTATCGTTACGGCAGAAGGTGTCCCGGGTCTGAACAGGTTGCGCTCGTAGTCCGCGTAGAGATGGGACTTGCGATAGACGACGGGAGGCTCAGAACCGCGGATGAAGGCGGCGCTGTTCCAGACCGCGCCTTTATCGGCCTCGGCAAATCCCGCGACGATCGCGACTCCCGTCTCGGCCGAGATCTCCGCGAGGTGCGAGAGCGCAGGGCCGTCTGCCGGCTCTGCCAGGGCGCGGATCGCTTCGCCGGCGCCATAGCCGGTGATCGCGAGCTCGGGCGTGATCAGGAGGTCGGCTCCTCTCGTCGCCGCCTCTCGCGCCGCGCGACCGATGCGCTTTATGTTGGCGGCGGCGTCGCCGGGGTGCGCCTGCATCTGGAGCACGGCGATCTTCACTCTCGATCCCCCGACAAGGCGCCCAGCAATCGCGGCAGATCGCCGAAATGCGCAATCAGGCCAAAAACGATCGCTGCAACGGCGACGAAGAAGATCGAGACCGCGGCCATGGTTGGCGTGTAGCCGTAGCGCAGCGCGTTGAAGATTTTGATCGGCAGCGTTTCCATGGTGAAGCCCACGGTCATGTAGGCAACGATGTATTCGTTGAGCGACAGCACGAAGGCGAACGCATAGCCGGAAATCACGTAGGGCAGGATCAGCGGCAGCACCACCGTGCGCAGCACTGTCCTGTCGTCCGCCCCCATCGTCGAGGCTGCCTCGACAAGGCTGCGGTCGATGGAGCTGAAGCCCAGCGACAGCGTCACAAGCGGCAGGGTGACGAAGAAGATCGCGTGGCTGATCGCCGCCGTCCATGGCTGGCCATAGGCGCCGACCGTTGCCCAGAAGGTCAGGAAGCCCAAGGCGGTAATCACCGGTGGCAGGATGAAGGGCGCCACGCCCAGAAGCTGGAAGATGCGCGCCCACGGCGCGATCCGCCGCCACAGGAACCAGGCGAGCGGCATCGCGATAATGACGGCGAGTGCCGCCGATGCGGCCGCCAGCGTAAGGGAATTCACCAGTGCGGACCGCCAGCCGGGATCGCTGAAGATCTGCCCGTACCATGCGAGGGAAAAGCCTTCCGGGGGGAAGATGAGGCTTTGCTTCTCGTTCACGGAAACGCCTGCCACGACGATGAGCGGGCCGGCAAGAAACAGGGCCACCAGCAGGAAAACGATGCGGCGCAGCGTTGCGGCACTCATGTCCGTTGCTCCCGCTGCGAGCCGACCATCAGCGTCAGGCCGACGAGCGCCAGCGACATCAGCACGAGGAACACCGCCATGGCGGCGGCAAACGGCATGTTGGACTGGTAGATCGCCTGATCGGTGATGAGCACCGACAGCGTCCAGTGCTGGGGCCGTCCGAGTATCTGCGGCAACAGATATGAGCCGAGCGCGAAGACGAACACCATGATGAGCGTGGCCATGATGGTGTTGCGCAGTGCCGGGACCACCACGTTGAGGAAGGCGCGCATCGGCGAGGCCCCAAGCGTGCGCGCGGCTTCGAGCAGGGTTGGATCGAGCCGTACGATGGCGGGGTAGAGCACGAGCACCGTGTAGGGCACGGCTTGATAGACCATCGCCGTCAGTACCGCCCCGAAACCCGGCATCAGCGCCTGCGGCTCGGCCATCAGGCCCGCCATGACGAGCAGATTGGTGATCCCGGCCGTTCGCGAGAACAGCGTCGACCAGGCGAAGCCGATGATGACTTCAGACAGCGACAGGACCGAGAGGATTGCGACCAGCCATACGATCTGTACGCGCCGTGAGGCCTGCGTCAGCAGCCAGGTAAACGGGAAGGCGACGAGCACGCAGACGATGGCCACCATCACCGCCAGCATGATCGAAAAACCGAGCACGCCGCCGAAGAAGGCGGACAGAAACCGCTCGTAGTTGGCGAATGTGAATGCCGGCGAATAGAAGCCCGCCGGGTCTCTCTGGAAGAACGAGACCGCGATCATCGTCGAGAAGGGCACGACGAAGAAGATGACAAGCATCAGCGCTGGAAACGCGATCGGCGCGTAGTCGGCAAGCGTGCGCGGCGGCTCGCGTCTCATTGCCGGCATTCCTGTGATCGGCGAAGGTGTTGCCGTGCGTTGTCGCAGATCACGCTCGTGGCAAAAGCAGGGCTCATCCTTTCAGCACCACGCAGCTTTCCAGGGGCAGCGTCACGTCGACCGGGTCGCCGGCCTTGAAAGGCGTGCGCTCGCGGGGCGTTGTGATGGCCATTACGGTCGTGCCGCCGACATCGACGAAGGTTTCGATCGTACCGCCGAGGTCGCGCACGAAGCTGACCGTGCCGGCGAACATGCCGCTGCCGGCTGCCACGAGCTGCACATCCTCGGGTCTGATCGACAGCTTCCCGCCTGCCGACCGCGTCGCCATCGCAAGGCTGGGCATGGCGCGGCCGAGCAGTGTGCCGTCGGCACCGACGGTCAGCAGGTTGGTCGAGCCGATGAAGTCGGCGACGAAGGCGTCGGCCGGTTTCCGGTATATTTCGACGGGCGGTGCAGCCTGCCTGATGCTGCCTTCACCCATGACGACGACAAGGTCGGCCATCGTCATCGCCTCGCGTTGGTCGTGGGTGACGACGATAGTGGTGATCCCGAGCTTCTGCTGAAGCTGGCGCAGTTCCACCTGCATGGCCTCGCGCAGCTTGGCATCCAGTGCGGAAAGCGGCTCGTCGAGAAGGAAGAGTTTTGGCGACAGCGCGAGTGCGCGGGCGATCGCCACCCGCTGGCGCTGCCCGCCGGAGAGCTTTGCAACCGGCCGTTCCGCATAGCCCTGCAGCGAAATCATGTCGAGGAGTTCCGCGACGCGCTTTTTCTGCTCGGCCTTGCCAATGCCGCGTATGCGCAGCGGATAGGCAATGTTGTCGCCGACGTTGAGATGCGGAAACAGCGCCAGCGACTGGAACACCATGCCGAAATCTCGTTTGTGGGTCGGGATCGGCGTAACGTCGGTGCCGTCGAGCAGGATCGTGCCGGTCGACGGCTCCTCCAGACCGGCGATCATGCGCAGCAGGGTGGTCTTGCCGCAGCCGGACGGCCCCAGCATGCACACGAACGTGCCATGCGGTATCGACAGCGACACGTTGTCGACGGCTGTGAAATCACCGAAACGCTTCGAGACGTCCTGCAGCGCGAGACCGGACATGGGATTTCCTGCTTGTGGTCCGCCGAATTGCGGAGTGCTTATACCGGCGGAGTCTCCTCGCGCCATGGCGCGAGGAGCTTAACCTGTGTCGTAGGAGCCTAGCCAGCGATCATCTCGGTCCACTTCTGGTTCAGCCAGTCAGACTTCGATGTGTATAGATCATAGCGGGGGATAATCGGGTCGATGTCGGACGATACGGCGGCGAACTCCTCGTCGCTCAGGTCGAGGAGGTCGCGCGCGACAGTGGGTGCGGTGCCGACCTTGCGCGACATGAGGGCCTGGATATCCGGCTGGCTCATATAGTCGATGAAGACATGCGCTTCCTCGCCCTTCTCCGAGGCACGGGAGAGCGCCCAACAGCCGGAATCGAGGATACCACCTTCCTTCGGGAAGGTGGAGCGAACCGGATTGCCATCGGCCGCGGCGAGGCCCGTCACGTCGTGATAATATTGGCCCATCGGGATTTCGCCCGACTTCAGCGCCTGCTCGAACTGCGCCTCGTCGCGATACCAGAGCCGCACGTTGGGCTTCACTTCCGCAAGCTTCTCGAAGGCCGCGATCTGGCCTTCCTCGGTGTCGAGCGCGTTGGTGCCGCCCATGTGCGTCTTGGCCGTCACCTCCAGCAGGAAGGAGTTGGAGACCAGCGCCAGCAGGCCGAGCTTGTCGGCATTGGCCGGGTCCCAGAGTGCCGCCCAGCTTTCCGGCGCTTCCGGGTAGGCGTCGGTATTCGTGACAAGCGTTATGTACCACGCCACCGCGCCGATGCCCGCGACGCGGCCATCCGGATATTTGTTGACGAACTGATCGAGCAGGTTGCCGGCATTTTCGAGCTTGGAGGTATCGATCGGCGTCCAGAGTTCGGTCGACTGGCCTTTCAGCATCGCCACCTGGGACATCATGGAGAGGTCAGCCGGCGCCTGCCCGGCGCGGGCGGCCTGTTCGAGCTGCACCAGCCACGCCTCGCCGGTGGGTTCAGCGACGGATTCAACGGCAATGCCGGTTGCCTCGGTGAAGGCCGGGAACACGTGCTTGTCGAACGAATCCTTGAAATAGCCGCCGTAGACGCCGACCTTGATCGAGCGATCCTGCGCGCGCAGGATCGACGGCATCGTCAGGATGCCGGCGGTTGCCAAACCGGCGCCAAGAACGGCACGACGGCTGACCGCGGAATTCAGAAGCTTCCTCATCTGTTGTTCTCCTCTGTTGGCTGTCGGAACTCTACGGCTCCGATCATTTTGACTGGCTGCGGTTATCTTAGGTCTTTCAGGCGGTCTTTCCAGTGACGGCCGGGCTGAACACCATCAGGCTCAATATTTCGAACAGTACCTGTGCGCCCGCTTGGGCGGTGTTGGTCGTCGCGTCATATTGCGGCGCGACCTCGACGACGTCGCCCCCGACAAGATTGACGCCCTTGAGCCCGCGGATCAGCTCCAGGATTTCACGCGTCGTGGGGCCGCCGATCTCAGGCGTGCCGGTGCCGGGTGCAAAGGCCGGGTCGAGGCTGTCGATGTCAAAGGACAGGTAGGTCGGGCCGTCGCCGACCACCTGCTTGGCCTTCTCGATGATCGCGGCAATGCCCATCGCCGGCATTTTCTCGGCGTGGATCACTGTCATGCCCGCCTCGTAGGAGAACTCCCACAGATATTCGGCCGCGCCGCGAATGCCGATCTGGATGGTGCGCGTCGGGTCCAGAACTCCGTCGAGCACGGCGTTGCGGAACGGGCCGCCGTGATGGAACTTGGTTCCGTCGAAGGCGCCGCCGGTGTCGCAATGGGCATCGATATGGATCATGCCGACGGGGCGATCCCTGCCGACCGCCTTGAGGATCGGGTGGCTGATCGAGTGGTCGCCGCCGACGGAGAGCGGGATGACGCCGGCCGACACGATCCGCCCGACATGGTGTTCGATGTCTTCGTGGCTCTGCTCGAGCCTGTAGCGGCTGCGGAACGGCACGTCGCCGATGTCTGCTACCTTTAGCTCGTAGACGGGCGCGCAGTCGAGCACGTGGTTATAAGGCCCGATGCGCTCGATGGCGCGCAGCGCGCGCGGGCCGAAACGCGACCCCGGCCGGTTGGTGACGCCGAGGTCCATGGGCATGCCGACCATTGCAACCTGCAGGTCACCGAAATCGGGGTTTGACGGATCGATCGGGTGATAGGGAGCGTCGAGCAGGGTGGGCAGTCCGGCATAGGGCGCCATGCGGGTTCCGCTTGCGGAGAAGATGCGGTCCGCGACGCGCCGGAAACGCGGATCGAAGATGTCGCCACCATGGCCTTCGCAATATTTCGCCTGCAAGGCAGCGAGCCGTTCTCCGGTCCAGGTCACGTGTGCATCTCCCAATCAGCAGTCCGCGCCCTTCAGTTCCCAAGGCGCCGTTTTCCCGCAGTGGGCTGATCGTGATGCAGAAATATTGAAAACTCAATTGATATTGTTGTACGTCATCTTGTGAGAAATGCTCACATGGAAACGTTCAAGCCCATGGTCAAACGCTTGCCGCCGCTTAACCCGCTCCGCGCCTTCGAGGCGGCGGCGCGTCATGGTTCGCTGACGCGGGCGGCGGGTGAGCTCAACGTGACCCATGGCGCGGTGAGCCATCAGATCAAGGCGCTCGAAGCTTCGCTCAACGTGCGCCTGTTCGAGCGTGTCGGCCAACGCATCCGGTTGACGGCACATGGGGCGGAGCTGTTGCCTGCCGTGTCCTCCGCGTTCGACGACATTGCAGCCGCCACTGCGCGGATGACGCGGCCGACGAGCTCCGGCGCGCTGTCGGTTGCCTGCGTGCCGGCTCTACTGTCGTTCTGGCTGTTGCCGCGGCTTGGCAGCTTCACCGCGCAATTTCCTGAGGTCAGGCTTACCTTCGATGCCTCCAACGACGCGCAGTCGATCCGCTCGCCGGAGATCGACGTGTCGATCCTTTATGGCGACGGGGGCTGGACGGATTGCTGGCTGAAGCGCTGGTCGCATCTTGAACTGTTCCCGGTGATGAGCCCGACACTGATGAACAGCCGCCCGGTGCGAACAATCCGGGACCTCTCCAGCCACGTGATGCTGCATGCCGATGATGGTCGCGAGTGGCACCAGTGGCTGGCGGCGGCCGACGCACTCGACCTGTCGCGCGGGCCGCAGCACCATTTTTCAGACGCGAGGCTGGCGATCGAGGGGGCCATGCACGGCCACGGTATCGCGCTGGGCGACACCATGACAGCGGCGGCGCTGCTTGCGAAGGGACAACTCGTCGCGCCCTTCAACCTCGCAGTGCCGGCCGCCGATGCGTTCTATGTCGCCTGTCGCAGCGATCTCAGGGCGGCGCCGATCGTGAACGTCTTCATCGACTGGCTTTATGCCGAACTCGAGGAAGACGGCGCGCGCGCCGAGCCGCAGACCTCCGCCCGGCGCACCTTGCGGCGCGGGTCCGAGGAGGCGCGCAGCAAACGTGTATCGGCGCCGAAGCCGTCGAAGATCAGATGACCGAGGATTCATCCATAATGACGAAAACCCGCTTCAACCCGCTTGTCGAACAGCTTTCGCCGCCGCCGATCCCGTCGGTGCAGGCTTGGGCGCGCGCCTATGACGGCGCATATGGGCCGTTGATCGACCTTTCGCAGGCGGTGCCCGGCTATCCGCCGCACCCGCAGCTCTTGCAATGGCTTGCAGAGGCAGCCGGTTCTGCTGCTCTTTCGGGCTATGGTGCGATCGAAGGCGACATGGCGCTGCGCACGGCCTATGCCGAACATGTGTCCAAGGCCTATGGCGCGACGGTTGCCGCCGGCAACGTCCATCTCACGGCTGGCTGCAATCAGGCGTTCGTCGCCGCTGTGATGACGGTTGCCGGCCCCGGCGACACCGTGCTCATGACCAATCCGCGCTATTTCAATCACGAAACGACGCTTCAGATGATGGGCGTGCGGGCGCGTTATGTCGATTGCCATGCCGAGGCGCATTTCGTGCCGAAGCTTGCCGATATCGAGGCGGCGCTGGCTCCGGATGTCAGGGCGCTTGCGCTGGTTTCGCCCAACAATCCGACCGGAGCGGTCTATCCGGCAGAGCTGCTTGCAGAAGTGTTTGCCTTGTGCCGCGAGCGCGGCGTTTGGCTGATCCTCGACGAGACCTATCGCGATTTCATCGCCTCGGGCGAAACGCCGCCGCACGGGCTGCTGGGATTGGATGGATGGCAACACACGCTGATCCAGCTCTACAGCTTCTCGAAATCGTTCTGCATTCCGGGGCATCGTCTGGGTGCTATCACGGCCGGCGAGGCGGCTGTGACGCAGATTGCGAAGGTCATGGACAATCTGCAGATCTGCGCGCCGCGCCCGCCGCAAAGCGCCGTGGCGAAGGGGCTGCCGGCACTTGGCGACTGGCGGGAGGCGAACCGGTTGGAGATCGAACGGCGGGCGCGGGCCATGGTGGCTGCCTTTGCCAGGCTGCCTGACTGGGAAGTGCAGGCGATCGGCGCCTATTTCGCCTTCGTGCGTCATCCTTACGAAGGGCAGGGTGCTGCCGCCATCGCCGAAAGGCTGGCGCGGGACCTTGGCATCGTCACCATCCCCGGCAGCTATTTCGGCCACGGGCTGGAACGACACCTGCGCGTCGCCTTCGCCAATGTCGATGTCGACCAGATCGGTGCAGTGGCGCACCGGCTTGCGAACGCGACGCGGTAAAGCGTCATCCCGGAAGCCGGAGCGCAGCGAAGGCTATCCGGGACCCATCGAGCAGCGCGGCCGGGCTGAGGGTTCTCGCGCCGACGCCGGCATATGCCACATCCTGAACCGGCTCGCGCCACACGATTTTGCGGCCAATGGGTCCCGGGTCGGCCCTCGCTTCGCTCGGTCGCCCGGGATGACGGCTGCGCTAAATGTGAAGGGCGTGGCCGAGCGCCTTGAGGGCTGCTTCCTGGAAACCTTCGCCCTGGGTGGGGTGCGCGTGGATCGTGCCGGCGATGTCCTCCAGCCGCGCGCCCATCTCGATGGCCAGTGAGAAAGCGGCCGAAAGTTCCGAGACCCCGCTGCCGACCGCCTGAATGCCAAGCACCAGATGGTTGTCGGCGCGGGCGACGACGCGCACGAAGCCGCTTTCGCCGAGCAGCGTCATGGCGCGACCGTTGGCCGAGAAGGGGAACTGGCCGACCTTGATCTCGGCTCCGCTCTGCCGCGCCTCCTCAGGCGAAAGCCCCGCCGACACGACTTCCGGATCGGTGAAGCAGACCGCCGGGATGCAGCTCTTGTCCCAGCTTCTGCGGTGGCCGGCAACGATCTCCGCCACCATCTCGCCCTGGGCCATGGCGCGGTGCGCCAGCATCGGTTCGCCGGTGACGTCGCCGATCGCGTAGATGCCGCGCATGGAAGTGCGGCACTGGTCGTCGATGCGGATGAACGGCCCGGTGCGGTCGACGTCGATCTCTTCCAGCCCCCAGCCTTCGACGTTGGGGCGTCTGCCCACCGTCACAAGCACACGGTCGGCTTCGATCCTGGTTTCGGCTCCATCCGATGTCTCGACCAGCAGGGCGTCGCCCTTCGACGACAGTCCCTTGGCCTTCGCATCAGTCAGCACGGACACGCCGAGTTCGTCTAGACGTTTCGCGACCGGGCGTGTCAGTTCGGCGTCGTAGAGCGGAAGGATGCGCGGTTGGGCCTCGACGACGGTGACCTTCGCGCCCATCTTGGCAAATGCGGTGCCAAGTTCGAGACCGATATAGCCGCCACCGACCACGGCGAGCGCCTTTGGCGCCTCCTTGAGCGCCAATGCCTCCGTCGAGGATATGACCTTGCCGCCAAAGGGCAGGAACGGAAGCTCGGTCGGCAGGGAGCCGGTTGCGATGACGATAGTTTCGGCGCGGATGACCTGAACGCCGGTTTCCGTCTCGACCTCGACAGTCTTGCCGTCGCGGAACCTCGCCCAGCCCTGAAGCGACTTCACCTTCGCCTTCTTGAGCAGGCCTGCGACGCCTGTGTTCAGCCGGCCGACGATGCCATCCTTCCAGGCCACCGTCTTCTTCAGGTCCAGCGTAGGTTTGGACAGGCCGATGCCGAGCGGGCTCGTGCCCTCGGCCATCTCGGAAACCTTCAGATATTCGTCGGCGGCGTGGATCATCGCCTTGGAGGGAATGCAGCCGACATTGAGGCAGGTGCCGCCTGGCTTGCCGGCCTCGACGATGACGGTATCGATGCCGAGCTGGCCGGCACGGATCGCGCAGACATAGCCGCCGGGGCCAGCGCCAATCACGAGCAGCTTGCAGGAGATTTCCTTCATCGCATCAGTCTCCCACGAAGATCAACGCCGGGGTTTCCAGCAGCGCCTTGATGCGCTGTACGAAGACCGCTGCATCCCAGCCATCGATGACGCGGTGATCGAAGGACGACGACAGGTTCATCATCTTGCGGGGGATGAACTGCGAGCCGTCCCATACCGGTCGAACCATCATCTTGTTGACGCCGATGATCGCCACCTCCGGGTGATTGATCACGGGCGTGGTCGCGACCCCGCCCATGGCACCGAGCGACGTGATGGTGATGGTCGAGCCGGAGAGTTCCTCACGCGTCGCCGTGCCTGCCTTGGCAGCATCCGCAAGCCGGTTGACCTCGGCCGCGCTGTCCCAAAGGTCGCGCGCTTCGGCATGGCGCACCACCGGCACGACGAGACCGGACGGGGTCTGCGCCGCGATGCCGATGTGGACGCCGCCGTGGCGATGGATGACACCGGCCTCGTCGTCATACAGCGCATTCAGTTGCGGCTGTTCGGCGATCGCCTTGACCATCGCGCGCATCAGGAAGGGCAGGAGCGTGAGCTTGGCCCGGTCGGGGCGCTTCGTGGCGTTCAGCGAGGCGCGCAGATCCTCCAGCGCGGTGACATCGACCTCCTCGACATAGGTGATGTGGGGGATGCGCGACTTCGCCAACGCCATCTTCTCGGCGATGCGGCGGCGCAGCCCCACCACCTTGATTTCCTCCACAGAAGTGTCAGGCCGCAGCCCAGTGACGACTGGTTCGCGTCCGCGCGCTATGAAGACGTCGAGATCCTCGTGCGAAATGCGACCGGCGGGGCCGGTGCCCGGCACCTGACGCAGGTCGATGCCGGCCTCTTTGGCGCGCAGCCTGACGGCGGGTGAGGCAAGCGGGCGCTCGCCTTCCGGGCGCGGCGCGCCGGTCGGGGTTGGGCCGGCAGCCGTCGATTTGACGGAAGCAGGCGCCGGTTTCTTCTCGGTGGCCGGTGGCGCGACCGGTTCAGCTTTTGCAGGCTTTGCCTCGGGTTCGGCGGCGACGGCTTTGCTTTTGACCTCGGGCGTTTCGTCCGTCGGCTCAGTGCTTGCTGCTGCATCGCCTGCGACATCGATCTTCACGATCGGTGAGCCGACGGCGACGGTGTCGCCGATCTCCGCGCCGAGCCAGGCGATCTGGCCTTCAACGGGCGAAGGGATTTCCACGGTGGCCTTGTCGGTCATCACCGCAGCGATCACCGTGTCCTCGCGGACGAGATCGCCGACCTTCACATTCCATTCGACAAGCTCGGCTTCGGCCACGCCTTCGCCAACATCGGGCATCTTGATGACGTGTTCGGCCATCTACGCCTCCATCACTTCGAGGAGCGCTTCGCCGACGCGCTTCGGCCCGGGGAAATAATCCCATTCCTGCGCGTGCGGATAGGGGGTGTCCCAACCGGCCACGCGCACCACGGGTGCCTCCAGATGATAGAAGCAGTGCTCCTGCACCAATGCGGCGAGTTCCGCGCCGAAGCCCGACGTCAGTGTGGCTTCGTGGATCACCACGCATCGGCCGGTCTTCTTGACCGAAGCCGTGATGGTATCGAGGTCGAGCGGCAGCAATGTTCTCAGATCGATTATCTCGGCATCGATGCCGGCTTCTTCCGCCGCTGCCTCGGCGACATACACCATCGTGCCGTATGCAAGCATCGTGACGGCCGAGCCTTGGCGCCTGATCTCGGCCTTGCCGAGCGGTACGGTGTAGTGATCGTCCGGCGCTTCGCCCAGCGGATGTTTGGACCAGGCCGTCACCGGCCGGTCGTGATGGCCGTCGAAGGGGCCGTTATAGAGCCGCTTCGGCTCGAGGAAGATGACCGGATCAGGGTCTTCGATCGCCGCAATCAGAAGGCCCTTGGCGTCATAAGGGTTGGACGGAACCACGACCTTGAGACCGGAGACGTGCGTGAACAGCGCTTCGGGGCTCTGGCTGTGGGTCTGCCCGCCGAAGATGCCACCGCCGGTCGGCATGCGGATGACGATCGGACAGGTGAACTGGCCGTTCGAGCGATAGCGCAGGCGTGCCGCCTCGGACACGATCTGGTCGTAGGCCGGGTAGACGTAGTCGGCGAACTGCACTTCCACGCAGGGTCTCAGACCGTAGGAGGCCATGCCTATCGCGGCACCCACAATGCCAAGCTCTGAAATCGGCGCGTCGAAAACGCGGGTCTTGCCGTATTTCTGCTGCAGGCCGGCCGTGCAGCGGAAGACGCCGCCGAAATAGCCGACGTCCTCGCCGAACACGACGACATTGTCGTCGCGCGCCATCGACACATCCATGGCGGAACGGATCGCCTCGATCATCGTCATGCGCGGCATCGTCAAACCCCCGCCTTCTGGCGCTGCCGGCGCAGATGCGGCGGCATCGTCTCGTAGACGCCTTCGAACATGTCGCGCGTCGAAGGCTTGCCGCCCGAATGGAGCGTGCCGTGCTTTTCCGCTTCCTTCTGCGCCGCGATCACGGTGTCGAGGATTTCCGCCTCGGTCTGCTTGTGGCGGTCGTCGGACCACAGGCCCTTGACGATGAGATGGTTCTTCAGCCGGATAACCGGGTCGCCGAGCGGCCAGACGTCGGATTCCGTCTTAGGACGGTAGGCCGACGGATCATCCGAGGTCGAATGCGCGCCGACGCGATAGGTGACGTATTCGATCAGCGTCGGGCCAAGATTCCGGCGGGCCCGCTCGACGGCCCACTTAGCCACTGCATGGACGGCCAGATAATCGTTGCCGTCAACACGCAGGGCCGGGATGCCGAAACCGAGACCACGCGCTGCAAACGTGCCTGAGCCGCCGCGCGCGATGCCCTGGAAGGTCGAGATCGCCCACTGGTTGTTGACGATGTTGAGCACGACGGGCGCCCGGTAGGTCGATGCAAAAACGAGCGCGGCGTGGAAATCGCTCTCGGCCGTCGAGCCGTCGCCGATCCAGCCTGCCGCGATCTTGGTGTCCTGCTTGATCGCCGAGGCCATTGCCCAGCCGACGGCCTGAATGAACTGCGTGCCGAGATTGCCCGAAATCGAGAAGAAGCCGTGATCTTTCGACGAATACATGATCGGAAGCTGGCGACCTTTCAGCGGGTCCGCCTCGTTCGAATAAATCTGGTTCATCATGTCGACCATCGGATAGCCGCCTGCGATCAGCAGGCCGGCCTGGCGATAGGTCGGGAAATTCATGTCGCCGTCCTGCAGGGCCTTGCGGAAGGCGCAGCTCACGGCTTCCTCGCCCATGTGCTGCATGTAGAAGGACGTCTTGCCCTGACGCTGGGCGGTTTGCATGCGGGCATCGAAGGCGCGCAGCGTCATCATGTGACGCAGGCCTTCCATCAGTTCTTCGTCTGTGAGGGTGCCGGCCCAGGGACCTACGGCCTCGCCATCGCGGTTGAGCACGCGAATGATCGAATAGGCGAGATCGCGGATCTCTTTCGGGTCGACATCGACCGGCGGCCTGGCAACCGAGCCGGCCTTCGGGATCACGACTTTCGAGAAGTCGGGCGTGTCGCCCGGACGCACCTCCGGCTCCGGTACATGGAGGCTAAGCCTCTCTGCTTCGGCCATTGTCGTCTCCTCACCAACCCAAGCTCCGGATCAGCTAATGTAAAGCAAACCGTCTTGTCTACAGGGGTCCAACTGGCGCCGAGGCCCGTCGTTTCAAGGGAAGCGCGCCTCCAAATGGCGGAAATTTAGGTTCATTTCCCGACAGGATGGCGCGGCTTCACATTTGTTGCCGAACGAAAGCCGGCAACGAACGGATCATGTTTTTGACCTGAGGAAAGTCAGGCGTGAAAAAAGATGCAAATTATTGTTTTGCGGCGAAGCGGCTGGCTTCTTCCGGGGTCACCACGCCCTTCTTGAGGATGATGTTTGCGTAAAGCGCCTGCTCGCCTGTGGCGACAATAAAGGCGGCGCTGCCCGCACGTTCATAGAAGGCGAAGCGTTCCAGCGGCTCGATCATGAACGGACCAGCTATGCGATCGACGATTTCTTGAAAGGCGAGGCATATCGGCGGAACGATCTGGGGGGTGTCCACCATCTCCATGCGCCAGGCAGCGGCGGGCGCGAATGTGTCCAGCGGCAAGTGAGTTAGCACGGCCTCAAGCAAGGGTGCCGCGCCAAGACCGTCAGCCCGCACAACCTTCGGCCCTACCGTCGCCGCCGGGAAGTTCGCGTCGACGATGGCGATCTCGTCGCCGTGTCCCATCGTGGCGATTGCAAACAGCAGGTCGGGGCCCAGCAGGGGGTGTATGTCGCGCAGCATCCGAACGTCCTCCCTCAGAAGGCCGACAGAACACCCGAGAACGGTGGGGCATGCAAGCTTTTGCTATTGCTTCGCCCTGGCCTTCTGCTCACGCACGAAGATGAAGAGCCCGGCGCTGACGATGATCGCCGCGCCAACCATCATGGCCGTGCGGGGGACGTCGCCGAAGACCAGCCAGCCAAAGACGATAGCCCAGAACAGCAACGTGTACTGGAAGGGCGCGATGGTGGCGGCATCCGCAAGTTTGAATGCACGGTTCACGCAGATATGCGCGACCATGGCCACAACACCCAGAAGCGCGAGGAGCCCGAAGTCGAAACCCGTAGGCGTCACCCAACCAAAGGGCGCAGTCACCAACCCGACAACGCCGGCGCCGACAAGCTGCCAGAAAACAAGCGCGGTGTCGGCGGTGTCGCGAAGCGCGCGTGCCGACAACATCATGAACGCAAAGCAGAATGATCCAGCGATCGATATCAGCGCCGGAGCCGTCAGCGTCGCCGCCGATGGTTCCAGGGCCACGATGACACCGGCGAAGCCGATGAAGATTGCCGTCCAGCGCCGCCAGCCCACCTGCTCGCCAAGCAGAAACGGAGACAGCGCAGCGACATAAATGGGGGCCGCCAGCCAGTAGGTCATCACATCGGCCAGAGGTAGCGTGATGACGGCGAAATAGAAGCAATAGACCTCTGCCGATGACAGGATCACGCGCATGGCCTGCATGCCGGGCCGTTGCAGCGACAAGAGGGGTCGAATGCCGCCCTTCCACAGGAACGGCCACAATATCAGCAGTGCTGCCGCGCTGCGGATCAGCAGGACCTGCCCGACCGAATAGGTTGCCACCAGCCATTTGCCCAGCACGTCGTTGAGCGCAAACAGGAGGATGCCGATCAGCATGACCACCATGCCCAGCCTCGCCGTCGAGCGGGGTTCGGTGAGCTGGACAGTGGAGGGGAAGGTGCTCATTGGCTGGACGGGTTCCGTTGGCGCCAAAATTGTCAGCTTTGCGCGGCGCTCCATGCTCCGTTCCAATAGCAGAGCGCCACGGCAGGCAAGCCCGCAATTCGGTCAATCGGCATCTGGCAGAGCATTTGCAGCCCGTGTGGGCCAGCCTCGCCGCATAAGGTACTTGCGTCGGGAGCTATTGGTCGTCCATGTCCGAGCGCGCGGCCTTCAACAGCGCTTCCAGTTCGCGAACGGCCTGCTGCGTTGCCTCTGCTCGCGAGAGCCCCTCGTCTGACGATTTCGCTTCGGTGCCGGTAGCCACGGACTTTTCCTCGGGCTTGCCGAAGTCCTTCTTGGGATCGATAGTCTTGTCGCGCGCCGCATAGGTGGACGAGGCCTGTCCGGTAGCAAAGGTCACCCGGCTGGGCCGGCTGCCCTCATAGGCGATTGCAAAACCATTGCCGCCCATCACCGCCTGCAACACCTCGTTCAAAGAGCCCTGGAAACGGCCGGTCACCGTACTTCCATCGTAGATACCGTTTATGATTTCCAGGTCGAACTGCTTGCTGATGGTCGCGACGATATCGGCGCGGCCAGCATCGGTCGCATCAACCGTCATCGTTTCCAGGCTTCCCTCAATGGTAAATTCCGCCCGTGCGTGCCCGACAGGCTGAAACGCCAGGCAGACAAGAGCCAGCAGGAATGTTGGCGCAGGCTTTGGCAAGGAGACCAACTCCGGAAAACGTGCGGTTCGACGTTTGCAAAGTACCGAATCGGCGACGGGTTGCATAGGATGTCGCCCTATTGGCTTTCGGGGAAGCGCATGAAGGCGCGTGCGTGGTTGCTGTCCAGCACGGCCTCGAATGGCTCCACGCTCGTCAGGGTCCATCCGTCCCGGCTTTCGCCGCGCCGAAGGCTGAAGACGCTGTTGTCGTAACTGACACGGAAGAGCGCGCTGCGAAGCCTTTCCGAACGTACGACACCAATGAGCTGCCACTGGGGCGCCTGTTCCGGCGTCGCCTCAGGCAATTCAGGATCCGGTTGCGGTTGCGGCTCGGGCGTTGCCACCGGGGTCGCGGCAATCCGGGCGGGCGGTTGTCGGTCCGGTGAAAACAGAGGGCGCTCGCGCAGTGCGACATAGTCTTGAGCCAATCTCGAGCCGACCGCGCGGTCGCTGCCGGTCTGCGCCAAGAGCGGCACTGGGACAAGCAGAAGCAGAAAGGCAATTGCGACGGGCTGCAGCTTCATCGGCTGTTCAAAGCTCCCGGATCCAGAACGCGGAAACGCCGAGCTGCAAATTGAGTGCGCGGTCGGCCCCGGGATCGACTGCAGCGTCGAATGCACCACCGGCCGAGCGGTTGGAGCGCAGCGTCACGGTATCGACGATCATCAGCGGCAGGTTCGTCTCCAAAGCATATAGCAGATCGGGTAGCGTTTGTTCGAGAACCTCGACGCTTGCCTCGAGATGCAAGCGCATCAGCTCGCCATTCGTTTCCGTGGCCACGCCTGGGACTTGTTCGCTCTCACGAATGTCGAGCGAGCGCACCAAAGCCCCGGAATTCTCGACGAGCCGTGTAAAATCACGCTGAAATTCCGCCGAGGCAAGACCTGATGTGTCGCCCGCGATGAGCCTATTTCGTGAAACAGCGCCCCCGGCGGCCGCGTCGCCGCCGCCCGCAAGCTCGGCTGCCCGCGCTTCCAGCATGCGCGTGCGCTGGCGTAGCTCGACGACGGCTCCTCGCTGGGCTTTGACTGTCCACACGGAGTCGACAATGACCACCACGGCCGCGATGAGGATCATCGCGATGACCGCAAGGCTCAGCAGGCGACGGTCGAGCCAGGTTCCGGGTGCGCGGCTCATTTCAACTCGCCTCCGGAGCGGATGAGCGGTCGCGTCTCAAGCGTGAAGAGTGACGAGCGCTCGTCTTCGCCCCGTACAGCC
Organism: Neoaquamicrobium sediminum; assembly: GCF_040970315.1. Taxonomy (NCBI): domain Bacteria; kingdom Pseudomonadati; phylum Pseudomonadota; class Alphaproteobacteria; order Hyphomicrobiales; family Phyllobacteriaceae; genus Neoaquamicrobium; species Neoaquamicrobium sediminum. The sequence continues at coordinate 2,895 of NZ_JAZHFV010000009.1, read as the reverse complement.
GGGCCTATCAGCGCGCTGTCGGCGAAGCGGCCGGAGGATTCCAGAGCTGTAAGAACATCCGGCAGGTCGTAGGTTCGCCCGGCCAGTCGCAATTTCCCTTCAGCCAGCGCGACTTCGGTCGCAAAGGAATGGACAGGCAGTGCCGCAGCCAGATCGTCCAGCGCGCCAATCGCGCTGATCGCATCGTTCTTGATGTCGATAGCCGCCTGCTCGGGCGCGGTGCCCGCGGTCTGTGGCGCCATAAATTCGCTTATCGTCGCCCGTGCCGCAGCGGCTCTGACTTCCAGCTCTGCCTGCTGGCCGGATCGATACATGCCGTTGGCGACTGTGACCCCGAATGCGATAAGCATTGAGGCGATCGCGGTCGACAGCAAAAGGCCAAGCCCCAGCTTGATCCGGCCAAGAGTCGCGGCGCGCCCGGCGCGACGCGGATAAAGCATGATGCGTGTTCCCTGCTGTGCCTGTGCTACCAGCTCGGTGTGCCGCGCGCCGGCGGTGTCGAGCAGGTCGATCACCGGAGCAACGCGCGCTTTGGGAAGCAGCGCTATATCCACGCGCATGCGTCTCGTGGCGCTGTCGGTTCCGGCTACGCCGTGCCCGTAGAGCATGTCCTGAACGGGCAGCGGGGAAAGCGAAGCCACACGCGCGGCGACGATGCCTTCGAGGTGATCGCCTGCCTCCTGCGGCAGTTCGATGCGGCGCTCGATGACCCATGCGCGCGGCGCGACAAGCACCACGCGCTGCCCCTTGACCAACGTCGAGAGCGTTGTCGCCTGTGCCTGCTGGTCGCCGCCCGGCTGCAGGGGCAACGATGCCTCCGCAGCACCGCCTTTGCCAGCACCCCGCAAAGCGATGCTGCTTCCGTCCTCGGCAAGACGCGCCTCGATGTCGGTGTGGCGGCGACTTGCCTGCCATCGTTCGGCAATCAGCGAAGCCGGCCCTTCGAGCCAGTTATCCAGCACCTGCCACGCGGTGCGGAGGACCTGCTGCATCAATTGTCTCCATGCGACGACGCATCCGTTTCTGCTTTTGCAGGACCGGTCAGTCTACTTCCTCTGTCGCGTTGCGCCAGTCAAGCACGCGGTAGGGCACGGTGTCGCTGCCGGCGATCAGGATCAACGCTTCGTTGGCCTGCGTGTAGCCGCCTGGAAGAACCACGTTGAGTTCTGCGCGCCAAACTTGGGAGCGCGTGGTGGTATGCAGTTCGCTCTCTGCAAGGATTGCATCGAGCTGTGCCTGGGAAATTCGACCGGCGCGATGAGCGACGATTGCATTGCGGATAGCGCGCGGCAGGTTGGGTATGGCGCGAAGAAGCGCGTCGTCGATGCCGTCGAGCCGTACGCCCTCAAGGCCGGATGAGACGGTAGCGTAACGCGCAGCCCGAATGGCGACGGCGGCCGGCATGTCGGGCAGCAATGCAAGCTCGTCGATCGACTGCAGGGGGCCGATCGGCGATCGGTCGGCTGCCTCGCGCATTTCAACCAAAGCCTGGGTCAGCGTGCGGGCCTGAGCGCGGTTGGCGCCCGCGGCTATCAGGACGCCTTCGACAAGATCGGGTGGCGCGCGATTGAGATCGACACGCAGAGCTTCGTTGCGAAGCGAGGCGCCGGCTATGCCAGAGGCCAGCGACACCTCCGCATTTGCTTCGTAGCCTATACGGCGAGGGCCTTCGGCTGGCGCTGCACGAACACGGGCTGCCGCCATTGCGAGGCCGGCATCGGCGAGCGTGCTTGCAATCGCCTTGTCTTCGGTCATGCGCACACTTTGAGTGACGCTTTGTATGTGAACGCTAAGCACGACCGCGAGCCCCGACAATAGTACCGCGATCCAGAGGACGCCGACGAGGATCGCGCCGCGGCGCGGATGAGGACTCGTGAACCGGTTTGCCGTTGAAATCATCTTCGAAGCTGATGCCTTTGCCGGCCTGTCGTCAAGGCAACGATCCGTTGTGAGCGGTTTTGCAGTCGGTGGGAATGGCTTCGGTCGAGACGTTCCCCCACTCTTGGCCCTCCAATGCCGGCTTGTGCGGCCGCCTTTTCATGCAATCGGCCGCCGCGACGTTAGACGTCACGGCGGCCGATCTGGTTGGTGCTCCGTCTAAAGCGGAGTGGTGCTACTGAGCAATGTCGGTCAGGCTGGCCGATTGGCGTGAGCCTGCTTCACAGCCTTCCTTACCGATGGTGCAGACCGATACGCTGGCGGTGCCAACAACCGCCGAACCCTGGCGGAAGTGGACGTAGAGCCGGGTGGCGGGATCGTAGGCGATCTCGCCGCCCTGATGCTCCACGAACGCCGCGAAGGTGACTGGCATGTTCGAGGCGGCCTCGAACGTCACCGAGCTTGCCCGCGCGCCGATGCAGGTGCTGGTCGCCGGGTCGGTCCGGCAGATCGACATGCCCGCAGGCAGTGCCGAAGCCGCACCGGCAACCGGCGACAGCGACAGCTCGGCCGTCAGCGTCGCACCCGCTCCGGCATTGTTCACCGCGACAGTGGTGAAGCTGCCGCCGCCTGCGGGGACCCGCAGGATGCCGTCATTGCTCGGTGTCACCACGGCGGAGACGAGTTCGGCGCGGTTGCTGCCGACCAGTGCTGCGGCAGGCTGAGACACCTGCTGCGAACGGGTCGCAACCGTGACATCGCCTGTATCGCCGGACTTGGTCGCCGATGCGCCGGCCGACGTGCCCTGCTGCAGCGGAACAGGTGCCGCAGCGAGACGGGCCGGAGACGGCGTGTCCGATGCGTAGGTGGTGACGCTTGCGGCAGAGGCTATCGGCTCGACCGGTGTTGCCTCAACAGAGTTTGCGCCGACCGCATAGGTGCCGCGACCCGGCTCGCCGCCCACGATGTTCAGGCGGATGTTGCCGCTGCGGTTGCCGTAGCCGGCGATCGCGATCT
>NZ_JAZHFV010000008.1:0-114364 GCF_040970315.1 Neoaquamicrobium sediminum | reverse complement strand
GGTGGTCGGGGTCCACATGACATTCTCCAGGCAGGTCAGCAAACCGCTTGGAATCATGCGAACCTCGACCGCTCAACCCTTTTCGAAACGGCCTCTTAGCCGCTCGTCCGGCTTCATGCCGCCAATTTGCCCAGTTCCGTCAGAAAAGATCAGAATTGTCTTCGGCATGTCTAACCTTATCAGAGCTACACGCGCGGAAGCGAGCGATGCGATCACGACATGCGATTCGGACTGTCCGGATGTTCTGTAAAAGTTCTTGCGGCCAATACGTCGCGGGCGTAACTACCGTGCTCATCGAATACAGCATCGTCCGCGGCAGTCACGGGGCCGACACCGGACAGTCTGGTATTGGGTGACGACGCCCCAATAGCTGCTATTGAATGCAAGCTGATTTCAGGGACGGTTTCTGCCTCCGCCATTCGCGGTCAGGCCGCGCCAACCAAGAGCAGCCGTTTCTTAGCGCTCGAGTCCGCATCGAGAGATACTGGACGCTTCAATGGCAGCAATCAGAGCAAACCAGACCAGCCGCCATTGCTCTTTAGCGCGCGATGAGTTTGTGTGACGACAGAAGCTAAAGTGAATTAGCTGCACTTCGAGGGACGCAATGACGTTGCCGGCAGTACTGTCAGATCTGATCGCTTACGACGCTGACACACTGCGAGTCACCAGCCGCGAGAGCAAGCGCCTCGAATTTAAGCAGGCATTCGTTCGGAACAACCTACCGGCGTATGAGCGCACGATGGCTGCTTTCGCCAACGCTCAGGGCGGCGTCATCGTCTTCGGCGTCGACAACAACCCGCGTGTCATCGTCGGAACTCCGCCAGCGGACATCGCTGATGAGGCTGACATCACGACGTTGCTACGCCAGGATTTCGCACCGGAGCTGGCTTTTGAGAGCAGGACGTACGAGGTCGACGGCAAGACGTTGTTCGCCATCTCCGTCGAGCCGGCTCTCGATCGACCGCTAATCTGTACGAAGACGCGGAACCGCGCTTACACCGATGCGGCTGGTAAGAAAGTGACCGAACCAGTAATCACCGAGGCGGCGATATACTATCGGTACACAGCGCGCACGTCTGCAATCGGGTATCCTGAACTAAAGGCACTGCTGGACGACCGTGAGCAGCGCCGTATGACAATGCTGTTGGAGACGATCGAGGCAGTCGAGCGCGTAGGCGTCGAGCGGGCCGGCGTCGTGGACATCACGACGTTCGGCGACGCGAATAGATCCACCAATCTCTATGTATCGCAGGAGACCGCCCGGTCGATGAACTTCATCGAGGAGGGGCGCTTCACTGAGAAGGAGGATGAGGGCTCGCCGGCGTACATGGTCGTCGGCAAAGTCTCGTTAGGTGAAGTCATACGGGCACCTCTCGAAGACGCTGATAAGAATCTTCCTTCCGAAGCCGCTGCGGCGCTTGCCGATGTCGTGCATGAGGTGTGCGGCGACGAGGTCACGCTAAACCAGAGCGGTGTCCTTCCTCTGCTCAAGGCATTCGAGCTAATGGAGCTGCCGCACCATGAATACGATGCAAAAGTGAAGCGGCGATATATCACCCGCACCGGCATTACTGCATTGAAGGATGCGATCCGAGCCGATCCGCTCAAGGCACTGCATAGCTTCGCCTCTAAGAAGACGATCGAAGCGTACTTGGCCAAGCTGCCAGCAGCAGTCCCCGCCATGTCTGGTCCTATGACTTTGTCGAGGGGCGGACCAGGCATGCCATGATCCGACAGTTGCAAGGTGCACGTCCAATGCCTGGGACTTCGACCGTTACTTTCAGTGTACGCCGACCTGATATTCGACGGCATGGACAAAGCACGTGAATTCAAAGAAAATCTGCCGCGGGACGCTAAAAACGTCTCGACAGCATTGAGATGTAAAGACCTCGGCGTTTCGGAGCGTAGATCAAATCTGTCGGGCCGCAGGGCGTCCTCCAGCTTCACCAAAGCGTGGCGCTGGTCTGTGCTTGCCGTCGCCCGCAAATGCACCGGACTTGTGAGCCAGATCTTCGATGATCGGGCATTCGGGTCTGTCATCGCCAACACAGTGATCGGCGAGGTGTTCGAGTGTCCGGGTCATGGCTTCCAGTTCGATGATTTTTGCTTTCAGTTCAGCAATGTGCGAGAGGGCCAGCGCCTTGACATCGGCACTTGCTCTGCTGCGGTCTTGCCAAAGAGTGAGAAGTCCACCGATCTGCTCGACCGTAAAGCCCAGATCGCGTGCCCGCCGGATGAAGCGGAGCGTATGAACGTCCTGGTCTTCGTAGTTCCGGTAGCCGGCATCCGTTCGATATGCTTTCGCGATCAGGCCGGTGGTCTCGTAGTAGCGGATCATCTTCGCCGAGACGCCGGAAGCCTTCGCTGCCTGCCCAATATTCATCGCTGTCCTGTCCTTCCATTACGCGGCTCAAGCCGCATTCGCCTCGTCGGGTGTGAAGAATACGTCCGCATGAAGATCCTGTGTCCGCAGTCCCCGGTCGCTCAATATCTGGAAAGCTGCGTCGACCATGGCCGGCGGGCCCGCGACGTAGGCTTTCCAACCATCAAGGTCACGTAAATCTTCTGCGACGGCATCGGTCACAAAACCGGTACGCCATATGCTCTGTGGCGAGGCATCCGACAAAACGGCACTAACACTAAGATTGTGGTGTCGCCTCGACAATGTTTCGAAATGGTCTACGAGATAGAGGTCGCGTTCTGATCGCGCTCCGACGTAGATATGGATCGGCTGCTTCATGCCGTGCTCGAGCGCGGTTTCGACGATTGACTTGATCGGCGCTAGGCCGGAACCGCCGGCGATGCAGAGGATCGGTCCGGTATGCATCTCACGTAGATAGGATGAGCCGAAGGGTCCGTCGACCTGGAGCGTGTCACCGACTTTGAGGTTCAAGGCTATGTGAGTGCTCGTTTCGCCGCCTGGAACGCGGCGAACATGAAACTCAAGCTCCTGTTCGCCAGGTTTGTTGGCCATTGAATAGTCGCGCGACGGGGCGCCGGGAAGGGTCAGGCGGGCGTATTGCCCTGCGGTAAACGCGAATGGCCCGCCATCCTCGATAGCCAGCCGGATGCGCTTGATGTCATGCGTGGCGTCGTCGAGTGCTACGACGCGGCAGTGCAGCTTGCGGCGCGGATGGTCGGCTGTCTCGGCGCTGCCGCCCAGCCATGCGATACGCGAATCCACCTTTGGCAATGCCCGGCAAGCAAGCACGAAACCCTCCGCCTTTTCCTCATCGGAGAGTGCAAACCGGGTATGTTCAAGCAAATCGACCTGACCGGAGACGAGACGAGATTTGCAAGAGCCGCATCTGCCGGAGCGGCAACCGTGAGGGTAGGGGATGCCTTCCGCTAACGCCGCTTCCAGGATCGTGCGGCCCTCAGGCACCTCGATCTTGCGGCGGGCTGGTAAAATGTCGACGCGTCTGGTCATGGCAAAGGCTCCGCTTCATGCAGCTTTCGAAGCGCCGAGAGCGCTTAGGATGCCCGGCTTCTGCGCGGCGAATGTTCCGAAAAGAATCCGGTCGCCGATGATGGTGATCGGCGCCACGCGAACACCGGTTCTTGTCTTGGCCTCCTCGGCGATCGCGGGATCGGTCAGATCCTTCTCGACGAAAGGAATGCCTTGCGCATTGAGCCAGGCTTTCAGTGCGTGGCAGTCGGGGCAGGTCGGTGTTGTGTAAACGACGATCCATGCGTGCTGTTGGCTGTTCATATCGAAACTCCTCGGGGATTGGGGGGCAGCCCGCCGGATGGCGGCTTCAGACAGTCATTCGGCCGGAACTGGATGAGGCGTGCCGAGCCGCCCTTCCTGGGCGCCGATCGGAACCGGCGCCCGGAAGGACTTCAGGCGCAGCGCATTGCCGAGCACGAAGACGCTGGAAAGTGCCATCGCGCCTGCCGCGATGACCGGCGACAGAAGCATGCCGTACGTCGGATAGAGAACTCCCGCGGCGACCGGGATCAGAAGCGTGTTGTAACCGAAGGCCCAGAACAAGTTCTGGCCGATGTTGCGAAGGGTCGCCTTGCTGAGCGCAATGGCGTTGGTGACACCACGCAGGTCGCCGGACATCAGCACCACATCAGCCGATTCGATCGCCACATCCGTGCCGGTGCCGATCGCGAGGCCGACATCAGCCTCGGCAAGCGCCGGCGCGTCGTTGATGCCGTCGCCCACGAAAGCGACCGCGCGCCCGCCCTGCCTCAGCCGCTTCACCGCGTTGACCTTGCCGTCGGGCAGTACGTCGGCAACAACTTCGTCGATGCCGAGCTGACGTGCAATGGCGTTTGCCGTGCCTCCATTGTCGCCCGTGATCATCGCCACCTTCAGACCAAGCCCGTGCAATGCCCTGATCGCATCTGGCGTGGTCGGCTTAATCGGATCGGCGACTGCGATCACCGCAGCCGGCTTGCCGTCTATGGCCGCGTAGAGCGGGCTCTTGCCCTCGCCAGCCATGCGTCGGGCTGCCGGCAGCAGATCGGATACATCGTAGCCGAGCTTCGTCATGTACCGGTCGGCACCGACCTCTACTCGGTGACCCTCTACAATAGCCGAGACGCCGAAGCCGGGAAGCGCGTCGAACGTTTCAGTCGCGGCAAGCGACAGTCCGCGCTTCCTTGCGCTGCCCACAATTGCTTCCGCAATCGGATGCTCGGAACGCGCCTCCACTGCCGCAATCAGCGCCAGGGCCTCATCTTCCGTGTACCCATTCACAGTCACGAAGTCGGTGAGCTCGGGCCGGCCCTTGGTGAGCGTGCCGGTCTTGTCGAGGGCTATGACGTTCACGTCGCGCAGCGCCTGCAGTGCCTCGCCCCGGCGGAACAGCACGCCCATTTCCGCCGCGCGGCCCGTTCCGACCATGATCGATGTCGGCGTTGCCAGACCCATGGCGCAGGGGCAGGCAATGATCAGCACCGCGACAGCATTCACAAGCGCGAAAGTCAGTGCCGGGTCAGGGCCGAAAACGAGCCAGACCAGGAATGTGAGTGTAGCTGCTGCCATGACCGCCGGCACGAACCACATCGTGACCTTGTCGACGATTGCCTGGATCGGCAGCTTGGAACCTTGCGCCTGCTCGACCATGCGGATGATCTGCGCGAGGACAGTGTCCGCGCCGACCTTTTCCGCACGAAAGGAGAATGAACCTGTCTTGTTGATTGTGCCGCCGACGACTTCGGCGTCGACACTCTTCGCAACCGGGATCGGTTCGCCTGTGATCATGCTTTCGTCGACATAGCTCGAGCCTTCGACGATTAGGCCGTCGACCGGGACTCGCTCGCCCGGACGGACCTGAACGACGTCGCCCGGCTGAACCTCCGTAAGCGGGATTTCGACTGCCTCGCCATCGCGCAGAACACGCGCTGTCTTTGCCTGAAGCCCCATCAGTCGCTTGATCGCTTCCGAGGTTCTGCCTTTCGCACGCGCCTCAAGGTAGCGGCCGAGCAGGATGAGGGTCACGATTACGGCGGCCGCTTCGTAATAGACATTTGCGGTGCCCTGCGGGAGGACACTGGGAACAAATGTTGCGACAAGAGAATAGCCGTAGGCGGCCGCTGTCCCGAGCGCCACCAGGGAGTTCATGTCGGGTGCGCCGCGCAGGAGCGCGGGCACGCCCTTCTTGAAGAACCGCAGGCCAGGGCCGAACAACACCAGGCTGGTCAAAGCGAACTGCAGATACCAGGCTTGCGGATGGCCGATCGTCGTCATGACCCAGTGATGCATGCCCGGCACAACGTGGGAGCCCATTTCGAGCACGAACACCGGCAGGGTCAGAACAGCCGCAACCAGAAGATCGCGGCGAAGCCCCTGCGTTTCCGCTTCCCGCCGCTCTCCTTCGATGTCGGCAGGGGCGTTGTCCGTGAGCGGGCGCGCTTCGTAACCGGTGGCCTCGACGGCTGCCACGAGATCGCCGAGGGTCAGCGCGCCGGGGACATATTCCACATGGGCGCGCTCGGTCGCCAGGTTGACGGTAGCACTCGTTACGCCGGAAAGGCGGGCAAGCGCTTTCTCAACCCGACCGACACACGACGCGCAGGTCATGCCGTCAATCGCCAGTTCGGTCGTTTCCCCGCGAACGGCATACCCCGAGCTTTCAATCGCTCGCACAACACCGGCGACATCCGGCTCACCTGAAAATGTGACTTCCGCACGTTCTGTCGCAAGGTTGACTGAAGCAGCGGCAATGCCTGGCGTTGCTTTCAATGCTCTCTCGACGCGACCGACGCACGACGCGCAGGTCATGCCTTCGATGGGAATCGTGATTGTTCCATCGCTCCCGGGGAAACGTGTTTCTTTGCGCTGAAGCGCGTTTGTGGCAGCCATTGCATCCACTCCTGTTGAATCGAATGGACGGAAGGTGGGGCTTCCAACGATTGGAAGGTCAATGGGGCGCCGGATCTTTTTTTCACCTTGACCTTACCACGGTGGCAAACCCTAGCTTTTGACGAGTGAGCAATAAGGAGACCACCAAAATGCTTCGTTTCAACATCCCCAACATGACCTGCGGCGGCTGCGCCGGTTCGGTTACCAAGGCCCTGCAGAGCGTCGATGCTCAGGCAAGGATTTCGGCCGATCCGGGCTCGCGCGAAGTCACGGTAGAGAGTGCCGCTGATGAGCAGCGTTTCCTCGCGGTTCTGGAGGAAGCTGGCTATCCGGCGGTACAGGTAGCAGGCTGAGGACGCCAGTCGGCCGCAGGCGTCGCGGTGGATGTTCAATGTGTCCGCCGGTGTGATTGCGCCCATTTCGATGTGTGAACCGGAATGGACGCAACCTGCTCGGGCGCTGGGATCGATGCTTCCGGACCTGCCGGGTGCGGAAGCATCTCAACTTTGGCAAATCTGGGCGACAAAATCGCGCGCTCTCGAAGTTTGGGGCGAGCCGAAGAATTCGTTGGGCGGGGCCTTCTCCACGATCCGGCCCTCGGCCATGAACACCACATCATGACAGACGCGCCGAGCGAAGCCCATTTCGTGCGTGACCACGATCATCGTGCTTCCTGCTTCGGCCAACTCCACCATCAGTTCGAGCACGCCGCCGATTGCTTCAGGGTCAAGTGCCGACGTCGGCTCGTCGAACAGGAGTACTTCCGGCTTCATGGCCAATGCACGCGCAATGGCAACTCTCTGCTGCTGACCGCCAGAAAGCGATGCGGGCATTTTGTGCGCGTGCCCAGCAAGACCGACCGTTGCAAGCAGCGACGCCGCGCGTGTCTCCGACTCGTCGCGCGAGAGCCGCATATTGATTCTTGGCGGGAGAGCGACATTGTCGAGCACCGTAAGATGCGGAAAGAGATTGAAGTTCTGAAAAACCATGCCAACCTTCCTGCGCAACGCGACGAGGTCTCGTGCCCTGTGGCCGACGGGGTTGGCACCGAACCGAACCTCTCCGGTGTCCCAATCTTCCAAGCCATTCAGACAGCGCAGAAGCGTGGACTTGCCGGAACCGGACGGACCGCAAAGCACGAGGCATCGACCACGTCCTACCGTCAACTCTATGTCGACCAGAGCTTGAAAGCCGCCGAACGATTTCGACAGCCCTTCAACCGTGATTGTAGGAATTTCGTTTTCCGGCAAAGCTCATACCCCCGCAGCTCTAGATTGGCCCTCGCCGAGACGGCGCTCCAGACTGTCGCCGACACGCGTGAGAAAGAAACAGAAGCTCCAATAGACTAGACCGACAAACACATATCCTTCTGTCGCCAGTCCAAGCCATTGGGGATCAGCGATCGCTGCGGTGACAATGTTGAGGAAGTCAAAAAGGCCGACGACCAGGACATAGGTGGTATCCTTGAAGAGCGCCACCACGGTATTGAGGATGCCGGGTAGCACCGCTCTGATCGCCTGAGGGATGAGGATGTATGCCTGCGCGTTCCAGAATGTGAAGCCGAGCGCGGCCGCGGCTTCACCCTGTCCCTTGCCGATGCTTTGCAGCCCGCCACGGAACACCTCCGCGAGGTAGGACGAGGTGTACAGCGAAATCCCGATCAGTGCCAGCGCGAGACGGGGAAATTCCGTTCCCGGCGGCAAGATTAGCGGCACCATAACCACGGCGATAAATAGGACCGCGATCAGTGGTAAGCCACGCCAGACCTCGATGAAGACAGTTGCGAGCACATACAACGCTGGCAAGCGTGACATGCGGGCAAGTGCCAGTAGGAAACCAATGGGGAAGGCCGATACGAATGCCACGGTTCCGACGTAGACGGTCATCGTCATGCCTCCCCACTGGGTCGTGGGGACGAGCGTCAGTCCAAGCAGTTCGCCATGCAGGATCAGGGTCGAGAAGACTGGATAAGTTGCCAATACAAATACGACGATCGGTGTGCGCCATCGGAAAGCGGGGCCGAGGGCCAGGCCCAGGGCGATGATCGGTGCCAGTAGCGCGACGGCGGCGCGCCAGCGCTCCTGTGAAGGGAAGAACCCGAAGGCAAACTGCGGTAGCCGGCTTATTACAAAGGCCCAGCATGCTCCATCCGGATCGCAGCCTTGCCGGTTTTCGGCTGACCAGGTCGCATCAAATATGGCCCACTGCAGGAGCGCGGGAACCAACATGGCCAAGGCCAGCAGGAAGATCGCCCATACTGCCATGCTGAAGGGACGGTCGCGCAGTGTTTTGAAGGCGGACCATGCCAGGTTCGGTTTGGGTCCGCCAGGGGGCCGGCTCCGGTGTAATGCAACAGCGTCTATCGTCATCGCTGCTTCAACCCTTTTCGACTGTTGTATGCCGCGGAGGCCGACCCAAGCGCGACGTTGATCGTCAGATATACAAGCGCCGTCAGGATGACGATCTCGACAGCGCGGCCAGTCTGGTTGAGCGAGGTGCCGAGGAAGACGTTCACGAGATCGGGAAAACCTACAACCGTCGCCAACGAGGAAGCTTTTACAAGATGCACGTATTGATTGGTGATTGGCGGAATCATCAGGCGCATTGCCTGCGGCAACACGATGCGGCGTTGGATGAAGCCATGCCTGAAACCGAGCGCACGGGCCGCTTCAACCTGCCCCTTGTCGACGCTGATTATCCCTGCCCGGACGATTTCGGCGATGAAGGCGGCATTGTAGACGACAAGCGCGACAAGCAAGGCCACCAACTCGGGCATGAGCTTTATACCGCCGTTGAAATCGAACCCGCCTAGTTTTGGGCGTTCCCACTCGAGAAGTACTGCTGCGGCCAGCATCGAACCTGCGGCAAGCATGGCTGCGACCAACATAGGTGCTCTTTCTCGTGCCCGGCTGACTGGTACGCGAGGGCGCGTCAGATAGGCAGCTACAGCGGATACCAATCCAAGAACAAATAGACCTGCAGCAAACGTGGTGTTTGGTCCTGCGAGGGGAGCGGGAAGATAGATGCCGCGATTGCTGAGAAAGAAGCCGCCGCCGAGGTTGAGGGCGTCGCGCACAACGGGAAGCGATCGTAGCGCCACCGTTTGCGTGAAGATAAGGATCAGGAGGAGCGGAACGTTGCGGACCGCCTCGACATAGACTTTTGCCATGACCCGGATAGGTCTGGCCGGCGCGCTCCGCGCAAGCCCGACGGCGACGCCGAGGAGGGTTGCCAGAACGAGCGCCATGCTGGCCACGAACAAAGTGTTCAGGATGCCGGCTATATAAATCCGCCCGTATGTCGCCTCGGCGGTCATCGGGATCAAGCTGAAGCTCATGGAAAAGCCGGCTTCTTGCCAAAGGAAGCTGAATCCGCCGGTGAGCCCGGTCGCCTCCAGGTTGCGCACGACATTAAGGCTGAAATAGCCGAATGCGAATGCAGCGCAGAGAACGACCAGAACCTGATAAATGAGCGCACGACGGCGCCGTTGCACTCGTCGCTCACGGTTGTTGAATCGCTTCCCCATTGCATCGTCTATCGCGGATGGTGGAGAAGGGCTCACCGCCTCGGCCAAGGTTGACACGGCTCAGCGCACCGGGGGAGCGTAGAGCAGGCCGCCTTCGGACCAGAGTTTGTTTCTCCCGCGCTCGACGTTGGCTTTGCTCTTGGAGCCGAGGGTGCGCTCGAACAACTCTTCGTAATTCCCGACAGCCGAAATGACGTTGACGGCCCAGTCGTTTTCAACGCCCATCATCGCGCCGAAACCACCTTCCGAACCGAGAAGACGTTTAACTTCCGGCTTTGATGCGGTTTCTGCCATTTCGACTGCGTTAGCTTGAGTAATTCCCAACTCTTCACCGATAATCAGTGCATAAAGTGTCCATTCGACGACATCCTCGAATTGCGGATCGTCTTGGCGCACCACGGGCCCCAGCGGCTCCTTGGAAATTATGTCCGGCAAAATGACGTAGTTGTCCGGTTCCGAGAGGCCGAGACGATAGGAAGCAAGGCCGCCAACTTCGTTGGTGTATGCGTCACAGCGGCCAGCCTCGAGATTGGCTGTGCTTTGGTCAGGGGAGCTTACGGTGATCGGCGTATATTCCAGGCCGTTGGCGCGGAAATAGTCCGCCAGATTGAGCTCGGTGGTGGTGCCCGAGGTTACGCAGATCGAGGCTCCGGATAGCTGAGCCGCTTCTGCAATGCCGCTATCCTTGCTGACCAGGAACCCCTGTCCGTCGTAGAGGTAAACTCCAGCCCACTCAAAGGCGAGATCGTTGTCGCGCGAAAAGGTCCACGTTGCCGACCGGGCGAGCATGTCGACGCTTGACGACTGGAGCGAGGCAAAGGCATTCTTGAACTCGAGCGGAACGAAGTTCACCTTTGTGCCGTCGCCAAGAACGGCGGCCGCGACCGCTCGGCAAAAATCCGCCTCGAAGCCCGTCCAGTTGCCCTGGTCATCAAGCGTGCTCTTGCCGATCGACGTGCCGGTGCTGACGCCGCAGTTCAGCTCGCCCCGCTGCTTGATGGTATCGATTGTGACGCCAGCATGTGCGGTAAACGGCATCGCGATTGCGGCAGCCGCAAGGTATAGAGGCTTCAGTTCTTTCATATCCATCTCCTCCATTGCGCCGTTTAGCACTTCATCTACTCGGTCGTGGCGCTGCGACCAGTCGCGCGGTTCTTACTGGGCGGCATTCTCGAATTGGCGCATGTACCGTTCGAGGCCGAGTTCCAGATCGTCGCGGAGATCCTCCGCTGCTTCCAGTCCGATACTTATTCGTACGAGCGGGCCTGTATCTGCCCAGTTCGAACTGCTCCGCATCGCGCGCATGTCTGCCGGCGCCACCAGGCTGTGCAGTCCACCCCAGCTTGCGCCGATGCGGAAAATGCTGAGCTGTTCGAGAAACGCGGCCAAGTTGTTGGAGTACCTGGGGTCAAGCAGGACCGAGAATACGCTTCCGGCACCTGCAAAGTCGCGAAGCCATATCGGGTGGCCTGGGTCGTTGACCAGGGCCGGGTGCAGAACTCGAGTTACCCCATCACGCCCGTCGAGCCATCGTGCGAGTTCCAATGCCGTGGCCGATTGCCGATCCATGCGCACGGATAGCGTTCCAAGACCACGTAGCGTGAGGTAGCAGTCGTCGGGCGAGACGCCGTAACCCAGAGCCTTCATCCGGTCCTTGAGCCGCCGGAAGCGCGATTGATCTGCAACGGCGACTGATCCCATGAGGACATCGGAATGGCCGCTCACATATTTCGATAGGGCCTGAACGGCATAGTCTACGCCGTGCGAAAGAGCTTGGAATCCAAGTGGTGAGGCCCACGTTGCGTCGGCCGCCACCTCTGCGCCCCGGGCATGGGCGGCTGCGACGATGGCCGGCACATCCTGCATCTCCATTCCAAAGGACCCCGGAGCTTCTACCCATACCAAGCGGGTCCGGTAGGATATGAGGGTGGAGACGTCCGCATCCGGTGGGTAGAAGGTCACGTCGATGCCCAGAGGCGCAAGCAGGGCGTCGGCTGCCTGCCTGGCCGGCCCATAGGCGGATGTGGGAATCAGCACCCCATCGCCCGCCTGAAGAGCGGTCAGGTTTACAAGCGTGATTGCGGCCATGCCGGATGGCGTGATCAACGCCTTCTCAGCGCCTTCCAACGTTGCGATCGCCTTCTCGAGGGCACGCAGGGCGGGGTGGCCGTAGAGGCCGTATGCATAGCCGTCGTAGAACGCACGATGGCGGTCAAGGAACTCGTTCACCGTGTCGAAAACGATGGTCGATCCGCGATGCACCGGCACGGTCAGTGCGGGAAAGGGAAGGTCGCTGGCATCGACATGCAGCAATTTGGTGTCACGCTTCATGGGCTATCGGCGTTCCTGTGTTGGACAGGACCAACATCCGGCAACCCTGGCATGATTTCAAATACTGAAGTGTTCGGACTCTATGCAGAAACCTGATATAGATCCTGAATGAACTTTCGTCAGATCGAAGCCTTCCGAGCCGTAATGATCTGTGGCACCGCGAGCCGTGCCGCCGAAATGTTGCGAATTTCACAACCCGCCGTCAGTAGGCATATCGCTGAACTCGAGGCATCTGCACGGCTAACGCTGTTCGAACGGTCCAGAGGGCGCCTGAAAGTCACTGCCGAGGGCAAGGCCTTTTTCGAAGAGGTGACCAGAGCGTTTACCGGTATCGAAAGGCTACGGTTTGCTGCAGAGAATATTCGCAGCTTCGTCGGTGCCCGCTTGCGAGTCGTAAGCATGCCGGCGCTTGGGCATGCTTTCCTTCCAAGGGTGGTTGGCAGGTTCGCGAGGCAGTTCCCGAATTCCTCGGTGCTGTTGCAGGTACGAAGTTCGGAATTCGTTCGCGAGGAGATCGCGGCGGGCAATTACGATCTCGGCTTCGCCGCCGATGAAATCAACTCCGCCGGGGTTGAAGTGCAGCCTTTTGCCAGTCCCGACGCAGTCTGCCTCTTGCCCCAGGGGCATCGCCTTGCTGGCTATCAAACGGTCAGGCCGGTCGATTTTGACAACGAGCGGTTCGTGACCTTGGCAAATGAAGACGCTGCGCGCAGCCGTTTCGACCGCATTTTTGCGGAGGCAGGCGTTCGTCCGAAGATTGTCAGCGAGACGCAGTACTCGTTGACGGTCTGCAATCTGGTGCGCAACGGCGTCGGTATTGCTCTTGTCAATCCGTTCTCGCTCGATGGTCTCGATCTTACCGGTATGGCGCTCGTGCGCTTTCGTCCTTCCGCGCAATTTAGATCCCTGCTGGTGCGCCCACCAAACGCGCCCCAATCACGGCTGGCGGACGCGTTCCTCGGGATGGCCGAGTTGGAACGCGACAGGCAAGCCGCTGGCTGGCTTTAGTCGTATCATAACGTAAGAGGCCACCGAGCTGCGCAGAACCTTGCGACAATAGGAATTGGCAAAAGAGATTTGCAAGAATCCGATTGACCTTCCAGTAGATGTAAGGTCTAGCCGTTGCCCTCTTTGTAAGGCGTGGCCAGCGCGTCGTACATGTGCTTGGTACTGAACTCCCGTAAGCAGACTCAAGAACTGGCAGCGACGGACGTCGACTTGCTATCGACGCGGACAAGCCGATTCGCCAGGCCACGCAACCTGAGTTCGGAGGAGATATTGTTATGTTCGTCCAGCCCATAGACTACATACTCGCAGTATGGTTCCTCCTCGCTGCCCTGAGCACCGCCTATGTCGCGTGGGACCAGTTCCAACACAATCCCGAGCCGCCCGTCATGAAGTGGGGCTTCGTGCTCGTGACCCTCTACCTCGGACCGGTCGGACTGCTGCTTTATGTTCTAGCGGACAAGGAACCGAGACCCGGTACGCACGAGCAGTTCATCAAGCCGCTCTGGAAACAGGGCCTAGGCAGCACCATCCATTGTGTCGCCGGCGACGCGACCGGCATCATCATCGCCGCCGCCGTGACGGCGATCATCGGCCTGCCGATGTGGGTCGACATCATCGTCGAGTATATGGCGGGCTTCGCGCTCGGTCTGTTCATTTTCCAGGCGCTGTTCATGAAGCGCATGATGGGCGGAAGCTACTGGGAGAATGTGCGAAAATCGTTCATCCCGGAATTCATCAGCATGAACGCGATGATGGCCGGCATGGCACCGGTCATGGCGGTGCTGATGATGGGGCGCGATATGCGCGCCATGTGGCCCGGCGAGTTGCTGTTCTGGGGCGTGATGGCACTCGGCATCGGCGTCGGCTTCTCGGTGGCCTATCCCTTCAACGTCTGGATGGTGTCCAAGGGTATGAAGCACGGGCTCATGACCGATCGTGGCGGCGCGGCGGGCGCCGCGCACCATCATTCGCCTGCCGAGGCGAAGTCGGCTGGCGGCTACTCGAGCGGCAGCAACGGCGAAAGCCGCCTTTCGCTGGCCTTCGCGCCCACGAGGACGCAGATCACGGCGATGGCCTCCTTTACGACGCTGATGCTAATCGGAGGGTTTGCCTATCCGTTCACGCAGGTGAACATGGCGCTCAGCGCCCACGACGTGGGCGACGTTATCATGCCGCCCGGGATGATCATGGATTTCGACACTCCCGGCGATGCGATGCGTGACATGGCCGCTGTCGATCCTCGCCGCGTCGCATATCGCGCCGGACCGGACGAAACAGGCGGCCGCCCTCTCGAGCCACGCGTCGAGGATGGCGTCAAGGTCTTCGATCTCGAGGCCGCCGTCATACGATGGCAGATTCTACCCGGAGAGTATGTTGATGCGCTGGCTTACAACGGACAGGTTCCCGGCCCGACGTTGCGCGTCACGGAGGGCGACAGAGTTCGCATCAACGTCACAAACAGCCTACCCGAGACCACGACAGTTCACTGGCATGGGCTGATATTGCCCAACGAGATGGATGGGCCGGCCCATGTAACGCAGGAACCGATCGCACCGGGCGAGACGTACAGCTACGAATATGACGTGGGCCAGCACGGCACCTACTTTTACCACACGCACGATCATGTCGACCGCCAGCAGTCGCTGGGCCTCTATGGAACGCTTATCATCGATCCCCGCGAGCCGGGCGATGAGATTGAAGCTGACGCCGAATATACCGTCCAGTTGCAGGAATGGCTTAAGCGCGAGTGGCTGACCTATCCGGCGATGCCAATGGAGGGTGGTTTGCCGAATTTCTTCACGATCAACGGCAAAGCCTATCCCGCGACAGAGACGGTCAAGCTGAAGGTTGGCGAGACGCTGAAGGTCCGCTTCGTCGGCTCGCACACGATGGCAATCCATCCGATGCATATTCACGGCGGGCCGTTCCTGGTCGCCGCCGTCGATGGCGAGACGCTGCCCGAGAGCAACCGCTACCTCGCGGATACCGTCAATGTCGGACCAGGCCAACGCTTTGACGTGCTGTGGCCAGCGCGGCAGCCAGGAAAATGGCTGCTCCACTGCCACATCCCTCACCACACGACAAACAACAACGTCGAAATGGAAGGCGGCGGCGGTCTAATGCTGGTGATCGACGTCTCGGCAGACTGAACGAAAGGCTACGACAGTGGCGTCGGAATTCAGGTGATGGGATGCGGCGCTCGCATCGACTGTCTGGCGCAATTCCCCGCCGGGGCGAAACGCGCCGTTAGGCTTTGTCGCGTAGTTGGAGAAGCATGACCGATGAAAAACCCGCGATTATTCTCAACGGCCGAAACCAGTTCCTAGCCGCAGCGATGTTCGGCCTGCTGGCATTGGCCTTTCTTGCTGACATGCATGCGATTGATCGCTTGCTGCTGGCAGGTCTCGGAGACCCAGGCAATGTTCGGCAGGGATCGGGCATCGTCCACGCGTCGGCATGGGGTCTTACGATGCTCGGAAGTCCGCACTTTTTTGTGCTGGCCTCGGCGATCCTTGTCGGAACCCTGTTAGCTCGACGAGAAATTGATCGAGCGATCTTTGCCGTGCTCACATTGCTCGGAGGGGCGGCCTTGGCATACCTGACCAAAACGGCGTTCGGTATCGCCAAACCCCACCATCTGCCAGGATCAGAGGAGATTGCAGCGACAAGCTTCCCAAGCGGCCATGCAGTCCTTTCCTTGCTCTTGGTATCCACGCTGCTTGTTCTGTGGCCTTCGCCCGGGCGAATTCTACAGGGGGCGGTGTGGATATTGGCGGCAGCAATCGTGCTCGGCGTCGGCGTGAGCAGGGTATTCCTGGGCACGCACTGGCCGTCGGATGTGTTGGCAGGCTGGCTTTTCGCCCTCCTCTGGATCGCTGCCGTTCATCGCGGCACATCCCGTCTCGGAAGGCCTGTTGGCCAAGGGTAACAGCAACCCCGTTCCGTCGTCCAAGGTCTAACATGGATTCCAAGGCGGGCGGGTTTTGCCGCCCGCCTTGGAAGTCATCAGAAGTAGCGGGTAAAGCGCATGAAACCGGACACTGTACCTCCGAGGCCGTCGATTTTGCTGTAGGCAAGTTCGTTCCGGACCTCGAAATTGGTGACCGGCGTCCAGACGGTCGACAACTCGGCAGCGTACGCATCCAGGTTCGTCGTCACGAGACCAGCGTGCAAATTCCGGTAGTAGTGTGCACCCACGGAAGCCGACAGGTTGGACGTAAATTGGTGCTTGTAGGACGCAAGCGCTGACCACTCTGCGCTGATCTTGTCGAACTGCCCGCGCGAATAATCGTTCGCGTTGCTGGCATATGATCCTACAACACGCACTGACGAGCCGGTGGCATTCGGAAGGTTCCACTGCAAGCCGACTTTAGCGGCGTATCCGTCCGAGCCCAGGAAGTCCTCGTCGTAGCCGAATTGCGCCCAGGCGCCGCCCCATCCCTGATTTACGCCGACTTTTGCAACGGCATCTGGAATGTAGCCGTTGCCTGCCAGGGCATCGTCTTCCAGTGAAAGGGTTGCGAAATAGCCCGAGCCGAACGTATGCGTGTACGAAAGCTGCGCCCGCTGCATGTAGCCGTAGCCGAGGCCAGCCCACGAGTGGGTGCCAGGGTAGTTGGAAACGCCCCCTGCCTGAGTCGACGTCCAGGCGGATTCTGTATACCCCATGCGCAAGCCGCCCAGTTCAAGATAGGCTTGGTCAATGTAGGCAGGGCCGTCGCTACCCCCGCCGAGGCCATTTGTTCCGTCCCAATTCGCTTCGACGCGGACATAACTGCGTAGCGTTCCCCAATCGGTCTGAGACCGGGCATCGAAATTGACACGCGTCCGCACGGTCTTGTACCAGCCGTCGGTAAGCTCGCCCCCAGGATGAAAGGTGAGCGGCGGCGTATCGCCTGGTCCGCGACTTTCAGCGCCGATCTGATAATAGACGTAGCCGCCGATCGAAAGACACGTTTCGGTGCCGGGAATATAGAAGAAGCCGGCCCCATAGGTGTCACATATACGGACATACTCGAGGGGTTCGGGCTCGGGCACGGCGTAGACGGTCGGGTCCGCGGCATATGCCTGGGATGCGCCCATAAGCGCGGCAACCGAGCTAAGCATAAGTTTGGTATTCATGGTCCCACCTCCAGATTGGGATTGAAGAGCACGACGCGATTTCACGAAACGAACCGCGTCGAATGGGACTAGGCCGGGCGAGTTTTTCAGCAGGCTTGCGGGAACTTTACATTGCTGTAAGGGACGCTCGCGGCATTCGTTGGGAACAAGTAGTGTTGCCCATCTGCAACGCAGGCGCGCGATGCACCGCACCATGCCGGTGCTCTTGGTCCGCATTGGTTGCATGGTGGATGCCCGTCGACAGAGGCGGTACCGGTAAGATACAGCCTGCTGTTAAGCCCGTTCGTTTCGTGTATCCGAACTGACGCCGAGCCAAGCCCGAAGAACAGAGATGCGCCCCTGCGCGGTGTTTAGGCGACCACCCGAGTAGCCGCACAATTCGCACCCGATGCTGCTTGGACCCCAGCGCGTGGGTGAGGTCGAGGCTTCTTACACATCTGTAAGATTCGGGACAAACAGCCACAAGAAATGCGGCCTAGCATAAGCCGGTATCCGATGTTGACGCAGCATCCCTGCCTCGTCGACCAAATTGCCCGCCTGTGTGTCTGACCTCCACAGGCGGGCTTTTTTTGGTCTTCGGTAGATCGGCGTGAAAGCGTCAGGCATGAAGCTTGGTCGGAAACACTACGCGCACGGCCAAACCTGGCGCGCGATCCGTCAGGATAACATGTCCCCCGTGCAGATCGGCAACAGCCTTCACCAGGCTCAGGCCAAGGCCGGTTCCTTCGGTCGTCCTGCTCTTTTCCAAACGGTAGAATCTCTTGAAAACCTTGGTACGTTCTGCCTCCGGGATCCCGGGGCCATTGTCGGCGACCATGAGAAAGGGCCTGCCCTGATGGCAGCCGCTGGCAAGGCGGATTATGGCGCCTTTCTGTGTGTGACGAATGGCATTGGCAATTAAGTTGGCGCACATCTGGCGCAGCAAATCTTCGTCGCCCCAGACTTCCGATCCGCCTCTATCTCCTCCTGGAAGCAAACTCAGTTGCTTGCCCGCTTCGTCCGCGATCGGTTCATGGATTTCATACATTTCCCCCAGAAGTAGCTCAAGGCTCACGAGACCGAAACGCCCGCGGCGCGCACCGGCTTCTATCTGAGAGATCCTCAGCAATGCCTCGAAGGTGGACGAGATCTGAAGAACTTCGGCAAGTGCCCCTTCGAGACGCAACCGAGCTGCGGTGTCCGACCCAGATTTGTCGATGGCATCTTCAAGCGTGAGGCAAAGCCTGCCGATCGGTGTTTTCAGATCGTGGGCAATATCAGTGGTCACTTGTTTCATCGCGGCCACGCTGGCTTCTAACTGCTTTAGGGAGACATTGACTTCGGTGGCTAGGACATCAAGATCGTCCTGTCTGGCTGATACCGGAAGTCTTGTCCCAAGTTGTCCAGCGCCGACGAGTTTCATGGTTGCCGACAACGTTGCGATGCGACGGCGCGTACGGAATGCCAACAGCGCTCCTCCTCCAAGTCCAGCGCCCAGAACGACAGCGGTTGCCCAGCCAAAGCTCAACAAAGCGATCCGTCTCAGGCGATTCGTATCGTCGTAGTTGACGCCGATCACCAACTGCAGTTCGCCAAGAGATCCTCGATAGAGCCTGTAGTTCGTGGTGGATCCGTCCTCGTTCTCGCCGGTAAAGGTCGAAAACCCCTGTGGAACGGAGGGTACCCGGAAGTTTCCCGCGAGGAATTCTCCATCGGAACCGCGGAGGAGATAGAGCGTTTCCTGGCCGCGGATTGCGGGACCGTGACTGCCGATCATTGCGGCAGCACCTTCTATTCCACGGGCTTCATATGCTGACTGGATTTCGCGATAACGTTCCATAACGTGGGAATCCAGTCGTTCGTATAGATAGGCCGCTACCATGTTGTAGGCGACGACATTTCCTCCAGACAGCGAAGCCAGGAAAAGTGCCACGTACAGTGCCGCAAGGCGAAAGGGAGTGCTGCGTACCAGTCTACCGAGGTGCATGTAGACTGTATCCGGTGTTGCGAATCGTGTGGATCAACTGAACTGCGAACGGCTTGTCGATCTTCGCACGGAGACGGCTGACATGTGTCTCTACAACGGTGCTCTGTGGATCAAAGTTGAAGTTCCAGATCCGTTCCAGCAACATCGTTTTTGTCAGGACGCGTCCTTCATTCTGCATGAGAAATTCCAGCAACGCGAATTCGCGTGGGAGTAATTCGACGCAATGGCCGGCCCGTGTTGCAACTCGCCGTACCAGGTCGAGTTCCAGATCCGCCACTCGTAGTACGGTTTTTTGCTGAGCGATGGGTGGACGCCTGCCAACCGCATTCAAGCGTGCAAGCAATTCGCTAAACGCGAACGGTTTGGCAAGATAGTCGTCGGCACCTGCGTCGAGGCCCTCTACCCGATCTTCGAGGCCACCCATCGCGGTCAATAGGATGATGGGGAGCTTGCCGCCGGCTGCCCGCAAGCTGCGGACTAAGGAAAGGCCATCGAGGCCTGGGATCATTCGATCGACAATAGCGGCATCGTATGGCTCTCTCAGCCCGGCTGCTAAAGCATCCCTACCGTCGCGCAGTACGTCCGTTACATGACCCGAGGATGCTAGGCCGCTCGAAATGTAGTCACTTGTCCGCTTGTCGTCTTCGACCAGCAAAATCCTCATATTAATCGCCCCGTTTCGGAGATAGCCTCCCGCGGTGATGACCTCGTGCGATACCCGAGCTGGATGCGTAGCTCGGGCGGGCGTATCCGTTTTCTTTTTTTGATTTTTGGCGATCGGGGTCGCTGTAGTGTCAGCAACCACCGCCCCGACGGGGCGGTGGTTGAACGCGAATGGTGACTATTTCAGATCCGTAATCGTCAGCTTTCCGCGTACGCGATCGGCCACGAATTCGATGTCGCCGCCTTCTTTAAGCTTGTCGAGCATGGCCGGGTCAGCGACCTTGAACACCATGGTCATGGCCGGCATGTCGAGATTCTTGAGTTCTTCGTGCGTCACAGTAACCTTCTCTTGGTCAGCCTTGATCTCCTTGACCGTGCCCTTCGTGTATTCTTGTGCCATGACCGGAGCGGCAATGGAGACGGCTATGGCTGCGGCGATGATGAACTTGGTTTTCATTCTTTGTGCTCCTTCTGGTGAAAGTTACATTGCAGAAACTTCGACGGTACCGTGCATGCCGGATTCGTAGTGGCCGGGTATCAGGCACGCGAACTCAAAAATGCCCGCGTTGGAGAATGTCCAGACGATGTTGCCGCGCTTGCCCGCTTCCAGGCGAATGGCATTGGGATCATCGTGCTCCATCTCGGGAAACTTCATCATCAATGCCCTGTGCTCGGCGTTCTTTTCCTTCTGGTCGAGCACGAATTCGTGGTCGAGTTCCCCTTTGTTCAGGATGCTGAAGCGGACGGTCTGCCCTTCCTTCACCTCGAACGTATTGGGTTGAAAGAGCATCTGGCCGTCTTCATTTTCAAACATGGTGACGTTGATCGTTCGCGTCGCCTTGTTCGCGTCTCCTGGAATTCCGACCGCCATTTCCTCATGGCTACCAGAATGGCCTGGTGAGGCAGCGGCCATGCTTGCGGACAGGATCAGTAGTGCGACGGATGCGATTACTGTCTTCATTCGGTCTGTCTCCATTGTTGATGCTGATGTTGTTGGTCTTCGGGTCAGTCGTGGCCGCCGTGCCCGGCTGCCGGTTCTGGCGCCGGCTTGGCCGGTGCCTGCGTCTTCGCGCCTGTTGTGCTTGATGCGGCAGGCAAGTCGCCCGTCCATTCATAGGCAACGGTTCCTGGCGGGTGCTCATAGTCACCCGGATCCGAGTAATCGTCGGAAGCGATGCCTTCGCGAACCTTGACCACCGAGAACATTCCGCCCATCTCGATCGCACCGAACTGACCCCATCCCGTCATCATCGGAATGGTGTTATCGGGCAGCGGCATCGACATCTCGGCCATGTCTGCCATGCCCCTGGTACCCATCGGCATGTAATCGGGTTGCAGGCGCCGGATCATTGACGTTACGCGCGATTTCTCAGCGCCGATGAAGGTCGGCACATCGTGTCCCATGGCGTTCATCGTATGGTGAGACTTGTGGCAGTGGATCGCCCAGTCGCCCTCATGGACGGCGTTGAACTCATAGGCCCGCATCGCGCCCACGGGAATGTCGATCGATACCTCCGGCCATCGCGCTTCGGGCTTCACCCATCCGCCGTCGGTGCAGGTAACCTCGAAGTCGTAGCCATGCATATGGATCGGATGGTTGGTCATGGTGAGGTTGCCGACCCGGACGCGTACCCGGTCGTTTCTCGAAACCACCAGGGGATCGATGTCGGGAAATATGCGGCTGTTCCAGCACCACATATTGAAATCGGTCATCTCCATGACCCGCGGCAAATAGGAACCGGGATCGATATCGTACGCGTTGAGCAGGAAGACGAAGTCTCGATCGACGCGCATGAATTGCGGGTCTTTGGGATGAATGACGAAAAAGCCCATCATGCCCATTGCCATTTGAACCATTTCGTCGCCATGCGGGTGGTACATGAAGGTACCGCTCTTCACGAGGTCGAACTCGTAGACGAACGTCTTCCCTGCGGGGATGGCGGGCTGTGTAAGTCCTGCCACCCCGTCCATGCCACAGGGTAGGATCATGCCGTGCCAATGGATGGTGGTATGTTCCGGAAGCTTGTTGGTCACGAAGATGCGTACCCGGTCACCTTCTACAGCTTCGATCGTCGGGCCTGGCGATTGGCCATTGTATCCCCAAAGATAGGCGGTCATCCCGTCGGCCATTTCGCGTTCAACGGGTTCGGCGACGAGATGGAACTCCTTGACGCCGTTGTTCATTTTGTGGGGCAACGTCCAGCCGTTGAGGGTGACGACCGGCTGGTAATCCGGACCGGATGTCGGAACCAACGGTGACTGCGTCGAAGCGCTTTCCATTATCGGCGCGTCTGGCAGGCCCATGGCTGAGGTCTTGGTCCATGCCGCAGCACCAACGACGGTGGCGCCGGCACCAAGCAATTGTCTTCTATTCATCATAGCTCCAACCTTTCTCAATGGCCTGCCGCTTCGCCCGCATCGGCGACTGCCTCTGGTTCTCCGCCACCGGTCTCCGCGCCGCCGGAGCGGCCTCCGTAAATGGTTGGAGCGAGATTGGCCTCGGCGAGCCAGAAATCGCGCTTCGCATCGACGGAGAGCAGGACGGAATCTATCTTGGCGCGCGTATCTGCCAGCAATTCGAAGGTGCTGGTGATCATGCCGTTGTAAGTCAGCAGGGATTGTTTCTCGATCGTTGTGCGGAGGGGGAGGACGTTGTTCCGGTAGTGGCGCGCTATGTCATAGGTGGACTTGTACTGGTCGTAGGCTGAGCGAGCCTCTGATCGCACCGTTACAGCCCTTTCCGCGAGACGGTTGGCTGCCGCCATGTAGTCCAGTTCAGCGCGTCGCATGCGTGCTCGGCCGCTGTCGAAGATTGGAATTGCAAACTCGACCTCCAGGTCCAGGTCGCCCGAAACTGACACTTTCCGTTCACCGTCCTCTCGTTCCCCCTCGGCTTCAAAGCCGGCTACCAAAGCGATATCGGTCATGTACCGGGTGACATCGGTCAGACCGTACTGCTTGGCCAGCGCCTCAAGTTCCAAAGCGGCTGCCTTGAGGTCTGCGCGATGACCGAGGGCATCGGTTTCAATGGTTTCGATACGGGCGAGTGATTTCGGCAGCGGGGGCAATCGGTTTGGAACCTCGTATTCTACGTTCGCCCCCCAAAGCCCCATCAGACGGGTGAGTTCGGCCTTGGCGCTCCGAGCCGCGAGCCGAGCTCGCGCTGTCTGCCCTGCCAACTCGGCGTAGAAGACATGTTCGCGCGCCTGACCGGATTTGTTCAGAGCCCCAGTATCACCAAGTCTGGTCGCTAGTTCCGACGCTGCATCGGCAGCTGCCTTGGCCTGATTGAGATAGGCAACACGCTCCCACGCCGAGGCGGCTTCGATCCAGGCGCGACGAGTATCCGCGGCCAATGCCAATGTCGCGACCGCCGCATCAAGCTGTGCCTTGCGAAAGCGGGTGTCCGCAATGTCGATGCGCCTGTCCCGCGTCACGAGCGCAAAGATGTTGTTTACGATCATTCCCTCGACAGCTCGGAAGGCACCGAGTTCGGGCGCGCCCAGGCCGAGTACGCCGATCGAAGCCGTCGGATTGACGAACATGGTTTCCTGCCATGCGTCGGCAGCTGAAAGTCCAAGCTCGGCGTAGGCAGCCTGAAGCCCCTTGTTGTTCAGAAGAGCGACCTGCACGGCCGTGTCGGCGTTGATCGTTTTGCCTCGGACCAAAGCCTGGACTTTCGAGCTTGTCGCGTCGGCAGTCTGCTTGTCTTGGATCCAAACGGCATTCTTGCCGGTGGCCGTCCGTGTGGTGGCCTCTACCGTGCTGAAGCCAGCGAAGGCGTCCGCGTAGACGGCCTCCTGGGCGGTGACTGCACACCCGCCCGCGACAAGAGGGAGGGCAAGGATCAATGCTGTTCTCGCTGTGCGGTTCATCGACCACCTCCCGGTCTCTGAGCATCGTTTTGCTCCCGCCACGGGCGAGGCTCTACCGGGGTGCGGTGCGTGTAGGCGCCAATCGGATTGTGGTGATGAAGCGGGCTTACCTCATAGGGCAGTTCGGGTGATCGAGTCGGTGTGACGTCAGTCGGCAAAGTCGCTGCACAACCGCCCATGAATAGCGGCAGCGCGACCATCGAAACGGTCATTTTCATGTGAATTACCTGATCGTTGAATTCGAGGAGTCCTGCCGCGGACAAAACTCCTGCGGTCATTGACTCGGCAAAACGAAATTCAGATCAGGTATTCGGAGGCCGGTGCGGAAGGACCCACTCGCCTGGCGCCACATTCGTATCGACGAGCATGTGGGTGACAACTATCGGTTCGCGGGATGCAAGCCCGTAAAACGGGACGATACAGGCTACGCCCGCACAGAAAAGGTCACAACACTTCTCTGCTGTGGCCGCAAAGGGCAACGCGGCACCGTCGGCTTCACTTACCGTGTCTTCAGCGGTTTCCCCCCGCGAATGCCCATGTACTGAGGCGGGATGGCCGTTGGTGTCGGCAGATATCGTCATATGATGGTCCGCGTCGGCGAATGTAAAGTTTGCAGACGCTACCTGCGCATAGGGGGCAGCAAACAGCACAAGTGCTAGGAGCAGCCTGGCCGCAAGTCCCAGAAGTCGTGTCGATATCCGGCGCGATTCACCCATGGCTAATGCTATGCTGGAAGCTCCGTCGTCGGTCAAGGAGTCGTCCTTTACATTTCTGTAAGGTGAAAACGTGGCGGCAAGCGACGCTCTGACACCCAAAATGCCACAGGTTCATGTTCACAAGGTTGGGGATTTATGCTCGGCGACGCCAAACCTTGATCAAGGGGAGCGACGGAATGAATGCCGTGGAGTCGTCGCTAGGCTCGGGCGCCCACATCGTCCCAAGTCTGCAGGGTCAGGCCATTGACCCTGCACGTTATTGCGATCGATATTGCCGGGCATGTTTTCCAGCTAAGGCCGGCAGGCGTCGCACCCGATTGACAGCCGGTCCCGTCTCAAATGTGAACGCCGTTCAGCGACCGCCGAGACGCTCCCGAACCTGTTGCTTGGGGTTCATGATGGAAACCGTACCGTAGCGTTCGTTTGTGCGCTCAACCAGCCCATTGGCGAGGACACGAAATGATATCTCGGGATTGGACCTCGAAGTAGCAGTTTCTCCCGGTTGTCCGTGACCCTGCAGGATGGCATTCAATCTTGATGTTCCCTCGGCGAGTGGCTCGATCGCCAGAGCAGTGGAACTCATGGAAATCAGGGCGAGCGACACGAAAATAAGCTGCTTCTTCATTTGGTCTATCCTTTTAAGAGCACGTCAATGTGCCGAGGAAAGATCCTAGGTTGGGACATTTTCCGGGAGCTTCCATGAAGTATAAAATAATGTAATGTTCTGTCGGCTCGGCTGTGCGAGCCTGCCATGCGATCTCAAGGTGTGAGTTTGAGGCTTATTGCAATGAGAACCGGCCGCCGAACGGGTCGATCGGCAGAGCTTCGCCAACGATGGCACGCTTGAGCCAACCGCCTTTCCACGCCAGCCGGCACGCCGTGTCCGCTATGTGCGAGCCTGGCTGAGGGCTCGTACGACAATCGCGCTGCTTTCTGCCGGTGAGCACGCCGCTTAGGAGCGCCGCGAACCGCGCGGCGCCTGTGGGCTGGCCGGCCGCCTCGGGTTTTTCGACGTCATTGACACTCCGCCTCGATCCAAACGGGTTTCATCCGGGTTTGTAACCTCATCGCCGCAGATGAGTTTGTAAGCCTTGGCGGGACAAGCATGGCAGCAGCCATCCCGTTCCAAGCGCTCGAGCGCCATCAGAAGATGCTCCGCTACCTGCAGCCGTTGCTCAGTGAGGGCAATGCGGAATGCATCGAGAATCGCTTCAGCGAGAATTCTGTCGTCGGAGGCCATGGATTCCTCCTTTGGCAATCGCGTGTGTTCGTCCCGAACATGCCATGGTCCACCTTCCACCGACTGTAAGGTCAATGCTTTGTTTCGATCGAACGGGAAGGCGAATTACAGGCCGCCCCGCTATCGTTGGTCAGATTGGCGGCGGATGAACGCTTCGAAGGTGCTGAGAGAACACCATTTAGGCGATCAATTGCCATTCGATGGAGGTACAAAGGCCAGGGCCGAAAGGCTGGAGTTGTGTACCAGCGGGCGAGATCATGACGATCCCTCTTTCTGTTCCCTGCGACTTATCTCCTTTTGATAATCGCGTTCGCGTTCTGGCCAGGTGCTCTTTATGTAATCGAGCACCGCCCGGATGTCGCTGTCCGGCAGAATATCGCCAAAACCCGGCATGTCGCTCTGGTAGCCGCCGCCGACAACAGCGGCAGTCCCTTCCCTGGTAATACGGTAAAGCACGCCGTCGGGGTGGTGCCAGGTGTGGCCTGTGGCGTCGTGCGGCGGCGCGGGCAGACGCCCAGTTGGGAGCGGTTGCTTCCAGTCCGGCTGGCCCTCGAGGTTGGCCCCGTGGCAGGAGGCGCAGTGCTCGGCGTAAAGCATGCGGCCGCTCATGATATCCTCCTTGGCGCCGCCCACCGGCAGCCTGCCAGTGACCGCTAGCAAAATGACGGCGAATGCGCCGACGGCGACAGCGACCAAGGTTAGGGGATGTTTCATGAGCGCTACTCCCGCGCATAGATACCGGCGACGGTGCCGGATTTCGAAATCTCGAGGATTTCAAACGGGCGTTCCTTGGCGCCGCCCATACCGGGCGAACCGAGCGGCATGCCGGGCAGCGTCACGCCCTTGATGTCAGGGCGCCCCGTCAGCAACTTCGAGACAGTCGCGACCGGTACATGGCCACTTACGGCGTAGCCTTCGATGATCGAAAGGTGACAGCCTTGCACGTCGTCGGGCACCCCTGCCTCGCGGCTCATGGAGGCGAGTTGATGGGTCGGCTCTACGGTTACGGTGAAGCCGTTCTGCCGCAGGTAATCGGCGTAGCTCTCGCAGCAACCGCATTGCGGATTTTTGTAGAGCATCACCTCCTGCGCTTCGGCCGTGCTGGGCAGGAAGGCATAGATTGAAGCAGTGGTGGCGACCGTGGCGGCGAGTACGGTGAAGGTCAGATTGCGCATGTCTTGCTCCTTTTCTGATTTGATCAGGCAACCCGGATGACGCTGGTCATGCCCGAGGCCTGGTGTTCGAGGATGTGGCAGTGAAACATCCAGTCGCCGGGATTGTCGGCGACAAATGCGATCTCGATCCTTTCGCGCGGCGCCATCAGCACCGTGTCGCGCCATTCGCGGTGACTTGTTGGCGCGCCGTCGCGCGAGATTACCCGAAACGAATGTCCATGCAGGTGGATGGGGTGATGCCATGCGGTTGCGTTGGTCATCGCGAGCACGCAGCTTTTGCCGCGCGGCAGAGCGAGCATGGGCTCTAGGACATGGCCCTCCGCCGCGACGCCGTTGACCAGCCAGATCCCGCCGCCGCGCATCATGGCGCCCATTCCGTCCACAGTTCCTCCGGAGGCGGTGGCAAGGCCCATCTCTTGCATCACCATCGCGCCCATCATTCCGCCGGTAAACAGCACCTCGTGGCGCAAAGCATTGGCGAAATCGGGCTCGGCAAGTGGGTTGGCGGGCAATTCCAACGGCCAATCGGGCACAGCCTCGCGCAGCGGTTCATCTTGATAGGCAATGGTGAGGAGATTGTATTCCAGCCCGGTATAAAACGTGTCCTCGATGGTGAAACGCTCGCCTGGGCGCCCCGTGCAATCGAGGACAATGTCGGCACGCATGGCGGGGCCGAGGACGATCCGGCCCGCCTCCTGTGAGTGTGGCGTGACCGGTTGACCGTCGAGTGCGATCACAACCGGCTGATGGTCTCTGAAGTCGAGACCGAATATTCGCGCATTGGCGGCGTTGATCAGCCGTAGGCGAATCCGTTCGCCGCGGCGTACCTCAAACGTTTCGGGCACCTGGCCGTTGATGGTGACGATGTTGCCCATCCGCCCGTTATGGGCTGCGTCATGCGGGTGTCCGAAATCGTCGCTGGCATCGCCTTGATGTGTTAGCCGCCAGTCATCCAGCACCCAGACTAGGTCCCGGTCGACGGGGATGGGGTTAGCCTCCTCGATGACCAGGGCGCCGTAAAGCCCCCGGTCCACCTGTTCGAAGCTGCGCTGGTGGGGATGGTACCAGAAGGTACCTGCGTCAAGTGCGTCGAATTCATAGGCGAAACTGTCGCCTGTCGCGATTGGCCTCTGGGTAAGATGTGGCACGCCGTCCATGGCGTTTGGTGTCCGGACGCCATGCCAGTGCACTGTGGTTTCCTTCGCCAGCCCGTTCTCGACCATGATGCGCAGGCGGTCGCCTTGTCGGACCCGCAATTCCGGTCCCGGCACGGTTTTGTTGTAGGCCCAGACCCCGGTTTCCTGTTCCGATCGCGGGTTGAGACTCGCCGTCCCGGTGGCGGCCCGGAGGCGGAATTGTCTTACGTTCGGCGCAGCCGCACCAGGGCTCGTCGTCGCCCACGGCAGGACGGCTGTCGCCAGTAAGGAAGTCAGGAAATTGCGGCGCGACAGCGCCGGCATGCAAATGTCGTTCATGGCAATGATCCCGGAAATGCGTGAGTGCGCGGCGATGGGCGATCGCGAACCGATCAACAACGCCACTTGCTGCGCACGAACGTGGCGCGAAGCGGTGATGTTCAAACGTTCTGGTTGGCGCCTGCAGCGGAATCTAGCGGGGAGGGTGGTGTTCAGGCGGGCCGGTACGGTCCGGCATGCCGCGATCGGACATCGCCGGGGTAGGCGATCTTTCTGGCAGCGGGAGTTCGGACCCCCGAATGGGCAGCGCCACTGAGGACGCGACACAGACCATCTCGCAGGTGTCCGCAATCGAATCCATGTCCACGCATTCGGTACAGCCGGACATTTGATCTACCTGGCCAAGGGCCAACTTGACCAATGGCGTTGCGGTGGCAGCGCTACTCGCCGCCCCGCTGGCGGAGATAGCGGCAAACAAGATCAGAAGCGCGGCGCATAGGTGTCGCATCGTCGGACAATTACCTTCGATTGCCGGCCGTGTCGAGAACATTGGCCCGTCGTACCGAGCATTCGCAGACGGTGGCCCGGCCAGATCGCAGGGTGACCGGATAATGCCGTAAGTCGGCGACCTTGGAACATCTTTGGCCGATGGTGGTTTCTCACATACCCATATGGGGTATCGACGAGAATGGATGCGGAACGCAGAAAATCGAAAGTTGCTCGCCTCAACCGGATTGCCGGCCAGGTGCAGGGCATATCGCGCATGATGGCGGAGGACCGCTACTGCATCGACATCCTGCACCAGATCCAGGCCGTGCGCGTGGCGCTTTCGCGTGCTGAGAACGAAATCCTTCGCGACCATGCAACCGAATGCGTGGCGAGCGCGATCGCGTCCGGAAATGCGGCCGACCAGAAGCAAAAGGTCGACGAGTTGATCAATCTTTTCGACCGCTCGAAAGGTTGATCCCGCGAGAGGCGGGACGAAAAGCAGGAGCATTTGAATGTCCTATGTCCGTTTTGGACTGATGATCCTCACCTCCACCGTGGTGATGTTCATCCTCATGTACCTCAACACCTATGCGTGGGAGCACGTCTTCTTTTCGGAGACTCGCACCTATATGGCGGTCCTGATGGGCGCGACGATGGCGATCATTATGCTCGCCTACATGCTGGGGATGTACAAGAATACGTCGCTGAACATCGCCATCTTCGTTGGGGCGGTAGTCGTCTTCGCATTGTCGCTTTGGCTGGTGCGCAGCCAGGTCACGGTTTCCGGGCCGAGCTACATGCGCGCGATGATCCCGCATCATTCAATCGCCGTCATGACGTCCGAGCGGGCGCAGATCCGCGATCAGCGTGTGCGCAAGCTCGCTGACGAGATCATCGAGGCGCAGCGGCGGGAGATCGCCGAGATGCGCTATCTCATCGCTGACGTCTCGGGTGGCAATGTCGCCGACGACGTCTACCAGGACCCTCCAGCCGAGCCGGGTGACGTAGAAGATGCTCTTTCGAATTTGCTCGTTTCCACACTCGATCTGGCGCCGATGAGCGAGGCGGAGGCATCACAAGTGATGGAAGGGGGCGCCAGTTGCACGTTCAACCGCAGTCCCGAATCCGAGCCGATCCTCTGGGCCGGCGAGGATGGCGCAGCCGCCAAGCTGAACGGCGTTCTGCTCGCGCTGGATGCGGCGGGCGATCCCCAAGGCGAGGCGGCCGGGTTCACCACGCCCGGCATGACAGTCAGCGTCCGGCGTCTCGGCGACGAAGGCGACTGGCGCGCCGATGCCGAACTCGTTTTTGAGCTCGAGCGGGGTCTGAGTGTCGGATATCGCGGCTTCTATACGTGCAGCGGTTGAGGCTTGTATCAATTGCCCGATCCGCGCGCCGACGGGCAGCGAAGGGAATTCAGTCATGGCACTAGATCGAAATGCAAAGAAGGCCACGCTCTACAGGATGGTCATGCCGGACCATCTTTGTCCGTATGGCCTGAAATCCAAGGATCTTTTGGAGCGGAACGGTTTTGACGTGGAAGATCGGCACCTTGAGACTCGTGAGCAGACCGACGCCTTCAAGCGCCAGCATAGGGTCGAGACGACCCCGCAGACCTTCATAGATGGACAGCGGATTGGCGGGTACGACCAGTTGCGGGAATATTTCGGAGAGCATGTCGAAAACAAGGACGAAACCAGCTACCAGCCCGTCATAACCATCTTCTCGGTCGCGTTTCTCATGGCGCTTGCTTTCAGCTGGGCGGCCTTCGGAACCGTCCTGACCATCCGGGCCATCGAATGGTTCGTCGCGATCAGCATGACCATACTCGCCGTGCAGAAATTGCAGGACGTCGAAAGCTTCTCGACGATGTTCCTGAACTACGACCTGCTGGCCCGTCGCTGGGTCCGCTACGGATATCTCTACCCTTTCGGCGAAGCGCTGGCGGGTATCCTGATGATCGCCGGCGCGCTTATGTGGATAGCTGCTCCCGTTGCGTTCTTCATTGGTACCATTGGCGCGACTTCGGTCTTCAAAGCTGTCTACGTTGATAAACGCGAGCTGAAATGCGCCTGTGTGGGCGGTTCGAGCAACGTGCCGCTCGGCTTTGTGTCCCTAACCGAAAATCTGATGATGATGGCAATGGCGATCTGGATGCCGTTGAAGGCGTTTTGGGCGGGTTGATCGCCCTGTCGAGCAGAATTTCGATCGGTGCTGGAGTTCGATTCTTCACTGATCAAGTGCGCATTTTGATTTGTTGCGTTCTCTTCCAAGCAGAAAAGCTCGCCGGTCTCGGATCAAATGTCGTCCAGCGGCCAGATCGGCCGCCTTATGTGCTTGTAGAGGCGAGCGAGGAAGTTTTTGGTCGAAAGCGCCCCGGTATCGACCTCGATCACGTTGCGGGCAATCGGCTCGAATGCGGCGCAGAAATGCTGCATCGACTTGACCACAAGCGTGGATTTGCGGTGGGGGTCCACGCCCAGTGACGTGAACTGCGCCAGATCGGTCGCCTGCCCGTTATTGGTGATCACCACGACTTCAACGCCATCGATCCGCAGAAGCGCGCTGAGGCCGTGGTTGCGCCATGTGCCGCCGCCGATCGGGCCGTAGGCGATGAAGTGGCCGCTGGAGAGCGTTACGACCTCCCCGGTCACATCCAGAGGCGCCCCGCCGATGGACGGGTCCACCTTGCCGCCCAGCTTCAGGCGCACCGTGTTGCCGACGCCCGCTTCCTGCGCTTTCAAAGCCGCTTCCGGATCGCATATGGCATGGAAACCGACATTGGTCAGCCCGGCCTCGAGGATCGGGTGGAGCAGGGTGGTCGCGTCGCCATAGGCGCTCGATCCGGCGCCGGCCGTCACGATCCTCACACCCGACGCGCTGCGTCTGCGACACGAGCCGCAGGCCGACTGCGCTCGCTACGACAGTCTCAGGAGGCCAAGCTGATGGAACGCACCCAGGTTCTGGACCTGATGGGAACGCTGAAGCTCTACGGCATGCGCAGCGCCTACGACGAGATCATGGCCACCGCCATCAAGCGCCAGCACGAGCCGCCGAGGGTCGTCGGCGACCTGCTGTCGGCCGAGATCGCCGAGAAGCAGGCGCGTTCGATCAAATGCCAACTCACCGTCGCCAAGCTGCCGCTGGCCAAGGACATCGACGACTTCGACTTCGCCGACACGCCCGTCAACGAGACGCTCGTGCGCGACCTCGCCACCGGCGCCTTCGTCGCCGACCAGCGCAACGCCGTGCTCATCGGCGGCACCGGCACGGGCAAGTCGCACCTGGCCATCGCGATCGCCCGCTCACTCATCCGTAGTGGAACACGCGGCCGCTTCTTCAACGTCGTCGATCTGGTCAACCGCTTCGAGACCGAACATCGCGCCGGCAAGCAGGGGCGCATCGCCGACTGCCTCACCCGGCTCGACTTCGCCGTCCTCGACGAACTCGGCTATCTGCCCTTCGCGCAGGCCGGCGGACAGTTGCTCTTCCACTTGATCAGCCGGCTCTACGAACGCACCTCGATCATCGTCACAACCAACCTTGCGTTCGGCGAATGGCCCGCCGTCTTCGGCGTCGCCAAGATGACGACGGCGCTGCTCGACCGCCTCACCCATCACTGCGAGATCATCGAAACCGGCAACGAGTCCTGGCGCTTCAAGAACCGATCTCAAAGCTAAAGCCAGGGAGCTCAACCCACGCGCCCGACCGGGTTGCGCAACCCCGACCAGCTCCACCCGGTCGGGCGCTCACCGTCGAGCCCTACGAGGGGGTCTCGATTGCACGCCGATCCAGGGTCCCCATTCCGAGCCGATTGACACCGGCTGCTTGAACGGACCACGCGTGCGATCCACATCGTCGTGGGGTCGATACTTGCGGTAGTGGCTGCAAACACGATTGCCGCATAGGGCCGGCGTCAGGTCTTCCTCGCCAGGGCCATCAAGGTCCACCCGAGGCCGAGCCGCTCCTTCAGGCTTTCGAACCGGTCTCCAACGAGCAGCCGGACCGGCCTGTTCAGCGTTCGGGAATTGATCAGCCGCATCACGCCCTTGTTCGCCCTGGGCGAAACAGAGAAGAGCTCCTTCACGGCAAAATCGCGTTCGAGCAGGCCCGCGAGTTCACGCCGATCGAGCCACCGCCGTAGCTGGCCGGGCCCAGGTGGAAGCACCCGGTTGAAGCGCTCCAGAACGACGCGGTTCTGCGTAGCCAGCATCAGGTAACCGTCCGGCTTCAGCAACCCCGCTACCTTTTCAGCGAACGCCTGCTGATCTGCAACATGCGACAGAACCTCCAGCGCGACCACGACATCGTATGCACCGCCGTCAAATGCCAGCTTCATGAAATCCCCGGCTACGAAGCGTGCTCCCGGCACCCGCGACCGCGCCCTGTCGAGCACTTCATCGGAAAGATCGGTTCCGGTCACGCGTCCGTAACGCAGCAATTTCGGGCACAGCCAGCCCGTTCCGCATCCGACCTCGAGAATATTGAGGTCGCGTCGACCAAGACGCTCCAGCCAACCGAGGACCACCTCTGCCTGACGGAGGCTGACATCCTGTACGGACCTTTCGCGGTTTTCGCTGTTCCAGCCATTCCAGAAATGTCTCTGTTGCGCCAGCGGGTCGCTATCTGTGTCCACGGTGAACCGTCTCCATGGGGAGGGTTTGGGAAATAGTATGCCTCCCGCGGCGCTTGGACAGCTACCATTCCGAGGCGTGCGTCCACCAATCGGCTTAGGCAGCCGCCTGCTTTGTCCCGTCGTTCGCCTTGCCTAGAGAGAGATCAGGCTTTACGTCCAGTGCGAGGCTGGCGCCGAAGAGGAAGTCCCGAACCCTGTTTGCGATTGCAAGAACATTGCTGATTGCCGCGCGCTGCGTCGCCGTTGCTGCCTTCGCGTTCCCCGTTGGACCGGGCATGGCTGACGCCCATGGCGTCGCGATCGGCGATATGGGAACGACGGATAGCCATCACGGCTATTCCCATGGGGACGACCTCGACGAGGCGCACCCCGAACACCACGGCGCCGATCACAGCCATGACACGCCGACCGACCCAAATCGCGTCCATCATGCCTTGAAACTGGTCCCGGAACCGCGCCACGCGGCGACATACCCAGCTTACCTCGCGATCGGACCGGCGCCCGGTGAAAGACCTCCCAGATCGCCTACAGCGAGCTCAAGCGCATGATCTGATAATACCGCTTACGTACGGTCCGCCATCCCCAGTGACTCAATATCGGGGAAGTTGCGCCGAAGATGGTGGGTGGGCCAGCGACGTTGGCTTTCCCACCATCGAGACCACGCAAAGCTTCCGCGACAACATCGAAGTGAGCAGAAGATTCCTGGATACCCATTGGTCTTCAAACGTAATCGCAGGTAGCTCTTTGCCCTTCTCCGGACCGCTGTCGTACACTGCTGGAACGCGCGTTTTTCAAGTGTCTTGGCGCGCGGTTAGGGCTCGTTCCTTCAGGGGTGTCCCGTTGCGGCGCAGATACGTTTTATGCGTTTAGGCGCCGGATCGGGGATCTTCCGGCCTGCGCCTCCAATGCTTTGTGAAAGGTGGAGAGCCGCAAGGACATTCTTACAGCTCTCCAAAGGTGACGTATAAATCTTATGACAGTAAATACTCCATATATCAATAACGGTGTTTTCTAATGGTTTTAGATGCTAAGTACAGACAAAATCTGTTCTCCTTGCTGCATTGCGCTGTCTTTAACGGCTTTATTTTCTGTGTTTATCTCTGATTGGATCAATGGCGCATTATCTATTGCGTTCCGCGTCTGGTTCATGAGTATATCAACCTCGAAACATTCGATGTGCTGCCGATACTCGCGCTGGTTGTACCGCTCCAGTAGATCGTCATTCTTCGCATTGTAGCTCAGCGATATCGTCGGTAGCCCCATCATGAGTGCGCAGACGACGTTGTGATAGCGGGACGCGACGACTAGCGTTGCGTCCATCATCGCTTCCATCACCGCATGGAGTGATTCCGTATTGCACGTTTCGACTTGGTCGCAAGTGTGGGGTTTGAGGCGACTCAGAAGATCGCTAATTGCAGTTGCGTCGAGCACGTCGCCAGTAATCAGCCGCACACGGTAACCCTCGTTAACGAGCTTCGTCACATAGGAGGCAAGCTTGCCCAAATAGCGCTCGTATATGCTTGGGCCGCTGGAGTCGGATTTCTTCCATCCCTGGTAATACATGACGCCCAACACGATGGTTAATCGTTCTGAGGATGCAGATCGCGACGGAGTAGGAAGATTAAACGCCAAATCAGGATAGCATTGGTCATCTATAAAATTGCCTCCGATTTCATGCATATATTTTCTAGAACTTTCGTCGCGATAGGATATGTAAGACGCGCATTTTACTGATTTCTTGAACAGAAATCGACTCAATGGATGCATGATAGGTCCTGCGCCGACGCTAACAAAAGCGATAGGTATACCAAGTACCTTTGCTGCCACACACCAGCGAAAGAGAACGAATGGCCACCCGGAGGCTGTTTCCTGAAAATCATCAAGGATGCCGGTCCCGGGGATAACAAGGACCTTCACACCGCGCAGCTTTATAAATATTTGCGCCAGACCTAACGTCATGCGGGGCAGTCCGGCCAGCGCTCTGTCGACAAGCGCAATGCGCCCGTGTAGCTCTGAACCGCCTACAGAGATACTGGGCACTGCGTAGCGCTGTGAAATCACAGCCGGCGCTGGGCAGATGCAGATTAGTGGGCTTGTAGGTAGGACCGCCTGCAAATAGTTTAACATAGATTCAAGAGAACCGTCGTTGCCGCTGTTGCCGCAGCCGAATAAACCAAGTAATGCGATAGTCATGACAGATATCCTCCGAATTTCTTTACGAAGGATTCGCTAACCAACGTAGATTTCTGTTGATAATGCCTGTATTCATTGTGCGAAATAGATCGCACTGGTAGGAAATAATTGATCTTCGAATCATTGATGCTATAGGATCGATTCGGAAATATCCTCATTGATCCAGCCAAAACGAACGTAGCTGTCATCGTATTTTTTCCCGTTTAGATTCGTTGAAGTCATAAGCCTTCGGGAATCCAAACGGGGTGGCTTCTTGATTGCAGCGAAAGTTTGCCGAGATAATTTCTGCAGTGTAGGACGCGGTCGCACATGACGGAGCTGCGGAAAACTCAGCAACGAAGCCGCCCCTGCTGATGGGACCTCATGAGATTGGTTGGCCGAGTGCGCGTGGCCGCCAGACTGTTCGCAATTTGTGCCGCAGGCCGAACTGCGCTCGTGATCATGATGTTCATTGGCAGTATGCCGGTGGGGATCTCCATAGATTGCGTGCACATGGAAGCTAGGCCCAATTGGTTGAAATGTGCCAATCGCCATGATCAACATCACTCGCGTAATGAAAGCATGAAGAGAACGTGCTGCAGGTATCGCCATCAAGTATCAGCCAGTAGGCACACAAACTGCATCCTAGCCTTCTACTCCGGCGATGGCATCTTGACTATCGGTAGACGTTTGCTAATCCCTTCGGCTGGGTACGATATAGAGCATCACGGCACTGGTTCGGCCCGCCGGCGTTGTGCGAAAGCCATGCCCAGCAGTGAAGTCAAAGGCGTGCCACAAGCAGCCGGCGCGGCTATCCGCTATCTTAGAGCCCGTCTCGAAAGGGTTGAGTAGCTGGCGCGGTCGTGATTCCGAATTTGGTGTCGAAGCCTATTCGGAGAGACCTGATGTGGACGCCAGCTACCCGTCGCCAGCATAGCCGAGAGAACCTCCGCTACGAAACCGACCTGACGGATCGGGAGTGGAATTTGATCGCGCCGATGATGCCACCTGTGGCGAAGACGGGGCGGCCGCGCCGATGGTCGCTGCGCGAGATCATGAACGCGATCTTCTACGTCATGCGCGGCGGCATCGGCTGGCGGCTTCTGCCGTCAGACTTCCCGCTCAGAAGCACGGTCTTCCGCTGGTTCCGCCGCTTCCGCGATGAGTGCCTGTTCGAGAAGATCAATCATCGACTGCTGATGCTGGACCGCGAGCGCTGCGGCCGGGAAGCCTCGCCCACAGCCTCGATCATCGACAGCCAGAGTGTGAAGACGTGCGAGAGCGGCGGGCCGTGCGGCTATGACGCCGGCAGGAAGATCAAGGGCCGCAAGCGTCACGCGCTGGTCGACACCGACGGTCGGGCGTTGGTGCTGTTTCCGCACCCTGCAAGCATCCAGGACCGCGACGGTGCAGGCTCGGTTCTGCAGGCCTCGCGGCGACCGTTTCCCTTCGTCGGCAAGGTCTTCGCAGACGCGGGCTATCAGGGACCGCGTGTCGCGGAAGCTACCTCCATCGCCGTCGAGATCGTGAAACGGAAGCCCGTTCAGGTCGGCTTCGCCGTCCAGCCAAGGCGATGGGTGGTCGAACGCTTCTTCGCCTGGATCAACCGCAACCGAAGGCTCTGGAAGGACGCGGAGGCCACTATCGAATCCACCACCGCATTCCTCTACGCCGCAGCAGTCATATCCTCGTCAGACGCATCGCGCGCCACTCATGAGCAGTTTCGGCGCGGACTCTAAGA
This sequence comes from Neoaquamicrobium sediminum, assembly GCF_040970315.1. Lineage (NCBI taxonomy): Bacteria > Pseudomonadati > Pseudomonadota > Alphaproteobacteria > Hyphomicrobiales > Phyllobacteriaceae > Neoaquamicrobium > Neoaquamicrobium sediminum. The sequence continues at coordinate 76,970 of NZ_JAZHFV010000008.1, read as the reverse complement.
CGTTCAATAGCTCCAATGCGAGCAAGGATCCCACGAAATACTACGACAAAAAAGTATTCGCCACACAGGTCGTAGCCAAAGACAAGGCAAACGTGAAGTTCGATGGGTTTGAGCCTCTCCTGGACGCCATCGTGAGTGTCATCAATCATCACAAAGCGAAGGTGGTGCCGATCCCTGCTCCGGCGGTCACGATCAGCGCCACAGCTCCTTAGAACAAACACATCAATTACCTCGCAGGTTAAGTGCGATCGGTTGCGTACATCTCATTGGCGGGTGACATCTGCCCCGCCCTCTTGGCAAACGGCTGCTTTCAGCATCTGCTATCTACCGATTGAACGGCAGAAATGGCGGCGCAAAGCTGCCATGGCAGTTTTCGGCCCGGCCCGCTCCCGAGTTACCCAAAACCGCTCGCGGGACGTCACAATCAAGAAAGTTTCTGACCGCTCGGTTGATCGCACGGAAGGCTTGCCATCTACTGACACTCTCCAGTCGAATGTGTGCCGGCAAGGGAGAGGATCGTATGACAAAGCTGAAAATCAGTGCCGGCGGGGCGTTGGTGGCTTCCCGACGGCTGTCCTGGTCGGCCCTTGCTATTTTCTTCCTAATGTCAGTACAGGCGGCTGCCCAAGCGGTCGAAGAGCCCACCGCACCTGAGCAGGCGGTGACCATCGAGCCTGTGGCGCGCGACGAAGCGATTGAGGAGCGGATTAGCCGCATACTGGAAGCGACTGGCTGGTATCGTAGTGTCAAGATCGCTGTCGACGAAGGAATCGTGTTCCTTGACGGAATCGCGGGTTCTCGGGAGCAGCGGACGTGGGCGCGCGATCTGGCAGCGCGGACCGAGGGGACGGTTGCAGTGGTGAACCGGATTGATGTGCGCGAGGAGGTAAGCTGGAATCTCGCGCCCGCCTTATCGGAGATCGAGGCGCTGGCCCGCAGGATCGCCGTTTCGCTGCCGCTGATCGCGCTTGCGGTGCTGATCCTGCCGCTCGCGTGGTGGCTGTCGAACGCGATCGCCTCGCTTATACGCCGGGTGCTCGCGCCGCGTGTCGAGCAGGACTTCCTGCGCAACGTCATCGCACGGGCGATGGCAATACCGGTGCTTCTGGTCGGCGTTTATCTCCTGCTTCAGCTGGCCGGGCTGACGGGGCTCGCGGTCTCGCTGCTGGGGGGCGCCGGTGTGATCGGCATCGTGCTGGGATTTGCGTTCCGGGACATCGCCGAGAACTTCCTGGCAAGCCTGATGCTCAGCATCCGCCGGCCTTTCCGGCAAGGCGACGTTATTGGTGTAGCGGGATTCGAAGGCGTGGTGCAGACGATGAACACGCGATCGACAATTCTTCTGACGATTGACGGCAACCACGTGCAGATACCGAATGCGACCGTTTTCAAGAGCACGATCGTGAACTACACGGCGGGTCCGGCGCGGCGCGTGACGACGGACGTCGGCATCGGCTACGATGCGTCGATCGGTGACACCCAGCGCCTGATCGTGGAGGTCTTGCGCGGCCACGAAGCGATCCTGAACGAGCCGCCACCCATGGTGCTGGTGGATGCGCTGGGGCCTGCGACAGTAAGCTTGAAAGCGCACTTCTGGATAGACGGACGTACGCTTTCACCGCACAGGGTGCGGTCCTCGGCACTTCGGCTCATCAAGCGGGCGCTCGTCGAGCACGGTGTTTCGATGCCCGATGAAGCACGCGAGGTTATTTTTCCGCAGGGGGTGCCACTTGTGCGTATGGACGATACGCGCTCGAACGTCTCGCCTGTCCAGACCTCAGCTGCGGCTCAAGGCAGACCTGCGGCGTCGACAGCCGAGCCGGATACGGAGGCAACCTCGGCCGAGGGCGGGCTGGGCAATGAGATCAGCGAATTGCCGCAGGACATTGCAAACGCAACCATTCCCGAGGCCGCGTCAGGCAACCTCTTGTCGCGCCAAGTGCCACGACGCGATCAATAATGCGACCTATATGTGACCCGGCCTAGGTAGCAAGCCGCCTAATTTGCATCTTCGAGTTGGGCGTACGCCCAGGTCGCCACCATCATCAACTATGAACTCGATTTGAGGGTGTGACGCTACGCTTTAATCATCCGTCCCCACCAATGCCAGCATGTCGGGCGAGCGTCTGGAGGTGAAGCTAAGACTGAGCGGATCGTTTAGCCAAGCGCACGCCCGGACCGCCGCCGTTCTCAGGAATGAATTCTATTCCGCTGGCTTCGAAAGCTGCACGGATAGCGAGCAGGGTAGCAGAATGCGCAGATTTGCCATTCTCGATACGAGTGATCGTAGCCGCGGTCACTTGAGCATTCGCAGCTAGATCTCGCACCCCCCATCTTAAGGCTGCCCGCGCCATACGAATTTGATCAGGTGATATCAAATTATATCCTTGACATAATATCTTCGGTGGTCAGAATGCCCTCTTGCAATGCAGCCGTGCAGGATGGGCAAACATCCAGCACGGCCTGACCACGCCCAAGCTGTCTGGAGCTCGGATCATGGCTGATTCCGACAATACCACGACTTTGCCTTCCGTCACGCCTTCACAGACGAGTCGGACGGCGTCTACGATTCGCTTTGCGGACTGCGGAGCAACCCCCACTGACCCGGTCTTGTCGTTGTCCCGCGCATGGTCAGAGGCGCATACCGCGATGGCGGAACAGTGCCTGAGGCAACAGCGGCTCGAGACCGAGCTGCTGGAGTGCGGACAGTCCTCCCAGAACGTCGACGGAAAGCCTGCCAGAAGGGCAGGGGGCCGCAGCGGCATAAAGCAAGCCTATGCAAAAGCAAAGGCGGCCGAGGCCTTGGCAGTCGCGCGCGAACAGGAGCTGCTGGAGCGCCTCCCGCAAACCCCTGCGCACTCCCTTGCCGGCATCGCTGCCAAACTCACCGTCATTCTGACCGAACTCGAGGACAATACGGACCTGACGGATTTTCCGGCACCGCACCTGCGCTCCGCCTTGGAGGATCTAACGCGTCTGATGGATCAAGCAAACGTCGATGCATTTCCGGTTTCGGACAGCGAGCAGGAGATCGCAGACGACATTTTTCACGCGTGACATCAAACAATTCAAAGGGAGAGGTGGAAATGGCACCACAGGCATTGAGGAGAATGGGGCTGTTGGGGATCGCGGCGGCGCTCGTTCTAAGCTGGAACGGGAACGCGACGGCCGAAACGACCAAGGAACGGATCCTGCGCGAAGGCAGGATCGTTGTCGGCATCCACAACCGCTCGCCCTGGGGCTTCCGCGACGACAAAACGGGCGAGCCCACCGGCTGGCACCCCGATATCCTCAAAGCCGCCTTTGCCGAACTGGGTGTTACCAACCTGGAGTTTCAGGTGACCGAGTTCGGAGCCCTCATTCCGGGCCTGCTGGCGGGCCGTTTCGACGCCGTGGCGTCGGGTCTCGCGATTACGCCCGATCGTTGCAAGCAGGTCGCGTTCGGCGCACCGGACCTGCAGGCTCCTGACGCGGCTATCGTGCTCGCGGGCAATCCGAAGGACATCCATGGCTATGCCGACATCGCCGACGATGAAACCATCATCATGGGCGCCGGGCGCGGCAGCGTGGTGACCACCAATGCGAAGGCAGCAGGCGTGCCTGAGACCCGCATGCTGCTATTTCCCGATATCGAATCCAACCTCTCTGCGCTGCGCGCCGGACGTATAGACACAGCACTCATGGCCTCGCCGACGGTTATCGGGCTTCTGGCCGGCAACGCGCACGGCCTCGAACGAGCCCTGCCATTCGATGTGGGTCAAGCAAGTACAAATTTCGCGGCGATCGCCTTCCGTAAGGAAGATGTCGACCTGCGCGCCCTCTACGACGAACAGCTGGCCAAGCTGAAAGGCACCGAAGCCTTCGCTGCGATCATGGGGAAATACGGCTTCGGCGAAGCGGAAGCGGTGCCGCCGGGCATCACCGCCACCGACCTTTGCAACAGAGAGCCGTGAGACGCAGATGACGCTGATCGATATCTGGCTGGGCATTTTGCAGGGGCTCGGTACAACGGCCGCCGTCACCGCCTATGGTCTGGTCTTTGCCATTCCCTTTGCGCTCGCATTCGGCGTCGCCCAATACCTCACCGGGGGCGTCGCGCGGCTGCTAGTCACCGGCGTCATCGAATTCTGGCGCAGCTCCGCCGTCATCATCCTGCTGTTCGTTTTCTACTATGCGCTGCCCGTCGTCGGGATCACCCTGTCGGCCATGACGGTGAGCGCCATGGTGCTTGGCCTCAATGCAGGAGGCTATGCCAGCCAGGCGGTGCGCGCCGGTCTCCAGGCGCTTCCGTCAGGCCAGAGGGAGGCCGGTGCAGCCCTCGGCCTGTCACGCCCGGCAATCCTGCTCCTGATCGAACTGCCGCAGGCGCTGATCACGATGAGCCCGACCTTCGTCAACACAGTCATCCAGCTGGTAAAGGCGACGGCCCTGGTGTCGCTCGTGACTTTGACCGACATGACGTTCCGCGCCAAGGAAATCGCGCAGGTCGAATACAAACCCGTCGCGATCTACACAGCACTCCTCCTCGCCTTCTTCGTCGTCTGCTATCCGATCGCGCTCGCGGGACGCTGGCTGGAGAGGCGTGTCGCAGCACCCGGGAGCCGCGCTGATGGGATTTGATCTGGCCTTCGCATTGTCCAGCGTACCGATAATCCTAGGCGCGGTGGGCACGACCCTGTTCGTTGCGCTCGTCAGTTGCATTGGTGCAGCTGCAACCGGCTTTCTCTTCGAGATGGTACGCCGGGTCGGTGGCATCGCCGGCCTCACGATTGGTTTCGTGATCGATTTCATCAGGTCGACGCCGGTATTGGCGTGGCTCTATTTTCTTTACTTCGTCCTCCCGTTCTACGGCATTCGCCTCGGCTCCATGACAGTCGGCGTCATGGGTCTCAGTCTCTATTACAGCGGCTATCTGGCCGAGGTGTTCAAGGCGGGGATCGATGCCATCCCGAGGGGTCAGTCGGAAGCAGCGCGTGCGCTGTCGCTTAGCCGGCGCGATGCGGTCATCCATGTCATCGCGCCGCAGATGTTGCGAAACATCGCGGCTCCGCTCGGCAACTACTTCGTCTCGATCCTCAAGGCGACGCCTTACCTGGCAGTGCTCGCGGTTCCGGAAATGCTGGGCCAGGCCTTCGATATCGCCTCGGAGACGTATCGGTATACCGAGCCGCTGGTCGTCGCCGGCATCATCTTCCTGGTGCTGGCGCTCGCCATTTCCCACGGCGTCAAACGTCTGGAACGGCGGCTCCTCGCGGTGGGCGCACGATGACCATGACGCCGCCGATGGAATGCTGGTCGACGAAGATCCACGAGAAATCAGGAGAGGGCATGAGCACACAATCGGATACCATCGTCGACATCCAGGGTCTCAACAAATGGTTCGGCGCCCTGCACGTGCTAAAAAACGTCGACCTGACAGTTGGAAGCGGTACGCGCGTCGTGGTGTGCGGGCCGTCGGGTTCAGGCAAATCGACCCTTATCCGCTGCATCAATGGGCTGGAAACCTATCAGCAGGGCACGTTGCGTCTTGCGGGGACGATGCTCGGTCTCAATGCCAGGGAGACGGCCGCGGCGCGGCGCCAGACCGGGATGGTGTTTCAGAGCTTCAACCTGTTTCCGCATCTGACGGTGCTGTCCAATTGCACGCTGGCGCTGCGGCGCGTCGCCGGCCGGAGCCGCGCGGAAGCGGAAGACATCGCCATGGCCCATCTGGAAAAGGTCAGAATACCTGAGAAGGCGAAGTCCTATCCCGGCCAGCTCTCCGGCGGACAACAGCAGCGCGTGGCGATTGCACGGGCACTGTGCCTCAACCCTCGCATCATGCTCTTTGACGAACCGACATCGGCTCTCGATCCGGAGATGATCAAGGAGGTCCTCGACGTCATGGTCGCGCTGGCCCGCGACGGCATGACGATGGTCTGCGTCACCCATGAGATGGGCTTTGCGCGGGAAGTCGCCGACCAGGTCGTCTTTATGGACGGGGGATGCATCCTCGACAGCGCATCCTCACGCGACTTCTTCGGCTCGGCGGGACATCCCCGCTCGCGGCTTTTTCTCGAAAAAATCCTGAAGCACTGAGAGGACGTCAATGACAAGTTCGATGCAGGTTTGGACGCCGCTCGATTTCGAGGCGGACGGGAAGCAATGCGACTGGCTGCGTGTGCCCCATTCAACAGATTTATCGGGTTACGGCGTGGTGCCAATCCCGATTGTGTGCATCCGAAACGGTGCAGGGCCCACGGCTCTTCTTGTCGGTGGCAACCATGGCGACGAGTATGAGGGTCAGGTCGCGCTTGCGCGCCTGTGCCGCGAGATCGAAGCAGCGGATGTTCGTGGCCGGATCATCATTCTGCCTTCCCTGAACACACCCGCCGTCGAGGCGGGTCGGCGCGTGTCACCTCTGGACGAAGGAAATCTCAACAGATCGTTTCCGGGCGATCCGGTGGGCGGGCCGACAGCGATGATCGCGCATTATGTCACCACGGTGCTTCTCGCCATGGCCGATGTCGCAATCGACCTTCATGCCGGTGGCCGCTCGTGCCACTACCTTCCGTGCGCCTTGATCAGAAGTGGTGGCGGGGCGGACGAAAATCGTGAGCTTACCGACCTTGCGACCGCGTTTGCTGCCCCGATTACCTCCATCAGCGATGGCTCAGGTGGAGGCGGCATGACAACGTTTTCGGCAGCAGGCCAGGGCCTTGGTGTGCCGGTGCTTACCGCCGAACTCGGCGGTGGGGCCACCCTCTCGCGGGCGGGCCTTGCCATTGCAGAGCAAGGGTTGCGGCGTGTCCTGCAGCTTTATGGAATCTTGCAAGGCGAGGATTCCAGCCCTGCATCGCCCACCCGCTTCATGCGCGTGCGGGGCAGGGGCGCCTTCGTCTATGCGATGCGCAAGGGCCTGTTCGAGCCGGCGGCACGTATGGGCGAGGTCGTGCAAGCTGGCCAGCTTGCCGGGGTCATTCACACCATCCATCGGCCGTGGGAAGCGGCGGAACCGGTCACATTCACCGAAGGTGGCATGGTTGCCTGCCGGCGCGCGCCGATGCTGACCGAGCCAGGTGATTGCCTCTACAAGCTTCTCGTCGACGTCGATCCGGGCTGATCGCCACAAACGCGCTCGACGCGGGCGATCATGAGTCTTTGTGGACCTATGCGTCCGTCGAAAATCCGCCCCGTGGGCGTCAGGCCGCAGGCAAGGTTCAAATGGAAAGCGGCGAGATTGGCCACGTTCACGCTCGACATCACATGTGTGACATCCGGCCGTTCCCGCGAGATCCATTGCGCGGCGAGGCAGATCGCAGCCTTGCCGTAGCCGCGCCCTTGCAGGCGTGTGTCGATCCGCAGATTGTTCAGCGTCATGCAGCCTGCCTCGGCCCAGACGGGTAGGGCTGCTTTTTCCCGTGCAACGATGAAGCCCACAACCCTGTCGCCATCGGCGAGTGCAAAAGGGGTCTGGCGCGGCGGGGAGGCTCGCAGCTGCTTGAAGATGTCGCCAATTGGTCCACCGGCGTAAGCCGCCTTGTCGGGATCGACGGCGATGTCGGCAACAACGGCCTCATCGTCGAGACCAAGCACACGCAATGTGAGTGTCATCTCTCCCACTCCGAACGGTCAGACTGATCATCAGCCTGGCATGCAGTCATGCAGACCAGCCTCACGGAATCCGGGGATTGACGGACTATGGCGTCAACGAGTGCTCAGGGGATCCTGACGGCGCGGATGAGATCGCGGCGGGCGGTCTCAGGCAGCCATTCTGCGGAACGTCCTTCAGGCGGCACTGTCGCGCACCGTCATGCCGGCGATGGCAAATCGATCACGATCGGCCGGTCGATGCCGTAGGCGCGGCGCGTGCTCCCGATTGCATCCGGCGTGACATCGATCAACAGCGCGATGATGTCGCCGTCCTCGTGCTGCATGATATCTCCCAGCTCGGCAATGCTCCATCCAAGGGCACGAAGACGCTTTGGCCAGAACGATTCACAGACGACACTGATCTGGCGAATGCCGAGTTTCAGGGCGACCTCGAGTAGGCCGCAGAGAACGACGCCGGCGACCGGCGACGGGCCGCCGCGGCTGCGCAGGGCGGGAGTGATGAAGAAGCGCGTCCATTCATAGATATCCGAGGCTCGCGGTGGCCCCGCGACTGCGAGTTGCGGAAACACATCGCCCAGGAGGTGAGGCTGTAAGGTCGGGACGAGGCGCGAGCCGCCGACGATCTTGCCGGCGCTATCGAGCGCCATCAGGTAAATGGCATGCTCGGTGTCGAACGCATCCATTTCGATGTTGATGGGTCGTGCCACCGAACGCCATTGCCGTCGCTTCACATATATGTCGTAGCGGATGCGAAAATAACGCTCCAGCAAGACCCTGTACTGTTTCCTGTTGGCCCAAGTGACCACCTGAATTCGAACCATGACGCCTCCAGACAAATGGAGGCGTGGTAGGTGAATGCGTTTGGAAAATGCATGCCGGAATTTCGGTATAGCTAGATCTGAATTTCATGCCTTCGCAGTGCTTTCACGATGGCATGGGCCACGTTGGTGGCGTTTAGCTTCTCGCGGATGTTGCGATGGTGGCTCTCCACCGTATTCATCGTTACGCCGAGGATGCAGGAAATATCTTCGGCCGACTTACCGTCTGCGCTCCATTCCAGGAGTTCGCGTTCCCTCGGCGTCAGGGGCTTACCCTCCTCCGCACCCGATTTGCTTTCCAGGCGGCTTATTTTGCGGAAGAGGTGAACACACAGCGCTTCTATCAGTGGCATCGCGCCGGGCGGTATCTCCATCCGATCGCTTGCTGCCGTCACCACAGCCGGTCCAGACAGCGGCATATGGATTGGCACACATAAGCCGTCCTTCATGCCAAATTCGGCGGCCTCGTCCATCACTAGACTGGCACGTGTTGTCAGACGACCAGCGCGCAGTTCATGCCAGAGGAACGGTTCGGTGGCGAGACGGCTGCGTGCGGCGCAAGGATCGTAAAGGAAATGCCCCTCGGATTCGTAGCGGGCGAACCATTCGCTCGCCCATCCGTCATGAAGAATCTCACGATGCCATTCGCTGTCCTGGGGGACCGGCAATCCCGTGATCAGAAAATTGTTCAGGCCGTACCGATTGAGGACGCCCTGAAAAACTTCGAGTGCGCGATCAGATGAGGGGGAATCGTCGATCGCTGATATCGCAGCGAAAAGCTCCCCAACGGCAGCGTTGTTCATCGATAAACCTCGATACACCCCGCAGCTTCAATCTAAACACCCCACAGCTTCAACCTAAGCGTGTTCCACAACCGGCTTCAACGCCGCGGACGTCGATTGTCTACTGTAGGAGTCAAGGAAGGCACTATTTCTTGGGTCGGCGTGCCACAGGTTGCAAACGCAGGGGTTTAGTCCTGTGAGCCACCGGCCGGCTGCCTGGTTGAGCGTCAAGTGTGACGCTTCGGTGCCGTTGCAGTGATGAGGTCCTTCGGCTCCACGTCCAACGCCGTCGCCAGGACTTCCAGTGTATCCAGCGTTGCGTTTCGCCGCCCGGCTTCCACGCTGCTGATATAGGCCCGCGTGCGCCCCGCGGCGAAAGAAAGCTGCTCCTGAGACAGCCCTTTTTCCCGGCGGAGCCGCTGCACGTTCAGACCAAACACAGCGCGAAGATTCATCCTGCAAGCAGTGCGCTGATGTACACTATGGTGCGACACACTCTAGTGAACATTCCGCATTGACACCGGCATCACCGCCTGTTTGAACCGGGGCGTGGATGAACGATCCTGCACGGAGGAATTGCAATGGCCAGTCAACCCCTTAGCACTCTTCGCGCAGGCCTTTCGGAAACCAATTCCGCACACCCTCGGAAGGCAAAAAACAGTGGAACCGATACGGCCGTGGTGCCGGGGGGAGGGACCGTCGTCGGGCTCACCTGCATTCGCTGCGGCAGGTCCTATCCGGCTACGGTCGAGATCGATTCAAGGGGCTGTCCGGCCTGCCACGAAACCGCGCCGGCCAATCTCAGACCTGTCTATGCCTCACCCGCTGATCCGCTATCGATCGCGGCGAATGCACCGCGATCGTTGTGGCGCTATGCCCATGCTCTGCCTTGCTCGGCGGAAGACGCCGTTTCGCTCGGGGAAGGGCAGACGCCCCTGGTTGAAGCGAGCCGGATCGGCCGACTATTGGGAGTTGCAAACCTCTTCATCAAGGACGAGGGCCGTAACCCGACCTGGTCGCACAAGGACCGGTTTTCAACGGTTGCAGTGTCGGTGGCCAGGGCGCAGGGAGCAAAGGTCGTGGCGACGGCTTCTTCCGGTAACGCCGGCGCCTCACTGGCTGCTTACGCTGCGCGCGCGGGTCTGCATTGTGTTGTCGCCACCTTTGGCGGGTCCGCTGAAGCGATGCTGGCGCAAATCAGGAAATACGGCGCAACGGTTCTGCCGCTCGCCAACAAGATGGATCGATGGACCTTGCTTGCCCAAGCAGCGGAACGCCATGGCTGGTTCGTGGCTTCGCCCTACCAAGCGCCTGTCGTTGGCAGCCACGCCCTGGGCATCGAGGGCTACAAGACCATCGCTTATGAAATCGTCGAGCAGTCGGGCGGTATTGCCCCCGACTGGTGTGTGCTCCCAGTCTGTTACGGAGACGCACTGTCGGGTGTCTGGTCGGGATTCGAGGAATTGTTTGCGCAGGGCGCGATCCCGCGACTGCCCCGAATGGTGGCTGCCGAGGTGCATGGCTCCCTGGCTCAGGCGCTTGCCTCGGGCAGTGACAGGCTCGAAGAGCGTGGGATGGAATTCGAAAGCCGCGCCATTTCGATCGGTGCCCCGCGCAGCACCTACCAGGCTCTGAAGGCGCTGCGCGACTCCTCCGGGAGCGCGGTTCCGGTGAACAATGACGGGCTGGTCGAGATGCAGGAACGCCTGGCACGCATAGAGGGCATATTCGCTGAACTGGCCTCGGTCACGCCCCTGCTGGCGATCGCAAAATTGCGCAGGCAGCGCGTTATCGCCGATGACGACCGCGTGGTGGCAATCGTCACCGCCAGCGGCCTGAAGGACCTCGACCAATCGGTCACGAGCCCCACGCACAAGACGATTTTTCAATCTACCGGCGAGGCTTGGGAATGGCTCCGCGACAAGGATGGGGGGCTGCTTGAGACGCCGACAATCCCTGCCGCCAGTCGCGGAGAAACCTTTAGTGCATAGAGTGCGCCTGGCGCACCTGATCGAGGCTGCGTCTTGCCCAGGCAAATCGCGTCCACTCTGTCTCCGACGCGGGCTCAAGGGTCGTCAGCATTCGGGGTTTGGAAGGCGATGCGCTCGGCCATTCAGGAAGTGAGGCAAGCCAGGCGTCGTCAAAGACGGTATCGGCGTAGCGGTGACCCTCGTCCGGCATGATGGCTGCGACGCGGGCTCCGGGACGATTTTCGGCGGTCCACCTGGCGACGAGTGCGGCAGCAGCACTGGTCGGACCCTGGAAAATGCCATGTTCGCGTAACAAGTCGCGAGCGCCCCTGAATGCCGGGTATGCGCCAACCCAGTGCACTTCATCGACAAGTTCGTGGTCTAGATTGGCGGGCAATACACTGTTGCCGAGACCACGCAACAGCCGACCGCCGACGGGTTGCCCGAACAGGATGCTGCGGTGCGTGTCGACCGCGATGATGGACATCTGCGGAAAAATCATGCGCAGAAATGCTCCCGTCCCGCATAGCGAGCCGCCGCTTCCCACGCAGCCTACAAGGCAATCGATCCTGCCCATCGATCGCACCAGCGTTTCGGCCAGACCTGCATAGGACAGCGCGTTTTGAGGATTGTCATATTGCCTTGGCCAGAAGCAATGCGGTTCCTCGCTCCGAATCCGCTGTAGTTCCTGGAGACGCCGCACCTGATCGCCATTGCCGTCGGGATCTTCGGTTACGATAATCGTGGCACCGCTCCCTTCCAGGCGCGCGCGATACTTGGCGTCGATGAGACTCGAAGCGGTGACTAGCGTGAGCCGGTATCCGCGCGCAGCCGCCAGCAGCGCGAGAGCCATGCCGAACGTACCGGATGTTGACTCGACGATGCGGTATCCGGGCCGAAGTGAGCCGTCCGCCGCGGCACGGTCCAGGATGTATCTGGCCGGCATGAGCTTCATCAGAGGAAACACGGCTGCGACCAGATTGGCGGACAACAACGCCATGCGCGGGGTCTCGAGCTCACGGAAGTAGTCGGCGTCCAAAGCTACCATCTCGCGCCGTCGTCATTTATCTGGTGAAACGCGACGTCGCGAAAACCCAGCCGCTTTGCCAATCCCGCGACCCGACCGGCGCGCTGCCGCAGGTTCTTTGCGGTGCGGTCGAAAATAATGCCGATCAACGAGCCGCTATGGGCGACCTGAACGCCGCAGGCGCCGGCGTCTTCGGCAATGGCCAGGACCTGGTCGAAATGCTCCTTGGGCAGATGCCGCTGACTGATTCGGGCGCTGGCGGTTGCCGCACGGCCAAGGCAGTTGGCATCCTGATAGCGTACGGCATGGGCGACCAGCCCCCGCAGGACTCGGAACTGCTGGATCTCCGCTTGATCATAGCGTGCAGGAGGGAGATTAAGTGTGTCTATTGGCAGCCCGTCACGGCTCTTGAACCCGACCAACAGCAGGGGCGGCAACGCGCCGCCAAAATGCTCCAGAACGACGCCCTGTCGCTGCGCGAAGAGCAACGCCTGCTCACCGAAGGCGATGGCATCGCTGGCTTTTTCTGCGGCGACCGCCAACTGGCTGATACGCGAAGGCTGAAGGTGTACACAGTAGGCATCCGCAACCGCTCGAATAGCGGCAACGACATCGGCAGTGGAGGAACCATAGCCGTGACCGATGGGGATGTCGCTTACGATCTCGACCGCCCCGCCTTCGGCGATAGCCAGATGATCGAGCGTGAGCCGCGCCGCCACGCCGGCCTTTGCCCGGCCATGCGGGCGCACAGTGATGTCGGGTGACTTGGTGGCGATGAATGTCGCTCGCGACATCATCGCCGGGAGAGGCAGGGTAACCAAACCGCGATGAAGCCGTCCGTTTCCGACTTCGAACACGCCTTGCAGAAGCTCTCCGTGATGAGCCATCGCGGCGCCGACGCCCTCTAGAGATAACGGTTCGTTGATCCGCGACAAGCTGGAGACTGCAAGCACGATACACTCCCGGTGTTGCGCGTCGGAGATGATCGTGGCGTCGACGGTGACTCGGTGCCGTCACGGAATTCCGGCATAGACCAGGTTTTTATCGCGCGGTTCACTGGCCCGACGGATGCAGCGCAGCCGGAATGGCGCAATTCTCTCCCGTGCGGGAGGCCGCGAGCGGTCGCAAGTATCCCATCGCGAATTGCGGACGTGAATTTTGGACACAGTCATTCCCGGTAAGAAAAACATGCTCGGATTATTCACGCGATCCGACAAGACGATGTCGTCGAAGATCGCAAGTCACAAGCGATTTCGGACTAAACGGATTGCACTGGATGGGCGTCATGAGCAGACAAAGTTGCGCCTGCACTATCCAATGCTGATCTACTTTCGCTGGCGTGAGAAGCGTGCTTATTCACATCTGCTTTCATCCAAGCCGGCAAATGCTGAAGATGCGTACGAAAAGCTGATCTACCTGATGGCGTTGATGACTTCCACCGCGCCACCCGTGCCCCTCAATGACGTGCAACACGCGGTCACAACCCTGCGTCCCTTCGGGTCGCATTTGGCCAAGGCTCTCGGTTCGAGATCGCGTCGTTGTCTGTAACCAAAACCACGTCGGGACAGCCGCATGCGTGGCTGCTGGCCAAACGCCATTCGCTGCTGTTCCTTGCCTTGCAGCAACTATTGAACCGATACGGTGTCCGGCCGCTCAAAACTTGTCATGCCGCACCACCTCGATCGCTGATTTCAGAATTAACAGGCCATGCGTTTCCAGGAGTGGATGGAGAGCCTCAACGATCGCGTCTGCAATTTCAGGTGACACGATCGTCAGGAGGAGGGCTTTTGTGTCGGCACCGGTCACTTGGTCTTCCTGCCAACGGCCGCCTCCTCCCATTCCGCCCGACGCATTGAAAAGCGTGTAGCCCTTTGCCCCGGCACCCGAAACTATTCCGACCACTGTGTCACGAAGCGGGGCGTCATAGAGAACCTCAATCCTTATGCGTTCGATCATCGCTGTCATCGTGCACCCATCAGTTGCGCGAACCAGATATAAAGCGGGATCCCGGCAACGACGTTGAACGGAAAGGTCACGCCCAACGACATAGCCAGAGATGTTCCGGCATTGGCCTGCGGCAGCGCCATCCGCATTGCGGCCGGAACGGCAATATAGGAAGCGCTGGCGGCGAGGATGGCGAGCGCCGCCGCATCGGCGAGAGACAGCTGCCCCAACGCTCCGAGTGCTGCTCCCACGAATCCGTTGCAGACCGGCACGACAACTGCGACGGCAGCCAGGTTAACCGTCAGCGACCGTGTCTCCCGAAGGCGCCTGGCAGCAACCAGGCCCATGTCGAGCAGGAAGAGGCACAGGACGCCTCTGAAACCGGCCTCGAAAACGGGTGCTATCTGCGCAAACCCATCGGAACCGATGGCCAGTCCGATCAGGAAACTCCCGATCAGCAGCACAACTGACCCGTTCAGCAGGGTCTCGTGAAGGAGACCGCTGGCTGGCTGCTGCACAGCCAATGCGCGGCGTGCCAAGAGCAACCCGGTAACGATCGCCGGCGTTTCCATCAACGCCAGGACGGCGACCATATGACCGCTCGGGAGGAGGCCGGCGAGCTTGAGCGTCTCCAGCCCGGCAACGAAAGTCACCACGCTGACCGAGCCGTAATGCGCCGCAATCGCAGCAGCGTCGACGGGCGACTGGCGACCGACGACACGCGTGATCCAGTAGGCTGGCAGAGGCAGCACAAAAGCGAGCGCGACACCGATCGCCGCGGCCGCCATGAGCGACATCGTGATGCCTTCGCCGGCAACGGCGACACCCCCCTTGAGGCCGATCGCCACCATCAAAAAAATGGCCATTCCCTTGCCGATAGCTTCGGGGATGGCGAGGTCGGAGCGGGCGAATGCGGCGAAGGCCCCAAGCCCGAAGAACAGAACCATCGGCGACAGTAGCATTGCGCTCAATTGGTGGCCTCCGTCTTGCGGGTCCGCCAGAGCGAATAGAGGATGCCTGCGGCGATGATGACCATGGTCACGGTTAGGGAAATCGAGGCCGGGAACTTTTCCAGTCCGATCAGATCGGCAACGAAGATTTTCGAACCAATGAAGATGAGCACGATCGCCAATGC
The DNA here is from genome assembly GCF_040970315.1 of Neoaquamicrobium sediminum. NCBI lineage: Bacteria > Pseudomonadati > Pseudomonadota > Alphaproteobacteria > Hyphomicrobiales > Phyllobacteriaceae > Neoaquamicrobium > Neoaquamicrobium sediminum. Next base: position 61,701 of record NZ_JAZHFV010000008.1, on the reverse strand, counting down.
CGGCTTCAGGTAGTGGAAGCGATGGATCATCGCCGCAAGCGCGAAATAGAGCGCTCGTAGACCGAGGATGGCGAAGATGTTGGACGTGTAAACGATGAACGGATCGGTCGTGATGGCGAAGATGGCCGGAACGGAGTCAACCGCGAAAATAAGGTCCGCGATCTCGACCATGACGAGAGCCATGAAAAGCGGCGTCATGAACCAGACGAGTTTGCCGCTCTTCGGATCGAGCTTCTTGACGAAAAAGTGCTGGCCGTGGTGTTCGTCGGTGACGTTGAAGCGCCGTCGCAGGAAACGGACCAACGGGTTGTTGCCAATCTCCGGCTCCTTATCCTCCATTGCCAGCATCTTGATGCCGGTGATGATCAGAAAGGCGGCGAAGATGTAGAGCACCCAGTAGAACTCGGAAACCAGGGTGGCGCCAAGCCCAATCATGATAGCGCGCAGCACGATCACGCCGAGAATACCCCAGAACAGAACCCGGTGCTGATAGAGCCGCGGCACCGCGAAGACTGAGAAAATCAACGCGATGACGAATACGTTGTCGAGCGCGAGCGTCTTCTCCACGACGAAGCCGGTTACGTAATTCATGCCGGACTCGGCGCCCAGTTGCCACCATACCCATCCGCCAAAAGCCAGGCCGAGACTGATGTACATGGCCGACAGCAGCAGGCTTTCCCGAACTTCGATCTCACGGTTGTCACGATGGAGCACGCCGAGATCGAAGACGAGCAGGGCAATGACTATGCCCAGGAAGGACAGCCACATCCAGACGGGCTTGCCCAGCCAGTCGACGAAGAAGAAGGCGAATTCCATGTCTGTGTACTCCGGCCGGCTGTCGATGGCGGGGTGTTGTCCGACATGGCGAGAGAACCGGCTTCTCTCGCCAGTGGGGACCGGACTGGTCGAACAAGGGCGAAGGCCACCGCCTTCCAGTGAAGCGGCGGCCATGGGTTGAACGGGACCTAGCTGGTCGGGCGGCTCGCCAACTCCGACAGCCCAAGGATTGCCAGCAATCCGAGCAGCCAAATGATGGCGGTGACCGGGCCTGCGACGCTCTCAATGAGTGTGCCAGCAGGGGCAAGCCAGTCGTCGAGGGCGGTCAAGGCCAGCGTGCACTCACCGAGCCAGCTCGCCGTCGCGTGAGTGACGATCGCGATCAGCGACCATGAGACGAACGCTGCGAACGCGCCGTATCGGATCACGCAACCGAGCTTTGCCGATCTCTTGAGCACAGGTCGCATTTGACTTCTGCCGACAAGACGCTTTGCAAGGCATAGTCCCTGTCGCCTCGAAGCGGCCAGTCCTCGAGATTAAGCTTGAGTTGGCGATAACGTTCGATGACATCGCCAAAGAGCTTTTTGTCTTTCGCAAACACGACGCCCTCAGGACCGCCCCTGGAGCACTGGCCTGAACGAGCGGCGGCGGACGACCGGGACGACGGAAGGCTGGCCATTACGGTTCATGCGCTCGATGAACTCGATCTGGTCTCGGAGCCTGAGCCTCATCTTCTTCATCATCCCTACCTTCAAGTGATCGGGAGCCGGGCGGGCTTGCTCGGCCTCGATACTCGCCGCCACTTTCGCCCTTCGGTTGCGCAGAGCTTTGAGAAACTGGTCTTTCACGACAACCTCCATTGTGTTCGATAATGGAGATGTGGACATAGAGGCACCATAGCGCCAATTGATTGTTGCAATCGCCGCATTAGGCGATAACTATCGGACAATGCCCTTTCGACCGACGCTGCGCCAACTCGAATACATCATTGCCATCGCCGATTGCGGTCACTTTGGGATGGCTGCAAAACGCTGCCATGTCTCGCAGCCGACTCTCTCGGTTCAGGTTGCGCTCGTTGAACGGGGATTGGGCGTTCAGCTATTTGAACGCACGCCGACGAGAGTCCTCATGACGCCGACCGGCCAGACCTTCGTCCATCACGCCCGTCTAGCGATCGCATCCATGGAGGACCTCTTGGACGCGGTTGCCGACGACGCCGGTTCGCTCGGCGGTCTGATTAAACTTGGCACGCCGCCGAGCTTTGGCCCATACTTCCTGCCGACGTTCCTGCCGCCGATCCACCGAGAGTTTCCGGCCCTCAAGATCTACATCGTCGAGGACAGGCCGGCAGCGATCGAAACGGCGGTCAACGAGGGCGTACTCGACTGCGGGCTCGGACCGGAAAGCACGGAGGCAGGTCTGAGCTTCGTTCGCATCGGCACCGAGAGGCTGTTTCTCGGCGTTCCGGCAGATCACAAGCTCGCAAGCGGCCGTTCTGTGAACGCGAAGGCACTCAGAGGAGAACGACTGCTGGCACTGGGCAGCGGCAATCGCCTGCTAGAGAACGTTCGACACCTGGCGCAAGCGTCGGGCGCTACGGTCGTTGACGACTACGAAGGAACGAGCCTCGACGCCATTCGCCAGATGGTTTCCATCGGCATGGGTCTGTCGGTTTTCCCCGAGCTCTACGCGCGATCCGAGTTCCGAAACGCCGATGACGTCGTCCTGCTCGAGATCGACGGCTGGATCGAGACACGCAGCTTCGGGCTCTACTTCCGCGAGGCTACAGGACGCAGGCGGCATTTCGAAACGCTTGCCGGCGAAGCGAGGCGCGCCGCGACCGCTCTGCGGGTGGATGGGGGTTGTTAGGCGTTGACTGCGGCCGGCGGGCTGCGGGTGTTGTAGCAACAATTTGGTGCCCGCAACGATTTCTGGGGTGGCCGAACCTTGGCGGACACAATCTGGCCTAGCTGTCGGAACGACGAGCAACCATGAGGCCACCGCTACGCCGAAGTCTCAATCCAGTAATCGGTGATCGACACCTGGCTCATTGCGGTGCGGTAGGTATTCGACCACGAGGGCGACCATTCGCGCTGGACTGCCTGCCGGTCGATCTCCGGCAAAGTGTGAACCTGCCAGCAAAAGTTTGCACGCCCTTTCATGCGCACGTGCCACTCTTCGCGACTTCTTTTGTACGGCAGGAGAAAAGGCGTTAAAAACGCCTTTTTGCTAGGGAGCCCCGGTGTCTTGCGGAAGCTCAAGAAAAACTGGGCCTTGTTATTCTCGAACGAGGCGCCCATCGCGCGTCGTGGCGCCGAGTGGATCATACGCACGTTGCAGCTTTTTAAGGTCAACTTGTCAGTAGCGCTCGACTAGCGGCGCAGATTGAACCAGTGCCGCGTGACATTGCCGTCATGCTGTCTGATGTCGAAATAATAGGGATCCCGCCGCAAAGGGCGTGGCATCGTGACGGTTTGCTCACAGCCCGTTCGACCGCCAGATCGTGAGTCGCAGATGTTTCGGACCTGGACGCAGATACTCTGCGGGCGTCCGCCTTGGTCCTCGTTGCTCGATGCGGCGCTCCAACCGGCCGGACAGTGGTCATACGCCTCATAGCCAGGTTTACCCGTGCCGGCTTCGGGGCAGGTGGGCCAGGAGAACCGCCAACTGTTCATCGCCGAGATAAGTCGGTGCATTGGTGGATGACAGGCAGGAATGCTGCGCCATGACGGCTCTGAAGACGATGCACACAGAAGCACCTCGCATCCCCACTCGCTCGCTGCTGCGCGGTCGGTTAATGAACTCAGCGTGGCCGCGGACATAATGGCGGTGATGAAAAACTGCCAGACACGGTGCATATGCCGTCTCCTTTGATCGACCAACAAGCTAACGGTCGGTTCGTGGGGGATGCCTTCGCGCATCCTCAAACGGCGGGGAGATTTCGAGACCGCGCTCGGCAAGCAGATTGAAATCGGCGATCGGTTGGCGAGACAGCGTCCGGTCGGCGGCCTTTGCGCGCCACTCGTCCATGTCGAGCACGTAGGTTGCCCACATGCCGTATCGGGCCGACATGGCGTGCTTCTGCCATGCCAGATAGTGCGCGGGCGCCTGCGAGGTCGCCCGGGCCCAGCCGACCCGCACCATCTCCAATGCGAGGTCGCGGCCGTTCACGGTGCAGCGGCTGCGAGGAACGCCATCGCCATCGTTGCCTTGCACGACGCAGCTCACGCGAGCGTGACCCACCGACCGCTTCAACCAAGCCTTCGCCAACGGACCGCAAGGCACCGGCTTAAGGATCGCATTCTCGCCGTGCCGGCGCGCATCGTAGGACCATTGGGGAAGTTCACACGTGTCGATCGAGGCCAGGCGCACCTCCAGGCCGTTCTGCGGAAACCACAGAGTATGCCCATCGACGATTGTTGCGCGGCCGGAGATTTCGGTCACATGGCCGCGGTAGGGAACTGAACCGATCCCGACCGAAGGTTCTCGACTGCCCTGCAACAGATCAGCCGCATGGGAAGCACCGGTAAAGGCGATCACCAGCAGCGCGAGCATGCCGGACCTGACGCCGACGGCTCGCGTCATGGCATGGACTCCCGCCCTGCCATGCGCTGGAGAGGGGGGAGGGACGTTCATTGCGCAGCGACCCTCGGGTCCACCCACATGCCGTAGCCGCGACGACCGATAGCCTCGGCCTCCTTAAGGTCGGGGCGCGCCAGCGACCCGTCAGGGCGCTTGGCGATACGGTGACTGCCGAGCGAGACCAGTTCTTCCTCGAACATGTCGATCGTGTCGAGGCTGCCTGGATAGTGATAGTAGCCATAGCAGGTGACATTCTGTACGGACCCGCCGCTCTCGCTGACAAAAGCCCTGCAGAATATGACCCGCGGTGACTGCAGAAGGGTTTCCAGCCCGCGTCGAGCGTAGTCGTCGCAGGTGCCCGCAAATTCCTCCTTCCGGTTGACCATGTCGCCCTCACACGGCTCGATCCCGAACAGGCGCACGGTCAAATTTGCGTCGACGCGAAAAGCGGTTGCCGAGATGGCCTTGAAGCCCGACGCGGAGGCATAACCTTTACGCTCTGACACCTGTCCATGACCGTCATAATATTCCATGACCAGCACCGTCCTTCCCGGCGCCGCCAATGAGCGAATGTACGCCTCGTCCACAGGCTCGGCCGCATAGGCTGGCAGAAGCGCGTTAATCGCCAATAGGCAACAGGCTGTTCGTCTCATTGAGAGTCGGCTCCAACGTCTGATCGTGCCCGACATTGAAACGCCTCTTTGGCGATTGCAAGAAAAAATCACAACCAAATTGACATTGTTTTTTATCTCGCCTATCGATTCCCCCATTCGACGTCCAGTTCCGGGATGCAACATGGCGAAGCAGCCATCATCACTCTCCGCCGCGCCGCTTATAGCGGCGACCATCATCACAGGTGGCCTTTCGCTTGCTTCGGTTCACGCAATGCCGGCCGAGGCTCTGGTTGAACCCTCGACAGGCCTCGTCCCGGCAGGCGCAGTTGCATCGCAAGGTCGTGAGCTGCCGTCGCCTGACACGGTTGACGAGGCGCGCTGGGCAACACAGCAGGACGACTACGTGCTGAGCGAAAGCGGTCATGTCGTTCGTAGAGGCGAGCCGGCGGGTGCCGGGGAAGCGACGTCGACCGGCGCGACCGGCCCGGAGGATCTTCACAACTATTTTGGTGGTGGCGCTAACAGCTATTTGCAGTGCGATCATCCACCGGTGTCGCCTGAACAAATCGCCCGTCTCGTCATCGAGGCGGCACAGCGACATCAGGTCGATCCCCGATTTGCCATCGCTGTCGTAACGGCCGAGAGCCGGCTCGAGCGCCAGCACAGCTCGGCAACCGATGCGATCTGGCCTATGCGGCTCCGACCTGAGACCGCCGAGCGGTTCGCCGTCACCGACATCTGCGACGCCGCGCAAAGCATCGATGTCGGGGTGCGCTACCTGCGCCAACTGACTGACGAGTTCCACAGTCCGCTGCTTGTCGCTGCCGCCTACCACGCTGGCGAGAGCCGCGTGCGGGAGCATCGCGGCATTCCCCCAATGCCGGATACCGTCGAATTCGTCGCCCAAGTCCTCAATGCCAAATTGAGCCTTGCGGGCAGCAGCCCGACCGCATACGCGCTGCCGCCCTCACCGAATGAGGGCCACGGTTCTGGGGATGCCAGCGGGGTCATCACATTGCGCGAGCGCCGACAGTGGGTCGGCGGGGTCATGCATTTCTAGCCGGAGGTCACCATGAACGAAATTTCCAATTTGATGACGACCCGGGTCGTGATGCGCCCGCTGGCGATCAGCGCGATCCTGATCTCCAGCCTCGCCATGGCCGAACCCGCCTTTGCGCAGAGCTCCAGCGCCTTCGCACCGCTCGAGACCGCCGTGCAGATGATCGTCGATTTCATCACAGGACCATTCGGACGCCTGCTGGCGATCATCGCGGTCATCGCGCTCGGCTTCCTCGCCTTCGCAGGGCGGCTGTCCTGGTTCACAGCCGGCGCGGTCGTGCTCGGCATCGGTCTGGTCTTCGGCGCACCTGCGATTGTCGACGAGATGATCGCGGCGGTTGGAAGCTGACCATGGCCAAGTTCGCCGACGAGAAACCTCAACTGACGCCGCTGATCATCGGCCTGACCCGGCCACCCATGATGTGGGGCATCCCGCTGAACGCCTTCTACATCATCGTCGGCTTCACGCTGATCGCCTTCCTTGTGAGTTCGAGTTTCTGGTCGGTACTGATCGCACCGCTGATTTACCTCGCGCTGTTTGCGCTTTGCACGAGCGACATTCGCGTCCTCGACATTGCTCAGGTGGTTGGGCGTCGAACGCCGCGAACGCGGAACAGGCTGTTCTGGCGCACAAATTCTTTCGGACCATGATCATGCTGAGCGTCGTTGCCGAGGAATTGGGGTTCGGGCGAGAAAGCCGGCGCGATCGGCCGATGTCGTCCCACATCCCGTATCTCCGCCATGTCGCCGATACGGTGATAGGGCTCGAAAGCGGCTCCATCGCATCCGTGATCAAGCTGGACGGACTGTTTTTCCAGACGGAGGATCAAGCCGAGCTCAATATGCGCGCCGTCGTGCAGAACACGATGATCCGTGCGCTCGGCTCCAGCCGCTATGCGCTTTGGTCAACGGTCGTGCGCAAGGAAGTCAAGCCGACGATCGGCGGCAGCTTCTCCGACCCGTTCTGCGCGCTTCTTAACGAGCGCTACATGGCGTCGCTGGACGCCAAGCGCATGTTCACCAACGAACTCTATTTGACGATCGTTCGCTCCGGCATGCGCGGCGCGCTTGGGGCCGCCGAGATGTTTTCTCGCCTTCTTGATCGGTCTGCCGGTGCCGACGTGCGACAGCAGCGTATGCACGAGCAAATCAACGAGCTCGAAGAGGTCGTTGGCAACGTCACGCGAGAGCTGCAGAAATATGGTGCCCGGCCGCTCGGCATCGTCTATCGCAACGGCGAACCCTACTCCGAACCTTGCGCCTTTTTTAACACCTTGCTGACCTGCGGCCTCGCGCGCGACATGCGTCTGCCGCGCATGGGCATCCGCAATTATGTCGGCACATCGCGCCTGCACTTTTCCAAGCGCACGATGCAGGCCCAGGGGCCGACGGACGCCGACAACCGTTTCGGTGCAATGCTCTCGATCAAGGAATATCCGCCGTTCTCCGGGCCCGGCATGCTCGACGGTCTTCTGCAGAGGAACCACGAGTTCATCTGCACACAATCGTTTACGCTCGCCGACAAGCCGATCGCCCAGGAGCGCATCTCTCGCCTGCAGCGTCAGATCCATGCCTCGGATGAATCAGGCAGCACCGTCGAGACCGACATTGACTTTGCGCTGAACAGCCTGCTCAACCAAGAGGCCGTGTTCGGCTATCACCATTTCAGCCTGCTTTGCCTGTCGCGCGAGCTCTCCGAGCTCGACAAGGCTGTAGCCGAGCTCGGCTCCTGTCTTACCGACATGAACATCAACTGGCTTCGAGAAGACCTCAATCTGGAGGCGTCCTTCTGGGCGCAGCTGCCAGGCAATCATGCCTACATCGCGCGTTCCTGCATGTTGTCGAGCGCAAACTTCTCCGGGTTCTCGTCGCTGCACAATTTCGCGACGGGGCAGGGTAGCGGGGTCCACTGGGGCTTGCCGATCTCGATCCTGGAGACGACGTCGCAGACGCCCTACTGGTTCAACTTCCACCAGCGTGACATCGGCCATTTTCTGGTGACCGGTCCGACCGGGTCCGGCAAGACAGTCGTGCTGACATTCCTGCTCGCCCAGGCGTTCCGTATTTCGCCGGAACCAAAGGCCGTCTTTTTCGACAAGGATCGTGGCGCCGAAATCTTCGTGCGCGCCGTCGGAGGCGCCTACGAAGTGCTGCAGCCAGGCGTCGCAACCGGCTTCAATCCGCTGCAACTCGAAAACCATGCCGCCAACCGCGAATTCCTGCATCGCCTGCTCAAGGCCATGCTCGATCCGTCTGACGACAGCGGCTTTTCCCAGGAAGAAGATGACACGCTTGAGAGAGCAATCGGCCGCATATGCCAGGAACCGGTCGAGCAGCGCACGCTCGCCAACCTGTCCGGTCTCCTGATGGGTCGGGCGCGATCCGACGCCAACGATCTCCAGTCACGCTTACGCCCTTGGTGCGAGGGCGAGAAGGCCTGGCTCTTCAACGCACCGCGCGATGTTCTGTCGTTTTCCGGTCGGAGAATCTTCGGCTTCGATATGACCCACATTCTCGATAACAGGGAAGTGCGTACGCCAGCGCTGATGTATCTCTACCACCGGCTGGATGAGTTGCTCACCGGCGAGCCGGTCATGATCTTCATGGACGAGGGCTGGAAGCTTCTACAGGACCCGCTCTTTTCCAGTTACATCGTCGACAAGATGAAGACGATCCGCAAGCTCAACGGGATCGTCGGTTTCGGCACCCAGTCCGCGGCCGACATCGCCCGTGCGCCGCAGTCCCATACACTGATCGAGCAATCCGCGACGACCCTGCATTTTCCCAATCCGCGCGCCGATGAAGAAAGCTACGTCCGCCGCTTCGGCCTGACTGAAAAGGAATTTTCGTTCATCCGCAATACGCCGCCAGAGCGGCGCAACTTTCTGATCAAGCATGGCAACGACTCCGCCATTGCCCGCCTCGACCTATCCTCAATGCCGGACCTGGTACGCGTGATGTCGGGTCGTAAGGAGACGATCGAACAGTGCGCGGCACTGCGCGAACGCCTGGGCGACGATCCGGCGAACTGGTTGTCCGAATTCTGCGGATGGTGGCGTGCGGCATGATCAGGCTGAACATCCTTCCTTTGGCTCTCCTGCCGGCTATCGCCGTGTCGCCCGCCTTCGCAGATATTCCGACCCTCGACGGCACGGGCCTCCACGAACGGGCCGATCGCGACCGCAAGACCGGCGAGATCGAAAAGGTCGACGAGGCCCGTTACGTCAACAACCAGAGCGTAACGTGCTCAATGTACCGGCATGGCCCCAAGGGCGATCCGATCGGCGCGGCGAATGCCAATCCGGCGATTGTTGGAATGGTTCGGAGGATCGCACGCGAGGAGGGAATAAACGAGAACCAATTCCTGGCGCTCGTCTATCAGGAAAGCCGATTCAATCCGTGCGCCCACTCATCCGCCGGCGCGATCGGACTGGCCCAGCTGATGCCGGGCACAGCCGGGGATCTTGGCGTCGATCCGCACAATATCGAACAGAACCTTCGCGGTGGCGCGCGCTACTTCAAGCAACAGCTGCGCCGCTACGACGGCAATATCCTGCTGGCGCTCGCAGCCTACAATGCCGGCCACGGCAATGTGAGCAAGTATGGCGGCATTCCTCCGTTCAACGAAACGCGAGGTTATGTGGCGAGCATCACGCGAAAGTGGCTACCGGCCTTTGGCGGCTCCGACAAATCGGGCATTCCGCTGAATTACGGCGGCGGCAGCGCTTATGAAAGCGCCCGTGCCAGCACGATCAACGCAATGGGCCTGACTGCAGCGGTCGCGGATGGATCCAACGACGTTTTGTCCTGGCTGCACCAGTTGGGAGCGATGGGAACCGGCACGATTCAGGACAGCTGGGACCACAACTCCGGAGCGCGCGGTGCCAATGTCGAACTGATGAACCGGCTGATCCAGCTGGGAACCACATTCGCGGATCTCATCAATTCCAACAACGCGATCACGCTCGGCGACATGTCGGGGGCGAACCGCTCGACCGCCTACCTCGGCCAGGAAGAGGACGATGAACGACCGGTCGCCGGCCAATGCGAAGCGCGGCAAGGCTTCGAATGGGATGACGCTGCCAAGGCCTGTGTACTGCGTATCGACGGGCAGGCCGAACTGCTTCTCGAAACACACTGATTGAGGGAGGTCAAAGTGAAACGAGCACTGGCTATTCTGACGCTGATCGGCACGGCCTGTTCACCGGCTGCAGCCGACATTCCGGTCATCGACAAGACCAACTATGCTGTCGCGCGCGACACCGCCGAAAAGACCGCAAAAATCCTCGACACCAACAAGGAGATCCTCACCACGGTCGAGGACACGCTCAAGGCAGTGACCGGGGAGCGCGGCAGTGATGCCGGTCCGCTAAAAGACATTGCCATCGGCAACGGTTTCAGCGTGTCGTCGATGCCTTCCTTCAACGACCTCCTGAAAGGCGGGACTGCCGATTTCGGGTCGCTCGATCCCAAGATCGTAGAAGCCGCCACGCTCTTCATCAACGGCCTCCAGCTTGTGCGTTCGCTGTCCGGCAAGGAGGACAGGTCGCTTTCCAGCGACAAGTCCTACGAAGAACTCATGAAGACGGTGATAGGCGTGTCGGCGCTGATCAACGGATCCCAGGAGGCGGTCGAGGCGCGTCGCTCCGCGCTCGAAACTGCGGGCGGCGAGATCGGCAAGGCTGAGGACATCAAAGGCTCAATCGACCAGAACACCCAACTTCAGGTTCAGACCGGGCTCACTCTCAATGAGATGATCGGCGTCCTCAATGCAGGGGTGCAGTCCCTGCATGCCGAGAACCAGCGCAAGCTCACCGACATGTCGAACACCCGCAAGGCATTGCGCTACGAATGATGGGCCGTGGATGGATCTTGACCGCTGCAATGCTCTTTGTGGCCATCGTCACCAGTGGATGCGGCACGCCGCGCGAAAAGACCGCGCCGTGCAAGAGGCCTGCGAACCTTGCGAGCTACGCGCCGGTAGGTGAATGCGGGGCCATTCACTCGCTCAACAACGACCGGGCCGCCGCGTTGGCGGCGATCCGGGAACTGTCGCCGGCGGACGACGAATAGGGCAGGGCGGTGGAAGACTTCATTGGCCAATTGCTGGATCGCATCGACGCGTCGGGACAGAACTTTTCACAGCGCGCCTATGAGGCACTGAGCCAGGACCTGGAGCCGCTCCTTCGCCTTTTGTTCATTCTCGTCGTCCTGTTCTATGGCGTTAGGCTCTTTCTTGGAACGTCGCGTCTCAGCGTTGCCGAAATCATCGGCAGGTTGGTACGCGGCTTCGTCATCCTGGTGCTGGTCGGCACCTGGTCGAATTTCAACGCCCTCCTTTATGAGTGGTTGACTGAGGTCCCTGAGGCGGCGGGTCGAGCTATTCTGTTTGCCTCCGGCACCGGCGTCACCGAGCCCACCCATGGGCTTTCCCAGATATGGAAGACGGCCAATGTCGCGGCCGCGGCCTTTGCCGAGCAGGCCGGCTATCTGTCGGTACTCCCGGCTCTGGTCGGCATGATCATCATGGTGTTTGCCGGCGTCTTCGTTGCAATTGCCCTCGGCATTCTCGTGCTGGCGAAAGTGATCCTTTGGGTGTTGATGGGCACTGCGCCGATATTCATTTCGTGCTTCTTTTTCGATGCAACACGCAACTACGCCATTGGTTGGCTGAACCAATCGCTGCTCTACGCGATCATCCCGCTGTTCGTTTATGTCATCGCCGCTTTTCTGATCGCCGCGATGGAGCCGGAACTCACGGCGATCGACGCTATCTCAGGCAATCGGGAACTGAAGCTCAGCGACTTCGCAGCCTTCATATTGTTGTGCGTCGCCGGCGCATTTGTCCTGTTCCAGGTCCAGACGCTTGCGCAGGGAATTGTCGGAGCGTTTGCTACTGCGATTGGTCATGAGTCTCGCCGTCACGCCTACCGCGGCGTCTACCTGAGCCGCGAGGCAATCGGGCAGTCCGGCCGCCAGACGCAGACTGCGTTGCATCGCGTCCAGGCCCGACTGCATACGCCGCCTCCGAACGGCGCGGGCGCCTCCATGCAGCGCGCGATCGCATCCAACGGCACCCCACCACAAACATGACGGCCAGTCGAGGCTTGACCGTGAACGGCAGGGATTGAACAGGGATGGCTGAAAAACCCGAGATCGCGCTGCGCTCCTATTTCCAACAGGGAGACGTCTGGGAGCAGGAGATATTCAAGCGCGCAAAACGTTCGGCGCGCGTTGCGTGGTTCTTCTCGATCGTCTTTGCCGGAATTGCCTTGCTCAGCCTTGTTGCGGTCGTGCTGATGCTGCCCTTGAAGGACTTCGAGCCCTACATCGTCACCGTCGACCAAACAACGGGCTATATCGAGGTCAAGTCAGGGCTGACACGGCCGGCCAATTTGACCGAACAGCAGGCTGTTACACAGGCCAATGTCGTGCGGTACATCCGAGCGCGGGAAGGCTACGACCCGTACGCCATCAAGGAGAATTTCGGGATCGCGGCGCTGCTCTCCACGGACGAGGCGGCACGCGAGTTGCAGGCGCTTTACAGCGCAGCAAACGCCAAAAACCCCGCCAAGGTCTATGGACGGCTGAAGCGGGTGCTGGTCGATATCAAGTCGGTGACCTTCCCGAACGCCAGCACGGCGATCGTCAGATTCTCGACCAACGAACGCAGCGACACGGAATCGATCGTCCGCCATTGGATTTCGGTCGTACGCTTCCGCTACACCGATACGCCAATGCGCAACGACTGGCGCTTCGAAAATCCGCTCGGCTTCCAAGTCTACGCCTACCGCCGCGAGCAGGAGACAGTGACCTCAGAGGATGCCCGATGAGGCGCCGCTTGTTCGCAACCGCGCTCGCGCTGATGAGCCTGTGCCTTCCCGCATCTGGCGCACAGATGCCCAAGGGTGGCAAGCTCGACGCCCGCGTGACCAGCGTCACCTATCAGGAAAACAACGTCGTCCAGGTGCACGCCACCTACGGCATCTCGACCATGATCATTTTCGACGAGGAAGAAAAATTCGAAACGATCTCGCTCGGCGACACGGAAAGCTGGCAGGTTGTGCCCGCAGAGAAGGGCAACATTCTCTTCGTCAAGCCGATTGCCAAGGATGTTGCTACCAACATGAATGTCGTGACCGACAAGCGTATCTATTACCTTGAGCTGCATGACTTCGCGCCGGACGCCGACCGCAAGGTTTTCGGAATCCGCTTTCACTATCCTGAGAAGGAGCTGAACGCCGCGCTGCGGCGGGAGGCCGAGCAGCGCGCCGCATGGCCCAACATCTCCCGCATCGACAAGGCCAAGGTCAACATCGACTACTCGTTTTCCGGCGATGCGCGGCTGAAGCCGCTGATGGTCTTCGACGACGGCAAAAAGACCTTCTTCAAGTTTAGCGCAAGAGTGCCTGCGATCTTCGCGGTGAACTCCGATTTTTCCGAAACGCTGCGGAATTTTCGAAGGGAAGGGGACTACATCGTCGTCGATGGCACTGCCACGCAATTCACCCTGCGTGACGGCGATCAGTGGATCTGCATCTTCAATCTCAGGGTGCCGGATTTTGGTGCGCCCGACCCTGCCATCCTGGGACCGGTCGAGGATAACACGGCGACACGACGGCTCAGGAGCGGCAACGGATGAAGCGCTCCCCCGAACTCGAAGCGTTGGCCGGCAATGATGATCCCGTCGTCGCGGACAGTTCCGTGCGCGGCAAGCACCTGGCAGGCGGTGCAATCGTGATCCTCATCGGACTGGCGGCGGCCTATCTTGTTCTCGCCAGTGAGCGGACACCGGTGCGCGATATGCTGGAAGGGGACGAGGAGTTCAAGACGACGACATTCCGGCCCCCGTCCTTCGTCCGCGAGGGCGATGACGAGCCTGACCCGGAACTTGCGGCGCCGGAGATTGTCCGGGTTCCACCACCTCCGCCGCCGCCTTCGACGGAAGACGTCGACACGACGCGGTTTGATGTTCCGCCGCCGCCTGCGCCCGATGCGTTGCCTACGCCCCCTGAAACGGCAGAAGTGGCTGCGGAAGAGTTTCCCTCACGCTTTCAGTCGGACCTGGTGGTGATTGATCGTTCCGACTCTAGTGGCGGCGGGACTTTCACAGCTGGAGAAGGTGAGGGGCTCACTGTCGCTGGCGAGGATCGCAGCAGCAAGTTCCTTTCTGCCGCCGTCGGACTTGGCGACCGCGGCGCCAAGGCGAGGAAGATCGAGCGGATCGACGCGCTGGTTCCTGAGGGAACGCTGATCCCCGGCATCTTGGAGACAGCGATTATCAGCGACCTGCCAGGGCAGGTAAGAGCGATCGTTTCGCAGGATGTCTATTCCTTTGATGGCCGCAGGGTGCTGATTCCGACCGGCACGCGGCTGATCGGGGAATACCAATCCGAGATCATGCGCGGCCAAACACGAATATTCGTCGTTTGGACGCGCATGCTTCGCGATGACGGCGTCTCGGTCCGCCTGAACTCGATCGGCGCCGACAGCCTCGGGCGGGCCGGTTTGCCCGGACGCGTCGACAAGAAATTTCGCGAGCGATTTGGCGCCGCCGTCTTGTTGTCCATCGTCGGCGCCGGCGCCAGTTACCTGACGGGCTACGGCAGCGAAGCTGCAGGTGGAGCCGGCGACGAAGCGCAGAATGCGGAAGAACGCGCCCGGGAGACAATGGCTCAGACATTCACCGATATGGCCAATGAGGCTTTGACCGATTCACTGCGGATCCCGCCGACAATCAGCGTGAACCAGGGTGAACGTATCTTCGTCTTCGTCCGGCAGGATCTCGATTTCTCCGCGCAATACGAAGACCCCGTCACCGAGGCATTGAGAGATATCCGTCGTGAACGTGGCCTTCCCTGAGCTCACCGCGAACAACCGACACTATTTTCTGCATCGAGCGCTGGCTCCGCTGAAGCGATTTCTCGACGATCGCGCCGTCGTCGAAGTCTCGGTCAATCGGCCGGGTCAGGTCTATGTCGAGCGGCTCGGCTCGGCCCACATGGAATTTCATGCGGTTCCCGAGCTCACGACAGCTGAGATCATGAATATCGGAGAGCGTGTCGCTGCCAGCACCAACCAGTTCATCAGCCCCGCGAGCCCGATGCTGAGCGCGGCCCTGCCGACCGGTGAGCGTATCCAGGTCGTTCTGCCCCCCGCAGCGCCCGATGGCGGCACGCTGTCGATCCGCAAACAGGTCGTTGGCGACTTCACTCTGGAGGACTATCTCGATCAGGGGTCGTTGGATGAGGTGGCGGTCGCGCTGGGCGGCCTCAGCGAAATCGAGCAGGCTTTGATCGACCATCTCTCGGTCAGGAACATCTATGGTTTCATTCGCACGGCAATCGTCAATCGCGTGTCGATCCTGATCAGCGGCGGCACGTCCAGCGGAAAGACGACCTTTTTGAATGCCTGCCTCAAATCCGTGGATAAGCATGAACGCGTCATCACGCTGGAGGACACGCGTGAGCTCTTCCCGCCGCAGAAGAACGCCGTCCATCTGCTTGCGTCGCGCGGCGACCAGGGGACAGCCAGCGTGACGATCCAGTCCTTGCTTGAGGCCTCGTTGCGTATGCGGCCCGATCGGCTATTCGTCGGCGAAGTCAGAGGCTCTGAAGCCTTTGCATTTCTGCGCGCGATCAACACTGGCCATCCGGGCTCGATGTCGACGGTTCATGCCGACACGCCGCTCGGCGCCTATGAGCAGCTCGCCATGATGGTGATGCAGTCCGGCCTGTCAGCCGCCTATCCGAAGGCCGATCTGATCTCATACATTCAAAGTGTCATCCCGATCGTCGTTCAGTTGCGCAGGGAAGGGGGCCGACGGGGCGTCTCGGGGATCTTTTTCGCACGCGCAAGAGCGGAAGCGCCGTGACCGGCCCGCTGCGCTTCATCTATCTCGGCTTCTGCATTGCTGTCGCAATCGCAGTCTGGGTGTTGGCCTACGGTCTCGGATTGCAGTTGCTCTACGGCGACGGCCGTGTCTTGCAGACGATCATCACCACCAATCCGCTCGTGCCTTTCCATCAGCTCATCGCGTATAGCGACAGCGGCAGTCTGCGCATGATTGCCCTCGGCGCGATTGTTCCTGCTGTTCTCGTTGCCAGCATCGTCGCCGTTACCGGTCTGCGCCCGACGTCGAACCCGCTCGGGGATGCACGCTTCCAGACGGCAATGTCCCTGCGGCAGGGCAGGTGGTTCCGCCGAAAAGGCAAGATCCTTGGCCGCTTCGGTCGCAGAATCCTTCGCGTCGATGATGATCGCCACCACTTGATCATCGGGCCGACCCGGTCGGGGAAGGGGGCTTGTTATGTCATTCCTAACGCGCTTTGCCACGAAGGCTCGTTGATCGTCACCGACCTCAAGGGCGAGATTTTCGCGAGCACGGCAGGCTACCGCAAGTCGAGGGGTAACCAGGTATTCCTGTTCGCACCCGGATCTGGGCGGACCCACCGGTACAATCCGCTCGATTTCATCCGTCCTGATCGCGGCGACCGCACCACCGACATCCAGAACATGGCAGCCATTCTCGTCCCGGAAGTGACCGAGTCAGAGAATTCGATCTGGCAGGCGACAGCCCAGCAGGTCATCGCCGGTGTCATCAGCTACATCAGCGAGAGTGTCTGGTACGAGGGCCGGCGCAATCTCGGCGAAGTGACAGCCTTCTTCAACAGCGGCGTCGATCTGCAGGCGCTGATGACGCTCATCAAGAAGCGCGAGCCAAACCTGTCCCGCTTTACCGTAGAAAGCTTCAATGCCTACATCGCCCTTTCAGAGCGCGCTGCTGCGTCGGCGCTCCTCGATATCCAAAAGGCGCTGAGACCATTTCGCAATGAGCGCGTGGTCGCCGCAACTTGCGCTACAGATATGGATCTGCGCGCGCTGAAGCATCGACCGATCTCTATTTACCTCGCCCCGAACGTCACCGATATCACGCTTCTGCGGCCTCTGCTCGCTCTCTTCGTACAGCAAACCCTCGACGTGCTCTTGCTAGAGCATCGTCAGCCATCGGTGCCGGTCTTTTTCCTGCTCGACGAGTTTCGTCAGCTCAAGAAGATGTTGGAGATTACGGCCAAGCTTCCCTATGTCGCCGGCTACAACATCAAGATGGCCTTCGTAATCCAGGACATCAAAAATCTCGATGAGATCTACGGCGAAACCTCACGACACTCTCTGATAGGCAATTGCGGTTACCAGCTCGTTCTCGGCGCAAATGACCAGGTGACTGCGGAAGCGGTCTCGAAAAGCCTGGGCAAGCGAACCGTGCGCTACAAAACCGAATCCCGCACGATCGAACTGATGGGTCTGCACCGCCGCACCAAAGTCGAGCAACTACGCGAGCGCGATCTCATGATGGCGCAAGAGATCAGGCAGATGCCGGGAGACAAGATGATCATTCTGGCAGAAGGACAGGGGCCGCTCTTTGCGGACAAATTGCGGTTCTTTCGGACCGCACCCTTCAGGGCCTTGGAACAGTTTTCCCGTGCCAACGTGCCGGTTGTGCCAGCGACAGAGTTCATGCCGACGCGGCCGATGCCCGCCACCACGACCGGATACGTCGGGGAGGAAGTGCATCCCATTGACGGAAAAGCTCGGCGGACGGCGTCCAGCCGGCAAATGCGCAGCGGTGAGGTCCTGAAAAACGGCTCATCAGAGCTTCCGCTACACGTCGGCACCCATCAAGCCGGCGAGCACAGAGAGCACCTCAAAGCCATCGAGAGGCGCTTCGTGCCGGCAGCACGCAGGTTGAGAACGCTGGTGACGGCACACTCAAAACCATCCAGCGATTGTGGATGGTCCAAGATCTTTGACGAGACCATTCCGGATGAGGTGGCTGACGGGATAGGTACCAGCTGACCCACGTCGTGAACGAGAGCGTACTCGAAATTGAGGCCAGACGGGTTGGTACCACTTCCCGAGCATGAGCTATAGATTACTCCTCTATGGCTCATAGAATCTCCAGTTGTAAGTTATGCGGCGCGCTCTGGCCGCCTTCTTGGCCAGCGACAACTCGGCATCAGTTACATATCTGCGTCAGTTCCATAATTCAGCTTATGCGACTTTTGCGAGTAGCGTCCGTTTAATAATGCGCCACGTGAGCCAGTTAGCCCAGATCATCGCCTTCGCCCTGACCAGCTCTTGAAGGCGATCTTCCGGGCCGTTCGGCGGCAGAAGCTGCGTGTGAGGCCGTTCATCCTTCATACCCGCCTCCTACCGTTCACGATCGTCGCGATCGCGCTCGTGACGCTGTTCAATCTCGTGTTCGATCTGGCGCAGTCGCGGCACATGCTGCTGAGGCGGATCGGGTCGGACGGGTTCGGCCGCGGACCTCGTGGGGGCCTCTTGCTGTCCGTGTCCGTCGCGCTCTTCAGACGCGCGAAGAACGTCCAAATCCGCCTCACGGACCTGAGCTGCCTCGATAGCTCCCAAGGGCGATCCGTCTGAATCCTTGTCGTCGCCCACCACGGACGTCTGACCGGCGAAATGGTGTTCGTGGTCGACATTTCGATTGGCTTCACGCCGCGCAAGTTCGATCGCCTCGATGGTTCGTTGCAGTTCCTGGTCCGACTTGGCGACCTCGCGCATATATTGGTTGTCGCCATCGACGGCCATTTCCGCCGCGCGGTTGATTTCACGTGCGAGACCATCCTGATAGCTGGCGCCATAGGACCGCGGCAGTTCTCCGGCATCGATCCTGGACAGTCCTTCCCGATAGCGCTCGACCTCGACCAGGACCTCATTCGCCCTCTCAACCGCGACGCGGCCATGTCGAGCCACCGCCGCTTCCCAGTCGGTGTCGGATCTATCCGGTGGTTCGTGCCTGTGATCCTGAGGCTGCTCATCCCGATGTCGATCAGATTGCCGTTCGCTGACCTCGAGATATTCGCGCCGGATTTCGACCACCTCACGCGCTGCGGCCGCAACCTCATCGAAGTCCGCCTGCTCAGAAGGCTCGAGCGACCGCTCGACCGACGCAAGGACCGCTGCCACCCGCTTTTCGTAGGCTTCGAACTCCGGACGTGTCATCTCGCGCATCTGTCGATCCTCACCGTTTAAGAGTTGATAAATCTCTATCATATTGGCTTGATTTTTGACAGTTTGATCCGTTCCTATCTCAAA
Source organism: Neoaquamicrobium sediminum (assembly GCF_040970315.1). Classification (NCBI taxonomy): domain Bacteria; kingdom Pseudomonadati; phylum Pseudomonadota; class Alphaproteobacteria; order Hyphomicrobiales; family Phyllobacteriaceae; genus Neoaquamicrobium; species Neoaquamicrobium sediminum. The sequence goes on along the minus strand of NZ_JAZHFV010000008.1, from coordinate 42,550 downwards.
AACATGATCTGTTTGATTAATCTCAGCCAGACCTTCCAGGCGTGCCGCTTGCAGACTTGCAAACGTCCCCTCGGACATGCCCGTCTCGGCATTGGCCAGATCGTTCCATGCCTCCGCTGCCCGAGCCGCGTACTGACGGCTGCGGTCGGTGGTGGCGAGGTTGATCTCGTTGGAGCGCTTTGCCTGATAGCGGGCGTGTGAGGCTTCGCTCGTACCTACATGTTCGGTTCGATCGCGGTAGCTGACCGGGCGGACCTGATTGCGACTATAGGCCGGAGCGCTGGCGAGTTCCCGTCGATCGGTCAGCTCCATGTCGAGGCCTTGTTCCCGCGCCTTCTCCGCCATTACGGAGCGCCATTCCCGGAACAGCTTGGGGCTGGTGACAATGCGATCTCCGGTCTCCGATCGCATTGTAATGATGGCATGGGCGTGGATGTGAGGGCGCTTGCCACCTTCGGCAATTTCCTTCGGGTCGAGCGACGGATCGTGAACGGCGAACACATAACGATGCCCCGCGAACTGCTCGCCGAGAAACTCGCGCACGGCGCTTTCGAAGGGGGCCGCATCCGTGCCGGCCCGGGCCGAGACGATCAGGTGCATGACGTCCCTGCCCTTTCGACTGTGCAGTTCCTTGCGCCACTCCTTCTGGACTAGATCGCCAGCCTGCGTCGCATCTCCGATCAGCCGGCCGGTCTCGTCGCGAACCTCCCCGCCGACTGACGCGACCAGTTCCCGAACCCGCGCGGTGCCCCATTCGACACCGTTGCCGTAACCATGAAAGCGAAACCGTGCGTCAACGTCCCTGCCGGCTTCGCTGTCGTGATGGCGCTGCTGCACTATCTCCGCAGCTTTTCGGTCCCCCGTCAGCCGCTCGCCTTGCCCGCTGCGCAAGACAACGACACCGTTCACCTGGATCTCACCCGGATTTCGTTCGCGCGCCGAATAGACGAATCGTCGGTCGCCAAACCCCGACACCAGGATATGGCGCAATTGATCGTCCTGGTCGAAGTCCTGCCGCAGCGATGCCGCATCGATTGCGACCTGGAAAACGGCAAGATCCCGGCTTGCCGCGCGATTGTCGAGCAGATGTTCCCACTCGGCCCGCTGCTCGGCGAGCGCGCCTTTGCCCAGCACACGTTCTCCGCGCTCGTTCTCGACGGCAAGCTCCCCGCCCCGCGACGCGTAGCTCATCATCGCGCCGGCGCGGGCTCCGCCGCCATAGGAGGCAAGCTTCACCACGGCCGGCTGGCTGCCGCGCGCCAGGGCCGCAAATCGCGTCCGCATCGAGCGGTCGGTCGAGCCTACGCCCTCGCACGATTGCCGCGGCTGTCCGCCGCCACGCCGCCGCGGCTGCCCCACGCCACGTGCACCCTCGTCCAGCGGCCGCGCTACCCCTCCCCTTTTCGGTTCATCCCAGTCGTAGCTATCGATCCGACCAAGCTGCATCTCATGCACATGCATGGCGCGGCGGCGCTCCCACTCCGTCTCAAAAGCGCCTGGAAAGAACTCCATCACGCACCTTCCCTGCGTCGACGCGCTGCCGATCGCCGGGTCAATTCCGCGAGCTCGAAAGCGAGCACTGTTGTCACCCCATGGGCATCCTTGATGCTGCCTGTCAGGTCTCCTTCGTCGGGCACCTTTCCAGTGTTGATGGCGCGGGCGATTTGATTGAGGTTCCCGCCGATCACACGGATGCCGTCGGCGAGTAGGCCGAGCACGGCCCGATCTCCTTCTGCGAGGAAGGGCCGCACACCGGCGCCCTCCATGCCAAGTGACCGGACGAAGGCCGAAACAGTCATGTCTGCAGACCTCGCGGCCATCTCGAGGGCGTCGAACTCGGCCCGCGAGAAACGGATGTGAACCACCCGGTCCTTTCTGTTCGACTTTGCGGAGAGGACGCGAGCCATCGCTACGCCTGGCCTTTGATCGTGGTGATCGCGGCCGCAGGCCGCGGATCGAGGGCTTGTTCCTCGATCGTCAGGAAAATGTATCACATTTTTCCGTATCCTGCCAACTCATATAGCATTGATTTTTCTCCTTCTGGATAGTTTGTCCATTTTTCAATGTTAATATGATTGTGTTTTTCCATCCTTCGAGTATTTCTAGTGCGATGTGAATCCACGAGCACACCGACATGGATTCCTGTGCGAGTAGAAACACATTCCATGGAGCTACCGATGACCGTCGTGATCGCCGCCATCAACGGGAAGGGAGGTGCTGGCAAAACGACCGCGCTGATGAACATCGCCGGTGAGTACGCACTGCGCGGAGGACACGTTGCCATGATCGACATGGACGCCCGCAACAACCTGATGCGGTGGTGGACCGACTGTCAGGAGAAGGATGCGCAGCCCGAGGGCATCCACGTCTATAGTCACAAGACGGCACGAGGGTTCGAGCGCTGGATGGACGAACACGGCCCAAAGTTCGATCACGTGCTGATCGACACGCCTGGCGAGGACACATCGATCGTCGACCCGGTGATTGCTTCGTCGGATCTGGTGATCTCGCCAATCCAGCCGTCGAAGCGTGAGGTGCTAGGCGCCATCGATAGTTTTGAAAGCGTTCGGCGTATCAACAACGTTATCGGCAGCGAATGCAGGCATGGCGTGTTGCGAACGCGGATCACCGTAACCGTTCGCCACACCGAACTCTACCGCAAGATCCGGCCGATCATCGAGGACAAGGTCGGAACCTATTTGTTTCGCACTGAAGTGTTTGAGCGCAACGTGTACAAGGATATTCATAACGGCATCGGCACATTGCAGATGCTGGAAGTGACAGAGGCGATCGCCAAGGCGCGGCGGGAGATCCGCGCGCTGGTCGAAGAAGTTGACGCACATCTCGAAGGCGCGTCGAAGTCGGAGCGTGCGGCGTGAGCGGTAAGGAAAATCTGTCGCTCGAGGAATTTGCCATCGCCCCTCGAAAGCCACGCTCAACCCCGACGCTGTCGGGGCCGGAGCAGGTCGAACGCCCGGTTCCTATGGAAGTGATGTCGGAACGGGCAACGGAAGCAGTCGAAGTGCAAGCGGTGACGTCGAGTGGGGCGAGCAAGGCGTTACGACAAATGAAAAGGGCTCGCATGAAGGGTGCACGCCACTTCGTGAACGTCAATCTGGACCGTGACACGAAGCGCCGGCTGAAGCTGGCATCCTTCAACCTGGAGACGTCGATGCAGGCCCTCATGGAGAAGGCTATTCAGCAGTATCTGGACGCGAATGGATTTTGAGAGAAAGGTGTGTCGCGCGGGGGCTTCCAGCACGTGACAAGTTGAAGTCGCATCTGGATTTCTGCTAGAATCACTGTGGTTTTGGATCTGATTTTTCGGGTCTGGGGTAATTTCGTGGAATCTCGCGGCTCTTTTTGACGGGGTTCAGCAGTGAGCGGGTTCGAGCGAGCCAGTCTATGGCGATCAAGGACATAAAGACATACATCGACAAGCGCGGCCTCGTCGAAACAAGCGATTCCGAGGTAGACAAGCCGATCTGGCGCAGACCGGGCTTCAACGGGATTCGCAGCCTGTTGGAAATGGAGGAGGAGCTCAGTCGCTTCCTACGGGAGCGTCGCGATGGGCTGAATCTCAATCGTGAGCAGGTCGGCATGATGGTCGGTCTGCATCATGAGATCTACGCCCGACATGAGCGGGCTGGCGCCAAGCTTAGGGTGACGCGGCTACTTCACCTCGCCGAACTGCTCAACTTCTCTCCGGTGGAAGCGGTGTATGCGGCGGCACCCCATATGTTCGGCGAGAGCGCTGAAGAGGCCGAGGTCAAGATGAAGCTGATCAGGCGAATGCTCGATCTCCCATCGTCGACCGCGCAACATCTCTTGATGATCATCGAGCAACTGTCGTCTGACAACCGGTCGGAAGACTCGAACCGACCGGCGGACGCAAAGCGTCCGGAGTGATCGGACGCAGGAGCCTTGCCGGAGGAACCGACGTGAGGTGCGAGGCGAATCGTCACCTAAGTCTCCGTCGGAAATGAAGGATCAAGGCGGCTTGCATCGCCTCGATCATCCCCGTCATTTGCGGCTGGCTTCCCCCATAGCCACCTCGCGATCCATCAATCTGATGAATCGAAACACACCGTTCGATTCAAACCTGTCATTGGACACGGACTCGACGTCGGGCGATTCTTTCGTGGATGATCGCGCAGTCCTATCGTGTCTATGTAGAACGCCGAGAAGCGGGCCGGAATATGGCTCGCTTCTACGCGCTTTCGATCGAACAGACACTTTTCGGACAGCCCTGTCTTGTGCGCCGTTGGGGCCGCATTGGAACGTCCGGCCGCATGATCCAGCAAAGCTTCGAGCGTGAAGACGAGGCCGTCGATCTGTTCCTTTCTCTCCTTCGCTCAAAAAGGTCGCGTGGCTATCGACCACCGTCCGCCTTACGGCACGCTGATGCGGCCTCGCCCGGGGGGCGAGGCCGCTTTCGGTCGGATCAGTCCCGGTTGGGTCGGGACCAGATTAAGGAGGGTCCTTCAGCTCCCTCCACCTCAACCAGGGTCGCGTAGATCGGACCGGGGAAACTCGGGTCATCCAACTTCACCGAGAGGTAGTCACGACCACTTTGTTCTGAATGTTTCTGCCAAGCCGCCCCGAGCTCCACATTGCCCGAGAAGATTCGGAAGTGCGGGCCGTTCTCGGAAGGGTTCTCGATACGTTCAAAGCGCGCCTTGACGTTAAGAGCGAGGGTCTTGATCTGACCGGTGAAGCCGTTCTTGGTGGAAGTGAAAGTGCCGATATTGGCCATTGTCCTATTCCTTTCCGATGTTTCGGGCCGCGCCCATCGCGGCCTCGATGGTTGTCGAAGAGGCCGGGAACGAACGGCGCGCATCCCCCGGGGTCCACGTTGCGATTGCGCAACGGGGTGGGCTCGCAGGGACCGCAATGAAATGGAGGACGGCGGAACGGGGCTTTCTTGTTTCGCGAGGAGTGGCGGCGCAGCCGGCAGGGGGAAGAAAGGCCCGGTCCGCCGTTGCGGCAAGCCGAGCGAGGCGAAGCCGGTTGCCGGTCAGACATGCCAAATCGAGGACGCATTGGGCGCGCACCGTGAGAGACGACAGAAAAAGGAATAGGCCAGAACGTGGCAAGCATGCCCACTGCCACCCGTGACCGGCAGACAATCGGTAGACCGTTCTCGGCAGCGTCCAAGGCAGCTTAACAGCTGGACCGGGAACTCCCACACTCATGGGCGGCCATCTGACTATTTCCAGCCTGAAGACGCGAGACTGGCGCGAACTTGGCACGCATCAGCCGGAATGCGGCGTTTCACTGACAACGGAGCGGCTGTCGCGGCGGTTCTGCGTTGGCACCGCGTCAGGTGGGCAGGCAGGTGCCGCAGATGCCCTGTTGCTCCAGGCCCTCGTCTCGATCAATGGTGACGGGCATTCGCCAGATTCAGGGACGTGGATCAAGCGTCACACTGAACTACAGCGACAAGCGATAGCGCGTGGCAGAGGGCGATTCGCCCCCTGCTCTTGCATTCAGGAAAGGGAGCGTCATGCCCCCTTCCCCTCTTCGAGGGCTTGCGCCGGCTGCAGGCTGTGAAGATATGCCACCGCTCGTTGGGCATGAGCGGCTGCCTGAAAGATCGCTCGCTTGTCATCCTTGAGCACCCGCAACCAAGAATGAAGGTAGCTCGCGTGATCCGGCCTCGGCTCGAGCTCCGGCACGATGCCGAGATCGGCGCACAGGAAGCAGCTCCCGAGCTCAGCAATGAGTTCTTCGCGGGCGCGTTCGGTGCGATCCTTATGGTAGCGCGAAAGATCGCGTCCTACGCAGTGTTCTGGCGCCGTCCAGTGGGTTGCCTCGTGGCAAAGGACAGCCACGTAGGATTCCGCGTCCCGGAAGCTCTCGAAAGGTGGCATCTGGATGTGGTCGCTTGCGGGGGCGAAGAAAGCCTTTGAGCCTCCATGACGGATCACCGCGCGGGTGTGTTTGAAGAAACGGTCGGCATGCTCGATCCGCGAGACCGGGTCGATAATCTTGTCGGGACGATGGTAGTAGTGTTCGGGAAGACCGTCGATCTGATCGCAATTGAAAACGGTGTAGGTCTTGAAATACGGGATATCCCGCTCGACCTCGTCGCCGCGAGCGTCAGTCTCGGTTTTAGTGAACCGGCTGGCATAGACTACGGTTGCGCCGGTTTCGCCTTGGCGGACTTGCGCACCGATTTGTCCGGCCTGCCGGTAGGTCATCCAAAGGGGCGCCTCGAAACCACGGTTCAGGCTTTCCGACCAGAGCAGCAGCACGTTGATGCCGGTATAGGCCTCCCCGGTATGCCGAAGCGGTCGCGTGATCCGGCCTTCGAGTCCACCCGCGCTCCAGGGTTTCATCCAGGGGCGGACGCCTTTTTCCAGATCCGCGACGATCGTCTCGGTGATCCGCTCGTAGATGTCGGCGCGCGGGCTCTTCTCTTTCCTTTTCATTTTCAGGCCTCCTGATTTCAGGACCACGCCGATCGCGGTCCGTCACGAGGTCCGATCACGGCGGGGCTGAAGGCAGGTGCGGCACCCGAGCCGGGGCCCCGTGCGCGCAAAGCAGCGGGGTGGCGAAGGGCCGAAACGCAGAGGAGGACGGCGAAGCCGTTGCTGCTGCGGCCGGCTCCGCCCGGACCCTTCTCGGGACGGACCACGACCGGGGCAGACGCGCAGCGGAAAGGCGGCGCAGGGCGCCGCCGCCAGGGGGTGAGAGAAATATTAGGTCAGTGGACCGAGCGACCGCCGGTGTAGGGGTCGTATTCGAAGAGGACGACGATCTCAGCATCGTGGACTTCGTCGGCGGGAAGGACGCCGTATTCTTCGTCGGACTTGAAGAGTACGATCGGGGTCATGAGGATGCGGGCGAGGTTCCAGGCGTGTTTCTGGGCGAGGGAAAGATCGTGGTGCATGTGAGGGCTCCATCGTTGGAGCGGGCCAATCCCGCTCTTGATGGCTCCGTCGGTGTGCGGCTTAGCGGACGCGATCACCGCGCAGGCCACAGCCAAGCGGCCGCCGCTTGCGAGCGGACCCTTTAGGGGTTGATCGTGGAAGTCCGCGCCGCACCAGGAATGCCATATCTCCAAGAGGGGGAATGGGTTGCGTCCGAGATGAAGTACCGGTCATGTCCGGTCTAAGCGGCTGGGTCGAGGCTGGACATTCAGGGCGTCACTCCGGACCGGTGCTCACAGGCAAATGACGGTGCGGGAGACGCTAGGCCAATGTGCCGGCACTTGATTTCAGGTGTATTCAGCGCGAGTTGGCCTTCAAGAGGCTTGAAGAGGTAAGTGCAAAAAAGACGACATCGGGATTGCCGGGCGTCTTGATGACGATGCAGACCGGGCGAGGTTTCCGGCCGGATTCCTCACCCTTCTCCGCCTCGCGATGTCAGAGATTATGAAATTCGACGTCGCCGCCCTGTTCAAACATCGTTCTTGTCAGGACCGAGAATGGCATCGATGCCGGAGATCAGCTCCACATGGACATCGTTAGGGGCTTCATGCCGGGAATATGACTTCGCCGGGCTCGGCTCGCCGCGCATGCGGTGATAGTCGCGGGCGGAGACAATAACGAGCTTCTCCTTGCCATGCTTGGTGAGCACGACCGGTTCGAGCATCGCAGCCTCGAGGATTTCGCCTGAGGAGCGGTTCATGTCGGAGAACGTGAACCGTTTCATCGCAAGCCTTCATCATTTTACGTAAAGTAGGTAATTTACGTTGTGTTCTCAATTCGGGTTTCCGCCGCGACGAGCGGAGGCGGAGCCGAAGCTCCGCCGAGCGGCTCAGCCAAGCGCCGCCATCTGCAATTCGGCCGCCTTGCGGTCGACGGATTGGCCGGAGGTTTCTACCTGCCGTTCAAAAGGCTTCCAGGCTTCCCCGACGATTTCTTCGTAAGCGGTGACCACACCTTCGGCTGCGCAGCGGAGCGCATGGGCCTGAATGCCCATGTCGGCGGCGAATTCACGTTTGCGTTGGGCATTGCTGTCGAACCCGGCAGGACCGTCAAGGTCCTCGTCGCGTGTATCGTTGGCCGACTTCGCGGTTGCGTCTCGCGCTTCAGAGACTGCCCGGGAATAAAATTGTCCAGCGCCGTGGGCGGAACCGACATAGGAGCCGACGATGCGCTGGAGATGGATTTGCATGGCCCGGTCGCCAAGGCCTTCGTTCAGAGATTCGGCCGTGTCGACGATGATCTTGCGGTGGAGATCGCAGATACCTTCGCTATCGATGACCGGCAGGCCGAAACTTTCGGAGATGAGGGAGGCCTGGGCGCTGTCGGGGCAGGCGAGCCGGACCATTTCGAGGGACGCGCCCTTCCGGAGCTGGACGATCTTGCCGGATTGACGGGAGGGACGAGCGTTGCTGGTCATGTGAGGTCCTTTCCTTCACGATTTGACCGAAGGCTTGAGCCGGCCCCTGCCGGCCCTCCCTTCGGGCGCGGGCAAAAAGAAACTGGCGGAAAGACGGGGGCTTCAGGGTCCGTACGGACCGGGACGAACGAAGCTGTCCTGCGGGCGAGCAGGGCTTATCAAGCCCTCGCGCAGCCCGCGGGGCCGGTTTGGTGAGGATGGTGCGTGCGGCCGCACCGCGGCGCGTCAGCGGCCTTGAAGGCTCCGGCCGCCGGTTTACGACCGCGACCAGAACCGAAGGGAGGCCGTCAGGGGTGGCATTTCATTGGCGCCCATTGTGAAGGAAACGACCGTGGCCCGCCGCACACGCTCCTGCCGTCACAATGCGGCATGCACATCCGCTTTGGCGGTCATCCCGTTGGTAATGGCCTTTGCCCTACGACGAGAATTGACCACTACTGTCGTAAGAGCTTTCGGTTGAGGGCCTCGATTTCTCCTCGCCGCTCGACGCTCCACTGGTCGGCGCAGGCCCTGAACATGGCTCCATACGATCGTGTCCAGCGCGATCACCCGCGGAGATGTCTTCGGGCCTTCGCCTTGGCTGTCGTGGTCATGCGTTCCGCCCTCGCCGATATCGGACGTTCGATCCGATCAAGATGCGCCCTCGTCTGGCTGAGCGCTGCTTTCATCCGAGAGAGCAGGTCGGTTTCCCTTGGGCACGCACGCTGCTCTCCCGACATCGGGGCCCAGCGCCGTGACTTCCCGGAGCTCGGCTTCGGGATAGCCGTGCCTGGTGAGCCAGTCTTCGGCGGCGATGCGGTTTGCGGCGAGATGGACCAGCTCCCCAAGATCACCAGGCCGGCTCATCACGACGACCGACCCGGGTACCGGCTGCTCGCGCACGGTAAAGTCCCGCGGTGAGTTCACGTCGAAAGTCTTGTGGACCCGCATGACGATTGTGCCGTTGGACCCGTAGTCGCCCTCATGCAGGGTGAAGGATGCCGGAATCGTGTGGGCACCACGTTCGACGGCGGCGCGCTTGCAAATCAGCCGGCCGGCCCCGTTGCGGGTATTCCAGTCGGCGAGCTTTCTGCGATGGCGCTCCGGTGGCCGCGGCGTGCCGTCGGAATAGGCGATGATCGCGCCGATCGGCGCATGGTCGAAGATGAGCTTGGCGGACATGGTGTCCTCCTCCTTTATTGAGTGAAAACGAAAACGCCGCCGGACGATGCCGGCGGCGTGATGTGCATTCGGAAGGGAAAAGACCCTCTATTCGGCGGCTTCTCGGAAACCTTCGGAGACGGATCCGGGTCGATGTCACTCTCCTCCGCTTCGTCGACGGAACCGTCGGCATCCTCGGCGCACTCGTCCTCGGTGAACTCATTGTGGGCCTTCCAGTCGGCCAGTTCGTTGGCGTCAGGCGCGAACAGCGCGGACCCGTGCACGAAGCGTTTCTCCTGGAAATGCTCGACAAGTGCTGCGCGGGTCTCGCGAACCTTGTTGCGCGGCAGAACCGAGGTATCCGCGCATGCGGCCTCGAGCGCCTGCCGGGACAGGCACAGAAGGAAGTCCTCCGTTCCCATATTGGGCAGGAAGCTGTCGGCCCCGACGACGGCGCCGGCGATCCGCGAGACGATGCCGCTGTTCGACATGTTGCGGCGGCACGACAGCACCTCGATCAACACCGAGCGCACGGCAGCCCTGAGTGTTTCCGTGTCGAAGGCGAGATTACCTGTCTCATCGACCAGGGCCGCGGCATGGGATGCGATCTGGCTCCGGAACGAACTCGAATTGCCTGATCCGGTGTCGACGCGGACGTTCTGACCGGCGAAGGCGACAACGAGCAGCGCCATCAGCGTGTCGTCCTCGATCGGCGCATGGGAAAGCGCTTCATGTAGCGCGTCAGTGCGGAAATCGCCGATCATGTCCTGGCCCTTCTGGGTGACGTCCGGGCGCTGCGCCGGCGCGACGACACCACCCTCGCCACCCTTGTCTTCCGCCGGCTTCGGTTCGGGCATCCGGTAGACGACCGACTGCACCTTGCCCTCACGGTCGAGATACAGCGCCGTATGGTCGGACTTCTTCGGCTTGCCGTAGACGCGCTCGGCCTTTTTCGGCAATTCCGGCTGACCCCAGTTGTTGGACTCGGTGATCAGGCCGTTCTTCGGAAGATTGTTGGTCATCCACTCCTGCTGAGCGCCAAGGAAAGCCTCGACATCGGTCGTATAGCGGCTGTCCTCATCCGCGGGCGCGAAGAGATCTTCGACCCAGGAGATCCCGTAGGCTTGCGCCAGGTCGTCGTCGAAGCTGGCGTCGCGAGCATACATGCGGGTTTTTGAGAGGCCATTGGCGACTGACCACCACGAGGTGGTTTCGTTCTTCTTTGGCTTGTGGGCTTTCCAGACCTCCTTTTGATCGGCGATCGAGGCGGCGGCGATGGTCCTCAGCTGCCGCTCGTCCGGCATGTCGCCCTTGGCCATCTGGTCCAGCATGGCGCGAAGCACATTGGCGAGAAGCCGGAGCTTCTTGATCTGGCGGACCGATAGGGACAGCGCCGCGGCGATACCGTCCTCGGTCCAGCCGAGCGCGACCAGCCGCTCGATGGCCCGCCACTGATCGACCGGGTTGAGCGGTTCGCGGGCGATGTTCTCGACCATGGAGCGCATCGCGCCGCCATCGGCGGCCGCGTCCGTCACGATGACCTCAATTTCCTTGAGCTCTGCGGCAATCGCACCCCTCGCCCGGCGATGGCCAGCCTGGATGATGAAGCCGTTGCCGCCATCGGCTTCGGGGGACACGACGGGCGGCTGGATGATGCCGACGGCCTTGATTGTCGCGGCCAGCAGCGCATCGCCCTGCGGTGTGGATTTGGACTTGCGGGCATCGTCGGGATTGTCCTTCAGCGCGCGCGGATCGATCTTGATGATATGCATGGGAAGCTCCTGTTCACGATTGTGGGCCCGGCATGCCGCCGGCTCCCTTTCTCGTCTTCTTCTCGAAGACATCCCCTTGAACCGCGGAGAGGGCGGGCCGGGGCAACTGCGGCCGAGCATCCCTGCCCGGCCGGACAAGCGGGGCTAACCAGCCCTGCGAAGAACGACGGGCCGTGATGGCGCAGGCGGCGGTTGAGCGAATGCGCCACCGGTCAGACCGCTCTGCGAGCGGTCTTTCCTTCCTTCACCTTCTCACATTTTCCTTCGGAGTATTCGCGCGGCCCCGTGACGGCCGCGCCCGGACGTCAGCCTTGTCGCGCGGGGTGCACCGGATGTCCCTTGAATGCCACTAATATTGACGCTATATTGCGTCATAATCTCTGGCAAGAAATGGAAATAACATCATGGGCCTCGCGGCATATTCGGATCAGGGCCTGTTCGCGCCGAGCAAGATCGCCAAGGCTTTTCGCACGACGAGCGACGAAATCGCCCGGACCGTGGGACTGGGCAAGGATGCCGTTCAGCGAAAGGACCGGGTGCGTTCCGACAAGACTCAGCGCCGCCTGCGCGAGATGGTGGAGATCATCAACAAAGTCGAGCCGCGCTTCGGTTCTGCGCTGATGGCCTATGCCTGGTATCGCTCAGAACCGCTGCCGGGATTTTCAGGGCAGACGGCCATGCAACTGGTGCGTGACGGGCGGGCGGGAGAGGTGATCGATTTCATCGACGCGGTCGATGCCGGCGTTTACGCCTGATCGTGGCCTCGACCTTTTCGGGCAAACTCTACCGGGCGCTCAATCCGGTCTTTGCGCGCGAGCCGATGTCTGGACGCGGGGCGGAGCTCTATGGCGGCCGGTTCAATCCCAAGGGCGTGCCGGCGCTGTATCTGTCGACATCGGTGCTGACCGCCCTGCGGGAGGCCAATCAGGTCGGCGATCTGCAGCCGACCACCCTCGTTTGCTACCGTGCCGAAATCGAGACGGTCTTCGACGCATCCGACCTCGCGGCCCTTGAAGCTGCAGGTTTCGAAGAGACCGCTCTGGCCGATCCGGCCTGGCGCGACCAGATGCGAACAACGGGAGAGGCGCGCACGCAGCGCTTCGCTCGCGAGCTGATCGCAAAAGGCTTTAGCGGGCTTCGGGTGCGCAGCTTCGCTAAGGGAAGCGGGCCGGACGACATGAACCTGGTGCTCTGGCGGTGGGGCACGAAAGCTCCGTCGCGGCTCGAATTGATCGACGACGAGGACCGGTTGTCGTAATGAGCGTGGCGCTTTACGCCGTCGCCAAGGCCTTCTTCCCCTCTTCCAGGACTTCACCCGCCAGATCGGCGTCGATCGTTTCAAGCAGCCGGCGTTTCTCCGAGAGCTCCTCCACGAAACAGAACTCGCCGCCCTGCCGGGATTGGTAGGATGCCAGCCGGCGCTTCGCGTCCCCAAGGCGCAACCGGTAGTGCGACCGCTCGTCCTCGAAGCCGGACAGCACATGTTCAATGCGCGAGACCGCGCCGAGCGCCGTGACGGTCAGGGCGAGATCGACATCGGTCTCCGCCCCGGTACGTGCGAGCGCGACGTCGTATTGGAATTCGTCATTTCCGAAGCGCTTGCCCGAAAAGACGAGTTCGAAGCCGCCGATCGCGGCAATGGGTTTCTCGTCCTCCTGCCGCAGATGCACGAGCGTCATGATCTCCTTTATCAAAGCACGGCCCGCAGGCTTGCGCTCGGAGAAGGACTGTCCGGCAACGGTCATGGCGAAGGCGTCGCCCGCTGTCGGAATTCTGCGCTCAATGTCCTTGCCGATCTCGGCGATCCGCCGCGTGTCATGTTCGATATCGCGTTCGGCATTGCGGATCTGACGACGGACGGCGAAGAGATCGTCGCGATGCGCGGCCCGCAAGCGTTCGAGCCTCGCAATGTCAGCCTCGAGGCCGGCCCTTTGCATCAGGCGCTGATCGCCGGAAGCGATCGCCTTGGCCCTGGCAAACTGGTTGGCCTGGCCCTCACCCACATCTTCCAGCCTGCGCACGGAGGTGTCGCCGGAGAGCGCCGCGGCAATGAACCGGGCCTTGCGCTCGTTGTTCTGCCACATCTGCGCGTCCATCGAACCTTCGGTGGCGTAGGCAAAGATGTCGATCTCGTCGTGCTGATTACCCTGCCGTTCGATGCGGCCTTCGCGCTGCTCGATCTGCGAGGGGAGCCAGGGCACGTCGAGATGGTGGAGCGCCTTCAGGCGAAGCTGGGCGTTGACGCCGGTGCCCATCGTTTCCGACGATCCGATCAGGAAGCGGACTTTGCCGGCATTGACGTCGGCAAAGAGCCGATGCTTGGCCTCGGTCTTCTTGTATTCCTGCATGAAGGCAATTTCCGAGGCCGGAACACCGAGCCGGACGAGTTCGTCGCGGATCCAGCGATATGCGGAAAAGCCTCTGCTTTTCTCGACGCTGATCGTGCCGAGATCGGAGAAGATCATCTGGACTGCGCCGGGCAGATCGAACGGCTTGCCCTCACGATTCAGGTAGGTGTTGGAGCTGGTCGCGCGCCAGATGCGATAGGCATTGGCAATCAGCTTGTTGATCTTGTTGTCCGGCTCATTATCATTATCGGGATCGACCAGCCGGAGATCGATCGCGGCATGGCGGCCGTCGGTGATGACCGAAAGCAGTATGTCGTCGCCGGGCTTGGCGGGGCCCTCACGCTTTTCGATCGCCTTGATGCGCGCCTCGAGCACGTGCTGATAGAGCTTGAAGTCATACGTCGGTTTGGCGGTGACGATCTGGCGCTTGCCGGTCGAGACGGCGGGGATTTTCACATACTTCTTCAGGTCCTCCGGCAAGACGACGTCGGCGAACGAGCGGAACATGGCGATCAGTTCCGGCACATTGACGAAGGTCGCAAAGCGCGAGACGGGCTTGTATTTGCCGGATGGCTGCAGTTCGAGCTCGGTCGCCACATCGCCGAAGGTCGAGGCCCAGGCATCGAATTCGTGCAGCCCGCGTTCCTTGAGCGCCGCGAGGCCGAGGAAACGCTGCACCGAGAACATCTCGCCGAGCGTGTTGGTAATCGGCGTGCCGGAGGCGAGCACGAGCGCCCGGCCCGGGTTCTTCGTCTCGATGAACCGGGACTTCACATAGAGGTCCCAGGCGCGCTGCGATCCGTTCGGATCGATGCCTTTCAGGGTCGACATGTTGGTGGCGAAGGAGAGCTTTCTGAACTCCTGCGCCTCGTCGACGATGATCTGGTCGACGCCGATCTCGGAAATCGTCAGCAAATCGTCTTTGACCGAGCCGAGCGCCTCGAGCCGGTCGCGCAATCCCTCCTTCAGCCGCTCCAGCCGCTTGCGTGACACCCGGTCATCGCTCTCGACCCGGGTGAGCAAGTCCTCATAGAGCGTGAGCTCATCTTCGATCATCTGCTTTTCAAAGGCAGCAGGTACAGCGATGAACTTGAACGCCGAATGGGTGATGATGATCGCGTCCCAGGTCGCCGTCGCCGCGCGCGACAGAAAGCGACGTCGCTTGTCTTTGGTAAAGTTGGTCTCGTCAGCGACGAGGATGCGGGCCGTTGGATAGAGCGCGAGGAATTCGCGGGCGGCCTGGGCCAGGCAATGGCCGGGCACAACCAGCATGGCCTTCGATATCAGGCCGAGACGCCGTTGCTCCATGACTGCGGCGGCAAAAGTCATCGTCTTGCCGGCGCCGACGGCATGGCCGAGATAGGTGGCGCCCGACGAGATGATCCGCCAGATGCCGCGTTTCTGGTGGCCATACAGAACAAAGGCGCCAGAGGCGCCCGGTAACTGGAGATGGTCGCCGTTGAAGGATCGTGGCGCGATGTTGTTGAAGGTGTCATTATAGACCCGCGCCAGCCGGTCGGTGCGGTCCGGATCGGACCAGACCCATGTCTGGAAGGCGGTCTTGATCTTGGTGAGCTTTTCCTTGGCCGCCTCGGTGTCGACGACATTGAGCACACGGCGCTCGCTGTCGCCGTCTTTGACCGTGTCGAAGATCTGCGGGATGCGGCTGTTGAGAGCATCGGCGAGCAGTTCGCCTGCGTGCCGTCGCTTGGTGCCCCATTCGGACGTGCCCTCGGCGCGACAGGCGAGCATGCGCGCATCGACCGTCCAGGTAGCAAGCTCCGGCATGTGACGAATGCGGATGTCGGTCCCCATCGTCTCCTTGACGAAGTCGACGACATCACTTTCCGGAATCCAGGGCGCACCGAGCCGCGCGGTAATCTCGGATGGGCTGAGATCGGCCGGCTGCACCCCCTCGAGCGCCTCGACATTGCGCTTGTAAGCCGGATCGATTTCGGCGGCAGCCTCAGCGATCGCCAGCTTGTCGCGCACGGGGCCGGAGAGATAGGCGTCGGATGTCTGCCAGGTGCCAGCCGCCGGATCGCGATAGATCGCGCTGCCGAGTTCCTCAATGACGATGTCGCGGTCCTCGTGCAGCAGCTCGGCGATATGATCGATGTCGACATGACCGCGCTCGTTCAGGACGACGGCGAGCGCATCGGCGGCATTGGTGATTACGGGCGGTGACGGCGGGGCGATGACCCGCTCGGAAAAGAGCGGGCCGGGCTTCGCGGTATCCGTATCGAGATCGTAATTCTCGATGGAGGCGAGGAGCCAGCAGTCGGGGTCGTCAAAGAAGGGCTGCAGGTTCGGGCGCCGATGCGTTTCGCGGGTCTCTCCGGTCGCCTCGTTTTCGGCGATCGACACCTTGGTGTGATTGATCGGTCCGAAATCCCGCACGAAGCTCGACCAGGCGATGCGCAGCTTGACCTGCAGATCGCGCCACGGCCGATCGGTCTCCTGGGCCTTGAGGATGGCGCGCACGGCGTCTCGGATCGGGATCAGCTTTCTGACGATGTTGATCTGCTTTTCGGAAAACCCCTCGCTCGACCGCCCCTTGCGGACCCGCACCGGCGCGGGCTTGCCGTCGAGAACCTGCATCAATCCTTTCGAAGCATCGAAGTAGAAACTGCCCTCGCGGACATGGGCATCCTCGGGTTTGGCTATATCGGCGAGCGTCCCGCCAAGCTCGCGGTTGAAATCGATCGCGGCGGGCTCGCCGTCATAGATGGCGTCGGGAAGGCGGAGTATGGCAGTGTTCAGATCGGCCTCGAGGTCACCGTCGCCCCGCAAGCAGGTATAACGCTCGCCGTAGGGGCCAGCGGTGGTCGCATGGCGGCCGAGCACATGATCGGGATGATCTGCAAACCAGCGATTGACGCGGACCGCGTCACTGTCCTCGCCAGGGGGAATGACCTCGACCTGGTCCATCCATCTCGCCTCGCCCTGCGGCTCGCCCGGCTTGCGCTTGCGAAAGAACAGAATATCGACAACGACATCGGTGCCGGCATCTGCGCGAAAACTTCCTTCGGGCAGGCGGATGGCGGCGAGCAGGTCGGCGGATTTGGCGATGTGCTCACGCGCCGTGGCCTCCGCCTTGTCCATCGTTCCCGACGAGGTGACGAAGGCAGCGAGCGCCCCGGGTTTTAGAAGATCAATCGACTTGGCGATGAAGTAATCATGTAGTCGCAGGCCGAGCGCGCGATAGGCGCGATCGGAGCGGACTGTTCGGTCCGAGAAGGGCGGATTGCCGATCGCCAGATCGAAATGCGCTGGCAAATCTGTGCGCGCGAAATCGCCCTCGATGATGCGTGCGACCGGCTGCAAGAGGCGGGCGATGCGCGCGGTGACCGGATCGAGCTCGACGCCGGTGACGAACGATGCATCGCGAAACGCTTCCGGCATAAGGGCTGGGAAGAGCCCCGTTCCGCTTCCGGGCTCCAGGACGCGGCCGCCGCGCCAGCCGAGCCGTTCGAGCCCCTTCCAGATCGCCCGTATGATGAACTCGGGCGTAAAATGCGCATATTGCGTACAGCGGCACAGCGAGGCGTACTCGGCCTCGCAGACGGCTTCCTGCAATTGTTCGCCGAGGTCTTTCCAACCCTTGCGGAACCCATCCTCGCCGGGCCTGGTGAAGATGGTGTTGGCGAGATCGGAAGCACCGAAGCCGGTGAACTTGATGAGGCGCGCCTGCTCTTGCTGCGTCGCGGGCCGGTGCTCGGCTGTGATTGTGGTGGCGAGTGAGATGGCGTCGAGGTTATCCTGCGCGCGGGACTTCCAGCCTTTGGAAAGAGAACGGCCGGCGGAAAGATAGAAGTTGCTGCCGCGCTCGCCTGCTCCGCCGACATTCTCATCAGCAGACTTCTCCCATGCCGGCGACTTGGACGAATCCACCACTGGCGGAAGGTCGATCTCGCCCGTTTTTGCTTTGGGACTTTCAGAAAAGGTGGTGACGCCAAATCCAAGCCCGGAGGACAAGGCCGAGCTACCGAACATATCGAGGGTGAAGGGATCGTGGTCTGACATTGGTGGTTTCTCCCATGATGTGGGCGCACGAAGCCGCGCCGTCGGGAAAGCCAGCGGCGCCGGAGGCGTGCGGAATTGGAAGTGCGGTTAGCGGGTGATCAGCGGGAACGAGATGTCGTTCTCGGTGAGCCGGATACCGAGAGGTGATCCCGAAGCTCCGGTTGAAGCTCGGGACCAGCAGATCGGCATCGGTGAATTCGATGCCGTCATCGCCGCCGAAGTGCCGGCGCTTGTAGTCGGACCAGTCGGTATCGCCCTTCGGGTGGCATTCAGTCGAATAAACGACGAACGGTTTCTGCCCCGCGGCAACCTTGCCGTTGGAGATGATGTAGACGCCCTCGTCGCCAACGAACCAGAAGCCGGGCTTCTCGCCCTCTCCCGGCCGGGTGCCATAATAGGGATTGCGGAAACCGCCATTGGTGGCGGCATCGTCTTCGCCGCGCGCGATAGCCTTGCGCACCGCAAGAATCGGAAATGTGAACATGGCCCACCTCACGCGGCTTCAGGCAGCGGCAGGTGGCGCAGGTGCACCGGCAGCTTCTCGGAGACCTGCTGATCGGTCAGGCTCTCCAGCAGCTCGAACCGTGCGCCCGGTTTGCCGTAGACGATGACCGTGCGCTTGCCCCGATGTTGGGACCGGAAGTCCGCGCCGGCATAACCGCGATAATCGTCAAGGGTGGTGCTCCAGATGTGCTCGATGCGTTCGTCGCGCGTCATCGCCTTGACCGGGCGGCGTTCGCGCTCGACGATGGCATCGCGCATGTCATGAACGGAACGCGGATCGAACAAATCGCAATAGGCGTGGAAGTAGCGTTGCACGCCGTTGATGCCGAGTGTGTAGAAGACGCTGGTGATGCTGCCGGTCAGGAATTCGCGCATGGCGAACATTTCGCCGCGCATACAGAGCGGCGGCAGGATTTCGAGCATGTAGTCATGTTGAGCCTGCGCGATTTCGAACCATTCGCCGGCGTAAAGCGCGCCGTCATCATCCTGCCAGCGGTCAGGCCGCCCGGCATGGCGGTCGAAGAGCCTGAACATCTGGTGGCGGTCGGCGATGCCGAAATAGATTTTTCGGATTGGTGCAAGAGAGGTCATGGCGGGCTCCTGTGGGGCCTGTCTCGGGCTGGAGCGCGGTGCACCCTGTCGGCATCACCATCTTCTTCAGCCCTTCCGGACCCCTTCCCGAGGCCGCCTCTCCGTCCGGCCGGGTCAAGGGCCGGCGTCAGCCGGGCGGAGCTTCACCCTTGAGGCGGACGGCGGGCATGCGGCAGCCATCCCTTCCATCCTTCTTTCTTCGTTTGGCCTTCAGATCCTCGTTCCAGTCCTCCAGCTCCGGTCGCAGCCGCGCGAACTGACAACCGGCATCGCGCGCGAGCGCCTCGAGCCTCGCGGCAAAGGTCTCCCCTTGCGCATTGTTGTCGGTGGCGGCGACCAGGAGGGCGTCTGCCCGAATGGCGAGATCGAGCAAGGCCTCTGAACTCGCCGGCGACCAACCGCCCCCGGTGCTCAAATAGCGCGTGTCAGGCCGCTGTTCCTCGAGTGCGGCAAGGCTCATGGCGTCGATTGCGGCCTCGACGACGCACAGGCGCAGCGACGTTGCCGCACCGAACGCAAAGAGCAGTTTGGTGCCGCCGGAGGCAAAACCGCGCCAGTCGGGACCACGCTCTTCCCACCCGGTGACTATTCCTGATGGATCCCGGTGGGCAGCCCACATGCTACCCTGTGGGCCTTCGCGAAGAAGGTCCTCGGCGACTGCCGCGCGCATTACGGGATCGGGTAGCGCCCGCTCGTCCTGCAGGTAGCGCCAAGTCGCCGAACCGGGCCATGGCTTGCGCCGCGCCGACCAGCGCTCGGGAACTGAGAGGTCGGTCATGCGCTCACGCGATTGCCGTAGCCACTGCGGTTGCGAAGGGACGAAGCCGACGAGGTCGGCAACGACATAGAGCGCGGCCGCAAAGGGCAGGCCGTCAAGATGCTCGACGAGGCGGAACACGTCGCCCTTCGCATCCGACAGCGGATCGAACCAGCCCTTGCCGTCATGAATGACAATGATGATCTCTTCGCCGCGGCGGTATTTGACCGCGCGGCGGGTGCTTTCCTTTACGTCGACCGCAAAGCCGGCGGTTTCCAAGACGGCCTCGCAGGCGACCTTTTCTCTCAGCTCTTCCAGGTCTGCTTTTTCCATTCCCTCTCCGCGTTTCGCGCGGTCCTCTGTCCGGTTTTCGCTCCCTATTCCTTAGGGGCGGCAACCCGGGGGCCGCGAAGAGCAAGGCAGGACAAGGGCGCGTCTGGCAAGCCGGCATTTGTGCCGGATCGCATGTTTCGCGGCCAGAGGCGGCGAAGCCTCCCTTGCCGGCCGCCGCGCGCAAGCGGCACCAAGGTGTTCTCGCAGTTCTTTCCAATCCCCTCTGTAGCGCCGCGCATCAAGGATGGCAGCCCGGATGGGGGGAAGACCGCTCGCGGGCTTCAGCTTTGCCAACAGCCCGGCCCTTAGAGCGATGCCAAACATCAATTCAACGTGGCCGACAAACACGGACACAAGCTTGGTTACGATAACTGAGAATTATCAGGGCCTCAAAAGCGCGTAGCAATCGCCAGCGCTCTGTCGGGTCAGGCCTGTTAATAGCCCGTGTGTTCTGGCTACTGACCAAAGATTGTATTTAATCTTTGGTCAGTAGCTGCCTATCGTGCCGTCAACAAACGGCAGGCCAGTTCCCGGTCGCCCCAACGTGTCGAAAAGGTGTCGGAGACTTCGAACCAGCCTCCGTCGTTGCCGGCACCGTGGTTAGCGCCCATGCATGAACATTGGCACTCATGACCGAGCGCTTCCTGGCATGCTCTCGCGCAGATCTGCTGCTCGCGGTAGGGCTGAATGATGGATCTTGCCATATCTGACCAGCGCTCGATCGACGAAGTCATTGAACCAGGATTTCGGCAACTCCCAGTAAGCTTCTGTGCCGCCGATCCATTCGGGAGCAGTTCGCCGCCCGTTCTGAAGCCAGTGCCGATTGTCGTCGGCGAATGGTAGTCGCACGCGAATGCGCTCGCCTCGCCCCGTACGGCGCAGCACAACAGGTATTTGCTTCTGCTTCCAGACATAGGAGAGGGTGAGCTGATCCATCAGCCGCACCAGACAGCTGATGCCAGTTAGATCGGCAAGCCAAGCGCGATGCGCATTGCGCATCAAAAATCGATATCGAATAAAACATCATTATCCAGTTTTGATGTGCCATAAAACATCACATTGAGAGGGCGCCGACTCTTTGATATCGTAAAAGACATCAAGCAAGATAGATGATGCAGAAATAAACATCGATGAAATATGAAACTCAAGAGATTGCCGACCGCCTACGCGAAGCCAGAGAAGCCAAACAGCTCAGCCAACGCGAATTGAGCCGGTTAGCTGGCGTCCCGCAAGCGCAGATTTCGCGGATTGAATCCAACAGCGTTGATCTACGCCTATCGAGCCTCGTCGCGATCGCCAGCGCATTGGATTTGGAGATCGCCCTGGTCCCACGCAAGGCAGTGCCTGCAATCAAATCGATCACGCGTCAGACGACGGATCGAACCGTGATCCAACCGCCCGCGATCGGCAAGGAAATGCAGCAACTGCAAAAGGCGGTTCGCGCCCTTCAGATTGAAGCGCCGAGCCTGCCGGAGCTGGATGAGCTGCGCAAAGCGACGGCATCACTCCAGCGCCTCCAGATTGATACCCGGTTTTTAGATAGCCTCCGCTCCCTGCGCCAAACGATTGACCACGCCAAACGGACGGAGCACTGGAAGGGCATATTGGATGCGATCAACAGCATGAGAGCGCTCCGCAACCAGATCGCCCATTTCGAGCCAACGAGCGAACAAAGGAATGCGAACCGTCCAGCCTACTCATTAGATGAGGAGGACGATAATGCCTGATGTATCCGTTTTGAGTGTGCGCCTCTATGGCGAAGAAATCGGCACGATCACCCATGTCGGAAACGAAAAGACACTTTTTGCGTTCAACGATGCCTATATTGAGAACTGTGAGAGACCGACCCTCGGCCTGCAGTTCAAGGATAGCCTCGGCGACCTGATCACTGATTTTCGGCCATTCAAGATCAGGCTGATGCCCTACTTCTCGAACCTCCTGCCGGAGGGTCATCTGCGCCGATACCTGGCTGAGAAGGCAGACATCCATATCGACCGCGAGTTCTTCCTCTTATGGGTGCTCGGGCAGGACTTGCCCGGCGCGATCACCGTCGTCCCAGCGGACGGTGAAGAATGGCCCGACGAAGCACATAACATCCTTGAAGGGGAAGCCGCGAAAGAGGCTGCCGAAGATGCCATGCGATTTTCATTGGCGGGCGTGCAGCTCAAATTCTCGGCGGTTCAAAGTGCGAGCGGCGGCTTGACGATTCCGACAAGCGGCGTCGGCGGCAATCGGATCGTCAAACTCCCCTCACGCGAGTTTGCCAACCTCCCGGAAAACGAGTTCTCGATGATGAGCCTTGCCAGGATGGTTGGGATCAACGTGCCAGCGATCGGGCTGATCGATGTGCGATCGATCGGAAACCTGCCAGACGGGATTGAGAAGATCAGGCAACAGGCTTTCGTCATCGAGCGCTTCGATCGCAATGAAGATGGCAGCGTCACACATATCGAGGATTTTGCGCAGGTCTTTAACGTCTATCCTGAGGACAAGTACAAGAAGGCCAGTTACCGCAATCTGATATCGGTGATCGCCTCCGAATCCGATCAGGATGATGTGGCCGAATTTATTCGCCGCCTGACATTCAATGTCCTGATCGGCAATGGCGACATGCACCTGAAAAACTGGTCGCTGATCTATCCTGATCGCCGCAACGCACGCCTCTCTCCGGCCTATGACTTCGTGTCCACGATTCCGTATATCGCGAACGACAAGTCCGCGCTGACCTTCAGCCGGACGAAGGAGTTCACCGGTTTTACAACGGACGAGCTGGCGCACCTATCCGCAAAAGCCAAGCTGCCCAAGAAGCTTGTGCTCGACACAGCCAAGGAAACCATCTCGCTCTTCATGGAGCGATGGGAGACCGAAAAGGCCAACTTGCCCATGCATAAAGATGTGGTCGAGATCATCGACAAGCATCTTACGACTTTGCCGGTTGTCACCGGCAAAGAGTGAAAGGAGGCGGCCTAAGCCGCATCCTCGATATCACGATGATTGGAAGCCAGAGACATCAGCCAATTGCTGGCCTCAGAGGCTTTGGACGCTGCAGTGAAGACCGCCTTCTTGTCGGATTACCTACCGAAAATCCCGCGTTTTCACCTTGATCTCATCAATGTGGCCGTGTGGATCGAACATATCCCGCGGCTTCGGGGTGCCTCGCGGATCTGGTGCCGGCGATCCGCGGTGAAATTCATCCCCGCGTCCATGAGGAAGCGGGAACGCGTTTTCGCCTGATCCGACGCTGGCGAGTTCCGCCGACAAATCGATCAGCTCGTGCGCTACGATATGCACGACTTCGCCCTCACGCTGGACCCTGCCCTTCACACCTATCATCCCAGAGCCCAGCACGACGCGACGAAATTTCTCCAAGACCTTTGTCCAGACCACGAGGTTGGCAACGGCGGTCTCGTCTTCGAGTGTGATAAACATGACGCCCTTTGCCGATCCGGGACGCTGTCGCACCAAAACGAGACCAGCCACGTGGACCCAGCAACGGTCGGGACTGGCAACTGCCTTGGCACAGGTGATGATGCGGCGGCCGGCCAGTTCCGCGCGCAGAAATGAAACCGGATGCGCGCGCAACGTCAGTCCGAGATGGCCGTAGTCCTCAACCACCTCCCTTCCCGACGTCATTGGTCGCAGCGAGACAGCGGGCTCGGATTGTTCGGGAACGATACCGGCTTCGCGCATAGCTGCCGCGGCAAAGAGCGGCAACGGTTCATCTCGCAGAGCCTTGATAGCCCAGAGCGCCTCCCGCCGGGCGAGGCCGAGCCCTGCCCGGAAGGCATCGGCTTCGGCGAGCTCGACCAGAGCGGCAACAGGAATGCCGGCCCGGCGCCAGAGGTCGTCGACCGACCGATAGGGTTGATCTTCCCGGCAGGAGATCAGTCGCGCAGCTTCAGCATTGCCTAGGCCCTTGACCATGCGCAGGCCAAGTCGGACGGCAAAGCGGCCATCGTCGCCGGTCGCCTCGAGCGTGCAATCCCAGTGGGACGCATTGATGCAGACGGGCCGGACCTCGACGCCATGTTCCCGCGCGTCGCGCACGATCTGGGCCGGCGCGTAGAACCCCATGGGCTGTGCATTGAGCAATGCGCAGCAGAACGCGTCAGGATGCCAGCATTTCATCCAACTGCTGGCATAGGCAATGAGGGCGAAGCTCGCCGCGTGGCTTTCCGGAAAGCCATATGAGCCAAATCCTTCGAGCTGCTTGAAGGTGCGCTCGGCGAAATCGCGGTCGTAGCCGTTCGCAACCATGCCGGAGACGAGTTTCTCACCGAATTTCGAGACGCCGCCTGTGTGCTTGAAAGTCGCCATGGCGCGTCGAAGCTGGTCGGCTTCGCCGGCGGTAAAGCCGGCGCATTCGATCGCGACCCGCATCGCCTGCTCCTGGAAAAGTGGAACCCCCAATGTTTTTCCGAGCACGGCCTCGAGTTCCGGCTTGGGGTAGGTCACATCCTCCTTGCCTTCGCGCCGGCGAAGGTAGGGATGCACCATGTCGCCCTGGATCGGCCCGGGGCGGACGATCGCGACCTCAATGACGAGATCGTAGAATGTGCGCGGCTTGATGCGGGGCAGCATCGCCATCTGCGCACGGGATTCGATCTGGAATGTGCCGAGCGTGTCGGCCTTGCGGATCATCGCGTAGGTGCGGGGATCCTCGGCCGGAATGGTGGCGAGGTCGAGCCGGATATCCTTGTGCTGGGCGAGGAGATCGAAAGCGCGGCGCATGCACGACAGCATGCCCAGGGCCAGAACATCGACCTTCATGAACTTTAGAACATCGATGTCGTCCTTATCCCACTCGATCACCTGGCGGTCTTCCATGGCCGCCGGCTCGATCGGCACCAACTCGTCGAGCCTGTCGCGGGTGAGGACAAAACCGCCTGGATGCTGGGACAGATGACGGGGCGTGCCGACGAGCTGGTGCGAAAGCTCAAGCGCCAAGCGCAGGCGGCGGTCACCCATATTGAGGTTGAGACCTTCGGCGTGTTTCTGCTCCACGCCTTCCGACCAGCCCCAGACCTGCGATGAAAGCGTCTTGGTTAGATCTTCAGGCAGACCGAGCGCCTTGCCGACATCGCGCAAGGCACCCTTTGCCCGGTAGCGGATGACGGTGGAACAGAGCGCGGCGCGGTCGCGGCCATAGGTCTCGTAGACCCACTGGATGACCTCCTCTCTCCTTTCGTGCTCGAAATCGACATCGATGTCGGGTGGCTCACGGCGTTCTTCCGATACGAAGCGCTCGAAGAGAAGGTCGTTGCGGTCTGGGTCGACCGAGGTGACACCGAGCACGAAGCATACCGACGAATTGGCGGCCGACCCCCTGCCCTGGCACAGAATCCCTTTCGAGCGAGCAAAGCGGACAATCGCATTCACGGTCAGGAAATAGGGCGCATATTCCAGCTTTTCGATCAGCCGAAGCTCATGATTGAGATTGCCTCGCACCTTGTCGGGCAGGCCTTCAGGATAACGCTCTGCCGCACTCTCCCAGGTAAGCTTTTCGAGCGCCTGCTGTGGCGTCAGGTCGGGGAAGAGCTTTTCCTCGGGATACTGATAGGCAAGTTCGTCGAGCGAGAATGCGCATCGCTCCATGATCTCGACCGTTCGGGCAAGCGCCTGCGGATAGCGCGCGAACAGCCGGTGCATTTCTTCAGGGGGTTTGAGGTATCGATCGGCAAAGCGCTCGCGGCGGTGCCCGAGTTCGTCGATCGTGACATTGTGCCGGATGGCGGTCACGACGTCCTGCATCATCTGACGATCCGGCTCGTGGAACAGAACGTCGTTGGTGACAACCGGAGGCACGCGGGCGGCGGCCGCCAGGTTCGACAGGTGCCAGAGACGGAGCTGATCGTTCGGCCGGCGACGCAAAGTGAGCGCCATGTAGGCCCGGTCGCTGAACGCCTCGCGAAGGCGCCGAAGCTGTTGAGCGCATGTTTCGTCGGCCGCATCCGGCACCAGTACGGCGAGAAGACCGTCGCCATAGGCTACGAGGTCCTGCCATTCGAGATGGCACTGGCCCTTGCCGGCGCGCTTTTTGCCGAGCGAGAGAAGACGAGACAGTCGCGCATAAGCGGGGCGGTCGGTCGGATAGACCAGCACCGACATGCCGTCAGCGAGATCGAGACGGCAACCGACGACGAGACGAATGCCGGTGGTCCGGGCCGCTTCATAGGCCCGCACGATCCCGGCAAGCGAATTGCGGTCGACAATGCCGAGCGCCTCGATCCCCATCACGGCCGCTTGCGCGAACAGTTCGTCGCAACTGCTTGCTCCTCGCAGGAACGAGAAATGCGAGGTTACCTGCAATTCGGCATAGCGCGATCCGGTCATCCGAAGATTCCATGCAGGAACCAGCGCTGCGAACCGCTGTTTTCATGCTCGCCGTCGCCGGAACGGAATAGCCAGTAGCGCTCGCCGGTTTCATCCTCGACGCGGAAGTAATCGCGCACCGTGGTCATTTCAGCGTCGCGCTTCCACCATTCGCCGCGGATACGTTCGGGCCCGTCGGCCCGCTGCACGCGCCGGCGCACGCCGCGCCAGGTAAACCAGACCGGCGGATGATCGGGAAGCAATGCCATAGTCTCGATAGGTTCGGGACGCGACAGAAGCCGCGGCGGCCGTGGCCAGTCTCCGTCCCAAGTCGCGCCGGTCTCTGGCGCGAGCGGCGGCACACGCGCCACCGAGCGCTCAGGGACGTCGCTTTGTACCGGCACGAAACGGCAGAGCCGGTTCTCGCCGATGCGGTTGGCGAGTACGTCGATAAGGTCAGAAACATCCGGCTCCGGCGCCTGCACGAGCGATGTGATCGTCTGTCTCTGTCCGAGCGGCTCGGCCTCGATGGCGACCAGCACCATGCCTTCAATGCCGAAGCCGGGGTCGACGGTCTCGATCTTGTCGCAGAGCAGCCGGGTGAGACGTTTCTGATCCCGTACCGGTTGGGCGGTGCCGACGCGGATGAACTGAAGCGCGTTGTCGACGCGATAAAACAGCAGATCGAGCCGCCGTGCGCCAAGGCCGCGCTTCTCGAGCTCAAGGCAAAGCGCCTCGACCAGCCGGCCAGTATAGCGGGCGATCGTCTCGGCAGCGCCGATCGGCTCGCCAAAGACGCGGCGCACCTCGACCAATTCGGGCGAGCGAACGGGGTCGACGGGCTCGGCCAGGACACCCAGCGCCTGATCGAGCCGCCGTCCAAGCTCGGGTCCGAAGCGCAAGGTTATTGGGGCGCGGGGCTGATCCAGAATGTCGCCGATCCGCTCGAAGCCGAGCGTTCTGAGACCGGCAATGGTCTCACCTTCCAAACGAAGGGCAGCTAGCGGCAGCGGCCGCAGCATCGCTTCACTTTGCCCTTGTGGAATGACCAGCACCTCTCCTTTCAGGAACCGCGCTGCGGCGTGGGCGGCGCCCCAGCTGTCGGCGATCGCCGCCCGCGCCTCGACCCCAGAGGACGCGAAGCGCCGAACGAGGGAGGCGAGCATGGCCGCCTCGCCGCCATGCAGATGATCGGCGCCCGTGGTATCGATCACCAAACCGTCTGGCGGATCGACCATGACCACTGGCGATATACGTTGCAGAACCCAAAGCGCCAGCTTGTCGAGACCTTCGGCATCGGCGACCGGATCGGCGTCGATGACGATGAGGCCGGGCACAAGGGCCTGGGCCTTTGCGACGGCCATGCCGACACGGACGCCACGTGCCTGCGCATTGGCGTCGATGGCGGTGATCAGCCGTCGTCGGCCGGAGCGGCCGACAAGGACAAGCGGCGCCTCAGGCGGAGGCGACGCGTCGCCAGACTTCCTTCTGAGGCGGTCTGTCGGCCACCTTGGAAGGAAGAGCGATACGACCCTGTGCATCGCAGGCCTCCACTTCGAAATCTGCACTTTCTCCGGCTTTCGCCCGGATCAGCTCAACCAGCCAGCGAGCGCGACCGAGCCCCGGGACCGGCAATGGGACCGAGGGCAGGACGGAAACGCGCCAGCGCGTGGCACTGGCTGTGGGCTGACCGAAATCGCCAGCCTCCGTCTGCCGGCGCCAGCGGCGCATGGCGAGGCCGATGGTCCGCGACGATTCCGCGGCGAGTTGCAGGCGCCGCGATGCAGTCATCGACAGATGCGCGGTTTCGGCGATCACAGCGCCGAGACCGCCGTGTCGCAAGCCTTCCTCAAAACAGTCGAGAAGCGCCTTCTCGTCACCTGTCTCGACATGGATCACGCGGTCTGGCGCCAGGCCCGCCTGCGCGATAGCGGGAGCGAAAAGGTCCGCGCGTGTGACGATCCACAACACCTTGCCCCGGGTTCGCGCAGCAATTCCGGTAACAAACAAAGCCGCCGCCGCGCCGTCGACGGCTCCATTGCCGCCGCCAGCGATTTCATGCAGTGCCCCCAATGCCAACCCTCCCCCTGGAAGCCTGCGATCGATGTCGGCGAGGCCGAATGGCAGGACTTCGCGCACGCGGCCTGCGCCCCCTTCCAGGTGCGCGATACGCTCCTGAAGCTGGGCGATGACAGGGTTTGCCGCGCGATCGGGCATCGTCAATCCAGGTCTCCTGAGGGCTTTCCAACGCCCGGAGGCGCTGTTATGTTCATTATTTGTTCCGTTTTGGAAAATGAGTCAATCGGGCTCTTGGTGGAGTTTTTCGGGACGGGGTGGGGAAGCTACGGCAAGCATCAGCGCAGCACTCAGCGATTGTCGTTGTAACTGAGGGTGATAGGGGGCGAGACGGCATGAATGCGGCGCATCTGGAAAAACTGAACGACGGTCAACGTGCCGCGGTCGTCCACGGCATCGGCCTCCCTGACGGCCGGGTCGGAGGGCCGTTGCTGATCATTGCCGGTGCTGGATCGGGTAAGACCAACACGCTCGCGCATCGCGTTGCCCAACTCATCATCGCCGGCGCCGATCCGCGGCGCATCCTGCTGATGACGTTCTCGCGTCGGGCCGCGAGCGAAATGGCTAAACGGGTGGCACGAATTTGTGCCAGGGTGCTCGGTGACAAGGCCGGCGTTCTGACCGACGCGCTCACCTGGTCCGGCACATTCCACGGCATCGGCGCTCGAATCTTACGGGAATATGCGGTCGAGCTCGGCCTGGATCCGCAATTCACCATTCATGATCGGGAGGATTCGGCGGATCTGATGAACCTGGTTCGTCACGATCTCGGATTCTCCAAGACGCAGAACCGGTTTCCAACCAAGGGAACGTGCCTCTCAATCTATTCGCGCGCCGTCAATGCCGAGGCATCGCTCGAAGACGTACTGCGCGCCAGTTTTCCATGGTGTGCGGCCTGGGGGAAGGAACTGCGCGGGCTCTTTGCGGGCTATGTCGAGGCAAAGCAGATCCAGAACGTGCTCGATTATGATGATTTGCTGCTCTACTGGGCCCAGACCATGGGCGATGTCACATTGGCTGGCGAGATCGGCGGCAGGTGGGATCATGTTCTGGTCGACGAATATCAGGACACCAACCGCCTTCAGGCGACGATCCTCACGGGATTGAAGCCAGCAGGACGCGGCCTTACCGTCGTCGGCGACGACGCACAGGCGATCTATTCCTTCCGCGCGGCCACGGTCCGGAACATCCTCGATTTCCCAAAGGCGTTCTCGCCAGCGGCTGAGGTCATCACCCTCGACCGCAACTACCGCTCCACCCAGCCAATCCTTGCCGCCGCCAATGGCGTGATTGGTCTCGCAAAAGAGCGTTTCACCAAGAACCTGTGGACCGATCGGCCGTCAAACGAGCGGCCGAGGCTGATCACCGTGCGAGACGAAGCCGACCAGGCGAAGTTCGTGGCTGAAGAGATCCTGGCGAACCGGGAGAGCGGCATGCGGCTGAAAGATCAAGCGGTGCTATTCCGAGCCAGCCACCATAGCGGGCCGCTGGAGGTGGAACTCACGCGGCGCAACATCCCCTTCGTCAAGTTTGGCGGACTCAAATTCCTCGACAGCGCCCACGTGAAGGACATGCTCGCGGCACTGCGCTTTGCGCAGAACATCCGCGATCGGGTGGCTGGCTTCCGGCTGTTGCAGCTTCTGCCCGGCGTCGGACCGGCGACGGCGCAGAACGCGCTGGATGCGATCGCGGAGAGCGCCGATCCGATAGAGACGCTCGCCCGCCTCCCCTGCCCTGCCCGCGCGCAAAGTGAGTGGCCGGGCTTCGTGGACCTCATCGCGGGTTTGCGTTCCGGCACCTCCGGTTGGCCCGCCGAGATCGCGCAAGTTCGGGCCTGGTACGAACCTCATCTTGAGCGGATCCATGAAGATTTCGAGATGCGCCGCGCCGACCTGCTCCAGCTCGAGGACATCGCTGCCGGCTATCCTGGCCGCGAACGGTTTCTCACCGAAATTACACTCGATCCTCCGGATGCCACTTCAGGGCAGGCCGGCGTGCCGCTTCTCGACGAGGATTATCTGATCCTGTCGACGATTCACTCCGCCAAGGGCCAGGAATGGGGTGCGGTTTTCGTTCTCAATACAGTTGATGGCTGCATCCCTTCCGATCTGGGTGTGGGGACGTCCGACGATATAGAGGAAGAGCGGCGGCTGCTTTACGTTGCAATGACAAGAGCAAAGGACAGCCTTAACCTGGTCGTTCCACAACGCTTCTTTACCCATGGCCAGTCCTCAACAGGTGACCGCCACGTCTACGCCTCGCGTACAAGGTTCATACCCGCCCATCTCGTCGATCTGTTCGAGCGACGCGCGTGGCCCACGGTCCCATCCGGCTCAAACTCCAGTATCGGGCCGAGAAAAGTACGTCTGGATGTTGGTGCTCGGATGCGCGGTATGTGGCGTTGATTGAAACGGTGGCCCGGTAGCCGTGTTTGCGGTGAGACGGTCTGCAGCCGGTGTCGGCAGCGCCTCCCAGCTGTCGATTGGCAAACCTGACGCTAAGATGATGTCACGGTCATCCCGAAAGTAGATCCGCGCCCACCACGCTACCAGGTTTCGGTCGTTTCCTCCTCGGGCAGCCCGCGGCTGCAGTCGATCCATTTGAGCCGACCTTCTACTCCATAGTGTGATTGAGGAACGAAATTGTCCGGTTGATCGACGGTACCTACGAGCAATCGAATGCGGCTGTCGTCGTCATATTGGAGATAGAGGGGTGTGCCACAGGTGGGACAAAACCCGCGCGTGGCAATTGGTGAAGACCTGTAGCTAGCCGGCACACGGCTCCATTCCACAATTTCGCTTTCGACTCTGACGAGTACCGCAAAAGGCCCGCCAGTGGCGCGGCGGCACATGCTGCAATGACAATAGCCAACATGCGAAGGTTTGCCGTTCACCGTGTAACGGCAAGAGCCGCACAGACAGCCTCCGCTCCATGACTCTGGCTGCATTGGTTCAACTCCAGATTTGACGCACAGGGCTTCTTCAAAGGCGCCAGTCGTCGAGAATTTCCTCAACCGTCGCCAATTCGATTTGTTCGCTGAACCGGCTGCGATAGACCCGCATAAGCGCGTCATGGGTTTCATCGGCGGAGCTGCAGATGGCGTCGGCTACGAGCACGACGCGGTATCCGCGATCGACGGCCCCAAGTACGGTGGCGAGTACACACACATCGGTTTCGCCGCCCGTGATCACGATGGCGTCCGTTTCTGAACCGCCCAAGAGACGGTCAAGTGCACCTTCCGTCCAGGGGGAATATACATGTTTATCGAACACCCGAGCCGGTGGAACGAAACGGGCTAGGTTCGGAACGATTTCCACCAAAGCCGGGTCAATCTTTTCAAGCGTCACGTCAGCCCAACGGCGGTAGTAGCGCGACCAGCTGCCAGGCGCTTCCTCGGCTCGTTTGACCGGAATGAAACGCGTAAAGATTGTCGCTGGAGCGTGTGCTTCTGTCAGCGCTTCAATGACAGGCACGACACGTTCCATCCATGGCACTGCCCATGGTGCTCCCGCCTCGAACAGGCCCTGCATATCCACGCAGAGATGGATGCAGTTCCTGCCGAGTGGTCCATGGATCAGGCCCTGCGCGCTCATCGCGTTCTCACGGCTTCAGAGCTTTACCGCCTCTTCCCGCGCCCAAACCCGAAGTTTTCGGCAGGCCGAGACGAATCCAGCGGCTTCTTTGGCAGCGGAAAGCGGAATCAGGCCTTCATCCCCACTGTCCACCGGGACGGCAGCCTTGATGAGAAGTGCAGCAGCGGCATCCGTATAGCCGATGTATTTCAGGTGGGCGAAGGCGTCGGCCACAAAGTCTCGAGCGGCGGCTTCCCCAGCCAACCGTTCGGCGCCGGCTTCCGACACGATGATCGCGACCGCATCGAACAACACGGACGGACCGCCGTCGATCATGTGATCTGCCTCGATTATGCTCCCGTCGGATGTCTCCACGCCGCCGATATACGGCGCGACGATTTCCATTGTCGCGCCCTCTTTCTTGAGCGCTGTGGAAAGTCCCTTGATGAGTTTTGTATCGGCTCCATCGCTGACTAGAACGCCGACCTTGCGACCGGCAAAGCTTGCCGGACCGTTCTTGATGATGCTCAACGCGTCCGAGGCGGGCAGGTCATTGCGAGGCGAGACCGCAGCCTCTGCGGGCTCAGGTAGCTTGCGCATACCCAGTTTCTCGGCGACAGATTCAGCCAGTCCTTCATCGATGTTCAGGAGATGAGAGACCATCCGCTCGCGGATAACAGGGGTCTCTACCTTTGAGAGTTCAAAGGTGAGCGCCATGACGATGTGTTTTTGCTCGTGAACAGTCTGGCTGATGAAGAACTGACGTGCCTGACTGTAGTGATCGGCAAAGCTTTCGGCACGCAGTCGGACCTTGGGTCCATTGACGTCGTCGACGAATGATCGAAACCCGCGCTGCGGGCTTTCGCGCGGACCTTCCCCCCACGAGTTCGGTTGGTAATTGGCGCGGCCGCTCGGATTGCGCATCGCCATGTGTCCGTCCTGCTGAAAGTGATGGAACGGGCATTTGGGTGCGTTAATCGGCAGATGGGTGAAGTTGGTCGAGCCCAAGCGCTTCAGTTGCGTGTCCAGATAGGAGAAATTCCGGCCCTGTAGCAGCGGGTCGTCCGAGAAGTCTATGCCGGGCGGAACATTCTGGGTCATGAAAGCGACCTGTTCCGTGTCAGCGAAGAAATTGTCGGGCATGCGATCGAGCACAAGACGACCCACAGGTACCGGCTCGACGAGCTCCTCGGGAATCAGCTTTGTAGGATCGAGAACGTCAAACTCGAAGCTGTCGGCAAAATCCTGATCGAAAAGTTGGACGCACAGTTCCCACTCCGGAAAGTCTCCGGCTTGAATCGCGTCCCACAAGTCACGCCGGTGAAAGTCCGGATCGGCGCCGTTTATCTTGACCGCCTCATTCCAGACGACGGATTGCAGGCCCTGTTTGGGTTTCCAGAGAAACTTGACGAAGGTGGATTCGTCCTTGTCATTGAGGAACCGGAAGGTGTGAACCCCGAACCCTTCCATAAACCGAAAAGAACGCGGGATCGCGCGGTCGGACATGACCCACATGATCATGTGCATCGATTCCGGTGTGAGCGAGATGAAGTCCCAGAAATTGTCATGCGCCGATTGCGCTTGGGGGAAAGCGCGGTCGGGTTCTGGCTTCACGGAATGGATCACATCGGGAAACTTGATCGCATCCTGAATGAAGAAGACCGGTATATTGTTGCCGACGATGTCCCAGTTGCCTTCCTGGGTGTAAAGCTTGACGGCGAAGCCTCGCACGTCTCGCGCCAGGTCGAATGAACCTTTAGACCCAGCCACCGTCGAGAAGCGCACGAAAGCCGGCGTTTTCTCTCCGGCGCGCTGGAAGATATCCGCGCGCGTGTATTTCTTGAGTGATTCATAGGTCTCGAAATAGCCGTGAGCGCCGTAACCACGGGCATGGACCACGCGCTCGGGGATACGCTCGTGATCAAAATGAAAGATTTTCTCGCGGAAGTGAAAATCTTCGATCAGACTTGGACCGCGCTCTCCATATTTGAGGGTGTTCTGGTCGTCCGCCACCGGCGCGCCCTGCGCGGTTGTCAGTACCGGTGTATCGCCTTCTGCGGTCTGATGAAGTTCGCCGCCATGTCCGCGCATGAGTGATTGGTCGTGGATCGTGGCCGCATGAGGCTTGCGGCTGGATCGGCCTGAGTTCTTAGCCATGGTGCCTGGCTCCTGCTAGCTGGCGAATACCGCGTTGACGTCCTGGTCAGAAAGCGACAAGGCCCGGGAGCGATCCCGGGCCTTTGGAACTTCTGATCAGGCAGCCTTTGCGCGCTGATTGGCGGAGGCATCCGCCAACTTGGTTAGGTCGGCGTCGGTTTTGGATTCTTCCTGCAATGTCTGATCAAGCAATTTTGCCGCATCAGCCATGCCCAGTTCGGTTGCCCAGCGCTTCAGCGTGCCGTACCGGGTGATCTCGTAGTGCTCGACGGCCTGAGCCGCAGAGATCAGGCCTGCATCAAGGGCATCGGTGTCCTTGAATTCTTCCATGATCTCTTCGCCCTCGGCGACGATGCCCTCGATGGCATCGCATGTCTTTCCGCGGGGCTGCTTTCCGAGAATCTCGAACACCTGCTGGAGGCGTTCAACGTGACCTTCCGTTTCCTCGCGATGCTTCTCGAAGGCGGCTTTCAGATCGTCAGACTTCGCGGCGCGCTTCATCTTCGGCAGCGCCTTCAGGATTTTGCGTTCGGCGTAGTAGATGTCCTTCAGGGTATCGTGGAACAGGTCTTCGAGCGTTTTTTCCTTGGCCATTTTCGCGTCCCTTTCACAGCATGTGTGGATAGGTGGAAGCCCACCCGAGCTTGATTGACCGGTGATAAACAACAGACATGGCGTAGTGTTCCCCGCGCTCAGAAAACTTTATTGCGATGGAGAGGCGAAGCGAGCAGGGCCGATGAGACCGCCTTGCCGAACGCTATTCGTTGACGACGTTCCTCCGCGCTAGAATGCGCCCGCTCCTGCTCGATGAAGACGGGCGCCGAACGCTCCGGCCATCATAGTCACCGCGTTCAAGCAGGCTGCAGTTCGAACTAGATGTTAGGCGGCGAAATCGCTGCTTGGGCCGAGAGACCCGTAGTCAGAAAAAACGACGGCTGAGATACGGTGAGCCGGCGAGGCCAAACCGCCAGGGGTTGGTGGTTGCGCGCGTGATGCCGACACGAGGACCACAAATGACATCCAGATGAGGACGGGCGGCGCTCAGGCTGAATGGGCTTTCGAACAGGGACGCCCCATCATGGGTGCGATCGATCGCCAAGGCCTGACAAAGCCGCCCGGGCCCCGATGCAAGCAATCGCATGGAATCGACGGAGCGCCTCGCCTTCATGACATCGACCCCGCAGATCGGCTCTATCGCCCTCAACAACACCGCGCTTCCGGGACGGCAAACGGCGTTCAAGCACCAGTGCAATCCATACGAGCGATACACGTACGCCCTACCTGGAGGACCGAACATCGTTGCATTTCGCGCCGTTCTGCCGCGATGACTGTGAGAGGCCGGATCGTCCGGCGTGTACGCCTCGGTCTCGATGATCCAGCCACCCACTCCTGCGACCAGTAACTCAAAGCCAATCAGCTCGCGGGCGACCTCTACTGCATCGCGCTCAAAAAACTCATGATTCAGTCCCGCTTGCGTCTTTATTTGATCGCTCATTTTTCTCGCGCTGTGCCTCGAACAGAAGGATCATCGACCTGCGCCTCAGGCTCTATGGAGGCATTGACCATCGGCGTTTCCGCTCGCCGGTCCTACTCCAGCATTCCCACCAGCACCTTCGCTGATAATTTCGGAAGCTTTGCGAGGAACGTCCAGGTCGATCTTCCGTTAGTCGGATAGACCGACACGGAGCCCAGTTATGTCTCGCGGAGACAAATCGAAAATTACCGACAAGCTGGAGCGCAAGACAGACCATGTTGGGGAAGGCTATCAGATGAAAAGCCTTCCGGACAACAAACGCGATAGACGCGTTTGGTCGACCGATAACAACGAGGGAGGCGGCCAAAAGCCCGGATCGGGTGCGGCTAGTTTGACAGGCGCTCCTGCCCCTCTCATGGGCGTCCCGCTCACACGCAACGCGCAAGCCGGGGAGCGACAATTATGATCAGCAAGCGGAAACTGACCGCCATCGCCTTCAACTGTTCGCTGAAACGTTCAGACGCGGAAGAAGAAAGTTCCACCGATAGGATTATCGCGCATCTGTTTTCCGCCTTCGAACGACATGGCATCGAAGGAAGCGTTGAGCGCGTGGCGGACTACAATATCCTTCCCGGCGTGACGTCCGATGAAGGCGACGGCGACGAATGGCCGATGCTGCGCGAGAAGATTATTGCGGCCGACATTGTCATCCTTGGCACACCGATTTGGCTCGGCCAGCCCTCCAGTATTGCCAAGCGGATACTGGAGCGGATGGATGCGTTCCTTTCCGAGACGGACGAGGACGGGCATATGCCAGCGTCTGGGAAGGTGGCGGTCGTCGCCGTCGTCGGTAATGAAGACGGCGCGCATCACTGTCATGCAGCGATATTTCAGGCGCTGAACGACGTCGGTTTCACCATCCCGGCCAACGCTGGCGTTTATTGGGTCGGCGAGGCCATGGGCGACGTTGATTATGTCGACCTGAAGCAGACACCGGACAATGTCGCCGCGGCGATCAACACCGCCGCCTCGAACGCCGCGCATTTGGCGTCTGCCTTGAAATCAGCGGCCTATCCTGCCGTGGAATAAGCAGAGCGGTCGTTCGATTATTGGGCACGGCACACGCGCGAACCATCCACCCTGGTGAAGTAATTCGGTTATGAGAACGCAACTTCGAATTAATGGCGAGAGCCATGAGGTGGAGACTGATACCCGCACAACACTGCTCGACGCGCTTCGTAATGACCTCGGTCTCACTGGCACGAAGAAGGGCTGCGACCATGGGCAATGCGGCGCGTGCACGGTGCTTGCCGATGGGCGCCGGATCAATTCGTGTCTTACACTCGCCTGCATGCACGACGGCGAGGAAATCGTTACGATTGAAGGTTTGGGCGCGCCAGGCAGGCTCTCGGCTCTCCAGCGCGCCTTCATACATCATGACGGATTTCAGTGCGGATATTGCACGCCCGGGCAGATCTGCTCCGCGTCAGCAATGCTTGGGGAGATTGAAGCGGGTTGGCCAAGCAGCGTGACCGCCGACGTTGCCGGGCGACCGGACCTGACGGCGCAGGAGGTCTCAGAACGGATGAGCGGTAACCTCTGCCGTTGCTCGGCCTATCCCAACATCATCGAGGCGATCCTGGATGTAGCGAAGGCAAAAGGCTCATGAACCCGTTTGTTTACGCACGAGCCTCATCGCTTGCGGAAGCCGCCAGGCTGGGTCTCGACAAAGGAACCTTTGTGGCTGGCGGTACCAATCTTCTCGATCTGATGAAACTGGAGGTCGTTGCGCCCGAGCGACTTATCGACATTAGCCGGCTGGATTTCGGTGGGATCGAGGAACGGCCTGACGGCGGACTTAGGATCGGGGCCATGGTGCGCAATAGCGACCTGGCTGCTGATGGGTTGGTCCGGGAACGGTACCCGGTTTTGGCAAAGGCCTTGCTGGCGGGTGCAAGCGGACAGATCCGCAACATGGCCTCCACGGGCGGCAATCTGCTCCAGCGCACGAGATGCTATTATTTCTACGACACCGCAATGCCCTGCAATAAGCGTGCGCCCGGAAGCGGCTGCCAAGCCATCGGAGGCATCAACCGATCCCACGCGATCTTTGGGGGTAGCGAGCACTGCATAGCCACGCACCCAAGCGACATGGCCGTTGCGCTCCGGGCGCTCGATGCCGCCGTCGAGATTGAGCGGGACGACGGCGCACGGCGTGTGGTCGAACTCGAAAGCTTCTATCGCCTTCCGAAGGACACCCCTCATATCGAGACGGTGCTGGAACCCGGCGAACTCATCACAGCTGTCTTGCTGCCGCCGCCTGCTGCGTTGCGGCAAGCCTACCGAAAGGTACGCGATCGAGCTTCTTATGCTTTCGCGCTCGTGTCTGTTGCAGGCATCGTGAGGTTGGAGGGTGGCCTTATAGAGAGCGCCGCGTTTGCCTTTGGCGGCGTCGCGCCGCAGCCCTGGAGAGACGAGACCTTCGAGCATATTCTCATGGGCAATAAACCGGGTCCTGATCTGTTCGCGCGCGCAACAGACACGCTCGTGATGCAGGCCGCTCCCACGAAGGACAATGCGTTCAAGGTATTGCTGCTCCAGCGCACCACCCAGGCAGTCCTTTCTGAACTCACAGGAGTTTGACGAATGGCGGCACATCACAAGATGGACGACCGTGTCGGCCGTGACCGATTGGAAGAGATGGCCCAGGGTGTTATCGGCGAGCCGCTCGACCGCCCCGAGGGAGAACTCAAGGTTTCGGGTCGAGCGACCTATGCAATGGACGGTCTGCCGGCTGGTTGTCGCCATGGCGTGCTCGTGCGTTCGACCGTAGCCAAAGGCAGGCTACGTGCCTTTGATGTCGATAGCGTCGAGAGGCTGCCGGGCGTCCGTGCCGTGATTGCCGACGACCGCTTTATCAAAAACCCTGCACAGGGCATGGCCGGAAAGGCACCCGCACAAGACACGCGCGAGATATTGTTCTTTGGGCAGCCGGTTGCGCTGGTCGTCGCCGATACATTCGAGCAGGCCCGCCATGGGGCACAGATCCTGAGGCAGGAGGTAGAAAGGGCCGAGGACGCGCCGGTCAGCCTTGACGATCCGACGGCCCAGCTCGATACGCCGAGCAATAAGCAGTCCTCGAGCGGTGACATTGACGCGGCGATGCGGGCATCACCGTTCACGATTGATGCCACCTATACGACGCCCGGACACGCAAGCGCGGCGATGGAGCCACATGCCTCGGTCGCTACGTGGGAGGACGAAAGGCTGACGTTACAGGCGAGCTACCAGATGCTGCGCTATAATCGCGCCGAACTCGCTGACGCTCTCGGGATCGAAGAGGACAACGTTCGCTTGCTCGCGCCCTATGTTGGAGGAGGGTTTGGCTCCAAGCTTGGGATTGCCCCTGAAGCTGTTGCCGCAGCAATTGCCTCCAAGGAACTCGGAACTCCGGTTGGTGTTGCGATGACGCGGCAGAATGAGTTTGAGATGGTTTTGCGGCGGTCAGATACCAGGCAACGCATTCGTCTGGCTGCCGACGAAACAGGCCGACTGATAGGGATAGGTCACGACGCGCTAGTGACCAATCTTCCCGGCGAAAAGTTCTCAGAGCCGGTAACGCAGGCGACGCCGTTTCTTTATTGCGGTGACAACCGCGCCATTGGCCATAAGATCGCACGCATACATCGTACGCCATCGGGGTCGGTTCGTGCGCCCGGTGAGGCAGTAGGCGTGACGGCCCTGGAGATTGCGATTGATGAGCTTGCCGCTGCCTGCGGTATCGATCCTGTCGAGTTGCGACGACGCAACATCCCCGACCAGGACCCGTCCAAAGAAATCCCGTTCTCCTCGCACATGCTGGCCAAGGCCCTTGAGACCGGCGCAGCACGGTTCGGTTGGTCGAAGCGCAACGCATCGCTGTCGCTCGGCACTTAATGATGAGAATCATGCTTCAATGATTTTAGATGCTTACGCCAGCACTTAATTTGCGAATGGGCAGTTAATTCGATAATGCGCATTGGCTTTTGTCACTTAATGTGAGAATGAGACTCGTGATGTTTTCCTCGCGAGCCTGCCATGAGAGATCGGATCCCTGATGAGATCGACGAAGCGCTTTGGGATGAAGCTTGCCGAAGGGCAGATGCGCTCCGTGAATTCCTGAGGCGCAATCCTGACGGTGCGACCGCGGCAAACGTTTCGGGGCTCGCTGCCGGGATGAATGTGAGTCAGGCGACGGCCTACCGGCTGATCAAGCTGTTCCGCGTCGGCGGGACCGTTCTGTCTCTTGTCGATCGCAAGCGTGGACGGCCTGTGGGTCATCGTACGCTGGACGAGAAACGGGAGGAGATCGTTAGCAAGACTATCAAAAAGTTCTACTTGAAGCGGACCCGACCGACGATCTCGCAGTTGGTGCGGGACGTGCAGACGAACTGCATTTCGGTCGGGCTGAAGCCGCCACATCGCCGAACGATCGTCGCCCGCGTGAAGGACATCGACCTGCAGAAGCGCGCAAATCGGCGTGGCGAACAGAAAATCGTCAAGGCGACAACGGCCGTCCCCGGATCATTCGAAGTCTCCCGTCCCCTGGCAGTGGTCCAGATCGACCATACCAAGGCAGACATCTTTGTCGTTGACGAGGAGACGCGGCAGCCGATCGGACGGCCATGGCTGACGCTGGCGATGGATGTCTGCAGCCGGATGGTGACCGGCTTTTATCTCACGATGGAGGCGCCGTCCCGCCTGTCCACCAGCATGTGCCTGCTACACTCCGTCTTCGACAAATCGGCATGGCTGCGGGAGCGCGAGATAACGGAGTCCTGGCCCGTCGCCGGTCTGCCGGACATGGTGCATGTTGACAATGGTGCCGACTTCCGAAGCCGGGCCTTCAAGCGAGGGTGCCAGGACGCGGGCATCGCGATCGAGTGGCGGCCACCCGGTGAGCCGCGTTTCGGCGGTCATATCGAGCGCCTGATCGGCACTCAGATGGGCAGGCTGCATCTCCTGCCCGGAACAACGTTCAGCAACGAACAGGAGTTGGGCGCCTATGACTCGAAGCGACATGCGGCACTGACTCTGAGGGAGCTCGAGCGCTACATCGCTCTCGACATTGTCGGCGCTTATCATCAATCGATCCACAGCAGTCTGGGTCGACCGCCGATCGCGGTGTGGCGGGAGCACGAGGGCGAAATCCCGCTTCGGTTGCCGCAAGATCGAATGCGCTTCTGGCTGACGTTCCTGCCGGAGCAGGAGCGGACGTTGATGCCTGACGGGATTCATCTGTTCAAACTGCGCTACTGGTCGCCGGCATTGAGCGCCGACGTCGGACGTTCTGACCGGCGCCTACTCGTAAAATATGATCCGCGCGACATGGCGCGCATCTTCGTCCGGCGGCCATCGGGAAACTTCGTTGAGGCCCGTTATGCCGACGTGACCCTGCCCTCGATAACGCTACACGAGGCACTAACCGCCCGGCGTACCTTACGTGCGAAGGGCCGTCGCGAAGTCGACACCCGCGCCATCGTCCGCACCGCCGTCGCGCAGCGGGAATTGGTCGAGGCGGCAACCGATAAGACGGCGGCTGCGCGACGCGGGAAGGCTTCTTCGAAATCGAAGGTGGATGATCGGGGATTGGGCTCGCTCCGCGGCGTCGACTCCAGCAAACCTGTACCCTTTGTTGAGGATACAGATTGAGCTGGAGTGAAACATGAGCGATCAAATCTCCCACCTGACCGCCGGCGCCGGCGCACTGCTTGCCGAAACGGACGAGCGGCGCATTCGCGCGATACGATCGCGCCGATGGGTGCTCTACCCACGCGCCAAGCAGGCGCTCGATCGGCTGAGCCGGCTTCTCGACCATCCACGCGGCACACGCATGCCTTCTGTCGCGATCTATGGCGACAGTGGCATGGGCAAGACCATGATCATGAAGCGGTTCCGGGACGAACACCCGCCGTGCTTCAACCCGGTGACGGGTACGCTGAAGACGCCCGTTCTGGCCATGGAGATGACGAGCCGGCCCGGCGAGCGGCGGTTCTACGCCGAACTGCTCACCCTTCTCGGCGCACCACAGAGGCCACGCGCCGATATCGCCCAGATGGAGCAAGCGGCGCTACGCATCATGGAGGCCATCGGTGTGCAGGTGCTGGTGATCGACGAGGTGCACAACATTCTCGCCGGATCTTATCGCGAGCAGCGCATTGTCCTGAACACGCTGCGTTTCCTCAGCAATCGTCTGCAGATCTCCCTGGTCTGCTTCGGCGTTAACGAGGCGCGCGAGGCGATCGGTGGCGACGTCCAGCTTGCACGCCGGTTTGAGCAGTTCACCTTGAGCAGGTGGGCGGCGAACGAGCAGTTCGAGACGCTGGTGGCATCGATCCTGCGCAATA
Source organism: Neoaquamicrobium sediminum (assembly GCF_040970315.1). NCBI lineage: Bacteria > Pseudomonadati > Pseudomonadota > Alphaproteobacteria > Hyphomicrobiales > Phyllobacteriaceae > Neoaquamicrobium > Neoaquamicrobium sediminum. The sequence continues at coordinate 750 of NZ_JAZHFV010000008.1, read as the reverse complement.
CGCCGCTGCGTCGACCCTCGGTGCTCACGCCGAAATCACTGCGACGGATTCTGCAGATAACCGAGGGCATCACCGCCAGCATCTTCCACATGATCAACGACCTCGCGGTTGACGCCATCGAACGCGGCCAAGAGCATATTGCAGACGAATCTGTCGAAAACTGGGAGCCGGAGTTCGAGGCCGAGGCGGCGTTCGCATGACGGAGACCGCGCCGCCACGGCAGTTGCCAGTGAGATTGCCGCCCTACCCTGACGAGCTTCTGTCGTCTTGGATCAGTCGCCATGCCGCCTTCTACGCGGTTCCGCCGCTCGTCATGCTCCAGCATTGCCTGCCGGAGGCCTCCTCATTGCGAGCAGTCGATCTCCATCTGAGCGGCGATCAGGAAGTCCGCCTCGCCAGTATTTTCGCCGCCAAACCGGCTGTTTTACGTCGAATGACCTTCATCAATGTGCCGAAGTCGTCGCATCGACTAATCGCCGCGAGGCCGGCACAGACCTGTGCACGTTGCAGCCCCGGTAGCGCGGAACCAGCGCCAATCCTGCGAAACCAGCTGCTGGGGTGGCGGATTACCTGCGTACATTGCGGAACACTACTACGAGGGTTCGGAAAAGGTGAACTTCGCTCCCCTTTCCGGCAAAATCACCGTGCGGCTCTGCGGGGTGAAAAGCTGCTCGACGACGAAGCCGAACGCGGCATTCGAACCTGGACATCGGCGACCGAAATCGCCCGGCTTCTGTTGATGCGGCGAGT
>NZ_JAZHFV010000007.1:0-253717 GCF_040970315.1 Neoaquamicrobium sediminum | reverse complement strand
CCGCCTCAAGACACTCAAGCGCGCAATGTACGGCAGGGCAGGTCCTGAACTGCTGAGGGCACGAATGCTGCCACCGCTCCACACAAAGTGAGGAAGAACCCAATTAACTGCCAAGCGACAGCTGGGCCTCGTAGTAGGCATCGACGACATCGAGATCAACAAGCGCACGCGCGTCCGCCTGCCAGCGGCGGCGGATCGCCCGCCGGCGCTCGATCCATCTCCCCATCACAGCAAGCATGGCCCCGTCCTGTTTCACCGGACACCCCGCACGCGGCAGGGATGGATGCCCGTCAGGGCGAAGACCCGGCCCCGCCGGGGCTTCGGCTCTGCCGACAGCCCGGCTCCGAGAGGAGGCCGCCCCAGATGCTCGCCAGCACGCCAGTTTGAGATTACCATGACCCAAAGCGCAACACGTACGAACACGTTTGATCGATCGGCCACGCCGCTGTCGATGACGGATGGGGATTCGATGAGCTTTGACTGGGACGATATCGCCGCGGCCTATGCAAGCCAGCCCTGGTGGGTCTGGCTGGCTGCGTGCGTCATTGCCTGGCTCGGAATCAGGTAGGCCATTGGTGCGATCCGGGCCTATCGCGAACGGCCGATCATGACCGACAGCACCTTCAGACAGTGTGGCGTGCGGGTCGACTATGACGCGGGGACCGTCACCTTGCCGCGTGGAGACAGATTTCCGGTAGAGCGCGTACGGGGCCTGCGCTGGGAGGACTATCGACAGTCGGGGTCCTACCACGCCGTCATCGATGTCGACGATCTGAAGACGCCGGTTCATCCAGTGGCGTTCTCGACTTCGGCCGGACCGGAAGCCTTCGTCTCCCGGCTGCGGACGGCGATAGAGAGGGCGGGCGGTCCGCGCTTTGCCGTGGCCGCAACCGACACGATGGAGGTCGTGGAAAAAGACCTCAGCGATCCGATCATGGCCGCGGTCGCCACAAGGGTGCGGCCGCTGGGCCGGCGTATGTCGTTCTCGCGGTCGGACTGATCGGACGGTCGGGTGAGCGTCCGATCCACCAGACCCGGCCAAGCTCGAAATCCGCCGCATATCGTGGCACAGTAACGACATGTGCAACGCCTATGAGCAACATGTCCGCTGGGTTGAATACACCCGGATGATGCAGGATCTGGAACTCGGTATCCCGACCGAGCAGACCGAGCTCGACCTGCCACAATCGGACATGGTGCGGATCAACGACATGGCGCCGGTGATGCGCGCCGCCGGCAACGGCGTCGAGCTCGCGCAGATGAATTTCGGCTTTCCTCCCGGCCGGCCGAAGGGCGGGCCGGTGTTCAACTTCCGATCGGAAGGCCGGGATTTCTCAAAGAGCGGACGCTGTCTGATCCCGGCGTCGGGTTTCTTCGAATATGTCGGTACGAAATACCCAAAGACCCAGTATCGGTTCACGCTGACCGGCGCGCCGTTCCTCGCGATAGCGGGCCTTTGGCGCGAAGCCGAGGGCAATCAGCCGGTGAGCTTCACCATGCTGACGACGTCGCCGGGTCCTGACATCGCCCCCTACCACGACCGGCAGGTCGTCGTGCTGCGCCCGCAAGACTGGGCGGCCTGGCTCTACCTCACCAGGCCACAGGCCGAGCTGCTGCGCCCGCTGCCAGAGGGATCGCTTGAGGTCGAGATGATCCGAGAGGGTGCGAAGTAGATTTGGTCTTGCGTGCAGCCCGGGCCTGAAGAAAGGAACAGTCGTGTCGAAACGGAAAGAGATCGAAGTGCGTCACAAGGCGGACAGCGTCGAAAGCATGTTGAAGGCCCGCGGCGTGTACCATGTCCCCAATGACGAACCAGGTTTCTGTTTTGCGGTTGGCGAGGAGTTGCGGCGTCGCTATCCGAATTCCGATCTCAAGGTCGAAGCGCCCCGGCTGAATTTCGGCGGCGAATACACGTTCAGTTCGGCAAGTCACCTCGGTGCCAAGCCCGTTTCCGGTTCAAAGTGAGCCGACGCTCTCGCGAGATCTCGTATGCCGCGCACGCTCACAGAGGCACATCCGCCTATTCCCCTGCGCGAACTCGTTCCGGCGCTCGCCGGTTTCGCGTCACTGCCGGAAGCGGAAAGACGAGCCCTGCTTGACCGGCTCATTGCCGCCCACCCCGTCGTCTCCATGGATTGGGGCTCGGGCTGGCGTTTCCGCCGCGCTCGGCTGCTAGGCCCCGATGAGATCCCCGGATCGGTGGATGAGGTGATCTGGCGCAAGGGCGTGCCCGCCAGGATCGGCCGTGCCAACTCGGCGGGCTTCCAGGTGCTTTATTTGGCCGATCGGCCTGATACGGCGTTCCAGGAGGTGCTGCATCACGCGCCGGAGGGTGGCTCGAGCCATCCCATGATGCTCGCCGAATTCGTTATCCACGAAGGCCGTCGCGTCCGGATTGCACCTCTGGGGGAGCTTTTGCAGGTTCAACGCACCGGCCGAGGTTTTCTCGCCGGCGATGCGTCACATCATCTGTCGAATCTTCTCAACGCATGCACGCCGGACGAGGCCAAGGCGTTGCTGATCACCGATTCATTCCTGTTGCAGTGCCTGACGAACCGCGACGACGACTACGAATTATCATCCTATGTTGCGATGGGCATTTTCGCCAAGTTGCCTGCCGTCTCGACAATCGCGTATCCGAGCGTCCGGCAATTGGGCGCCATCAATCTGGCAGTTCGAACCGAGACCTTCTGGGACGACTGGGGCCTGAGCTCGGTACGGCGCGGCCAAGCGGAGCATCTCGCGCAGGGCTTTTATCGTTTCGGCGATGTGAGGCATGTTGATGGGATTACCGTCGGCGGGGCTTTGCGCTGGCGGGAGGAAGCGGATGTCGAGAATTCCGTGGTCGTGCTTGGGCCAGCCTGGACGCCATCGACCTAGCGCGGCTGGGCATAACGAGAGCGGTTGGGTGTTGGCCGCGCCGTGCATCACCGGAAGTCGCGTGTCTTGATCTGTATCGGTTCGACCTTGAGCGTGGGATCGATCATATCGCGCGGCCGGAATCCTTTCGGCAGGCTGCGCGGGTCGATCCCATGCCCACCGTGATGCGCTTCGTCTCCCCGTCCGTGCGGCAGCGGAAAGGCCGCATTGCGATTGCCGACGCTGGCGAGCTCGGCCGAGAGATCGGTAACGGTATTGGCGACGAGGTGGACGACGTCGCCCTCCCGCTGGATGCGCCCCCGCACGGCCAGCATCGAAGCCGACAGCATCGTGCGCCGGAACTTCTCGAACACCTTCACCCACACGACGATGTTGGCGGCGCCGGTTTCGTCTTCCATGGTGACGAACATCACGCCCTTGGCCGAGCCCGGCCGCTGCCGGACGAGGACGAGGCCCGCAGCTTCGAGCCAGCGTCCGTCGCGTGCCGACATAGCTTCGGCGCAGGAGACGATACGGCGGCGAGCGAGACCGGCGCGCAGGAACGCCACCGGATGCTCGCGCAGGGTCAGGCCGACATGGCCATAGTCCTCGACGACCTCGCGGCCGGTCACCATGGGTCGCAACGCGACAGCCGGTTCGATGCGTTCGATGATGGTGCGCCGCTCGCGCTGCGACGCGGCGGCAAAGAGCGGCAGCGGATCGTCATGCAGGCCCTTGAGCGCCCACAGCGCTTCGCGCCGCGCCAAGCCGAGTGACGGGCGGAAAGCGTCGGCCTCGGCGAGCTGCACCAGCGATGCGGCCGGCACGCCGGCGCGATGCCAGAGATCGTCGGCCGACGTGAAAGGCTCGTCGCCGCGGGCCGCGACAATCGCTGCCGCGTCCTCATTGGCGAGACCCTTCACCAGGCGCATGCCAAGACGCACCGCGAAATGACCGTCTTCGCCGACGGGCTCGAGCGTACAGTCCCAGCGGCTCATGTGGATGCAGACCGGGCGGATTTCGACGCCGTGGGTGATCGCGTCGCGCACGATCTGTGCCGGCAGATAAAAGCCCATGGGCTGCGAGTTGAGCAGCGCCGCGCAGAACACATCGGGATGGTGGCATTTCATCCAGGATGAGGCGTAGGCGATCAGTGCAAAGCTGGCGGCGTGGCTTTCGGGAAAGCCGTAGCTGCCAAAACCCTCGAGTTGCTTGAAGGTGTTGGCCGCGAAATCCGCCGTGTAGCCGTTAGCGATCATGCCCCCGATCAGCTTGTCGCGGAATTTCGAGACGCCACCCGTATGTTTGAACGTAGCCGTGGCGCGGCGCAGCTGGTCGGCCTCGCCAGCGGAAAAGCCGGCGCAGACCATGGCGACCTGCATCGCCTGCTCCTGGAACAGCGGTACACCCAGCGTCTTGCCGAGCACGCGCTCAAGCTCGGGCGTCGGGAAGTCGACCGGCTCCCTGCCCTCCCGTCGGCGCAGATAGGGATGGACCATGTCGCCCTGGATCGGCCCGGGCCGGACGATCGCCACCTCGACGACCAGATCGTAGAAGGTTCGCGGCTTGATGCGCGGCAGCATGGACATCTGCGCCCGACTTTCGATCTGGAAGACCCCGATCGTGTCCGCCTTGCGGATCATCGCATAGGTCGCGGGATCCTCGGCCGGGATGGTGGCGAGGTCGAGGGTGACGCCCTTGTGCTCGGCGAGAAGATCGAAGCTGCGCTTCATGCAGGTGAGCATGCCGAGGGCGAGAACGTCGACCTTCATGAATTTGAGGATGTCGATATCGTCCTTGTCCCATTCGATGACCTGGCGGTCGACCATGCGGGCCGGCTCGATCGGCACCAGCTCGTCGAGACGATCATGCGTCAGCACGAATCCGCCCGGATGCTGCGACAGGTGCCGTGGCGTGCCTTCGAGCTGCCGCGCCAGTTCGAGGGTGAGTGTGAGCCGGCGGTCGGCGAGGTTGAGATTGAGCTCGCGGGCGCGGGTCTCGTCGATGCCCTCGCCGTGGCCCCAGACCTGCGAGGAGAGCAGCTTGGTGACGTCTTCCGACAAGCCAAGCGCCTTGCCGATGTCGCGCACGGCGCCTTTGGTGTGATAGCGCACCACTGTCGAGCAGAGCGCACTGTGGTCGCGGCCATAGGTCTCGTAGACCCACTGCATGACGATCTCGCGCCGCTCATGCTCGAAGTCGACATCGATGTCGGGCGGCTCCCTGCGCTCCTGGCTGACGAAGCGCTCGAACAGCAGATTGTTGCGGTCCGGATCGATGCTGGTGATGCCCAGCACATAGCAGACCGCCGAGTTGGCCGCGGACCCCCTACCCTGGCAGAGAATGTCCTTCGACCGCGCGAAGGCCACGATGGCGTTCACCGTGAGGAAATAGGGCGCGTAGCGCAGCGTCTCGATCAGGCCGAGCTCGTGCTTGAGGAGGCCCACCACCTTGTCCGGCACGCCTTCGGGATAGCGGCGCGCCGCCCCTTCCCAGGTGAGCTTTTCGAGCGCCTGCTGCGCGGTGAGCCCCGGCATGGTTTTTTCTTCGGGATATTGGTAGGCGAGCTCTTCAAGCGAGAAGCGGCATTGCTCGGCGATCGCCACCGTCCGCGCCAGCGCATCGGGATAGCGGCTGAACAGCCGATGCATTTCCTCGGGCGGCTTCAGGTGCCGATCGGCGTGGCGCTCGCGCCGGAAGCCGGCATCGTCGATGGTGATGTTGTGCCGGATGCAGGTGACGACGTCCTGCAGCACCCGACGCTCGGGATGATGAAATAGAACATCGTTCGTCACCACGCTCGGCACCCGCATCTGCGTCGCCAGATTGGCGAGTTCGTGAATGCGCAGCTGGTCGTTGGGGCGCCGGCGCAAGGTGAGGGCGACGTAGGCGTTCGTCCCGAACACCTCGCGCAAGCGGCGCAACTGCATGGCGCAGAGATCGTCGGCGACGTCGGGCAGGAGGACCGCGATCAGACCCTCACCATAGGCGACGACATCGGCCCATTCGAGATGGCAGAGACCCTTGCCGCCGCGCGATTTGCCCAATGACAAAAGGCGACACAGGCGGCCATAGGCCGCCCGGTTCTTGGGATAGACGAGCAGCGACGTGCCATCGGCGAGATCGAGGCGGCAGCCGACGACAAGGCGCACGCCGGTCGTCTTCGCCGCCTCGTGCGCGCGCACCACGCCGGCGAGACTGTTGCGGTCGACCACGGCGAGCGCCTCGATACCGAGTAGCGCCGCCTGTGCGAACAACTCGTCGCAGGAGCTTGCGCCGCGCAAGAAGGAAAAGTGCGAGGTGACCTGCAGTTCGGCGTAGCGCGGGGAGCTCATGCGAAGATCCCGTGCAGGAACCACTTGTGCGAGCCGGTCGCCGGATCCTCGCCGTCGCCGGCGCGATAGATCCAGAACCGCTCACCGCCCTCGTCCTCGACGCGAAAATAGTCCCGCACCGATTGCGTCTCCGCCTCGCGCAGCCACCATTCGCCAAAAATCCGTTCGGGGCCGTCGGCGCGGGCGACGCGGCGCCGGATGCCGCGCCAGGTGAACCAGACGGGCGGGTTGTCCGGCAGCAGTGCCATGGTGTCGATCGGCTCAGGCGGCGAGAGCAGGCGAGACGGACGCGGCCACTCGCCAGGCCAGCTTGCCCCATCATCTGGCGCGGTCGGCGCCACGCGCTTGACGGAACGCTCTGGAACGTCGCTCTCCACCGGAGCGAAGCGATAAAGACGGCTCGATCCCAGGCGGTTGGCGATGACGTCGATGAGGTCAGAAATGTCCGGCTCTTCCGGCTCGACCAGCGAGGAAATAGTCTGGCGAGCACGGAGCGGATCGGCCAGTGTTGCGGTCAGCGTCATGAGCTCGATGCCGAAACCGGGATCGACGGTCTCGATGCGGTCGGTCAGGAGCCGGGTCAGGCGGCGCGTCTCGCGCACCGGTGTCGCTTGGCAGTTAATTTTGAGAATGCAAAAGCAATGATATCAGAGGTTTAGCTTTGCACGTAATTTGAGAATGAGCACTTAATTTGATAATCGTGCTGCGACCGTTGCAGGTAATGTGAGAATCGAGCGCTCGAGATACGCGGGAGCCGTATCTGCTGTGGCTCGGCTACGAATGCCCAAATCGCGCGACCTGAGAGGTAATTCTTTTGCAGTTAATTTGAGAATCCCAGCCCGATCATTCTCATAATTAGCTGCCAAAAATGAACGCAACGGTCGCATTCTTGCAATTAAGTGCCAAGCGACAGGTCGCTGACCGAAGCGATCGACACGACGACACCGGCAGGCCGCATGATGATGCAGATGGTCGGCTCATTCGCCGAGTTCGAGCGCGCCATGATCCGCGAGCGGACTAGCGCAGGGCTAGCGCAGGCGCGGTTGGAAGGGCGGCTCGGTGGTCGGCGGCGCAAACTTGACGATAAGAAACGGCGTGAGATCGCCGAATCCGTTGTTGCGGGGCGCAAGTCCGGCGCCGAGATGGCGCGGCTCTATGACGTGAGCGAGCCAACCGTCTCAAGAATCGTTGCCGAATATCGTCAGCGGGAAGCCCATGAGGCCTTGGCATGACTTGGATCCGATGACCTCCATGGGGTGGAAAGCGGAAAGGCCGCTTTCAGCAGCCAACCCTTCCAAGCGGAAGATGTCGAACGACCTACCAATTGCAGTCGATCAAGACATGGATCGTCGGCAAAGCTGCATGGACCTCCGATCATTTCGGCGACAGGGTTTCAATGATCCGGCAATCGTCGACGATGCCGCACTCGCACTGGTCGATCATTCTGTCGAGTTCGGCCTTGAGCGCCATGAGATCAGTGATCTTCTTTTCGACCTCTGCACGATGTTCGCTAGCGATGGCATCAACTGCTGCGCAGGATTGTCCGCGATTGTCGGATAGCGTGAGAAGCGCTCTGATCTGGTCGAGCGAGAAGCCCAGGTCACGTGCCCGGCGGATAAAGCTCAGCCGGTTCAGATGGTCTGGCTCGTACGCCCGATAATTGCCTTCGGTACGCGAGGGCTCGGGCAGTAGACCGTTCTTCTCGTAAAAGCGGATCGTTTCGACCTTGGTACCGGTTTGCCTTGCAAGATGACCGATCGTCAGAATTGAAGAGTTCATTTTATGACCCTATAGCGTATACAGGGTCATGTAGGTTCTATTTGGACGTTTGTCGATCTCGATGGCTCGCCTAGTGCGCCGCTCTGGCGCTCTCCACCTCTTCACGCACCAGGTCGTGGAGTTGCTGCGGTCCGAAGGATTCCAGCGGCCTGCCATTCACGAAAAAGGTCGGTGTCTGGCGCACATTATTGCTCTGAACATCGGCCATATCCTGCTCAAGAACGGCGTCAATCTCGGCCGAGGACATCTCACGCCGTGCCTGCTCAACATCCAACCCAGCCGCCGCCACGATTTCCCAGGCTTTCTCGAGATCGGGTGCACCATGCACGGCCCATTCCGGCTGTCGCGCCAGCAGGGCTTCCAGTATCGGTTCGTATCTGTCCTGAAGACGGGCTGTTTCCAGAATCCTGACGGCTTCGTCAGATCCGTCATGGAAGGGCGCGTATCGGATGACCAGGCGCGTCTCGGCAGGGAAATTCGCCATGATCTGCTTAACGGCTGGATAGAAAGCTCGGCACGCCTCGCAGGACGGATCAAAGAATTCCACGATCGTCACCGGCGCATCCGCTGGGCCGATTACGGGTGAATGCGCCCTGACCAACGCATCACCTTGCGCCGGTGCAACGGGCTGTGCCGAGAGGCCGCCGTACCGGTCGTAGATAAAGGCACCGCCTGCAAAGACAATCAGTGCGACAAGGCCAGTGAGAAGTACGATGGACCGTCTGGTCATGTTGAACGTCTCCGGTGCGCGAGAACGAGAAGAAGAGCGATGCTCCCAAAGGCGGCGAGCGATAGGTAAGGGAGCGGCAAAATGCCAAGGACCGTCATCTCGACGCCAGAACATGACGGGCCGTCTTGTGTACAAGGCTCGATGGCTGCTGGAAGGATCCTCGCATAAAGGAGGGAGTGGAATGCAGCGATGGCGGCACCTAGGGCAGCCAGTGGAAGTCCGTACCGGGAAACGCTGGCATCACCTCGAAAGCTAGCGACAGCCAGAATGACCGCCAGCGGAAACATGAAAGCGCGCTGATGCCAGCACAGATTGCACGGCGTCTGTCCCATGACCTCACCAATGAAGAGAGCGCTGAGCGAGGCGGCAAGCGCAATGAGCCATGCCGAGAAGACGAACGCCCAGGTATTTGCAGTCGTGCCCGCCCCGGTGGTCATAGCACTCCCTTTCGCCATCGTTTCGCTTCGCTCCATTTACCTTTGCATTCAACTATTTCTGCACCCTGTACCCACTACAGGGTCAAGGCTCCTTAATGAAGTTGTACCGCGAATTTGCACGTGGATCGCAGCGCGAAATCAAATAAACGAAGTCCACTCTTGACCCTATAGTTGCTACAGGGTCTATCTGCGGTGTCACATTAAACCATCGAGGTGACACCATGGCGGCAGCGAGCCCTTACAGACTGCGTATAGAAGGCATGGACTGCGCCTCGTGCGCATTGAAAATCGAGACGGCGATGCAACGCCTGCCGGGCGTTAGCGACATCAATGTCAGCTACGCCAACGAGACGCTAGCATTGCAACTCGATGAAGACCGGACGGCCCTCGGCACTATTGAGCAAAAGATCCGAGCGCTCGGGTACACGCCAGTGATCGAGCAGGCTGAGACGAAGGGGGGGCCGCCTCCGAAGCGCATCACAGAGGCGTGGTGGAAAGGCAGCAAGGGTCGGCTTGTACTGCTGACCGGCGCACTGTTCATGCTTGCCTTCGCCATTGCGCGTATCCTGCCGGATTGGGAGCAATGGCTCTATTCAGGTGCGGCCCTGATCAGCGTTATCCCGTTCGCGCGGCGGGCGGTCGCCGGTGCGATGTCCGGCTCACCCTTCACCATCGAGACGTTGATGACGGTCGCGGCACTCGGCGCGGTCGCCATCGGCGAGGCCGAAGAAGCTGCTGTCGTGATCTTCCTGTTCGCAGTGGGCGAGCTGCTTGAAACCGTGGCGGCAGGCCGTGCGCGGGCAGGCATTGAAGCGCTGATCGATCTCGTGCCCCGGGTCGCGTTCCGCGAGCGTGATGGTGTCATTGAGCAGGTCGCTGCCGAAGAGTTGGCTATTGGTGATGTCGTCGTTGTTCGGCCTGGGGACCGTGTGCCGTCTGACGGCACGGTGATTGATGGTGCATCTGAGGTCGATGAGGCGCCCGTGACAGGCGAATCCATGCCCGTGCTTAAAGAAGCCGGCGCAAACGTCTATGCCGGCAGCATCAATGCAAATGGCGAGTTGCGAGTGTCGATCAGTCATGTCGCGGCCGACAATACCATTGCCCGCATCATCCACATGGTCGAGGAAGCTCAGGAATCAAAGGCCCCGACGGCGCGTATGATCGACCGTTTCAGCCGCTGGTATACGCCTGGCGCTATGGTCGTCGCGGCTCTGATCGTCGTGGTGCCGCCGCTCGCCTTCGGCGGTGACTGGATGACATGGGTATATCGGGGTCTTGCGACGTTGCTGATTGCTTGCCCCTGCGCGCTCGTGATTTCCACGCCGGCGGCTATTGCCTCGGGTCTTGCCGCCGGCGCGCGTCAGGGATTGCTGATTAAGGGGGGCGCGGCACTGGAAATACTCGGTAAGGTCGTAACTGTTGCCTTCGACAAGACAGGAACGCTGACGCGTGGCCATCCCCAGGTGACGGACATTGTGCCGATCAATGGGGACGAGAACGCCGTCCTTGCCATTGCAGCGGCCGTCGAGCGCAGCACCAGCCATCCTCTCGGGGTTGCAATCGTGGAGGCGGCAAAAGTGCGGGGGCTCGAACTGCCCGTCACCTTCGGGGGCGGCGTTGCCACACCCGGCAAAGCGGTCACAGCGCGGTTGAAGGACGGCTTCGCTTCGGTCGGGTCTCCCCGTCATGCCGCCGAACAGGCTGCCCTCGAAGAGAACATTGCCGAGACGATCACCACACTGGAGAGCCAGGGCAAGACGGTCGTCGTGCTTATAAAGGGCAAGACCATCGAGGGATTGATCGCGTTGCGCGACGAACCGCGCGACGACGCTATCGAAGGTGTGAAGCGGCTGACAGATCGAGGTGTGCGGCCACTGATGCTGACCGGCGACAACAAGCGCACGGCCGACGCCATTGCGGCCCATCTTGGCCTTGAGGCAAGCGCCGAATTGTTGCCCGACGCCAAGCTCGCCGAGATCGGTCGCCTCAAAGCTAATGGCCCGATCGCCATGGTGGGAGACGGTATCAATGACGCGCCGGCGCTCGCAGCCGCTTCCGTTGGCGTTGCCATGGGTGCAGGCACCGACGTTGCTCTGGAGACCGCAGATGCCGCGCTGCTCAGAAACCGGGTGACGGGTGTTGCCGATCTCATCGGGTTGTCACAGGCGACACTCGGCAATATTTGGCAAAATATCGCCATAGCGCTTGGTCTGAAGGCCGTCTTCCTCGTGACGACTCTATTCGGCATTACCACGCTCTGGATGGCGATTCTCGCCGATACGGGCGCTACGGTCCTCGTTACAGCCAATGCGCTGCGCCTGCTGACCTGGCGCGGCACCCGCGACAAATGAGCCCAAGCAGTGCGCGAAGGCAGGTCGCGGCTTCCACTTCTCGCCAAGAAAGCCGAGGTGTAATTTATGAGTAATCAGTCCAAGGGCAGTGCCACTTCATCCGAGAAGAGCGAACAATGGGCGCTCGCATGGGTGCTTGCGATCAATACGGCCCAGGCAGCCATTGTGGGGGGATTAGGGTGGTGGGCTCAGTCAACAGGATTGATGGGCTCTGCACTCGATAATCTTGGCGATGCCGGTGTCTACGCTATTAGCCTTTTCGTCGTAGGTCGCGGTTTGGCGGCGAAGGTTCGAGTTGCCCGGCTGTCGGGTATCCTTCTGATGGTTTTCGCTGGTCTTCTTCTATTTGAAGTCGGTCGTCGCTTCTTCACTGGCTCCGATCCGATAGGGCCGGTCATGATTGCCGTGGCAATCGCGAGCGCGCTTACGAATATGGTCTGCATGTGGTTCCTGAATTCTCATCGGGAAGGCGGCGTGCATCTGCAAGCCTCATGGATTTTCACGACAAACGACATGCTCGTGAACTCAGCCATCGCGCTTTCGGGTCTGGCCGTAATCCTTTTCAATTCGCCCTACCCGGATCTGATCATCGGCCTGGGCGTGGTTGTTGTCGTTGTCAGAAGCGGCTTGGAAATTCTTGAAAAGGCCGGGGAAGCTGGAGAGAAAGTTAATCAACATGATTAGTTCACGAGCCCTATCCGCCGCCTTCCTTACCCTTGCGGTATTGATCTCTCCTGCCGTTGGTCACGACTTCCAAGCCGGTTCGATCACCATCAATCATCCGTGGTCGCGCGCGACTCCGCCGGTCGCGCCGGTAGCCGGCGGCTATCTGACGCTAACGAACGATGGCGGTATGGCCGACCGTCTGGTTTCGATCTCATCACCTCTGTCAGAACGGGCGGAAATCCACGAGTCGACCGTGATCGACGGGGTTGCCAGCATGAGGCCGGTGCAAAATGGCATCGAAATTGGGGCTGGCAAGACGGTCGAACTTCAACCTGGCGGTATACACATCATGTTTTTGAAGCCATCGCGTCCTTTGAAGGAAGGGGAGCGGTTTGCCGCAACACTGGTGTTCGAGCAGGCCGGTACCATCGACGTTGAGTTCGCTGTGCAGAACATGGGTGCTCGTCCGGAATTTGCGAACGAACATGACGGGCACGGAGAGGCTGTCCAATGAGCGGCGTCAAACTTTTCCGTCTTGTTGCATGGGTTGCCGTCGCCGCTGTCGGTGGGCTTTTCATCGGCTTGTCAGTGTCCAAGCCTTGGCAGCAGCAAAATGCGGCGGTCGCGTCTTCGACAGGCATCGCAGCTATCGGCGGCCCGTTCCAGCTCACATCGCATCAAGGCGGGACGATCGACAATGCCGCGCTTGCTGGAAAGCCTTATCTCGCCTTCTTCGGCTTCACCCATTGTCCCGATGTGTGTCCGACGACGCTCTACGAACTCAGCGATCTCATGAACGAGCTCGGGCCGGTGGCCGACCAGTTCAACGTACTGTTCTTCACCGTCGATCCCGAACGAGACAGCCAAGAGCTGCTGGCTCAATACATGACAGCCTTTGATGATCGCATCCTCGCATTGCGGGGAAATCGACAGGAAACGGACGCCGTGGTGAAGGCCTTTGCGGCCTACGCGCGAAAAGTGCCTCTGGAGGGGGGCGAATACACGATGGATCACACCGCAGGCGTCTACATGATGGATGCCGAGAGCCAATTCGTCGGCACGCTCGACATGCACGAGCCGCGTGAGATTCGCTTGCAGAAGCTCCGCCGTCTAGTGGGCGAGATTGGCTGATGGAGTTCTCCAGTATCGGAATGGCGACGGCTTTCGCCGCTGGCGTTATATCCTTCCTGTCGCCCTGCGTTCTGCCGCTGGTGCCGGGCTATATTTCCTACGTTGCAGGCCGCACGATTAGCCCGGACGGAATTGCGGCCGATACAGAATTCAGGGCAGCGGGCCGAACTCTCGGCCTCAGCCTCTGCTTCGTGCTCGGCTTCACGACCGTGTTTGTCATCCTTGGGGCCAGCGCCACCGTGTTGAGCCGGCTCTTGCGCATGTATCTTTTCGAAGCGAACCTGATTGGCGGAGGGATCGTTATCGTCTTCGGCCTATTCACGACCGGCCTCGTACCAATGCCCTGGCTCAATCGTGAAGCCCGGTTCCATGCCAATCCGGGCAGCGGAAGCGCTGGGGCCGCTTATCTCCTGGGTCTCGCTTTTGCGTTCGGCTGGACTCCCTGCATCGGACCAGTGCTAGGTGCGATTCTGACCCTCTCCGCTGCCAACGCCACGGTTGCAAGCGGAACGACGCTGCTCGCCGTCTATTCCCTGGGCCTTGGCCTCCCTTTCATCTTGGCGGCTTTATTCATGCGCGGGTTCATGGCGCGGATGATGTCGATGCGCCGCACCGGCCGGGTGCTCAAAATCGTCGCTGGTGGGGTGATGGTGGTGATGGGCATCGCCATGATCACCGGCCATCTCTCTAGCTTTGCAATATGGCTGCTCCAGACGTTCCCGGCCCTCGGTCGGATCGGCTAAGCCGGAGTTTAAAGGACATTCGGACATGCTCAGGCTCGGCCTTCCACTCGCCCTTGGCGGGTTTTTCATTGATCAGGCGACGAAGTGGTGGGTCATGGACCATGTTATGAATCCACCTCAGGTCATTCCCGTCACCGGCTTCTTTAATCTCGTGCTCGGCTTTAACACCGGCGTGAGCTTCGGATTGTTCGGCCAGGCGCCGGTTTGGCTCCTGATGGCGTTCCCGCTCGCTATAGTCGCCGGCCTCCTTATCTGGATCCATCGAAGCGACAGCCGCCTGACGGCATCCGCCCTCGGGCTCGTGGTTGGGGGGGCGCTCGGCAATCTGCTCGACCGGCTCCGGCAGGGTGCCGTGACGGATTTCCTGGATTTTTACATCGGCAGCTATCATTGGCCCGCCTTCAATCTTGCCGACGTGGCGATTGTCTGTGGGGTAGGGCTTTTGCTGATGGAGAGCATTCTGGTAAAAGGCAAAGCAAAGGCTGCATGAACAGAAGCCCTCGCCAGCTATCCGTGAGCCATGGTTCGGAGGAAATAGACGTTCTAGTGATCGGCGCGGGTCAAGCGGGACTCGCAGCCGGCTATTATCTTGCCCGACCAGAGCTTTCATTCCAAATCGTCGATCGCCATGCCCGCGTCGGCGACAGTTGGCGCCATCGCTACGATTCCCTGACCCTGTTCACTCCGCGCGCATTTAGTTCGCTGCCTGGTCTTGCGCTCGATGGGGACCCAGAAGGCTATCCAACGCGAGACGAGTTTGCGAATTATCTCGAAACCTACGCCAGCCATTTCGACCTACCGGTGCATTCCGGAAATGGTGTGGCTCGGCTCGAACGCCGGGCCGATGAGCGGTTCGCCGCGCAACTCGACGATGGCAGGTACATAGTAGCGAAGGCAGTGATCGTCGCGACGGGTGCGTTTCAGAAACCGATAATCCCAACGATTGCTGCCGGCTTCGACAGCGCAGTCAAGCAACTAACACCGGAAAGTTATCACAATCCCAGTGATCTCCCGCTTGGCATGGTCCTTATTGTCGGAGATGGAGCAAGCGGACGCGACATCGCAGCCGAGCTGGCTTTGACCCATGAAGTGGTGCTTGCGGCTGGACGCAGCCGCCGTCTGTTTCCCGAGCGCATTCTGGGCCAGAGTACATGGTGGTGGCTGCACACATTGGGCTTGATGAGAGCAAGGCCCGAATCGACGATAGGACGCGTGATGCGGCGCGCGGACCCCTTTCCTGACAGGGATCGGAGCCTTGACGACTTGGAACGAAGGGGCGTAGCCGTCGCGAAACGCTCAGTCTCTTCACAAGACCGCCTCGCATTCTTTGCCGATGGATCGAAACGGGTGATCGATTCCGTCATCTGGTGCATCGGATATCGAGACGATAGCGCATGGCTCCAGATTCCAGGCAGTACCCGTTCCAACGGAAGCATTCTGCAAGAAGGCGGCCTTTCTCCCGTACCGGGCCTTTTTCATCTAGGACGTCCGTGGCAGCGAAATCGTGCTTCAGCCCTCGTGATGGGCGCTGGTGAAGATGCTTCCGCAGTTGTCGCCGCATGCGCGAAATTCTGCTCCGGTCGCGACGTGCCGGTATGATAGGTCGCGGTGACGTCGGCCACCTGCAGCGTCTGGTTTCAGAAGCAATGACCTGCCTCAGGGACGTCCCGGATGGCGTCGCTTGTTGCCCGACCGCGTTGGTACCGTCCAGCAGGTTCCTACCGTGAATCTATGTCCCAATAATGCACAGGGGCCAGAAGGTGTCCTACGAACAGGGGCGCGGCGTTCCGGAGCAGGCGGGCGTGATCGAAGCAGCATTTACCGGCAATCATGGATGGTTCTGGCGAAACCGGACGGACGCCGACGTGACGCTGACACTCCGCGCCACGGGTGCCTATTCGGAGATGAAGAGGATGATGTAGCGATGTGGCGGCGGGTTCGCCACGCTGGCGATTGCGCCATGAACCTGAAGTGATGGCCAGCGCCCCGCCCCTGTGCGGGGCGCTCGCTATCGGATGCTGATCCGGGCGCTGAATTTGCGGGGAGTTTCGTGAGTCCCTGGATCAGAGTCTGCGCGTCTCGACCGGAAGCAACGCGATGTCCTCCCTTGCGCTCGCGGACGACGGAAGAACCCCTGATGCGTCGTTCATAGCCGCGGCTTCGGGCTGGGAAGGCATCAAGCCGACATTGCAGGCGGAGCCCGTCGAGGTCGGCTTTGACAAACCGGCATTTGCCGCGACAGGCCGGAAGCGTCGCGTCTTAACCGATCATCAAGGTTAACAATTCATTTTACTCCTGACGCACTGCAGGAGGTCGAACGTTGTCGTTGCAGCAAAGCCAAAGCTCGAAACCCATGTCCATTGCCCGGCGAGGTCGGATCGTGGCAATCCTTTGTGCAAGCTGGCTGACCTTCGGGTTCGCATCGCCGACAGCCATCCAGGACATGCGTTCCGAACTGGCGTCCGGCACCGTTCTCAAAATCCATGGCAGCGTTCCAGGTGGGGATGCATGTTCCCATCTGCGGACGCTTAGACTTGGAACTGCGCCCGGATCGGACAGGTTCGTGATCGCGCCGGTCGCAAGCCGGAGCAGCGATTTCTCTGACAGCGCCTCGAAGGAGGGCTCCATCCAGAGCCAGACTATCGCATCGGGTAAGATGGCAAGGCTCTCGGGAAATTCCGCGCGAGACACTTTCGACGGAACGAGACTGGTAACCGCCCTCCTCTCGAACCGACTTGATGCTCCGAACGGCCTGCGCGGTTTCCTTCCGGAGGCGGCGCCGGACGTCCTGAACGCAGTGGCGATGCTTCATCGTGCAGATTCGCACCGACTTGAGGGCGTGCCTCCCGTCCTTGCGGATCTCGTCAACAATGACCGTGCGGACGTTCTTGCGACTGCCTATGCACCAAGCGATCCGTTCCATGCATCATCTACTCCCTTCGATGCGCTACTTGGAGGGCGAGACGATGTCGGCCGCTTCGTTCCGCCCATGGCGGAAGGTGACCATTCGTGGATGAGAGTGCCGCTTCCGCCGATGGTCTTCGCGGGCGCGGAGCAGAAATGCCTGGCGACAGGCATCTATTTCGAGGCACGCGGCGAGGAATTGAGGGGGCAGGCAGCCGTTGCCCAGGTGATACTGAACAGGGTCAGGAACCCGGCTTATCCAGACACCATTTGCGATGTCGTCTACCAGAACCAGCACATGCTGAACCGGTGCCAATTTTCATTCGCGTGTGACGGGATTCCTGACGTGATCACCGACCGGAGGGCCTACCGGCTCGCAAAAGATGTTGCGATGGCCGTCACCGCAGGTAAGATTTTCCTGCCGGAGGTGGCGTCGTCGACACATTACAATGCAACCTATGTCCATCCGAAATGGGCACAGTCGATGGAGCGGATGACGGAGATCGGCACGCACATATTCTATCGCACCTTTGGCGGCGGCTGGAGCTAGCATGTTGAGAATCCGATGAGAACCACGATGTTGCGTGCCTTGCTTGTCCGAGCCATCGCCTTTCTCCTGATGGCAACCCCGGCGGCGATGGCGGAGTCGCTCGATCGCTCGCAGGTCGAGAAGATCGTTCGGGAGTACATTCTTGAAAACCCCGAGATCATCGAGGAAGCGCTGATCGAGCTGGAGAACCGTTCGAAAAGGGCGCAGGAGGAAGCCCGGGCGGAGACGATTCGGGCCGAGCAGGACGCTCTGCTGAGGAGCGACGCCGATCTCGTCCTCGGCAATCCTGATGGCGATGTGACGCTTGTCGAATTCTTCGACTTCAACTGCGGCTACTGCAAAAGGGCGTTTCCGGACGTCCAAGGGTTGCTGACGGAGGACGCGCAACTGCGTGTCGTCCTGAAGGACTTTCCTATATTGGGTCCGGGATCCGTCGAGGCGGCCAAAGTCGCGCTTGCCGTAAAGCGCTTGGGTGACGACGCCAGCGCGAGCGATTTCCATGCGCGGCTAATGGGTATGCAAGGTCAGGCCAACGCGGCGCGCGCGCTGGCGTTGGTGGAGGAAATGGGTCTTGATCGTGGGCATGTCGAAATCGAGATGCAATCTCCCGAGATCGAGGCGGTCATCGCTTCGAATCTTGAGCTCGCTCAGCGCCTTGGGCTGACTGGAACCCCATCGTTCGTCATAGGCGATCGCATCGTCGTAGGCGCCGTAGGCAAGGAGCCGCTGGCCGAGGCGGTGAGGTCCGTCCGCGAGGAGTAAAAGCCCGCCGTTCTCACTTATGTCCGCTCCCGATCAGCGAGCAGCAGCTGGGCATTGAGTTCCCCGTCGGGGGCCGCTCCCGTGATGTGCGTCGAAGGTTGACGTGCTGCTTCGCGGCATATCCGGCAATACTCCGTGCGATGGGATGTCCTTGTCAGCCTCGCTACCGATGGCGAGTTCCTGATCTCGTCCGGCAGCAGCCACGCACCCTCGACGGCCGCAGCGAGGGTCAGAACGTATAGCGCCGTTCCGCCGTACATCATCTCCATCGTGTTGTGCCCGAGGCCGAGGCAGACGAACGAGAAAATAACGGAAAGCACCAGATAGGCCGCTGCACCGGCAGCCAGAAAAGACCCTAAACGTATCAGCATGAACTGGACCGCGGTTGGCACCCTGCAGCCCATTCTTTCATCGTGGAGCGTCTACAGCCACTCAAGCGTCGGTGATCACGACGTTATTGCGATCGGACGTCTTGTTGGACGGGACGCATTTCCGCCTGAATATGGATGAGACTGAATGCAAACACGCCCAGCACGAAGGCGGTCAGCAGTGCCATCACCGCAAGATTTTTGCGCGACCTGCTGCGCGTCAGTGCCCGTGTTTCATCCGTGCTCAGTTGCTCCAGCGAATGCGGCATTTGAACTCTCGATTCTCGATTTTCACAGGGCGGCGGGCTGCCTAGAATGATCTTAGTGAACTTCGGCGACTGTCCGCTAGATTGCCCGGCTGCGATGTACTGTCGCTCGCGAAGATGTCATAGGAAACGTACCGTTAACTGTGATAGCGGCACACTCAAACTTCGCTCCGGGGAGGGAGCCGTGTGATTTGGCATAGTAGCAACAGAATGTGGAATGCAGCGAAAACGATAGCCGTCGGCGTGCTCGCGATCATGCTGAGCGGTTGCGTGTCGAGCGTGCTGTCCGTCGACAACAAGGCGACGCAGCCGATACCCGCTGCCCTGCTGGCGGAAATGTCGAAGAAGTCGATGTCGCCTTCCGCGCCGATCCTTGTCCGCATCTTCAAGCAGGAAAGCGAGTTGGAGATCTGGAAGCAGGACCGCAGCGGCCGGTATGCGCTGCTCAAGACCTATCCGATGTGCCGATGGTCCGGAAAGCTGGGGCCGAAGACGACGAGCGGTGACCGCCAGGCCCCGGAGGGCTTCTACCATGTCAGTGCCGGTATGCTGAATCCGAACTCGCAGTATTACCTGTCGTTCAATCTCGGCTACCCGAACCGGCTGGAAGCCGCGCTCGGCTACAGCGGCGATGCGCTGATGGTGCATGGCGCCTGCTCGTCGTCGGGCTGCTATGCGCTGACCGACGAGGGCGTCTCGGAGATTTACGCGGTCGCGCGCGAGGCGCTCAGGGGCGGCCAGGGAGCCTTTCAGGTGCAGGCATTCCCCTTCCGCATGACGCCGCAGAATATGGCCAAGCATCGCGACGATCCGAACTTCGCGTTCTGGAGCGACCTGAAGCGCGGTTACGATATGTTCGAGGTGACGCGCAGCCAGCCGAAGGTCTCCCATTGCGGCCGCCGCTACGTGTTCGACACCGAGTTCCAGGGCGGCGAGCCGCGCGACCCGCTTGCGGCCTGTCCGCCGGTCGCCAACGAGGTCCATCCGGCGATCGCAAGCCGGGCGGAAGCCGACCGGCTTGCCATGGAAAATCTCATCTCCACCGGCACTGCCTTGTCCGCCCATTCCTATTTGGACGGCGGCATGCATCCCAGCTTCCGCTCGTTGCTCGAACGCAGCGGCGAGAACGCACTGGCCAAACGCACGTCGCTGACGTCGGTGCCGATCAGCCGGCCGAGCGCCGCGCTGGCCGATCCGCACTCTCCAAGGGAGTAGACGCATCGTGCCGTCCCGCTTCCTCGCCCTCATCGTCATTCTGTTCCTGGCTGTCCATGTCGGAACTCCGTCCTTTGCGGCGGTCGGCCCTGGCCCGGTTGTCGGGACCGCCGTCTGGCTGGACGAGACGGTGAGGCCTGGAACAGATCTGCCGGAGCCGGCAGACGAGGAGCCCCAGCCGCTTTCGGCGCATGCGTCGCCTTCCTGCCATGACCAGTGCAAGGGTATCGCCGTCTGGACGGGCGGAAGCGTCAAAGATGCCGGCCGGCTTTCCATTGAAACGCATCCGAGCCAGGCGCCGCCTGCCTTCGTCTCCATTCTCGTTCCACCTCCCCAATAGTTCGATGCACGGGGTGTGACCGCGGCGCGGGGCTCCATTCGCCCTCGCCCACAATCGGTATCGCACTTCGCCCTGCCAGCCGCTTTCCGCCGAAAGCGACGGAAACCGATCCTATTGGGAGCGAAGCATTGACGTTCAATTTATCTCGCCTGGAGCTGTCACGACGGCAATTCCTGACCGCTGCGGTCGCATCCACGGCAGCAGTCGCGTCATCCGGTTGCTCGACCACCGCCATGGAGTCGGTCGATCCGGCGCCTGAAAAGCCCGGCATAGATCCGAGCTTCGTCCGTATGTACCGGGCGATGCCGGAAGAGGATTTCCCGATACCGGCGGTGGATCTCACAAGGGTCGATCCGCGCTTCTATCGGCGGCTGGTGGACGATCCGACGGGAGAGCGACCGGGCACGGTCGTCGTGGATACCTCTGCGTACTACCTCTATCTCGTCATGCCTGGCGGCAAGGCGATGCGGTATGGCGTGGGGCTCGGGCGGCAAGGCTTCACCTGGTCCGGCGAAGGCGTCATCCAGTGGAAGCGGCCGTGGCCGGTCTGGACGCCGCCAGCCGAGATGATCGAACGTCAGCCCGAACTGGAGCAGTACAGCGCGGAAAACGGCGGCCAGCCGCCCGGCCTCGACAACCCGCTCGGCGCGCGGGCGCTCTACATCTTCCAGAACGGCCAGGACACCCTCTACCGGCTGCATGGCTCGCCCGAATACTGGACTATCGGCCGGGCGGTCTCCAGCGGCTGCGTCCGCCTCATCAACCAGGACATTATCGACCTTTACGATCGTGTGGCGACGCCCTCCCCGATCTTCGTTCGAGGCAGCGCGAGCGCACGGGCCGTTTGAACTTTCCTCTTGAATCTCTAGCGGCTGGAGATATTAGGCTCCGCGCTCATGAAAGGAACCTTCCATGAAACGACGCACGTTTCTTATCGGGATATCCGCAAGCGGGGCGGCCGTTGCGCTTCCCGGCGCGATCCTCGCCCAGCCGACGCAAGACGATTTGCTGGCGCCTGGCGCGTTGCCGGACAAGAGCTTCGGCGCCGAGGACGCACCCGTCACCGTCATCGAGTACGCCTCGCTCACGTGCCCTCATTGCCGGACGTTCCATGTCGATATCTGGCCGGCCTTCAAGGAGAAGTACGTCGATACCGGGCAGGTGCGCTTCATCATGCGGGAGTTCCCGTTCGATCCGCGCTCGACCGCCGGCTTCATGCTGGCCCGGTGCATGGGCGACGACAAGTGGTACGCCACGATCGACCTGCTCTACAGGACGCAGGATAGCTGGGCACGGGTTTCGGACGGGTCCAATGCGATGAAGTCCGTGATGGGCATGACGGGCATGGACGACGCAAGCTTCGAAGCCTGCCTTCAGGATGAGGAGCTGGTGCAGCAGGTACAGTCGGTGGCCGAAGCCGGTCGCGGATTCGGGGTGGATTCGACGCCAACCTTTTTCGTCAACGGGCAGATGCACAAGGGCGTGCTCAGCCTTGAGCGCTTCAGCGAGATCGTCGATCTGCTGATCGCGGCAAGCAGATCATGAGCGGGGAGCGCCCGATGCGAAGCCTTTCCTTCTTCACGCCGCAGGCATTGAAGCGTCTCGCCTGCGCAACTCTCCTGACGACGAGCGCCACCCTTGCCTACGCCCAGGACGATGAGGTCGTCGCCCGCGTCGCCGGCCACGAGATCACCAGGGCCGACGTAGCGGTCGCCGAGGAGATGTACGGACCCCAGCTCGGACAGATGCCCTCCGACGCCAGGCTTTCCGTCATCGTCAATGCGCTGATCGAATTGCGGATCGTGTCCGAGGCGGCGCGTGAGGCGGGTGTGACCGAACAGGACGACTTCAAGCGGCAGCTCGCCTTCTTCGAGGCACAAACCCTAAGATCGATCTTTGTAGAGCAGCGGGTTGCGGCCGCGGTTACGGACGAGGCGGTCCGCGCCGCATACGACCAGCAGATCGCGTCCATTCCATCGGTTCCCGAACGGCGCCTGCGCCATATCCTCGTGGCGAGCGAAGCCGAAGCACGGGAGATCATAGCGGCTCTGTCGTCAGGGCAGCCCTTCGCGGAGTTGGCGCAGGCCCACTCGCTCGATGCGGTCTCGAAGGCGAATGGAGGCGATCTCGGCTTCTTGCCGGAAGGTCAGATCATGCCGGAAATCGATGAGGCCGTCTCGGGCCTGGAGTCGGGTGAGTTCACGCAGGATCCGGTCGAGACGGCCTTCGGTTTCCATGTCGTTCTGCTGGAGGATATGCGCGACAGGCCGGCGCCGGCTTTCGAGACCGTCGCCCCGCAGATCCGCCAGTCGCTCGCGGCCGCGGCCGAGCGACGCGTCATCGACGAGCTGCGCACTTCCGCCGAAGTCGAGAAACTCGTTCCCGATGTCGCGCCGCCGCAGGAGGATGACGGCCATGACCATTGATCGCAGATCGCTCGGCGCAGGCCTCCTGGCAGTCGTTTCGACGGGGCTACTTCCTGACGTTGCCATCGCCCACCCGCACAGCGTTGACCTGGAGCCGCGTTTCCTGCCGCAAACCGTGGCGAACCCGTTCAACGAGCCAGTCGGCACGATCGTCGTGGCGCCGCGAGAACGCTACCTCTACCTGCTCGAAAGCCGGCCACTCGCCCGGCGCTACGGCATCGGCGTAGGCAAGGCGGGCCTCGCCTTCAAGGGAGCCGCAATCATCGAGCGCAAGGCCAAATGGCCGGCATGGCGACCGACCGTCAACATGATCAAGCGTGATCCGAACCGCTACGCCCGATATGCCGGCGGCGTGCCGGGCGGGCCAGGAAACCCGCTCGGCTCGCGCGCGCTCTACCTCTATCGCGACGGTCGCGACACGTTCTACCGCATCCACGGCACCACCGAGCCGTGGACCATCGGTCAAGCCGTCTCCAACGGCTGCATCCGCATGGTCAACGAGCATGTCGAGGAACTCTACGAGAGAGTGCAACTCGGGACGCGTGTGGTCGTCGTCTGATGGAAAGGCATGTGCTCGTGATCGGCGCGGGACAGGCGGGGCTTGCCGCCGGGTATCACCTGCGCCGGGCGGGCATGGCGTTCACTATAGTGGATGCCGCGCGCCGCGTCGGCGATAGCTGGCGCCGGCGCTACGATGGACTCACGCTGTTCACACCGCGTCAGTTCAGCGCGTTGCCGGGGATGGAGCTTCCCGGCAACCGAGAAGGCTATCCCGATCGCGACGAGTTCGCCGACTATCTCGAAGCCTATGCAGTGAGATCCAACCTGCCGATCCTCCTGGAGCGGGAGGTCGTACGGCTCATCAAGGCCGATGGTGGTTTCGAGGCGAACTTTCCGCAGGGCGAGACGTTGCGAGCCAGCGACGTGATCGTCGCGACGGGCGCGTTCCAGCGCCCGCTGGTTCCGCGAGTGGCGCGGGACTTCGGAACCGATGTTCTGCAACTGACGACGGAGACGTTCCGCAATCCGATGCAGGTGCCGGATGGGCCGGTTCTCGTGGTCGGAGACGGAGCGAGCGGACGCGATATCGCCGTCGAATGTCGTAGTACGCAGCCGGTCCTGCTCGCGACCGGCAAGCCGCGCAGGCTGCTGCCCGAACGCATCCTCGGCAAGTCGATCTGGTGGTGGCTGCGGCTTACCGGCGTCCTCAAGGCGCCGGCGAGTTCCTTCATCGGCCGCAAGCTCAAGGAGACCGACGCTTTCCCGGATCGCGGCAGGAGCAACGCGGCTCTGGAACAACGCGGCATCCGGATCGTGCCGCGCCTCGTCGGCGCGGAACCCGGCCGAGCACGATTTTCGGACAGCGACACAGCGGAGATCCGCACCGTCATCTGGGCAACCGGCTATCGCGACGACACGTCCTGGCTGGACATGGCCGAAGCGAAGACGGCCGATGGCGGCTTCGTGCACGCTGCCGGCATCTCGCGCGTGAAGGGCCTCTACTTCGTCGGCAGGCCATGGCAGCGCAACCGGGCTTCGGCGCTGATCATGGGAGCCGGCGAGGACGCGGCTCTCATCGTCCAGTCGATAATATCAACCGCACCGTCACGGTCTTCGGAAACCGGAGACCGAACGGAATTGGAGAGACCTCGATGTCCATGACCATCACACGTCGCAATCTGATGCTGGGCGCCACCATCCTCGCGGCTGGCGTGCCCTTTGGTTCCGCCATATCGGCCAAGGCGCAAACGGCCGACAGCGACCGCACCAACTATGCGCTGCTGGTCGCCGTCACCGAGTATCCGCAACTGCCGCCCAGCGCCAGGCTGGTCGGACCCAACAACGACGCCCAGCTTGTCTACGAGTATTTGACGGGCTCCGCCCCGATCGCCTTCGCGCCGGAGAACATCACCCTCCTGGCCGACGGTCTCGAAAACGCGATCTCGCCCGATCGGGCTACGATCCGCAGCACCATCGACGACCTCGCGACCAAGGTGAAGAGCGGCGATTTCGTCTACCTGCACTTCTCCGGCCACGGCACCCAGCAGCCGGCGATGGACCCTTCGATCGAACCTGACGGGCTGGATGAGATTTTTCTGCCCCGTGATACCGGGCAGTGGGTGGACCGTACGAAAGGCGTGCCCAACGCGCTGATCGACAAGGAGGTCCGTGACCACCTCCAGGCGATCCGCGACAAGGGCGCCTTTATCTGGGTGGTGTTCGACTGCTGCAACTCGGGCACGATGACCCGGGCGATCGGACTTACCGACGGTGAGGAGGTGGAACGCAGGATCCCTCCCGCCGTTCTCGGCATTCCCGACCAGGCGATTGCAGAGGCAGTCGCGCAGGCCGAAGGAGCGCGTGGCACGGACGGCGCCGTTGCCCGGCAGAACGCGCTCGGTCTCGTCACAACGGAAAGCGATGCGGCCGAACCATCCACTCCCGGCGGCATGGTCGCCTTCTTCGCCTCGCAGACCACCGAGACAACACCGGAGATGCCCTTGCCGCGCGGTGCGGAAGACGCGAAGCGGCTGGGCCTGTTCACCTTCACCCTTTACAGCAAGCTTGCCGAGAACCCGGCCGTCACTTATCGCCAGCTCGGCCAAGCGATCCTTCAGGCCTATTCGGCAAACAACCGTACGCGGCCGACACCGCTGTTCGAGGGAGACCTTGACAGGCCGGTGTTCGGCACGAGCGCGGCCGACCGCATCGCCCAATGGGCTATCAAGGTCGACGGGGGTGGTTTGGAGATCGCCGCCGGGATGCTGCATCGGCTTTCGCCGGGCGCAAAGCTCGCCGTCCTCGCCTCGCCGGGCGCCTCGCTCGATCAGGCGCTGGCCTATGTCGAAGTCACTGCCGCCAGGAACCTGGCGAGTCGTGTCGCGCCGGTTGCGTATCAAGGTTTGCCCGCAATCGCAGTAGCCGACATTCCACAGGGCGCATATGCCCGTCTAACGGAAATCTCCATAGGCTTCGAGCTGGTCGTCGCGCGCGCTCAGGATGAGAATGGGCAGTTCTCCGGAGAAACCGAACTGCTGAATGCGGCGCTCGACAGGATCGCGCAGGATGACCAGGTTCCGATCAACCTGCGCCTCGTGCCTGCCAGGGATCACGCTGACGTAAAACTGGCGGTCATGAGCGAGTCGGACATAGGCGCCCTGGTGGCCAGCGCGACGGGCGGCGTCGGCATCAGTCCGGCGAGCCTCGCCATTGAGCCCCGTATCTGGCTGCTCCCGCCATCGGCCGAATTGTCTCTGGAGGGCGGGCGCCGTGCACCGTCGCTCTCCGTTTCTGGCGCAAGCGTCGATGAGATTGCCGAAAAGCTGGCTGAAAACCTGGTGACGATTTTTCGTGCGACCAGTCTTTCCCGTCTTTCAGCCGCCTCGGACTTCAGTTCCGACGAGTTCACCGTGAACTTCAAGATCAAGCGGCAGGAAACCGATGGCGCCGAAGCCTTGCTGCCGGGCGTCGTGCCTGTCGTGCATCCGGACGATCAGGTCCATCTCGAAGCCCGCAACGGATCGTCGAGGCCGATCGACATCAACGTGCTGTACATCGGCAGCGACTACTCAATCGGACATATGTATGCCGAACGGCTTCACAGTGGAAACGAGATTACCGTTCCCCTTCTGGCGTTCACCGACACCAGCTTCGGCATCGAACGCATGGTGGTCGTCCTGTCGGAGGCCGCGCCGCAAACGGCCGTGGAAGATCTGAGCTTCCTCGAGCAGGTCGGCGTGCGACAGCAGACCCGGGCTGCAGGTGCTGGCCCGGCCGGTTTCAGCGATCTGCTGCGCGACGTCGCTGGTGCGCCGGCGACACGCGGAGCAGCGCGAATCGGCGACAGCTCGCGCGCGAAGGGGTCAGTGATGATCTTCCCCATGGAAAACGTCCCGCGCGGATAGGCTTCGGACATGAGTTCTGGCTGTCGAGCAGGATTTCCCGGCCTCGATTTCCGCCTTGGCCCTCTCGCAGCTGGAGATTGTCGCGCCAACTCGTAGTTCTTCAGCACCGTATCTGAGGGAACATAGAGAATAGAGAAGAGGGCATGAAGCTGACAGTTCGAACTGTTTTCGAAGCGCCCGCACAACTCATCTGGGACGAGGCGCGCAGACCGAGGCTCCTCACCTACGTCGCCGCGCCGATGCAGGTGTTCGAGCCACTCGTTCCCGCCACGCTGCCGGAGCTCTGGGCCGAGGGAAGGTATCTCGTCCGGCTCTGGCTTCTGGGCGTTCTTCCACTTGGGAAGCAGTGGATCGTCGTCAGCTATCCGGACGCCGAGTTGCACGCGCGGAGTGAATACACGCTTCGCGACCGGGGCTATGGCGATCTGATAACAATCTGGGACCATCTCATCACAATCACGGCGCGTCCCGACGGCCGCACCGACTATTGCGACGAGGTCGAGATCAGGGCTGGCCTGATGACGCCTTTCATATGGTGCTTCGCCTGGACCTTCTATCGCCATCGCCAGCGGCGCTGGCGCAGGCTGGTCGCCAACGGTTTCGACTATCGCGGCAGACGCTGAAAAGAGCGTGCGACATCGCGAGGTCGGGTCCGGAACCGTAATGCCGTCTCCGCACGCAACTCCTGCTCGTCGGAAGCCGGCAACGGGATTGCCAGGCGTGACGGAACCCGCGAACGTCGCCCTCTTCTCGTTTCAGTGCAGCGCACCAACCAGAGGAGCGTCCCCCTCGTGGATCGTCACCCAGCGCCCGGTATGGGACGTCGACTGACGCTTGAGGAAGTTGTACTCGGTCTCGTCCCAGTTCTTCACCTTATCGTTGAGGTTGTCCAGGATAAGGTCGCCGATGTTCGTGCGCACAGTAAGCACTGCATGTCCCTCGCCGCTCGGGCGGCGAAGAACGGTTATGAGAAGATTCGACGGAGAAACGCCCTCCCGCATCAGGATGCGGCGCTTCTCCAGGACATAGTCCTCGCAATCGCCGGCATCGGTGGGGTAGGTCCAGTATTCGTCGACTCCATAGAGATCGAGATCGCTGACCGGCTTGACCGCAGTGTTGATCTTGAGCGTCAGGCGCTCCAGCCTCGCCATGAGTTCAGCCGACATCGCAATCGGAACGTCCCTGCGTGATCGTATTGAGCACTCGTCGGGTTTCCGCCTGCAGAAATCGTAGTGGCCGATCGGTTGAGAGGTGAGACCGCCGGTTATCATGGGCGACGGATGGGCGTTCGCCGACGTGCTCCAGGGCACAAACGATATCGCGACAAGAACAGCCGCCAGCCACCGGCACAGACCAGCCATCACGGTCCCCCGCTCCCTTGTTAAACTTCGTTACCCATTTCCTAACGGGTCGTTTTCATGGGGTCCATCAGGGGCCCATAAATTTGACGTGATTTCCCGCCTCCGACAGGCCGAAAGGGCCGATACTGTGACATTGCGGTCACGAGAGCTGCTCGCTTTTCCTTCTCGGCCAACTGGTCATATCGCCTTTTCATCGCTCGTAGCCGCTGGTGCCTGACCCGAGATTGACAAGGCCGGCTTGATGAAGGCATATTGCAATTCATACGCAATAGCAGAAATAACGTGCTCGCCTTCAGCCGCCGCCACAGGGAGACAACCATGCTCGGCCGCTTTCTCGCTTTCCTCGTCGCGGCGTTCACGTTCGTCACCCCAGCCTCTTCCACAGTCGTGACCGAGGAGCCCTGGCACCCGGTCGTCGCCGCCTACCGGACGATGCTGTTCATGGCTGACCTCGTACCGCCGCCGTGGGATGAAATTCGGAAAGCATACGAGGAACCGCACCCCGCCGCCGCCATACAGCGCCCGGCCAACACCTTCTTTGATGCGCTACCCGATGGGATGGGAGTGACGATCGCCAGCACGATCGAGACCAAGGACCGTCAGAGGCTCTACGAGGCGTCGACGCGCGCCGTATCCCAGTTGGCGCGAAAGGCGCTGGCAGATGCCGCCGCGATGCTTTCCGAGCCGGGTCAGGCGAACCGGAAGGCGCTGGAGGCGCAAGCCTACTACAGGGCCTTTGGATCCTTCATCGAACAGGCCGATCCGGAAGCAGGGCGGCGCCTCGGCCTTGCGTGGCTCGAGCTGATGAGCGCGATCGGAACAAGCGGCATCATGGGAGCCAATGTCATTGCGGCCAACAAGGAGACATTCGAGCGCTCCCGTGCGGAAATCGACGCCTATCTCGCCGCGAATTTTGAACCGGACGCCTTCGCCGAACGCCGGAAGCTCGCACCCCTGCCCGAAACGGTGGTCGCGGCGCGCGGCGAAGTGCCGGTAGCCGTCTGGCTGCCGCCAGGCTCCGACCTGAGCGACCAGGACCCGTTACCCCGGCTGGTGCTCAACTTCGAGGAGAAGGGCATCGACGAAACGGACCTGCCGTTGGTCGCGTTCGGCGACATGCTCTTCGACAGCCCGAACATCTTTGGTGAGCCCGCGCGGTCGCTGGGCCTCACCTGCTCCACCTGCCACAACCGCAGCGACATCAACCAGCGCTTCTTCATCCCGGGACTCAGCCATCAGCCTGGAGCAGTGGACGTCCGCGGGTCGTTCTTCAATCCGATGTTCAACGACCATCGCCGCGACAGCCTCGACATCCCGTCCCTGCGCGGCCTGCGCTTCACAGGCCCCTACGGCCGGGACGGCCGTTTCGCCAGCCTTCGCGACTTCACGCGCAACGTGATCGTTTCGGAGTTCGCCGGGCCGGAGCCCACGGACTTCCAGCTCGACGCCCTCCTCGCTTACATGCTCGAGTTCGACTTCCTCCCCAACTCGCGGATCGACGAGACGGGCCGGTTGGCCGCAGGGGCTTCCCAATCCGAACTTCGCGGGGAAACGCTTTTCCGCAAGCCCTTTCCGCAGATGGACGGGCAGTCATGCGCGTCCTGCCACGTCCCGTCAGCCGCCTTTCTGGACCGCAAAGCCCACAATATCGGCTCCCGCGGCCAGGGGTATGACGGTGCGCTGGACGGCTATTTCGACACGCCGACCCTGCTGGGGGCGAAATATACCGCGCCCTACTTCCACGACGGCTCGCTGCCGACCCTCGCCAGCGTGGTCGACTGGTTCGACACCCGCTTCCAGCTCGGCCTTCAAGAGCAGGAGCGGACCGATCTGGTCGCTTACCTGAATGTGGTCGGTTCCGCCGACGAACCCTTTGAGGAGTTCGGTGAGCCCAATACTGTGTTCCGGCTTGCCTGGGAGGAATTGACGACCTTCGCCACCACCTTCGACGCCCTTGCCCGAAGCCGCGACGCGGCGAACGCCATCCTCATGCTGGAGACCGTCGCGCTCGATCTGGCGCTCGATGCGACCGGGATGCTCAACTCCGCGGCGAGATCGCAGGTTTTCGAGCTTGTCGAGATCCTCAACGGCATGCGCTCAGCGGTCAGCGCAGACGACTGGGCCGAAGCCGAGACGCTGTGGGCAAGCTTCAAGGAGATGAAAGAAGAATATGACGAAGCGATGTATTGAAGCGCCCTCGTTCGTGCTGGACCGGCGCTCCCTGCTGCTCGGCATGGCGGCGCTGCCGTTTGGCGCTGCGGCGGCAAGAGCACAGCAGCGCGACGACCTGGTTCTTGCTTTCATACCGCAGGAGGATCCCGAGAAGCTCATCGGCGATATCGGGGTCATCACCGAATGGCTGAGCGGGAAACTCGGCATACCGGTGCGCGGCTTCGTGACCAGCGATCATGCGGCCGCCGTGGAGGCGTTGCGCAACAGGGATGCCGACATCTCGTTCATGGGCGCGCTCCCCTATGTGATCGCCAATGAATATGCCGGAGCCACGGCCGTGCTTCAGGAGGTCTATCGCGGCAAGCCCACCTACACGGCCCGCCTGTTCGTGCGCCGGGACAGCGGGATCACGCAGCTTGCCGACCTGCGCGGCAAGACGATCGCCTTCGCGGACCCGATCTCGGAATCCGGCTATTTCTATCCTCTGGACCTGTTCGCCAAGGCCGGCCTCCTGCAGCGAGGCGAGGATCCGAACCGTTTCTTCAGCCGCGTCCTGTTCGCCGGCGGCTATCAGCAGGCGGTACAAGCGGTCGCGAACGGCCTAGTCGACGCCGCCGGCGCTAGCCAGTATGCCGACATGCTGCTTTCTCCCGATCAGCAGCTTCAGGTGACCTGGATCGGGGAATCGGTTCCGATCCCCTCGCACAGCGTCATTGCCCGTGGCGACATGGACGAAGGCATTCGCTCCAGATTCGTCGAAGCCATGCTGCGGCTCAACGAGCCGGAACTGCGCCACATGCTCAAATACGTCTACGGCCCGGACGGCTACGTGGTCGCGGACCTGGCCGCGTTTGAGGATGTGAGGGAACTGGCGAAAGCCTACGGCGTGCTGAGATAGCGAGGGACGCATGGCCGCCGACGTCATCGCTCTTCACGACCTGGTCTTCAGGCATCCGGGAAACCATCACCCGACCCTGGCGATACCCGAACTGCGGATTGGAGCGGGCCAGCGCGTCGCGCTGATCGGCACTTCCGGCGCGGGCAAGAGCACGCTGCTGCGCCTGCTCGACGGCCGGCTGCGGGGATGGAGCGGCAGTTGCGCGGTCCTCGGCCGGCCGCTCGATCCGGACAGTCCGCCGCCGCGCCTATGGCGCCGCAGCGTCGGGTTCGTGTTTCAGGAATTTGCGCTCGTCGAGCGCGAGACCGTCCGGCAGAACGTCCTGAACGGCCGACTCGGCCATGCCGATGCGCTATGGTCACTGACGGGACGGTTCGGCGCGCCGGACCATGCCGCCGCCGATCGGGCTATCCAGGATGTCGGCTTGGATGAGTTCGCGAAAAGGCGGGTCGACCGGCTCAGCGGCGGCCAGCGCCAGCGGGTCGCTATCGCGCGTTGCCTTGCCCAGGAACCGCGGATAGTTCTGGCGGACGAGCCGATCAGCAGCCTCGATCCCGTAACCGCGCACACAGTGCTCGATCTCCTGCGCAACAGCGCAGTCGACAGGCGCGCCACGCTGGTGATCTCGTCCCATCAGCCCCAACTCGTCGCCGGATATGTCGACCGCTTCATCGCGCTCGACCGGGGCCGCATCGTCTTCGACGGGCCGCCCAACGCAATCGATGAAACGCAGCTTTCCGGCATCTATGGCGAGACGGCATGACGACCGCAAAGGGCAAATCCGCTTCACGGGAAGAAGTGCTTCACCAGCGCGATCTGGAATGGCAGCGAGGCTGGGGGCAGTTTCTCCTGTCCGTGGTGATCGTCCTGGTCGTCGTCTGGTCGTGGAACGGCAGCGAGATCGAGCTTTATCGGCTGGCCGAAAGCGGAGGCCGCATCGCTGAGTTTCTGGCGCGCATGATGCCGCCCGACCTTTCCGTGCTGCCGGTCGTGATCGAGTCCTCCGCAGAAACCCTGCGCATCGCCATACTGGGCACCGTCGGTTGCATTGTTCTGTCGATCGTCCTTGGCATGCTCGCGGCGACGAATCTCTCGCCTTCGTGGATTCATGTGCCGGTCAAGGCCGTCCTCGCCGTCATTCGCGGCATTCCGCTGATCTTGGTCGCCATGCTCATGGTCGGCGCGGTCGGGCTGGGCGCGCTGCCGGGCATCCTCGCGATCGCCTTCCACGCCACCGGCATGCTGGCGAAGTTCTATGCCGAGGCGATCGAGAGCGTCGATCCTGCTCCGATGGAGGCGCTGGAAAGCGTGGGCGCTACGTTCCTCCAGAAGCTGCGTTTCGGCGCCTGGCCGCAGATCGCCCCCGACATTCTTCGCGACACGCTGTTCCGCTTCGAGATGAACCTGCGCGAATCCCTCATTCTCGGCGTCGTCGGCGCGGGCGGCATCGGCTTCTACATCCAGATGTACGTGCGCGCCTTCCAGTACGAGAAGGTCGCGACGCTGACCATTGTCGTCATTGCCTTCGTCGTCCTCATCGAGTTGGCCAACAACGCGATTCGCCGCCTGCTGCGGTGATAGTCTGCTGAACACCCTCGTGTCCGCCACCAACCTTCAGTCGCTCGATGGAATGCTATTGCCATAGGTGCCTTTTGCTATTGCGATGCAATTGGCATAGTCAGCGGCTCGGGAACGTGGAAGCGCCCATGCCGGTTTACCGCATTCCCAGAAGGAAAGTTCAGCGGAGCCGGTTCATAGTGACACAAG
Source organism: Neoaquamicrobium sediminum (assembly GCF_040970315.1). NCBI lineage: Bacteria > Pseudomonadati > Pseudomonadota > Alphaproteobacteria > Hyphomicrobiales > Phyllobacteriaceae > Neoaquamicrobium > Neoaquamicrobium sediminum. The sequence continues at coordinate 220,749 of NZ_JAZHFV010000007.1, read as the reverse complement.
CCGACACAATCGACATCGCCACGATCTGCAAGGAGAATGGTCTGCGCCTGACGGCTCCGCGGCGTATCATCGTCCAGGTCTTGAGCGAAGCCACCGACCATCCCGACGCGGTGGAACTGCATAGACGCGTAACCAGGCTCGATCCGGGTATTTCGCTGGCAACCGTCTATCGGACCCTGAAGCTGCTTCAGGACAAGGGCGTGCTGGAAAAGCACAATTTCGGCAACGGGCCTGCAAGGTTCGAGCCGGCGGATCAGGATCACCACGATCACCTGATCAACCTGGAGACGGGACAGGTGGTCGAGTTCCGGTCCGACGAGATCGAGCGGCTTCAAGAAGAGATCGCTCGCAAGCACGGCTTCGAGATTATCAGCCACAGGCTGGAGATTTACGTCCGGCCCCTGAAAGCAAAGCGGGCGCGACGAACCTGAACGCCAGCGATCGGCAGCCCCTTGACCCTCTAGTAGCTACAGGTTCTAGAACCGCTCCCGACGAAAAAGAACCGGCTGGCGCGAAAGGCAGGAGCATCATGAGCGAAAGATTGCGTTTGGACATTCCCGTGCTGCTTCCGGACGTGGCGGACGCCGCAGACGCCTGCGTGGCTCGGCTGACTTCCGATCTGGAAGCCCGGGAAGGTGTCGAGAAGGTCCACGTCGTCGCCGTGGAAGCAAACGAGCCCGCAAAACTCTGTGTCCATTTCGATCAGCAAATCCTGCCGCTCGGCCGGATTCGCGAAATCGCCCAGGCTTCCGGCGCGCGCATCACCGCCAGGTTCGGCCACGTCACCTGGAATGTCCGGGGCATCGGGCACGAGCGCCGCGCACGCACGGTCGCCGAGAAGCTCAGGTCGCTGGCGGGCGTGCTCGAGGCCGAAGCGAACGCCGCGGGCACCGTGCATGTCGAGTTCGATCGCGAGGCCACATCCGAAGATGCCATAGACGAGGCGCTGCGCAGCCTCGGCGTCCGGCGAATGGGGGAGCCTGCATCCGTTCCGGGAGGCGGCAAGGACGCGCATGCCGGTCACGACCACGGGACGAAAGGCGAAAAACACGAGGAAGGCGATGGCCAGGACCATGCGCATGGCGAGTTCCTCGGCCCGAACACCGAACTGATCTTCGCCCTGTCGAGCGGCGCGCTGCTGGGCATCGGCGTCGCCATCGAGTATCTGGTTGCTGGTGCGCCGGACTGGCTGCCCACGGCCTGCTTCATCGCGGCCTATTTCTTCGGCGGCTTCTTCACGCTGCGCGAGGCCATCGACAATCTGCGTCTCAGGCGGTTCGAGATCGACACGCTGATGCTGGTCGCGGCAGCCGGCGCGGCAGCCCTCGGCGCGTTCGAGGAAGGCGCGCTGCTCCTGTTCCTGTTTAGTCTCGGCCACGCGCTGGAACACTACGCCATGGGCCGCGCCAAGCGCGCGATCGAGGCGCTGGCGGAACTCGCGCCGCCGGTCGCGACCGTCAGGCGCGACGGCGAAACCCGAGAGATTCCGGTGGAGGAACTCGTGGTCGGCGACATCGTCGTCGTGCGTCCCAACGAGCGGCTTTCCGCCGACGGCTTCCTCGTCAAGGGCACGACCAGCATCAACCAGGCGCCCGTGACCGGCGAGAGCATCCCCGTCGACAAGCGTCCGGTTGCGGACGTCGCGACCGCCAGGGAGCGGCCCGATTCCGTCGACGGCGCCTCACGCGTCTTCGCCGGCACGATCAACGGCGCGGGTGCGGTCGAGATCGAGGTGACGCGCCGCTCCACCGACAGCGCGCTCGCCAAGGTGGTCAGGATGGTGAGCGAGGCTGAGGCGCAGAAGTCGCCCACCCAGCGTTTCACCGAGAAGTTCGAACGCATCTTCGTGCCGGTTGTGCTGGCGCTCGCGGTCGTGATGCTGTTCGGCTGGGTCGTCGTGGACGAACCGTTCCGAGATAGTTTCTATCGGGCGATGGCGGTGCTGGTCGCCGCCAGCCCCTGCGCGCTCGCCATCGCCACGCCGAGCGCGGTCCTTTCGGGCGTCGCCCGCGCGGCGCGTGGCGGCGTGCTGGTCAAGGGCGGCGGGCCGCTGGAAAATCTTGGCTCGCTGACGGCGATCGCCTTCGACAAGACCGGGACGCTGACGGAAGGCAAGCCCCGCATCACCGATATCGTCACCGCCGAGGGCGTCTCCGAACAGGAATTGCTTAAGGTTGCGGTCGCCGTGGAGAGCCTGAGCGACCATCCGCTGGCTGAGGCGATCGTGCGTGACGGCAGGGAGAAGCTTGACGGACAGGCAGTTGCCGAGGCGTCCGATCTCAAGAGCCTTACAGGCAAGGGTGTGACGGCGACGCTCGACGGGCAGACAGTGTGGATCGGCAAGGCCGAAATGTTCGGCTCCGACGGCATCCCGGCTCTGGGCGCCGCTATGACCGAGGCGATCGCGCAGCTCAGGGATGGCGGCCGTACGACCATGGTGGTTCGCCAGGGCGACCGCGATCTCGGCGCGATCGGGCTGATGGACACGCCACGCGCCGCCGCGCGGGACGCGCTGGCAAAGCTGCACGAGATCGGCATCACGCGCATGATCATGATCTCGGGCGACAACCAGAAGGTCGCCGACGCGATCGCCAGGGATGTCGGGCTCGATGAAGCCTGGGGCGACCTGATGCCCGAGGACAAGGTGGAGGCGATCAAGAAGCTGCGATCCGAAGGCAAGGTCGCCATGGTCGGCGACGGCGTCAACGATGCGCCGGCGATGGCGAGCGCGACGGTCGGCATCGCCATGGGCGCGGCCGGCTCAGACGTGGCTCTGGAGACGGCCGATGTGGCGCTGATGGCCGACGACCTGTCGCACCTGCCCTTCGCGGTGGGGCTCAGCCGCCGGACCCGTTCGATCATCCTCCAGAACGTGGTGGTCAGCCTCGGCATCGTCGCCGTGCTCGTACCCGCGACGATTTTCGGATTGAGCATCGGGGCGGCGGTTGCCGTGCATGAGGGCTCAACCCTGGTCGTGGTCTTCAACGCCCTGCGCCTGCTCGCCTATCGCGATCCCTATGGCAGGACAAACGTTGCGGCGGCATAGCCGCGCAGCACCCGGTCGCGGTCGACTTTTCCGGTCACCATGATGCACTCCACGATCGCTGCGCTCGTGGAGTGCAGGTTTCGAGTTGCCTGGTCAGCCTTCGCCGATCAGGCGCTTGAGCTTCGCCAGCATCACGTCGGAGGCCTCCTCGTAGGCCATCGTCCCGAAGAACTGCCCGTTCGAGTCCATCAGCAGCACCGAGGCCGTGTGGTCCATCGTGTAGTCACCTCCCTCAACCGGAACACGCGCATAATAGACCTTGTACGCTTTGGTCACGACGTCGATCTGCTCCTCCGTGCCGGTCAGTCCAATGATGCGGTCGTCGAAGGCGCCGAGATACTCCTTCATCTCTTTCGGGCCGTCGCGTCCGGAATCTACCGAGACGAACACGAAATTGATCCTGTCTGCGTCGCTTCCCAACTGCTCCATCAGGCTTGCCAGCTCGAACAGCGTGGTGGGGCACACATCCGGACAGAAGGTGAAGCCGAAGAAAACCGCGCTCGGCTTGCCGAGCAGATCTTTTTCCGTGACTTCCTGTCCCTCGGTTCCCGACAGCGTGAAGGGTCCTCCAACGGTCGCGACGCCGGTGGACTGGGGCGCTGGCGTCCTTCTGGAATCGATCAGGATCGAGAACGCAGCCAGCGTCATGACGATCGCCAGGACCGCGGCCGCTATCAACCCGACAATACGGCCACTCATCACTCATGCCCTTCGTGGCTGGAAGAAGCTGCGTCGCCGTGCCCGGTCGCGGTTGATCCAATAGGGCCAGCCGCCAGTTCGACGTCTATCGTGCCCGCATGCTCGAACTCGAGTGTCACCTGCACCATGTCGCCTGCGGCGATCGGCTGTTTCAAATCAAGCAGCATCAGGTGATAGCCGCCCGGGGCCAGTTGTACGGTTTCGCCAACGGGAATTTCCACGCCCTCCGGAACGGGGCGCATCTTCATGATACCGTCCGTCATTTCCATGTTGTGGATCTCGACGCGGCCCGCCACAGGCGATTTGCCGCCCAGAATTCGGTCGGAAACGCTGCCGGTGTTGGTCAGCTCGAGATACCCGCCGCCGACTTTGGCCATGGGCGGCGTCGCACGCGTCCAGGGATGGCCGATCTCGATGTCTCCCGCACGGTAGTCGTGAGCCAGTGCGGAGTTGGCCGCAAGAATGAGGACGGATGCCGCGAAAGTCGGAAAGAAATGTCTCATAGAAGTCTCCATTGATGATGTTCCGGCGCGTCGCCTGACACGCCCGCAGGGTCGAAGCATCAGATGGAGAAGTCAGGCGGCGCCCGGGCATCCTTTATGGCGCCGGGTTCTCCTGGCGGCGCGCGGTGGGAGGTCGGATAGAGCGGTTCATCGTCCGTCCGAATCGGCGGGATCCTGAACGTCCCGGTTTCCGACGGCTGAAGGGTCGGACCGACTGTGCTGGCCGCCACGCATAGTGCGGTACAGCACTCCTTGACGATCTGGTCCAGCGGATCGGCGTTTGTGCGATCCGCCGCCTGCGACGGAGAGCAGATGATGAAAGCAGGCTCGAACTGGTCGACCGCTGTCCATGTTTTGGCATAGGCCGTTGCAAGCCCCTGCAGCAGGATGAGATAGGCGACCAGGCCGACCAGCAAACCAGTTGCCCGCCGCCTGCTTGTCGATTTTCTCGTCCGGTACATGCGCGAGTCTTGGCGCTGGGCGCCCGGCTTGTCACTGCGACATGTGCGCCGTGCCACCACGTCGTAGGTCCACGAGAACCGATGCTTGCATCGCCTCCCTGAGCCGCGGCGAGGACGAAGCGAGCATTCGCACCGTGGACGTTCTGCTCGCGGCTGGCCTCGGGCTCGACGAACGCTGCTTTCACCGAAGAAGCCTGGCGCGCGACGCCGCTACGGCATGCGATTTCGCACGGACGGAACCGAGCATCTGCTGAAGCTCGAGGCGATCCGGATACGGCGCCGATATCGAGAAAGGTGCGGGCCGGGGCGTCACGCTGCTGCACGGCGCCGTCGCCTTCCGCACGTTTCGCCCTGCCAAGGAACTGCTGAGGGTGGGCGCGGACCCGAGCGTCATCTGACAGCGCGTTGCCTGCCGCAGCTGAAATGGAAGTGCCCTGTCCGCGCCGCCCGTTCGAGAACGAAAGAGTGGACCGGCAATCGTTAAATTGCCGGTCCACCAAGGTTGTCGCGTTCTAGTTTCTTCCTGGAGAAAGGAAGCGCTGTAGGAAGGTGCCGCCTACCCTCGCCGCGCCCGTCGAAGGCGAGCGGTTGGCGCTGGATGAAGCGAGCAGGTCGTCTTCGTTGACGAGACTAACCCACTGGTTCAGGTCCCGTTGAGACTGCCGCTTCAGGAAATAGATCTTCGCTTCGCTCCACAGCAGCACCTTCTGCTCGAGATTGTCTAGAATGAAGTCGCCAAGGGTCGTAACGACAGTAAGTACCGCGTGCCCGCCGCCTTGGGCGTCGCGAGCCGTGGTCAGCAGGAGCGCTCCTAGCGGATAGCCCATTTTGTTGAGGCGCTTGCGCTTCAGGAGAGCGTAGTCCTCGCAGTCAGCCGCTGCCATCGGATACTCCCAGAACTCCTCAACGCCGTAGATTTCCATATCCGTAAGCGGCTTGATCGTGTTCACCTTCGCGTTGACGCTGACGATGTCGCTCCAGGCGGAGCGCGTGAGCTCGATCATGGTGCCGCCCGGACCCCGGGCGCAGCGATCCCGATAGCGGCCACAATACTCGTAGTAGCCCACCGGCATGGAGGTGACGCCGAACGTCGCCATGTTGCGTGCATTATCCGGCTGGGTCGGATTGAACTGTGGGGCACTTGCCCGCGCCGACGTGCAGAAAAGCAGGAGCGCAAGCGCGCCGATCCAAGCTTGTTTCATTGTTTGGCTCTCCCCGAACTGATGGGGATGAGCATAGACAAGAAGCGTCAGAATCTAATAAAATCAATAACTTAGATTTGATTCAAATTCGCCGCGAAATGCAGGGGCGCTCTTATCTCTTCGTTTACGGGATCGACATCGTCGGTAGCCCTAATCCAGGCCACGATCGTCGCCGCCATGTCGATGCCTGGTAAGCAGATCAGGCGCGGGAACGACCCTGGCCGATACTTCCAGTTCGCGACCATCGTCGAAAACAAGCGTAAGGCGCAAACTGTCCGATTCCGTGATCGCAGCCCTGGGGTCGGCGAGGATCATGTGGATGCCGCCCGCGCGCATTTGAAGTTCAGCATGAGCAGGGATCGCCAACGGCCCATCAACCGGCTCCGCGGCGTTCCCGTCGGACGTGAAGAGTGTGCGCATGATCGTCGCGCTTGCGAAGGCATCGCTTTTGACCGAAGCCAGCGACGTTTGAGTTTCCGTGCCGTTCCAGATGATCAGGAACGCTTTGGCGACACCGTCATCCGCAGCCGGCATAAGGATCTCCGCATGCTCCACGGACACCATGCGAGGGGGATTGGCATGGTCGAGAGGCAGTCCCGAGGCTCCTGCTGCAGCGCCCAGGGCTGTGAAGGCGGGGACCAGGATCGACAACGAGCGAACTATCGATACGCGCATCGCATACATCCCCTTCCAGTGATGTTGACCTTGAACGTCGATCACGAATTGGGCAAGTCCGTGAACGCGCGGCGCGCAGGATGCGGCAATTCGGCGCGATTGCATGAGACCATTCCGCCCCCCAATATCTATAGGAACTGGAGGTAGACATGCTGACGATCGGAGAGCTTTCGCGCGCAACCGGAGTAAAGGTGCCAACCATTCGCTACTACGAGCAGATGGGCCTGATAGTGGCGCCCAGCCGCTCCGATGGCAATCAACGCCGGTACGAGCCAGGCGAACGAGAGCGCCTGTCCTTCATCAAGCATGCCCGCGATCTGGGCTTTACGATAGAAGCCATTCGGGAGTTGATCGAGCTGAGCGGGCATCCGGAGCATCCATGTGCGGACGCCGACAGCATCGCGGTTCGCCAGTTGCAAATCGTGCGGGAGAAGATCGCGAAGCTCAGACCCCTTGAACGGGAGCTGGAGCGCATCGCGACGCGATGTCACGGCGACCATGTCAAGGACTGCTACGTCATCCAGTCGCTTGCCAACCACGAGATGTGTTCGAACGAGCACTGAAGGCGTGTTCAAACCTCGGTCTCGTCATCGAACCGGCAATAGTGGGTTACCCTGTCGGCCGGTCCGTTGGTCGAGGGCACGTCGCGCAGGATGACGGTTACGACGGAGCTGTCCCGCGATGCGACGAACGAGCCTGTTATCGTGATCGTCGGATGATCTTCCGGCGCGAGTTCGAAGGTCGTTTCGTCGCCGACGGTGCCGCTCAGGCGCAACCTACCGGTGTCGTAGTCCCCTTCCGCGGAGAACGTCGTCTCCATCCGGTCCCCTGTCAGAAAGAGATAGAACTCCAGCTCCGAACCGAAAGGCGCGCGGCCCCAGAGCCACGCTTCGGCCTTCTCGAGGGACGGGCCTATGCGCGCCACCGCATCGTCGCAATCCTGCGAGGTTGGCGTGCCCGGCTCCGGATACCACAGGAACACGCCGGTCGGCGGGCTCGCCAGCGCATGAACCACGCTGGCGAGCCATAGGGCGATGGCAAACGCAAGTGGTATGAGGCCTGGTCGCATCACGTACCTGTGCCGCCAGTGCGGCTGTCCTTCGTTCCGTCCGGGGCTGGTCCTCAATCCGGGATGACCACTCGCACCACGACTGGCAGATGATTGGAGCCGAATTTCGGCCCCATGGCCAGTTCCTCGAGTCCCAATGCTGGAGACAGGACAACGCGGTCGATCGGCGTGCCGATCCAGGTCAGCGCCCAGAGGCGGATACTGAACCGGGTCGGCAGCGGCCACCAGCGCGACTCCGTCGTCCGATAGCCAGTGGAGGACAGGAAGTCTTGAAAGAACGGAGACCACGGCGGCGTGTTCCAGTCGCCGGCCACGACCACCGGCGCGTCCGCGGGCTCGGACCGTACCGCAGCTTGCAGATCCCGAAAATATGCGGCCCGTTCGCGCCAGGCGTGCTGGCCCCTTGGCGTCTGGGGATGGACGGCATAAAGGACCACAATGCGCCCCTCGATCGAAAGCTCGAACCGCACGGCGAACCTGCCTCCCGTGTCGGCACTTTCGGGAGAGACGGTTCGGGCGTCGAGAACCGGGAAGCGGCTCAAGAGCTTCATGTCGGTGTTGGCGGCAAGGTCGCGGCTGCTCTCGAAAGGCCACCGTCCGCTCGCGATCAAGGCATTCTGCCAGAGGGGCCTCACCTCCTGCAAAACCAGAATGTCCGCGCCGGCGATTTCGGGGATCGCGAGAAAGGGTTGCGGATCAAGATTGTCGACCAGGACGTTAGCCGAGACCACGGTGAAGCGCGTTCCCTCCATGGCCGGCGCCGGCGGCGTCAGCACCATGTAGGGAAAGGCGGCCGCCAGAAGGGCGATCGCGCCGCCGATCTTCGTAGCACGCCGAGGCAGCACGAAGCCGACGACGAATAGCGCGACTCCCGCCAGAAGCAGATGGGGACGAATGAAATTCGCGAGATCGGCGAGCCAAAGATGGCGGGACAGCGCCATCGAGATGACTTGCGCAGCGGCGAAGCCGAGCTGCGTCAGGAGCACAACGGCGACGACGAGCTTCGACATTCGGCTGCTTGCTGATGATAATGGCACAGATGTCGATCCTGCTGAAAGCGCCTGGGAGGCTAGCGAATAGTCCAGCGCATCGGGCGAGGCCAGTAGGCAATCTGGCGCACAGGCCCGGAAGCAGATCTGTCGGGAGCCCAACCTGAATTCGGCATTCGATCCGCTGCCGTCGCACAAGGCACGGCGATGCGGAAGAAAGAAAAAGGCCCCGGCTTGCCGAGGCCTTTATCAATCGTGTTGCGCGAACGCGACGACGACAATGGGTCGGCGTCCCTCTCGCCTCATCCCCTGCCGATAGCCTCGCGGACGACCGGATCCACGTTTCCCGCTCGCTCGCGTAGAATGCGTCCACTTCGGTGGGGCTCATCGCCGGGAAGAAGGATGACGCCAGAGCCTCGAGCCTCTCCCTCACCTCCGGGGTGCCGAGGACCGCCGTCACCTCGGCGTTGAGCTTGTCGACGATTTCCTGCGGCAGCCCGGCCGGCGCGGCGATCGAGTTCCATGTCTGGGCGAGGAAGCCGTCCAGCCCCTGCTCGGCCACCGTCGGAATGTCGGGAGCCGCCGCGCTTCTTTCCGCCGAGGTGATCGCGAGACCGCGCACGGTGCCCGCCTGAAGCTGCGGGATCGCCGTCACCGCGACGTCGAACACATGGCTGAGACGCCCGGCGATGACGTCCTGCATGGCTTCGGAGCCGGCATTGTAGGGCACGTGCTCGACCTCGACGCCGGCCGCGCGCGCCCACAGCATGCCGGTGACATGCGTCGTCGTTCCCAGCGGCCCCGAGCCGTATTGCGCGTCCGGATTGGCCTTCAGCCATTCGATATACTCGACCATGGTCTGCGCCGGATGGTCGGCCTTCACGCACAGGATCAGCGGCACGGCGTTCATCAGCGCCACGCCACGCAGCGTCTGGGTCAGGTCGACCGGCATCGGGTCGAACGTCGCCAGGTTGAACACGAGCTGCGACGAGGTTCCGACCAGCAGCGTGTAGCCGTCCGGCGTGGCGTTGGAGACCGTCTCGGTCGCCTGCATGCCGGAATTCTGCGGCATCGCCTCCAGAATGATCCGCTGCCCCAGACGCTGCTCCAGCTCGGCGGCGATGATCTGGGTGACGATATAGGCATTGCCCGACGCGGCCGATGCGGTCATCAGCCGGATGGGCTGGGTGGGCCACGCAGCTTGAGCACGCAGGATGGTGGGGTTTGCAAGCGTGATACCGGCAAGCGCGGCACCAGCGCCGAGGGTAAATTGACGTCTGTCCATGGGAACCTCTTGATCCTTATGTGGCAATACATGATAAAAAGTATCAAGTTTTTGGGCAATGGTGAAAATCACATGCCGGAGAAAAGCCCCGACAGGCGAGCCGGGCAGGCCTTCGGCGTCAGGATGATCGCGCTGGTCGCCATTGCGGTGGCATTGGCGATTGGCGCGACCGCGCTGAGCCTGCCTCCGCCGATCAGCGGCCGTCTGCAGCCGGGCCTCGTACCGGGCGTGCTGGCAGCGATCGTGCTGGTGGCGGCCGTCGCCTCGCTGCGGCGGCCGGTGAAGCCGGCCGATGATGCCGCGACGCCCGGCCTGGTTCCGCTCGCGGCCGCAGCCGTGGCGGTGCTGATCCTGGCGTTCGGGACGCGGACGCTGGGGATCGCTATCGCTTCATTCCTGGCTTCGACGGTGACAGCCGCCGGGGTGACCGGCGTTTCGCCCGGTCGCGCGCTGCGGATCGGTTTCGGCCTTGCCGCGGGGGTGAGCCTGCTTTTCGCGCTGGCGCTGAGGCAGCCGCTGCCGATCCTGCCGCCGGGGTGGGGGTGGTGAGCGAGCATATCTGGGAAGGCCTTCTGCTGGCGCTGTCGGCCGAGGCGCTGTTCTATGCGGGGCTGGGCGCGCTTCTGGGCACCTTCGTCGGCGTCCTGCCGGGGCTCGGCCCGGTGGCGACCATCGCCCTGCTGCTGCCGGTCAGCTTCCAGATGAGCCCTTCGGGTGCGCTGATCCTGCTCGCTGGAATCTATTACGGCGCGCAATACGGCTCGTCGACCACGGCGATCCTGATAAATGTGCCGGGCGAGGCCTCGGGCACGGTCACGGCGATCGAGGGGCACCGGCTGGCCCGCACCGGCCGAGCAACCGAGGCGCTGGCGGTGGCGGCACTCTCCTCGCTGATGGCAGGACTGATCGCGGCGCTGATCCTCGCGGTCGCCACGCCGCCGCTGGCGGCCTTCGCGCTGGCCATCGGGCCGGCCGAGACGGCGGCGATCCTCCTGGGCGGCGCGATCCTCGCGGTTCTGATCTCCACCGAAGGCACGGCGCGCGCAATCCTGATGCTGGGCCTGGGCGGGCTGATCGGCCTGATCGGCACGGCCGGCGGCGACGGGCAGCCGCGGTTTTCGTTCGGCTTTCGGGAGTTGCGCGACGGGATCGGCTTCACCCCGTTGGTGGTCGGCCTGTTCGGCTTTTCCGAGCTGATCGCCCTGATGACGCGCCGCCCGGAGGAACAGCCTTCGGTGCCCCGCCACTGGTGGCCCGGCTATGCCGCGATCAGGGGCTGGGAGGCGCCGGCGCTGCGCGGCTCGGTGATCGGTTCGCTCGTCGGGCTCCTGCCGGGCGCCACCACGCTGATGGCGTCGTTCCTCGCCTATTCCGCCGAGACGCGGCTGAAGCGCGGCGGCGAGTTTGCCGGCGTCGCCGCGCCCGAGGCGGCCAACAACGCCGCCGCGCAGACAAGCTTCGTCATGCTGTTCGGGCTCGGCCTGCCGGCGAATGCGGCAACGGCAGTGCTGGTTGGCGCGATGATGCTGAACGGCCTGCCGCCCGGTCCGGCGCTCTTCAGCCACAGCCCGACGCTGTTCTGGACCTTCGTCGGCAGCCTGGTGGTCGCCAACTTCATGCTGGTCGTCCTCAACCTGCCGCTGGTGGGCATCTGGGCGCGGCTGGTGCTGGTTCCGCCCGCAATCCTCGCCCCTGCGATCATCGTGGCGGCGGCGCTGGGCATTCTTGCTTCGGGTGGAGCGCCGTTCGACGTTCTGGCGCTGATGGTCTTCGGTCTCTTCGGCCATGCCTGCCGCCGCAACGGCTTCCCGCTGATGCCGATGCTGATGGGCTATGTGATCGCGCCCCTGTTCGAGGATCATCTGCGGCGAGCGATCACGCATGCACGCGGCGACTGGACGATCCTGCTGGCGAACCCGTTCGTCATGGCCGCGCTGGCGCTGGCCCTGCTTGCAGCGGTCGCGAAATATCGCGCCGGCTCCGGACGCGCTCCGCGGATCTGAGCGGCCAAAAATCCCAGCCGGCAAGGCCCGACAGCAGTTTCCTGCACGAGCTCAAGGTGAATCGCTGCGCGCTAGCGGCCACAGCCGCCGTGCTCCGCATCGGGCGACAAACTTAAAATTGGCTCTTGATCCTCTAGCTGCTGTAGGTCGTACGCATCTTCTGCTGAGAACAGGAGCGAAGATGATGACGGCCCCGCAACGCCAGACGCGCTTTCGAGTAGAGGGTATGGATTGCGCAAGCTGCGCGGCCAAGATCGATACCGCAGTACGCCGGATTCCCGCAGTCACCGATGTCAGCGTCTCCGTCGTCGCCGGAACGATGACGATGACCCACGGGCCGGAAGTAGACCTCGACGGCGTCGCGCGCAAGCTTGGCAGCCTCGGCTACAAGGCAGCGCCTTTGACGCGGACCGTCGAAAAGGTCTCCGCCGGAAATGCAAGCTCCGGACATGTGCATGGTCCGGACTGTCGGCATGAAGGGCATGATCATTCTCACGACCACGGACATGTGCATGACGGAGGTATTGGACATGGCGATCCCCATCATTCGAGAGGTTCTGTGGCACCTGCCAGTGGCGCGTTCCACGGCATGCACGGTCACGACCATGGCCCGACCGACGGCCCTTGGTGGAGCACGTCGAAGGCAAGGTTGACCATCGTCTGCGGCGTCGCGCTGGCCGTGGCCTTCGGGCTGTCGCAGCTTCTGCCACAGACGCAGCCCTGGGGTTTCATCATCGCCATGGCGGTCGGCCTGATCCCGATCGCGCGGCGGGCGCTGTTCGGCGCGCTGAACGGCAGCCCGTTCACGATCGAGACCCTCATGACCGTCGCGGCAGTCGGCGCCGTCATCATCGACGCCGCAGAGGAAGCGGCGGTCGTCGTCTTCCTGTTTCTGGTCGGCGAATTGCTGGAAGGCATTGCGACGGGCCGCGCGCGCGCCTCGATCCGCGCTTTGGCGACGCTTATGCCCAAGACGGCTCTCCTTGAAGTAGACGGCTCTACGCAGACTGTCGCGGCGGAAAGCCTCGCCGTCGACTCGGTCGTACTGATCCGTCCCGGTGATCGCGTGCCGGCTGACGGTGTGGTGCTTTCAGGCGAAAGCGCGGTCGATGAGGCTCCGGTGACGGGGGAGTCGGTGCCCAGGCGCAAGGAGGCCGGCGACAGCGTGTTCGCCGGCACCGTCAATCATGAGGGCGTGCTGCGGGTGCGTGTGACCGCGGCCGCGGCCGACAACACGATCGCACGCATCATCGCGCTGGTCGAGGAGGCGCAGGAATCGAAGGCTCCGACCGAGCGTTTCATCGACCGCTTCTCGAAATACTACACGCCCGGCGTGATGGTCGTGGCGGCTCTGGTCGCGATCCTCCCTCCGCTGCTCGCCGGCGCCGAGTGGAATACCTGGATCTACCGCGGCCTCGCGGTGCTCCTGATCGGATGCCCATGCGCGCTCGTCATCTCGACGCCGGCGGCAATCGCGGCCGGGCTTTCCGCCGGCGCGCGCCGCGGCCTGCTGATGAAGGGCGGCGCGGTGCTGGAGAATCTGGGCAAGGTCGATCTCGTCGCGTTCGACAAGACCGGGACGCTCACCGAGGGCAGGCCGAAGGTGACCGATATCGTGGGCGTCAAGCGCGACGAGCGCGAGACGCTCCGTCTCGCCGCAGCGCTTGAAGCAGGATCCAGCCATCCGCTCGCGGTCGCGATCCTGGCAAGGGCGAAAGCCGACGACGTGGCCGTGGCCGCCGCGTCCGAAGCGGGCGCGGTCGGCGGCAAGGGCGTTGTGGGCACACTCGACGGCGTGAAGCTGTTCCTTGCCTCACCGCGGGCGGCCGCCGAGCGCGTCCCGCTGGACGAAGCGCTTTCCGGCCGCATCGCCTCGCTCAACGACGAAGGCAAGACCGTATCCGTGCTGCTCGCCGGCGACGAGATCGCCGGGCTGATCGCCATGCGTGACGAGCCGCGCGAGGATGCGAAAGCCGGTATCGCCGCGTTGCGCGATCTGGGCGCCGACGCGGTGATGCTCACCGGCGACAACATCCGCACGGCCAGGGCAATCGCCGCATCGCTCGGCATGGAGGCGCGTGCCGAACTGATGCCCGAGGACAAGCAGAAGATCGTCGGCGAGATGCGCGAAGCCGGGAAGTTCGTCGCCAAGGTCGGCGACGGCATCAACGACGCGCCGGCGCTCGCAGCCGCCGACATCGGCATCGCGATGGGCAGCGGAACCGATGTGGCGCTGGAGACTGCCGATGCCGCGGTCCTGCACGGCCGCGTCAAGGACGTGGCGAACATGGTGGCGCTGTCGCGCGCCACGATGCGCAACATCGTCCAGAACATCGTCATGTCGCTCGGCCTGAAGGCCGTGTTCCTCGTCACGACGGTTCTGGGTGTGACCGGCCTTTGGCCGGCGATCCTGGCCGATACGGGGGCGACGGTCCTTGTGACGGCGAACGCCATGCGTCTGCTCGGCTGGCGAGGCATCCGCGACGGCTGATCGAGGCCGTGCGGCGATGTGCGGCCTTTCTCGGCAGGCGAACGGCGGTCACAACGCCTCGCCTCACGAGAAAGAACAAGTTCAGGGAGAAGACAAGGTGCTCCACACGCTCAGATACGTGGCAATCGCCGGCCTGACCGCATCGGCGTCGCTGCTTTCCTTGCCCGCGGCCTCCCACGACTTCTCCGTTGGCGACATCGAGATCGGCCATCCCTGGGCGCGGCTCGCGCCGGCAAGTGCGCCGGTGGTGGGCGGCTATCTGACCCTCACCAATGCCGGCTCCCAGCCTGACACCCTGATCGGCGGAACGACGGCCGCCGCGGAACGGGTGGAAATCCACGAGATGCGCATCGAGGACGGCGTGGCCCGGATGCGGCCTCTCCCCGATGGCCAGGAGATCGGGCCGGGAGCGACGGTCGAGCTTGAGCCCGGCGGGATCGATCTCATGTTCGTCAATCCCGAGCGCGCCTTCTCGGAGGGCGAGCGCTTCGAGGTCAGGCTGGCTTTCGCGCAGGCCGGCGACGTGACGGTCGAGTTCATTGTGCAGAGAGGTCCGGCGGACGAAGCTAGACAAGGCGATGAGCACGGGGGCCATGCGCCGTGAATTTCGTCAGGCTGTTCCGCATCGGCGTCTGGGCCGCGATCGCCGTGCTCGCCGGCTTTCTCGTGGTGTCGACGCAGTTGTCCGACCAACGCCAGCCTGCGGAAGCAGCCACCGGAGCACCGCGCGTGGGCGGCGCTTTTTCGCTGGTGTCGCACAAGGGAGAACGGATCGACAATCGGTCGCTGGCGGGGCGGCCCTACATCGTCTTCTTCGGCTTTACCCATTGCCCGGAAATCTGCCCCACCACGCTGTTCGAGCTGACGGACCTGATGACGGAGCTTGGTCCGGACGCGGACAGGTTCGAGGTCCTGTTCATCACCGTCGATCCCGAGCGCGATACGCAGAAGATGCTGGCCAGCTACATGACGTCATTCGACAGCCGCATCACCGCGCTCAGGGGATCGGCCGAAGAGACCGAGACCGCGCTGAAAGCCTTCTCGGCCTATGCGGCGAAGGTGCCGCTGGAAGGCGGTCAGTACACGATGGACCACACAGCCGGCGTCTTCCTCATCCGGGGCGACGGCGGCTTCGGCGGCATCCTCGACATGCACGAACCGCGCGAGACGAGGCTGGAGAAACTGCGCCGCCTCGTGAGCGCCTGACCGGGACCAGACGATGCTCGACAAGGTGACCAGCAAATCGGTTGAGGATTGGAACTCATGGTGGCTGTTTGTGGCGTGGCTGATCGCGGTAGGGTCGACGCTGGCAGCTCTGTTCATTGGCGAGATAGTTGGGCAGGTCCCGTGCAACCTGTGCTGGTTCCAGCGGGTGTTCATGTTCCCGCTTGCCATTATCCTGGGCATCGCAGCGTTCAGGCTCGATGTCGGCATCAGGATCTATGCGTTGCCGCTGGTCCTGATTGGAGCGGCGATTGCGGCGTTTCATACGCTGATCTACTTCGGCCTCATTGATGAGGGAATAACGCCGTGCGCGCGCGACGGTCCGTCCTGCGCGGGAGCGGACATGACCATTTTCGGCGGTGTGCCGCTGCCGCTCGTGTCGCTGCTCGCGTTCACCGCGATCGGCGGTATTCTAGCTGTTTGCCGACCTGGAGTTTTCAAATGAACCGTCGACAGGTGACCATAGTAGCCGCCGGTGCAGTCGCAGCGGCTATCTTCGGGGGGGCCGCGCTCTACTACAATCGCGCACGCAGTCTTGACCCGTCCGGTGCCGAAGTCCTCGTGAGAGAGCATTCTCCGGTGATGGGGATGCCGGATGCGCCGGTGACGATCGTGGAGTTTTTCGATCCTTCCTGCGAAGCCTGCCGGGCCTTCCATCCGCTCGTGAAGAACATTCTCGCACAGTATCCTGAAGAGGTCAGGGTCGTGTTCCGGTATGCCGCTTTCCATGACGGTTCGGACCAGGCGGTCGGGATCATCGAGGCTGCGCGGCGACAGGATCTCTTCGTGCCCGTACTCGAGGCTCTCCTGGCAGCACAACCCGAGTGGGCCATGCACGGCAGGCCCGACCTCGAGCGCGCATGGCAGGCGGCAGCGGCGGCGGGCCTCGACCTTGAGCGTGCGCGCGCCGATGCGTCGTCGGCCGAGGTTACGGCAGTGCTGCAGCAGGATACGAGCGATGTAGATGCGCTGGGCGTCAGGCAGACGCCGACGTTCTTCGTCAACGGCAAGAGCCTGCCAACCTTTGGGCCACAGCAGCTTATTGACCTCGTCGAGGCCGAAGTACGGTCCGCTCGCGAGGGCGGGTGAGCGCCTCGCTGGCGCTCACGGATACGACAAGGTCGGCTCAGTCGTGTTTGGTGTTGAGTTTGCCAGGCGGATCCACCTGCACGGTGACGTGGTCGATCGCATAGCGTTCCTTCAGCCACGCCGAGACGAGTGGAGGCAGGCTGAGCGGATCGGTTCCCTCCGCGGGGCTGACGTGGACCGTGGCGACGCTGGTTTCATCCGTCACCGTCCAGGCGTGAAAGTGCCCGGCCTCGGCCACGCCAGGGAGGCTTGCAAGACCGCGTTCAGCTTCGATCTTATCCACGCCACGTGGAACGGCCTGTAACAGAACGCGGATGGAGTCAGAGACGAGACCCCATGCGGACCTCACGACGAGGCCGGCGACCAGCACCGAGAGGATGGGATCCAGAACCGTCCAGCCCGTCAGCATGATTCCGATGGCGGCGGCAATCGCGCCCACGGAGCCAAGCAGATCGCCGATGACGTGCAGGAACGCACCCCTGAGATTGCTGTCGCCCCTATTACCCGACCACAGAATCCAGGCGCCCGCGACATTCACCGCGAGGCCGATCAATGCGACGATCAGCATCGGGCCTGCCAGGATCTCGACCGGCGCGTTGATGCGCTGCACGGCCTCCCACGCGATCCAGGCCACCAGCAGGAGCAATGTCGCGCCGTTGGCGAGGGCCGCCAGCACCCTTACCCGGTGGAAGCCATAGGTGCGTTGGGAGTCGGCAGCACGCCGCGCGATGCGGTAGGCGATCAGAGCAAGCAGAAGCGCCGCCGCATCGGAGACCATGTGGCCCGCGTCGGCGATCAGGGCGAGTGAGCCCGAAAGGTAACCGCCGACCGCCTGCACGATTGCGTAGCCGGCGGTGAAGATTAGTACGAAACGGATGCGTCGCTCGTTCGAGGTCGTCACGACCTGCCCGTGATCGTGGTTCGCGCCATGAGCGTGCCCGCCATGCGCGGCTTTCGGGGCTTCAGGGTTTCCGGTCATATCAAGCTCATCGGGAAAGGCGCCACATGCCCCACCATGCGACAGGCGCGAGCAGCACGACGCTTGCCATACCAGGGAAGTAGGCAAACGGCTGCTCGGTGAACCATGGGAAGACGACGAAGTGCGCCAGTTCGGTGATGCCCATGGCCGCGAAGAAGGTCCACGCGAGATAGGTTCCGAAGCGGTATCCGCGGCTGACCAACGGTGCCACCAGCAGCCAGGAACCCACCGAGAGCAAGACCAGCAGGACGACCTGCCAGGAACCGACATCGGGCTTGGCTATGCCGGTGATCACTGCCAGCGTGTCGAAAAAGTCCATCGAATACTCCTCGATACGATGGAGAACGAAGAGCGCCAATGCCAGGAAGTATGGAACCTTGATCGCTGCGAAGGAGGGATTGGCCGGGAAGATCAGCCACAGCAGGAATCCGCCGAGGAAGCCGGAGGTGAAGATCAGCATCGTCCAGATGCCGAACGCGGTATAGCCGAGGCCCAGAACCAGCATGGAAAACAGAAAGGCCGCGGCAATGATTGCAGGATCTCGGTTCATGTCGCGGCCTTGTGGGTGTCAGTCCCGATGGGGAGGATTCCGGTCAGGTCAATGCCGGACGCACTGCCGAATAGCGCGTTGAGCCCGTGTGGCATCGACCCGATCCGTGTGGAGCCGAGTTCGCACCGACGATCCCCGATCCTGAACGTCGCATGGCTTCCCGTGAAATGCTTGCGTCCAGCACGGCTCGCCTGATCATTTGAATGTCCAAATGCGAAGCAGCCTACAGGTGCCCCGATGATGAATTTCCGATGCATGGGTTTCTCGCCCCGTTGGTCTCAACGGACTTTCTGCAACCTCTAGCCACTAGAGGAGCAAGCGAAATCTCAACCCGATGCTCCCAGTCAATCTGAAGTGTGGGGAGCCTTCTGGTGCAAAGGCCGGCCGCACACCTTCGAGTTTGCGGCCCATATTCGCGACGGAATTTTCTCTTGTTTATCAGAGGCGGCCGATCTGCTGCGAAGCTGGGGAATATTGCGACAACGTCTCGCCGGCTACAATTTGGCGGCAGCGCCTTGAGGAGTAATCTTCGTCGTCTCCTTATAGGTCTCGACGGCGAACAGCGTCGTGTAGCGAACCACGTCCGGATCACTGTCGAAGATGCGGTCGCAAAGCGCCTGATACTCTTCCATGTCGCCGAAATGCCCGATCAGCACCGCATCCAGATCGCCGGTCACACCGAACGCTTGGGTGATCGCCGGTTCCTCTGAAACGCGCGATGCGAAGGCCGACCGCACGTCCTTGGTGTGGTTACGCGTCGTGACGGTGATGACGGCCCGAATGCCGCGCCCGAGTTTGGCCGGGTCCGCGAGATAGACGCAGGCTTTCAGTACGCCCGTTCGCCGCAGCTCCGCGGCCCGGCGCAGGCAGGTCGAAGGCGTCGAGCCGACCGCCTCCGCCAGTTCCGCCTTGGTGAGCGTGCCGTCTTCCTGAAGCGCGGCGACGATGCGCAGGTCCAGTCCATCCATATGCAGTGCCTCGGCGGTCCGAAACGCCATTTTTTTGGATATTTTGACCACCTTATCCGCCGCTTTCGCCGTATCAAAATGAAAAATCGGCGGCGTGAGACGATGAACAACCCAACGCTCGGGCTGGTCTGGGCCTTTTCCTTCGTGATCCTGGAAGCGGCACAGGCCGTGTTTTTCGGCGGCGTGTTTCAGGACTACGACTCGTTCCTGATCGGCGGGGCAGTCTTTGGGTTCACGGCTGCCGGAACGCTGATCTGGGTGAAGGTGCGGACCCCGGAGCAACTGAAAACTGCATGGGCGAACAGAGCCAGCCTGTTTGGGTTGAATCTCTCTACGGCCCTTGTCTGGATCGCATACTTCTTCGCGCTTCAGATGATCGAACCGGCTGTGGTCTTCACCATGTTTTCGGGGCTGATACCCATTGCCATCCTGGTCGCCTCGGCTTGCGGTGTTCCGGAAGCGTCACCGTTACGCAACCGGGTCGAAGGCGTCGGTCTGATCATTGTGGTGATCGGCGTCGGCTATCTGGCGGCGATCACGCTGCTTGGGCAATCGGGCTTCGTGCGCGGCGGCCGGACTGCCGCGATGGCCGGACTGCTGTTGACCTCTGCGTCCGCCGTCAGTCTTGCGGCGATGATGATCTACGGCCGGAGGCTCGACCGCCTAGGCGTCGCGCCGGCTGCGCAATATGGGCTGCGGTTTCCGCTTTATGTAGTGGTGGCGCTTTCGGCCGCATGGCTCGGCCTCGACGGGAAAGGTCCGGTCGATCCCGGCGGGCTGCTCGCCGTCGTCGTCATCGGCTTCGCGATCATGGCGTTTCCGGTCTTTGCGATGCAGAAGGCGATATCGCTGATGTCCACCGTGACGCTGGCCGCGATCACGGCGCTCGGTCCGATGTTCGTTTTCCTGTTTCAGATCGTTGAAGGTCGCGTGGCCTACGCACCGGCCACGATGACCGGTCTGACGATTTACTTCGCAGGGGCCGTGCTGGCGGCCTATGGTGGGGCCAGACACCCGGATGGAAAGTCGATCGTCCACAAGCGGAAAGACATTGCAACCAGGCTCGACCGCGAGATCGCGAAGCTGCACACGACTCATCTTCGCTGAGGCGCATTGTGCCGGTAGACAGCCGTCGCAAAACTCCTTGGGCGATTCCTGATGGTGGCGGTGCATGGTCGGCTATCACCACATGGCACATCTTTCGGGAACCGGTCGTTCGCAACTGCTGCTTCTGCCCGAGGCGGTTGACGACTCCGTTGGGCCGGACAATCTGGTCCCCGTCAACCAGGCTTTCGTGGACGGCCTTCGGGGATTTCGCGACGGCTGTTTGAGTCCTCTGCGGACATTTCACAGGCTCACCCGTTGCGGAGGATGCGGCAGGCAATTGCGGGAGACAGGCGATGTAAAATGCGAAGCAATCTGGTCTTGCCGACCCAGATTTCCTTGCGTTCGTTTAGCAGGCCGTTGATGACGGCTTGCGCGGCCGCGGCCGCACTCATCTTGGCTCCGTCACGGCCTCGGGTCATGTCGGTATCCACATAGGCCATTACAGCATCGACCACCATGACGGACGTGGCGGCATCCTCACAGCGATACCGAAGCGCCTGTCTGAATGTGCGAAGCCCCGCCTTGGTCGCGCAATAGACCGGAGCCGTCCGTTTTGGCGCGAGCGCGAGGCCGGACGAGATGTTGACGATCGCCGCCTCGGGCTGTCGTGCAAGGATCGGCATCAACCCCAGGCTAAGCGTGATCGGCGCGGTAAGATTCAGGTCGACCTCGCTGCGAAGCGCATCCATCATCCCGGCGGCTCCGATGCCGACTTCAGGGAGATTGATCTGCACCCCGGCATTGTTGACCAGGATGGCGAGGCTCGGCCATCGCCGCTCCACCTCCACGACAATCCTGTCCTGCTCATCGGCTCGCGAAAGGTCTGCCTGAATCGCCTCGGCCGGCCCTTGCATCATTGCCAGCGCCTCATCCGTGCGCTGGAGATTCCGCGCCACGACGACGATGCGGGCACCCTGCCTCGACAACTGGCGGGCGATTTCTAGTCCGATGCCGGCGTTGCCGCCGGTCACGAGCGCCGTCTTTCCCTCAAGCCGCATGGCGAACGTCCGAGTGCCGGGGCGCGGCGCGCGAACCGGCCATCGATATGCGGTAGACGCTTGCCGGCGGTATGTTCGCGACGGCGGTGCCTATCTTGACCGCGTGAAGCTCCAGGCGGCGCAGGACCTCTGCCGGCACCGGGCATCGCCATCCGTAGGTGAACTGGTAGAAACTCGCATTCGTGTCCAGCAGCCGAAAGGTGCCGGCAAGAATCCGCATCACCTTTGCAGGCGGCATCGACAACAGGGGAAGGCCGCTGACGGCAGCCGCATGTCGCCGTGCGGCTGCGGGCGGCAGGCGGTTCAGGTGCGCCGCATCCGCGACGACAATCACCGCCTCGGGATGCCGTTCCGCCAACAGGGCGGCAAAGTCTCGACCGAGCTCCACCAGCGTCAGATCGCCTGGCTTGAAGCCTTGCCGGATCAGGGCGCGCGTGAACACGCCGGTTCCGGGTCCGAGTTCCACGACCGGTCCCTGCGCCGGGTCGATCCCGGATGTCATCAAGTCGGCAAGGCGGTTGCCGGAGGGAATAATGGATGCCACCCGGAGGGGATCGGCGAGCCAGGAGCGGAAGAACCTCAGGGTATCGGACATCACACGCCGTTGTTGTTGCGTTTCAAGATTGCGCCCTTAATATACGAGCGATTGCTCATCTTCGATACTCGTGTTCATGCCCGACCCGGCCTCCTCCACCGACCCAAGAAAACGACCCCGCCAGGCCCGTTCGATGGCGACGTTCGATGTCGTGCTCGAAGGCGCTGCTCACATTCTGGAGACCAAGGGACTGCACGGCTTCAACACCAACGCGGTGGCCCGTCAGGCGGGGGTCAGCATCGGAAGCCTCTATCAGTACTTTCCATCCAAGGAGGCGCTGCTTGTGGAACTGATCCGCCGCAAGCGGACCGCGCTGATCGAGAAGATGCAGGATGCGAGCTCGCGGCTGGAGGCTAGTGATCTCCGCACAATTGCCGATGGTCTTGTGCGCGCCGGGATCGCCCATTGGGTCGAGCGTCCCGAACTGGCTCGCAGCCTTGAATATGCAGAGACGACGCTGGATCTCGGACCCGAGACGGAAGCCTTGAAACGGCAGATCGTGGTCGTTGTAGCAAAGGCGCTGGCACCCCACGGCGTCGAGAACCCGGAAACCGCCGCCAGAGATTTGGCGGCGCTCACGCGCGGAATGGCCGATTCCTCGGGTCCGTTCGGAAAGGCCGATGTCTCGCAGCTTGAACAGCGTGTGCGCCGCGCGGTGTACGGCTACCTTGGCATATCGGACAGCAATCCGCTTACGTCGGTCCGGCGATAGCAGGCCGAGGGCATATGGCCCACCATATGGATACCCACTATTTTGTCGCCGAAATGCTAAATCCCACGACAGCGAGCGACAACAGGAATCGACCTCTTATCGGCCCTTGAGACGTGTTGCCCGTTAGCCTGAAAGCCGACCTCGTCGCTGAGGAAAGGTTCACCGGACAAGTCGGTTCCGGCGAGGCCGTGGTGACCAGGAGCCTTACCAGGGGGCGTTGCCATCCGGCTCCACAAAACGACCGGACACCGCATCGGCTCCGAGCAGAGCGTACTTCACCGGCAGCCGTGCGCCCTCTTCGGGCGTCATGAAGCCATTGTGGCCGGTCAGGTCGGTCTTGACATAGCCCGGAGCGACGGAGTTCACGACGATGAATGTATCTTTCAGTTCCGCCGCCAGTTGCACCGTCAACATGTTGAGCGCCGCCTTGGACGCGTTGTAGCCGATCAGCCGAGCGTCATAATATGGCGACGTCGGATCGCCGTTGATGGCCAGCGAGCCGAGCGTCGTAGACAGGTTGACGATACGCCCGGCCTGCGACTTGCGCAGCAGGGGCAGCATGGCCTGCGTGACCGCCAGGGCGCCAATGAAATTGGTCTCGATGAGCTTGCGCACCGCAGCCGTCGTGGCAACCGATGGCGGACCATCGGCGGAATCGACGATGCCGGCATTGTTCACCAGAATGTCCAGCCGGCCATACCTAGCTGCGATCTGTTGGGCGGCGGCGGCGATGGTGTTCTCATGGTCGAGATCGATCTCGATGGCCTCGACGGCCAGTCCGTCGTCCGACAGTTGGGCAGCCGCTTCCTGGCCGCGCCGCAGGGTTCGAGCGCCCATCAAAACTGTCACACTAGCGTCTGCCAGCTGACGGGCGATCTCCAGTCCGATGCCCTTGTTGGCGCCGGTGACGAGGGCGATGCGTTTGTTGTCCGACACGGAGAATTTCCTTCCAAAGGATTGGCGTGGATCGCTGGCTCCCAATATATGAAGGATCATTCGCTTTGAGGATTCGCTTATGACTGCGACGGCTCCACGACATCTAAGCCCCCGGAAAAGGCCGCGCCAACAGCGCGCTGCGGTAACCGTCGACGCCATTTTCGAAGCGACTATTCAGGTTTTGCTGAGCGAGGGGATCCACCGGCTGACCACGACCCGCGTCGCCGAGCGCGCCGGCGTATCGGTCGGCACCATGTACCAGTATTTTCCGCACAAGCAGGCACTGCTTTATGCGCTGAACGAGCGCTATCTGGATATCGTGGCCGAGCGCGTGGAGAGGGCCTGCCAGCAACATCGCGGCGCCACGACCGCTGCCATGGTCGAGGCGCTCGTTACGGCCTATTGGAAGGCCAAGACGGAGCGAAGCGAGGTGACCCGCGCGCTCTATAGGTCCGCGGTCGAACTCGACAATGAAGCGCTGATCGAGGCCTTTGCCGAGCGAATGGACGCCGCAACCATCGCGATGCTCCGCAGCGCCCCGGACGCGCACTATGCAGACATCGCCCTCGTCAACGTCACATTGCTGTCCGTGATCTTCGGGACGGTGCGAAATGTGTTCGAGAGGAACCTGCCCCTGCAGGTGCAAGCAGACATTCGCCGTCAGTTGACCACTATGTGCCTGTCCTATCTGGAAGCATCCGGAGGGTGATCTCCGTCGGCTTGCCGTCGTTTCGGGGCCGAAGCCGCCGTTCCGCTTCTCACCCACCAGCGGTCGCTGTCGCATAATTTCTAAGACCCGCAACACTTCCCCGAGGGCGGGAAAGTCCGGCCCCTTTCGCGTCGCGCGTCACTGTCGCAAGTCGTAGAAATCCCGCTACATGGTTTGCGACTGGGGGGAGTCGTAGGGAAAAGGTATCCGGGGCGAAGCGCGACCGGCGCGGGTTGGGGCGGATGCTCGACGATCTGTGCGCCGGCAACGTGGCGACAATCACCAGGTTGGACCACGTCGCATGATCGACGGACGACCTATCGGAGGTCGTGGAGCGGATGGAGCCGACGCTCACCCCGGCGCTCCCGCCCCAGCCATCTACTGAGGGCGCGCCAGCTGAGTCCGCTCAGGAACGTTCAACCCGCCTTTGTGCTTCGCTCACTTTCCCAGTCTCGCTGTTTGCGTCAGGGGGTTCCTTACCAAGGACCGCCTCGGTGATCGAATTCGGGAGCCGACGCGGCGTTTCAAGCAGTCCCAGCAGCGGCATGACAACAAGGAAAAAGCCGAAATAGAGTAGTGTCGAGACCTGCATTAGCGGAACATAGACGCCTTCCGCAGGCTTTGCCCCCAGCCAGCCGAGGAAGAGGGCATTCGCCGCGAACAGCCAGAAGAACAGCTTGTACCAGGGTCGGTAGACCGCGGATCTTACCTTGGACGTGTCGAGCCACGGTACGAAGAACAGCACTGCGATCGCGCCGAACATCGCGAGCACGCCGCCAAGCTTTGCGTCTATGGGGCCGATGTTGAAAGTGAC
This sequence comes from Neoaquamicrobium sediminum, assembly GCF_040970315.1. NCBI lineage: Bacteria > Pseudomonadati > Pseudomonadota > Alphaproteobacteria > Hyphomicrobiales > Phyllobacteriaceae > Neoaquamicrobium > Neoaquamicrobium sediminum. The sequence continues at coordinate 195,645 of NZ_JAZHFV010000007.1, read as the reverse complement.
TGCTCTCAGGATTGCGTAGAACGGCAGGAAGTACCACTCGGGAACGATCTTGGCAGGGGTCCGAAGCGGATCGGCTTGCACATAGTTGTCAGCGTGGCCCAGATAGTTGGGAATGTAGAAGACGAAGTATGCGAACACGATCAGGAAGAGAACCATGCCCACCGCGTCTTTTGTGGTCGCATAGGGCGTGAAGGGCAACGTGTCGGTCTTGTGCTTGACCTCTATGCCTGTCGGGTTGGTCTGGCCGGTGACGTGCAGCGCCCAGACATGCAGGACGACGACGCCAGCAATCATGAATGGCAACAGGTAGTGCAGTGCGAAGAACCTGTTCAGCGTCGGACTGTCGACAGCGAAGCCGCCAAGGAGAAGCTGCTGAAGCCATTCCCCGACCAGCGGGATTGCCGTGAAAAATCCGGTGATGACGGTGGCGCCCCAGAAGCTCATCTGTCCCCAGGGGAGCACATAGCCCATGAAGCCGGTGGCCATCATGAGAAGGTAGATGATGCAGCCGAGTATCCAGAGCAGCTCGCGCGGCGCCTTGTACGACCCATAGTAGAGTCCGCGGAAGATGTGCAGATAGACAGCTATGAAGAAGAACGATGCCCCGTTGGAGTGAAGATATCGCAGGAGCCAACCGGAATTGACGTCGCGCATGATCTTTTCGACGGAGTCGAACGCTGTTGCCGTGTTCGCTGTATAGTGCATCGCGAGCACGATCCCGGTCGCGATCTGGAGGACCAGCATCAGCGTCAGAATGCCGCCGAAGGTATAGGCGTAGTTCAGATTGCGCGGAACCGGATAGGATACGAAGGAGTCATGCACCAATCGGGGAAGCGGCATGCGCGCGTCCACCCAGCGGCCGATTCCTGATTTTGGGACGTAGCTGGATGGCGACCCCGACATTCTGTTCCCTCCTTTGATCCGGTTGATATCCGAACACACGATCCGAAAGCCGTAACACCTCAGGTTGCTTGAGCTTCAAGAGCCTTCCGGACCTTCGCGTGCGACAAATGGGCTCGCGCAAATTCGAGGGTAAAAGACAATCAGGCGGACGCCTTGAGCATCTTCTCAATCGTGCTACATCCGCCATAGACGAGAGGTTCGGGAGACTATGGGCGCAAGGACGTACTCGATCGGCGAGGCTGCACGGGAGAGTGGCGTAAAGGTACCGACCATCCGGTATTATGAGGAAATCGGCCTGTTGCCGAGGATCGCGCGCAGTGACGGAAATCGGCGTTTCTACGACCGGTCCGACCTTCGGCGGCTCTCCTTCATCCGCCACGCGCGCGAACTCGGGTTCGAGGTGGAGGCGATCCGCACGCTGCTGAGATTGCAGGACCATCCCGACGAGTCTTGCGACGCGGCCGACTCTATCGCCACGGCGCGGCTGGCTGATGTCGAGTTGCGGATCGCGAGCCTACAGCTGCTGCGCGCCGAGCTTGAGAAGATGATACGCCAATGCGCTTCTGGTCGGATTGGCGAATGTCGCGTCATCGAAACTCTTGCGGACAGCAGCCACCAACAAGGCAGGCTCATCGAGCCTTGAAGCGAACTGGCGCGGGTAGGCGTCCTCGCTTCGGACCGCAAGAAGTCGCGGACACCGTCCATAGACCGACTGATCCCAGGTTCTCGCAGAATTCATAAGCCGCCGCCGGATTTCCTATGGCTGTCGGGAAGCCATGCAGAGCATGAAAACGGATGCCGTTCCCTCATCGTTGTACGAGCCACGAAACGGGGAGGATGATGCCAAGGAGGATTGGCTGATGCAGGAGGTAGATTGCGAGGCTGCGCCGACCCATCCAGGCGAGCAGCCAGGCCGGTTTTCCGGTTGGGAGCGCGTTTGCGAACGCTGCATCCAGGCCGGTTGACAGCAACCACTTCGCCCCGGCGGCGCCCATCAGCGTGAGGCCGACCCACGGAAAGATCGGCACGAAATCGTTGCTCGGCGGTACCTGCTCTGCAAATCCGATCCAGGCCAACCAGCGCGTGTCGAAGCTCGCCGACCGCCAAAGCATGGGCATGAAGAAGACGGCGATACCCGCCAGGAGGCATGTCCAAGCCGGCGCCCGCAGAAACAATGTCCCGATCAATGTGGCAGCAGCGATCGCGTGCAGGATGCCGAAATAGATGAAGGTGGTCGGTAGGACATACCACGTTACCGCCGAGATCGCTGCGGCGGCCGTGACGATCTTAGCCAGACGTTTTAGATAGCTAGAAGCTCGAAGGCCGGCCCTGGCCGCCAGCACGAGGCCGATCCCGACTAGGATCATGAAGGTGCCTGCAAGGCTGCGTCCAAACGCCAGCCACAGCGGATGGTTGGCAACGCCGGAGACAAAGCCGGTGAATTCGAGGTCCCAGACGAAGTGAAATAGAACGACACCGGCGATCGCGACACCTCGAATCGCATCGATTGCCAAGAGGCGCGTGGAGTTCGTCATGCAGTGCCGTCTTCCAGTGTTGCAGGGGACGCACCATAGGAGTTTGACCAACTAGAGGTTCAACCCCGATTCCGTCGTCGTTGAAGAAGTTCAAATCGTTCGACGTCCGATCCGGAATACGGACGCAGGCGGAAAATTGCGCAACTCCGTCCCGATCTTTTCGGCCTTCAGGTCGAGGCGACGCAGAACTGCCTCGGGTACGGGGCATCGCCAACCATATGTGAACTGGTAGAAGCTTGCCTTCGGCTCGAGCAATCGAAATGCGCCGCTCAGAATTCGAAGGACTTTCGAAGGCGGCATGGCCAGCAGCGGTAGGCCGCTGATTGCAGCGCCATGATATCGTCGACGCGACAGGCTGCTCATCGAAAGCCTTGCTGCGTCGGTCCGTAGGATGGTCGCGTCCGGGTAGCGCAGGGCGAGAACGTCTGCGAATTCGTCGCCGAGCTCGACCAGAAGCAGGTCTTCCTGCCGAACTCCGCGTGCCATCAGCGCCTCCGTAAAAACGCCAGTGCCAGGTCCGAGCTCGATCACTGGTCCAATCCGTGGATTGATCTCGCTGGTGATCATCGAAGCGAGCTTCTCGCTTGACGGGATGGCCGAGCCAACCCGCAGCGGGTTGGCAAGCCATGCACGCAGGAATGTCAGCTTGTCGGCTGATTGAGGCATTGTTCAAACTCTTGCTATCTAGCAGCTCGCCCGGAGACAAACGGTGTTCGCGCAGCACTGCGAATCATCGTCAAGCCCGAGGGTTCTCCAACTCTCCCACCTCTAGCAGGATGAGCTTCAAGCACCGGACGGGACGGCGGGTGGGATTTTTGCTTCTTGGGCGCCGTAAGATCTGGCCCCTGGGCTCAAGCATGCCGGCTTGGGCGCTGACGATGCGCCGCTGGACGCCCGTTGAGCGCCGACTGGCGGCACTGCCCGCGATCCGGCGGATGGCTTTTGATGCGGTGATCACATGCAGCGCCCATCTCCGCAGCTGACACCATTGGGACGTCGATTGCCCAGATCGCACCAATCGACTGCTGAAGCGGCCGGGCCATATTCGAGCCCAATTTTCTCCATAGTCGGACTGGTGCAAGCTGCAAACGAGGCAATCTGCGCGAACCCGAGATCGCCCGACGACGGGGTGAGCTTTCGCTGGGTGGGGAAACCCTCAGTGGTGAAGCGATGCGTGTTGGCGACAATCGTCTTCGCGCTTTGAGAAATGCATATGAGGGTTCTGGGGGGGTATCAACCACATCAAATGCCGTCGATCGACGACACTCTTGCTGCGCTAGGAAATGAACCACCATTGGTTGTCGGCGGTCGCGAGAAGCCGCCGGACCGGCGAGAAGTGTCGATTCGGTGGCTGTCCGGAACATTTCTGACCGCGGTCACATCAAGCGTCCTGATGGGCGTTGCGTTGTTCGCGGCTCTCGACGGTCGTGAGGTCCTTGCCACGCCGCCTGAAATCCTGAGCACCAGCGCACTAGGTCGAACCGCCGACAGTCAGGCTGGCGCCAAGGGGGGCCGACTGGTGCCGACGCGAAATCTGGCAAGCCTGGCCGACCGCAGGCGCATGGAGCTGGCGACAATGAGGCGGTCCGGCGACCGAGATGTGTTGCGTACGTTGCCGTTCGTCCAGGCCCGGATGTCGCTGGCTGCGGGCCACGCGACGAACCGTTCATATCCCTCCTTCGACGGCCTGGAAATCTTTGCCGAGGAAGGGGCTCCCCAGTACGCCTCGACCACCGGCATTATCTACGGTGCCGGGGTCGAGAACGTGGTCCGCCTGCGTATGAGCGAATTTCCTCTCGAGATGGGCGCCTTCGATGAAGGCAGCGCTTTGTCGGCCGAAGAGGTTGAAGTCGTGGTCCGCAGTCTCGGCGCCATCCTTACCGTTGGGGAAGTGCGAGTGGCCGCTCTCCACTATGTCGACCCTCAGCGTTTCGGCGATCCCCCGGCAAGTAGTGCGCTCCAACCGTCGAGCGGCATTCGTATCGTGGCGGAGAACGCATCGGTGGCAAACCGGGCCAGAGCGGACGACCCAGTCACCGACTATGCCGAGGATGTGATCCCCTTTCATGCCGAAGGGGAGATTGCAGAGGCGCTGGAACGGGCGGGCTACGCGAGCCCTGATGCAGAGGGAATGGCGACCGCGCTGACCACCGTGCTGGGATCTTCGACGCTGGCGGCCGGCAGTATTTTGCGTCTCGGTGTCGAAACGCGGCGCGGGGTCAGTCGCATCGTGCGCGCGAGCCTGTACGATGTGGATCGGCATGTATCCACAGTCGCACTCAACGACAGGCGGCAGTATGTGCCAGCAAGCGAGCCGGAGCACAGCCCAGCGGTGCAGGCGGCGTTCGACTCCACCCACCCTCCCGCCATGTACAGCCGCGACGATCTGCCCACCCTCTACGATGGAATTTACCGTGCCGCTTTTTCTCATGGGCTTTCACGTTCCATGACCCGTCAGCTTGTCCGGCTGCTCGCGGCGGACGTCGATCTTCAGTCACGCCTCAACCAGGCAGACAGCATCGAGGTCTTCTTTTCGCAGCCTGATGGCGATGACAACGCCACACCAGAATCCGAGCTCCTGTTCGTGCGGGCCAATGTGGGCGGCACCGCGCGCGCGTTTTATCGCTTTCAGATGCAAGACGGCACTGTCGGCTATTTCGACGAAAACGGTCGCAGCGCGCGGCCGTTCCTGCTGCGCAATCCGATTCCAAACGGTGAATTCAGGTCCGGTTTCGGCAATCGACGCCACCCGATACTTGGATACACCCGCGCGCACACGGGCATCGATTGGGCGGCACCGCGAGGGACGCCGATAATTGCTTCTGGCGATGGTGTCGTCGAACAGGCCGGTTGGAATGGCGGCTATGGCCGTCAGACGGTCATCAATCACGCAAACGGCTACCAGACGACTTTCAATCACCAGAGCAAAATCGCTGATGGTGTGGTCCCGGGCGCGCGCATCCGGCAGGGCCAGATCATCGGCTACGTGGGCTCGACCGGCCTTTCCACGGGCAATCATCTTCACTACGAGCTCATCGTCAACGGCACCAAGGTGGACCCGATGCGCGTACGCCTGCCGGCCGAGCGGACACTTGCAGGTGACGAATTGCAGGCCTTCCTGGCCGAGCGAGACCGTATCGACGGCGTGCTGCTTATGGAGCAAGCACGCTCGGCGCCAGCCCTGCATGCACCTGTGTAACAGGCGAGTGTTGGAAGAAGCCGGTGTGTGTTCCCGGCTTCATCCGAACATCATATGAACAGGGAGCCGATCGCCAAGGCCGCGATAGACGTTCCGACTATCAGGGCAAGCGCGACTAACAGGCCGGTGCGCACCGGCTTCGTGCGCGGCGTCGAGGACCAGCGGCTGCGCGGTCCGCTCTCCACCACGCTCGCGCCGTCCCCCGACACGGTGACCATACTGGGCTATGTCGCGCAGGGGTGACGCGCCCGCCCCGCCTCAGCGGTCGGCGGCCGGGTCGAAGCCCTCGCCGGGCGCGACGGCGCCGAGCGGGGGGCGGCGCGCGGCGATCGCGTCGCCCGGAGCGCGGCGCACGCCGTGGATCCAGGAGCGGTCCTGGCTCACCGAGAACAGCGGCTGGTAGCTCGGAAGGCGGCGGTCCACCACCACCGCGTCCCGCAGATTGTCCAGGATGAGGTGGCCTTGGTCGGTGGTGACGGCGAGCACGGCATGATAAAAGTCGCGCTCGCGATCGCGCAGCACCACCAGCGACATGCTGCCGGAAGGAATGCCGGCTGCCTTGAGCGCGGCCATCTTCAGGATCGCGTAGTCCTCGCAGTCGCCGCGTCCGGCGAGCAATGTCTCCGACGGCGTGGCCCAATAGTCCAGCGTGCCGTAGAGCTCGCTGTCGGCGGCGTAGGCGATCATGTCGTTGACGGCTGCGGTGACCATGCGCAGCTTGTCGAGGAAGCGCGCCTGCCTGGCCTCGTCGATGACGCCCTGCAGCCGACCGCCGCGCTCCAGGCAGGCGCTGTCGCCCTCGCAGCCGGCGATGGGCGGCAGCCCTATCTGGGAGTAGATGTAGCTCCAGCGCTTGGCGGCCGGCAGGTTTCGGAAGGGCAGCGCGACGGAGCCGAACACCGCCGAAGGTACGCTGCCAGTGATGACCGAGTCGAGCGCGCGCGCCCTGTCGGGAGCAGCGCGTGGGAGCGGGACGGCCAAAGCCTCAAAGGCCGGCGCGGCGCGCGTGCCTTGCAGCTCGGGAAGCGGCGCGCCAAGCGTGCCGCCCAGTTTGGCGGCGAGCGGAGCGGCCTCGGCCAGCTCTGTGGACCTGACGGGCTCGGCCTGCGTCGGCATCGAAAGGAAAACAGCGATCGCGCAGGATACAATGCGCGATATCATCGCCGTAGTTCTATACTTGTGTTTCATCTTGCCTGCCCCGCTATTTTGGACAAGCATACTGATGAGCAATGAAGGGTGGTTTAAGTTGAGTGGCTTACAAGATGTTTAACCGGTATGAAAAAATTTAGATTGTCCGACCAAAGTCGAAATCCGTCTTCCTGAGGCACTCCGCTGGCCGGGCAGGCGGATGGGCTTCATTTGTCTGACGCTAGACCATTCCGTCTGGTTGCAAACGCCCTAGTGCCGATCTCAGCTACCAGACCCGGGATATCCATGATCAGCCTCGATCAGCCTCTTGCACCTCACCCTGCTAGAGGTTGCATAAATGCCTTATCGCGCCCTGGAGGCGGCTCGGGACTTCGCCATGATCGTTGAATTGGGACATTTCGCGCTCGTCCTGGCATTTGTTTTGGCCATGGCGCAGTTCTTCGTATCGTGGTTCGGCACGCGACTGGGCGACGAGCGTCTGATGGCGGTTGCCAGGCCGGCTGCCGTTGCGGTCTTCGCCTTCGTCGCAATGTCGTTCGCCGCGCTGACGACAGCCTATGTCACCTCCGACTTTTCCGTTCAGAACGTCTGGGAGAACTCGCATTCGCTGAAGCCGATGCTTTTCAAGGTCACCGGCGTGTGGGGGAACCACGAGGGCTCCATGCTGCTCTGGGTTCTGATCCTGGCCTTTTTCGGAGCGCTTGTAGCCTGGTTCAGCGACAATCTCCCTGCGAGCCTGCGCACTAACGTGCTGTCTGTGCAGGGGCTGGTGGGCGCGGCCTTCCTGCTGTTCATCCTCGCCACATCGAACCCCTTCGCCCGGATCAATCCTGCGCCGATCGAGGGGCGCGACCTCAACCCGATTCTCCAGGACATCGGCCTCGCCATCCACCCGCCGCTGCTCTATCTCGGCTATGTCGGTTTCTCGGTCTGCTTCTCCTTCGCGGTCGCGGCGCTGATCGAGGGCCGGATCGACGCGGCCTGGGCGCGCTGGGTCAGGCCGTGGACGCTGGCGGCCTGGCTATTCTTGACGGGCGGCATCGCCATGGGCTCCTACTGGGCCTATTACGAGCTCGGCTGGGGCGGCTGGTGGTTCTGGGACCCGGTGGAGAACGCCTCGTTCCTGCCGTGGCTGTCGGGCACGGCGCTGCTGCATTCGGCAATCGTGATGGAAAAGCGGTCTGCGCTGAAGATCTGGACGCTGCTGCTCGCCATACTGACCTTCTCGCTGTCGCTGCTCGGCACGTTCCTCGTGCGCTCGGGCGTGTTGACGTCCGTCCACGCCTTCGCCACCGACCCGGCGCGCGGCGTCTTCATCCTGATGATCCTGATCCTGCTTATCGGTGGGTCGCTGGTGCTGTTCGCGGCAAGAGCCTCGGCGTTGACACAGGGCGGTCTGTTCCATCCCGTCTCGCGCGAGGGCGCGCTAGTCCTCAACAACCTGTTCCTGACCACGGCGGCGGCCACGGTGCTGATCGGAACCCTCTATCCGCTTCTTGTCGAGGCGGTTACTGGCGACAAGATTTCCGTGGGCGCGCCCTTCTTCAATCTAACCTTCATCCCGTTGATGATCCCGCTCCTTTTGGCTGTGCCGTTCGGGCCGCTGCTCGCTTGGAAGCGCGGGGATCTCTACGCAGTCGCCCAGCGCCTCTACTTCGCCTTCGGAGCTGCGCTGCTGACGGCGCTCGTGGTCTTCTTCTTCGTGGAGGGCAAGGGCGCCCTGGCGGCCTTCGGAGTCGGTATCGCCGTCTGGCTTATGCTGGGCGCGCTGACCGACCTGGCGCTGAAGGCCGGCATCGGCAGCGTGGGCGCGACCGTCGCGTGGAAGCGCTTCAAGGGGCTGCCGCGCTCGGTCTACGGCACGGCAGCCGCGCATTTCGGACTGGGCGTGACGGTGTTGGGCATCGCCGCCGTCACCTCGCTCGAGATCGAACGGATCGTCGTGATGCGTCCCGGCGACACGCTGCCCGTCGCCGGATACACGTTGCGTTTCGACGGCATCGCGCCGCACCGTGGCCCCAACTTCACCGAGGAGCAGGGCCGGTTCGTCTATCTCGACAGCGTCGGGCGCCCGCGCGGGGAAATCATGTCGTCCAAGCGGCTCTATACGGCACGACAGATGCCGACCACGGAAGCCGGCATCGCCACGCGCGGCTTCAGCCAGCTCTACGTCTCGCTCGGCGATCCCACCCCCGACGGCGGCGTGGTGGTGCGCGTGTGGTGGAAGCCACTCGTGCTGCTGATCTGGCTAGGCGGCGTGGTAATGATGACCGGCGGTTCGATATCGCTGTTCGATCGCCGGTTTCGGGTCGGCGCACCAAGTCGAAAACCGATCGCACTTACCAGGTCGGATGTCCCGGCGGAGTGAAAGGCACCGTTGCTACCGAATTGGTTCACAAGATTGGGCGCGGGGTGGCCAAATTGATCAGCCTGGAATCATCTCACATCGCTGCTTCGATGAGCAGCCTGGCATCATCGCTGGCCCACTCGGCAGGTCCATTCATATGGGCGAGAAGGCAGCCTTCTTTGTCTATCAGCAACGTTACCGGCAGTCCGACCGCGAGTCCCTGTCGCTTGAGGCTGTTGAAAAGCTCGAGCGAGGGATCTCGATAGTAGGCAAGCTCGTCGACGCCGATCTCTTCCAGAAACGCCTTTGGCTTCTCGTCGCCGCCGGTATCGACATTGACGGCCACGACCTCGAAATCCGCGCCGCCCATCGTCGTCTGCAGTTCGTTCAACGCAGGCATTTCTTCGCGGCAGGGCGCGCACCATGTCGCCCAGAGATTCATGAGCAACGTCTTGCCAGCCAACTCGGCGACAGTCATGGCCGCCCCATCTGGCCCGTTGAACGCGAGGTTGCGCATCGAAAGCGGCGTCGTGGCGGGCAGCATCGCCGCCACCTCCCCTTGAGCGGCCTTATCGATGGCCGCGATCTTGTCGTCGCGCGCAGGGCAGCTTTGACCTGAATCGACGGTCGCGACAGTCGGCCTATCGCTACCGAAAGGGTCACCGAACACGTAGACGCCAGCCGCACCGGCAGTCATCCCGGCAACAATTGCGGATGCTATCAACGCTCCGGTTGGCAGGTGGAGTTTTCTGCTAGCCATCTTTCGGTCCGAGTGGGCGACGTCATGACCAGGAATGTAAACGATCATGACGGCGAAGCCGATGCCGGTCGCGCCGACCGTCACAACAACAGCTATGATCGCCGTCATCGGCAGGCCAGGCGCCATGTCGGCTCAGCCGGAGAGCGGGTCGAACTCAACGACGGTGTGATTGGAAACAAAAGTAGAGCATGGTATTCAGATTTTGAGGAGTAGTAAGGAGCGGAGCTTCGACGTCCGGAAGGTGCGTGTCACGACGGCGGTTCGCAACCGGCCCGCTCTCATGCTGCGTCACGGGAAAGGGGTTGCCGTTGTGGGGTTCCGGTCCGTCGATGAACTTCGGCGCATGCGACGAACAGGGAGATCGGGCACAGGTGCATGTCAACGGCTGGAGGCGTCGAACTATCGCGTCGTGGTGGCGGAACGCGTCAGCCGGCTTGATGGCGCAGTTCATGGTGGTTGCCGGCATTGTGCTTGTCGCCGGCATGCTTGTCATCGGCTTCTGGGTGACCTCGGAGATCGAGGATGGCGTCACCGACAATGCAGGCGCGGTGACTGCGCTCTATGTTGAAGCCATCATAGCACCGGTGACGCAGGAAATCGGTGAAGCCGGCCTCCTCAGCGCGGATGCAAGGCTTGAGCTCGAACACATCCTGCGACGCGGTGCTCTGCGGGACGAGGTTTCCGCGTTCAAGCTCTGGGGTCCGGACGGCCGTGTCATATTCAGCGACAATCCCGACATCGTTGGGCGCATACTCGATCTGAGTCCCGGTCTGAGGAGCGCCTTGGCCGGCAGGGTCGACGCCGCGTATGCGCGACGGTCACATCCCGACAACGACGTCGAAAGCCTCGGCGACGAACCGCTTCTCGAGGTCTACAGCCCGGTTCGTTCGGCAAAGACAGGCGCGATCATTGCCGTCGCCGAGTTCTACACAACGGCTGACAAACTACGGGAGCATCTCTTCGATGCACGCCTGAGAAGCTGGCTCGTCGTGGGCCTGGTTTCGCTCGGTATATTCTCGGCGCTCTATTTCGTCTTCGCGCGCGGCAGCCGCACCATCGCGCGTCAAAGCGAGGCGCTCGGCGAGAAGGTCGAGCAGCTCTCGTCGCTGCTGGAGAAGAACAGCGGTCTCGCCCGGCGGGTGGAGCAGGCAAATCACCGGATCGCCGAATTGCACGAGCGCACGCTTCGCCGGATTTCCGCCGAGCTTCACGACGGCCCGACGCAATTGCTGGCTTTCGCCGCATTGCGGCTCGACGATCCCGAAAGCCTCCAGCAGGAACAGGTTCGGCAAGCAGTCAACGAGGCCATGCAGGAGATTCGCTATATCTGTCGCGGGCTGGCGCTGCCCGAGCTTGAAGGGTGGCCGGTGGCGACGGTAGCAAGGCGTATCGCGGCGGCGCACGAGGCCCGTTGCGGCCACAAGGTGTCGATGAATTTGGCAGAGGATCTGCCGGGGCTCCCGCTTGCGGCCAAGACATGTATCTATCGTTTCCTGCAGGAGACTCTGAACAACGGATCGAAGCACGCCGGCGGCGCTCGACAGACCGTTGCGATCCGCAGGATCGTGGAAGGCATAGAGGTCGAGGTCCGCGATGACGGCCCTGGCTTCGAGTCGGACGAGCGTGGCGAAGGGCTTGGGCTTCTTGGTCTGCGCGAGCGTGTCGCGGGACTGAAGGGAAGCTTCCATATCGATACGCGGAAGGGATCGGGCACGAGCGTCGTGATGCGTTTGCCGGCAGTGGCGGAGGTCGAGCTTTCATGACCCGGATTCTGATCGTGGACGATCATCCGATCTTCCGTCAGGGGCTATTCATGGCGCTCTCGGAAGCCGGCGACCTGTGCGTTTGCGGCGAGGGCTCTTCGGCGCAGGAGGCAGTGGATCTGGCCCGCGAGCTACGGCCGGATATTGTTCTGCTCGATCTGTCAATGCCAGGCGGAGGATTTGCCGCGCTGGAGACCATCCGCGCGTCCCAGCCCGAACTGCGTATCGCCGTGCTCACCGCCTCGGAAGACAGCGAGGACGTGCTGAGGGCGTTGAAGCTGGGTGCGCACGGCTATGTCCTGAAGGGCGTCGGCGGCAGGGCATTGATCGACGCGGTGCGCGATGTCGCCCGCGGCGCGGGCCATGTTTCGCCGACGCTGGCCGCGGAAATCCTCTCTGCAGGACGGATGGACGACGGTGGTGTCGAGCAACCGGTCCGGCAAGAGCCCGGTTCCGTCGTCGAGCACCTTTTGTCGAAGCTTACGCCGCGCGAGACGCAGGTTCTCAGGCTGGTCGCGACCGGCTTCTCAAACAAGGAGGTCGCCCGTCAGGCCGACATGCAGGAAAAGACGGTCAAGCACCACATGACCCGCATTCTGCAAAAACTTAATGTGCGTAACCGTACTGAGGCGGCGCTCGTCCTGAGGAGCGCCGAGGAGGCTTCCTGAATGCATGGGACTTTAGTCTGATGATTGCGGCCAATGGTCCTAAGCCAGTGTTAAACTGGACAATTTCAGAATAGTTATCTGCAGGTGACTGACGCGGGACTGTCTTTGCCCAGGGGTTGTCGCTTGCGCGGATCGTGCGAGAGCTTCTCGGAACATCCACCCCCGCAGGTATTCTGAACCGGCCGCACCTGGAGTGCTCGCTGGTCGGCTGTGCATACATGCGCGGCCGCCACGGCGGTTCCGCCACGACGCGCCGTTGCTGACCGTCATGTCGGGACTTCCTTGCGATCCTGTTCGGGGGTGCGGTACACCAAGGAAGGAACGACTATGAAGAAAACCATTCTGGCAGGTCTCGGTCTTGTGCTCGGCCTGACCTCGTTCGCCGCTGCCGAAACAGTGACGATCTATTCGGGTCGGGGCGAGGCGTTGATAGCACCGCTGATCAAGCAGTTCGAAGCCGAAACCGGCATCACCGCGGAAGTCCGCTACGGCGGCACCTCGGAGCTTGCCACGCTGCTGCTGGAAGAAGGCGCCAACAGCCCTGCGGACGTCTTCTGGGCGCAGGATGCCGGCGCTCTCGGCGCGCTTTCGCCCGCTTTCGCCGATCTTCCGGCCGAAGTGAATGAAACGGTGCTGGACGCTTTCCGTAGCGACGCCAACAAGTGGGTCGCGACCTCGGGCCGCACGCGTGTGCTGGTTTATTCGACCGAACGCGTCGAGGAGGGTGACCTGCCGCAGAGCATCGCCGACCTGACCGATGAGAAGTACAAGGGTCGCGTCGCGTGGGCGCCGACCAATGGCGGCTTCCAAGCGTTCGTCACCGCGTTCCGCCTGACCGAAGGCGACGAGGCCGTCAAGGCATGGCTGGAGGCGATGATCGCCAACGAAGCGAAGGTCTATCGCAACAATGGTACTCAGATCGATGCCATTGCCAATGGCGAAGTCGATTTCGGCCTGATCAACAACTACTATCTCGGCCGCTACACCGCTCGCGACGCAGAGTTCCCCGTTCGCCAGACTACGTTCGCGGCAGGGGATATCGGCAATCTCGTGCTCGTCGCCGGCGCCGGCATCGTCGAAGCGAGCGACAACAAGGAGAACGCCCGCAAGTTCATCGACTTCCTGCTCTCCCCGGCTGCCCAGCAGTTCATCACCTTGCAGGGCTACGAGTATCCGGTTCGCACCGGCATCATCCCGCACGCCACGCTTGAGCCTCTCGAGGCCGTCAACGAGATCAGCCCGAAGGTCGACACCAACGCGCTCGGCGACCTCGAAGCCACGCTGAACCTGCTTCGCGAAGTCGGTCTGCTCTGATCGGCTCGTGACGGTTCTGGCCACATTCACGAGGGCGGGGCGCACCCCCCGCCCCCCACTCCTGCTTGTCGTGCCCGCGCTCGTCGTGGGCATCGGCACATTCCTGCCCGCCTTCTACCTGCTTGTGCGCGCGCTCGATGCCGACGCGTCACAGCTCGGTGAGATCGTCTTCCGCCAGCGCAACCTGTTTCTTCTTCTGAACACGCTGAAGCTCGTCGCGGTCGTGCTCACGCTGGGCACGCTGATCGCCCTGCCAGCCGCATGGCTGGTGACGCGAACCGACATCCGCTTCAAGGGCCTCCTGTCCTTCCTCATGGCGTTGCCGCTCGCCGTTCCCGGCTATGTGATGGCCTATGCGTTGCTGGGACTTTCCGGCTACTACGGATTCGCCCGGCAATGGGCCGGGATCTCGCTGCCTCCCCTGCACGGACTCTGGGGCGCGGGCCTTGCCCTGTCGCTCTACACCTTTCCGTACCTGTTCCTGAACCTGCGGGCCGCGTTTCTCGGCATGGATCCGGCGTTCGAGGAATCCGCGCAAAGCCTCGGCAAATCGCGCCTGGTCATCTTCTGCTATATCGTTCTTCCGCAGCTCTGGCCCGCTATGGTCGCAAGCTGGCTGATCGTCGGTCTTTATGTGATCGGCGATTTCGGTGCGATCGCGCTGATGCGCTACGAGGTCTTCAGCTACGCCATATTCACCCAGTACAGCGGCGCTTTCGACCGCACCTATGCCGCGTGGCTGTCGCTGATGCTCCTGGCGCTGACAGTCGCGGCACTGAGCGCGCAGCGCGCCGTCACGCGTAATCGTCGCTTTGCGCGTACCGGGAGCGGTTCCGCGCGGATCGCCCGGCCGGTTCGCCTTGGCCGCTGGCACTTCGCTGCCTGGGCGTTCATCGCGCTGGTCGTGCTATGCTCGTTCGGACTGCCGTTGATGGTTCTCGGCCACTGGATGCAGTTCGGCCTGCCGAAAATGGACTGGGCGCAACTTGGTCGTGCCGCCATTGGTACGTTCATGGCCGCGGGGCCGGCCGCAATCCTGACTATGGTGCTCGCGGTACCGGTCGTTCTTTTGACGCTGCGCCATCCGGGACTGTTCGCCACGCTGATCGAAAGGCTGGCCTTCCTGGGTTATGCGACCCCGGCGCTGGCATTCGCGCTTGCAATGGTGTTCTTCGCGCTGCGGACCGCGCCTTTCCTCTACCAGAGCTACGCGCTGCTGATGTTCGCCTACGTCATGAGCTTCGTGGCGCTCGCGTTCGGACCGATCCGGCTTGCGCTTCTCCAGATCGGAACGAGGCAGGAAGAGGCCGCCCGCGCCCTTGGTGTTTCGCCTGCCGCGGCCTTCATGCATGTCGTCCTGCCCCGCTTGCGCCGGCCGATGGTCGCCGGATGCCTCCTTGTCTTCATCATGGTCGTGAAGGAACTCCCAATCACCTATTTGCTCGCCCCCATGGGCTACAGCACGCTGGCCATGAACGTCTTCAGCAGGACGAATGAAGGCATGATGGGGGACGCGGCGCCGTTCGCGCTTGGCATCATCTTGTTCTCCAGCCTCTTTGTTGGATTGATCCTGAAATACGAAGGCGGTGCCGTGCGCACTGCCGGGGAAGCGAGAAATTCATGACTGACAATCTTCTCCTTTCCGTCCGCAGCCTGTCGCGTCGCTTCGGTCGAAAGGGACCGGTCGCCGTCGACGATCTTTCGTTCGATATCGATACGGGCGAAATCCTTGCCCTGATCGGCCCGTCCGGTTGCGGCAAGACGACGACGCTGCGCATGATTGCGGGCTTTGAGACGCCGGATACCGGCCGGGTGCTGCTTTCGGGGCGAGATCTAACGTCAACGCCTGCGGAACAACGGGGCATCGGCATGGTGTTCCAGGACTACGCGCTGTTTCCTCACATGACAGTCGGTGAAAACATCCGGTTTGGTGCGCGGCGGAACGGACGTGACGTCGTCGCGCGCTATCTCGGTATGGTGGGCCTCGATGGATTCGAGCAGCGCTATCCCGATCAACTCTCAGGCGGGCAACAGCAGCGTGTGGCTCTTGCTCGCAGCTTCGCGGCTGAACCCCGCCTGATCCTGCTGGACGAGCCCTTCTCCAATCTTGACGCCGCTTTGCGCAGCGCGGCACGACGCGAAATCCGGCGTCTGCTCAAGTCGGCCGGAATCGCTATCGTCTTCGTCACACATGACCAGGAGGAAGCGCTGAGCTTCGCCGATCGCATCGCGATCATGCGCGATGGGCGCATTTTGCAAAGCGGCATGGCGCAGGAGGTCTATGACCGGCCGGCCGATGCATTTGTTGCGACCTTTTTGGGACGCACGAATCTTCTGGAAGGGACGGCTGAAGGTGGCTTCGCGCGGACCTCGCTTGGGTTGCTACCCCTGACGCGCCCCACATCGGGCCGGGTGAGCATTTCCCTGAGGCCCGAGCGGCTGGGGATCCGCGCCGTGGAGGCGGATGAGCAGCCGAACGGCCGCATCGTGGCGGTGGAGTTCAAGGGACATGACATGACCTACTGGGTCGACTGCGACGGCGTCGAAGTGCAGGTCGACGCCATGCAATCCGTCAGGCTGGCGGAGGGAACGCCGGTGCGCGTCGCCGTGGACGGGGAAGCCGTTCCCTTGGACGTAGTAAGCCTGTAGGGCTGTCCAGTCTTCCGCGGCGGCGGCCCGTCAAGTCAGACGGACGGCACCTGCGCCAGCAACCCTTCGAACACCGTCTTCGCCTTGCCGGGATGCCTGACCGCCTTGGCCTGCTGCAGATTGACCGGCTGACCGACGATGATCAGCGCGACCATTCCCATCGCATAGTGCGGCAGGCACTTCACGCCGTAGACGCCTTCCTTCTCAACCGTCACCGTGATTTGCTCGTTCAGCTTGCCCTTGAAGGCGGTCGCCTCGTCCGGAAACATGCCGCTGATGCTCTCGGCGTTGTGCGATTTGTCAGTCGGAACGAAAGTGACGGTATCGCCAAGCGCCGCGACGATCAAATCGGGCTCGTACACCATGGCCCCCTTCGCTCCCTTGTTGAGCATCATCACCTGATGATCGATCCCGGCCGCCGCCTGTGTCGGCAAAAGAGCCAACATGCTCGTCCCGGCAGCGCCGGCCAGCACTTCTCGTCTTGTCACCATCGCAATTCTCCTTCTTCAAATCGTTTGAAGAAGTTTACTCGGAACACGGCCCCTTCTGTTTGATCGAGCGCAAACGATATTCTTTGCAGCGTCGGATTCCCCACGCCTCCTGCAGCCGGTCCCATACTGCGTTGTGGGATGATGGACGGCCGGAAGAAGTGGATGCTTACGGTCTCAAAGATTGGGATTTCGCGAGGCAGGCTTGATGGTAGCTTCCGATTCCATGGCGTCACCGGAAATCCCGTGTCTTCACCCGGATCGGATCGACCCTGAGCGTGGGATCGACCATGTCGCGCGGTCGGAAGCCCTTGGGCAGGCTGCGCGGGTCGATGCCGGGCGCGCCATGATGGGCTTCATCGCCGCGTCCGTGCGGAAGGGGAAAGGGCGCGTCGCGGTTGCCGACGCTGGCGAGCTCGGCCGAAAGATCGGTGATGCGGTGAGCAACGAGGTGAACGACCTCGCCTTCGCGCTGGATGCGACCATAGACGCCGAGCATAGAAGCCGAGAGCAGCGTTCGCCGGAATTTCTCGAACACCTTGACCCAGACGACGATGTTGGCCGCGCCCGTCTCATCTTCCATGGTCACGAACATCACGCCCTTGGCCGAGCCCGGCCGCTGACGGACAAGGACAAGGCCGGCGGCCTCGAGCCAACGGCCGTCGCGCGCCTGCATGGCCTCGTCGCAGGTGACGATGCGGCGTTTGCTCAGCCCCGCGCGCAGGAAGCTCAACGGATGGTCGCGAAGGGAAAGCCCTATATGGCCGTAATCCTCGACGACTTCCCGGCCTGCGACCATCGGGCGTAGGGCGACCGCGGGTTCGTTGATCTCGATGATGGTGCGCCGCTCGCGCTCCATAGCGGCGGCAAAGAGCGCCAGGGGTTCATCGCGCAGGGCCTTGAGCGCCCAAAGTGCTTGACGGCGTGCCAGCCCGAGCGCGGGACGGAACGCGTCGGCCTTGGCGAGCTGCACCAGCGAGGCGGCCGGCACCTTGGCGCGATGCCACAGGTCGTCGATCGAGGCGAAGGGCTGGTCGGCCCGGGCTGTGACGATCGCCGCGGCATCGTTGTTGGCCAGCCCCTTGACCAGTCGAAGGCCGAGCCGGACCGCGAAGCGGCCCTCCTTGCCCGTAGTCTCCAGAGAGCAGTCCCACCGGCTGGCGTTGACGCAGACCGGGCGGACCTCGACGCCGTGGGCACGCGCATCGCGCACGAGCTGCGCGGGCAGGTAGAATCCCATGGGTTGGGAGTTGAGGATCGCGGCGCAGAAAACATCGGGATGGTGACATTTCATCCAGCTCGAGGCGTAGGCAATCAAGGCGAAACTGGCGGCGTGGCTTTCGGGAAAGCCATAGCTGCCGAACCCCTCCAATTGCTTGACCGTGTCGGCGGCAAATTCGGGGGTGTAGCCGTTGGCGATCATGCCGCTCATCAGCTTGTCGCTGAACTTGCTGACGCCGCCGGTATGCTTGAAAGTCGCCATGGCGCGCCGGAGCTGATCCGCCTCGCTGGCCGAAAATCCCGCGCATACCATTGCGACCTGCATCGCCTGCTCCTGGAATAGCGGCACACCGAGCGTTTTGCCCAGCACGCGCTCGAGCTCGGGCGTGGGGAAATCGACGGGATCCTTGCCTTCCCGGCGCCGGAGGTAGGGATGGACCATGTCGCCCTGAATCGGACCGGGGCGAACGATGGCCACCTCGATCACGAGATCATAGAAGGTGCGCGGCTTGATCCTGGGCAGCATGGACATCTGCGCCCGGCTCTCGATCTGGAAGACCCCGACGGTGTCCGCCTTGCGGATCATGGCGTAGGTCGCCGGATCCTCGGCAGGAATGGTGGCGAGGTCGAGGGTGGTGCCCTTGTGTTCGGCCAACAGATCGAAGCTGCGCTTCATGCAGGTCAACATTCCCAAGGCCAGGACGTCGACCTTCATGAATTTGAGACTGTCGATGTCGTCTTTGTCCCACTCAATAACTTGGCGATCGGCCATGCGGGCTGGCTCGATCGGCACAAGTTCGTCCAGGCGGTCGCGCGTGAGCACGAATCCGCCGGGATGCTGCGAGAGGTGTCGCGGCGTGCCCTCGAGCTGGCGGGCCAGTTCGAGGGTCAGTTGGAGCCTTCGGTCGCTTAGATTGAAATTGAGCTCCCGGGCACGCGTCTCGTCGATCCCCTCGCCGTGCCCCCAGACCTGGGAGGAAAGCATCTTGGTGATGTCTTCGGGCAGGCCGAGGGCCTTGCCGATGTCGTGCACGGCGCCCTTCGTGTGATAGCGCACGACGGTCGAGCAGAGCGCGGCGTGATCGCGCCCATAGGTTTCGTAGACCCACTGCATGACGATCTCACGCCGCTCGTGCTCGAAGTCCACGTCGATGTCGGGCGGTTCCTTGCGCTCTTGCGAGACGAAGCGCTCGAAAAGCAAATTGTTTCGGTCCGGATCGATGCTGGTGATGCCCAGGACGTAGCACACCGCGCTGTTGGCCGCCGACCCCCTGCCCTGGCAGAGAATGTCGCGCGAGCGCGCGAACTGCACGACAGCGTTCACGGTGAGAAAGTAGGGAGCGTATTGCAGCGTATCGATCAGGCCGAGCTCGTGCGTGAGGAGCTTGACCACCTTATTCGGGACGCCTTCGGGATAGCGCTGCGCCGCACCTTCCCAGGTGAGCTTTTCGAGCGCCTGCTGGGCGGTGAGGCCCGGCATGGTCCTTTCCTCGGGATATTGGTAGGCGAGCTCGTGGAGCGAGAAGCGGCATTGCCCGGCGATCGCGACCGTGCGCTCGAGCGCTTCTGGATAGCGGCTGAAGAGGCGCTGCATTTCGAGCGGAGACTTCAGATACCGGTCCGCGTGCCGCTCGCGCCGAAAACCGGCATGGTCGATGGTGACGTTGTGGCGGATGCAGGTGACGACGTCCTGAAGGATGCGGCGATCGGGGCAATGGAAGAGAACGTCGTTCGTCACGACTGCCGGCACGCCGATGCGGGTCGCCAGGTTGGTGATGTCGTGGAGACGGAGCTGATCGTTCGGGCGCCGGCGCAAGGTAAGCGCGACATGGGCCCGGTCGCCGAAAACGTCCCGGAGCCGTCTGAGATGAAGCGCACAGGTGTCGTCGGCGCGATCGGGCACCAGCACGGCGATCATTCCCTCTGCGTAGGCAGCCACGTCGGCCCATTCGAGATGGCAGAGGCCTTTGCCCGCGCGTCGTTTGCCCAGGGACAGGAGCCGGCAGAGCCGGCTATAGGCAGGCCGGTCCCTGGGGAAAACGAGGAGCGACATACCGTCGGTGAGGTCGAGCCTGCAGCCGACGATGAGGCGAATCCCGGTCGCTTTGGCCGCCTCATGCGCCCGCACTACGCCGGCGACGCTGTTGCGGTCCGCAATGGCGAGCGCCTCGATGCCGAGCGCGGCCGCCTGGGCGAACAGTTCGTCGCAGGAACTTGCCCCGCGCAGGAACGAAAAATGCGAGGTCACCTGCAACTCGGCATAGCGCGGCTCGCTCATGCGAAGATCCCGTGCAGGAACCATCGATGATTTCCGGTCCCGGGATCCTCGCCGTCGCCGGCGCGATAAATCCAGAACCGTTCGCCCTGCTCATCCTCGACCCTGAAATAGTCGCGCACGGCATGGGTCTCCGCCTCGCAGCGCCACCACTCGCCGAATATGCGCTCGGGACCGTCCGCCCGCGCGATGCGCCGGCGCACGCCGCGCCAGGTGAACGACACCGGCGGATGGTCGGGGAGCAAGGCGATCGTCTCGATCGGCTCGGGACGGGCAAGGAGACGGGATGGACGCGGCCAATCGCCCGGCCAGGTCACGCCGTCATCGGGCGCCGTCGGCGCCACGCGCTGTACCGAACGCTCGGGCACATCGCTTTCGACGGGGGCGAAGCGATAAAGGCGCCTTTCGCCCACGCGATTGGCGATGACGTCGATCAGCTCGGAGATATCCGGTTCGGGAGCTTCGACAAGCGAGGAGATGACCTGCCGGCTGCATAGCGGTTCTGTGAGGCTTGCGATCAACAGCATCATCTCGATGCCAAAGCCGGGATCGACGGTATCGATACGGTCGGTGAGAAGACGGGTCAGGCGTCTTGCATCGCGCACCGCGGCGGCCGCGCCGACGCGGATTGCCTCGATGCGATTGTCGACGCGGCGAAGCAGGAGGTCGAGGCGCCGCACGCCCAGGCCCTTCGTCTCGAGCACGGCGCAGAGCTGGTCAACGAGTTCGGCGGTATGGTGGCCGATCTGGTCGGCGGTCCCGATCGGTTCGCCGAAGACGCGCCTTGCCTCAGGGCGGTCCGGGGAGCGTACCGGCTCGAAGACCTCCGATGCCCGGGCCATCGCTTGGTCGAGCCTGCGGATGATCTCGGGGCCGAAGCGCAGCGCGAGCGGAGCGTGCGGCGCATCCTCGATCTCGCCTATCCGCTCGAAGCCGAGCGTATGGAGGCCCTCGACGATATGCGGCTGCAATCGCAGCGCGGCGACCGGCAGGTCACGGGTAGCGGCCTCGGTGTGTGCCGGAGGGATGATGCAGATGGGGCGCGCAAGATAGCGGGCCGCGGCATGAGCGGCGCCCCAGGCGTCGGCGATCGCGGCGCGCGCGGCAATGCCGGACGCCTCCATGCGCGCGACCAGATCCTCGAGCATGGCGCGTTCGCCGCCATGCAGATGGTCGGCGCCGGTGGTGTCGATTACAATTCCATCGGGCGGGTCGGGTGCAACGATCGGCGCATAGCGCAGCACCCAGAGCGCGACGCGCTCGAGCGCCGCGGCGTCCTCGGAAGCTTCCATCTCGACGCTCACCAGGTGGGGAACGAGGACCTGGGCCTTGCTTGCGGGTATTCCGAGTCGAAGCCCTGCCCTTCGGGCCGCAACATCGAGGGCGAGCACGACGCGACGTTGACCCTGCCGGCCGAACATGACGATGGGAGTCTCAGCCGCCGGCGCCGATGCGCCGAGCTTGCGCCGCAGCCGGTCGGTCGGCCAGGTCGGAAAATAGAGCGATACAACCCTTGTCATCGCAGGCTTCCACTTCGAAGTCGGCGCTTTCCCCTGCCCGCACGCGCAGCAGCTCGAGCCGCCAGCGGGCGCGGCCTACGCCCGGGACCGGGAGCGGCCGGGAGGGGAGAGCGGAAACACGCCAGCGGCTGACCGCGGCGGTCGGCTGTCCGAAATCGGTGGCGTCGGATTGACGCCGCCACCGGCGAATGGCGATGCCGAGCGTGCCGGATTTCTCGGCAGCAAGCTGCAAGCGGCGCGATTTGTCCGCGGACAGGCGGGCAAGCTCGGCCACGACCGCTCCGAGGCCGCCGTGACGAAGGCCTTCCTCGAAGCAGGCAAGCACCGTGGTTTCGTCACCGGCCTCGACATAGATGACGCGGCCGGGCGCAAGGCCGACCTGGGCGAGAGCCGGAGCAAACAGGTCTGGTCGCGTGACCACCCAAAGCACGCTGCCCGCGGTGCGCGCCGCAAGGCCGGCGGCAAACGATGCGGATGCAGCGCCGTCGACCACGCCGGCACCGCCGCCGGCGACCTCGTGCAGCGCCCCGCACGCCAGCCCGCCTCCCGGCAGAACCCGGTCGATCTCGGGAACCCCGAAGGGCAGCACCGTGCGCCCGCGCGCATGGCCGCGTTCGAGCCCGGCGATTCGGGCTCGAAGGTCGGCGATGACAGCTCTGGTAGCGGCGGCACTCATCTAGCCCTTGAAACGCATCCTGCCTGCGGTATGTTCTACATTTGTTCTCAACCCGACAAAGAGTCAATCCGACTCGTGACCGAGGGTCGATGCCGTAGCGGCACGAGAAGACCTCCAACGGAGGACAAGGCGAGTGGAGTAGAGGCCGATGACGATCATGATCCCTGTCGAGGGCGACGCTGAAAGCGAATGGCAGTTCGAGACGGCCGAGGCCGGTATCCTCGAGGAAATCTGCGAGGCCGGATATTTCGATGATGGGCGGCCTGAGGACGAGGTCGCCTACCTGCTCGACGATTGGGATTTCGACAAGCTGACGAAGGAACACCGCCAGCTTTACGAGGAGCGTATCTATCCCTTGATGCGGGTCTGGTTTTTCGAGCGCGATCGGTTCGACGAAGAGTATGCGCGGCGTCGCGCTGAATGGGTCCACAATTTCCACGCTGATGATCGGCAGCTGGACCTGTTTGCTGGCTGATGGAGCAAGTCGCTCGGCGCGTGGCGGCCGGACTGCCTAAAGGTCGATAAGTGTGACGTGTAGGTCGTCAACAACGTCGGCCAACCCTGGCGCACCGATATGGGGTTTGACGCTCACGGGTCTGAGCTTGCTGGCAACCGACCGGGCCGGGGTTGATCGCCGCTCTCCTCGTTAGTCAATGAGCTCGACGTTGACCAAAGGCCACTTGGGCCCTTCACCAGTTGCCAAATATCCCAATCCCAGATCGTCGAGAATAAATGACGCTGAGACCCGCCATGTAACGTACTCTGAACGGTCGCTTGCGATCGTCTGCACGTAGTGGCGGTAGATACTGGGATACGCCGTACTAAGAACGAACCGATGCTGCGGGCAGAGCGCCATTGCTGCGAAGACCTTGTCGCGCCAGGCTTCTCGAATTTCCGGTTCGAATAGATCTCGCTGCACCTGGACTACCCTGGGGCTGAGCCACCTGAAGGGCTCCAGTACATCTTTGCAGTTCCAGATTGCGGGTTCGGAAGCCATGTTGCGACGTCGCAAGCAAAGGTTTGACTTCGTCCGATCTACACTGAGTCGCGCGCTGCCAGGAAGAAGAATTGGATTCACGCGGCGCTATTTGAGGCTTCTTCGTCCCGCAATACGCGTTCGGCAGCGGGAATCCGCGCCAGCCAAACCGGACCGAGACGATCGATTGCTTCAGCGAATGTATAGCCCGTGCTGGCCAACCAATCCGGCCGGTTCCAGACCATCGCCGCGGCCAACTTTTCGGTCGTTGAAAGGTTCTTGAAATGACCCTTCTTTGCGAGCCGGCACTTGAGGATGATAAAGTCGAGTTCGTCGTCACGCATGTCACGATTCTTTTCCAAACGGCGTCGACGAACTAATCTACCACGCGGAAAATCCAAGGGCTACTGGGCAAGCCCGACACCGTAGTGCTCGGCAATCCGCCAGAACCAGTCCCGATCCAGGTCGACTTCGCGGTCGACCTCGTCAATTGGACTGGCTGACCGGTCGAAGATCGCATAGCAGAGCTCCGTGTCGTCATGCCGGGCATGGTAGGCAATGCCATCGGCCCCTATCGGGTGCCCGAAAAGAGCCGCCGACCACGCTTGCGGAACGTCATACGGCAGCCCGCTATGGGTCACCTCGGCCGTGGCCCCAAGCCGGGCGAGACCCGAACCGGCAAGCCGGATCAGTGTCACCTTCCTGGTGGCGGCAAGAAGGACATGAGCCTTGCGCTGGAGTAGATCGGTGTCGATCAGCGTGCCGCCGGGCTTGCGCAGGAACGTCTCTGCGAAGGCGCCGGCCCCCTGCCTGGCGGCGTAGAGAACACCATATGAGCCGTCCGGGGCATTGAAACGACCGTCCTGCGACGTGTCAAAGAAGATTGGCTCGCACTTCGCTGTGTAGAAGCGGTGAAGCTCCTTGTCTGCCGGACGCTCGATGAGTTCCGGTTGACGCCCATGCAGATCGGCGGGAGGGAGCGGGCCGCTCACGCCCCTTGCGCGCTGTGTCGCCTCGCGGCTTCAACTACGAGTTCCAGTTCACCGGATCTCAACAGGTCGATCGGCTTGCGATTGTCGAGCCTGTCGTCCGGACGGGAGAGGAAGTTGAGCACAATCCAGGCGTTGGTGGTCTGCAAAGCGTCGCGAACGGCCTTCATGCCAGGGACAACCGTACCGTCGCGATTGAATTGCAGCGTCGGATAGCTGCGGCGATTACTCGGACCGGGAACGGCAAGCAGCGAACCTTCCTGCACGCGCTTGTCGACCGCCTGGCGGGAGACGCCACGCATCAGCGTACGCACCTGGTCGAGATCAAAGGCACCGCCGGCGTCTCGCAGATCTTCTTGTGCTATCCGGATGCCCTCGAGCATCGCGCGGCTGCGCGCGTCGGGCTCGAATGCTGCCTTGTCTACGAACGGCATTTTCTCGCTACCGGCTTCGTCAGGATCGTGCTCGACTACCTCTGTCACGCGAGCGACCTGACCGCGGACCGACTTCCAGATTTCATTTACGGATTCAGGCTTTGACGACACGATCGCTACCCGAGCGCCAGCCGGTAGCGTGAGCCCCGAGAGGGTCTTGATGGGGTCGCCCTTCATCGTGAACATTGTCACGACAGCCTTGGACGGCTTGCTTCGCGTCTTTGAACGAAGGGTCTGGGTGTCGGTTTGTGTCTTGGCGGACATGGGTTGATCTCCTTCCCGTTCAATCTTGCGATTGATGCAACTTTGTCAACCAGAGCAACTTTGGCCTCGACCGTGGCGACGGCCTTTCGGCTTAGGCGAACCGCCCGAAAACAGTGTATGCTCGGCCATGAAAGGATACCGACAGCGATGAAATGACGGATGTGCTGCGGGATCTCTACGAAAAGCGGGCGGGCTCGATGAGAAGGGCCGAGGCCCGGATTCGTTCAATCCTCGGCGAAGTCGTCACCACGATCGAGGACCGGAAGCTGGTGCGCGCGGAACTGTCCGGCGTCCGGGTCAAAGGATTGGAGAGCATTCGGCGAAAGGCAGCGTCGCATGGTTGGCCCGTTGAAACTGCGCTCACTTCCTGCGCCGACCTGATTGGAGCTCGCATCGTCTGCAACAATGTCGAGGACGTTTACCGGTTTGCCGAGCTTCTGAAGGAAAGGTTGAACCTCGATCATTTCGAACTGCAGGACCAGATCAAGGCTCCTAAGACAGGCGGCTATCGAGCAGTTCATATCAATTTCTGGCTCGATGTAGGTGAGCATCCTTTTCAGGCGGAGCGTCTGCCTTGCGAAGTGCAGATACGGTCCCGACTTCAGGACGCATGGGCGGTCCTCTCCCATGATGACATCTACAAGCATGATGACCTGCCCGATGATTTGCGAGCCAGGTTCAAGGACCTCGCCGAGGTGCTATCGGCCGCCGATCGTATTGCCAGCGATATTCGGTTGCGGGTTCGGCAAGAAACCACGCCGCCCGCTGAGCGGCCGCGCTTCGACACCGTCACGCCTGCTGGGTTGGCCTGGATTTTTGGCGACATATTCGGTCGCTCGGCACGAGACTTCTTGATCCGTCAGGCGGAGAACGTGGTCGCCGACCTGGGCATCACGTCCTTGATGGACCTGACACCGCTGCTATCGGACGATGGCTTTCGGAAAGCTGTGGACGCCGCCTACCGGTCCAGCATGCCACTTGGCCCGAGCACGGAAGACATTTTCCTTGCAGGCCTCGGCGCTCTGAAGCTGGGCCGAGAGCAAGCCATCGAACAGGTCAGGCGTGACGCCCGGGAAGAGTGGAGCGAGATCGATGAGATCGGGAGGCGAGAAGCCCTCTCGTCGCTTCCGCCCACAATGGACGATCTGCTCGATGTTCTCGAGGCTTTCGATTCCGAGGGAGACATCGGGCGTTTCGCCGATGCCTTCGATGTTGTTCACGGATGCCCCATCTGCGGCACTGGAGTGGTGGACGCCGGGGCCTTCGCAGAGGCGGCAATGAAGCAATACGATGTCGAAGATGACGACGACATCCGCGAGCGAATCGAAACCGCGGTCACCAATTCAGGCGTGGATACCGGCGGCTGGGGTGACGGCAGCCTATGCGCCTATCACAATGAACAGGCCGGGAAAGACGACTAGCCGAGCGCCGGGTCTGTTTCACGCCGCCGTCCATCCAAGTCCCCGCAGGTCGTTGATTTCGACGACATAGGGATGTGCATCCACCGGCTTGAGAAGCGTTCTCAACTTGAGCTTGACGTCGGCTGGATCGATGGCGCGCGGAAACAGCTTCGAGTGCTTCGCCGGTTGCTCGAGATGAAGAACGACGCGAAGTCTTTTCGCGCGCGACACCTTTCTGGCCATCTCCAACTCATCGCCTTCCAACGCCCTGGTTCGCGCCGCCAACACCACGGCCAAGGTGTCATGCACCTTTTGCGCCACCTCGTGAGACAGTTCGGTGGGCTTGGTGCGGCGATGGGCCCGGTAATCCTTGACTTCTATGAACCAGGCCGTGCGGTCAGGATCGATCGCCAGCAGGTCAACCGCTTTTGTCGCGGATCGCGCGCCTGCATAGGCCCTGTAGTACAGCCATTCGTCATACTTGCTGAACAGCCAATCGTTCGGGAACGTGAAGGCGATCCCGTCGACATCAATCGTCGGCATCTATGTCTCCGCGTCCATGAACCGATCGGATTGCTCCAACTCCTCGTCCAGGGATGCGATATCTCCAATCTCATCGACAGCCTTGCCCTGCTGAACGGAAATGCCGCCTTCCGGCGCGGATTGTAGCCCGAAGAACCGCACGTCAGCTCGCCGGAAAGCCCTGTCCGCCAAGAGGATCTCGATCTCTCGGAGCAGAAAGAGGCTGTGGGTCGCAATAATCACCTGGGCACCGTGCATGCTTAATTCGAGCATGGTGCGGGCAATTCTTTTGATGAGTCTTGGGTTCAGGTTTGCCTCGGGCTCATCCCAGATCAGATAACCCTTGTCCAGAAGCGCTCCAGTTGCCACGAGCCGGGCCAACATGCCCAGTTTGCGCAGGCCCTCCGCGACCAGCGGCATTTCCATCCGCCCGGAGGACGTTCGAAGGTAGAAGCGACCGTTTCGATCGAGCTCGATGCTTCCCCCCATTGCCTCCTCAAGCGGAGACAGCAATTCCCTGACGCGTGCCTCTCTTGGCCCCTTCTGCAAGGGTTCGCCCAGGAGGACGCAGGTATCGCGCCACGTCTCTTCGAACTCGAGATATCGGCTTTCATAGATCGACACGAAGTTGGGGTAGATCGTCATCAGCTCCCGGGTGGGCAGGTAGACGGCGGCGGTATTCGACCAAGAGGTGGGTACTTTGTCGAGCGACACTTCGGACTTGCTCTGCGTGGCGAAGCTAAATCCGATGTTGAGATCGCGATTGTCGAAGCTCGCTTCGACGTCGCAGCGCTCCCGGCCCTGGCGACGTCGCGCAAGACGTCCCAACGCTTCTGGACGAAAAACGTTGACTAGCTTGTCGGCGAGCGCCCTTTGCAAACCTGCCTTTGTCGGACCGGCAGAAGCTTTTCTGCCTTCCTCCCAGCTTGTTGCCAATATGCTGTATATCAACTTGAGGATATGTGTTTTGCCTGCACCATTCTCGCCCACGATGACATTCAGATTTCGGCCAAATGTAAGAGCCGCTTCTGGAAACACCGTAAAGTTCGTGATCTTCAGCTTCTTTATCATTTCGTGCCATTCAGAAGTGCGCGATACCGGCAATTAGCATGAGAACGGAGCATAAAGAAGGGCGATTGACTTGTGCGCGACACATGCAGTGTATCTTGGCAGGTTCCACGCAAGGACTGTTTCACCCACGCCGCCACGCGCATCATCGCAACGCAACACGATCTCACATCGCCGACGATGCCGTCTCACGATCGAGCCTTCGGATCATGTTCGAGAGATGGTGTAGCGCATCCGGCTTAAGATGGGGATAAGGCATGTCGAAGCGAAGCAGCTCTTGCCAACCCAGACTACCCGTCCGAGCAGTTCGTTCACATGCGACGCCCTTCCCGGCCATATCGCCTGTGATGTCGAGTCCAGGTCAGAATTGGTCGTTCCCCTGGTTCGCGACGGCAGCGTGTTTGGCGTCCTTGACCTCGACAGTCCGTTGACCGGCAGGTTCGACACCGATGACCAGGCCGGCGTCGAGGTACTTGTGGCGATCTATGTCGATATGTCGGACTGGAGCGACTGACTGCTCGGTAGGGCAACATGGCCCAAACTACGGCTGCTCCTATCTGCCTTCCTCGGCGGCGGGAATGTTCGCGCGAATGTATTCCTCAGCGGCCTTCATCGACGGAAACGTGGCAAGCTGCTGTAGTTCTTGGTCCGGCCGCTGGGCCTGTCGGACCACAACGATCTGATCTCCGTCGATCGAGACGATTGGGCGCTCACGCATCCTGAGCCATTCAGCTTGCTTTGCTTCGGCTAACGCGCAGGCCGCTTCGTAATTGTCTGCGATGCCGAGATTTGTCGAGCGATCCCACGCACCACCGTTGAGACAACGAACGACGATGCGGCCATCGTCCCGAGTGATGCCATACGGACGGTCCCACCAAGTATCGAGCTGCGCCTTTGTGCGCTCTTCGTTTGGCGTCGCGTCAAAGGACTTTGGCAGGTCGGGGTCGAGTGGAATCTGGTTCGGCATGTGGTCGGTGTTCACGAAGCTGAGGGATGGACACAATAGCCCAAGTTTCGGGTGGCCGGAACACGTTTTTGGCCTAGACGATGCCCCAGGCGCGAAAACTCCGCTTGCCTATCATCTCCCGGTGTCGCTTTCGCTTCCGCTCGCACATGACGGTTACCTGGTCTGGTCCTCTGAGCTTGGACGAGCGCTGCGCAAGATCGTTCGTCGGGGAGCCGACGCTGCCACGCCAGACGATCTTTTGCTTGTGGACTTCGTTGTCGTGCGAGGTTCACGCCTTAAGGTTCGCGCGGGGCCATCGGAGGAAATGGCCGGACCAGATCGTGCAACCTATGAAGCCATCTTCGGGCGCTGATTTTCAAGAATAGCCCGGCTTCGCCGTCCAGCCGATCAGGGAACTGCGATGAGGGAAATGTGAAGGGCGTCGAGAGCAGCCCGGAGATTGGCCAGGCGCGGCAAGTCGAGCGCCGGGCTATCGGCCTCGAGGTTCGAGGCGACCGCGCGATCGTAGACGGCCACGCATTGTTTGTTGGTGATCCGGGACATGTAAAGGATCCCGTCAAATGTGGTCTGGTCGTAGAGGGCCTGGCTCAGCCTCCTGCCCGCGGCTTGTGCCTTGGCGCGAACGGCGTCGGTGGACACGCCGAGCAGGCTGGCGCCCTCGTTGCGCAGGTCCAGAAGAAACAGCGGTCGGGGATTTCGAACCGCCGCGATCGAATATCGGTCGAGCTCATCCTCGTGGAGCAGGCGTTCGGCCGCCTTTTCGTAGCGATCCCGGACGATCGTTTCAGCGACCGCGGTCATCGGATTCTGCGCGAGGTACAGCAGACGAAATTTGTCCCTTGGGCTGGAGAAGCGCGATCGGCCGGCGCCCATGCCCAAGGGCGTCGCAGCGTGGATGCGCGCGATGATCCGCACGTAGCCGGTGACGTCGACGCTGACCGAGAGTCGCTTCAGGATGGCAGGGTAAAGCGTCATTGCGGGCTGAAATAAGCCCGCGCTGTGTCAACGACCTCGTCGACCCGATCGTGCTTGAGAAGGTCAATCGGCTTACGGCTGCCAAGCACCGGGTTGGACTGACGCAACCAGAGCCAGGCCACGCGGTGACTGCCGGCAAGGCCAACGATGGCGGAAATTCCCCGCGCCGGGCGTCCATCGATGAGCTGCTCGACCGGAAACACATGCTTCCGGGTGCCTTTCAGCAGCCCTATGACCTCGTCAGCGTGTTGCCATCGGTGAAGTGTCGAACGTGGGATGCCATAGTTCCGGCTGAGTTCGCTGGCCCCTGCAACCGGACCGGCCCAATCCTCGATCTTCCGGGCGACGGCGAATTCCGCCAGGAGACGGTTCCCTTCGTCAGCCGACACGATCGGACCCAGGCCTTCGCCGTTCGATGGTTCCACTGTTTCGGGCACGGGAAGCTCGATCTTGCCCTGACCGGGATCCTCACTGAAGGTCTCGACCAGCCGCCGAATACCGCGCACCAGCTCGGTCTGGCGCTTGGTGAGTTTCTGTCGGGCCTCGACCGGGAGGTTCACGACCGCCGCAGCGGCAGCGCCTGCGATGCGCGCCGAAAGCGCAAGCGAACCGGACTCGAACGCCCCGTCACTCTTCAGGGCATCGGTGACTTTGGTCGTAACGCGTTCTGCGACGCGCGCGCGGCCGTTACGATCGATCTGCGTGTTTGGGCTCGCCACGGCAATAGCTCCACTCTTTCTGTCCGCAGATATAGGGAAGATCGGCCCGTTTGTCCAGTTTGTTCCATTTGCACACTTTGCACCGTTAGGGGGAAACTCTCATCTGCGGTCGACATTTGCGCGCATCGGACGTTGATCATCCGATTGAGCGCCGTGTTTCGAACTTCCGCTGTGTTCCAAGTCTGCTAGCGGACGCTTCGGGCAATATAGGCTAACATCACGTCACGACGAAGGTGGAGATGGAAAACCTATGTTCGCGATGAGCGAAGTGGCGCACGCCAAAAAAGCCGACCTCTATGCCGCGCTGCGTACCCAACTCAGCGCGCTGTTGTCCGGGGAAACCGACCCGATCGCCAATGCGGCAAATACCGCGGCGCTTCTGTTCGGTACGATCCCCGACATCAATTGGGCGGGATTCTATTTTCTGCATTCGGAGACCGAGCTTGTTCTGGGACCGTTTCAGGGCAAGCCCGCCTGCGTACGCATTGCCGTTGGCCGAGGCGTCTGCGGCGCCGCTGTCGAACGGGGAACGCCGGTGCTGGTCGAGGATGTCCACGATTTCCCCGGCCACATCGCCTGTGATGCAGACTCGCGGTCGGAGTTGGTCGTCCCCCTCGTCTGTGAAGGCAATGTCTTCGGTGTCCTCGACCTCGACAGTCCCCTGGTGGGCAGGTTCGACGCCGATGACCAGGCCGGCATCGAGGCCCTTGCGGCGATCTATGTGGAGACCTCTGACTGGACAACCGGGCAATAGTGCTGCGCGGCTACCGTGCGCAGCTTGATGGGGAAGGAGAGCGAACATGGGGACCAGGGACCGACGAAGCGTCTTGTTGCGGCTCGCGGCGCTGTCTTGCTTCCTCCCGGCGATGGCCACGGCCGAAGAGAATCTCGGATGGCATAGCGAAAAAGGGGAGCACCGAGCGTCGCTGTTCTACGGCATCCCGCAGACCGACCACGCCCCGATCTCCTTCGCCTGCGAAAAGGGCAGCGACGAGCTTACCTTCGTCTTCGCCTTCGCGCCGATCAATGCGGTCGACGGCGTCAAGGTCGAGGTTCTCCTTGAGGCCGGCGACATTTCGGTGCCGATCGCCACGACCGGGGCGCGGATCGAGATGGATGGCAGCTTCATCCTTGAAGGCCTCACCGTGCTCGATGAGCGACTCACCGACCTCATCACCTCTCGCGGCACGCTGAGCGTCTTCGTCGAGGACGGGGCCGAGGAATATCCGCTCGACGGTGCGCGCGAAGCGGCGGCGGCGCTGATCGAGACCTGCACCGGCAAGGCCGCCGGTGCGCCGGACACCGCGACGGCGCGATGCGATCTTGCCGCCTGGGTCATGAAGGGCGCGCCGGCCGAACTGGCCGTCCGCTCGGGGCCAGGGCCGGATTATGCTGCGGTCGCGACAGTGCCGCGGCCCTATACCGATGGGGAGGAAATCTACTTCCCCCAGGTGACGATCACCGGCTCACGCGACGGGTGGTTCCGGATTTCCGAGGTCATCACAGAGCTTTTTGGCGGCTGGCCGACGGACCCGATCGTCACCTTTTCCGGCGAAGGTTGGCTCCCCGGTAATATGCTGAGAGTGTTGGTGGAGTCTGGACGGCTTTGGTCCCAGCCAGCGGATGATGCACCGATCGCAGCCACCTTCGCCTCCGATGACTTCAAGCTCGAGACCTTGCATGCCTGCACAGGATTCTGGGTCGAGGTCGAGGGGCGCTATCTCGACCAGAGGCCGCGCGGCTGGACCACCGATGTCTGCGCGAGCCAGGTCACCACATGTCCGTAGGTGGAGCCGTCATCAAAGTCGCTCGGTTGCGTGGCGCGTTGATCGGCCTGGCGATGTTCGGGATGCCCACCGCGCCAGCCTTCGCCGAGCCGGTCCTGCGGCCCGATCTCGCGGATCGGGTGGCCGGCAGGGAGGACGTGACCTTTGCCGATCTCGTTCGGCTCGTCGTGCCGGGGACCGCTGGCAACGAGGCGATCGACGTCAGGGAGATCGGCAGCGAGCTCGTCGAGGATCTGGAGCCGGCCTCGGGAGCGGCCCCGCGGCTTGCGGCCGTGCCGGTGCGCTCGGGCGGACTGGACCGGATGGCCGTGCTGCTGGATTTCGGCAGCGGCAGGGATGTGGTCGGCCTCGCCGTTCTCGCCCTTTTTGACGTGGCGGGCGAGCCGAGGCTTCTCGACGCCGCGAATGTAGCCAGCGGGCAGCACACGTATTTCCTCGAGCCCGCCCGGATGGCGGTCGGCGTCGATGACGACCTGCTGGCGGTCGGCAGCACGCATGCGAATTCCAGCCAGACCTATACGACGGTGCCGCTGGTTCTCGTGCGCAACGACCAGCTCGAACTGGTCGACATGATTTCTGCGTTCGACGAAAGGCTCTGCGCCTACGAGCGGACGCAGCGGCTCGATCTCCGGCATGGTGCGCAGGAACCTTTTTCGGACGTTGTTGCGACCCTGACGGAGGTTTCGACGCGCTCGGGGGACGACTGCGGAGAAGCGCCCGTTCCCGAAGCCAGGACGCGCACGATCACCGTGACCTATCGTTGGGATGCGGGCGCGCACCGCTACATTCCTGATTCCGACGCCTTCGACGTACTGGCGCGCGAGAACGAGGGGCGGTTCTGACGGTGGCGGCCGTCCTGTCGCCCTGCCTTTTCCACTCAGTGAGCGGGCCTGCGAGGAGAACGCGGTTTGGGGGGCGCTGCCGCCGGTTTCCTCTCCTTTCCTGCGTCAGGATGCTCAAAGGTGAGCTTCACCGTGTTGCTATTCTTGTCTTCGGCCGAGGTGGTGGCGCCGGCGGAAACGACGAGAACCTCGAACTTGCCTTCCGTGGTCTTGTCTTTGACGAGGACGAAACTAAGCTCGATCTCCAGCGCGTTTGCCGACAGCGTCGGCGGGTCTTCGATGCCAGCCTCCAGCGCATCGCGGATGCTGATCAGGAGGTCCGCGAACGCAAGAGGTCGGGTTTCGTCGACCGCGTCCATCTTCGGGAAGTCGGGCGCGAGTGTCACCGTCACCTTGGTGGTGTGGGTTTCGGTCCGCGATAGGGTGATGCCGTTCTCGACGGAGATTTTGCTAAAGATCGGAACAGTGATCGAGGTCTCTGCCTTGCCCTCGCCCTTGTCCTCGTTCTTGCGTTGAACGAGGAGTTCGATTTCGATCTCCTTAAGCTCCAAGCCGGAGCCGATCCCGCCCTGCCCGTCGAGCTTCTGCAGCTCGCTCTTGATGTCGCTAATCATTGTCCGCAGCAGAACCGAACCGACGATCTCCGCTTGGTCCGTGTTCGGATCGTGTATCGTCGTAGCCTTGAGCAAGCGACCACCGACGCGCCAGAAGGTCACGGCAGCGACCACGACAGCGATCGCAAAGAGCGCATTCAGGATGATCTGCACATCCATTGGTATTCCCGCCTAAGCCGGTCGAGAGAACTTCCCGGAAAAGCCTAGTCCTGAACCACTTACGCCGCAAGTAACGCTCTGCACCGGCGACGCGTTCGGCGCAGTCGGAACCGTTGATGGTTAAACGATGCCCCAGGCGCGAAAACTCCTCTTGCCTGTCATCTCCCGGAGGCTGATCTGACCGACCAGGTCGAGCGCACCCTGCCGGGAGGTTTTCAGCGCCGTCTGGATCATGCTGGTCGATACGAGGGGGCGAGCGAGCACGAGGTCGATCAGGCCGGGCAGCTTCGAGCTCGCGCGGCGGCCGCGCAGCGCGCGTTCCATCTGGCCCTTCGCAAGCAGTAGACGGTCATGCTCTTTCAAGCCTACGGTCGCCGTCTCGTAGATGGCGTCGATCCAGGCAAGCAGGCGATCCGTCCGATGGCGCGCCCGCCTTCGCTCGCGCGGGATCTTCTGCGCACCACGATGCAGGCAGGCGAGGTGATGGGCGCAGAGTCCTTCCTGTCGAAGCATGGCCGCCACGAGAAGGGCCCCGACCCACCCGCCGCGCTGAAGCACCTCGATCTGGTGCCACGCATCGAGCGCAATCGCTCCCCGCAGGACAAGGGGGAGATGCTGCGTATCGTCCAGCACTCTGCGCCATTCGGCAAGGCGGGCGCCCTCGTCCCAGTCCTCATCGTAGAGCAGCGCCAAGCGTTCGTCGTCCTGGGGCACTCGTGATACGGCGCCCAAGGTCGTGGCAAGCAGTGTCGAAGACCGAGCCAGCACCGCGTCGATTTCCGCGAACTCCCTCTCGAGCGCATCGTCGACCTCGTCGACCAGCTCGGCGGTCGCGAGGTCCAGCACGACGCTCCCCTCCCCTTCCCCGTCGGCGTCGTGCATAGTCGCGCTTGCCTCGGAGCGTCCTGTCAACTCGCGCATACCCTCGCGGCTAAGAGCCCAGGCCCGCGGCTGCGACAGGATCCGCCGGCGCCGGCGCAGCACGGTGTGCGCCCGAGTGAGTTCATGGGTTGGCGTACGCTGGTCCATCTCCGCGTCGTGGAAAACAAGATCCTCGAGGTGCACCAGCTCGCCCTCGACCCAGAGCGCGCCGACCGCATCGTAGAAGTGAGAGCGCTCGATCCAGCCCTCGCGCACCGACGATAGGGCCAGCCGCTCGTCGAGCCGCACGAGAACCTCGGTTGTCGCTTTCACTTCCCGATTTCAATCGTGAGAACGTCATGTGTTGTTTAGGATTGGTCGCTACGAAGACCACGATTTTTCGCTAATGATTTCACTGACCACTCGCTTTGCCGAACCGATTGCACAGCCTGAAACCGGCGCCTGCTGCGTCACATTCCGAAGAAGCATGGGCGACGGCGCGCTACGTTGCGCGCGAACTCGACAGGATTCTGGACGGCTCGGGTTCCCGGCGGACGGCAATCGCACGCGCGGCCGCCGAGCTGCGCCTTTCGACGCGACAGGTCTACAATCTGCTGGCACGGTACCGTGTCGATCGCACGGTGACGTCGCTCTTGCCCGGCGGAGACAGGACCCGGAAGAAGCGGCTCCCGCAGGACATTGAGGGGATCATCGCGACGACACTGCGAGAGCAGTGGTTGGTGCTGGAGGCTCCACCCCTTGCTCCGGTCGTGGCCGAGATCCGCGCCCGCTGCGAGGAGGCGGGCCTCACTCCTCCGTCCTATCTAACTGTCGCTCGTCGGATACCCGCCCTGTTTAGCGCAGAGGAAATCGCAAAGAAGCGATCCGCGAACCCGAAACATCTCCATCGGCTCAGGGCCAGGCCCGGGTACATCCACGCGGCGTACCCGCTGGATGTCTGCCAGATCGATCACACGCCGACCGACATCAATTTCGTAGAGGTTGTCGAAGGCGGCGGAACGTTCGTCGGCCGGGCCTATCTGACGATCGTCACCGACGTGGCGACGCGCTGCATACTGGGATTCTGCCTCACGCTCGAAAAGCCGTCGGCGCTGTCGGTCGCCTTGTGCCTGGCGCAGGCAATGTGCCCGAAGGACGAATGGCTGGTTGCGCGCGGCATCGAGCATGGGTGGCCCATGTTCGGTCGACCGCGAGTGCTGGTCACCGACTCCGCCAAGGAGTTCAAAGAGAATGCCTTTCAGCGCGGGTGCGAGGACTACGGCGTTCGTATCCGCTACCGGGATCGCGGCCGCGTGCATCAGGGTGGCGTGGTGGAAAGGCTGCTCGGAAAGCTCAACGGCGTTCTTGCAACGCAGCCTGGCTCGACGGGCCGATCCGTGGCGGACCGCGACCAATATCCCGCGGAGCGCCTGGCGCGTCTCAGCTTCGCCGATCTCGAGCGATGCGTCGCGCTCGCGGTGATCGACCACAACCTGCAGCAAAATGCCAGAACCCTGAGGGTACCGGCATCAGAATGGGATCGGCAGGCACATGAACTTGCACGCTTCGACGATGATCCCATGCGGGTCCTGCTGGCATTCATGCCCGGAACGGGACGACGCATCTCGCCGCAGGGCGTTAGTATGTTCGCACTCGATTATTATTCACCCTGGTTGAGCGAGTTGGTTCCGCAGCGGGATCGGCTAGGAAAGCTCGAGCTTCGATACGATCCACGCGATATCAGCCACGTCTATGCCCGCGACCCCGAGACCCGGGAGTTTCGATCGGTGGAGCGGCGCGACGGCATGCTTGCGCCGATGACGTTGTGGGAGCACGAGGCTGATCGGCTGTCGCGACGCACCGCGAATGCACGAACGGACGTGGAGAAGGTGATGCTGCGCCGCCAAATAGCTGAGATCGCAGGCGGACCGAAGCCGTCCAAGGCAGATCTGCGCAATGCCGTGCGCAAATCTCACGCGGCAGACGCGCCCAAGCCCTACGACGCGATGCGGCCGGCAACGCCGGTGCCTGCCGACCATCCCGTTCGCCCAAAGCGCCGCCTGCCGGTAGAGGATTGGTGACGTGGCGGACCATCTGCTTGATCACGTTCGCCCGTACCTTGACCGCAGCACGGAAGAGCGGATCGCCTACATCCAGGTGCCTCGGTGGATCGGACATCAGGTGGCGCTCATAGCGCACGAACGTCTTGCCGAGCTTCTGTCGCGGCCGCCATCGCTGCGGACCCGAGGACTGATGCTCGTCGGACCATACGCCAACGGCAAGACCATGATCGCCGAACGCTTCGCCGTCGGACATTTGAGAACAGCCGAACAGCAGCGGGTGTGGGTGGTGCAGACGCGCGAGGGCGCGGGCCTTGCACATTTCTACGGCAGTATCCTGCAGGCGTTGCGAGCACCGACGGGCAGCAGCCGGGATGTGGGTCGCAAAGCCGAGCAGGTCGATCATCTGCTCGAGAGGCTGAAGCCCAGGATTCTGATTTTCGATGAGTTTCACAATGCTCTCCGCGGCCGTGCACGCGACGTTGAGGCCGTGCTTGCCTTCCTACGGAGGATCGGCCGCCAGTTCGACATCTCGCCGGTTCTGATCGGCGAGGTCGCCGTCTATGACTTCGTGAATCAGACCGCTGAAATGGCGACCCGGTTTGATCTTCACGCCGTGCCGCGTTGGCAATATGGCGAGGAGTTTCTTGCGCTGCTTGACAGCCTTGAGAGCGCCTTGCCGCTCGCCCGCGCCTCCGATCTGTCGGATGAAACGCTAGCGCGAAGGATCTTCCAGCTCTCCGAAGGACTGATCGGTGAGGTCGTGGCGATCGTTACTGCGGCGGCCACGACCGCTGTGAGATCAGGCGAGGATCGGATCACGAAATCGAACATCGAGGCGCTGAGCTACGTCCCGGTCTCGAAGCGCCGCCGGGCGCCGGTTCGCGATGACCTGCTTTGAGGGTTGATACCGCACGGGCCGACTTCGCGATCGAAATCCGCGAGCGATATGGTGATGTCGCACGGGACTGTTGGCCGGTCTCCGTCGACCCGCTCGCGGACGAACTCCTGTCGAGCTGGCTACACCGTCTTGCGCTCGCGAACGGCATCGCGCCGCGGTCGTTCGCGGGTGTCTTCGGGCTCGACGAGAGGATGTGGTCGCCGCGCCTAGATCTTCAGCTACCGCGTCACGTCGCAGGGGTGCTTGCCGATGAGACAAGCGTTCCGCAGGGGGCGATCTCGGCAATGATGATTAGCGGCTGTTCGATGGCCACGCTCCTGCTGCCGCTGCGCGACAGCGCACACAGGAACCGTTCGACCTGGATGCAGTATTGCCCCCAATGCCTTGCAACGGACGAGGCGCCGTATTTTCGGCGGCAGTGGAGGCTGGCATCGCGCGTGTCATGCTTTGTGCATGGCTGCGGGCTTCGGGATCGATGCCCGGCCTGCCGCGCCGGCGTCGCGGCCTTCGACCACGGCGAACTCCTTCCGCAGCATATTTGCGCACGATGCGGGTTCGACCTGCGCGCTGCTCCGAAGGCCAAGGTCAATGCGGCCGCACGTCAGCTGGAACGCGCGATCGCAGACATATGCAGGGTGGAGGCGGTCAAGAGCTCGACGAAAACGAGTGACGCCGTCACGCGCGTGCAGCGCATGCCGATAGCCGCCGAGGTCCGGTCGGGGAGAACACTCACGAACCTGTCGACCGCCGCGCGCATTCGCTGCTTCGAAGCGCTCGCAGCAAAAACTCCTGACTGGCTTGTGAACGACATGGACGCCGCCGGGGCATACCGTCGCTGGATGATCGTGGCCGCGGGCGGCCATGAGCCCATGATCGCGCGCTTTGCGGATTTCCTGGACGCGCACCAACGTTCGCCACGACGGAAGCGCTCCCCACCTGTCGCCGGCCGATCCGCGCTGTTCGCCGCCTATTTCCAGATCATGCGACCTGGCGACGGCCATAGAGGGAGGCCGCCGGCTCCCACATTGACGATCGACAGCACAAAGAATGCAGGGAGCGACAGCAATACAATAGTCTCTTGTTCATAGTCTCCCTGAAATCAGACAACCATCGCGCCAGTCAGCACTCCCGTTGGGGGTGCTACCGCCGATCCGGTCCTGGAGCTCGGCGAGCTGATGCGCAATGACATTGTTCATTATCACGGCTTTCGCGGGGCCATGCTGGCGCGGCTCAAACCGGAAGCGTCGGGAACCAACATCCCGGCCGGCTGCTGATCGGCAGCTCCACTCTTATTGAAACAGTCGCATTCTCATGCCTGGCTGCCAAGTGACGGAAACGTCCGAAACGCTCCGTCAGGCGATTTGACGTTGTGCCGGGACGTCGTCGATCATGTGCAAACGTGCGGTTGGGGACACCTTGCGAACGATGTCGCACAAATGGAGATGGTGTGTGAGGTAGATCACCTGTCCGGCTTGCGCCATGTCCGCGAACAGGCGGAACGCCTCCTCCGCCCGAAAATCGTCGAAGGTCTCCATGATGTCGTCGGCGACGAACGGCACGGCGCTGCGTGCCCGCACGAACTCGTAGTATCCCGCGACACGCAGCGCCAGATAGAGTTGGAATCGGGTGCCTTTCGACAGCTCCGCGGCAGCCTTCGAACCCCCAGTCGCAGAAAGCGCGATGAGCGTCTCGCCGTCCTTTCCGGGCTGGGCGGCCAGACCCGTATAGGCGCCGCGGCTGATGGTGCAGAACGCCGCCGAGGCCCGCGCCATCATGGAGCTGCGATGGCGCTCGCGATAGGTGGCGAGTGCCTGCTCCGTTGCAGCGATACCTGCGCGTAGCTGCAGACAGCGCACCGCTCCATCCTCGATTTCGAGCAATGTCGTACGTCGGCGCTCATCGATGCCGGCAACCCGGGCGTCACCCCCGATCGCCTCCACCTGGTCGATAGCGGCCGAGCGCGTCGCAAAGAGCTCGTGACAACGCTTGTCCTGGTCCTCGAACCGGGCTCTGAGCTCGATCAGCTCCGCTTCCAGCGCCGGCCGATCCGCCGCATCGAGGGCAGCTTCGGCGCTCTGGAGATCAGGCGCGCGCACCGCGTCGAGGATCTCACGGCCGGCATCCTCGGCCTGTACACTGAACTCGGCCCGCCGCGCGATGTCAGAAAGCTTATCCGACACCTCAGCCAGAGACACGACCTCGAAGAACGCGGTCATCCGGTGCTTCTGCTCGTCGTGGATCGCCGACGTATCGGCAAGCGCGCGCTGCCGCCCCCTCGCCTGTTCCAGTCGTTCGAGCAGCTTCGCGCGCCTGTCGCGCTCGGTACCGGCTTCCCTGACCTTCTCGGCGATGCGCTGCGCCAATTCGATAACCGGCCCGGTTCCGACCGGGATCCCCAACCCGCCCGCGAGGCTCGCCACCTCGTCGCGAAACGCGGCCTGGTCTTTCTCCATCTTCTCGATGCGGTCGACGAGGCCTGCCCGCTTCTCGATCGCCGGCGCGAGGTCGACAATCGCCACGAGGATCTCGCGAACGACGCCGATGGTCGGCACCTCGGCGGTATCGGCGAGCCAGCAGCCGCGGCAAGTCGTGGACCATGCCTCGGTCCAGGCCCCCTCGCCCGCTCCTGCCTTCTCGGCCGCACGCTCCCGCAACGCGACGTCGCGCCGGCGCTCGTCCAGCTCGGCACGCAGGCGGCGCAGCTCGGCCTCGCGGTCGACTGCTGCCTGGGCATAGGCGAGCAGCGCATCAAAGCCCGCATCGGGCTCCCGGGGCAGGCCAGCCCGGCCGAGCGCAGCGCGCAGCCGCTCCGTCGCCGCAGCGGCATCCAGCTGCGCGGCGCGAAGATCCTGGTCGGCGGTCCGGACCGCCTCGCGCGCGTCGAGGGCGTTTTCCCGGCGGGCAAGCCAGTCCTCGATCGCCGGCAGGGATGGTGCAGAAGCGAGCGAAGGCGCGATTGCGTGAACTGCCTCGGCCACCTCGGCATCGAGACCATCCAGGGCAGCAGCCGCACGGTCCCTGAGCTCGACGGCCCGGTCTAGATCGGCTCGCGCGACGGCGAGCGCCTGCCCGTTCTGGTGCAGCTTCGCTAGCTCGGACATGTGCGAGAACCGCCCGGCGCCGATGATGTCGTCATGGCGCAGCACGGCCTCGAAGGCATCGGCCGACGCGGCATCGAGATCGCGCCGATGCGCGGCCCAGGCCTGCTCGCGGTGGGCCCGGATCTCGGCGGCCTCCTGATCCGTCACGACGCCCGTCGTGGACGAAAGGCTAGCGCGCTCTGCCTCCAGGTGGCGGACCAGTGTCGTCAGCCGTTCGGTCTCGCTCTGATGCCGGGCCAGCATGGCCTCAGCCTCGCCCCGCGCCGCCTTCCAGCGCCGCATGCTGTCGGGGCCGGGGCACGGCAGGACGACGAGATCATCCGCCGTGCCTTGCCAGGGGCGCAGCGCCTTCAGGCGGTCGGCGAGCGCCTCGACAGCGGCGGCGCGGGCCCGATCGGCCAGGCGATGCCGCACATGGTGATCGGCGGAACGCGTCTGCTCGACGGTTATCACCAGCGCCGCCATCGACCGCTCACGCTCTTGCGAAGCCTGCGGATCCACGCCGGGCTCCGGCAGCCGGGCCGCGGTTTCGTCGAGCCGACGGCGCGCCTCGATGAGTTCCGCGGCAGCGGTATGTATCGCGGCGTCGATGCCGGAGCGAGCTTCGATCAGTTCGCGCAGACGGCCGGCCGTCGCCGCCGTCAGGATGAGGCGGCGGGGCTCGACCTCCCCTTCCCGCTCGATCCGCTGGAGGATTGCCGAGATAGCGAGGTCCGCCTGCCGAAGTTGCAAACGCCTCTCGGGAATGTCCCGCTCCGCCGTCACATGGCGCGCTCGGAGTTCGCCAAGCCGCTCCACCGCTTCGCAAAGCCGCAGGGCGGCCTCGTCCACGACGATCGCTTCGACTTCATCCGCGAGTCGACGGACGTCTTCGGCGATCGACTGGGTCTGGACGCCGAGTTCGATCTCCTGTTTCTGAAGCCTCGACAGCTCGCTCGCCCAGCCGGGCGGGGCCTCGGGGACGTCCGCAAGGGGAGCAAGGCGCTCGCGTATGCCGCGCAGCGCCGCAAGTCGCGGCAGCGCTGCGAGATGGCGCTGGATCTCGTCCATGCGCGACTGGGTGCGGGTGCGCTCGGTAACCGCCTCATCATAGTGCGCCCTGGCCCGGTCCCGAGTCTCGACGAGCCGCGCATGGTCCGACGCCAGGGTGTCGAAGCGCTCCCGCTCCGCCTTCAGTTCCGTGAGCCGCGCCTTGAGGTCCGCAAGCGCGCCGCTGCGCGCGCGATACCGGTAGAATCCGTCCGCTTCTCCCCTCAGGTCGAGGAGCTTGTGGCTGAGATGCGCGAGACCGGCGCTGGCGGAGAACAGCAATTGCCCGAGATCGCCCTTGCTCGCCAGGATGCTTTCGCCACCCTTTTCGAGCGTCTCATCGTCGAGCGAGAACATAGTGCGATAGGCGTCGCGCTCGATGCCGCCGAGCTCGCCGCGGATGGCGCTTTCGGCGATCGGCCGGTCCTCGGCGTCAAGCAGACTGTTCTGCGGCCGCTTGATGCGCGCGAACTCCCTCGTTTCGGTGCCGAACTCCAGCGCTCCGCCGATCCGCATGGCGGAATAGGGATGGAGGAAATCGAACGGGCTCTGCGCGCCGATCCCGAACAGCAGGTCGAGAAATGCCGCGAACGCCGTCGATTTGCCCGCCTCGTTCGGCCCGTAGATGACGTGCAGGTCCGGTTGTCCTTCGACCCGCTCGCCGAAATCGATGCTGCGGTCGGTGAACTTCCCGTACCGGGTGAGGTCGAGGCGGCGCAGGCGCATGTCAGGCACCCTCCCCGGCGGCCTCGAAACGCGCCATCACATCCTCCGCGCCGTCGCGCGCCAGGCGCGTGAGTGCATCCCTGAAGGACGCCTCGTCGGAGCCGAAGGCATCACGGCATTCCTGCGGGAGCTGCGCCCTAAGCTCCTCGGCCATGCCGAGGAGCTCGGCCTGGAAGGCGTCGGAGCCGAGGATGTCGTCCCCGATAAGGCGATGGAGTTCGGACAGCGGATCCCCCGACGACTCCACCCTCTGCCCTGGCAGATGGCAGGCGATCTCCAGCTTCTCGACCCAGCTGGCCCCGATGACCGAAGCTCGCTGATCGGCTTCGGTCTTCAACAGATCCGCGTCACGCCGAAGGCGCCACGCCAAAGGCGTCGCCCCGGTCACCTGCAGGCGGGCAACGAGATGCTCGGAGCGGACTGCGTCCCGCTCCTTCTCCAGCGCGCGCGTCACCCCCGCCACGAGATCCCGCCAGT
The DNA here is from genome assembly GCF_040970315.1 of Neoaquamicrobium sediminum. Lineage (NCBI taxonomy): Bacteria > Pseudomonadati > Pseudomonadota > Alphaproteobacteria > Hyphomicrobiales > Phyllobacteriaceae > Neoaquamicrobium > Neoaquamicrobium sediminum. The sequence goes on along the minus strand of NZ_JAZHFV010000007.1, from coordinate 152,307 downwards.
CTTCTAGTCCGGTGGCGTCGACGGCAACACGTTCGAATTGCGCGATGCTGGTGTAGCGCTGCTCGATATGGACGGAGCGATCGTCGTCGATGGCAACGAGCGTGACGGACTTAGCGCCGGCCTCGTTGATGTCACGCCCCTGCGGCATGCCAGGCATCACGACGGCGCCCCGCTCCTCGACGATCGAGCGCTTGTGCACATGGCCGAGAGCCCAGTAGTCGAAGCCGGTGGCCTGAAGCTCGGCGACGCTGCATGGCGCATAGAGGTCGTGGCCGGGCGCGCCGCCGAGGCTGGTGTGCAGCATGCCGATATTGACCGCCCCATCCACCGCGGGCCGGTACTTGGCAAGCAGGCTTTCGGGCGCATGCGGCTGGGCGAAGCTCAGGCCGTGGATCACGATGGGGAGGCCGCCGGGTGCGCGATCGACCTCCACCGCCTCGGCACGTCCGCTGAACAGCTTGACCGACTCCGGAAGCACGAGTTCCTTGGTGATCCTTGCGATGGCATCATGGTTTCCGCGGATGATGAAGACGCGGATACCGGCCTCGTGCAGGCGCCGGAGCTGCTCGGCCAGGAAGCGGGCCGTCTTCATCGAGGTCTGGTCGCCATCATAGAGATCGCCGGCGATCATCAGGGCATCGACCTGTTCGTCCAGGCACAGATCGACGATCCGCACGAAGGCGCGCCGCGTCGCATTGCCGATCAGCTCCGCCAGCTCGGCATCGCGCAGTGCGAGCGAGCGGAGTGGGGAGTCCAGATGAATGTCCGCTGTGTGGACGAAGCGGTACATGCTCTACCTCCCCTTCGCGCACAGTCCGCCGATAATAGTGTCGACTTCGATGTTTTGCTCGGCCCTCAATGGTACTTCTGACCTCTGTTGTCGAAGGCGGCCTTGGTGCCCTCGAGCACATCGACCACCGCTCGGTTTATGATGCCGTCTTCGATTGACCCTGAATGGTAGGAGATGCGTGCGCCGTTCTTCCTGTCGAACGTCGCGTGGATGATCTGCTCGGCATCACACACGACTGCCAAGTTGGGGTTGTGGGTGACCATGATGATCTGCCGAGACTTCTTCGCCTCATTGAGAACCGGCACAAGCAGGCTCACCACCGTCTCGTTGTCCAGATTTTCCTCCGGCTGATCGAGCACGATAGGGTTACGACCCTTGTCGACGAGTAGGTAAAAGATCAGGAGGAGTGCGCCACGCTGTCCCGGCGACAGCTGTTCGATCTGAGTATCTTGGAAGAGCAGCGTATATTTCGGCTCCAGGTACTGCAGACCGAATATATAGCTGTAAACGTCCGCGGGCTCCTTATCCTTGCGCATAAGCGCCCGGATGCCCGGAGTGTTGCTTGTCGCTTCCGCGCTTTCGGACAGCAGCGACGCCATGTCCTCGGCAAATCCTGTCGCATCAGTCGCACTCTCGAAACGGTACTTCTCGAATCGGCTACGCACGGCAGAGAAACTCTCGTCTTCGCCGCGAAGCTCACCTTTGCTCTGTTTGATGGCACTGAACAGATTCGTTGCAATCGCGTCAGGAGAGCCCAGCAGCTTTGCCTGGAACTGGAGCTTGTACTCCTCGCGGATCAGCGCGTTGCCCTGAATCAATCGCTGCAACGGTGCAAACAACGCCTCACGCGCCGCGCGCTGTTCTTCGAGAACGTCGAAAATCTGTGTGGTGATCTCCTTTCGGGACGCCCGCCGCTGATCCAACAGGGCGGGCAGTTCCTCAATTTGCGCGACGCGACGCTGCAGACCTTTGAGGCTTTCCGGCTCGGTAACCGAGCCCTCGATCGCTTCCAGGGCGGTTTGCCAATCCTTCAAAGCCTGTACATACGCTTGGTACTTCTGCTGTGGCTCGTTCAGCGTCTCTGCCAGGAGTTTTTGCTCGGCAACTAGTGCGGACTGCGTTGCCGTCGCGCTCTCGATCTTTGTCGCGATCTCTCCGTCATTGGCGACGAGAGCCTTTTGGTAGTCCACCAACACTGCACGGTTGACGGTAAGGGTGACGATCTCCTCGGGCTTCAGATTGACCAGAGCGAGATCATCGGCGATCTCGGATATGAACGTCGTGAACTGCTTCTCGAACAATCCTATGCGCTCGGTGATGCTGCGGATCGACCGCTGCTTTCTCCCGATCATCTGCCGGTCCTCGCCGGCCTTCTTGCCTTCCGCAGCCGCCGTCTCGAGCGCCGCCGCGATTTCCGCGAGGCGGGCACTCGCCCGCTTCTGATCGTCGGTGAGCTCTTCCGTGGGTTGTGCGACGGCAGGGGGCTTGATCGCCGTGTGTTCCTCGATCTGCTTCGCCTTCAGCTTGATCTGCTCATCGAGGTTTTTCCGGACGTTCGGATGGAGCTGGTCTTCTGTATCGACGATCAGCTCATTAAGTGCACGCAGCGATTTGCGAAGCTCGTTTACGCGAGCCCGGAACACAATCTCCTGCTTCTCGATGAGCTGGTCGAAACTGAGGGCGTCAAGACGCACGTCGGTTGGTACGTGCGAAAAAATGACCTCCCGGAGCTCCTTTTCGAACTCATCGGTCTTCCCCGACACGTGATCGTTGCACAGAGCTTCGAACCGCCCCTGCGGTATGTACCGCACCAGTTCGACGCGTTCGCCAGAGGGATCGTCGGACAGGCTCATCACGCAAGGATCGCCGGCGAGCCAAGTGAGCTCGCCGACGAACTGACGGGCCGGCTCTCCCGCCTTTCCGCGGAAGCGATCACGTTTCAGGAAGGAGAAATGGGCGCTTTGCTGGGAATTTCCCAAGAGCGCCACGATGTCGGCGAGCGCACTCTTGCCGCTTCCTTTGTTCCCGATGATCGCCACCAGATCGGGATTCAGAGGGATTTCAATCCCGTGCAACCACGCGTCAGACAGCGTGCTACCGGCGGCTTTCGTGATGCGAATGCGGTCGATGTAGAAGGTTTTGTGCTGATTGATGCGATCCAGCTTTGGCGGTCGTTCCCCCAGGAACGACCGCTTCGCAGGCTCCTTGAGCACCTGCAGCAACCCCTTCCAAGTCGGATCAGCCTTGATCCATGTGCGTTTCCCGGATGGGAAGTCGCCGTAACCACGCTTTTCGTTCGTACCGTTCCCCCGGAAACAGTGCGCATCGCTCCCCGAGATGGCGAGCCTGGGAACGCCTTTCAGAGCTGCCTGGAAATTGGCGATCCAATTCTTGTTGCCCTCCGTCTGTACACCGCAGAAAGCGGCCCACAGATCCGGCTTTCGCGTCTCGAATATGGGTGATGATTCAAATAACCCGAGCGCGTATGCGTAGTGGTCGGACCACTTGACCGAGGCGAGCCCATCATTCGTGGAGAAGGGCATGAAGCCGACGGCCCGACCGCCGGGCACCTGGCGGATCGCCTCCTTATAGGAATCGACGTTCACCTCAGCGACCATACAACCCGCTCGGAAAGCCTCTACTTCGTCTGAATCGATCTTGCTCTTTTCAAATCCATGATTTGCCAACTTGTCGGCGCCCACGTAGCGGGCGTACGCAATTAATGCGTCGCGAGAGAGCGGCTGATTGATAAGCTCGAGCTTCAAACGGGACAGAAAGTCCCTGAGATGCTGGTCGTTGATCTCGTTGGAGAAAAGGACGTGAGCGTTGAGCCGGCCATCCATGGGCGCCATGAGGCGCAATTCTATGCCGGGAAACACGGTCTTCTCGAGAGCCGGCGCGCCACCTTCCGTTTGCCGCCTCTTCAAGGCGAACCAACCGTCAAACGACCAGTAATCCATGAGGCCGAACGCGATCGGAGCAGCGTCATTGAGGGCGCGTATCATCTCGTCGACGAGATGATTATTTTGGGCTTGATCAAGGCCGAAGCGCTCTCCGTCCCAATGAAATGAGGATGGCGAGTGTATGTGCAGATCCCACTCCCGCCACAAAGACCCCCTCGAAAACATTCGTCCACTCCCTCCCGGCGCGTGCTCATTCATGGTCGAGCGCATACATTGATTTCAGGCTGCGAATGATCGGCCCTCTATTTACTGCTCGATTTCAGAAAGACACATCACCCTCGCGCCCTGTTTCCTATTTATTCGCTGAAATCTAAGCCCACGTCCTCGGCTTCACCCTCTTCTGCCGAGAGATCACTAGCTAAGATTGGTATGTCGCCCGCCAGCAGCCTGTCCTTACTGAGCAGGCCAGCATCTTCCAACGCCTCCATGTCGGGTAGATCACGCAGCGTGTCGAAGCCGAAGTGAGAAAGAAATCCCTTCGTCGTGACATAGGTGTAGGGCGCGCCCGGCTGCGGCGATCGCGGCCCGGCAGCGATGAATCCCAGGGAGCGCAGATGCCCAATCATGTCCCGGCTGACTTCCTTGCCGAAGAACTGGCTGAGCTCGCCGCGGGTGATCGGCTGGAAATAGGCGATGCACATCAGGATCAGAGCATCCGACTGTGACAGCGGCTTGGTCTCGGCCCCAAGGCCGGTTGCGGCACGGATGGCGTCGGCGAAACCCTTCTTCGTGCGATGCTGCCAGCCGCCGGCCACAGCGATGAGCTCATAGGGGCGGCCGCGCAGCTCGTCCCGGATGTCGTCGATGATCAGATCGAGGTTGCACTCGCGCCCGACGACGCGGGCCAGCACCTCCCGCCCGACCGGCTCGGGCGAGGCAAAGATCACCGCCTCGACCCGGCCCATCCATTCGCGCCAGCGCAGCTCGGCCGGCAATTCCGCGAGTTCGATATCGAGTCCCTCCTCGTGTCGCGCCCGCTTCGCCATGGTCTAAAGCCCGTAGAGCCGGAAGGCCGGCCGGCCGGAGAGCTCGCGCACCGCGCCGAGCGTCTCAAGGCGTTCGAACAGGCGCCGGGCACCCCAACGCGACAGGCGCGTGGTTTGCAGCGTGCCTGGCACGGCATCGTCGTCAAGCAACAGCCGGATCGCCTCCCCTGCTCCTTTCGCGCGCAACTTCGGCGCCACGGCATCGAGCCGCGCCGCGCGGCCAGCGAGATCGCCGGCGAGCCGGCAGGCCTCCCCCGCCGCCTGTGCGAGCGCCACGCAGACCGCGCGCTGGAACCCTTCTCCTCCCAGGCGAATGCGGCCACGACCGCCCTCGGCCCGGAAGGCGTTGCTGCGCGCCTGCGCGACGAGGATCGGCACCGGCCGCGGCCAGCGCAGCCGCAGCGCCATCACCTGGTCGGCGAGCCACCAGCCGAGCAACTCGGCGTCGGGCCGCAACGCCTGAACGTCGCCGGCGATCGTGGCCGCGGCAAAGGGCGGGGGAGCTCCGCTGCGGGTGAGATCGCCGACCCGATCCACCAGCGGCGCCAGCTCGTCGCCCCAGCGTAGGCCGAGCAGCCCTGCCGTCGATCGCAACGTGTCCAGATCGACCCCGGGCGAGCGAGCGGCGAGGCGCTTCCAGGCGGCGAGAATGGTTCCGGCGGGACCGGGATCGTCGCCCGCCTGGCGCAGGTGCCAGGCATCGCGCAGAGCGGCCTCGTCCTCCGTGCGGCCGACGACAGACACGGCTGCGGCCGCGCATTTCAGGGCGAGGCGCTGGCGCCAGGCGCCGGCCCAGGGCGGATCTGACCGCACCAGATTATCCAGGGAATTCAGGGCGGAGCCGGCGAGGAAGGCGGCCTCCGCTTCACTCGTCACCGGCCCGCGCGGCACAGCCCAGCCCGGCACGATCGGCGGCGCGGGGGAGCTGGCGGTCGCGGGATCGAGGCGAATCATGATTCCGAGGGTAAAATGCCGGTGCGCTTTGCGCCATCATTTTCGCCATAAAACGCACAGGCTGTAGGCGGACCAAAACGACCGATAAAATTGCATTATCCGTCGTTTTCGTCTTTATATAGAGAATGGCCTCTCTCGTCGATCAGAACCCCGACAAACGTGCTGGGCATCGCTCCGCTCGATCACAGGAAACGTCCCAGGATGTCGACCAAACCGCGCCGGCGGCCTCGGCCGAGCCCGAGGGATCGAGCGCCGACGACATGCCTGACATTATCGACGTCGTCCTGGAGATGGGTCGTGCACCGGAAGAGCCGGCGGTGGAAGCCGGAGCGCCTTCCCCTCCCCTTCCGGTCGTTTCGACCCCGCGACTGCCGGAGCATCTTGATGCGCTCGCGGACCGCGCCCGCGATTATGTCGAGGCGGCGAGTTCGGTCAACACGCGCCGCGCCTACGCTTCGGACTGGAAGCAGTTTGCGAGCTGGTGTCGTCGGCAGGGCGTCGAGATGTTTCCGCCCGATCCGCAGGTGATCGGGCTCTACATCACCGCCTGCGCTTCGGGAAAGGCCATCGGGGACAAGAAGCCGAACTCCGTGTCGACGATCGAGCGCCGGCTTTCGGCGCTGACCTGGAACTATGCGCAGCGTGGCCAGCCGCTCGACAGAAAGGACCGCCATATCGCCACGGTCATGGCCGGTATCCGCAACAAACACGCCGCCCCACCCCGGCAGAAGGAAGCGGTCTTGCCCGAAGACCTGATCGCGATGTTGGAAACGCTCGATCGCGGCACGCTCCGCGGCCTGCGCGATCGCGCCATGCTGCTGCTTGGCTTCGCCGGTGGCCTGCGCCGTTCGGAGGTCGTCGGCCTCGACTGCGGCCGCGACCAGACCGAGGATTCGTCCGGCTGGGTGGAGATTTTCGACAAGGGCATGCTGTTACGGCTGCGCGGCAAGACCGGCTGGCGCGAGGTCGAAGTCGGACGCGGCTCATCCGATACGACCTGTCCTGTCGTGGCGCTGGAAACTTGGCTCAAGCTCGCGCGCATAGCCCACGGGCCACTCTTCCGGCGTGTTACCGGCCAGGGCAACGCCGTGGGCGGCAATCGGCTCAACGACCAGGAGGTCGCCCGCCTCGTGAAGCGCACAGCGCTGGCAGCCGGCGTGCGCGGGGATCTGCCTGAAGGCGAGCGCGGGATGATGTTTGCCGGCCATTCGCTGCGGGCCGGCCTGGCGTCTTCAGCCGAAGTCGACGAACGCTATGTTCAGAAGCAGCTCGGTCACGCGAGCGCCGAGATGACGCGCAAATACCAGCGCCGTCGCGACCGCTTCCGCGTCAATCTCACCAAGGCGTCCGGGCTGTAGAAAGCCCCCTCCCCTCCCCCGTTTTCGGCCGCCGGACAGCGGATTGAGAGAGCAGAACTTTCACCTTAGCGTTTCAATTGAAATCGCGAAGTAAAACCGACATCGGTCGCGCGCGTAGCGGGTCCGATGAGGGTTTCGAGGGGAATTGAGCCGAGTTCGTAAGCCATTGTTTCAATTGTATCTGATTCGCAATTGTCAAGCTATAGGGCCTTTCACTTGACAGTGCGGGTATTCTTTCTCGACCCACGGCCAAGCGAGCCGCCGAACCCGCTCGGCGATTGTACAGCAGGACACCTCTGGCCCTTCTGAAGCCCGGGAAGTGCTGATTTCCGGCATCTGGGCGGCCGTAGCGCCCTCCCTAAGTGCCTTAAGAGACGTTTACAAACGATCGGTTATCCGTATCTTTCATGTTTGTAAATTCGGCTTCAACACGGCTCTCAGGCGCTCCAAATGACCAAAACACCGCGCAATCCCTCTTCCCGTCGGCCACAGGGCCGACTTATCGGCTATGCGCGCGTCTCCACGGACGAGCAGGCGACGGAAGCGCAGGAGATGGAACTGAGGTCGGCCGGATGCGATACAATCATCCAGGAGCATGGGTCCGGCGCCTCGCGGACCCGCCCTGCCCTCGCCCGGCTGGTCCGTGAGATCGGCGCCGGCGACACCCTCGTTGTGGTTCGGCTCGACCGCCTAGCGCGCTCGGTGAGCCACTTGCTCAATGTCATCGAGGAGTTGACGTCCAAAGGCGCCTATTTCCGCTCGCTGAGCGATCCCATCGATACCACGACGCCGCAGGGCATGTTTTCGCTGCAGGTCCTTGGCGCCGTCGCCCAGCTGGAACGGGCTCTCAACTCGGAGCGGACGAAGGCAGGCGTCAAAGCTGCGAAGGCAAATGGCCGGCTACCAGGCAACCCAGGGGTTCGGGAACGTCGGCCGGAGATGCTGGCCAAGATGACGGCTGCTCAGAAAGCGGCCTACGGCGCGCGCATCCAGTCCACTGCCAATCAATGGCTTCCAGTCGTCCGGCGCATGCGACCAGACCACACCTGGGACGACATTTCGCGCGTCCTCAAGCAACGCGGCTTCGATTGGACCCCTGAGCGCTTGCGGCGCGCGGTAAGATGGATGGTCAGCGAAGGAATGGCCGATAAGTCTCTCCTGAGAAAGTCGCCGCCTCGGCCGCCCGAGGACCGCCTGATGACGCTTGTAGCGGGTATCCATTCCTCCAACCCAGAGCTCACCTTGCGCGAAATCGCCAACCAGCTCGAGCGCCTTCATGAGCGCACACCGCGTGGCGGTACGAGATGGGCGCCCTCCTCCGTCAAAAACCTTCTCGACCGGGCAAAGCGAAGCGGCTTGCTCGAGGCAGCCTGAGCGCGGAAGCTGGGAATAACGTGGGAGCGGCGGCGCTGTACAGATCGCAGGGCCGACTTTCGGCAGCACACGCCAAACAAATCCGGAGAGCGCTGCCATGGAAACGATGACCGTCAACAGCCGGAAGGATTTCGCGCAATGGGCGATCGCGCGGGTCCAGGAGCGTCTGAAATTCTTGCAGCGATTTACCTCCGCCGCCCTGGACGGACCGGCTCGGGGCATAGCTTTTTCAGTTCGGACATCACCGACGCGACATCAACCGGACTGAGGTCCGTCATCGCGAAGAACTTGCGACCGAAGCCTCCGAACGAAGTTCCAATCGATTTGCCCTCCGACCTGTCTTTGATCACGAACCGGTCATGAAGGTCGCTCGACATGTAGTGGCGCACCGAGCGGCCTTCCTTCAAGGCACGAAGCACGGCTGGACGAACGGTCCGTTGATAGCTGTTGGTATAAAGGTCGACCCGAATTGCCGTCTTGGGAAACAATCGCACAAGGGCATCCGAATAGCTCTCAATGTCCGGAAACATTCCCGTTGGTTTGAAGTGCAGAAAATAGGGGTCGCACACGATCACCTCCTCGGCGCCCCTCAGCCAGTGCCGAAGATCGTCAAGGCCATCCCTTGCATCTTGAGCGCTCGCCTTGACAATCAGCTCGATTGGAACGCGCGGGGTGGGGTACGGCGACGTCGCTTCATCCATTTCTGCTCGAAGACACTCACAGTAGTGCAGCAGAGTGGCTTCAAACTCCCGGGACACCAAGAGGCTCGGACCGGGCTTTCCGCTTCTGATTTGAGCGATACAGGCCTCAAAAAGCCGCAATAGATCTCGTTTCAGGTCCGCGTCCATTGGATTACCCCCTGCCCCCGGACGGCTTTTTGAGTGAGCGAAGAAGCGCCTCACTAACTTCGAGCTTGCCGGGAGCACTGTCAGAAGCGTCAGACGTTGCTAGTTCGCCTCGGTCCCCGCTGAGTTCAGCACGTTTGCCGGCATCGAGCTTGGCGCGCAAAAGCGCCATGACCATCGGCCATGTGGAGAATTTGCCCTCCCTTGCCTTGTCCGTCAGGCTGCGCAGATAACCGCCGGCGCTGTTGATCTGATCGGAGCGCTGCAGGATTGCCGCGAGCGTAATAGCGGCCTGAACCTCGCCCATCGCCTCGCAGGCTTCCCGCCAGGCGCTCGGGCTGACCCCAAGCAGTGGCCGAGCCACCTCCGCGGCCGCCAGAAAGTCCCGCCAGTGGCGTATCTCGCCCCCTGGCACCAAATCCTTCACGTCCGGGCAGGCGTCAAGCACGATCCCCAAGGGCAACTCCCGCTTCGGCAAGCTCCGCAGGTTATCGTTTTCCGCGGCGCCGCCGCCCGCTTCATTCTCTTTTCGAGAGCCTTCTTCAGATTCAGATATGGAGTCTGGGTTTGAATTCTGTATGTGGCGACCAGAATGGGACTCATTGGCGTCCGGATTCTGTGTTTTTGCAAATGATTCCAACACCTCGAGGATCTCCGTGTAGAGACCGTGGAGATCGCAGCAGATGTCCTCGATTAGTTGCCTCGGGGCAGAGCGCGGCAGGCGGCCGACAATAGCCTGGTAGGTCTGCTGTACCCTGCCCCAATTGCCCGGAACGTTCTCCTCGATGCCGGTCTCAATGAGCTTGACGACGTCGCGGCGCAGTAACGTCAGGCGTTCCTTGGCAAGCCGAAAGGCATTCTTTTCGGCCCGAACCGCGTCCGCCAGTTCCTCGAACTCCTCCGCACGGGCAACGATCGGGGCCAGATCGAACCCGTAGGCCTGTTCGACCTGCCCGCCCCTGCCCTTGCGGGCGAAGCGTTTGCCGTTCGGACTATCGCGACGAATGATCAGCCCGCAGTCGACCAAAACGGCCAGGTGCCGCCGCAGCGTTGTCGCCGGCATGCCGTTTGCACGGGCCATGAGTTGCTCGTTCGACGGCCAGACAATCAATTCACCGTCGCCCGAGAGCTCCGTTTCTGGATGGAACGAGAGCAGGGCGTTCAGAATGGCGAGTGCGCGGTCCGTTGCACCGATCAGGTCGCGCGCTTCCCGGATCGTGTGGAACACCTGCCACTTTTGAACCTGCGCGCCTTCCGGCACGGTCTTTGCTACAGCCTGGCTTGCCATCATGCCAAGCGACATCGTTCGCCGCCCAAAGGGCGTCGTTGGGGTATGCGTCTGCATTTTTCTTCACCTATCGCTAGGCAAAAGAAACCTGCTCGCCGAATCGGCGCTCAAACCGACCTGAATGGTCTTGACTATGATTCGCGGAAGTGGGATTCTCTCAGTCGCCAAACTTAAAGAGAAGGTCTTCCGGAATGCCGTTTCGGGGGCCTTTTTCTTTTGCGCTCAATCTCCGTTTGTGGTTGCTCGTTTTTCCCGACGGAAAGCCTCATACAACTCGCTGAGATTTTCCGAGAGGTAGTCACCGAACGCTGTTGCGTCGGTCCCCTTCGCCTTTAGGGCGATGGTGAATTTCTTGCCACTGGCCACCATCTCCGCGGCAACACGCCCATCAGACGGCGCCCAGGTGCGTTTGGATGGTGCCGGCGCGGCACGGCGCCGTGGCTTTGAGGCTTTCAGCTTCGCGACGATCGCATCGAACCGCGCTTCGCTTGGCATCCCCTGAAAATCGGAATTCGACGCTAGAGCCAGGGCAGTGTCGACATTGCCCGGCTTGTCGAGGAGGAGTTTGAGCTCGTACCAGCGATCACGACCAACGGCTTTGGCGCGGCCGATCGCTTCGAGCAGGTCCTTGGGTATCGACGCGACAGAGAGCATCTTCGAAAGTGTCGGCCGATCGACACCGATCGCGGCGAGGGCGGTCGCGTTGTCTTCGTCGAATTTCCGTTGAACGATGTCGGCGGCAAACAGCGCTTTCTCGATGAAGGACGTGTTCGCTCGCGCGTTGTTTTCCTGTCCCTGGGCGATCACATGATCGCGCTCGGAGATCTCCTTGATGACAGCGCGAAGTTTGAGACCAAGCTCCTTAGCGGCGCGCCAGCGGAGGCGACCGAAGACCAGCATGTAGCGGCCGGACCGCTCGGGATGAGGGCGAAGGAGGGCCGGGGAGTTCTGACCGGAACTGCGGATCGACTCCAGCACCTGGGCGTAGTCGGCCTCGTAGTCTTCCTGATCAACGTTGAGCCGGTCGTTGGCGAAGGATTGGTCCACCAAGTCGGGGTCAACCTCGATTATCGTCTCGCCCTCGAGCAGCTTGCCTGCCTGAGCTGCCATTTCGTCGATCGAGCTTATGAGCGAGCGTGATGCACCCTTGAAGGCGTAGTCTCGCGCGACCGGGCGCTCGGCGGGAGCGTTGCCGTTGTCCATAATGCTCGCAAAGGGATTTTTCCGCGCCATTTGACTAGCACCCCCTTATCCGACTTATGCGCTTGAAACCGCGTACCTTTTTGGCGGTTTTGACGGCAGTCAACATCACAGCCGCCCCCATGCCTGGTGAATCAGTCCCTGAATCTCGAAGTTCACGGCATCCATGCTGTCGATTGCCCGATCGTAGGTATCCCGATTGAAGTTCGATCGCTCGACCTCATAGAGCGTCTGCTTGGTGAGGCCGGCGTCGGAAATCGCCGTGGATTTGAGCATTGGGTTCTTCAGGATCTCCTCGGCTAGCATCGACTGCATGAAGCCGACCATCTGCGCCTGGGGAATGTCCGTGGGCTCGTATCGGGTGATGAGATAGCGCAGCCAGTCCAGCTGAACCTGCGCGCCAGCATTCTTGATCGACTTCATGATATTGCCCAGCATCAGCAGAAACTGACTCATGGACATCAGGTCCAGCATCTGCGGATGGACTGTAATCAGAACCGAGGTGGCGGCCGAGAGTGCTGAGAGCGTCAGATAGCCAAGCTGCGGAGGGCAATCGACGACCACGACGTCATAACGGTCACTGACCGAATCCAACGCCTTGGCGACCCTCGTGAAGAACCGCTTTCCTTCTTGAGACGGAGACTGCATCGCAAGTGGCGTCTCGTACTCATATTCCTGCAGTTCTAGGTTCGCCGGGATGATGTCGAGCAACGGGAAGTTCGTCTTGCGAATAACGTCTTCGACCGGGGCGGCGTCACCATATCGGATCGCATCGTAGAGCGAGGGGTTTTTGTCGAGCTCGGGCTGGAAGCCATGGAGGGCCGATAGCGAAGCCTGCGGATCAAGATCCACAGTCAGGACCCTGTGACCCGTGAGCGCAAGGTGCTGCGCGAGATGTGCCGTAGTGGTGGTTTTTCCCGACCCGCCCTTGAAATTGACCACGGCAATGACCTGCAGCTTTTCGCCGGGTTTGCGGTAGGGCACATACTTCTTGGAATCCGATCGCCCGTGCTTATCCAGATAGTCCCGCAGCTCGGTCATCTGCTCGGCGGAGTAAAAGCGCCGTCCACCGGCAACGACGAACGGCTCGGGGCCTTTCTTTTCAAGATGGAGGCGTTTCAGATTGTTTGGACTGATCCCGAGATAATGGGCGACCTCGGCCATCGAGAACCGCCGAAGCGTCTTCTGCCCTTCGGTCGGAAACTTCTCGACCCTCAGTTGGTCGAGCTTGCGCGAGATCTCGGCCCCTTGGGCGAGGATCTTGTCGTCAAACTCAAAACTTGGGAGAAATGCCATCTCCGCTTTGTCCCCGAACGAGAAAATAGCGCCATATTCGGCCATTCGGCCAATCTGGCGCCAGTATGAGCGATTCCCGTTCTCTGGCAAGCGATTTTAGGTTAACAGAAGGTTGCCAGAAGCGTGATCGAGATCGGCGGCGGCCGTGACCTTGGCGGCCTTTTTCCTTTTCTCTCAGTCACTTACCAACATTGCCCGATGATACCTGGAGCAAATTCTGGCCCGGCAGAATTGCCGGGGCCGAGCCCGGCCGTTGGGCCCGGGAAAAGCAAATATCCTCCAATCCGCCGTCCGGAACCCGACTCACCCCCGTCCGAACCCGGCAATTCTGCCGGGCTGACGGAAGGCAGTTATCCATGATCGATAGGCCCGTCGATCGCATTTGTAGGACGGAAACATGCCATGGAGACGAGAGCGGTGTAGAGCCGCTCGATACGAGAGATCTGCGTCTAGCGAGGTCCAGTTTGTGGAAGTTGCCGAATGAGCCGGGCGCGATCGCACGATCGGCTCGTGCGCAAACTCCAGGACGCGCTCGGTGAGGCGATCTGCGGGGCACTCAAGGATCCGCTGGTAGTCGAAATCATGCTCAATCCCGACGGCCGGCTGTTTGTGGAACGGCTCGGGCAGGGGGTCGAGCCCATTGGCGAGCTCGCGCCCGGCGCCGCCGAGATTATCATCGGCAGCGTTGCCCATGCTCTGCAGACTGAAGTGGATGCAAGCCAGCCGATCATCTCGGGCGAACTCCCGATCGGTGGGCACCGCTTCGAGGGCCTACTCCCACCGATTGTCGCCGCACCTACGTTCACGATCCGACGGCGGGCATCCCGGCTCATCCCGCTCGAGGAATATGTGCGAGCCGGGATCATGACCCACCGTCAAGCAACCGTGCTGCGGAGCGCTGTTGCTTCGCGCATGAACATTGTGATCAGCGGCGGCACTGGGTCGGGCAAGACGACTTTGGCCAACGCCGTGATTGCGGAGATTGTCTCGCTGTCACCCGACGACCGCCTGGTCATCCTCGAGGACACCTCGGAAATCCAGTGCGCAGCCGACAACGCCGTTGCCCTTCATACCAGCGACACAGTGGACATGGCCCGGCTGTTGAAGAGCACGATGCGGCTGAGGCCGGACCGGATCATCGTCGGCGAAGTCCGCGACGGTGCCGCGCTCACCCTGCTCAAGGCATGGAATACCGGCCACCCGGGCGGTGTGACGACCATTCACGCCGACAGCGCCGTCTCCGCGCTCCGCCGCCTCGAGCAATTGACCGCGGAGGTCAGCCAGCAGCCGATGCGTGAGGTGATCGGCCAAGCCGTCGACCTCGTCGTCTCGATCGAACGTGCCGGCCACGGCCGGCGCGTGCGTGATGTCATGCATGTCACGGGCTTCGACGGCGCGCGCTACGCGACCGATCACCATCCCCAGATTGATGAGGAAAGTCATGCCGCATAACAACCGCGCTCTGGCCGCCATCCCGGTCGCGGCAACGCTCTTCTTTCTCGCACTCGCGACGCCGGCGCTCGCCTCAAGTGGTGGCGGTCTGCCCTGGGAAGGGCCGCTTCAACAGATACAGCAGTCCATCACCGGCCCGGTTGCGGGCTTCATCGCGCTGGCCGCCGTTGCAGTCGCAGGCGGCATGCTGATCTTTGGCGGCGAATTGAACGATTTCGCGCGCAGGCTGATGTATGTCGTGCTGGTCGCCGGCATCCTCCTCGGCGCCACGCAGATCGTCGGCCTATTCGGCGCGAGCGGCGCCTCGATCGGCTATCCGGCCCACGAGGCGTCGCGGGCCAGGGCAGGGGAGGGGAGCGATGGCTGAGCCAAGCGTTGCTCTCGCACGATCCCGCATTCATCGGGCGCTTTCGCGCCCGAACCATTTGATGGGGGCCGATCGGGAGCTGGTGTTGCTGACCGGCCTTGCCGCCGTGATCCTGATCTTCGTGGTCCTGACGTGGTTTTCGGTGCTGCTCGGGATCGCCATCTGGGCTGCGGTGCTGGCGGCGCTTCGCATGATGGCCAAAGCCGATCCGATGATGCGGCAGGTCTATCTGCGCCATATCGGCTATCGAGCAGGCTACCGTCCGACCGCCTCACCGTGGCGGAGGCCCTGACTGGAATGGTCGCGCTTCGTCAGTTCCGCAACACCCGGCCGTCCTTCTCCGACCTTCTGCCCTATGCGGGCCTGGTCGACGACGGCGTGATCCTGCTCAAGGATGGGTCGGTCATGGCCGGCTGGTATTTTGCCGGCCCGGATTCGGAGAGCTCGACCAACTTCGAGCGCAACGAGGTGTCGCGGCAGATCAACACGATCCTGTCCCGGCTCGGCTCGGGCTGGATGATCCAGGTCGAGGCAGTGCGCATCCCCACCGTTGCCTATCCCGAACGCGAGGACTGCCATTTCCCTGACCCGGTGACACGTGCGATCGATGACGAACGGCGGGCGCATTTCGAGGCCGAGAGCGGGCATTACGAGAGTCAGCACGCCATCATTCTCACCTACCGGCCACCCGAGCGGCGCCGGTCGGGCCTCGCACGCTATGTCTATTCCGATAGTGAGAGCCGCTCGGAGACCTATGCCGATGTGGTCCTGGACACCTTCCGCACATCCATCCGCGAGTTCGAACAGTATCTGGCCAATGTGCTTTCGATCCGGCGCATGGTTACCCGCACGGTCGCCGACCCTGAATCCGGTCGCGAAGCCCGGTACGACGAACTCTTCCAGTTCATCCGGTTCTGCATCGTGGGCGAAAGCCATCCGGTGCGCCTGCCGGCGATCCCGATGTATCTCGACTGGCTGGCGACGGCCGAGTTTCACCACGGCCTGTCGCCGGTGGTCGACGGACGGTATCTTGCCGTCGTCGCGATCGACGGGTTTCCGGCCGAGAGCTGGCCGGGGATTCTCAATTCGCTCGACCTGATGCCGCTCACTTACCGGTGGTCGAGCCGCTTCATCTTCCTCGACGACCAGGAAGCGCGTGCAAAACTCGAACGCACGCGCAAGAAATGGCAGCAGAAGGTGCGGCCGTTCTTCGACCAGCTTTTTCAGACCCAGAGCCGTGCGGTCGACCAGGACGCCATGACGATGGTCGCCGAGGCCGAGGACGCCATTGCCGAGGCCTCATCCCAGCTCGTCGCCTTTGGTTACTACACACCGGTGATCGTGCTCTTCGATAGTAACGATACGCGGCTGCGCGACCAGGCCGAGGCGGTGCGCCGGCTCGTCCAGGCCGAAGGGTTCGGCGCGCGCATCGAGACGCTCAACGCGACCGAAGCCTATCTCGGCAGCCTGCCGGGCAACAGCTACGCTAATGTCCGCGAACCGCTCGTCAATACGCGCAACCTCGCCGACCTCATTCCGCTCAATTCCGTGTGGTCGGGAAGCGCTGCCGCGCCTTGCCCCTACTATCCGCCCGGCTCGCCGCCCCTGATGCAGGTTGCGTCAGGTTCGACGCCCTTCCGGCTGAACCTCCATGTCGACGATGTCGGACATACGCTCGTGTTCGGTCCGACCGGCTCGGGCAAGTCGACGCTGCTCGCCCTGATCGCGGCTCAGTTTCGCCGCTATGAGAACGCGCAGATCTTTGCCTTCGACAAGGGCCGGTCGCTGCTCCCGCTCACGATCGCTGCCGACGGCGATCATTACGAGGTCGGCGCAGGGGAGGGGACTTCTCTGTCGTTCTGCCCGCTGGCCGAGTTGTCGACCGAGGGAGATCGGGCCTGGGCAAGCGAATGGATCGAGACGCTGATCGCCATGCAAGGTGTTGCGATCACACCCGATCATCGCAATGCGATCTCCCGCCAGGTCGGTCTCATGGCGTCGGCGCGAGGCCGCTCGCTCTCGGATTTCGTGAGCGGGGTGCAGATGCGCGAAATCAAGGACGCGCTCCACCACTACACCGTCGACGGGCCGATGGGACAACTCCTCGACGCCGAGGAGGACGGGCTCGCGCTCGGCGCGTTCCAGACCTTCGAAATCGAGGAGCTGATGAACATGGGCGAGCGCAATCTCGTGCCCGTGCTGCTTTATCTTTTCCGCAGGATCGAAAAACGCCTGACGGGCGCGCCCAGTCTCATCGTTCTCGACGAAGCCTGGCTGATGCTCGGCCATCCCACCTTCAGGGATAAGATCAGGGAGTGGCTGAAGGTCCTGCGGAAAGCGAACTGCGCCGTTCTGCTTGCCACACAGTCGATCTCGGACGCGGAACGCTCGGGCATCATCGACGCGCTCAAGGAAAGCTGCCCGACCAAGATCTGTCTGCCGAACGGCGCCGCGCGCGAACCGGGCACGCGCGACTTCTATGAGCGCATCGGCTTTAACGAGCGCCAGATCGAGATCGTCGCGACCGCGACGCCGAAGCGCGAATACTACGTCGCAAGCCCCGAGGGCAGACGGCTATTCGACATGGCGCTTGGCCCGGTCGCGCTCGCCTTCGCAGGCGCCTCGGGCAAGGAAGACCTCAAACGCATCGATCAGTTGCACAAGGATTATGGTCCGGACTGGCCGGCTGCGTGGCTTATGGAAAGGGGGATCAGCAATGCCGAAGCCATTCTTACACGCGATTAGGATCACGGCCGCCTCGGTGATGAGCGCGTGCCTGGTTCTCCCAGGCTCGGCTCATGCCGGTGCGGTCACCGGGAACGCAACCGAGTGGACGCAGCTCCTCAACAACGCGGAGCTGGTGGGGCTCACGGGCCAGTCGGCCGAGCAGATCCAGAACCAGATCACTCAGATCACGCAACTCTCCGAGCAAATCCAGAATCAAATCCGGATCTACGAGAACATGCTGCAGAACACGTTGCAGCTGCCCGATCACGTCTGGGGTCAGGTCGAAAGCGACCTCATGGCGCTCCAGAACCTCGTCAACCAGGGCGAGGGCATCGCCTTTGCGATGGGCAATATCGACGACGTTCTCAAGCAACGCTTCGAGAGTTTCGCCGAGTTCGAGACGGGGCTCGCCAATGGCGAGGATTTCTCCTCGAGCTATCAGTCGTGGTCGGACACCAACCGCGAGACGATTTCGGCGACGTTGCGGGCGGCCGGACTGACGGCCGATCAGTTCGCCAGTGAAGAGGCGACGATGAGCCAGCTTCGCTCGATGTCGCAGAGCTCCGTCGGTCAGATGCAGGCGCTGCAGGTCGGCCATCAGATCGCCGCGCAACAGGTGGCACAGACACAGAAGCTGCGCGGTCTCGTCTCGCAGCAGATCACGATGATGGCGACCTGGCACCAGTCCGAACAGGCCGCAAAGGATCTCGCGCAGACGCGCCGCGAGGACTTTTTCAACTCGAACGCACCGTCGACATCGGGCGGCCAGGTCATGGAGCCGCGCTGGTGACGAGAACACTTATTATCATGGCGGCAGCCACTGTCATTGTCGGGATCGCTGTTGCGGTCTGGGTCGTCCCGAACCTTGGCGGGGAACCGGATGGCGCGCGCAGAGTCCTCGACACACCGACTGAGTATGACACCACCGCCGGGCAGGAGATGCGGCCGCGCTGGGGCAACGGAGAGGGGCAGGGCGATGAGGCCCCCGACAACTAAGCTCGCCATTGCCGCCAGCCTCGGCGTCCTGTTTTTTCTCCAGCCCGCCCTCGCACAGGATGGCTCGCTTCTCACGACGCTGGAAAACGAGGTCGCGGACGCCGCGCAGGGCTGGGAGACGACCGTCATGCAGGCGGCGCGCTCGCTGTTCTGGATCCTTGCCGGCATCGAAGTTGGCATTGCGGCTGTCTGGCTGGCGCTCGGCGCCGCGTCGCTCGACACGTGGTTCGCCGAGTTGGTGCGGCGCATCATGTTCATAGGCCTGTTCGTCTTCATCCTCGAGCAGGGGCCGGACTTCGCACGCGCAATGGTCGACAGCCTCTTCCAGATCGGCGCAGGGGGCGGCTCGGCATCGCCAGCGAACGTCTTCAACGCCGGCCTGCAGGTCGCGAGCCAGATGTCGGAGAAGGCGCAGTTCGGGCTGTTCGAGGACAATGCGCTCGCGATCGCGGCGGTGTTCGCCATGGTGATCGTCGTCATCGCCTTCAGCCTGGTGGCCGCGATTTTCGTGGCCGTCATGGCCGAGATGTATGTCGGCCTGCTTGCCGGCATGATCATGCTGGGTCTCGGCGGCTCGAGCTTCACCAAGGACTTCGCCGTCCGGTATCTCGTCTATGCGTTCTCGGTCGGCATGAAGCTGATGGCGCTGGTGATGATCGCGCGCATCGGTTCTGAAGTCCTCATCGATCTCGCCAACTCCCCCTCTGGCGCCGACGAGTTTCTGTCCACCCTGGCCATCGGCGGCATTTCCGTCGTGGTGTTCGTCATCGCCATGTATGTGCCCAACATCGTCCAGGGCGTCGTGCAGGGGGTATCGGTGACCGGCGGCATGGAGACGATCCGTCACGGCGGCCAGGCCGCAACCATGGCCGCCGGCAGCGCCGCGCTGGCCTGGGGCGGGGCGAGGGCAGGGGCCTCGGCCTATTCCGATGCACGGGCGGCCGGCAGTTCGTTCGGGGCGGCCGCACTCAAGGGCATGACCAGCGGCGCGAGCGCTGCCGGCTCCGCGCTCGCTTCGGCCGGCCGGGACAAGGCAATCGGCGTTCCGGGCACCTGGGGCGCATCCACACTCGGCCTTGCCAATTCCAAGCTCGACCAGAGCCAGGGCCGCCCCACCACCAGAAAATCAGCAGACGACAAGGCGTGACGTAGACCATGGCCGCAAAGAGCCCACCGGAAAATCCCTACCTTGCCGCACGCCAGGAATGGAACGAGCGTTACGGGTCATATGTGAAAGCCGCCGCTTCGTGGCGCATCGTCGGCGTGACCGGGATGCTGATGGCGGTGATCGGCTTCTCCTATGCGCTCTATCAGAGCACGCAGGTGCAGCTGGTCCCCTATATCGTGGAAGTCGATCGGCTCGGCACGGCCGCGAGCGCCGGCTTCCCGCAACAGATCGAATATGCCGACCCGCGCGTGGTGCGTGCCACGCTCGGCAGCTTCGTCAGCAATTTCCGTTCGGTCACGCCCGATGCCGTGGTGCAGAAGCAATATGTCGACCGCACCTATGCCCATTTGCGCACGTCCGATCCGGCGACCGAGAAGGTCAACGCCTGGTTCCGAGGCAACTCTCCGTTCGAGCGCGCCCGCACGATGACGGTTGCTGTCGAGGTCACGAACATCGTGCCGCTCTCCAACCAGAGCTACCAGGTCGACTGGACGGAATATGAGCGCGACCGGCAGGGCAGGGAGCAGGACGTAAAGCGGTTTCGGGGCGTCGCCACGGTCACATTGACACCGCCCCAGGACGAGGCGGTCATCCGCCTCAACCCGATCGGCCTTTACCTCAAAGATTTCGACTGGACGGCGCAGCTGTGAGTGCCCGGAGGATCCCTTTCATGAATTTTTCCAAATTCCGGAGCGCAGCATTTTGCACCGGACTTGTTCTCTCGACGATTGCAGCGCCGGCCCTGGCGCAGCCCCTGAGTGTCAACGAGCAGCGCGGCACGAGCATTTCCGGCCAGTGGCAGCAAGGGCAGGGGGGCGTGACGCGCGGCCCCGACGGTAAGGTCATCTTCCTCTTCGGCCAGGTTCAGCCATCGGTGGTCTGCTCGCCGCTTCAGGTGTGCGACATCGAACTCCAGCCGGGCGAGATCGTGCGCGACGTGCTGCTTGGCGACACCGTGCGCTGGAAGGTCGAGCCGGCGACGTCGGGTGCGCCGGGCGGCCAGGCGGTGCATCTGATCGTCAAGCCTTCGGAAACCGGCCTCGTCACCTCAATGGTGGTGACAACCTCGCGGCGCACCTACCACATCCAGCTCAAGTCCCATCACTCGAACTATATGGCGCGGGTCGGGTTCGACTATCCCGAAGACGTCAATGCGCGCTTCGCCGAGATTGCCTCGCGCATGGAGGCGAGCATCGTGCCCGGCGCCGGCGTGCCGGCGGAGCAGCTCAATTTCTCGTTTCGTGTGAGCGGAACGGCGAGATGGCGGCCGACCCGCATCTACAGCGACGGCCAGAAAACCTACATCCAGTTCCCCTCGTCGCTGTCGGGCCAGGATGCGCCGGTGCTGTTCGTGGTTTCCGGCGGCGAGAACCGGATCGTCAACTACCGCATGAACGGCACCATGATGGTGGTCGACTATTACATCGACAGAGCGATCCTCGTCTCGGGCGTCGGACGCTCTCAGGAGAAAATCACGATCAGGCGGGGAGGGTAGGGAATGCACCGCTCGATTTTCCAACCTCGCCTGGTGGTTTTCGTGCTGTGCGCCGCACTGCTGGCCGGGTGCCAGACACTGGGCGGTGCGGGTCTGGTCACGAGTTCGGCAACCGCGCAGCTCACCCCGGAGGCGGCGTCCGCGATCGCTGGGGATATGATCGGGCGGTTTGCCGAGCAGGTCGGTCCAGGCACGACGACGATCCAGCTTGAGCCGGACGGCTCCATATTCGGCGAGGCGCTGGAGTCTTCGCTCAGGGAATGGGGCTATGCCGTCGCCACGGACCAGGCGACGGAGGAGGCGACTACCGTTGCCCTCGCCTATGTCGTGGACACGTTCGAGGGCAGCATCCTGGTCCGGTTGTCGACTCACGCGCTCGACCTCACACGCATGTACCAGATGGGCGGGGAGGGGGCGACGCCGATCTCGCCGCTGTCGATGATGCAGCGCGATGGAAGGGAGCCGTCATGACCGAGAGTCTCAGGCTCGGCGGCTCCGATCTCGCTGGCGGGCCGAGAATCCGGCGCCTCAATCGCCTGCCGATCGTCGTCGCGATTGTGCTGGTGGTGCTTTTCCTTGCCGTGATCTTCTATGGGCTGTCCTCGCGCGGTCTTCGCCTGGGCGATGACAATGCAGCGTTCACACCTGGCTCCCGTCCGGCCTCGACCCATGCCGACCAGCTCAAGGAGGGCGTGCCGGACGGCATCATCGGCGAACCGGTGCAACCGCAGCCGCTACCGATTCCCGTCGAGCCGGCGGAGCCGGAGGAAAACCCGTTCATGCCGGAGCCACCGGATGCCCCCACGGCCGAACAGCAACGGACGGCTCTGGAGCCGGAAGAGGCATGGCGCGCCCGCCTCGAACGAGAGCAAGAAGAACAGCTCATGCGCGAGCTGCACCGTCAGCGCATGGCGCGCTATCAAGCCAATGACGCGGCGTTCGATTCCCCGATAGCCGTTTCGCTAGGCGACCTTTCGGCTGTGACGAACGACGGCACGACCGCGGCGCCTGGCCAACCGCAATCGTCGACAACGCGGCCGCAGACCGCGCTCGATCTCTACGCCGCCGCCATGGAGGCGGGCGTTGGTGGCGCCGCGGACGCGAACGGGCAGGCGGCCAAGGAGCGCTTCTTCAATCAGGACATCCGGGATCTGGGATACCTTCCCAATCCGGTCATCGGGCAGATCTCGCCCTATGAGCTCAAGCGCGGGTCGGTGATCCCGGCAACGCTCATCACGGGTATCAACTCGGACCTTCCCGGGCGGATCACGGCTCAGGTCTCGCAGAATGTCTATGACAGCGCGACGGGCCGGCACCTTCTCATCCCGCAGGGATCGAAACTCTTCGGCCGCTACGATTCCGAGGTCACATTCGGGCAGGACGGCGTGCTCGTCATCTGGACCGACCTCATCTTTCCGAACGGATCGACACTGCAGATCGGCGGGATGGCGGGGACCGATTCAGCTGGCTATGGCGGATTCCGGGACCAGGTGGACAACCACTATTTGCGCACGTTCGGCTCGGCGATCCTCGTCGCTCTTATCGGCGCCGGGACCGAAATGATGCTGCCGCAGGATCGCAACAGCTTCGGCACGGCCAACAGTGCCGAGGACGCCGCCAGGCGCTCCTTCGCCGAAACCTTCGGGCAGATCTCCGAGCAGACGGTCTCGCGCAACCTCAACGTCCAGCCGACACTGGAGATCCGCCCGGGTTACCGGTTCAACGTCCTGGTCGACCAGGACATCGTCTTCCCCGGGTCCTATCGGTAGCGATGACCCATTTCGTTTTTAACGCTCCGTGCAGAAGGGTCGCCTTCTGTCGCGGGGCTTGCCATTGGACCCGCCCACCATTGAACGCCAATCTGCTCAAACTCATCGACAGGCTTTCGCTGCCGCTTGACGAGCGTGCAGCCCGCCGTTCGTTGCGAGACTTCGCGGACGATACCGGGTTCGACTTCTACGCCTACCTCTACCTTCGCGGACCGGAGAGCTTCGCCGTCTCCAACTATCCGCGCGCCTGGCAGGAGCTCTATGTGCAACGGGAGTTCATCCGGGTCGATC
The DNA here is from genome assembly GCF_040970315.1 of Neoaquamicrobium sediminum. Classification (NCBI taxonomy): domain Bacteria; kingdom Pseudomonadati; phylum Pseudomonadota; class Alphaproteobacteria; order Hyphomicrobiales; family Phyllobacteriaceae; genus Neoaquamicrobium; species Neoaquamicrobium sediminum. Next base: position 128,988 of record NZ_JAZHFV010000007.1, on the reverse strand, counting down.
CGGTCGTGACCAAAGCAAAGCACGGACCGCCGCTGTTTTCGTGGTCGGCCGGTGAGGCGAGGCGCAATGGTCGGCGGGATGTAATCAAGTTCTTCGTCGAGGCCGACCGGTTCGGCATCAGGTCCGGGATCTCGATCTCGATTCCCGTAGGATTCAGGGACCGCATGGTGTTCACGCTCGCGAGCGGGAGGCCTGTATCGAAGCTGAGCGAGGACATCGATCCGGTCACCGCGGCGGTTTCGGTCGCCTTTGTGCACTCCCGGCTGGGAGGCGCAAGCGGCGACGCATCGCTTGCCTCCGGCATTCGCTTGTCGCCGCGCGAGGCAGAGTGCCTGCGCTGGTTCGCAGAGGGGATGTCGATGGCCGACATCGCACTCATGCTGGACATCTCGTATCGCTCGGTGCGGTCCTATATCGACGAGGCGACAAACAAGCTCGGGGCAGCGAATAATCGGCAGGCAGGCACGATCGCCACACGCATCGGACTGATCTAATTCCGATAGTCCCAGCTAATTGAGCACGGGGCGTTGTCCATCGACCTCGGGCACGAACCCGAGGCGCTCGACGACCAGGCTCACGACCTGATGCTGCGCATGAAGGTTGAGCATGGCGATCCGGTAGTCGTGCCTCAGTTGCCCCAGATGCTCGTCTCTCGAACCAGCGGCGTCAAGCTGGCTGACCTCCTCGAACAGCTCCTGGGCCTTCTGCAACCGGCTCCTGTTCTCCCGAATGACCGCGACGGCCACCTGTGCCAGCTCTTTCTCACTCAGCTCGGCCAGGAGGGCGTTGATGACACTGGATGTCGCAGCCTGGCCGGGTCCGATGTCGACGTCTGGTTTTGTTCGCATTCAATCCCTGCGGCTTGGTTCGCGGTGCGCCCCCGCAAACTATAAAGACCATGACCCCAAGCCGGGGGTTAGAAAACCGCCACAGACGGTCCCTGCGACCTTTAGCACGAGTGCCTGGACATGCGTCGCAGGCCCCCGGCCGTGGCCAGAGGATCCTTGGTGTCGCATCAGCCGACACCTGCTCTGTGGTGGGGTTTCTAAGCCCCAAGGCAGCGCGTACCGCCTCAGGGCCCTTATAGGACATGGTTATCGTCCAGACCAGATAACCATGTGACAAAAGCGATGGTCAATCAGACGATGCGGGGGCCGGGGTCTGCCGCGGATCCACAGGGGCCAGAACCGGCGCAAGAAGCCTGCCGGCTTCCCCCAGACGCTCTCGCATGGCGTCTGACATGTCGAATATGCCGGCATAGGTCATCGTCCTGCCGATGCGGGTCGGGGCTCCGATCACCTCGAAGGCGCAATCGATGGTGCGAAAGATTCGCGCCATTCGCGCGTCGAAGACCGACACGACGTGCTCGATGCCGGCGCGCTGGCAGACTTCAACGATGCCGCACAGAAGCTCGATTGTCGTGCGATTGACCACGTGGTTCGCTTCAGCGCGCTCGTACGCGTTGAACGCGGCAGGGTTCACCGCGAACCGGGAACTCTCCCAGATGAGGGGGCTCGCCGGGGCACCGCCTGGCACAAGAACCGGGAAGACGTCACGCAACATGTTTGGCCCGGTGGTCGGTAGCAACCGCACCGCTCCTTGGAGCGCTCCGGTCCGGTCGTCGAGCGAAAGCAGGTAGAGGGGATCTTCTGCGTCGAAACGGTCGACCTCCCTCCCATTGGTGACGGAGACGTCCCATTCGAGCCGGTCGGCGAACACTGCCGCCCGCATCCGAAACATCTCATCGATTAAGGCGGGGTGACGGTCGCGCTCCGCACCTTCGACGATTGTGATCATGGTGTTGCTCCTTGCGTTTGTTGAAAACGCTGAAGCAACTAGACCCCATTAGAAGGCCCCGGAATCCGGTGTATCTGCCGGATTTACGGAAGCTGAGTGAGTAGACCAACCTTGCCGGCTTTGTTCACCGCATGGGTGTTGTTGGCGGCACCAAGCTTGTGGCGGGCGCTCTCAAGATAGCAGCGCACGGTGTGCTCCGACAGGCCGAGGATAACGGCGGTCTCCCACGCCGTCTTTCCCTCGGCTACCCACAACAGGCACTCTCGCTCGCGCGGGGACAGCCTGGCCTGCTCCACGGTCTTCCCCTCCAACCGCAGAATCGCCTGGTGCATATGAAGCGCCAGCATTTGGAAGTCTCGCATGTAGTGGAGTCGGAGGTACCGCCAGTCGCGATCGCTGGCGTCGCTCGTGATCGAGACCAGCGCTCTATCACCGTGCTGGCCGTGGACGGGCAGGGAGATGCCACGACGGCCGAGGCCGAACTCCTTTGCCTCCCCAAACAGGCGGCGAACGTCCTCGTCTGCCCGATCGAGCTCGTCCCAGTCGATGGGCAGCATACGGCGCATACCGATCTGCACGGTCGGATCGATATCGACGAAGCGCTGGGCCTTGTAGTGATCAACCCATTCGTTCGAATAGGTCACTGCGAGATAGGGGGATTGTCCAGGCTGTGCAGTCACTCCAGAGCCCAGATAGGCCACCGTCTTCAGCCCATAGATGTCGAGCAGCCTACCCAAGAGTTCGGGAATCCCAGTCGCGTCGGTTAGCTCTCCAAGCTTTTCGAGCAGTTCGAACAGTTCCAGATCATCGGAATTTCGATCTCGTCGGTTCATGCTCAACGCCTTTTCTGCTGTGCTGTAGTGCGTACGACCGCTGATCGTCGATCAGGGAAGACCGGACCAGGCGACATTCCTGCCCGGTGATGAATTCTATGCGGGGCCCACGGCCAGCCGCCGTTCGGGCGGCCGATCCGCTCGCGTTCCGGTGGCCGCCGGCCGCCTTCCATCGTCGGTCACATTCAAGACCTGGCGCACGCCCCGACGACATGGCGCCGAGCTTTGCCGTGCAGGTCGCCAACATCATGACGCTCGGGTTGTTATGGTGGCGGCTCTAGATCGGCGCGTCGAGGAGACGTACTTTGGGTTGAATAGGTTGGTAATTGGGCCGAATAAAGATGACTTTTCCCATCATCTTTTAGAGGCACAATGACTGCAGAAAATCAAGGAATATGCGTAATCAGATCCGAGGCCTTCGCAAATGCTCTCGTGATCGGGCTGTACTTCCGCATTTGAGCTTGGTTCGCGCCATACGGCTTCCGGTCCCTTGACGCTAACTGCACAGCCCGGCCCGTCATCTGCTCATCTCAGATGTTTAACGCCATGATAAGTGGAAGATCAAAGAGTCGTGCCCAGGCAATGGTCGCGGACTTCTGAATAGCGACGATGCTGGTACCGTGTGTCCACCAGCCGTTTCCCGTCGCCACAACGATGTCGGGCACGTAGAGTGCCGATTGCAGAAGGGGCCATACAATGAGCTGCTCGTAGCAGATCAATGGGGCGACCCGTGCGCCACCGAATTCAACGATCGGATTTGCGAAGAAATTCGCTCGCGCACCACCGGTTTCACCGACCAACGCCAGCCAGGGCTGCCACATTGAGACCGGTACCGGCATTCTCTGACGGTAGAGGATGGGCGCTCCCTCACCCGAGATCTCTACCATCACGTTATCGTAGCCCTGCCGGTCGACCAGGATCGCTCCAGCAATTACGACGACGTCGAGTACTTTGATCTCATTGACCCATAGGCGTTCAACGGTCGGCGTCCAGATGCCTGCGGCGCCTTCGGGCAACACCACGACCTTGTAACCTTGCGCCGCCGCTGCCTTCACCGCGGCGATGGTCTCACGATGCTGAAACAACCCCGTATATTTGCCACGCTCGCCCCCGAATTCCGTGTCGACACCGATCCAGCCGTCGGGCACGCTGGGATCTGTCCACACTGCGGCGGACCATGCAAACGCTCCTCCCAAGACGAGCGTTGCGATCGACCAGACCTTCGTGGTCATGGCGAGGAGGCCGATCGCTGCCGCTCCAAGTCCCCACCACCCCCAGCCCGGGAAGACGATGCCGGCGGCCGTGATCGGATGCGCCCAACCCACGATGCCGAAAGGCGGCACGCTCAAGAGGAGCGCCGCGGCGGCATATCGCAGGGTCCGTCCCCTCCCCGGCCGCGATGTCCATAGCACCGCATGCACGACGACGAAGGCGAGCGATGCGCCGAGCCAGAGTGCGAGGCCTTCGGCGATCCCGCTGCCAAAGTAATTGACAACGCCCTGTGGCAGACCGCGCGAGGCCGCAAGGAAATATCCCGCGGATACAATGCCGGCCGCGATCCGGGAGGGAGCATTTGCCCACAGGGCGGGGAACACGAAGGCGAGCGGGAGGGTGAGGGGATTGCCGCTCCAACCGATTGCTCCGGCGGCAACGGCAAGCATCGTGAGACCGACAGTCTTCACGGCGTCAGCGGTGAATGGTGAGGATGGGACGGGCCACGCCGAGGACACCGGCGGCCGGGATCGGCCCGAAATATCTCGAGTCATAGGAACCTGCGAAATCAGAGTGAAGAAAGATGTGACCAGACGGCACGATGCCGCCGGCGAAGGGAATGAGCCCCCTGCCCTCAGCGTCCGCCGCGCGCATCTTGGAGTTGGCGAGCGGTAAGTCATCAACGCTCACCGCGCCGGCGATCTCCACGCGCTGTCCCTGCGTCGCAGCAACCGTCTTGATCAGCGGACTCAGCCATCCTGGACAGAGCCCCAACCGCAGATATCCTCGCTGCCGCGCGAGCGTGAACGCGGACGTTGGCGGCGGGCAGATCATGACGAGATCGCCGACGGCAACCTTGCGGTCGAGCGGCACGATCCGCCAGATCCCGAGCGGGTAGCTTGGGGTAAGATTGATGCGCAGGCCGCCTACGTAGCCGAGGGCGAGCAGGCCGGTCACGGCAGCGGCACCGATCCCGAGAATGGTGAGCGCGCGACGCCTGCGGGTCATTTGAGAACCTGGGACTGACGCTGGCTCTGTCGCAGCGCCTCGGTCTTCTTGAGCGCCTTCATGGTGCGCTCGTGGGCGGCGAGCTGCTGGCCTGTGCGCATGATCGGCCAGGCCGCAGCGAGCTTTTCGCGATCGGCCGCGGGCACGCCGAGGGCTTCCTTCCTGAACACGGCGCCGTTGGTGTCGCGCGCGCCGTTCGAGAGCAAGGTGCGTTCCCCGAACCGCTCGGACACGGCCTTGTTGAAGCCATCGATTTCGGCCCTGGCCATGCGGTCGGCCAGCGCGAACCCGAGTGTTGCCGAAAGATCATTGCGGTCGATCGCGTCGCGCACCTTTTCGAGCACGGCGTGCGCAGCAGGTGAAAGCGCGGGAATGTCGATCGAGGCGCGACGGCGCAGCGCCGTTTCATCGACCTCGAGCCTGCGCGTGGCCGCCTCGCGCAAACGCAGGTAACGTTCGATCTCGCGCCCGAGTGCCGGCACGTTCGCCTCGGCCTCCTGCCGCGCCTGCCGTTCCGCGCGGCTTGCCAGAATCCCTTCACGGCCGCGCAACGCGCCGATAGAGGCGGGCTCACGCGCAAGCTGTCCTAGACGCTCCGAAGCAACTGCAGGGTCGGCGAGGACGGCATCGAAGCGAATGGCGCGAAACGCCGCCTCCGGATCGGAAAAGACCAGACGGAACCGGTCGGAGACCTCCTCCCACTGTCTGGCAACCTCCTTTTCTGCGTGGACCCTCTCGGCCGCGACGTCGGTAATGGATTTGGCGAATGTGGTGACGCCCTTGACCATCGGCTCGGCCTCCTTTTTCGATTGGACGGCGGACAGGGTGGTGTCGAAGAGGCCGATGCGGGTGCCGACGGCGCGAAACTTTCGGCCAAGATCGGCAAGGCGCCGCTTCTGGCGCAGCGTCCAGTCCAGCCGGTCGCGGGCGAGTGTGCGGGCGACGCGCATGAGATGAAGTCCGCGGCTGTTGGCGAAGCTGAGCGCGTGCCGGTAGAAGCGTCCGGCGGCATAATCGAGAGTGGTTTCCTTGGCGTTGCGCCGCGACAGGAGCGTGTCGAGGCCGCCCGCGATCTGGAACGACCGCTCGCCATAAAAAAGCTGGAGATCCTCCCTGTGCCGGGTCATCGCGACATATGTCAGATGCCGGTCCAGCGAGAGCGAGGCGAGCACCTTGACGCGATCGACGGTCGCGCCCTGGCTTTTGTGGATCGTGGTGGCATAGCCAAGATCGAGATTGCGATAAAAGCGCTCCTCGACCTCAATGCGGTGCTTCCCCTCCCCTTCGCCGGTCTCGGCGACGATCCTGCCGGGTCCGGCTTCGACCACCCTGCCGATCATGCCATTCTTGACGCCGAGCGCGCCCTCATTCCTGAGAAACACGATCTGGTCGCCAGCATCGAAATGCCGTGTCCCCTCTTCCGTCTGAAACGCGTGGCCCTCGCCGACAATGCCGCGCTCGACCAGCTTTTCGCGGGCGAGCCGGTTGAGTTCGCGCACATCGCGACGCAGATGGGCCAGGATGAGTGTGGACTTTTCGGGATCATATTCACCGTTCCAGGATGCAATCAGGCTGTCGACCGCCTGGGCCTTCAGCTTTTCCCCGATCACCATGCCGCGGCCCCCATAGGCCGAGAGCGCAGCCGTCACATTGCCGCGCGCCAGATCGACCGAGGCGGTGCGCATCCAGGCATCTTTCTGGCGGTAGATCGTCTCGAGCTCGGCATAGCCGGTGCGCTCGACGATGGCGCGGAAGGCCGCTCCCGCCTCGATCGGTTGGAGCTGCTCGGCGTCGCCGACAAGCACCAGCTTGGCGCCAGCCTTCGAGACCGCCTCGACGAATGTCGCCATCTGCTTCGAGGCGACCATGCCGGCCTCGTCCATGACGAAGATCGTCTTTCTGTCGAGGCGGTTGCGCGCCTCGTTCCAGCGCAGCTCCCAGGATGCCAGGGTGCGGGACGGGATTCCGGCTTCCGTCTCAAGGCCCTCGGCCGCCTTGCCGGCAAGCGCGCCGCCGACCACCGTGTAGCCTGCCGCCTCCCATGCCTCGCGCGCCGCGCGCATCATCGTCGTCTTGCCGGCGCCGGCGCGGCCGACAACGGTGGCAATCCGCGCGCCGGAGGTCGCGTGCTCGATGGCCGTGCGCTGCTCGTCTGAAAGACGGTCGTGACGCGCGAACACGTCGGCAACAATCTTCTTCCGGACGCCGAACCCCTTCGCCTTCACGAGCGCGGACGCGCGGGATACCATCTCCGCTTCAAGGCGGATCAGCTCGCGCGTGGTGAGCTTGTCCGGCAAGCGCGCGCCCGTCGCAAAGTCGACCGTCCCGGATTCGAGACGAAGGCAATCCGGGCTTTGAACGATCCGCGCCAGAAGCTGCTGGAAGGCGCCGGGATCGTCGACATAGCGGTGCAGAACCTTGGCGATGTCGCGCTCGTCGAACACGCTCTTTTCGCGGCTGACGAGATCGAGCACGATTTCCGGCCGGGCCTGAATGCGCTCGGCGTTCACCGCACGCGCAGCCGCATGCGATGCGAGGCGTTCGAGCCTGGTGTCCCTGCCCTCGCGCATCGCCCTGCGCTCGATCGCCTTTGCGCCCGGGCCGATATGGGTCGTGGGCACGAGGTCGATGCCGCGCTCCGCATAGGATCGCCCGTCGACGCGGATCTCAAAGCCGCCGAACGCGAGGTGCTGGTTCTGAAGATCGAGCCAACGTTGCCGCTGCTCGAGGAACTCGGCCTTCTCGCCGGCCCAGAGACGATACTGGATCTTGCCGGTCTTCGTGCGGACCGTCTGGCCGTCAGCACCGATCACGGCGACCTTCTTGGCCCCGAAGCCGCTCTCCGTGAGCGGGCGCAGCGTCGTCATCAGATGGACATGCGGATTGCCCGGATCGTCGTGATAGACCCAGTCGGCAACCTGCCCGCGGCCGAGCACCTGCTCGTGGACGAACTGGCGCACCAACGCGATGTTCTGCGCCTTCGACAGTTCCATCGGCAGGGCGACGATGAATTCCTTGGCGAATTGCGCGTCGGCGCGCTTTTCGAAGGCCTCGACCTTGTTCCAAAATGCTTCGGCGGCGCCCGCGACCGAGCGGTCGGCGATCATCTCACGCGCCCATTTCGGCGCATCGACGGGAAGCAGGAACTCCTCGTGTGCGAGATTGCGCTTGCCCGAATAGTCGACGGTCCTGGCCTCGGCCGCATGTTCCATCTTCGCGCAGTGGCGGTAGGCGGCCGACAGGACGGCGCTACGCCCGTCAGCGCGGCCGATGATCTGGGGCGTGAAGTGTGTGATGGCCACGGTGACAGCGATCCCGGCAGTTGAACGACATTGTTCCGCAGGCCACGCCTCTTCCCGGACGGGTCCGGGCGCTCAACGTCGCGTCAGCGACGTATTACTGCGCCCTTGGAGGCATTCCTTCGGAACGCCGGGATGATCTCTCAAAGCGTCGGCTTCGCCGACCCGTCACTTCTGCCGGGTCGCGCTGCGCGCGATCCCGGCCGATCCTCGCCATCGCCACAAAGCGAATGGTCGAGAAGGAAAGCTACCGGAATGAAGAAGCCGTCATCGAAGATCAGGGAAGAAATCGCCAAGCTGCAGGAGCAGCTCAAGCAGGCTGAAACGCGCGAAGCCGAGCGCATCGGACGGCTCGCGCTCAAGGCCGGTCTCGGCGATATCGAGGTTGAGGAGCGCGCGCTCGTGTCCGCTCTCGAGGAAGTCGCGGTCCGGTTTCGCAAGGGGAGCGGACGGGCGGCCAGGCCAGCGTCGGCGCCGGCCGCGCCTGGCGCGGCTCAGGGGCCGTCTGGCGAGGCTTGAGCGGATGCGACAGGCAAGCCAGTCAGAGGCGCGCAAGAAGGATGCGCGCGAGAAGATCCAACTCGGCGGGCTGATCGCCAAGGCCGGGCTTCGTTACGAGAAGCGCGCTCTCCTGCTCGGCCTCCTCATCGACGGCGCGAGCCGGATAAAGAGCGACCAAACCGAGCGATCGCGCCTGATGGCGATCGGGATGAAGGCGTTCGCCGATGAGCCCGACTAAGCTCGCCATGGTCGCTGCCCCGGTCATCGTCATGGCGGGGGCTTGCCTCGCCCTGACAGGGATGGAGCACTGGCTCGCAAGCTTCGCCCGCACGCCGGACGCGCGCCTGATGCTTGACCGGATCGGCATCGCGCTGCCCTACGCGGTCGCAGGCGGGGCCGGCGTCGTCTTTCTCTTTGCGGCCAGGGGCGCGATCTCGATCCCCCTTGCGGGCTGGGGGGTCGTCGCCGGCACGCTGGTGGTGATCACAATCGCCGCGGTCCGCGAGATCGGCCGGCTCGCCGCATTCGCCGCAACGGTGCCGCCAGGCACATCTATTATCGAATACACCGATCCCGCCACGTTGACGGGGGCGGTCGTCGCGGCGGTCGCCGGCGTCTTTGGTTTGCGCGTCGCCATGCGCGGCGATGCCGCCTTCGCGGCAGCTGCGCCCCGCCGGGTCCGAGGCAAACGTGCCATTCATGGGGAGAGCGAGTGGATGACCATTTCTGCTGCCCGGCGCCTCTTTCCCGAGGCCGGCGGCATCGTGGTCGGCGAGGCCTGCCGCGTCGACAGACGAGCGGGCGGCGAGCGCGGTTTCCGCGCTGACGGCCGCGAGACATGGGGTGCTGGGGGAAAGTCGCCGCTGCTGTGCTTCGACGGTTCGTTCGGCTCCTCGCACGGGCTGGTCTTCGCCGGGTCGGGCGGCTTCAAGACCACCTCGGTCACCGTTCCGACGGCGCTCAAATGGGGTGGAGGGCTCGTCGCGCTCGATCCATCAAACGAGGTCGCGCCGATGGTGATCGGGCACCGGCGCAAGGCCGGCCGATCGGTCTTCGTCCTCGACCCGAAGGAGCCGGGCACCGGGTTCAACGTGCTTGACTGGATTGGGCGGTTCGGCGGAACAAAGGAGGAGGACGTGGTGGCCGTCGCCACCTGGGTCGTGACCGACACGGCCCGCCAGGCTTCGATCCGCGACGACTTCTTTCGGGCGTCCGCGCTCCAGCTCATTACCGTTCTGATCGCCGATGTGTGCCTGTCGGGACATACGGAAAAGGAATACCAGCATCTGCGGCAGATGCGAGCGAACCTATCAGAGCCGGAGCCCAAGCTGCGTGAGCGATTACAGCTGATCTACGACAATTCCGAATCCGCGTTCGTCAAGGAGAACGTTGCCCCCTTCATCGCCATGACGCCCGAGACGTTCTCCGGCGTCTATGCCAATGCGGTCAAGGAGACGCATTGGCTTTCCTATCCGAACTATGCCGCGCTGGTATCGGGCAACAGCTTCTCGACCGACGGTCTGGCGGACGGCGACACCGACGTGTTCCTCAATCTCGATCTCAAGACGCTCGAAGCGCATCCCGGCCTGGCGCGCACCATCATCGGCGCCCTGGCCAACGCAATCTATAACCGGAGTGGCGAGATGAAGGGCCGTACGCTGTTCCTGCTCGATGAGGTCGCACGGCTGGGATATCTCCGCATCCTGGAAACCGCTCGGGACGCCGGCCGCAAATACGGCATTAGCCTGTTGCTCCTGTTCCAGTCCATTGGCCAGATGCGTGAGACCTATGGTGGGCGGGACGCATCGAGCAAATGGTTCGAGTCCGCCTCGTGGATCTCGTTTGCGGCAATCAATGACCCGGAGACCGCCGATTACATCTCGCGGCGCTGCGGCAACACGACGGTCGAGGTGGAGCAGCTCAGCCGGACGTCGCGCATGTCGGGATCGTCTCGAACGCGCTCGCGGCAGCTCTCCGCGCGGCCGCTGATCCTGCCCGAGGAGGTCCTGCAGATGCGTGCCGATGAACAGATCGTCTTCACGGCCGGCAATCCGCCACTCAGATGCGGCCGCGCCATCTGGTTCCGGCGAGAAGATATGATCTCGGTCGTCGGACAGAACCGATTTCAGCGGACCTAGCCAAGAACGGTTCGCGAAGAGCTGTCGGCATCAACGGCATGAATCGATCAGCCTTGATCGATTCAGAAAATGCGTTGGACGACGCCTTCGCGTCGAGCGAGACTTCCGGACATGAACGAACTCCATCCGGTTCATCTTCGCCGCATCGACCCGTCGCAGAACATGCGCCGGTTCTACAGCCTTTCCGTTCAGCCCACATTGTTTGGAGGAGCGTCCCTCGTGCGCGATTGGGGCCGGATCGGAACGCGCGGCCAGTCGATGATCGAAACATTCGACACGCCCGCCGAGGCCGGCGATGCGATGACGAGGCTCGAACGCCGGAAGCGGCGCCGGGGCTATCTCGACCCGTATGCCTCGCGGAGAGGAAGGCGGGAGTGAAGTGGACGACTGGCCTCGAATCTGGCGGCCGTCGGTTCGTCGACGCAGAAATGGCCCCGCCGTCTCGGCGGGGCCGTTGGGGACCTGGTCAGTCCCGGTTGCCGTTGGGGCGGGACCAGATGAGCTGCACGCCTTGCTGGCCTTCCACCTCGATCAGGGTGGCGTAGATCGGAGCCGGGAAGCTCGGGTCGTCCAGCTTGACCGAAAGGTAGTCGCGTTCGGTCTGCTTGGCCTGTTTCTGCCACGCCGCACCTAGCTCAACTGCACCCGAGAAGATGCGGAAATGCGGTCCGTTCTCGGAAGGGTTTTCGACGCGCTCGAAGCGGGCCTTGACGTTGAGCGTTAGAGTTTTGATCGCACCCGTGAAGCCGTTCCGGGTCGTGGTGAAGGTGCCGATGTTGGCCATTGTCGTGTTCCTTTCGAAATTCCGAGCCGCGCCCATCGCGGTCTCGATGGCTGTCGAAAAGATCGGGAACGACCGGCGCGCACCTGGAAGGCCGCAATGAAATGGAGGACGGCCGGTAGGAACTTTCTTGTTTTGCGCGAGGAATGCGAACGCAGGTTCGCAGGGGAAGAAAGTTCCGGACGGGCGTTGCGAAATGCCGGGCGAGGCGGAGCCGATTTCCCGGTCAGACATGCCCCATCGAGACCGCGCCGGGCGAGCTCCAGGACATCGACGTGAAGGGAACACGACCATGGCGCCCGGCCCCAAGCCATTGCGCTTCCGCGACATCGTCGGTGGGATCAATCGCGCGCTCTGCGTCGGCGACGTGCACGGCAGGCCGCCACCCCTGCAAACGGGCTCCATTCGCTCGTTCTCGCGCGCACGACGAGCGGTGCCGTGAGCAGTCGGCCGAAGCACATAACCATCGCCCTGACCGTCCTCCGCTGGTGAATCAGCCTCGGCAGAGTTACGCTTCTGGCATCCGCTGGAAGCCCGCAGCCGGAGGCCCACGATACCCCGCGACCTGACGGCATTCGAAAAGATCGAAGGCTGCCTAGACACCACACATGCCCTCGCACTCGTTCGGCCACAGGTCGAGTTGCCCGTGGTCGGACAGCGTCGACAGATCGGCTTCGTCGAGCGGAACGGCGGACCGATGGAGAAAGACCTCTCCCCGAATTCCACGCAATCCCGTCCTTATTGCCCGATCGACCTCGATCGCATCCGACCAGGCATCGGGATCATGATCGCGCATGGCGCGCCAGCGCGCGTTGTCGTGAAACGGACAGCCGATGCAGGCCGATTTCGGCGGTTCAGGGTAATCGTTGCGGCGCAGCCAGGCGAGGCAGTCCCGCCGGCTCATCCGCATTTCGATCAACGGCCAGCGGTTGACCTGCCAGGTTTCGCGGCTCGGCTTCACGCGCATGATCTCGTCTCGCGAGATCCCGATCCATTGCTCGACAACGGGATGGCCAGGCGAGCGCTTGCGGGTCAGCCCCGCAAGCGCCCTGACCTTGCGGCGGATCGGCACGACCTTGAAATCCGTGGTGCATTGACGCCGGATCATGCCGATGGAAACAGTGTCGCGCGTTGTGCGCCGTGTGGAGACCTCGACGAGCGCACCGGCCGCATCCATGTCGAATACCGGCACGGCGGATCCCACCGGGGTGACGTTTTTGGCGAACGCCGGAATCGATGCCCAGCGTTTACCCTTTGCCGCTCCTATGAGCTGATCACGTATGTTGCCCGCCGAAACCACGTGGACGGGGAACGGCAGCACGTTGGGCGAGCGCAGCCAGTCTAGATGGTCATAGACCGCCTTCGGTTCCCAGCCAGTATCGGCGAATATGGCGCAATCTGGCATCGGGCCGATCTCGCCATGGGCGGCCATCAGCGCCAGGGTGGTCGATTGGACGCCGGCGCCGAGCGATAGCACGCGCAGCCGGATGGCGGAGGGCTTGATACCCTCCGCAGCAGCATTCGAAAAGGAAAGCATCAGGCCGCCTCCAACTGTCCCGTGCCGGTGGCGGAGGGCTGCAGACCGTGCAGATAAGTCACGGCCCGTTGCGCATGGGCGGCGGCCTGAAAGATCGCCCGTCGGTCGTCGGAAAGGACGCGCAACCAGCTCGCCACATAGGACGCATGGTCCGGCCGTGGTTCGAGTTCGGGAACGATGCCGAGGTCGGCACAAACCAGTGCCGAGCCAATCTCGGCGACGAGCTCTTCGCGCGCGCGCTCGGTCTTGTCCCTGGCGTAGCGGCTCAGATCGCGGCCAACCCGCTCGGGCCTAGAGGTCCAATGGACCGTCTCGTGACTGAGCACGGCGACATAGGACTCAGCATCCCGGAAGGCCTCGAAGGGCGGCATCTGAATATGATCGCTTGCCGGCGCGTAGAATGCCCGGGCGCCGCCATGCCGGATCACGGCCCCAGTATTGGCGAAGAACCGGTCGGCATGTTCGATCCGCTCGACAGGATCGATGACCTTCTCGGGTCGGTGGTAATAGTGATCGGGAAGTCCGTCGATCTGATCGCAATTGAAGACGGTATACGTCTTGAGGAACGGAATATCGCGCTCCAATTCCTCGCCCTGCGCGTCCGTCTCGGTTTTCGTGAACCGGCTCGCATAGACGACCGTCGCGCCGGTTTCGCCCTTGCGGACTTGTGCGCCGATCTGTGCCGCCTGCCGATAGGTCATCCAGAGCGGTGCCGTGAACCCGCGCGCCAGGCTCTCCGACCACAGCAACAGCACGTTGATGCCGGTGTATGGTTCACCGGTGTGGCGCAGCGGCCGGGTGATCCGTCCGTCGGCATGGCCGGCGCTCCAGGGTTTCACCCATGGCCGCACGCCCTTCTCCAGATCGGCAACGATCTTTTCCGTGATGCGCGTGTAGATATCGGACTTCGCGCCCTTTTCTTTCCTGCTCATTTCAGCCTCCGTATCTGGAGGCCGCGCCGATCGCGGCCCCGTCACGGGGCCGGTTCAGGCGGAGCTTCAGGGCGCGCCTGCACCCGCAGGGCCGGACCGAAGGGGAGGACGGCGCAAGCCGTTGCCGGCGCGGCCGGCTCCGCCCAGGCCACCGGCAGGGACGGGCCGTGGGCGGTTCAAGAAAGAAGGGACGGCGGCGCCGGGCGCCGCCGCTGCGGAAGGTAAACCGAGAGTCGGTTCAGTGGACCGCGTGTCCACCGGTGTAGGGATCGTACTCGAAAAGAATGTCGACCTCGCAGTCCTCGACTTCATCTGCGGGGAGTACCCGGTACGCGTCGTCGGACTGGAAAAGGACGACCGGGGTCATCAGGGTGCGGGCGAGTGTCCAGGCGTGGTTCTGGGCGAGGGAAAGATCGTGCGACATCCGAGGGCTCCATCGTTGGAGCGGGCCAATTCCCGCTCTGATGGCTCCGTCAGTGTGCGGCAAGCGGACGCGGTCACCGTGCAGGCGTCAGCCAAACGGCCGCAGCTTCGCTAGCGGACCCTTTATGGGTTGATCGTGGAAGTTCCGCGGCCGCACCAGGAATGCCATCCCTGAAGAGCGGGATTGGATCGTCCTCAGGGGGTCAGCCCGATGCTGCGCGTTTTCGTGCAGGGGGCAGGCACCGGCGCTTCAGGCGGTACCCTGCTTGCCCGACCACTGCGTCAGTCTCAGAGCTGACGTGTGGCGCTCAAATGAGAGGAGCGCTTTGGCCCGACATTTCGATGCCCGGAACAACACATCGATCCTCGTCTGTGGCGCCGTGAACGGACCGGCGGCCGTTCGGGAGCGAGGCTCGGACCGAAGACATTTGCCTGCCTTCGAAATACAGAGCGAATTCGAATCTCGTCCGGCGCCATTTACGAACAAGACTTGGCACTGCGCGCGGGATCGCTCCATTTCTCAGTGAGCGGTGTCGGGGACTTCATGACCGGGATGCTGCGGATAACAGTAGCCCCAGCCGCATGCTCAGCGTCTTGTGAACTTCTTATATTCGGATTTTGAGGCAACGATGTTTTAATATCTATTTGTAAGGCGTTGATACAATACTAGTCGCGCGGAATCAGATTTTACATATGATGCACAACCGGAGCCGAATAGACATACCAGACCGCGATCCGCGCTTGCGCGGCAAGCGGTTTTGCGACATCAGTCGGCTGATCGTGTTCGCGGCCCGTTCCTGTCAGACGTATGGCCGAATTAACGCAATGGACCGGATATGACGGCCTCAAAGCATCTCATAGCGCTCCTGAAGAGCCACATCGCTCGCGATGACGATCAGTTCCTGTCCATCGCGATGCAGGCGGCTGCCCATGAGGCGCGCAAAGGTCACGGCCAGGTTGCTCAGCAATTGCGGGCGCTCGTCGATCAGGCACGCAGCGGCAAGGTCGAGCGGGCGCGCAGGCCGGTTCCTATCGCACAGCCTAAAGGCGATCTCGCCGCGCTGGTATCGGTCAGTTTTTCAGAGACGCGGCTTGCAAGCATGGCTTTGACCGACGAACTGGAGCTGCGCCTCAAGAGAGTGCTTACCGAGCAGCGCCAGCAGCACAAGCTGGTCGAGCGCGGATTACAGCCGCGGCGGAAGCTTCTCCTTGTCGGCCCGCCCGGGTCCGGAAAGACCATGACCGCCGGCGCCCTGGCCGGCGAGTTGCATTTGCCGCTCTTCACTGTCGTCTTCGACACCCTGATTACAAGGTTCATGGGCGAGACCGCCTCCAAGCTGCGGATCATATTCGACGCGATGGCCGAAACGCGTGGTGTTTACTTTTTTGATGAGTTCGACGCGATCGGTTCACGGCGATCCGAGCGCAATGATGTCGGGGAAATCCGCCGCGTCCTGAATTCGTTTCTCCAGTTTCTGGAGAAAGACGACAGCGACAGCCTCATCATCGCCGCCACGAACCATGTGGAACTGCTCGATCCAGCCCTGTTCCGGCGCTTTGACGACGTGATCCAGTACGGCCTCCCCGACGAAGGTGTGACACTGAAGATTCTTCAATCGCGGTTGGTTGGTTTTGAAGCCGATAAGCTTGACTGGGGCAAGGCTGTCGAGCTTACCGCGGGTCTAAGCCAGGCCGAAATCTCCCGCGCGGCTGACGAGGCCGCAAAGCGGGCGATACTGGCCGATCGCAGCAATGTCACCGACGAGGACTTGTCAGTCTCCATACAGGAGCGGGGTTCGGCAGCGCATAGGTAACGGTACTGATGCCGAACGGGGAACAGCGGAATCTCAAGCACATTTATATTACCGGTAACGGGCGGCGGGAGCAGTTCACGTGGCCAAGAGGCGGAGGCGGTGAAGTTGTGCTTCCGGAGCGCAATCGCGCGCAGCATGCGGCTCGGCTGGAACAGGCGTTGACATCCGCGATTGCCGCCGCAGCCGAGCAGGCCGCAGCGCGCAATCCGGATATTGCCGGCGGGCAGGCCGGCTTCTATCTCGAATTCGATATAGGCAAAGAGCAGCGTGCGCTGCTCGACAAGCTCGAAGACAAGCGTGGCAAGGATCATATCGAGCTGGTGGCTGTGCGGCCCGCAGAGGCCGATCCGGAAACGCGCCTGTCGGCCACGGTGTTCGTTCCGGAGGCCAAGCGGGAACTCTACCTCAAGAAGGTCGAAGATTATAGGACGCAGGAGACGCCAACAGGCAAGCCCAAGAACCAGCCGCTTGTCGCTTCCTTGGAAGACGTGCGGCTTGCTCATGCCCGCTCGCTCTTCACCGATGACATTCAGCTGTTTCCGGCGGCAGGACAGCAGGCCTGGTGGGAAGTCTGGTTGCGCACGGGAGGCCGGCCCATCCTTGAACATGCGGCGAACATTCTCGACATCGTGCTGAGAGAGCATGTCGTTCGCTTCCCCGAGCGCGAGGTCGTGCTCGTGCTCGCGACGCCCAATCAGATCGGCATGATCGTAGCCAATACCGACGCTATTGCCGAACTCCGGCTCGCAAGAGATACGCCATCCGTATTTCTGGCGATGGATCCTGCTGAGCAGCGAGACTGGAGTGACGAACTAACCGACCGGTTGGAAGTGCCTGATGCGGACGCGCCATCAGTGTGCATTCTCGACTCCGGTTCGACGCGGATTCACCCCTTGATTGAACCGGTCCTCGATGCAGGAGACCAACAGTCATGGAACGGGGTTTGGCCGGTGGAGGACACGAGCCCGACATGGCGGGGACACGGAACGAAAATGAGCGGTCTTGCCCTGTATGGGGACCTTACCAATCCGCTTGTCAGTGCCGATCCGATCAGCCTCAGCCACGCGCTGGAGTCAGTTAAGATCTTGCCGGACCAAGGCGGCAATGATCCCGATCTGTACGGATACATCACGGCGGAAGCGATCAGCCGCGCCGAAATACAAGCACCGGAACGTTCGCGGGTGTTCTGTCTTGCCGTCACCAGTGCGGGCGATCATTGGCGCGGGCGTCCGTCTTCATGGTCTGCGGCGCTTGATGAGTTGGCCTATGGCGAAGGAGAAGTTCAGCGCATCGTTGCTGTTTCGGCAGGCAACGTGAACGCCCTTTATCCGGCAGCCGAGTATCTCGATCAGAATGATGCGGCGCCGATCGAAAGCCCGGCACAGGCGTGGAACGTGCTGACGGTGGGGGCGGTGACTGAAAAATGCACCATCACCGATGCGACCTTTGCCGGCTGGAGCCCGCTGGCCGCTGTAGGCGATCTTTCGCCACTCAGCCGGACATCGGTGCCATGGCAACATGAGTGGCCGATCAAGCCGGATGTTGTCTTCGAGGGTGGCAATTACGGCGTCAACCCTGCAAACGGCGACAGCGATCATCTGGATGATCTTACCTTGCTGACGACGAACAATCGTTTGCAGGCCGGTTACTTCAACGTCATCGCGGACACGAGCGCTGCAACTGCCCTAGCTTCTCGCATGGCAGCGCAGGTTTTGGCCGACCGGAAGGAGCTTTGGCCCGAAACGGTAAGGGGGTTGATTGTTCATTCCGCTGACTGGACTCCAGCCATGCGCGGACATCTTCCGGTTAATCCGAAACAGAATCATAAACGCGTGCTGCTGCGCCGTTACGGATACGGCGTGCCTGATTTGGCCAGGGCGATCCGTAGCCAGAACAATGATGTCACGCTTGTGATCGAGAATACGATGCAGCCCTTCTTCCTGGACGGCTCAACGATCAAGACACGCGACATGATTTTCCACGATCTGCCGTGGCCGGTGGAAACGTTGGAGGGCCTCGGTGAGGAACAGGTCGAGCTGCGCGTGACGCTGAGCTATTTCATTGAGCCAAATCCGGGAGAGCGGGGCTGGACGAAACGCCACCGCTACGCCTCGCACGGTCTTCGTTTTGCTGTGAAGCGGCCCGAAGAGGACGTGGATACCTTCCGTGGACGCATCAATGCGGCCGCGCGTGAAGAGGAGGATGGCGCTTACGGCGGTGGACAGGACGATGGATGGGTCCTGGGGCCGCGCCTTCGGGATCGGGGCTCCCTTCACTCGGACGTTTGGGAGGGTACGGCTGCCGACCTTGCCAATCGCCACGGCATAGCGGTCTATCCGACCGGCGGCTGGTGGCGTGAGAAAAAGCGTCTCGAACGCTATGACAGGGAAGTGCGCTATGCCCTCATTCTTACCCTGCGAGCGCAGACGACCATCGATCTCTACACCGAAATCTCCAATGCGATCGGCGTAGACGTCGAAGTGGAAACGGCCTGAGATGGCGAGCCAGGGTCGAATCTCTTCTAACCCAGAACGCGATGAGGCTTGCGAGGGCCACAGCGGACCGGAAGTTGTGGGCGAGCTTGCCGCACCAAGAGTGCGTTCATCATAGCCTGCATCGTCGTTCACAACGTAAGGAATCTGATGTGCTACACGCCATCAAAATCCTGATCGGGGTCGGGGCCATAGAACGGTAATACACGCGGACCTGTTTTGATGGGCGGAGCCGGAGCTCCGCCCGAGCCGCTCAGCCAAGGGCCGCCATCTGCATTTCGGCTGCCTTGCGATCGACGGTCTGCCCGGGGTTTTCGACATGGCGTTCGAAGGGCTTCCAGGCTTCGCCGACGACCTCTTCGTAGCCAGCCACCACACCTTCGGCTGCGCAACGGAGCGCATGGGCCTGAATGCCCATGTCGGCCGCGAATTCGCGCTTGCGCTGGGCCGCGCTGTCGAAACCGACAGGACCGTCGAGGTCCGCGTCGCGGTCGTCGTTGGCGTTTCTGGCCGTGGCGTCGCGGGCTTCCGAGACCGACCGGGAATAGAACTGCCCGGCGCCGTGGGCTGAACCGACATAGGAGCCGACGATCCGCTGGAGATGGATCTGCATGGCCCGTTCGCCGAGGCCTTCGTTCAAGGAGTCGGCCGTGTCGATGATGACCTTGCGATGGAGATGGCGGATGCCGTCGCTGTCGATAACGGGGAGGCCGAAGCTTTCGGCAATAAGGGATGCCTGGGCGCTGTCGGGACAGGAGAGGCGTACCATTTCGAGGGAGACGCCCTTTCGGAGCTGGACGACCTTGCTGGATTGACGGCTGGAACGAGCGGTTCTGGTCATGTGAGAGTCCTTTCCTTCATGGTTTGGCCGAAGGCTCGAGCCGGCCCTTGCCGGCCCTCCCTTCGGGCGCGGTCCGGAAAAACCGGCGGAAGGAGGAGGCTTCAGGGTCCGTGCGGACCAAAGCCGAGCGGACTAGCCTTGCGGGCAAGCAGGGCATATTGCCCTCGCGCCGTCCCGCTGGGCTGGTTTGTCGAGGCTGGTGCGCATGGCCGCTCCGCGGCGCGCCAGCGGCCTTGAAGGCTCCGGCCGCCGGTTTAGGACCGAAGCCAAAACCGAAGGGAGACCGGCAGGGGGTGGCGTTCCACCGAAGCTGACCCATGAAGGAAATGACGATGACCCGGACCGCCCGCCCGTCATCCCGAGAGGCTGGACACCCCGGCATCCTGCGGCCGAACACTGCTGTCCTCACAATTCCTCCTGAGGATGGCGGTCGCACACGCCCGACGAGCGAGCTCCCGTGAAACGGTATCGATCGAGTCAGTTCCTTCGACGTATGGAAGGTATCACCTGACCGGCGCCTTGCATGCGGGATCGAGGCCTGGACGGGCAGATCCGGGTCGTTTTTCCGCGCTTGGCTCTCGCGCGGTGCTCCATTCGGGAAACGGTGTTGCTCCCGGCGTGTAGTCGGCCGGAATCACGACAGGTGCCATCGATGCGGCGAGGTCTTCGCCGGCGACGGCCCAATCGACTATCGTGCCGGCCGCCGGAACAGCTGCTGCACAACGGTCGAACTGGTTCTCCAAAGCCACTGCGACAGCCGAACGGGGACTGGCGGCCTGCGTGTCGACGAGGATGTGTACCGCGACGAGAAAGGTGGTCATCGGTTGGGTCTCCGTGCTGGATGATTGAAGCGTGGCGCGCGGATCGAGACGAGCACCGCGCGCTTCCAGGCATCGGCGCCTGTGAAGCGATGGCGATGGCGCGTGTGTTGGACGACAAGACGGGGATGTGCGCCCTCCATCCCGAACGCAGCCCGCCAGCCGAAGCGGACCGCGATCGCTTTCCATGGGATGGACATCACCTCCCCCCGGCGACAAAGCTCGAGGGCCCGCCATAGGATGCGTGGCGCGCCGGATCGACGACGAAGCCAAAACGGCCGACCTCGTACTCGCCGGCCGGGACCAGAAAGCGCCGGCGCTCGATACCCTCGCCACGGCCTCCACCCAATGTGGCGACCACCTCAACGAAACCATCGTGGTGCTCTGAGCTGATTGCCGAGACGACAACCCAGTCCCCCCTATGTAGCGCCTCGAAGGCCCGGCGATCCTTCTCGCGGGATTCGCCGGGCTGCAGAACGGTTCCGAAGATCGCCTCCCAGGCGTCCGGCCAGGAGTCCTTCCGGGTCTGCTCGGCATATCGCCGTTCGAACCCGGTGAACAGGTGCGGGAAGGTGATCGCAACGATCGCCCATTCGGCGTCTTCCTCGTACCAGCCGTCCTTTTTCCGGAGCCTGGAGTCGACGCTGGCATTGCGGGCGCCCGAGAGATGGAAACCGCCATGTCCGGCTGTCGAATGGCAGATGATGCCCTCGGCGAAGACCGTCGCGCCCTGCGAGGGTCCCCACGGCGTATAGGCGCGGGAGCGCATTTCCCGGCGGCCGAGCGCGCGCTTCTCGCGCTGGTGCTCGGCCTGTTCGAGCACCTTTGCCCTGAATTCCGGCTCGTCCGCGAGTTGGCCACCATGCCCGTAGAAGTCATTGCGCGTGAGTTCCGCCAGCGGCCGGCGCGCGCACCAGCATGTGGCGAGAAAATACTGGCCGACGCGTCCGGGCAGCATGGCGAAGGCGGTGTCATCGACGCGCGCCACGGGAAACCCTTCGGCGCTGATGCCGAAGCGAACCCCCGACTGGTCCGACGCTCCGCCCGGCCGAGGGTGCGATGAATGAGAACGGATCATGCCGCCCTCCCCTCGACCTGATCGGCCGCGGCCTCGTCGGCGGTCACCTCACGGAGCATGGCATTTGGATAGCCATTCCGCGACAACCATTCATCGGCGGCCTGACGGTTGGCCGCGACATGGACGAGCTCGGCCTCATCGCCGGGGCGGTCGAGCACGAGGACGGAGCCGATGGCGGGCCGTTCGACCACAGTGAAGGCGAGGTCGCTATCGACCGAAAGGGTCTTGAAGACCCGCAGGACGATCACCGCCTTGCTGCCGAAATCCCCCTCATGAAGCGTAATCGCGGCCGGTATCGTGGTTTCGCCGACGCGCGTGCCAGTCTGTTTCCTGACGAGCCGGCCGGTGTTGTTGCGACTCTCCCAGGCCCGCAGCTTGCGCCGATGGCGCTCGGGGGGCCGCGGGGTGCCGTCGGAATAGCGGATGATCGCGCCCAGCGGCACGTGGTCAAAGATCAGTTGTGCGGACATGATGTCCTCCGGTTGTGGATTCTGAAACGAAGCCGCCGCCGGGGAAGACCGGCGGCGGAAAGACATTCGAAAGAGAAGGACGGGCTATTCGGCGGCCTCGCGGAACCCCTCGCTGTCGTCGTGGTCCGGGTCGACCGGTTCGGCGTCCGTGCCGTCCGGCTCCTCGTCCTCCTCGGTGACCGTGTTGGACGCGAGCCACGCGGCGAGCGCGTCGCGGTCGGGTGCGAAGAACGCCGAGGGATGAACGAAAGTCTGCTCGTTGAACGCCTCGACCAGCGCCGTCCGCGTATCCTTGACCCGGGCCCGGGGCAGGACGGACGTGCCTTCGCACGATGCTTCGAGGGCGGAGCGCGACAGGCAGGACAGAAATTCTTCCGTGCCCATGTTCGGCAGAAAGCCGTCGGCGCCGATCACATCGCCCGCGGCGCGAGCAACGATGCCGCTATTGGTCCGGTTCTCCTGGCAGGAGAGCACCTCGATCAGCATGGACCGGACCGCGACGCGCAGGGTCTCCATGTCGAAGGAGAGCTTGCCCTTGGCGTCGAAGAGCGCCGCCGCGTGACGCGCGATCCGTCGGTTGCCATAGTGATAATCGTCTCCGCCTCCATTGGCGGAGTCCACCCTGACATTCTGGCCGGCGAAGGCGAGAACCAGCAACGCCATCAGCGTGTCGTCCTCGATCGGGGCACGGCCGAGTGCCTCGTGAAGGGCGTCGGTGCGGAAGTCCCCGATCATCTCGATGCCCTTGCGGGTAACGTCGGGCCGCGTCTTGGGCATCACGACGGCATCCTCGTCCGGGGTCCCGTTGCCCTTCACGGCTTTAGGCTCGGGCATCCGGAAGTGAACGGTCTGCACCTTACCGTCGCGATCGAGATACATGGCGGTGTGATCGGATTTCTTGGGCTTGCCGTAGACGCGCTCGGCCTTCTTGGGCAGCTCCGGCTGGCCCCAGGTGTTGGCCTCAGTGATGACCCCCTTCTTGGGCAGGTTCCGCGTCATCCACTCCTGCTGGGCACCGAGATAGGCCTCGACATTGGTGGTGTAGCGGCTGTCCTCGTCGGCGGGCGCGAACAGATCCTCGACCCAGGAAATGCCATAGGCCTGCGTGAGTTCGTCGTCGAAACTCGCATCGCGCGCATACATGCGGGTCTTGGAGAGACCGTTGGCGACGCTCCACCAGGAGACCTGCGGATCGCCCTTGCCGGGCTTGTGGGCCTTCCAGACCTCCTTCTGCTCGTCGACCGAGGCGGCCGCGATTGTGCGGAGCTGGGTTTCATTGGGCATGTCGCCCCTGGCCATATGATCGAGCATGGCCGGCAGCACATTGGCGAGAAGCCGGAGCTTCTTGATCTGGCGCACCGAAAGTGCGAGCGCGACGGCGATCGCCTCTTCGGTCCAGCCGATGGCAACGAGGCGCTCGATCGCGCGCCACTGGTCGACCGGATTGAGCCCTTCATGGGCAAGCGTTTCAACGAGCGAACGCATCGCGCCGCCATCCTCGGCGGCCTCTCCGACAATGACCGTGATCTCTTCGAGACCGGCGGCGATCGCCTGTTTGACGCGGCGATGCCCGGCCTGGATGACAAAGCCGTTGCCGCCATCCGGCTGAGGCGCCACGACTGGCGGCTGCACGATGCCGACCGCCTTGATCGTTGCGAGCAGCAGCGCATCGGCCTGGGGATTGGATTTCGAGCGGCGGGCCTTGTCGGGGTTTTCGACGAGCGCGCGCGGATCGACGAGCTTGATTTCCATCGGGATGCTCCTTTCGGGGTTCGGGAGCCGGCACCACGCCGGTCCCTTTTCGTCTTCTTGCCGAAGACACCCCCCCCCGGCCCGCGGAGCGGACGGGCCGGTGCAACTGCGCCGGAGCATCCCTGCCCGGCAGGGCGAGCAGGGCTGGCAGCCCTGCGCAGGACGACGCGGCCGGGATTGCGAGCGGTGCGGTTGAGGTGAAACCGTCAGCGGCCTGGCTGCTCTGCGAGGGGTATTTCTTCCTCCCCCTCCCCTGTCATGTTTCGGGCTCTTGACCGCAGGTCGTCAGAACCGCCGCCGTGGCCGCGGCCTTCTCCACACGCGCCTGCGCTTCCATCGTTTTCCGGATGGGAGCCGGCGGGCCTCCTGCATCGCCGCCACGCGTGCCGCCCGGAATCGTGCCTGAAGGACGCCGACGATCTGTGCCGCGTCCAGTATCTGCGGACCCTCGTGCGCGGCCCGCACGAGACCTCGCCGGCCGAGCGCCACAACGACGCCGTGGCCGTCCGCCCGCCCTGGCAGAATCCCCCAAAGATAACGCTCGATGGGCGTGGCATCCGGCGCAACGGGTTCCGCACCCGCGAAATCGAAAAAGGCGGGAGCCCGGCAATCGATCCAGTTCGGCGGAAAGCACTCTCCCGGGAAGGCGAGCGTGTAAATTCCCCTCCAGGGCGTGGGCCGCAGCATTTGCCCACCTGCAGCAAAGCGCGGCGCATCGCGCTTGAGGCGGGTGCCGTCAACCACCCAGATCCGGTTCGGATAGAAGGCCGCGCGCGCGGCCCGTTCGTCGGGCCGCAAGTGGGAGTGCTGGAATTCGAGCACCAGACCGTGACCGGTCCTGACGTCGGCGATGTGCCGCTCGCCGTCGGCGGCAACATGGACGAACTCCTGCCAACCGGCCGGAAATCGGCTCTTCCATTGGCGATGCCATCGGGTTTCGGGCTCCCACCAGTGATCGCAGGTTCGCCTGCCGCGATGCGCCCAGTGATGGACGCGGCGGTCGCCGCATTTGGCGACCATGGGCTGTCCGCAGCCCGGGCACAGGGCAGAAAGACCGTGGCTGGCTTCGACGCATTCGTTGTTGACCAATGCATAGCGCATGTCCGACTCCATATATATTGAGACGCATCCGCCAGTGTGGCGGGCGCAGATTGTTTGTTTTGGATGGAAGCAAACCGCAGCATGGCCAGACGGAGCTGGTGCTGTCTTGATTATCTTCGGCGTGACGGGGCAATGCCGGTCGCCGGTTATGATGACGGAATGTCGAACATGCCAGGCTCCGTTCTTGTGCTCAGGCATGTTGCAAGATTAGCCGCCGACCGGTCCCGGTCAACTCCGGTTGATCGACTATCCTCAGAGAGAGTTCGTCAGGCGGCGGCCCGTTCGGACCCTGTCGCTGCGTCCGCGAGCTCGGCTTCGATTTCGGCCAATAGCCGGCGCTTGTTTTCAAGCTCTCCCGCAAAGGCGAAAGCTTCGCCCTGGCGAGCGCGGTAGGAAGAGAGCCTGCGCTCGGCATCCGCCAGACGCTGGCGATAGCGGAGCCGCTCGTCTTCGAATCCCGAGAGCGCGTGCTCGAGCCTTGCGACCGCGCCGAGCGGTGTCGTCGTGACCGGCAGTTCGATTTCGTATTCGGCGCCGGTGCGCATGAGCATGGTGGTGTAGCGGTAGCCATCGCCACCGAACCGTTCGCCGGAGAATTCGACATCGAAGCCGCCGATCGAGGCGATTGCGGTGTCACCTTCCTGCTGGAGCTGGACGAGCGTGAGGATCTCCTTCATCAGCGCCCTGCCGGCGGGTTTGCGCTCGGAAAAGGATTTGCCGGCGACCGTCATGGCGAAAGCCTCGCCCGCGGTCGGGAGACGCAGGCCGATGTCCATGCCGATGTCAGCGATTCGGCGGTTCGCGACCTCAATGCCGCGTTCGGCCTCACGGATCTGACGGCGGACCGCATGCTGATCGTCCATATGGGCGGCCCGCAGGCGCTCCAGCCGGGCGATGTCGGCTTCGAGCCCGGCTTTCTGTATCAGGCGCGGATCGCCCGACGCAATCGCCTTGGCCATGGCGAACTGGTTGGCCTGGCCCTCGCCCATATCATCGAGCCTGCGGATTGAGGTGTCGCCGGAAAGTGCGGCGGCGATGAACCGGGCCTTGCGCTCGTTGTTCTGCCACATGGTGGCGTCGAGCGAGCCTTCCGTTGCGTAGGCGAAGATATCGATTTCGTCATGCTGATTGCCCTGCCGGCCGATGCGCCCCTCCCGCTGCTCGATCTGCGAGGGCAGCCACGGCACGTCGAGGTGATGCAGGGCCTTGAGGCGGAGCTGGGCGTTGACGCCGGTGCCCATGGTTTCCGACGAGCCTATCAGGAACCGGACCTTGCCGGCATTGACGTCGCCGAACAACCGCTGCTTGGCCTGCGCGCGTCTGTAATCCTGCATGAAGGCGATTTCCGACGCCGGCACGCCCCTGCGCACGAGCTCGTCCCGGATCCAGCGGTAGGCAGAGAACCCCCTGCTCTTTTCCACGCTGATCGTGCCGAGATCGGAGAAGATCATCTGCGCGGCACCGGGCAGCTCAAAGCAATCGCCATCAGGCTTGCGATAAATGTTCTGTGAGGTTTCCGACCAGATGCGGAAGGCGTTGCCGATCAGGTCGTTGAGCTTGTTGTCGGGCTCGTCTCCATTATCGGGGTCGACCAGGCGCAGATCGATCGCAGCGTGGCGGCCGTCGGTGATCACCGACAAGAGGATGTCGTCTCCGGGCCTTGCCGGTCCCTCTCGTTCCTCGATCGCCTTGATGCGCGCATCGAGCACGGTCTGGTAGCGTTTGAAAGCGGCGGACGGCCTGGAGGTCCTGATCTGCCGCTTGCCGGTCGAGACCGCCGGCACCTTCACATACTGCCGCAAGTCCTCGGGCAACACGACGTCCGCAAAGGAGCGGAACATGGCGATGAGCTCGGGGACGTTGACGAAGGTGGCAAAGCGCGTGACCGGCTTGTACTTGCCCGATGGCTGAAGCTCGAGTTCGGTCGTCACATCGCCGAAGGTCGATGCCCAGGCGTCGAACTCGTGCAGACCACGCTCTTTCAGCGCCTCTATGCCGAGGAAGCGCTGCACCGAGAACATCTCGCCGAGCGTGTTGGTGATCGGGGTGCCCGAGGCCAGCACCAGCGCGCGGCCGGGGTTCTTGGTTTCAACGAAGCGGGACTTGACGTAGAGGTCCCACGCCCGTTGCGACCCGTTCGGATCGACCCCCTTCAAGCTTGACATGTTGGTGGCAAAGGAGAGCTTGCGGAATTCCTGGGCCTCGTCGACGATGATCTGGTCGATGCCGAGCTCGGAGATGGTCAGAAGATCGTCCTTGCGCGTCGCGAGCGCTTCGAGCCGTTCCTGAAGCCCCTCCTTCAGCCGCTCGAGCCGTTTGCGCGACACGCGGTCGTCGCCGTCCACCTTGGTCAGCAGTTCCTCGTAGAGCTCGAGCTCGTCGGAGATCATCTGCTGCTCGAAGGCGGACTGAATGGAAATGAACCTGAATGCCGAATGGGTGATGATGATCGCATCCCATTTGGCCGTGGCGGCACGGGCGAGGAAGCGATGCCGCTTGTCTTTGGTGAAGTTGGTCTCGTCGGCGACAAGGATGCGGGCGGCCGGGTAGAGCGCCAGAAACTCGCGCGCCGCCTGCGCCAGGCAATGACCGGGAACGACCAGCATCGCCTTGGCGATCAGCCCGAGCCGCTTCTGCTCCATGATTGCGGCGGCCATGGTCATGGTCTTGCCGGCGCCGACGGCGTGGGCGAGATAGGTCGAACCCGCCGAAATGATGCGCCAGATGCCGCGTTTCTGGTGCCCATAAAGACAAAAGGCGCCTGAGGCGCCCGGAAGCTGAAGGTGATCGCCGTTGAACGTTCGCGGAGCGATGTTGTTGAACCGGTCGTTATAATCCCGGGCAAGCCGGTCGGTGCGGTCGGGATCGGACCAGATCCAGGTCTGGAAGGCCGTCTTGATCTTTGTGAGCTTCTCCTTGGCCGCCTCGGTGTCGACCACATTGAGGACGCGCTTTTCGCTGTCGCCGTCCTTGATGGTATCGAAGATCTGCGGCACCCGGCTGTTGAGCGCGTCGGCAAGCAGCTCGCCGGCGTGCCGCCGATCCGTGCCCCATTCCGAGGTCCCCGCGGCGGTATACCCGAGCTGTCGTGCCTCGACCGTCCAGGAGGCGAGTTCGGGCATGTGGCGGATCCTGATGTCGGCGCCCATCATCTCCCTGACGAAATCGACAATGTCGGTGGCGGGAATCCAGGGGGCACCCAGTCGCGCCGTGATATCGGACGGGCTGAGGTCGGCAGGCTGGACGTCACGCAGCGCCCGGACATTGCATTCAAACACCGGATCGAGTGCAGCGGCGGCTTCCGCGGCCTTGAGCTTGTCGCGCACCTTGCCCGAGAGATAGGCGTCGGCGGTCTGCCAGGACCCGGTCTCGGGTTCGCGGAAAACGGCGTCACCCAGCTCGGCGATGACGGTGTCCACATCGGCATGCATGAGCTCGGCAATGTGATCGACATCGACATGACCGCGCTCGTTGAGCACCACGGCCAGCGCATCGGCGGCACAGGTGATGACCGGCGCCGAGGGCGGAGCGATCACCCGCTCGGTGAAGATCGGACCGGGGCGCGCCGTGTTCGTCTCGAGGTCGTAATCCTCGATCGAGGCGACGAGCCAGCAATCGGGGTCGTCGAGGAAGGGTTGGAGATTGGGGCGGCGGTGCGTCTCGCGGACTTCGCCGGTCTCAAGATCCTCCTTCACCGATACGGTCGTGGAATTGACCGGACCGAAGGCGCGCACGAAGTTCGACCAGGCGATGCGCAGCCTAACCTGGTGCTGCTTGAAGGGCTGATCGAGCTCCTGAGCCTTGAGGACCTCGCGCACGGCGTCGCGGATCGGGATCAGCTTTCGGATGATCCTGGCCTGTTTGTCGGAGACGCCTTCTGCGGCACGGCCCTTGCGCACCGTGATGGTGACGGGTTCACCGTCGCGCACCTGCATCAGCGCCTGGTTCTTGCCGACAAAGAAGCTGCCCTCGCGGATGCCCTGCCCATCGGGCTCATCGAATTCGTGGGCATCGCCTGCATCGGTTTCCGGATCGACGGCTTCGGGCTCACCGTCATAGATCGCTTCCGGAAGAAGACGGGTGGCGGCGCCAAGCGCCTGCTCCAGATCGACACCTCGCTGCGGCAGGCAGGTATAGGTCTCGCCGAACGGTCCGGACGTCGTGGCATGGATTCCCAACACGTGATCCGGATGCTGCGCGAACCAGCGATTGACCCGGATGGGGCCCTCGTCCTCGGTTGCAGGCCGGACCTCTTCTGTTTCCAGCCAGGACATGTCGCCCTCGGCGTCGTCTGGCCTGCGCTTCCGGAAATAGAGGATGTCGGCCACCACATTCGTGCCGGCCTCGGCCCGGAAACTGCCCTCAGGCAGGCGGAGGGCGGCGACAAGGTCGGCCTGTCGGGCGATCGTTTCCCGCGCGGATGGATCGGCCTTGTCCATGGTGCCGCTGGAGGTGACGAAAGCCGCAAGCCCGCCGGGCTTCAGCCGGTCGATCGCCTTGACGATGAAATAGTCATGCAGCCGCAAACCGAGGCCGCGATAGGCTTGGTCCGAGCGCACCGTGCGGTCGGAAAAGGGTGGATTGCCGATCGCCAGGTCGAAATGCGCGGGCAGATCCATACGGGCGAAATCGCCGTTGACGATCCGGGCGCGGGGCTGGAGCAGGCGGGCGATCCGCGCTGTGACCGGGTCGAGCTCGACACCAGTGACATGGGCGACCGGGCGCAGGTCCTCGGGCATCAGGGCGGGAAACAGCCCTGTGCCGATGCCGGGTTCGAGCACCCGACCGCCGCGCCAGCCAAGCCGCAGCAAGCCCGACCAGATGGCCCGGACGATGAACTCCGGCGTGAAATGCGCATACTGCGTACAGCGGGCAAGCGAAGCGTATTCCTGCACTGAGGTAACATCCTGCAGATCGGAACCGATCTCCTGCCAGCCTTTGCGAAAGTCCGCCTCGCCCGGCCGCCGGAACACCGCATTGGCGAGTTCCGAGGCGCCGAACCCGGTGAACTTGATGAGCGCCGCCTGTTCCTCGACCGTCGCCGGGCGGGCTTCGGATTCAATCGACTGGGCGAGCGCGATGGCGGCGATATTGTCCTGGGCGCGTTGTCTCCAGCCACGGGCCAGACCGCGACCGCCGGCGAGATGGAAGTTCTCGCCGCGTCCTTTGTCCGGTGTCTTGCCGGGGCGCTGTGTAGCCGCGGGCGCCGGCTCTTCCGGCGTATCCTCGTGATCCTCCGGCGGTTCGATTGTCGTGCCGAACGCGGTGACGCCAAGACCGAGGCCGGCTGAAAGGGTGTTGCCGGAAGACACGAGCGTGAAGGGGTCGTCATTGGGCATGGGTTGTTCTCCATGTGTTGGGGTGCGCGGCCGCACGCCGCCGGGATTGGCCGGTGGCGCGACGCACGTGACAGATTCGGGATGGGGTCAGCGGGTGATCAGCGAGAGTGAGATGTCGTGCTCGGTGAGCTGTACCCCCAGATGGGTGGCGCCGAAGTTCCGGTTGAAGCTCGGGATCAGCAGGTCGGCATCGATGAATTCGATGCCGTCATCGCCCCCGAAATACCGGCGCTTGTAGTCCCACCAATCCGGATTGCCCTTTGGGTGGCATTCGGCGGAATAGACGACGAGCGGTGTCTCGCCATCGCCTAGCCTGCCGTTCGAGATGATGTAGACGCCCTCGTCGCCAACGAGCCACAGGCCGGGCTTTTCGCCCTGGCCGGGTTTCAAGCCGTAGTAGGGATTGCGGAAGCCGCCGTTGGCGGCCGCGTCCGCTTCCCCGCGCGCGATGACCTTGCGCACGGCCATGATCGGGAACGTGAACATGGCGGCCTCACGCGGCCTCGGCGAGCGGCAGGTGGCGCAGATGAACCGGGAGCTTTTCCGCGATTTGCGCGTCGGTCAGATAATCCAGTAGCGCGAAGCTGCTTTCATGCCTGCCATAGACGATGACGGTGCGCTGGCCCCGATGCTCGGGCGGATAACCCGCCCCGGCATAGCCGCGATACCGGTCCTCGGTGGCGCTCCAGATATGCTCGATGCGCTCCTCGCGGGTCATCGCCCTGACCGGGCGGCGCTCCCGCTCGACGATCGCGTCGCGCATCTCGACCGGCGAACCAGGCCGGGCGAGATCGCAATAGGCATGGAAGTAGCGCTCCGCCCCATTGATGCGCAGCGCATAGAACACGCTGGTGATGCTGCCAGTCAGGAATTCGCCCAGGGCGAACATCTCACCGCGCATCCAGAGCGGCGGCAGGATATCGAGCATGTAATCGTGTTCGGGCCGGGCAATCTCGAACCATTCGCCCGCGAACAGGGCACCGTCGTCGTTCTGCCAACGGTTCGGGCGCTGGGCGTGGCGATCGAACAGACGGAACATCTGCCGGCGTTCGGCAACCCCGAAATAGATCTTGCGGATGGGAGAGAGGGTCATGGGTGGGCTCCTTGGCCTCCGGGGCTGGAGCGCAGCTCATCCTCTCGACGTCGCCATCGTCTTCAGCCCTTCCGGACCCCTCTCAAGCGGCCGCCTCTCCGTCCGGCCGTGTCAAGGGCCGGGCCTCAGCCGGGCGAAGCGTCACCCTTGAGGCGGCCGGCGGGCATGCGGCAGCCATTCTCCTTCGAGTTCTCCCTCCCTCTCGATTCCTGGTTCCTTCCCAATTCCGCGTTCCAGTCTTCCGCCAGCGGACACATCCGCTCGAAGCCGCATCCTGCCTCGGCAGAAAGCTCTCGCAGACGGCCGGCGTATGTCTCGCCCTGTGCGTTGTTGTCGGTGGCAGCCACAAGATGGGCGCCCGTCCGGTGGGCATGTGCGCGAAGGGCCTCGGCCGAGGCCGGGGCCCAGCCGCCGCCGGTGCTCATATAGAGGGTATCCGCTCGGATGTCCTCGATCGCGGCCAGGCTCATGGCGTCGATTGCCGCCTCGGTGACACAGAGCCGGAGCGCATCGGGCCGGCCGAGGCGGAACAGCACCTTGGCGCCTCCGGTCGCGAAGCTGCGCCAATCGGGACCACGCTCCTCCCAGCCGGTCACCTCGCCGGCGGAATCGGTATGGCCGGCCCACATGCTGCCCTTCGGGCCTTCGCGCAAGAGGTTCGCGGCAACGGCTATGCGGATCACTGCCTCGGGAATGTGGCGCGTGTCGCGGAGATAACGCCATGTCGCCGAGCCGGGCCAGGGTTTTCGCCGGACCCGCCAGCGTTCCACGATCGTCAGGTCGGGCGCACGGTCCCTGGCCTCGTGTGTCCAGACCGGTTCGGACGGTACAAAGCCGACCAGTTCGGCAACGACATAGAGCGCGGCGGCAAAAGGTATGCCGTCGAGATGTTCCACCAGGGAGAAGACGTCGCCCTTTGCATCCGACAAGGGATCGAACCAGCCGTTGCCGTCATGGATGACGATGACGATCTCGCTGGCGCGGCGATACTTCATCGCCTTGCCGCTGCTCTCCCTGAGATCGAGCGCGAACCCCGCGTCCTCCAGCACGGCGCTGCAGGGCACCTTCCCTCTCAACTCTTCCAGGTCTGCTTTTTCCATGTCTCGCCTGCGCCTTCGCGCGCTCCTCTTATCCGATTCCCGCTCCCGGTCTGTGCCGGGACGAGGATCGGCAGGCCGCGAAGAGCAAGCCGGGCAAGGGCGCGGCGGGCAACCCGGCAGATTTGCGGGGCCGGACCGATCTCGCCCGCCGCGGCGAAGCCTCCCTTGCCGGGCGCAGCGCGCAAGCGGCACGCACACCCGCACGTCAACCGCTGCATCGCTCTTCCTTGGCGACAATCGCGGTCACCATGTCGATATCCATTTCCGCCTGCGGAGAGATGCGGGCGATTTCCGCGGCGACCTTGGCCGAGTGATGGTACTCAGTTCGATTGCCTCGGACGCGGGCGCACGTAGCCATCCATGCCATTCATCGCCGATGAGATTGTCGAGCCGTGATCAGAGGAAGTGTTCTGTTTATTCGAGCGGCAGGTCAGGGGCGGCAAGAATCCGGTCGCTGAAAGGCGGCGCGGTACTTGGCGCCAAATTTACTATCCATGAAATGACGGCAAGAGGACTTGGCAGGGCAAGTGCGCCTCCGGACCTCAACTGCTCGCGGCGGTGATCGGCAAGCGCGCACCGTATGCCCGCCGGATCATCTTCGAGACGGGGCCGCTGTCGGAGTGGTTCTACGATGCGCCGACAGCACAGGGCTGCCGGCGATCTGCATTGACGGGCGGCATGCCAAGGCTGCGCTCGACGTGGCCGCGCACGGTCGTGTGCGTCAAGTTCAGCAACTTGGGTCGGCCATAAAATTGGTCACGCGGCAGCATTGAGTTTCTTGTGTTCCTTGAGGTCGCCGCTGCTGATGCAGCGGTCTGCCTCGAGCCGGTTCTCATAGGTTTCGACAGCCATATTGCGCTGTGGCGACAAACGGTTGCGCCGACTGCCATAAGAGGCGGCTGCGGTCATGCTGAACAGGTCGACGGATTCCAGCATCCTGCGAACTTGGGCGTGGAGCTGAAGAACGGCTCGGCCTCAGGCGCGCGGCCGTGACCGCCCCAATCAGCGAATTTGCAGAACTATCGACACTACCCGGGAAGCCCGATGAGGCGAGATTGCGACGGACAGGAGTTCTCGGTTTCCGGCTCGATACGATTGAGTTTGCCACAATGCCGGTTGCGGACGAACAGGCAGGTTACGGAGCATGAACTTTCGGATGAAAAACAAGTCGGAAGCATCATCCGGTCTGGAGGAAATCCGCAGTTCCAGTTCGATTCTGCGCCCCTGTGGGAAATCCGGCTCGCCTGGGTGCTGCGCATTCCAATATTGGGGACGGCGGCATTTCACCTCGATCAGGGCACGCTCGCTGCCTCGTCACACTGATGCTGATGGTTGTTCTGCGAAGAGACACGCCGTCCCTGCCGGAAATCTTTACTTTCGGAGCCGCACAGCCGGGCCGCGCCCGTTCTCGCTGATGAACTCCGCGCCGTTTGATTCCAAGACCTGTTTCAGAGCGTCCAGCACTTCGTCCGGGCACGAGACGTTGCCGTTCTCGAAGCGGGTAACAGTAAGTCCAGAGACTTTTGCCTGTTTCGCAAGCTCACGGACGGAAAGTCCCAGCCCCGCTCTGGCCATCCGGCACTGAGACGGAGAAAGACGGCCATTTTGGTTGTGCTCCACCGTGCCTTCCCGGTCGTGGCCGGAACTCTCCTCCGCCGGCTGATCAATTCTGCTCGCCGGATACGCGCCTGCCGCCAGCTCCGCCAGATTCCCACGCATTCGCGAAAGGGTGTCCCGGGACTGTTTGGCTGCTTCATCGTCCAGTCCGTTGCAAGTGGCAACGCAGAGTTCGGTGAAGACTTTCTTGATCCTTCTGACGAGGGGAATCGCCGCGGGCCGCAATAGAACCCGCTTCGCTCGGCGGTCGTTTTCGTCAGGCTCCCGCTTGACCAGGCCCGCAGCCTGCAAGCGATCGAGCACGCCGACGAGGGTCATCGCCTCGCAGGAAAGCAATTGGGCCAACTGCGTCTGGCGGAGGCCTTCATTTTGCGCCACGGTCAGGAGCACGCGGGCCTCGGCAGGCGTCACTGCAAGCCCGGCGGCCTCGAATTCGAACGAAAGCTGTCGGTGGAACGACTTGGCAAAGGCGAGCCCTTCAAGGGCAAGGGCGACGTCTCCCGGCAAGCAAACACGGGCTTGATCGATTTGGACGACTTGGTTGCTCGGGACTCTGTCTGGCATGGTTTGTCAAAGAGCCTTTGACCGGACCTTCGGCCTGTCGGAGTGCGGGTTGGACATCTCCATCCGCCCGATCAGCAGGCTGCAGGTCAGATGGTCGGCGAGATATGTGGCCACCGACCCTGACCACCACCTTGCCAGGGTTCCATGCTGGCGGTGTCCGATGACAACAAGATCGGCATCGATCTCCCTTGCGACGGCGCAAATCTCCGGTCCGGGGTCACCCATATTGAGGCGGACTTCGGGTCGGAGCCCATGTCTCGCAACCGCCGCTCGCCTTCGGCGAGAATGTTTCGGTAGACCTCGCTCTGGTCGCCGACGATTCCCGGATGCATGCCCTCCGCAAACACCATGCCCGTGGAAATCTGCACCACTGCCAGCAGGCAAACCTGCGCTCCGCATAGCTGCGCAAGCCGCGCTCCCTCGCCAAGGGCAAGACGCCCGTCGGCAGACCCATCATACGCCAGCAGCACCTTGCGGTACATATCGTAGCCCTTGCTTCATGATCGAGGCTAAGCTAATCAGTAGCACACTATCAATAAGAAAGCTAAGACTTTGGATCCGAGCAAAGAGTTTGCCGTGGAACTTGGCCGGGTCGGGCGCCGTTGGCGAACGCTCCTCGACGCGCGCGTGAAGCATCTGGGGCTGACGCAGGCGCGGTGGATTGCACTTCTGCATCTGCGGCACTCAGGCTGTCTTGCGCAAAGGGACCTTGCCGACAAGATCGGCGTGGAAGGGCCCACCTTGGTGCGTCTGCTGGATGCGCTCCAGGAGCGGGGGCTGATCGAGCGCCTCGAGGCCGGCGATGACCGGCGCGTCAAGAAAATCCACCTCACCGAGAGCGCTAGGGCGGTCATCGACGAGATAGATCGCATTGCGGATGCTTTCAGGAAAGAAGTGATGGACGGGATTCACCCGGATGATCTGGCGACCGCGCATCGCGTGCTGCGTCTCATCGGCAGCCGACTTGAAGGGTTTTAGAATGAACATGGAAGCAAAGCCCTCGCAGTACGCGAAGGTGAGGGAGCTGGACGTCGCCGAAGCTGAGCCTTCGGGGGACACCGTCGAAACAACCGCCTCACCAGGGCGG
This sequence comes from Neoaquamicrobium sediminum, assembly GCF_040970315.1. Taxonomy (NCBI): domain Bacteria; kingdom Pseudomonadati; phylum Pseudomonadota; class Alphaproteobacteria; order Hyphomicrobiales; family Phyllobacteriaceae; genus Neoaquamicrobium; species Neoaquamicrobium sediminum. Next base: position 93,361 of record NZ_JAZHFV010000007.1, on the reverse strand, counting down.
CGCGACGGAAGAGTCCGCCGCCTCGTCCGAACGGTGGTGATTCTGGCGGCGCTTGGTGTTGCAGCCTATTTCACTTATCCGTGGCTGGCGGCGCGGTGGACCCATGTCTTCCTGGACGATGCCCGCATCGCCGGCAATCTGGTCGCCGTCAGCAGCGAGGTCTCTGGCAGGATCGTGACGCTTTCCGTCATTGCGGGAGACAGGGTCGCGAAGGGCCAGGTTCTTGCGACGCTGGATTCGGCCTCCGTCGCGCAAGAGCTGAAAGGCTTGAAGGCTCAGGTATCCGGCGTCAAGTCACAGCAGAACCAGTTGCGCGCGCAGCAGGACTTGATACGAACCCAGGTCGCCGCCAAGCTTGACGCCGCCCGCGCCCAAATTACCGCTGCGGAAGCCGCGCACGCATCTGCCGAGGCGACGCTCGAGAACGCGCAATCCCAGTTCGACCGCGTCACGGCTCTTGCGGGGCGAAATGTTCTGTCAATCCAGCAGCTCGAGGATGCAGAAGCCCGGCTCGCGGCCGCTACGCAACAGGAGCGTTCGACCGCGGCAGGCATTGAGACCGCCAAGGCAAATCTGCAGGTGGTCGAGGCGGAGGAGGCCCAGATCGGCGTGCTTGAACGGCAGATCGCCACGCTTGATGCACAGATCGAAGCATTGACCGCGCAGATCGAACAGAAGCGCATCGACCTGACGAAGCGCGAAATCCGAGCGGAGTTCGACGGCGTGATCGACAGCACCTTCGTTGACGCCGGTGAATACGTATCGCCCGGCACCAGGCTGCTTATCTATCACGATCCCGAGAACGTATGGGTCGATGCGAACGTAAAGGAGACGGATTTCCGGAATGTTCAAATTGGCGCACCCGCTCGGATCACCGTCAACGCCTATCCCGGACGGGAATTCCACGGCGAGGTCGTGCGGCTCGGCGCAGCGGCTACAAGCCAGTTCGCCCTGCTGCCCAGCCCCAATCCGAGCGGCAACTTCACCAAGGTGACCCAACGCCTGCCGGTGCGGATTTCCATCGGAAAACAGGACGGTCTGCTGCGTCCCGGAATGATGGTGGAAGTCAGCATCGATGTCGTCGATCGATAATCTCTTCGACCGTTATGGTCCGGCCTACCGTTGGCTGGCGACGGGAACCGTGATGATCGCCGCGATTGCGGTCGTGCTCTCGACCACGATCGTCAATGTCGCAATTCCCGGGGTCATGGGGACGTTCGGCATCAGCCAGGTCGAGGCGCAATGGATTTCGACCGGATTCCTCGCTGCGATGACCGCGACGATGCTGCTGGCCGACTGGGCCAACAGGGCCTTCGGCCAACGGCTAAGCATGATCACGGCGCTCATGCTGTTCGCGGCGGGATCGGTCCTAGGCGGGCTTGCTCCCAACGAAACCGTGCTGACCATTGCGCGGGTGATCCAGGGGGCGGCCGCCGGAATCGTACAGCCACTTGCAATGGTTCTGCTCTTCCAGGTCTTTCCGGCGAACCAGCGCGGTGCCGCCATGGGGATATTCGGCATTGGCGTCGTGCTCGCACCGGCGCTCGGACCATGGATCGGCGGCGTCCTGATCGATGCATTCAACTGGCGGTATGTCTTTTATCTCGGTCTTCCCTTTGCCGCGCTAGCCATTGTCCTATCGAACCTTTTTCTGCCATCGCGGGCCGAAAGCGGGCCGCGCCCGGGATTCGACTGGACCGGCATGATCCTTCTTTGCGTCTTTCTCGGTTTTCTGTTGAACGCACTGACCAACGCCCAGCGCGAGGGCTGGACCTCGGATCCGATCCTCGCGCAGTTCGCGATTGCCGCGCTTGCAGCGTCAGGGTTCGTTCTTTGGGAGATCAGCACCGAAAAGCCGATGCTCGACATGCGGCTTTTCGCGCAGTTGCCCTTCGCCTCCGCCTGTCTGGTCGGCTTCATCATGGGCGCGGGCCTCTTCGGCTCGACCTATCTCGTCCCGCTGTTCGTCCAGACGATCCAGGGGTTGACGCCGACACAGGCGGGCCTGCTGCTGATGCCCTCGGGCTTTGTTCTGGTGCTCGTATTCCCCATCGCCGGGCGCATGTCCGATCGCCTCCCGTCAGGCTGGCTGATCGGCTCCGGTCTCGCGATCTTCGCCTATTCCTCCTATCTCACGGCGGACATCGACATCAACACGAGCTTCTGGACGCTCGCCTGGCTCACCGTCCTGTCGCGGGTCGGTCTGGGCCTCATTTTCCCGTCGTTGACCGCAAGTTCGCTGAAGGTGTTGCCCGCAATGCTGGTCGCCCAGGGCTCCGGAGCGATCAATTTCATACGACAGCTCGGCGGTGCCTTCGGGGTCAACCTGCTTGCCGTCTTCCTCGAGCGACGGACCGTGATGCACGCCGACGCATTCGCCGCGACCCAGACCAGCGACAACACCGCGACAATTTCACTGCTGAACCAGGTGGCGGGAATGGTCAAGGCGGCCGGCATACCGGATTTCCAACAACTGCCGGCGGCGATGTCCTTTCTCGCGCAAAGCATCGCAATTCAGGCGAATACGGCCGCGTTCCGCGATGGCTTCATTGTTGTGGCGATCGTCTTTGCGATTGCGCTGTTGCCGACATGGCTGCTGTATCGCGCCGAAACCCGTCGCAGGCTCGACGCGCACAGCGCCTCTGTCGGCGCGACCGACTAACTATGTTGGGCACGGCCCTCTTCGGTCGGGCGGTCAGCCGCATCAACGCCGCCGCATCGAGTCGTGCCTCGCGCGAACTCGGGCCTCAGTGACTTGGACATGAAACCATGCAAACCCGACCCCCTCACGCCGGCTCTTCCGAGCAGACCCGACAGGCGTTGATCCGCGCCGCTCTTGAGCTGAGTGAGGTCGTCGGAGGTTCCTGCCCGCCGTCGCGAGGCTTGCGCGCAGGAAATTGCCTGGCGCGCCACTGACGGCCGGAGTATAGACGATATCGGCTGCCTTCACTTTAGGTAGCATCTGTCTCTGTCGCTCGACCGCCTCGGCCGTCGCCATGGAGCAGGTGCTCATATAGACCAAGTCCGCACCCATCAGGCGCGCCGCCGACAAGCAGCGTTCCGTCGAATATCTGCCGGATCTCGTGCAGCGCTGCGAAAGGGCTGATCAGGCCGGCATGGCCGCCCGCGCCGTAGGTGACGGCGATCAACCCGTCGACGGCGGCGTCCGCCGCCTTGGCCGGGAAGCGGACCGTGGTGACGTCGCGGAAGACGAGCCCGCCATATGGAATGCACGGCGGCGACAAGGTCGCGGTTGAGCCCGAGCGACATGACGGCCGCGCGGTCGGCCCCGCGTTCGGACCCGGCGAAGAGCCATGATTTTCGTCCGAGGGCCAAACTCCGCAGGGCCCTTTCCGCGGCGTTGTTGGAGCATCCACTCGGAACCATGACAAGAATGACGCCCCACAGGCACGGCAACATTATCGTTCTCACGCGCCTGGGATATCAGGTGGTGACATAGCGGACCTTCTCCGCAGTTCTGACCGCGGCCAGTTCCGATCTTCGTACCAGCCGGTTGATATGAGCCAGCGTTTCCGTGAACGCGAAACTCATTTGGTGGGCGTCGAGCTTGCGGGTGAAGAGGATAGGAACGAGATCCGCCACTGAGTGCGGCGCTTTTGCGCATGCTTCCCGGATCCGTTGGCAGCGTCCTTCGTGGTGTGCCTCAAGTTCGAGACATCGTTCATGCAGCCCGTAGAACGGGCGGCCGTGCCCCGACAGCACCAGGACATCGTCCGGCAGTTCCTGACGCATAAAGCGCAGTGTCCTGAGAAAATGTCCGAGCGGGTCGCCATTAGGCTCGCCGGCGAACACGCTGACATTGGGCGAGATCTTCTCGATGATCTGATCGGCAGCGAACAACAGCCTATCCTGCTCGCAGTAAAGAAGGATCTGCTCGGGGGCATGCCCGTCCGCAGTGATCACCCTGAATTCCCGGCGTCCGATCGTGATTTTGTCGGCCAGAACGAGCCTGAGAAAGGTGGGAGGCAGTTCCGCAACGAGCATCAGATATTCGCTACCGTGAATGGCGACGAGTCCGGCGCCTTCCTCGCTCATGCCGTGGTTAACATAGAAATCGAAATAGTGGCGAAGCCCCGTCTCGTGCGGGGCAAGGGAGATGACCCTGCTAGTCATATAGGCAGTCTGGCTTGTCAGCATTTCGGCGCCAAACTTGCCGCAAAGCCATCCTGCAAGCCCGATGTGGTCCGGATGATGATGGGTCACGACGACGCGCGAAATGGAGACATGCGATAGCGGTCCTCCCAAGAGAGCCTGCCAAGCTGCCTTCGCCTCGTCCGTATTGATGCCGGTGTCGATCAGCGTCCAGCTGTCGCCATCCTGGACAAGATAGACGTTCACGTGATCAAGACGGTACGGCAGCGGAATGCGGGCCCAGAGAACCCCTGGCGCAACCGAGATAACTTGTCCTGCCACCGGTGGCGAATGGAAGGGAAACTGAGGCATAATTTCCAATAGATGCAGCGATTGGAGAGCTTTGTCTACCGAAAGCCTACGCGCGGCTTCACGCTCGCCTCGACCACCGCCTCACCGGGACGAGAACTTTCAAGAGGCCTTCTCCTGAATCGAGTATGGGTTCGTCGACGGTGAGGCTCACACCTGCTTTGGTGGCGCTCGCTTGACCGTCGCTGGAGCTTGAGCTGTGGCTTCAGATGTCCTTGCCATTGACGATGAGGGGCGCGTCCTCGGGAAGCGCATCAATGAAGATGATCTCGTCTGCACGGATGCGGGCATGGCGCTGGAACGCTTCTTTGGCCGCCGCTTCGGCCGCAATGCGGTCGGCGCCCTCCTGCAGAACGATCGAGATGCGGATAAGATCTCGGTCGTTTTCGCGCGTCGCCACGGCCTGAGCCGCTATTGCGCCGGGTGTGGCAATCACCACCTCCTCGATCACGCGTGGGTAGACGAAGATCTCGCGCACCTTCACCGCCGCGCCCACCCGGCCCTGCAGCGCCGAAAGCCGGCGCACACTGCCGTCCTGGTTCCTCTCCAGCGCGAGGGCGCTGTCACCAGTGCCAAAGCGGATCATCGGCCAGGTAGCATCGCGTGCGGTCACCACGACCTCGCCCGTCTCGCCGTGGGGGAGCTGGTCGCCGCGGACAGGATCGCAGATCTGCACCACGCGGTCCGGATGCACCACATAGCCGTCGCCGCCATCCTCATACGCGACAAGGCCAAGATCAGCGGTGGCATAGGCCGCCCAGGTGGAAACGCCGTAATCAGCCTCGATCCGCCGGCGCTTGGCCATCCAGTCGCCCATCTCCCCGCCCAGAAAGGCGGTCTTCACTTTCCAGGCGCCGCGGCCATAGGTCTCGATCACTCTGTCGGCCAGGATTAGGAAGAAAGCCGTCGACGCGCAGATGGCAGTGACGCCGGTCTCGACGACGATCTGGGCTTGCAATTCGGTGTTGCCGACGCCGCCGGGAATGACGGTGGCGCCCGCGGCCTGCGCCGCCTCGTCAAAGAGAAGCCCGGCCGGCACGAGGTGATACATCCAGGTGTTCAGAATGACATCCCCCTTGCCGACCCCGGCGGTCTTGAACAGCAGGTCCAGCCCGTGCCCGCCGCCACCGGGCAGCGCCGGTTCAAAGATCGGGCCGGGCGAGACATAAATGCGCGAGACATCCGTCAGGTCGGCGGCGAGAAACCCGCCGAATGGCGGTCTCTCTCTTTGGAGTTTAAGAAGTTCCTCTTTTTTCATCACCGGTAACCGGGAAAGATCCGCAAGAGATGAAACCTTCGCAGGGTCGAACCCTGCCGCGGCGAACCGTGCCTTCAGTCCCGGTGCCTTCGTTGCAGCTGCGCTGTAGGCGGTCGCGATGTCCTGATAGATGTCAATGGACATTGCTTTATGGTCTCCCCTGCTACTCACGGGTCAGATCGGACAGTCCTTGCGGAAGTTTGGCGCGCGCTTCTCGCGATGCGACAGGACGCCTTCTTTCACGTCCTCGCTCATGAAACCCAGCATCTCGAGGGCGGTGGAGGCGTCGAAGATCGGTCCGGCTTGACGCAGCCAGTTGTTGAGCGAGTATTTGGTCCAGCGGATCGCGCTCTGCGAGCCATTCGCAAGCTCGGTCGCGATGTCGAGCGCGGTCTGCTGCAGAACGTCATCCTCGACGCACATCGACACCAGGCCGATCCGGTCTGCTTCCTCGCCCGAGACCGGCTTGCAGGTCATCAGATAGTATTTCGCCTTGGCCATGCCGCACAGCAGCGGCCAGATGATCGCGGCGACATCACCGGCGGCGACGCCGAGACGGGGATGGCCGTCAACGATCTTGGCCTTCTTGCCCGCGATCGACACGTCGGCCAGGATTCCGACGACCAGGCCGGCGCCGGCCGCGGGACCGTTAATCGCCGAGATGATCGGCTTGTTGCAGTTGATGATGTTGTAGACGAGGTTCCTGGCCTCTTTCCACGTCTTCATGATCTCGTGCGAATTGCCGATCATGCTCTCGATCAGACTGAAATCGCCGCCCGCCGAAAACGCTTTGCCTGCACCGGTGACGATCACCGCATTGATGTCGGGATCGCGATCGATGTCGATCCACATATCGGTCATCTGCGTGTGGGTCTCGGCGTCCACCGAGTTGAAGGTCTCGGGCCGGTCGAAAGTGATGCGCAGCACGCGCTCGGCCGGATAATCGAATTTCAGCTTGTCGTATTTCGCGTAACGATCGGACATCATAAATCCTCCCTCGTGATCAGCCCGGCAGGCCCAGGACAGCTTTCGATAGAATGTTGCGTTGGATTTCGTTCGACCCGCCGTAGATCGTGGTCGGCCGGGCCTTGTAGAAGGCCGCCAGAACATCGACGCCAACATTGCCGACCTGCAATGGGCCGAGGGTGCCGCCGTCGGGTCCTGCCACCTCGATCATGAGTTCGGTGATCTTCTGAAACGTCTCGGTCACCCAGATCTTGAGCATCGAGACATCCGCACCCAGCGGTTCGCCCCGCTTGAGTTGATCGGCGAAGCGCGCGTAAAGCGCCGCGTGATCCTCGACATCGAGCGCGACCTCGGCGAACCGATCGCAAAAGACCGGGTCGTCGAAGCGGCCGGCACCGCGGGCGTAGGTTTCAAGCTGACCAAGCGCGTTCTGGGCCAGACTCGGTGCGCCGATAAACACCCGCTCGAAGCTGAGCAGGGACTTGGCCATGGTCCAGCCCTTGTTCAGTTCGCCGACCAGATTTTCGCACGGGGTGCGGGCATCGTCGAAGAAGACCTCGCAGAACTCGGTTTCGCCCGCCAGCGTGGTGATCGTTCGGACCTCGACCCCCGGCTGATCCATCGGCACAAGAATGAAGCTGATGCCCTGCTGCTTCTTTGGGGCCTTCGGATCGGTGCGCACCAGCATGAAAATGTGCGTCGAGTCATGCGCCATCGTCGTCCAGATCTTCTGTCCGTTGATCACGAACTCGTCCCCGTCGATCACGGCGTTCGTGCGCAGGTTCGCCAGATCGGACCCTGCGCCCGGCTCGGAATAGCCCTGGCACCAAATGTCCTCACAGCTCAGAATGCGGGGCAGCCAGTATGCCTTCTGAGCATCGGTGCCGAACTTGATGATGAGCGGACCGACCATCTGCACGCCCATGTCGCGGCCGCGCACGACCCCCCAACGCTGCTGTTCCTCATAGAAGATGAGAAGCTTGGCCGCGTTCAGCCCCATGCCGCCGTACTCCGCAGGCCAGGCCGGTGCGACCCAGCCCTTGGCATGAAGCTTGCGGTGCCAGTGCTCGATTTCGGCGAACTTCGGGCGATGCGAAAGATTGCGCAGCTCTTCGGGATACTCGGTTTCGAAGAACTGCCGTATCTCACTGCGGAAGTCCGCGTCGCTCATGGCGTTGTAGTCGATCACTCGGCGGCCTCCTCTGCGTTGCGGGCGTTCAGCCAGAGCCGCCGGTGATGGACGTCGTCGCCCAGCCAGGCCGAGAGCACCAGCGCCCTGTTCAGGTAAAGCCCGATGTCGAACTCGTCGGTGTAGCCGACCGCGCCATGCAGCTGGATGGCCTCGCGCGTGATCTTCCTGGCCGTGGTGCAAGCCCGGGCCTTGGCGCGGCTGGCCTGGCGGGCACGCAGGCGCGGGGCTTCTGTCGCGTCCATCAGGCCTAGCGCGTCGCGCACGCCCGCTTCGGCCACTTCCTGCATGACATGCATGTCCACCGCGCGATGCTGAATGACCTGGAACGAACCGATCGGCTTGTCGAACTGCTCGCGCGTCTTGATGTAGTCGAGCGTGATCTCCAGCGCCTTTGCGCTGACCCCGACAAGCTCGGCCGCCGTCAGCGCCGTCGTGTCGCTGACCGCAGCTTCCAGAGCCTTTGCGACGGCCGGGCCCTTTGCGAGCAATTCGGCTGGCGCGCCCGACAGGTGTAGCTCGGCCAGTATACTGCCATCGGACTGACGCCGTTTGTCGAAGGCTATGCCCTTGCCGCCGGGTTCAAGCAAAACGAGAGCCGGTCCGCCGCCGGTCTCCGCCACGACGAGGATGCCACTTGCAGCAGCCACCCCCGCGACCCATGATTTCATCCCGGTCAGAGCGCCGTTCTCGAACCGAGATGACAGGGTGTTGGAGAGACCTTTGGCGTCACGCTCCTGCCATGCTGTTGCCAGGACCGTCGTGCCGGCCAGCGCCTCGGTCAGAAGCGCATGCTCGGGGCAGAGTCGGCGTAAAAGGCCAATTGCGAGCCCAACCGAGGCGACCACAGGCTCGGGCGCGATCGCCCGGCCTACTTCTTCGGCGATGATACCGGCGGCGGCCAGCCCCATGCCGAGGCCGCCGGCCTCTTCGGGAACCACTGCGCCGAACACGCCAGCCTCGGCCAGTTCCGTCATCACGGGCGCATCCCAGCCGCCGCCTTCGTCCCTGATCTTGCGCGCTCGCGCCACGCCGCCCGCGCGCTCCAACAGCGTGCGGACGCTTTGACGCAATAGGCGGAAATCGTCCTGGTCGTGATGTGCAGCGTTGCTCATTTTTCCTCCGAGGGCCGGCGCTTGATCATCACCGGAGTATCGGCAGTGAACACGACCTGTCCTGCGGGATTCATGGCTCTGAGCGTGTAGGCCAGCACGCCCCTATCCGGTTTGCTCTTCGAAGGTGTGACCGAAGAGACTTCCAGTTCGATGTCCAGCGCCTCGCCGGGCCGAATTGGCCGAGGCCATCTCAGCGAATCGAAACCCAACCCCCCGATATTGGCGATCTCCGGCATCATTCCATGCATGACTGGCTTGAACACCTGCAGCATCGTCTGAAAGCCCGAGGCGATCAGGCTGCCGTGGACGGACACGGCATAGTTCTCATCGGTGTGCAGCCGCTGCGGATCCCATTCATGCGCGAACGCAATGATCTCCTCCTTGCTCAGCGGCTCTGCGCGGAACCTGTAGATCTGACCTGGCTGGAAATCTTCCAGATATTTCATGAGACCTTGCCCGCTGCCGCAAACCCGGCGTCCACCCCTTCGGCGCTGTGCGAGATGCGCTCGCGATTGAACTGCTCGAGCTTGGGATAGGTCCTTTTGAAAAGGCGCAGGAATTCCTCCATCGGTGCGTCGACGTAGAGCCCCCGATCGTTCACATATTCCATGTGCCGCTGGTCCTTGACGTCGAATTCGTGAAACAGGGCGTCGCTGTTGCCATCGAAGATTAGCGGCCTGACCCCGAACCGCTCGCACAGCTCCATGTTGAACGCAGGCGTGATCTTATAGGTATTGCCGTCGAGCCAGAGCTGCACGTAGCCGTGATAGACGAAGAGATCGGTGCCCATCAGCTCCCGCAGCTTGGGCGTGTTCAGATGGTTGCGCACATCGGCGAATCCCAGCGCTGCAGGAATGTCGACCGCGCGCAGGCAGGCCGCCAAGAGGATCGCTTTGGGCACACAGAAGGCGGCCTCCGCTCCGGCGATGGCGCTCGCCCGGTAAGCATCGGCCGTCAAGGCGAAGGTGTAGGGATCATAACGGATACCGTCCCGCACCGCCTCGAATAGGCGGATCGCCTTATCGCTCTTCGATGCATCGTTGGGTAGATCGCGCAGAGCCCGGGCGACGAACTGCTGGACCTCGGGGCTGTCGCTGTTCACGAAATACGTGGGCACGACGTATCTCGCGGCCTCTTCCGGGAGCTCTTCTTGGGAGGTCGTCATCATATCCACCTTCTGGGAGAAGCAATTCTAACACCTGTTAGATTAATGGACCACGCTGCCACCGTCAATGGTTCGGCGTTCTTGGCGGTGTCTCATGGGTCGGGCAGCCCGAAATAGCGGTTGTCACGTGCGAGATCGGGCGCGGCCTCGTCGCGGGAGGGCGGCGCGCGAAAAGCCGGCGCGATCGGAAGCGGCAGAGCGGGTACGCGCCGTTCCCCGATTCGCACTTGCCGGCCGTATATGCCACGCTTGGCAAAATGGTCGTCGGATGCCGCCTCGGCCGGGGTCTTGACCACCGTGCAGCAGCAATCGGCCTCGGCCAGAAGCGGTTCCCAGTGCGAGGCCGGATGTGCCGCCAAGAGGCGGGCAACTTCGGCAGAGCTTGCTTGCGGATCGGCGAGGTCGTCGCGCAGCTCCGTCCTGAGTCCGATCACCTGGCAGAAGGCCTGCCAGAACTTCTCTTCCAGTGCCGCCACGGCGATCTGCCGCCCGTCGGCTGCGGAATAGAGCCGGTAACGCGCCAGTCCGCCCGTCAACCGGTCGGCGCCATTGCCAATCGGCTCTCCGGCGACAACGCCCTTGGCATGAGCCCAATAGGCGAAAACGAAGGCACCTTCGGCCATGGCGATATCGAGATGGGCGCCCTGCCCCGTACGATCGCGCTCGCGCAGGGCGAGCAGGATATTGAGCACCGCCGGGTAGCTGCCGCCCCCAATGTCGGCCACCAGCGCGAACGGCATTGTCGGCTGCTCGTCCGGACCTCGACTGAGCGACAGGATTCCGGCGTCGCCGACATAGTTCAGGTCGTGGCCGGCAAAATCCCGTTTCGGCCCGGTCTGTCCGTAGCCGGTGATCGAGCAATAGACGATGCCCGGATTGATGGCACGCACCGCCTCATATCCCAAGCCCAGCCGATCCATCACGCCGGGGCGGAACTGCTCGACCAGGACATCGGCCTTCTCGATCAGCGGACGGAGGCTCTCCACCGCACCTTCAGCCTTCAAATCCAGCGCAATCGATTTCTTGCCGCGGTTCAGGATCGCGTAACCGATGCTGACGCCGTCGATTTTCGGCGCCGAATGACGCGCGTCCTCGCCCGTGCCGGGGCGCTCCAGCTTGACAACTTCCGCCCCGGCCTCGGCTAGCATCAGGGTCGCCAAGGGGCCAGGCAGAAGCGTGCTGAAATCCAGCACGAGAATATCGCTGAGCGGCTGAGCCATGTTCGCTGTCCTCAGGCGAAGCGGGCTGCGCCGTTGTTCAGCACCACGACCTGACGCTCGGGGATCGAGGCTTTGAATCGGGCTTCGTTGCCTTCCCGCCAGATATGAAACCGCACCGTCTCGCCCGGATAGACCGGGGCGGAAAAGCGCACATCCAGTCCGGTCAGCCGGCTCGCGTTATAGTCGCAGAGCGTCTTGAGAATGGCGCGGGCCGCCAGCCCGTAGGTGGCCAGGCCATGCAGGATCGGGCGCTCGAACCCTGCCGCACGGGCGACCTTGGGATCAGCGTGCAGCGGGTTGTAATCGCCCGACAGGCGATAGATCAGCGCCTGGCGTGGCAGCGTCGCAAGATCGCAAACATGGTCGGGCTCACGCTCGGGGATGGACGCAGGCGTCGGTCCCGGTTTGTTTTCGCCGCCAAACCCGCCGTCGCCGCGGCAGAAGGTCGACATCGAGACCTTGGCCAGCGTCTCGCCACTGGCCGCATTGATGATGTCACGGCTCAGATAGATGACCGCGCCGCGCTCTTCGCCCTTATCGGAGATCTGATCGATCCTGGTACGGCCGATCAGTTCACCTTTGACCGGCAATGGCTTGTAGACATCCAGCCACTGCTCGCCGTGCAAGACCTTCTTCCAATCGATCCCGGTGCGCGGATCGCGCAGCCAGAAACCGGGGTAGCCAAGCGTGACGGCCATTGACGGCACGACCATCAGCCCGTCCTCATAGACATAGGCTAGTTCTTTTTCGTCGGTCGGATTCTCGCCAAAGCCCAAGCCAAGCGCATAGAGCATGGTGTCGCGCTCGGTGAGGGTTTGCGCTACATCTTCAAACTCCCAGTTGGAGAGAGCCTCATAATTGAGCGGCATCGCTTCGCCTCCCCAGTCGTCTCACAACGTGTTCTCCGAGCCCAGAATTGCAGTGACCTGGCTCGACAACGTGCCGCCGTTGCCGTGGGCGAGCGCCAGATCAATATTTGCGATCTGAAGTCCCGGCGCATCGCCCCGGATCTGGCGGGTCGCCTCGATCACCGTGAAGATGCCGTACATGCCCGGATGCACGCAGGAGAGCCCGCCGCCGTTGGTGTTGACCGGCAACTCACCCCCCGGCGCGATCCGCCCGCCCTCGACGAAGGCCCCGCCCTCGCCCTTCTCGCAAAAGCCCAAATCCTCCAGAAAGAGGATCGTGTTGATGGTGAAGGCGTCGTAAAGTTCGACCACGTCGATGTCGGACGGAGTCACCCCTGCTGCGGCAAAGGCGCGCGCACCCGACTCCCTGGCCGCCGTGACGGTGAAATCCGGCATCTGAGAAATCTGTCGATGCGTGCTCTCGGCGGCGGAGCCAAGAACGTAAACCGGCGGCTTGGGGAAATCCCTCGCCCGCTCGGATCGAACCATCACGATCGCCCCGCCGCCATCAGTGACGAGGCAGCAGTCGCGCACCGTCAGCGGATCGCTCACCATGCGGGCGGCGAGCACATCCTCGCGTGTCAGGTCGCCGCGCGCGAAGGCCTCGGGATTGTGCTGCGCCCAGGCCCGCGCGGCAACCGCCACATCGGCCAGCTGTTCGCGCGTGGTGCCAAATTCGTGCATGTGCCGCGCCGCCGCAAGAGCATAGGCGGAGATCGGATAGCGCGGGCGATAGATCTGTTCGTAAGGCGGCGGCCGCGAGGCCGTAACGAGCTTGCCCGACCCACTGCGCTGGTTCGAGCCGTAGACGATCAGCGCCACATCGCACAACCCCGCTGTGAGCGCCATGGTGGCCGCGGTGATGTAGTTGACGAACGAAGAGCCGCCGGTCATCGTCCCCTCGACGAAACGCGGGCGGATGCCAAGATATTCCGCCGCCATCAACGCTGGCATGCTGTCTTCCATCATCGTGCAAAAGAGTCCGTCCACATCGGACAGTTTCAGCTGCGCATCCGCCAGTGCCGCCAAGCCCGCCTGCGCCATGATGTCGTAGGCCGTCAGTCCGGGCGCCTCGCCGAAGCCGGCGTGTCCGGTGCCCACGATCGCAGATTTGCCGCGCAGCTTGTTCTCCACCTCTTCAGCCCCCTTCCGGCCTGCACAGCACGGCGGGGGTGCCGTCGATCTCTCCCGCATAGGCGATCACCGCCATGCCGATCTCCACGTCAGGAGGCGCAACGCCCTCAACGCGGCTCATCATCCGAACCCGTTCCTCCAGTTCGACGATGCAGACATTGTAATCGCCGCCCCTATCGGGCGCGCGCCTGACGACCGTTGTGGTATGGATCTCGCCCCTGCCCGAAATCTCGTGTGACGTGAACGATGTTGCGTAACAATGCGGACAGACCACGCGCGGGAAAAAGTGGAAACGTCCGCACGCGTTGCACTTGGGAAGAACCACCTTGCCTTCTGCCAGCCCCCTTCGAAAGGCTACATCCGGGCCTTCGTGCATTCTCAACCACCCTTCCCTAACTGCGCTTCCAGGTCATCTGAGTTGACGATATTTCTAACAGATGTTAGATTTCTGGCAAGCTCAAAATTCACGCGTTCGAGAAGAATATGAACATCGACGAAAAGGGCCCGCTGCATGGGCTGCTTGTGGTTGCGCTAGAACAGGCGGTTGCCGCGCCATTCTGCTCGTCGCGCCTTGCAGATGCGGGTGCCCGGGTCATCAAGGTGGAGCGCAAGGGATCGGGCGATTTTGCTCGCGGATACGATAGAGCGGCGAACGGGGAAAGCGCCTATTTCGTCTGGCTTAACCGGGGCAAGGAATCTCTGGAGCTTGATATCAAGGACCCAGACGATCGTGCGCTGCTGGAACGGATTCTCGCCCGCGCCGATGTGTTCCTGCAGAACCTCGCCCCCGGTTCGCTCGAAAAGCTGGAACTGGATTCGGCATCGCTGCGCGCGCGTTTCCCGCAGCTCGTCACCTGCGATATCACGGGCTACGGCGATGATGGGCCGATGCGTAATGCCAAGGCCTATGACCTGCTTGTGCAATGCGAGAGCGGACTGGCATCGATCACCGGCACGCCGGACGGACCCGGACGGGTCGGCATTTCGGTGTGCGACATCGCCACGGGCATGACCGCCCATGCGGGGATTTGCGAAGCGCTGATCGAATGCCAGCGCACCGGGCGCGCCCGCGGCGTCAGCGTGGCGATGTTCGACACCATGGCCGATTGGATGGCGGTGCCGCTTATCTTTCACGATTGTGCCGGACGTCCAACGCCTCGGGTGGGCCTCAGTCATCCGGTGATCTGCCCCTATGGCGCCTATACCTGCCGCGATGGCGGCCAGATCGTACTGTCGGTGCAGAACGAGCGCGAATGGGCGCGCTTTTGCAACGCGGTTCTGAAGCGGCCCGAACTCGTTGAGGATCCGCGTTTCGACGGCAATGACAACCGCAACCGCAACCGGGATGTGCTGCAGCCGATGATCGAATCCGCTTTCGCTGCGCTCGACAGGGCGCAGATGCTGGCGCTCCTGAGTGAAGCCGACATCGCCTCGGGCGCGGTCAACGACGTCGCGACGCTTTCCAGCCACCCGCAGCTCGACCGGACGCTCATTCAGTGCCCGTCGGGCGAAATTGGTCTACCGACACCACCGATTCGCAGGTCGGGCGAAAATGTGCCGCTGGGCGCCTCGCCTGCGCTGGGGGCGCATAATGCGGCGATCCGACGGGAGTTCGCCGCGCCCGTGGCGGGTGAGGACCAGACATGAGCAAAGCAAGACCCGCACTTCTGTCGGGGGTCCGGATCATTGACATGACCTCGGTCGTGTTCGGTCCCTTGGCCACGCAGATGCTGGGTGATCTGGGGGCCGACGTCATCAAGGTAGAAAGCCCCGAGGGCGATATGCTGCGCCAGGTGCAGCCGGCTCAAAACCCCGGCATGGGTGCAGCCTTTCTGGGCGTGAATCGTAACAAACGCAGCGTCGTGCTGGATCTCAAGACCGATGACGGCCGGCGGTCTTTACGCCGGCTTTTGCGCGACGCCGATGTCTTCATATCCAGCATTCGCCCTGCAGCGCTGGCCCGCTTGTCCTTGGCACCGGACGCCCTGCGCCGTGAAAATCCCCGCCTGATTACCGTGGCTGCCGTGGGCTTCGGGTCGGACGGGCCGTACCGCGACAAGCCCGCCTATGATGACAGCGTTCAGGCGGTCTCGGGCATGGCGGGGCTGGCCACGATGCGCGACCCCGGCGCGCCGCCCTCCTATGCGCCAACCATTCTGGCCGACAAGTTGGGCGGAGTCACGGCGGCCTGGGCGGTCATGGCCGCGCTCTACCACCGGGAACGCACCGGCGAGGGGCAGCATGTCGAGGTGCCGATGTTCGAAACGCTGGCGTCGTTTCTGCTGGTGGAGCACATGGCCGCCGCGACATTCGAAGACCTCCCGCAAAGCTTCGGCTACAGCCGTATGCTGGTGCCGCATCGCCGTCCGGTCCAGACGAAGGACGGGTATATTACCATCCTTCCCTATTCCAACGCGCAATGGGCCCGCTTCTTCCGCGCCATCGGAAGTGAAGACATGCTCTGTCATCCGTGGGTGACGAACATGGACGAACGCAGCCGCAATATCGGCGCGGTCTATGACATGGTAGCGCAGTTCGCGCCGTCGCGGACCACACAGGAATGGATCGACTTGATGGAGGAAGCCGACATCCCGGTCATGCCGGTGAGCATGCTGCCCGACCTGCCGCAGGATTCCCACATCAAGGCAACCGGCTTCTTCCAACGCGTGGCGCATCCCACCGAAGGCGCCATCTGGACAACCAAACCTCCGGTGAAGTTTTCGGCCACGCCGGCGCGGCACGATCTGCGCACCGCGCCGCGCCTTGGTGAACATAGCGAAGAGATTCTGAGCGGAGTGGTGGAGGACTGAACGGCTTTCCAGCTCCGGAAACCATCACGCGAGCATGAGCCGCTGGCGGCGGTTCTTCGCGGCGCTATAGGATTACCCTCGCGTCAAATCTGTAGCAACTATGCGTCGCACGGTTTTCCCGCTTTCTCGCGTTGTCCCGGGAACATCTTGTGTTCCTCGGCGGCCCGGCTCGTAAAATGGGCGGCCAATTAACCAAGGCGAGATCCTCGAATAACGCGTCTCAGAGCTTCTCGATCAGCTCGGGTACGGCTTGGAAGAGGTCAGCCACAAGGCCGTAGTCGGCGATCTGGAAGATCGGGGCGTCCGGATCCTTGTTGACTGCGACGATGATCTTGGAATCCTTCATCCCTGCAAGGTGCTGGATCGCCCCGGAAATGCCCACTGCAACATAGAGCTCGGGCGCCACGACTTTGCCGGTCTGGCCGACTTGCCAGTCGTTCGGCGCGAAGCCGGCGTCGACTGCGGCCCGCGAGGCGCCCACTGCTGCGCCAAGCTTGTCGGCCAGCTTCTCGATCAGGGCGAAGTCTCCTTGCGAGCCGACGCCGCGGCCGCCAGAGACTACGACCCCGGCAGAGGTCAGTTCGGGGCGGTCGCTTTCGGCCACCTTGTCCTCTACCCATTCCGACAGGCCCGGATCACCGGGCACATCTACGGTCTCCACCTTGGCCGGGCCGCCCTTGCCGGCGGCCTTGAAAGCCGAGGTTCGGAGGGTCACGACCTTCTTGGCGTCCTTCGATCTCACCGTCTGGATTGCGTTGCCGGCATAGATCGGGCGCTCGAACGTTTCAGCATCGACAACGCCCGAGACATCGGAGATCACCATCACGTCCAGTAGCGCGGCCACCCGCGGCATCACGTTCTTGGCGTCGGTGGTGGCCGGGGCCATTATATGCGAATAGTCGCCCGCGAGGCTTACGATCATTGCCGCAGTTGGCTCGGCAAGGCGGTGGCTCAGCGCCGGATGCTCGGCCACCAGAACCTTCGCCACGCCCTCGATCGTCGCGGCTGCCACGCCGGCGGCTGCCGCCGAAGCCCCGGCGCAGAGCACGGTAACCTCGCCCAGCACCTTGGCGGCATTCACCGCCTTGGCGGTGGGGTCCAGTGCCAGTTCGCCGTCATTTACTTCGCCCAGCAGAAGAACAGCCATCACACCAACCCCCTCTCTTTGAGTTTCGCCACCAGCGTATCGACATCCGGCACGATCTCGCCAGCCTGGCGTGTTTCCGGCTCGGCCGTCTTCACCACTTCGAGCCGCGGGCTCACGTCGACGCCGTAATCCGCCGCCGTCTTCTCGTCGAGTGGCTTCTTCTTGGCCTTCATGATGTTCGGCAGCGAAGCGTAGCGGGGTTGGTTGAGGCGCAAATCGACCGTCACGATCGCCGGCAGCTTGACCTTGACGGTCTGCAGCCCGCCGTCGACCTCGCGCGTCACCACGGCGCTGCCGCCCTCGACCTTCACTTCCGAGGCGAAGGTCGCCTGGCTCCAGCCCAGCAGCGCCGAGAGCATCTGCCCGGTGGCATTCATATCGTTATCGATCGCCTGCTTGCCGGCGAGCACCAGGTTCGGCTGCTCCTCGTCGATCACCGCCTTCAGGATCTTCGCCACCGCCAGGGGCTCGATGTCCTGATGCACATCTGCGGCCGCCACAATCAGGATCGCGCGGTCCGCCCCCATCGCCAGCGCCGTTCTCAGCGTCTCCTGCGCCTGCTTCACCCCGATCGAAACTGCTACGACCTCGTCCGCCGTACCCGCTTCCTTCAGACGGATCGCCTCCTCAACCGCAATCTCGTCGAAAGGGTTCATAGACATCTTCACATTCGCGAGATCGACACCGCTCCCATCCGCTTTCACGCGAACCTTCACGTTGTAGTCGATCACGCGTTTGACGGGCACGAGCACCTTCATCGGCGTTTCTCCTATGACTGTTTGAACGTCTTTGGCCGCAATCAGCAGTCCTTGAACCGTGGCGGCCGCTTTTCTTGGAAGGCGTTCATGGCCTCGGGAAAATCATGGGCGCAAAGCAGCACGCTTTGCGCATCGCGCTCGATCTCCAGAGCCTCGAGGTAGGAGCATTCGGCAGCCGCCCGCATGACACGCTTGGTTGTCTGCATGCCGAAGGCGGGGTGGGCGGCGATCTCTCGCGCGATCTCGATTGCTCGGTTTTCGACCTCCTCGGCCGGGACGCATTCCTCGACTACACGCAGCTCGCGAGCCGTTCGTCCGTCGATCTCGCGGCCGGTAAGCACCAGCATCCGGGCCACCCCAGCCCCGGCGCGCTGCTGAAGGAGCCAGCTCGACCCGGTGTCGGGGCAGCCGCCGACCTTGGCAAAGACCTCGCAGAGGCGCGCATCCTCGGCAGCCACGACGATATCGGCCGACAGCGCCAGGCTTAGCCCCGCGCCATAGGCGATTCCATTCACCGCAGCGATGAGTGGCTTCTTGAATTGATAGGCGGCACGACCGCCGTCGTGGACCATGTCGACCATCTGCGAGGTGGCGCGGGCGCCTTTGGCGATCTCGGCGCGGAAGCCGACAAGATCGCCGCCGCTTGAGAAATGCTCGCCGCCGGTCATCACCACGGCACGTATCGCATCGTCCATCTCGGCCTGACGCAGATTGGCGATGAGCGCCTCGACGAATGCAATGCTGAAAGGGTTGCGCCGTTCCGTGCATAGAAAGCGCAAAACGCCCACAGGCCCATCACGATCAAGCCGCATCAATTCGCCCATGCCTCTCTCTCCTTTACCGGCCTTGCCAGACGGGCGCGCGTTTTTCGGCAAAGGCCCGCGGGCCCTCGATGGCATCCTGGCTGGCATAGACCACTTCGTGCAGGCGCTTACCCTCTTCCAGCCCGGCGGCGCAGCCCAGATCCATGGTCGCGCGCACACTGCCCTTCGCAGCTACTACCGAAAGCGGTGCGGCACTGGCGATCCGACGTGCGAGGTCGCGGGCCCGTTCGCGAACCAGATCAGGCGTGTCTTCAAGATAATTGGTGAAGCCGTAACCGTGCAGCCGCTCGATCGGCATGAGATCGCCGGTCAGAACGATTTCCATCAGGACAGGCTGCGGCAGCATCCACAGCGCCGGCGCTGCCCAGGGCGAGCCGCGTCCGATCTTGACTTCGGTGATCCCGATTTTGGTTCCTTTGAGTCCGACCCGCAAATCGCAGTTCAGCGCCAGCATCATCCCACCAGCCATCAAGGAGCCGGTCATGGCAGCTATGATCGGCTTGCGACAGGCGCGCATCGTGTCGTGAAAGGGGTCGCGCATCTTGCTGAGGATGTCGACGCCCTCATTTCGCGCGATCTCTGCCGCCTCCTTGAGGTCTAGCCCGGCGCTAAAGACGCCGCAATCAGCCGAGGTCAGGATCGCAACGCTGACCGTATCGTCGGCCTCGATCCGCTCCCATGCATCGACCAATCCGTTGGCGGCGGCGACCGAGAGCGCGTTCTTGCGGTCGGGCCGGTTGATAGTGACGATGGCCACGCCACCTTCGACGGATACTTCGATGGGGCTGCTTTCCATTTCTCGATCCCTCGCAGACTGACCTTGCACGACTGGGAACCGGCTTATGCCTGCGGGTCACTCCGACCCGCAGGCACGCCGTCAAATCACTCGACGGTAAATTTCGACGAGCTTTCCTTGATCACTTCCCACACCACGTCGGTGTAGTCCGCGCTCCAATCCGTGAGCGGCACCCAGGTCGAACCATCCCACTGCTCGACGCGGGTCTTACCGCCGCCTCCATGGTCTTTCGCGGTCACGGTGATCGGCGACATCACACCATTTCCGTCGAAATTCTCAATGGACTCATATCCTTCCTTCATCCTTTCGGCATTCAGCGGCCAGCCGTGTTTTTCGATCGCAATGCGGGCAGCTTCGAACCCAGTGGCATAGATAGCTAACCCGGTGTTGTAATAGACGTCGCGGACGAGCGATTCCGGACCACTGCCTTCACCCTTGGCATACAAGGTCTCGAGCATTGTCTTGACCAGAGGAACTTCTTGGCCACCCGCCACGTTAGTACCCCGCAAGATGCCTTTGGCTGCATCGGCTCCGATATTCTTGATGTCAACTTCGTTCAGCCAGTTCACCGAAAGATAGCGATCAATCGGAAATCCGTTCCGTTTCATCTCCTTCGAAGCCACGACGTGACCGCCGGCTAGGATCCAGCTGATCATGTAATCAGGCTTGTCACGCCGAATCTGAGTCCAGGCGCTCGCCTGGTCGCTGCCGGGCAGTGGCACTGGATAGAGTTTGAGTTCGAAGCCTTCTTCCTCCGAGAGGGTCTTGAGAATCTCGATCGGCTCCTGACCGAAAGGATAGTCTAGATAGATGAAGCCGATCTTGGCTTCGCTCAGATCACCTCCCAACTGATCCTTAATGAAGGCCACGTCATTGGCCGCCTGCTGCCAATAGGTCGGACCGACCGGGAAAATCCACTTGAACACATCGCCATCCACAGCGTCGCCGCGGCCGACGAAGGATTGCATGACGATGTTGCCGTCCTTCATCGCACGTGGCAGAGCGGCATTGGTCACGGGCGTCGAGAGGAAGTTGAAAATGAAGACGCCCTCTCGCTTGAGCTGTTCGTAGCATTCGACACCGCGCTGCGGCTCGTTGCCGTGGTCGCGCACGATAATTTCGACTGGATGACCTTCTATGCCGCCGTCGTCGTTTGTGTATTTGGCCAGATCCTGCGCAGCCTGCGCCACCTGCGGTGAGATGAAGGTGTAGGATTTGCTCAGATCAAAGCAAAGGCCGAAGCGGATCGGCTCCTTGTCTTGTGCCGCGGCTGTCTGGATTGCCAGTCCCAGCGCCGCTGCCAGTACAGCGGCAGTCACTCTATTGAATATAGTCATGTCGAACCTCCCTGTTGCATATCGCTTCCTCATTGACTGCCCACTCCGCGGGGCCCGGCTTCACAGGCCCCACGGACGGTGCGGCTTGCACCTGCTTCACATCAATTGCCGTCGAACTTCGACGAACTCTCCTTAACAACCTCCCAGACGACATCCTGATAGGCGGCAATCCAGTCGGTCTGCGGCACCCAAGTGGCCCCGTCCCACATTTCGATGCGCGTGCGACCTCCGCCGCCATGATCCTCCGCCGTCACCGTGATCGGCGCCATCAGGCCATTTGCGTCAAATTTCTCGATCGCCTCTAGCCCGGCTTTGTATGACTCGGCAGTGATCGGATGGCCGTGCAGCGAAGCCGCCTGACGAGCAGCTTCGAACACGATCGAATACATCGCAAGGCCGGTATTGTAGAAAACATCCAGCGTCTTTTCGACCGGGCCGTTACCTTTGCCCTTGTCATAAAGCTCGGTCATGATTTCCTTGTAGAGTGGGATGTCCTGACCGCCCACGACATTCGTACCGCGCTTGAGCCCCTTCGCCGCCGCCGCGCCGATATTGGAGATATCCACCTCGTTGAGCCAGTTGACGGCGATGTACTTCTCCATTGGGATACCGTTACGCTTCATTTCCTTTGACGCAACCACGTGCGCACCGCCAAGCATCCAGCTGATGATATGGTCAGGCTTATCTCGGCGCACTTTGGACCAGACGCTCGCCTGGTCGCTGCCAGGCAACGGAACCGGATAGAGGACCAGGTCGAATCCTTCCTTACCCGACAGTGTTTTAAGGATCTCGATCGGCTCCTGCCCGAAGGGATAATCGAAGTAGACGAAGCCCACCTTTACATCCGAAAGATCTCCGTCGTGCAGCTGCTTGATATAGGCGATGTCGTTGGCCGCCTGGCCCCAGTAGGTCGGTCCGACAGGATAGACCCAGTTGAACACGGTGCCGTCGACAGCGTCGCCTCGCCCGACAAGCGATTGCATCAGGATGCGCTGGTCCTTCATTGCGCGCGGCAAGATCGCCAGTGAAACCGGTGTGGACAGCGTGTCGAAAACGAACACACCCTCGCGGCTGAGCTTGCTGTAGCATTCGATCCCGCGCTGCGGCTCATTGCCGTGGTCGCGCACGATCACCTCGACCTGTGCCCCATCGATTCCGCCTTTCATGTTGACGAGATCGGCAAGATCGAGCGCCGCCTGCGAGACCTGTGGCGTAGCGAAAGTATAGGCCTTGCTCAGATCGTAGCAAACGCCGATCCTGAATGGCTCGGGATCCGCCGCCTTGGCGGATTCCGATAGGAGGCCTGCGGCGAGCAAGGCCAAAGCCAGTGTTCTTCCAATCGACTGCATATTCTCCTCCCGGTCTCGTTTGGAACAATCGAGTCAGCTCAGCCAGCGTTTGCGCCGACTGTAATGTTTGATGTCGTGGAAATTCGTTCCCGAACCTCCCCCCAGATAGAATTCCTGAATGTCTGAATTCGCTTTCAATGCCTGGGCCGTGTCGTGCATGACAACGCGGCCATTCTCGATCAGATACCCGTCCGAGACGATCTCCAGCGCCGCGAGTGCATTCTGCTCGACCAGCAAAACAGACAACTTCTCTTCCTCGTTGACCTTCTTGATGATGCTGAAGATCTCGGCCACCAGGAAAGGAGCCAAGCCTAGACTCGGTTCATCGAGCATCAGAAGACGGGGCTGGGTCATCAATGCTCGACCAATCGCCAGCATCTGCTGCTCGCCGCCTGAGAGATATCCCGCCTGGGAGTTCTTCCGTTCAGCGAGGCGCGGAAAGTACTCGTAGATTCTCTGCTTTTCCGTTTTGAGTGTGGCGCGATTCATCGAAATCGGTGCAGCCGCTTCGAGGTTCTCGTCGGGCGTCAGATGTTCGAAAACTCGACGGCCTTCGATCACATGGCAAATCCCAATCTCTACACGTCGCTGCGCAGGAACACCGGTGATCACTGCGCCGTCGAAGCTGATCTCGCCGCGGTTGACGCGGCCGCGCTCGGCCTTGAGAAGGCCGCTGATCGCCTTTAACGTCGTGCTCTTTCCGGCCCCGTTGGACCCAAGCAGCGCTACCATTCCTCCTTTTGGAATCTGGATGGAGACCCCCTTGATCGCCAACATGACGTTGTCATACAGGACCTCTACACTGTTCATCGACAGGATGTTTTCTGCTTCTTTGTCGGGAGCGTGGGTCATCTCCGGCCTATTTCTTGAATTGATCAAAGGGCCACACCCTCAGGTAGTCCCGGATGTTGCTATAAAGCTTGCCCAATCCCAGCGGCTCGATCATCAGGATGATGATGATGATCGCTCCGTAGACCGCGTTCGGAATGTGGGCCAGCGATTCGACATTCAGTTGAAGCCCCAGTGCTCCGGCGCCTTCTGCCACGAGGCCATTGACGACGCCCGGCACCAGCAGGATCAACGCGACACCAAAATAGGTGCCGATGATACTGCCGAGGCCGCCAACGATCACCATAGCCAGAACCTGGATCGACACGGCGACCGAGAACTGTTCGGGCGCGGCCAGAAAAAAGAACGTAGCGACAAGGATCGCTCCACTGACTCCGCCGATGAAGGAGGAGGTCGCGAACGCAACAATCTTGTAGTAGAAGCTGTTGACTCCGAGAATGGCCGCCGCATAGTCCTTCTCGCGGACTGCCACCAGCGCACGACCCAGACCGGTACGGCGCAGATTCAGCATAAAAATGGTGACAAGCAGACACCAGCCGAAGGCGACATAATACAGGCCTGTATCCGACGTAATCCGCTGGCCCAGAAGTGCAAATGTGGGCGCCTGCAGCGAAGCGTGCGAGCCACCCGAGATCGCCGGCGAATGGGTCAGCACCCAGTCCATGACGAACTGCATCGCCAGTGTGGTCAAGGCCAGATAGAGGCCCTTCACCCGCAGGGCCGCGAAGGCGAACAGGCTGCCGATGACCGAGGCGGAAATCCCACCGATCAGGAGCGCGAATTCCCAGGGCAAGCCGTACCTGGCCGCGTGAACAGCCGAATATGCGCCGACGGCCATCACCGCCGCATAGCCGAGGTGCAGTTGGCCGGCCCAACCCGTCACCAGGTTGAGCCCGAGCGCCGCTGCCGTCCAAACAAGCCAAGGCAACATATAGCTGTTGAGGTACAGCGACCCGACAAGGAACGGAGCTGCCAGGCCGAGCGCCAGGAAGAACAGTGCGAGATTCCTGTCGGCTGGAATCTTGTAGAGCCGACTGTCGGATACGTAGCTGGTATGATGGATACCAGATAGCCGGTAAAACATCGCGTCAAACCCTTTCGATGTCTTGACGGCCAAACAGACCGTGCGGCCGAAGCATGACAGTGAGGATGAGCACCGCTGCCACGATCAGGTCGCGGCTGCCACCGCCCACGAACGGATCCAGATAGGCGGACCCCACATTCTCGATGATGCCGAGAATGATCCCCGCGAGCACCGCGCCAAAGATGCTGTCCAGCCCGCCTAGAACGGCTACCGTCAATCCCTTGAGCAGCAAGAGCGACAGCGACTGGTCGACGCCCTGAACCTCGCCCCATATGACGCCTGCCGCCACCGCAACGATCGAAGCCAGTCCCCAGGACAGGCCAACCCCACGCTCGACAGATATGCCGACGGACCATGAGGCCATGTAATCGTCGGCTATTGCGCGCAGGCGGATACCCTGTCGGCTGCGGAAGAACAGGACGAAGACCACAAACAAAACGAGGGCTACAACAGCGCCAACCAAATGGATGCGGCTGATCAGAACGTCGCCAATGAAAAGCGGATCATAGCCGACGCCTAGTTCGACCGAGCGCGACGTACCGCCCCAGATAGCAAGCGTCGTGCCGCGCAGAAAGATGTCAATCCCGAGCGTCATCATGAGGATCATCACGATCGGTCGGCCAGCGAGCCGGCGCAGCGCAACCCGCTCGATCCCCATACCGAAACCGAACATGGCGACGGCAGCCACGGGGATTGCCACCCAGAGCGGAAGCCCTATGTCGCGAGCTAGCGCCAGCACAACGTACGCTCCCACCATGGTGAGCCCGCCCTGCGCGAGGTTTGGCACGGAAGAGGCTTTGTAGATCAGTACCAGGCCGATCGCGAACAACGAGTAGAGCAACCCTGTGAGAGCTCCGTTCGCCGCTAGCTCAGCCAAGAAAACTAGTTCCATCTAAACCTCCCTGACAGGGAGGGTGCGGTCGACCCTTCCCGTCTCACCCGTCTCGTAGGTCACGACGGCGCTGACGTGGACGTGCTTTGATCCGTCGTAAAGCGCCGCGATCACGTTCTGGTAGCGGTCTTCCACCACCGTTCGGCGCAGCTTGCGCGTGCGCGTGATCTCTCCGTCGTCGGGATCGAATTCCTTGTGCAGGCTGACGAACCTTTTGAGCCGCAGAGGCTCCGGGAGGACTTTGTTTACCCGCAGGAATGCCTCGCTCAGAAGCGCGGCCACCTCTTCGCGCTGAGACAGATCGGCATAGGACACATAGGGTACGCCGTTCACTTCGGCCCAGTGGCCGACGGCATCGAAATCGATGCACACCATTGCCGTTAATTCGTGTCGGCCTGCGCCCACCACGGCCGCGTCCTTTATGTATGGACTGAACTTCAGGCGGTTCTCGATGTAATTTGGCACATAGCGCTCTCCGGCTTTTGTGTGCATCACTTCTGAAACGCGGCCAAGCACCACGAGATTGCCATCGTCTTCGAGGTAGCCGGCATCGCCTGAACGCAACCAGCCAGCGGAAAGCGTCTCGGCCGAAGCTTCGGGCTTGTTATAGTATCCGGCGAAAACGCTATCCGACTTCAGGAGGATTTCGCCATTGTCGGCGATCTTCACCTCGACCCCCGGGGCAACCTTGCCCACGGTGTGGAGCCGCACCTCATCAGGCGCCTGGATCGCGTTGATGGCACTGTTCTCCGTCTGACCATACAGTTGGCGCAGCTTGATGCCGAGCGCCCGGTAGAATACGAAGGTGTCCTCTCCGATCGCCTCACCGCCGGTGAAGGCGTTCTTGAGACGGTGCATGCCGAACTGGTCCTTGATCGGCCCGAAGATCAGAATCTCGCCGATGAAACGGCCGATACCTTCCAAAGCGCCAGCGCTCATGCCGTTGAGCTTGCGACGCTCGGCTGCCATGGCCCGTTCGATGAACAAGTGATAAAGCCACTTCTTCAGCGGCGTCGAATTCTCGATGCCTACCTGAATGGTGGTCAGGATGTTGTCCCAGCTGCGCGGTGCGGCCAGATAGAATGTCGGCGCGATTTCTCGCATATCACGCAGCACGGTTTCCTGTCGTTCGGGCACGTTGACGGTGAAGCGCAGCAGAAGCGCGGCGGCTACCGTGATCGCATAATCGCCCACCCAGGCCATCGGCAGATAGGCCAGCACCTGCTCTCCGAAGTCGAAGGCCCCGGCGGCATGGCCGTTCCGCGCCGCCGCCAACACGTTCTTCTGGCTCAGCACGACGCCCTTGGGCTTGTCCGTCGTGCCCGACGAATGCAGGAACACCGCCGGATCGTCGGGCTTGGCCCGGCCGAGCAGATTCTCGCGCAGCCCCGGCTCACCGTTGAGACGATGGCTGCCGCTCTCGACGAGATGCTCCCATGACATCAGTCCGGCCGCCTTGTAGAAGCCGAGGCCCCGGCCGTCGTCATACACGATGTACTTCAACTGCGCGGCCCCGGCGTCACGCAGTTCCAAAATCTTGTCCACCTGCTCCTGGTCCTCGGCGAGAGCGGCTACGACGTTCGCCTCGTCCGCGAAATGCTGGAGCTCTTCGAGTGTGGTGCCCGGATAGGCGGGCATTGCGTAAACTCCGAGCGTGGCCAGCGCCAGCATTCCGCAATAGAGGCGTACACGATTGTCGCCGAGAATGAGCACCGCGTCCCCCGGCTTCAGGCCGAGCCCGTCGAGGCCGGCCGCGCAGGCCAGCACCTCTTCCGTGTATTGAGCCCAGGTGGTTGCCTTCCAAATCCCACGCTCTTTTTCCCGCAATGCGATGTCGCTGCCGTGTTCGGACGCGTTCCGCATCAGAACCGAGGCAATGGTTTCACCCGCGACCGTCGGGCTTTGTGTGGTCTCAGCCATGGGCGCCCCCGATATACGCCTCAACGACCCGGGGATCCTTGACGACCTCCTTCGGAATCCCGCTGGCGATCATCTCGCCATAATTGAGCGCCAGCATCCGGTCGCAGATACCGGTAATGACGTCCATGTGGTGCTCGATCAGCAGCACGCTTATGCCCCGTTCAGCTCTCGCGTCGAGAATAAAACGGGCCATGTACCCCTTCTCCTCTTGGTTCATGCCGGCCATGGGCTCGTCGAGAATGAGAAGATGGGGCTCGGCGACCAGTGCCCGTGCCAGTTCCACACGCTTCTTGAGCCCGATTGGAATCCCGTCCACAAGCTCGTTGCGGATGCTTTCGAGCTGGAGGAATTCGATCACCTCCTCTACCACTTCGCGGTTCCTGATCTCGCTCGGTCGCGCCACCCACCAATACAGCGCAGTGGGAAGAACTCCGGGCTTCATGTGGATGTGGCGCCCCAAGAGAATGTTCTCGAGCACGCTCATGCCGTTGAAAAGCGCAAGGTTCTGAAAGGTCCGGGCGACGCCGAGCTTGGCCACCTTGTGAGGCGCGGTGCCCGTGATGTCCTTGCCATCGAGACATATCGAGCCTTTGTTCGGCGGATAGAACCCGGTGATCGCATTTGTCACCGTCGTCTTCCCGCTCCCGTTCGGTCCGACGAGGCCAAATATTTCGCCCTTATGAATACTGAGGTCCACGCCGCTAACGGCAACAATACCGCCGAATCGACGCTCGATTCCGCGACACTCCAATACGGGAGGAGCTTTGGCGTGTTGTTGCTCTCGGGTGTAATTGTTTGTCATTTCATTCATATCGCCGTCGAAGCTCTTGTTCTGGTATCACGCGATACGGAAATAGTCGGGCCGGCCCGTCGGCCAGGGATCGCCCCACAGCTGCTGCCCGCCGTCCACGGTCAACACTTCGCCGGTAATGAACTTGCCGGAAGGCGCAGCCAAATAGACTACCGCCTCGGCGACATCCCATTCGTCTCCGGCGTGGCGCATCGGGTTCGACTCCTCAAACGTCGCCGCCCCCTCCTCGGGATATCGCGCAAACCCGGTGCTTTCGCAGCATCCCGGCGCCACGCAATTGACGCGGATATTGTGCGGCGCCCATTCGACGGCCACCGATTTGGACAGGTAGATGACCCCGGCGCGCGCAGCACAGCTATGCGCGATACCAGGCATCCCGCGCCAGATATCCGCGACAATGCTCACGATGGCACCAGGACGCTTGGCCTTGACCCAGTTTCGGGCCGCGGCCTGCATCATCCACCAGGTGCCATTGAGGTTGGTGTCGATGACGGCGTTCCAGCCCTTCGGCGCATATTCAAGGGCGGGCTGCGGAAACTGTCCACCCGCATTGTTTACCAGAATGTCGAACCCGCCGAAATGATCGCCCACGCCATCCACGAAATTCTGTACCTGTTCGGGATTCCGGATGGTCATGGGACGAGCCAGCACCTGCCCGCCAAAGCCACGCAGGAACTTTGCGGCTTCTTCGAGCTTTTCCTCGTTCCGCCCGTTGATGGCCAGATCAGCCCCGAGACGGGCGAACAGGGTGGCGATCGCCAGGCCCAGCCCGCCTCCCGCGCCGGTCACGACAATGGTTTTTCCCGAGAACAGCCCATCAACATAGACCGTTGGATGATCGCGCAGTCTTTCACGGGAAAACCCGTAACCGGCTTCCGGCATTGACGCTCCTCCCAAAGCGGATCGGACTGTTGTTCTTGATCTGATTAAATCTAACGCACGTTAGAAAAATGCGCAACCCCCCTTTTCACTGGAACGGTTTCGCTCCGGTTTCAGTACGATTTGGGCAGACCCAGCGCCTTCTCGGCGATGAACGACATCAGCATCTGCGGCGTGACCGGCACGATGTGAAAGAGAAGCGCTTCGCGAACCAGTCTCTCGATGTGATATTCCTTGGCGTAGCCGAAGCCGCCAAATGTCATCTGTGCCGTTTGTGTCGCCTCGACAGCGGCTTCGGCCGCCAGCAACTTGGCGGCATTCGCCTCGACCCCGCACGGCTCTCCCGCGTCGTAGAGCGCCGCCGCATGCATTACCATCAGGTTCGCAGCCTCGACCTTCGCCCAGGCCTTGGCGAGCGGGTGCTGCACCCCCTGGTTCTGTCCGATCGGGCGTCCGAAAACCTGGCGCTCCTTGGCATAGGCGGCAGCGCGTTTTAGAGCGATCCGGGCAATGCCCACGCACTCCCCGGCCACGAGGATACGCTCGGGATTGAGCCCGTGCAGGATCTGTCTGAAACCCTGTCCTTCCTCGCCGATCAGGTCCTCCGCCGGGATCGGCAGCCCATCGATGAACAGTTCGTTCGAGTCGACCGCCTTGCGGCCCATCTTCTCGATCTCGCGCACATCGACGAAGGTCCGGTCCAGATCGGTATAGAAGAGCGACAGGCCCTCGGTCGGTTTTGCCACCTCTTCGAGCGGCGTCGTGCGCGCCAGAAGCAAGATCTTGTCGGCCACCTGGGCGGTGGAAATCCAAACTTTCTGGCCATGCACGACATAGCGGTCCCCCTGTCGAACCGCGCGCGTTTTGAGCCTGGTCGTGTCGAGGCCGGTCGTCGGCTCGGTGACGCCGAAACAGGCCTTCTCGCGCCCTTTAATCAGAGGTGGCAGCATCCGTGCCTTTTGCTCCGCGCTGCCGAAGACCACGACCGGGTTCAGTCCGAAGATGTTCATGTGAACGGCCGAGGCCGCGCTGGCACCGCCGCCAGACTCGGCAATGGCCTGCATCATGATCGTGGCTTCGGTGATCCCGAGGCCGGCGCCTCCAAACTCCTCCGGCATGGCAATTCCCAGCCAGCCGCCGTCCGCCATCGCCCTGTGCAGGTCGTGGGGAAAGCCGCCGTTGCGGTCGCGCTCCAGCCAGTATTCGTCGTCGAAGGCCGCACAGATCCTCAGGATCGTATCGCGGATGTCCTGCTGGTGTTCGGTCAGCCTGAAACTCATGCCGTTTCCTCCCCGGCAGGGCTAACTGCGATCAGGCCTGCCTCCACCAACCTTTCGATCGTCGCCAGGTCGCAGCCGAGCTCCTGCATGATTTCAGCAGTGTCCGCGCCCGGCCGCCGCCCCAACCAGCGAACGCTGCCCGGCGTATCACTCAGACGCGGCACTGGGCCGACCACCTTCGTCGCATCGCCTTCGACCGATACGATATCGCCGCGATGGGCGATCTGCGGGTGGGCCACGATGTTCTCGGCGCTCAGCACTGGCGCGGCCACCGCGTCGTGGAGCGCGAATTCCGCCTCGACCTCGGCAAACTCCCTCGCGGTGACGAATTCGTTGAGCCGGTCAAAGATCTCGCTCATATGCGCCGAGATTCCCTCCATCGTGGCAAAGCGCGGATCCTCGGCAAAACTGTCCCCGCCCACCGCGCGCAACAGCCGTCTGGCCGTCTCCGCGCCCCCGGCCGAGACGGTCACCCAGACACCGTCCTTGGTGCGGAATGTGCCGCCCGGCGCAAAATCCATCGGCTGACGCAGCCCGTTGCGCATCGGCGAGACACCTGCTCCGGTCAGAGCGGGAATATGATAATCGATTAGCCGCAACAGGGCTTCGAATACCGCCAGATCGACGATCTGACCGCGAACCCTGCCCCTCTCGCGGGCGAAAAGGGCGATCATGATGCCCAGGGCTCCCATCAGCCCCGTCGTGCTGTCGGCGGCCGGGAAACCGGGATGCATTGGCGAGCCATCGGCGTAGCCCGTGAGGTGCGCCAGGCCGCTCATCGCCTCGGCGGCGCGCCCAAAGGCCGGCGTCTTACGCATCGGCCCATCCTGTCCGTAGCCCGACACCCGCAAGATCACCAGGTCGGGGTTCCATTGATGCAGAACCTCAGGCCCGATCCCCGCCCGCTCGAGCACGCCGGGACGGAAATTTTCCACCAGAACATCGGTACTTTCGACCAGCTTTTCCAGGACCTTGCGCCCGGGATCGCTCTTCCAGTCGAGCGCGAGGATTCGCTTGTTGCGGGCAAGCGTCTTCCACCAGACGCCGACCCCGTCCTGCGCTTTCGGGCCCAATTCGCGCATCATGTCGCCTCGGCCGGGGGCTTCGATCTTGATCACCTCGGCACCGAAATCCGAAAGGAGTGCTGCCGCCAGCGGCCCT
The DNA here is from genome assembly GCF_040970315.1 of Neoaquamicrobium sediminum. NCBI lineage: Bacteria > Pseudomonadati > Pseudomonadota > Alphaproteobacteria > Hyphomicrobiales > Phyllobacteriaceae > Neoaquamicrobium > Neoaquamicrobium sediminum. The sequence goes on along the minus strand of NZ_JAZHFV010000007.1, from coordinate 62,048 downwards.
GCGATCACATGGCCAAGTTCAATGATCCGAATATCGCCGAGCGGCATCGCCATGTCAGCCCTCCCTGGTACTCACGAAAGCAAGCATAATCTAACATATGTTAGATTTGAAGGAGGGAATCTACGCGAAGGCCGCAAGAAAGTGATGGGGCGAAGCGGGCGAGTCACGGATCGCCCGTTCGCTCGATAGGTCGCCTCGCCGGCTGAATGAAGCCGTGCGGCGGCATTTCGGCCAGGACGCCACAAGGCGAAAGCCATCGCCCTCGAAACGCGGACACCATCTTTGGTCTCCGCATCGTTCGCGGTCGAGAAGGGACACTCCATTATTTCTTCTCGGGCTTTTCTCCCGACATGTGTCCAAGTCTCGGAACGACCGCGGATGCGCCAATGAAGAGCAGACCGGCGATAACCGATTTAACCAAGTCACCCAACAGAAACGGATAGAAGCCGGCCGTGAGGAGGCGCTCTCCATAGCCGGTGAAGACACCCAGCCATGCGAGCCCGGGAACGTAGATCAGCGCACCTGCGACGACTGCAACTGTGACCGCCCCCGGGATTGTCTTGGAATATCCTTTTCTTGCCAGCCATCCAGCCGCAAAGGCCGATATCGCAAAACCCGCAAGGTAGCCGCCCGTCGGCCCGGCAACATATGCCAGGCCAGAAGACGCCGGTGGCGTGCCGGCGAAGACCGGATAGCCTGCCAGCCCCTGCAGGATATAGGCAATGACGATGCCTGAACCACGGACAGGCCCGAGGAACAGGCCAAGCGCAACGACCACCAGGGTCTGCAACGTCATCGGAACTGGATAGAACGGAACTTGCGCCTTCGCAGACGCCGTCAGAAGTATCGTACCGGCGATCAGGATGAGCGCCTCGCCGAGCAATGTTGCGCCAATATTCCGTCCCACAAACATCTTGTTGCTATACATCTTTCTGACTCCTTTCATGACTTGGGCTGAGATCTTGAAGAGTTTTCTTCAGAGGTTGGGGCTCAATTGGCTGTTCACATGCGCTTGGCGACTTCTTCAAGCATCACCTCGGTCGCGCCCCCGCCGATCGCCTGCACACGAACGTCGCGCGACATTCGCTCGACCGGGTTTTCGCGCATGTAGCCCATGCCGCCATGGAACTGCACGCAGTCATAGAGCACGCTGTTGGCCAGCTCGCCGCAATAAGCCTTCACCATTGACACCTCGCGCACGCATTCAACGTCAGCCGCGTCGAGCCGCGCGGCGTGATAGACGAGCTGCCGGCCCGCCTCGATCCGTGTCTGGCAGTCCGCAAGACGCTGGCGGACGACCTGCTTGTTCCACAAAACGCCGCCGAAAGCCTTGCGCTGCTTGACATAGTCCACGGTCATGTCCAGCGCGGTCTGCGCCTCGGCGCAGACCATCGCGCCCAGCACGATCCGCTCGTTCTGGAAGTTCTTCATCACCGCATAAAAGCCGCGGTTCACCTCGCCGAGGACGTTCTCGGCCGGCACGCGGACATCCTCGAAAATCAGCTCGGCCGTGTCCGAACACAGCCAGCCGGTCTTGTTCAGCGCCCGGCCGACCGAAAAGCCCGGTGTGCCCTTTTCGATGGCGAACATGGTGATCCCGCGCGAGCCCTTGGCGTCGGGGTCGGTCTTGGCGCCAACAAAGTAGAGATCGCCATGCACACCGTTGGTGATGAACATCTTGGTGCCGTTCAACACCCAATCCGACCCATGCTGCACGGCGCGGGTGCGCATCCCCGCAACGTCCGAGCCCGCGCCCGGTTCGGTCACGGCGACGGCGGTGATCGTCTCGCCCGCGGTGATGCCGGGCAACCAGCGCGCCTTCTGCTCGGGTGTGCCGGCGTTTTCCAGGTGCGGCGAGGCCATATCGGTATGCACCAGCACCGTGGCCGAGAACCCGCCGAAGGTGGACCGGCCGACCTCCTCGGCCAGCATCACGCTCGACATGACATCGAGCCCGGCGCCGCCATACTGTTCGTCATAGCGCATGCCGAGAACGCCGAGCGCGCCCATCTGGCGTAGCACCTCGCGCGAAACCATGCCCTTCTCTTCCCAGGCTTCGCCCTTGGGCTTCACCTCGGTTTCGATGAAGCGCCGCAGCTGAGCTCGGATCATTTGGATATCCTCGCCGAACGGGCCGGTGGCCGCGTCGATAGTCTCGTGTCGGGTCACGTCCTGTCCTCCGGATCGAGCCTCACCAGGGGCGCGCCGCCGGCGACCGTGTCGCCCGGCGCGCAGTAGATCTCGGCTACCAAGCCCGCGACGGGCGCGGGCAGGCTTTGCAAGAGTTTCATCGCTTCGAGCACCACCAGCGTCTTGCCCTTGCTCACCCGCTCGCCGGGCGCCACCCGGATCTCGACCACCGCGCCGGGCATGGGCGCGCGCACGGTGTCGGCACCGCCCACGGCGCCGGAGGCGCGCTGCAGGTGCCGGTCCTCGAGCGTACGAAGTGGCACCATCGTCATGCCTTCCGGCGCGGAAAGATGCACCTGCCAGCGGTCGCCCGACCGCAGCACATGGGCCCGGCGGGTGAAGGGCGCGCCGTCCATCCGCCCGGTCAGACGCTGCGCGGTCAGGCGCGCAGCGTCGACGCCAAGGGCGGTGCCGTCGGGCAGTATCACCTTTAGCCGCGCGCCCTGCCCCGCGACCCTGATCGGCGCATCGGCGTCATCGCTCCAGTAGCAGGCCGCGCCCGCCCGCCCCGCAGCCTCTGTCAGCCGCCAGGCGGCGAGGCTCTGCCAAGGCGTGTCCGGCGCGGGCGCAAGATGCAGGTGCAGGGCCAGCGCGGCCAGAGCGCGGGTTTCGTCGTCGGATACGGGGGCGGTCCAGCCGCAGGGGAACATCTCGGCCAGACTGGCCGTATAGTGCGCCATGGCGACGAAGTCGGGATGCGTAATCAGCGCTCGCTGAAACGCCAGGTTCACTCCCACTCCGCCGACCGCAAATTCATCGAGCGCCGCGACCGCCTTGCGGATCGCCTCGTCACGGTCCGCACCGTGGACGATCAACTTGGCAAGCATCGAATCGTAGTGATGTCTTACGACCGATGCTTCTTCCACCCCGCTGTCCAGTCGCACGATCCCCGGCGGCGCCCATAGCGTAATCGTCCCGGTTTCGGGACGGAAATTCTCGGCCGGGTTCTCGGCGGCAACGCGGACCTCGATGGCGTGGCCGTCAAACGAAACGTCCTCTTGCGCAAACCCCAGCGCCTCGCCACGCGCGATACGCAACTGCCACTCCACCAGGTCGATACCGGTGATGGCCTCGGTCACTGGATGCTCCACCTGGAGGCGGGTGTTCATCTCCAGAAAGTAGAATTCGGCCCGCGTGGGGTCGTACAGATATTCCACCGTGCCCGCCGAGCGGTAGCCAATGGCCCGCGCCAGCCGCACCGCGGCATCGCGCATGGCCGAGCGCAAAGCGTCGGGAATATCCGGGGCGGGCGCTTCCTCGATCAGCTTCTGGTGGTTGCGCTGGAGCGAGCAGTCGCGATCGCCCAGATGCAGCACATGGCCATACGCGTCGCCCAGCACCTGCACCTCGACGTGGCGGGCGCGCGGCGCGTAGCGCTCCAGGAACACTGTCGGATCGCCAAAGGCGCCCTTCGCCTCGGCCCGCGCGGCGGCGATGGCCTCGCCTGCTGCGCCGGGATCGGTGACAAGCCGCATTCCGCGCCCGCCGCCGCCGGCGCTGGCCTTGACCAGGAAGGGCGCGCCGAGCGCCTGCGCCTCCTTAAGAAGCCGGCCGTCGGACTGGTCGGCGCCGCGATAGCCGGGCAGCACCGGCACGCCGGCGGCCTCGGCCGTGGCCTTGGCCTCGATCTTCGATCCCATACGCGCAATGGCCTCGGGCGAAGGCCCGATGAAGACCAATCCGGCTTCTTCCACGTGCCCCGCGAATTCGGCATTCTCCGACAGAAACCCATAGCCGGGATGGATAGCGCCTGCCCCGGTGGCGCGCGCCGCCTCGAGGATGGCGTCGATCTTCAGGTAGCTTTCCGCCGGGGCGGCCGAGCCGATGCAGACGGCGTAATCGGCCTCGGCGACGAAGGGTGTGTCGCGATCAGCCTCGGAGAAGACGGCCACGGCTTCCAGCCCCAGCTTCCGGCAGGCGCGCTGGATCCGGCGGGCGATCTCGCCGCGGTTGGCGATCAGGACGCGGGTGAAGCTCAACTCACCCGCCATGACGGCGTGTCCTTGTTCAGGAAGCTGTTGATCCCCTCGATGCCTTCCTCGGTCTCCCAGGCGTCGGCCAGGCGGTCGGCGGTATAGATCATGCTGTCTTCGAGCCCGTGGCTCGCGACATAGGCGATCAGCCGCTTGGTGTCGGCCACTGCCCCGGGCGCGGCCTGCAGATGGGCCTGGACGACGCGCTCCACCGCCTCGTCCAGCGCATCGGGCGCGACCACCTCGGTCAGCAGTCCGATCCGTTCGGCCCGCGCCGTGTCGAACAGGGCACCGGACAGCATCGTCTCGCGCGACGCCGCCTCGCCGATGCGCGCCACCACATAGGGTGAGATGTTGGCGGGCAGGAGGCCGAGCCGCACCTCGGTCAGGCCGAACGTCGCGCCCTCGGCGCCGATGGCGTAGTCGCACACCGATATCAGGCCGACGCCCCCGCCATAGGCCGCCCCGTTGATTCGCCCGATCAGCGGCTTTGGCAGTGTGTCGAGCCGGCGCAAGAGCCGAGCGAGCGTGGCGCTCTGTTCCACCCGTTCCGCGCGGCTCTTTTGCACGTTCGAGGCGAACCAGTTGAAGTCGCCCCCCGCGCAGAAGCTCCTGCCCTCCCCGGTCAGCACCACGATGCGCACCGCCCCGTCCTCGGCAAGCGCCGCCGCCGCATCGGCGAGTTCCGAGATCAGCGCCGCGTTGAGCGCATTGTGCTTGTCGGGGCGATTGAGGATCACGGTGGCGACGCCGCGCGCGTCCAGTTCGATCCGCAGCGTTTCATAGCGATCGTAAACCATTGCCTATCCTTACATTCTGAAGACGGGCGTGTGACGCCCCGTGTCCGGAACCGAGGTCACTATGGCCAGGCACAGGCCCAGGATGTCGCGAGTCTGGCCAGGCTCGATCAGGCCATCGTCCCAGAGCCGCGATGTGGCGTAATAGGGGTCGGACTGTTTGGCATATTGCGCGCGCACCTCGGCCACGATGCGTTCCAGATCGGCCTGCACCTTCGCCGGGTCTCCGCCCTTCCCGCGGCGCAGTTCCTGCATCACATTCGAGGCGATGTCGGCCGACATGGTGGCCAACTCCGCTGTGGGCCAGGCGAAGAGAAAGCGCGGCGCAAACCCCCGGCCGCACATACCGTAGTTGCCGGCCCCGTAGGATCCGCCCACAATTACCGACAGCCGGGGCACCTTGGCCACCGACATGGCGTAGACCAGCTTGGCGCTATCCTTGGCGATGCCGCCGCGCTCGGCCTCGGTGCCGACCATGAAGCCGGAAATGTTGTGCAGGAACAGAAGCGGAATGTTGCGCTGGTCGCACATCGACACGAACTGCGCGCCCTTGAGCGAGCTGTCGGAGAGCAGCGCGCCGTTGTTGCCGAGGATTCCGACGCGGTAGCCGTGGACGCGGGCGGTGCCGCAGACAAGCGTCTCGCCCCAGTTCGGCTTGAATTCGCGGAGCTCGCCCGCATCGATGATGCGCAGCAGAAGCTCTCGTACATCATAGGGCTGCTTGCGGTCGGCGCTGATAACCCCCAACAGCTCTTCGGGATCGTGCAGGGGCGCGGCGGCGGGTGCATCCGGGGCCATCGGTCGCGTGAGGCCCAGATTGCCGACGATGTCGCGCATCAGCGCCAGCGCATGATATTCGTCTTCGGCCAGATGGTCGTTGACGCCCGAGATGCGGGTATGCATCTCGGCCCCGCCCAGCGTTTCGCCGTCCACCTCTTCATTGATCGCCACCTTGACGATGGAAGGGCCGCCAAGATGGATGCGCGCATTGCCGCGGACCATGATGACCTCGTCTGAGAGCGCCGGAATGTAGGCACCTCCCGCCGTGCAGCCGCCGAAGACGGCCGAGATCTGCGGCAGGCCGGAGGCCGACATATTGGTCTGGCGGTAAAAGGAATTGCCGAAATGACGGGCATCGGGGAAGACCCTGTCCTGCTCGGGCAGATAGGCGCCGCCGCAATCGACGAGGTAAAGACAGGGCAGGCGGTTTTCTGCCGCGATCTCCTGCGCGCGGATGTGCTTCTTGACGGTTTCGTGGTAAAATGATCCACCTTTCACCGTGGCATCATTGGCGATGATCATGCAGGGCAGACCGTGCACGATGCCAATGCCCGTGACGATCCCGGCGCCGGGCACGTCTCCGCCGTATTGTCCGTGGGCCGCCAGCGAAGAAAGCTCTATGAAGGCGGTGCCTGGATCCACCAGCAGGTCGATTCGTTCGCGGACCAGAAGCTTGCCGCGACTGCGGTGGCGTTCGACCATGTCGGGGCGCCCACCCGCGGTTGCCGCGGCGATCCGCGCGCGCAATGTCTCGACGCGGGCTGTCTGTGCAGCGTGATTGCCCCTGAAGGTTTCCGAGCCGGCCAATACGGCCGACGTGAGTTCAGCCATAATCAGACTTCCCGCTGTTCCAGTATTCCATTGAGAAAGACGTCGGCATACGTCGAGGCCAGTGCCTCGACGCTGCCGCGTTCGGGGTCGAACCACTCCAGCGTTGCATTCAGCGCGCCGATAAGCATCAGGCGCAGCCGGCGGATATCGACGTTGCGCCGCAAGGCGCCGTCCCTCTGGAGCCGGGTCAACAGATTATCCCACTCGGCCTCGTAGGCCCGGCGCGTCGGCAGATTGGCATCGCGGACGGATTGCGGCACCTGCCCGAAAATCCGCACATTGGCCGAAGAGTAGTCACTGACATCCAGCAACGCGCGCAGATGTGCCCTGATCGCGGCCCGCAGAATGGCGGCGGCAGCGGCGCCATCGGCATGCCTCAAAACAGCTTGGCGCATCTTTTCGTGGACGGCCCTGATACCCAGATCCAGAATGGCCACGACAATCTCGTCCTTAGAGCCGAAGTGATAATAGATGCTGCCCGCCTTGATGCCCGCCGCCTCGGCGATCTTTCTGAGCGAAACCGGGCCATAGCCCTGTTCGCGAAAAAGCCGCGCCGCGACATCCAGTATGCCGTCGCGCCCGACTGGGCTGCGAATGGAAGCAACTGAAACTGTTCTTGAAGCGCGTTCGGCCACGGAAGGATCCAGCTCAAGCCCCCTGCATAACTAACACTTGTTAGGTTATTTCCAAGGAAGTGTCAACCGTGCTTCAAGGGCTTATTTTGCATCAGCCTTTCAAGGAAATAGCCGATATGCGCACCGCCCGGCCACAATGTCGGCGGTGTTCAGACCCCGCCATGCGGGCTTGCGACCGCATAGGTCAGATGGTGAAGCCGCCCCCGCAGATCACATACTGGCCCGAGATGAAGTTCGATTCGGGCGAGCAGAAAAGATAGACGGCACCAGCCGCTTCTTCGGGCGTGCCGACCCGGCCCAGCGGGATCATCCGCTCCATTTGGCTGAGCAGGTCCGGGTTGACGCCGACCTTGATGTCCCTGTTCCCGACCGTGATCGTGTTGCCGCCGTCGGCGCTGCCCTCGGTCAGACGGGTGCGGATCGGTCCAAAGGCCACTGCGTTGACGTTCACTTTGTAGCGCCCCCATTCCTTCGCCATTGTCCGGGTCATGCCCAGGATTCCGGCCTTGGCGGCGGAATAGTTGATCTGGCCGGCATTGCCTCCAGTGCCGGCGATCGAGGAGATGTTCACCACCTTGCGGAACACCTCCTGCCCGGCGGCCGCCTCTTCCTTGGCCTTGGCGCTGATCACCGGCTGGGCGGCGCGCAGGATCCTGAAGGGCGCGGTCAGGTGAACGTCGATGATCGCCTGCCACTGTTCATCCGTCATCTTCTGAACGACGCTGTCCCAGGTGTAGCCTGCGTTGTTCACGATGATGTCCAGCCCGCCAAAGCTGTCCATGCCCGTCTTGATGAATCGCTCTGCAAAGCCGTCCTCTGTCACGCTTCCGGCGCAGACCACGGCCTCGCCCCCGGCGGCGCGGACCGCCTCGGCGGTTTCGTTGGCCGGGTCGACGTCGAGATCGTTCACCACAACGCGCGCGCCTTCTGATGCCAGCTTCAGCGCGATTTCGCGTCCGATGCCACGGCCCGAACCCGAAACCAAAGCCACGCGGCCTCTGAGTTTTCCCGCCATGTCGTCTCCTCCCGTTCGCCCGCCTCAGGCCTTTTCATAAAGTGTTGTCACACAGGCACCGCCGAGGCCCAGATTGTGCTGAAGCGCCAGGCGCGCGCCGTCGACCTGGCGCGCCTCGGCCTGACCACGCAACTGCTGGACAAGCTCGGTGCATTGGGCAAGGCCGGTCGCCCCAAGCGGATGGCCCTTGGACAACAGACCGCCCGACGGGTTGGTCACGTATTTGCCGCCATAGGTGTTGTCGCCATCATCGACAAACTTCGCAGCCTCACCGCGCCCGCAGAGGCCAAGCGCTTCGTAGGTGATCAGCTCGTTATGGGCAAAGCAGTCGTGCAGTTCGACGACGTCCACATCGTCGGGGCCGATGCCGGCGGCCTCGTAGACTTGATCGGCAGCGCGCTTGGCCATCGAGTACCCGACGACCTCACGCATGTCATGGGCGTTGAAGGTTTCCCGGCCGTCCGTTGTCATGGCCTGCGCTGCAATGCGGACCGAGCTGTCGAGACCGTGCTTATCTGCAAATTCCTTGGAACAGATGATTGCCGCGGCCGCGCCACAGGTCGGTGGGCAGGCCATCAGCTTGGTCATCACGCCGGGCCAGACGACCTGAGCCGCCATGACGTCTTCCGGCGTCACTTCCTGCCGGAACAGGGCAACCGGGTTCTTGGCCGCATGCCGACTGGCCTTGGCGCGGATCTTGGCGAAGGTCTCCAGTGTGGTGCCGAACTCTTCCATATGCGCTTTGCCCGCACCACCGAAATACCGTAGCGCAAGCGGGATGCCGGCATTGCCCACCAGGTTGTCGGTTTCTTCGTCAAAAGCTGCAAAAGGGCTGACCCGATCGCTGAACATCGCGCCGATGGCGCCGGGTTGCATCTGTTCGAAACCCAGCGCCAGAGCACAGTCCACCGCGCCGCTTTCGACCGCCTGGCGCGCCAGGAACAGCGCGGTCGAGCCGGTCGAGCAGTTGTTGTTGACGTTGATGACGGGTATTCCGGTCATCCCAACCCGGTAGAGCGCGCGCTGGCCGCAGGTGCTGTCGCCATAGACATAGCCGGCATAGGCCTGCTGAACCTTGTCGTAGTCGAGTCCGGCGTCCTCCAGCGCCGTGCGCGCCGCCTTCGCAGCCATCACGTCGTAGCTTTCAGACTTGCCCGGTTTCTGAAAGGCCACCATTCCAACGCCGGTGACATAGGCTTTGCCGTTCATGTCTCTCTCCCGCTTCCATCGGCCACGTTCCAACGCCGACGCCGGACCATTTTCTACCAGTTGTTAGATTTTAACACACTGGAACGCACGCCTGTCAACATCGCTGGTGAGGGAGACGTCCCCGGCACCCATCCGAGATCAATCGCGGCAAGCGAGCGGAGGTATTGCTAACTTACGAACGATCTCTTGCCCGGCTTCCCATCACCCGTCGGGGCTTGCAGACAAGGCTCGCTTGCCGGATTTGTCCATTTTAAGCGGCATCCGGTCCATTGCCCCTTCAAAGACCCCTTCAGCCTTCCACCGATCCGCGATTTCTCCGAGCGAGTCCAGAACGCTTCGCAGGTCGTCACCACGCTGCGTCAAGCCATAGGTCACCGCAGGCGGGATCGTCTCCGCCTGTTCCCGCCATATGACCCCGGCGCCTTCGAGCATCCGCAGGCGTTCGGTCAGCATTCGCGTCGATATCCCCGGCACGGAGCGTCTCAGCGCTCCGAATCGTTGCGGCCCTTTGTCACTCAGAACCCAGATGATGTAGGTCGTCCACGGCCCCATGAGCAGACGCAGGATCGAGTCCATCGGGCACTGTGGCGGCGTCTTGGGCATCGGTGTCCACTCCCTGTTGCTGCAGTTACTTTTCCGTTCTTACTTTGATTTCCGCTGTAACTCAACTATTCTCGACCAAGCGGGCAACATTCAAAGCAGGCAACGGGAAGATGGCATGAGCGACAGGACGGTGCGTATCACTTATTGGATTGCAACAGGGTTCGTCGCCCTGGTCTATCTGGGAGGGGCGATCTTCTACGTCACGGCCAACGACATGGTGACGGGGATGTACGATGTACGAGAGCGTGCTTGGCTACCCGACCTACCTGATCTGGCCACTTGCCGCTGTGAAGATCGTGGCCGCGATCGTGATACTCTGGCGTCCCTCGGCTTTTCTGACTGACTTCGCTTATGGCACGATGTTCTGGCACCTTCTTCTGGCGGTATCGGCGCATGTGAGCGCGGGCGATCCCGGCTGGCCCCCTGCTCTCTTGGCTCTGTTCGCGCTTGTGGTTTCCTTCCTGACACAAAACCGCGTCCGCGCGGTCAAATCGCCTCATGGCAAGGTGATGAGAGGACAACAGGCCTGACAGGCGCTCCGGCTGCACAGTCTTGCGCCTCGAACTTCAGCATTTCCGTCAGGCCGGGAGGGACAATCAGATATGACTCGCATGCCAACGGTGTTCATCCCTCATGGAGGCGGTCCCTGCTTTTTCATGGATTGGAACCCGCCGGATGAATGGGACCGGCACCGCCAGTTCCTGCAGAGCCTGCCCGGCACGTTGCCCGATCGTCCGAAGGCGCTCTTGGTGATCTCGGGTCATTGGGAGGAGCGTGCGTTCACCGTTCAGACCAACCCCGCCCCGCCGCTTCTGTTCGACTATGGCGGTTTCCCGCCTCACACCTATGAACTGAGTTGGCCCGCCCCCAGTGATCCTGTGCTGGCCGACCGTGTTCATCATCTGATCCGTGCCGCCGGTCTACCGGCGGCGAAAGACGCCGCGCGCGGCTTTGACCACGGCGCGTTCGTGCCGCTCAAGGTCGCCTTTCCCGATGCCGATTTCCCCTGTGTTCAACTGTCGCTTGCCAGCGATCTCGATCCCGGACGCCACATCGCGCTGGGTCAAGCCTTGGCGCCCCTGCGCGACGAGGGCGTGCTGATCATCGGCAGCGGCAACACCTATCACAACATGGGTGTGATGATGCGCAGCCTGCGCGGCGGACCACGGGGGGACACTGTCGGCGGCACGTTCGACGCCTGGCTGACCGAGGCGGTGACCTGCCCGGATGCCGGGGAACGAAACCGCAGGCTGACGTACTGGTCCAAAGCCCCGGGCGGCCGCGATGCACATCCCAGAGAAGAGCACCTAATCCCGCTGCATGTCATCGCCGGCGCGGCGGGCGCCGATATCGGCCGGAAAACCCTGGATGATCACGTTCTTGGTGCCGTCGAAAGCGCCTTTCGGTTCGGTTGACAGGAAAAGGAAAGGAACACCACGAAATGTCCAACACCATCAAGGGCCCCTTCATCGTGACCGGCGCATCCGGTCATCTCGGCAGCCAGGTCATCGAAGCCCTTCTTGAGGAAGGGGCCGAACCCCTTGTCGCGGTCACGCGCTCGCCGGAGAAGCTCGAGGCGCTTGGGGCGCGCGGCGTCGAGATCCGGGCGGGAGACTTCAATGACCCGGCCACGCTTGGGCCGGCTTTCGCCGGCGGCGGACGGCTGCTGATCATTTCGACGGACGACCTTGCCCCGGGCAAACGCTTCGCCGCGCACAGCAATGCCGTAGCCGCCGCCAAAGAGGCAGGTGTTTCGCACATCGTCTACACCTCGCTCACCAATCCGGACGAGGGCAACCCGATCGGATTTGCGAGGTACCACCGCGAGACCGAGGCGTCAATCAAGGATACCGGAATCTCCCATACGATCCTGCGGAACTGCCTTTACGCCGATCTCTTGCTGATGAACGGCCAACAAGCTGTCGGCGCGGGCGCCCTTTATTCTGCGGCGGGTGACGGCAAGGCGGGTTATGTCACCCGTGCCGATTGCGCCCGCGCGGCTGCCGCGGCCCTATTGACCGAGACCGGTTCCTCGGTCCGCGATATCACCGGGCCCGCGGCCGTCAGCCAGGCCGAAATTGCGGTGATCTTGTCCGAGGCCACCGGGAAAGAGATCCCCTATGTCCCGATCACGCGGGACGCCTTGGTCGCCGCCATGACAGAGAAGGGCATGCCAGACTCCGTAGCGGATGTCTTCTCGTCCTTCGACGTCGCCATCGCCGAAGGATACCTGGACGTCACCTCGAACGACGTGCAAGACCTGACCGGCCAAGGCGGGCAGTCGGTGCGGGATTTTCTGCTTGCCAAGAAGGCCGTTCTGATCGGTCAGGGATAAACGACACTTACGGAGGCTCTGTCGTGCTGAAGATACCCCCACGCGAGGGGCCAAGGCCCAAGACCACGCCTTGCGCCCCGCATACGCAGATCAGCCAGAACCCGGATGCACGGTTCCATCGGGCGTTCAAGGACAGGGCTTTCGATTTTCCTTTTGTCACGCGCCAGCCTTCGATGATCTCTGTCCCGGGCGCCGAGGCGCTGTGCCTCAAACACGGGCACGGCCGCGGTTGCCGCAAGGCGTTCATGATCGGCAATGAGTTCGCCCATGTCCATCCGCCGGAGGACGGCAGCCTGCACATGATGCTGCCGGAGGAGGCCGTGCCGCAGATCGTCGATCTGGGCTGGGCGGAGCCGCATCCGATGGCGGCGGCCGGCATGATCCCGTCAACCGCAGTTATGGTCTACGGCCCCCGAAACGAGGTGGAGATCGAAACGGTTCTCGAACTCCTGCGCCTGTCTTATGACTTTGCCTGTGGCAAGCTCGGGCGGGTCGACAGCGTCGTTCTTTGACGGAAAGAACCGAGCGGCGCTTGCTAAGATAGATCGTCGATCCGCTTGCGCCGACGGTCCTTTCGATCTCCTTGTCGCCGGCGCCAGTGTTGGTAGCCAGTAGGATCTGCGCCGCTTGTGCGGACGGACCGAATGCTTGCCGCCGCTGAGGAAGGCTGTGTGTTCGCACGCTGCGCTCGCCTTGGCTGAGTTCGACCCACTAGCGCGATCCTCTCACTGCGTCGAGAGTTCAGGCACCTTATAGTTTTTATCAGGACGACGAGGGAGGGTTGGCCTCATTCGGGCACAAGCGCCATCGGCGCCGCGTTGAGCGGCGGTGTCTGTTCGGCGACGTCTCCTGTTCTGGTTACGGGAAAGGTTCAGGTCCGGAGTCCGGAGACGTCAGTGGGGGCGCGGTGCGTATTCGGGCATGCGCCAGGGCAAATACGTCGGCATAGGGGGCAAGCTGACGCCATCGCCACCTTGATGCGGGCTCCGAGACGCGAACCTGTGCGCCGGTCTTTAGGAGTTCCAGGAGGATGGTTCGGTGGCCCGGGCCAGCGGCGTCTGGGCAAGGCCGAGGCGGCGTAGGGCACAGATCAGGACATGGGTAAAGGAGGCAAGCGAGAGGCGCAGTTGGTTGGCCCCTAAGGGTCGAGCTGGCATCCTTTGATGCGGCTCATTCGGCGGACGCCGGCGTCGCGCGCAGGATCGAGATGCTCGTCGAACCCGAGGATGTATCAATCTTACGCTGATGTTCCCAACCCGACACCAATCAATGTGCAGCGGTACTGGCAGATCCTGAAGCGGCGGAACAAACCAGCTGTCCGATCGGATTATTTTCGTGCGTGGCCGCTTATGAAGGTGGCTGTTCCATCCCACAGGCGTGCATATTTGAGCGAGATGGGTTTTCATCGCACCGGCTATCGTGTCACAGGCGGAATATCCCGTAGTGCGGATCGTCAATCGGAGCATTAAGTGCGGCAGAGATCGACATCGCCAAAGCATTTCTGGTGTCGACGGGATCGAGGATGCCGTCATCCCAAATCTCGGAGGTCGAGGTATAGGCCTCCACGTCGCGCTTGTAGCGCTCCAGCACCGGTTCTCGGATCGCGGCGATCTCCTCGTCGGTCAGTTCTTTGCCTTCGCGTTGAAGCTGCCGGATCTTGACGTCGGCCATAGTGTTGGCGGCCTGGTCGGCACCCATCACGCCGATTTCGGCCTGCGGCCACATGAACAGCGTACGCGCATCCCAGGCCCGCCCGCACATGCCGTAATTACCCGCCCCGTACGAGGCATTGGCGATCACTGTGAATTTCGGCACGACCGAGCCGCCCTGCGCCATGAGCATCTTGGCGCCGTCCTTGGCGATACCGCGCTCTTCGTACTCGCGGCCCACCATGTAGCCGGTGATGTTCTGGAAGAAGACCAGCGGCGTGCGGTTCTGGTTGCAAAGTTGCATGAAATGCGCAGCCTTAAGCGAGCTGTCGTTGAACAACACCCCGTTGTTGGCCAGGATTCCCACCTTGTAGCCCCAGATATGGGCAAAGCCGCAGACAAGCGTGGTGCCGTAATCGGGCTGGTATTCGTGAAAGCGTGAGCCGTCCACGATCCGCGCCAGCACCTCGCGCATGTCGAACTGGGTTTTCCGATCCTTGGGGATGATCCCATAGAGCTCCTTCGGATCGTAGTACGGCTCTTCGCAAGGCGCGGTCTCGATGATCGTCTTGGGCATCCGCTTCCACTGGCTGACAATCTCGCGTGCCAGAGAAAAGGCGTGCTGTTCGGTTGCAGCGCGATAATCGCCCGTGCCCGAGACCGAGGTGTGCATGACTGCCCCGCCAAGTTCCTGAACGCCGACTACTTCGCCGGTGGCTGCCTTGACCAGCGGCGGACCGCCCAGAAAGATGGCGCCTGTGCCCTCGATGATGATGTTGTAATCGCTCAGCGTTGGCACATAGGCGCCGCCTGCGGTGCAATGCCCCCCGACCACTGCGATCTGGGGGATGTTGGCCTGGCTCAGCTTGACCTGGTTGCGAAACACCCGACCGCCCAGATACCTGTCCGGGAACACGCCGTGTTGGAGCGGCAGGAAGCCGCCGGCGCTGTCGCAGATGTGGATGACCGGCAGGCGGTTCTCCAGCGCGACATCCAGAAGCCGCACGATCTTCTTCACGGTCAGCGGATACCAGGCCCCGCCCTTGACGCTGGCATCGTTGGCATGAATGGCGACTTCGCGCCCTTGTACGATACCGATGCCCGTCACCACGGCGGCACCGGGCACCGCCCCGTCATATTCGCGACATGCGGCGAGGGTGGAAAACTCCAGGAACGGCGTGCCGGGGTCCAGCAGCAGCTTCAGCCGCTCACGCACGCCCAGTTTGTTCTGGCGTGCCAGGCGGTCGTTGTCCCGTTGGGGCCGCTCGAAACGCGCCGCGTGCTGGCGGGTGTGAAACTCCTTCAGCCGTGCGGACATGGCGGCGAAGTTTGCCTTGTAGTCGGGGGCGTTCGTGTCGATCTGGCTTTCGATCCGGCGCATGGTCAGTCCTCCTCCGGAGCCAACTGGGCAAGGACGTCCTTCAGCCCGAAACTGTCGCCCGCGGCAAACGGGATTTCGGCAACCACACCGTCGCGCGGGGCGGCAAGGGTGGTTTCAAGCTTCATGCTTTCGATGACCAGAAGCGGCTGGCCCGCGGCAACGATGTCTCCCGGTTTGACCGCCACCGAGACGACGACCCCCGGCATCGGCGCCACAATCCGATCGTCGCTCGCGCCGCCATCGCTTCCGGCAAGACGCTCGGCGGGATCGGCACGCCCGACTTCGTAGGTACGACCGTCCATGTGCACAAATGTCGACTCGGGGCCAGCGGCTAGACGGACGTCGCGGACAAGGCCCCTCGCCCGCAAGACAAAACCGCCCGGCGAAGTCGTCGGGTCCAATCGGCAGGGCAGCACGCCCTCGGGGGTATTCAGTACAAACCGGCTGCCGTCATGGGCGAGCCAGCATTCGGTCTCTTCGCCGCCGATCTGAAATATCCTCCGCATCAGTTTCTCCAACCACCCATCTTGCGGTGCATATCTGATATCTGCATCACTTCGGCCACCAGCCTTTCGTCCGACAGGGCGGCAACCGCCATCAGCAGGTCGTCCACATTCTCGCCCGGCGCGGTCAATGCATCCGCCTGCTCGGCCAGGAAACCGGTCGAGACGTCGCCCGACGCGAAATCGGGATGGGCCAGGATCGCATCCAGATAGCCGGTGTTGGTCGTTACACCGAGGATCACGTAGTTTTGCACCGCGTGACGCGCACGGGCGATGGCCTGCGCACGATCCGATCCATGCACGATCAGCTTGGACAGCATCGGGTCGAAATCGGTCGTCACCTTACCGCCGTCCAGGATGCCGCTGTCCACACGAACCCCCTCGCCCCGTGGTTCGTCCAGCAGCAGGATATTCCCGATCGAGGGGCGGAAATCGGCCGTTGCATCCTCGGCGCAGATGCGCAGCTCGATCGAGTGGCCCGTCTGCGGAATGTCGGCTTGGGCGGCGCTCAGCCCCTCTCCCGTCGCAATGCGTAGCTGCTCGGCCACCAGGTCGAAGCCCGTCACCATCTCGGTCACGGGATGTTCGACCTGAAGGCGGGTGTTCATTTCCAGGAAATAGAAGGTACCGTCCTGAGCGCAGATGAACTCGACCGTCCCGGCACCGCGGTAGTTGACGGCGCGGGCAATCCCGGCGGCGGTTTCGCAGATGTCCAGGCGTTGTTCGGGCGAAAGCGCCGGAGACGGCGTTTCCTCTATGATCTTCTGGAATCGGCGCTGGATCGAGCATTCGCGCTCCCAGAAGTGGACCACATTGCCCTTCCCGTCCCCCATCACCTGAACCTCGATATGGCGCGGGCGTTCGATATACCGTTCGACAAACAGCCGGCCATCTCCGAAATAGCGCTTGCCCTCGCGCCGTGCGGCCTCGATCTCCGCCTCCAGCGCGGCATCCGCGCGCACCACGCGCATTCCTTTTCCGCCGCCGCCTGCCGAAGGCTTGATCAGCAGTGGATAGCCCACGGCACGGGCGCGTTCGATAAAGGTCGCGGGGCCGTCATCCTCAATGGCCGACGGGGCGACGGGAAATCCGCGCTCTTCCACAAAGGCCCGTGCGCGTACCTTGTCGCCCATCAGGTCGATGACATCGGAGGTCGGGCCGACGAAGGTCACTCCCGCTTTTTCCAGCGCGGCCACGAAGCCCGCGTTTTCCGACAGAAAACCGTAGCCGGGATGCACCGCGTCCGCGCCGATCCGTTTTGCAACCTCGACAATCTGCGGGATGTCGAGATAGGCGGCCACGGGCGTGGGCCCATCGATGGTCACAACCTCATCCGCGATGACATGGGCTGGCCCCTCCTGCTCGGATGCATGGCGCAGCACGGCGGTCTCGAGGCCGCGTGCCTTGGCGGTGCGCAGGACGCGCGCCGCGATCTCGCCGCGATTGGCGACCAGAAGTTTTGAAATGGTCATGGGCTTGTTATCTCAGCTGGGGTTCGAGGCGTTCAGCCCGTCGCGCGCGGCCAGATCGGCCGGCACAGGTATTTGGATATCGAGGAGCATCTGTGCGAAGCCCTTGCCCTGCGGGTCGATCCTGACCGATGCGATGCCGCCGCCGCCCAGCGAGTCGTGCAGCAGGAAGTTCAGTGCATGAATGCCGGGCAGTTCGAACCGCTCGACCGGTCCGTTGCAGAGATGCGCAAAGTAGTCCTTCACGGTCTCTTCGGTCAGCGCCGAGCGGATATAGGGCAAATACCCCGGCTTGCGCGCGATCACGCCGATATTGGCGATGTTGCCCTTGTCGCCTGAGCGGCCCCAGGCGAGTTCGACCAGGCGCACCATCACCGCGCGGGGACCGGCCTCGCGGCCTTCCACCGCCGCCGCGGAGGAAGCATCAAGTCGCACCGCCTCGGCTGCAATGGTGACGGGCACGTCTTTGCCGTCGACCTCGACCGCGATCGGGGTGTCGGCCTTGTCCTGCAAGAAGGAGAAGAGACGGACCACCGGCTGCACCTTTGGCCGACCGGCGAAGAAACCGGTCAGCCCCTGCGCAGAGGAGACCGCCATCGGCGCGATCTCTCCGGCGAAGATGTTCAACGCATCGCGGTCATCATGGGTCACGCCGATCTTCAGCACCACCTCGCGCGTGCGGGCGCGGGCGTTGGCGCCATAGGCGGCCTCGGCGCCCAGCACCTCCACGCTGACCTGCCGGAAATCACCGAGGTTGCGGTCGCGGAAAATGCGGCGGCAGCGGGTCAGAATGGCCTCGGCAACACGTTCGGCCTTGGCAGGCGCGTCGATCGCGGCCAGCGTCAGCGTGGTGATCGCCCGCCAGCCGTCGGCATGGGTGGCCGACACCTTGTAGCTGTCGGTGCGTCCCAGCCCCCGCGCGCCCTTCACCGTCACCCGGTCGGGCCCCACCTGCTCCAGTGTCACCTGCGACCAGTCGCAGATCACATCGGGCAGGACGTAGCGCTGCGGATCGCCGATCTCGTAGAGCATCTGCTCGCCGACCGAGGCCGGCACCACCAGCCCGCCGGTATCCGGCGTCTTGGTCATGATGAAGCTGCCGTCTTCCGACACTTCGACAATCGGCATGCCCATATCGTCCCAGCCCGGCACCTCCCGCCAATCGGTGAAATTGCCGCCCGTGCCCTGCGGGCCGCATTCGATCAGGTGGCCGGCCAGCGAGCCTTGGCTGAGCTTGTCCCAATCGTCGTCTTTCCAGCCGAACTCATGCATCAGCGGCCCAAGCGCCACAGCACTGTCAGCGCAGCGGCCGGTCACCACGATCTCGGCACCCGCATCGAGGGCGGCCGCAATCGGCCGCGCGCCGAGATAGGCGTTCATGCTCATCGGCTTGGCCGGGAAAGGCGCGCCCGAAAACATCTCGGTCACGTCGCGGGCGCGGATCTCGTCCGCGCGGCCCAGCAGATCATCACCCAGCACGACGCCGATCGAAATGTCGATGCCCGCCGCCGCCGCCGCCTTGGCCAGCGCCTCGCGGCAGCCGCGCGGATTGACCCCGCCGGCATTCGCGACAACCTTGATCCCCTTGCGCTTGAGCTCTGGCAATAAAGGCGCAACTGCCTGGACAAAGTCCGGCGCATAACCCGCTTCCGGCGACTTCGTCCGCGCCCGCGCAAGCAGCGACATCGTGATCTCGGCAAGATAGTCGAAGACCAGATAATCGATGTCGCCCTTCGTCACCAGTTGGCCAACCGCCTCGGGCGTGTCGCCCCAGAACCCCGAGGCGCAGCCGATGCGCACAGTTCGCCCAGTCATCGCAACCTCCCTGTCGCCCGGTCCATTCGGGTGGACGCCGATGGCAAGCTTCCGTCTTTCCTCCCAAGCGCATGCCCAAAAAAAAGACACACGCAGCTCGACACCACTTGAAACGTTTTCTAACATATGTTTGATTTTGATCAATAGGCAAGTTGCGCAGCCATCGGGAGGATCAAAGATGAACGTCCAGGCCGGGCCAGGCATGGCCGCGCTCGCGGCCATAAAGGCCAACTATTCGCTGACGCCCGAACAACGGCAGATCGTGGATCACGTGGATCGGGTTGCGCGCGAGATTCTTCATCCATTGCAAGAGAAGATGGATGCGGAAGAATGGTGGCCCGAGGATTTGTTTCGGCAGATGGGCGAGCTCGGGCTGCTGGGCATTACCGCGCCCGAGGAGCTGGGCGGCAGCGGCCAGAACGAATTTACCCAGGCCCTGGTCTCAGAGACCATCTCGAAATGGAACCCGGCAGTCGGCCTTTCGCACGGCGCGCACGACAATCTGTGCCTCAACAACATCCTCAGGAACGGCTCGGATGAGCAGGTGCGGAAATACGTTCCCGGCCTGTGCTCGGGCGAGCTGGTCGGCGCACTTGGGCTGACCGAGCCCGGCGCGGGCTCGGACGCGCTGGGCTCGATGGCCACCAGCGCCGTGCGCGATGGCAATGATTATGTGATCAACGGCTCCAAGATCTACATTACCAACGGCCCGATCGCGGATGTCATCCTGGTTTACACAAAAACCGATAAGGCGAAGGGCGCCAAGGGCATCTCGGCTTTCATCGTGGAGACCGACAATCCGGGCTTCAAGGTGGCGCAGAAGCTCGACAAGATGGGCTTCCGTGGCTCGCCCACGGGCGAACTGGTGTTCGAGGACTGCCGCGTGCCCGCCTCGGCCATGATCGGGGCCGAGAACAGCGGCGTTTCGGTGGTGATGAGCGGGCTCGACCTGGAGCGGGCGATGGTCGCTTCGGTTTGCGTGGGGATGGCCGAAAGGGCTCTGGAGCTGGCGCTCGACTACGCCAGGATCCGCGAACAGTTCGGCAAGCCGATCGCCAGCTTTCAGATGGTGCAGTCGAAGCTCGCGGAAATCTATGTCGAGGTCGAAACCGCACGCGCCTTCGGCTATCGCGCGCTCGCGGCTTGCGTCGGCCTGCCCAAGGGCGCCGGTGGACGCGGCGAAATCCATAAGCTCACCGCCGCCGCCTGCCTTTACGCTGGCGAAGCTTTCAACAAGGCCGTGACCGAAGCGTGCCATATCCATGGCGGCTCGGGCTACATGCAGGATACCGAGATCAACCGGCTCTACCGCGCCAACAAGCTGCTGGAAATCGGTGCAGGCACCAGCGAGGTGCGAAAAATTATCATTGCCGAAGAACTGCTGCGCGCCTGAGCGAGGACACCAGCTATGAACGAGCGATTGCGTAACGTCCCCGACCTGCCGACCCATTACCTGACAGAAGAGCAGCAGGCGCTGGCCGATCAGGCCAGCAAGTTCTTCTTTTCCGAGTTTCATCACCTGAACGCCGAAATGGACGACACCGACGACCTGTCGCCCTCCATCTTTCCCAAGCTGGGCGAGATGGGCTATCTGGGCCTCAACGTGGCGCCTGAATTCGGCGGTGCGGGGCTCGATTTCACCTCGGCCTGCATCATCACCGAGGAATTGTCGCGCGCCTCGGCGGCGATCGGGCTGAGCCACGCGGCCCATGACAATCTTTGCGTCAACAACATCTACCGTAACGCCAATGACGATCTGCGGCGGAAGTATCTGCCGGGCCTCTGCGACGGCTCGCTGATCGGCGCGCTGGGCCTGACGGAGCCGGGCGCGGGATCGGATGCGCTCGGTTCGATGCGGACGACCGCCCGGAAGGACGGCGACCACTACGTGCTCAACGGCTCCAAGATCTATATCACCAACGGCCCGATCGCCGATATCGTGCTGGTCTATGCCAAGACCTCGCCCGAGAAGGGCGCCAAGGGAATTTCCGCCTTCATCGTCGAGACCGACACACCGGGCTTCAAGGTGGCGCAGAAGCTCAACAAGATGGGGTTCCGCGGCTCGCCCACAGGCGAGTTGGTGTTCGAGGATTGCCGGGTGCCGGCGGCAAACATGGTGGGCAAGCTGGACGGCGGTGTGGCAGTGACCATGTCGGGGCTCGATCTTGAACGCGCCATCGTCTGCTTCAATGCGGTGGGCATCGCGCGCCGGGCATTGGAGATATCGATCGACTATGCCAAGACGCGCCAGCAGTTCGGCAAGCCGATCGCCAATTTCCAGATGGTGCAGGCCATGCTGGCCGAGATGTATACCGCGATCGAGGCCGCGCGAAGCCTGTCGCTGCGCACCGCCGCCATGTGCGAGGGTCTGGAAGAAGGCGAAGGGGGGCGCGGCGAGATCCACAAGCTGACGGCCGCGGCTATTTTCAAGGCCGCGGCGGCGACCTCCTTCGTGCTGGATCGCGCGGTGCAGATTCACGGCGGATCGGGCTACATGCGCGACACCGAGGTCAACCGCCTCTATCGGACGGGCCGGGTACTCGAGGTGGGTGCGGGTACGCAGGAGGTGCGCAAACTCATCATCTCCGGCGAACTTCTGAAGAACTGAGGCCTGGTACATGGCAGAAAAACAAGTGCAGAGCCGTTACGCCCCCGACCTCATGGCAGGTCAGGTGGCTCTCGTGACCGGCTCGGGCTCCGGCATGGGCCGCGCCACAGCGCTCGAAATGGCTTCCTGCGGGGCCAGACTGGCGCTATTCGCCCGTCGCGAGGAGCCGCTTCGGGAAACCGCCGAGAT
Organism: Neoaquamicrobium sediminum; assembly: GCF_040970315.1. NCBI lineage: Bacteria > Pseudomonadati > Pseudomonadota > Alphaproteobacteria > Hyphomicrobiales > Phyllobacteriaceae > Neoaquamicrobium > Neoaquamicrobium sediminum. The sequence continues at coordinate 40,066 of NZ_JAZHFV010000007.1, read as the reverse complement.
GATCCGCGCGATGGGGGGCGAAGCCTTCGTCGTGCCGGGCGACACTCGCGACGAGAAGAGCGTCGAGTCGGCAATGCTGAAGATCAAAGATCACTACGGTCGGCTCGACGTGCTTGTGAACAATGCCGGCGGCCAGTATATCGCCGCCGCCCGCGACATCACCAACAAAGGGTTCGAGGCGGTTATCCGCAACAATCTGATCGGCTCGTGGCAGATGACGCGCGCCGCCGCCGACCACTTCATGTTCGAGAACGGCGGCTCGATCGTATTCGTAACCGCGATCTCGACCCGCACCGCACTGACGGGCTTCGCCCATACCGTTGCCGCGCGCGCAGGCGTCACAGGCTTGATGAAGACGCTTGCCGCCGAATGGGGTGAATACCGCATCCGCCTGAACTGCGTAGCTCCCGGTACGATCAAGACAGAGGCGCTCGGCCGCTACCCGATATCGCCGGAAAAATGGCACGAGCTAAACCGGTCAGTTCTTAACCGCATGGGGGCGGCGGAAGACGTCGCGGGGACGATCATTTTTCTTGCCTCCAGGCTCGGTTCCTTCATTACCGGCGAGGATGTGTATGTGGACGGGGGAGAAACCCTGCACATGGGCCACGACGCCCGCGACATGATCCATCGTGACATGTTCCAGGAGCGTCAGCGGGGGGACGGAAAGAATGAGTGAATCCGTCGTCCTGCTCGAGATTGCCGATCGCATCGCAACGGTGACGCTCAACGACCCCGACAGGCGCAATCCCGTCACCGGCAATGAGATGATCGCGGGGCTGCTCGACGCGTTCGACCAGGCGCAGCGCGATCCCGGGGTGAGTGTCATGATCCTGACCGGCGCAGACCCGGCCTTCTGCGCCGGCGGCGATATCAAGGAAATGTCGGACCCCGAAAGCGTGTTCCGCAAGAATCCGCTGGCCGCGGCGGACAGCTACATCACCGGCATTCAGCGGATACCGCTCGCGCTCTACAATCTCGACATACCTACGATCGCGGCTGTCAACGGCCCGGCCGTGGGCGCGGGCTGCGACCTGACGATGATGTGCGACATGCGCATCGCATCGGAGAAGGCAAAATTCGGCGAGGTGTTCTTGAACCTCGGAATCATTCCTGGCGACGCAGGTACCTGGTTCCTACTGCGGCGGCTCGGTCACCAGAAAGCGGCCGAACTGACATTCACTGGACGGATGGTCGGGGCCGAGGAGGCGGTGGAGCTAGGAATGGTGCTTGAGGTGGTGCCGCATGGCGATCTCATGGCGCGGGCGCGGGAGCGAGCGGCCGTAATTGCGGCCAAGCCGCCCCGCGCACTGCGCGTCGCCAAGCGGCTGATGCGCAATGCCGAACGCATGGACCTGCCGGATTTCCTGAATACCGCCGCCGCGTACCAGGCACTGATGCACCAGACCAAGGACCACCACGAAGCTCTTGCCGCGTTCCTCGAGAAACGAAAACCTGCATTCTTTGGCGACTGACAGATCGGCCTTACAGTTGACCCATCCGGACCAGAAGAAACTAGATCAGATCGCCAGGATGTGGAACCATCGCGGACGTGGTCTGATTACCGAGATGAACCTGAAGATTGAAAAGGTGGCGATTGATGGCGTTCTGGTTAGGATGCCGTTCAACCCCTCTTTCTGCGCCGACGAGGTCAAAACCCTGCTGCATGGCGGGGTGTTAACGGCCCTTCTGGACAGCGTGTTCGGACTAGCGAATTTCGTGGCGATCGACGGGATCAGCAGCATGGCGACACTCGACCTCCGCGTCGACTATCTGCGCCCGGCGAAATCGCGGGCCGACGTCATGGTGCGCGCAGAATGCATTCGGCAGACCCGGCATATCGCGTTCAATTCGGGCAGGATCTGGTTCGATGAGCCGGATCAGGCCGAAGTGGCCCGTGGCGCCGCCAGTTTTGCGCTCACACGGGGCGAGGTCAGCATTTTCGATGCAATGACGCAAAGCAGGTCCTCCAAATGACGCCGGATCTCGCAACTCAGCAGCTCAGGAAAGTACCGTTCTTCCAGTTTCTCGACTTCATGATCACCGAGCTTGCTGAAACGCATGCGGCCGCGACGATGCCGTTCGCCGAACGACTGATCGGAAATCCGATCATGGAATACTACCATGGCGGAATCATCGCGAGCTTCATGGAGGCGGTCGCCGCGATCAGCGTAAGCCATGGTCCCGATCTGCAGCCACCCAAGCCGATCAATCTGACGGTTGACTACTTGCGCCCGGCGGTCAAAGGGGCCCTGATGGCCGAAGCCACAGTGACGCGGAAGGGCAAGCGCATGGCAAGCGTGCGGACGGCCTGTTGGCAGGATGACGCCTCCCGGCCGGTGGCCGAAGGGTTGTATCATTTTCTATTGGTCTGAGGCATGCTATTCTTCGCGCCCCGATTATGTGATCTTCGGGGCTGAGCCGTTGGGCGAAATACCGTCCAGCAGCATTTTGATGAGCAGATCCGTGAAAGCTGAAAGCGTATAGTATCCGCGTTGGTCGCCCTTGCCGGGATCGAACCATTCGACCGTCCAATTCAGCGCGCCCAGCATGGCCTGCCGTAGCGGAACCACCTTGATGTCGGAGCGCAAGGCTCCGGCCGTCTGCGCCTCGCGCAACAGCCGATCCCAGACCTTCGCGTATTGGTGTCGAACAGGCCGATGGCGCGAGCGGATCCCTTCCGGCAGCATCCCATAGATGCGGATGTTGGCGGAGGTAAACTCGCTGACACGGAACAAATATGCCATGTGCGTCGCGATTGCCGTCGCGATCCGGTTTCTATGATCTTCCTTGTTCGGCCATATGGCGGCGGCATGGCTGACGCCGTTCAAGAGATCACGCAGGCCCAGGTCGAGCACCTCATCGAGAATTTCCTCCTTCGAGCCGAAATGGTAGTAGACGCTGCCTGCCTCAAGGCCCGCTTCCGATGCGACACGTCGTATTGTAGCGGCCTTGTAGCCGCTCTCTCGCAAGATTCGCGCGGCCGTGCGAAGGATTTGATGGCGGGTTCGTTCGGCCTTCCCCGCTGGTTCGAGTCCATCTGTTAGGTCAAGAGATTCGACCGATTTTCTGACCGTTCCGCCACGTTTGGTGCACATGCCGTCGAGCAGCAGTTTCGACAAGCGTTCCGATAGCAGACTGACCGGATAACGTTCGCTGTCGTACCATTCCGCTGTCCAGTTCATAGCTCCGAGGATGAACTGGCTGACCAGGGTGACCGAGATGTCACCACGCAGATCGTCCTGATGGTGCTGCAAAAATGATCGCCAGAGCTGCGCATAGGCCTCTCGCAAGGGACGATGCGCTCTGCGGCGCTTGTCCGACAGCATAGGGAAGTTCCTGATATTCGCCGAAGTGAAATCACTTTCTTTCAAAAGGAAACAAAGGTGAGTGTCGACAAGCTGCGCGAACGTTTTCCGGAATGGGTCACCTTCCGCCGCCGACCGTTCGACGATCCCCCGAATTTGCTCGTAGAGTTGTCTAACCCCAATATCGAGGACCTCGTCCAGGATCTGATCCTTCGAGCCGAAATGATAGTAGATGCTACCGGCTTCCAGGTTCGCCGCCTCGGCGATCCGCCGCATGGTGGTCGCGTTGTATCCCTCTTTGCTAAATAGCTTCGCCGCCGCCAGGAGGATCGCGCGACGCGTCTGCACCGATTTCCCGTATGGCTCGTCGCCGGGGCTATGGGGGAGGATTTCTTCCATGGATCTCTCTTTCGACGCTGGACATCAGTTTATCAGTTGAGGTAATTCGAACAAGCGTTAGAATGCGCGGTCATTCCACGGTGCCTGCGACACCGGCAAAAGGAGAAACGGGAATGCGCGGACTGAAAGGCAAGAGAGTAATCGTCACGGGTGGCGGAAGCGGAATCGGGCGGGCGATCTGCACCCGCTTCGCCGAGGAAGGAGCCGAGGTTGCGGTTTTCGACCTCAATGAAGAAGGTGCCCGGCAAACCGTCGGAACGATCGAAGATGCAGGCGGCAAGGCTCGTGCTTACACCGTCGACATCACCGACCGCAAGGCAGTGGACGCCGCAGTGGCCGAGTTCGAGGCCGGCGGGCCGATCGACGTTCTCGTTAACAATGCCGGATGGGATGAGATCAAGCCGTTCCTCGAGACCGATCTTGATCTGTGGAAGAAGATCATAGACATCAACCTCTACGGCCCTCTTCATATGCATCATGCTGTTCTTCCGGGCATGGTAAGGAATGGGTCCGGCCGCGTCGTGAACATCAGTTCGGATGCGGGCCGCGTCGGCTCCTCGGGCGAGGCGGTCTATTCGGCCTGCAAAGGTGGCATCATTTCCTTTACCAAGACTGTCGCGCGGGAATTGGCCCGCAAGGGCATTCAGCTCAACGCGGTCGCGCCCGGTCCGACAGACACCCCGCTATTCGCAGAAGTCGCCAAGGGCGAAGCCGGAGAGAAGATTGCGGAAGGCCTTAAACGGGCGATCCCCATGAGACGTCTCGCCCAGCCGACGGACTATCCCGGGATTGTGTGTTTCCTCGCCTCGGACGATGCCGGATTCATAACCGGACAGGTCATTTCCGTATCGGGCGGGCTGTCAATGCACGGTTGACAGCCCGGCGGTGCTTTCCGGTTCCAAACGATGTCAAGGTTTCCTCCCCACCTGGCCGCATTCAGTGCGGCCCCTTTTTTAGGTCAGAAGATCCGTAATGTTCGAGGCCGACCAAACCATCAAGGAAACAAGTACGCTCGCGGCATTCATGGACCGTTGTGGCGTTGCGAACTACGAGGAATTGGTCGAACGCGCAGACAGTGACCCGGATTGGTTCTGGACGCAGATTCTCGACCTCACCCGCATTCGATTCGCCCGCCCGTACGACCGTCTGCGCGAGATCGGCGACGGACCGGAGAACATCCGCTGGGGAATCGGCGGCGCACTGAATCTCACCGAAACCTGTCTCGACGCGCACATCGAGAAGGGGCTCGGCGATAAGACAGCGATCGACTGGGTGGGCGAAGACGGCAGCCGCCAGCAATGGAGCTATTCCCGGCTTGCCGAGGAAGCCGCGCGCGTTGCCTCCGCCCTCTCGGCGCGTGGAGTGAGGCCCAGCCAGGGCGTCGGCATCTACATGCCGATGATCCCCGAAATCGAGGCCGCGCTTCTGGGCATCGCGCGGCTGGGCGCCGTAGCGGTCCCGCTATTTTCGGGGTTTGCGCCGCATGCCATCGTCACCCGCCTGAACGACGCCCGTGCCGTTGCCGTGCTGACTGCGGATGCGACGCCCCGGCGGGGCAAGCCGGTCTGGATGGAAGCCACCCTGGCCGAGGCACTGGCGGAGGTGCCCTCGGTGCATACCGTGTTCAGCCTGCGGCGCTTCGGCGGCCCAGTGGCCGATCCGGCCCGCGATCTCGACTGGCAGGAAACCGTCGCTAAGGCCGACGCGACGCGGCCGGCGCATCCGGTGGAGACCGACGCACCGCTGCTCATCGCCTACACCTCGGGCACCACCGGCAAGCCCAAGGGGGTGGTTCACACGCATTTGGGCGTACAGGCCAAGGCCACGGCCGATTTTCTGCTGTGTCTCGATCTAAAGCCCGATGATCGGCATCTTTGGATGACGGACATGGGTTGGGTGATGGGGCCCCTCACGCTGATTTCGGTGCTGCTTGCGGGCGCCACGTTGGTGCTCGCCGAAGGAGCGCCCTCGATGCCGGGCGATCCCTTCCGCCTACTGCGGCTGGCCGCCGAGAACAAAGTTACTCATATGGGCGTTGCCCCAACGCTGGTGCGGCAATTCATGACGCAGGATCCCGCGCCGCTGCGGGGGTACGATCTTTCCGCACTGCGTATCGTCGCCTCGACCGGAGAGCCCTGGACCGAAGATGCCTGGCTTTGGCACCTGGAGCATATCTGCCGGCACCACGCGGTACCGCTCAACATTTCGGGTGGAACCGAGCTCTTCGGCGCAATTCTTTCCTCGACCGTACTGCACGAGGTGAAGCCGGGTGGCTTTTCGGGTCAGGCGCTGGGCGTCGGTGCCAAGGTGCTGCGCGTGGACGGCAGCGAGGCTGCGCCGGGCGAGGTCGGCGAATTGGTCGTCACCCGGCCGCCGATGGGGCTGACGCCGACGATCTGGGGCGACAAAAAGCGCTATCTCGACACCTACTGGTCCACGTTTCCCGGCATCTGGCGCCATGGCGACTGGGCGCGGCGCGATCCGGACGGCACCTGGTTTATCCTCGGCCGTTCCGATGACACGCTGAACATTGCCGGCAAGCGCATCGGGCCACCGGAGATCGAGGCGGCGCTGACCGAAACGGGGAAAGTTGTAGATGCAGCGGCGATACCCGTCCCCGACCCCATAAAGGGTACAACGGTGATTTGCATCTGCGTCACGGCGCCCGGTGTGACGCCCGATGACAGGCTCGTCGAGCAGCTCAAGGACCGCGTCGGCGAGGTGGTTTCGAGGCCCTTCCGCCCGAGCGAGATCCATTTCGTCGAGGCGCTGCCCAAGACCCGCAGCATGAAGACGATGCGCCGGATCGTGCGCGCCGCCTTCCTGGACGAGGATCCGGGCGACCTCTCCTCGATCAGCAATCCCGAAACGATGGAGGCCATCGCGGCCCTGAGAAAGGACAAGCCATGATCACGGTCTTCGGAGCCACGGGCACCACCGGCGCGCCACTGGTGGAAGCGCTTCTCACCAGGGGCGCGAGGCTGCGTGCCGTCACCGGCCAGCCTGCGAAGGCCACGGCGCTGGTGGCGAAGGGTTGCGATGCCGCCGTGGCGGATTTCGGCGACCGCGACGCTTTGGAACGCGCCTGCCAAGGAGCGGAGAAGGCCTATCTCGTGACGCCGCCGCATCAGGACATGCGCCGCTGGAAGGCCAATGCCATCGTCGCGGCCAAGGCGGCGGGCGTGCGCCATGTGGTCATGTCCACCGGACTCGGTGCTTCGCCCAGGGCGCGGCTGACCTTCGGGATGTGGCATTCCGAAAGCCAGGAACTGCTGAAGGACAGCGGCATGGACTGGACCTTGGTTCAGCCCACCTATTTCATGCAAAACCTTCTGTGGCAGGCTGAAAACATCGTCTCCGATGGCGTCTATTATGACGATCTGGGTGGGCCGGTGGCGTGGGTCGACGCCCGTGACATCGCCGATGTGGCGGTCGAGGCGCTGCTTGGCGCGGGCCATGCTGGCAAGGCCTATGGCCTGACGGGCGCGGAGGCGTTGACCGGCGAGGAGATCGCCTCTCTCCTCAGCGAGGCGACAGGCCGCGCGGTGACATGCGCCTCCTTGCCGCCGAATCAGGCCAAGGCGCAGATGATTGCGAACGGCATGCACCCCGACGTCGCCGCCGCCATGGTGGAGTTGGCCTCGCTCGCAGCCAAGGGCTATCTCGCCGGCATTGAGACCACGGTCAGCGAGGTGCTCGGCCGCCCGGCGCGCCGCTTCCGCGACTTTGTGGCCGGGAACAGGCATGCCTACGTCGGATAAGGCGGCGCCCGCGCCGCTTTATCTCGAGCTCGCGCCGCCGGCCGGGGCCCCCGCCCAGATCGACCATTTCTTCGTCTACTGCGATTGCGGCCTCTTGTCGGGTCCCGGCACCGGCCGCTTCGCCACCGATCTCTTTACGCTTTCCCTGACGCTGCGCGGCGGAGCCGATCGCGGCCCCCGCCCGCGCCTCGACCTCGAACCGCCCCGCCCCGCCTTCAGCCCGCGCCGCGCGCCCTTCGAGGGCGCGATCGCCGGAATGCGCCTCGACGCCGCGCCCCACCTTCTCCCCTCCGAAGGGAATCTGGACGCGCTGACCCTTGCTCTTCTGGCAGTGGCGGGGAACGGTGAGGCCTGGGCGCCGCTTGTTGCGGCACTCGACCAGCTCGCCTGCGACCTGACCTTCTCCGGCTGCCACTCCGCCCCCGCCAGCGCGCGAAGTGAACGGCGTCGCGTCCGCGCGGCCACCGGCATGTCGCGGCGGCGGCTCGCTGCCACCCGGCGTTTCCGGACCCTGCTGGACGGGCTTGCGGCGCGCGATCAGGCGTTAAGCGAACTGGCGCTCGATGCAGGGTACTACGACCAGTCGCACATGTCGGCCGTCTGCCGCGCCTTCGCCGACGCCCCACCGGGCGTGCTCCGCCGCCTTGCCCGCGCGCGGCCCTCTGGCCGTTTCTTCCAAGATCAGGGACTCGAAACCCGCCTAAGACTGCTCATCGATCCCTGACGAGGAGCAGACAGGCCATGCCCGGTTTCGAGCCGAAGAACCCCGAATTCGACGCACGCGTGCGCGACAGTTTCGGACGCCAGAAGGTGATGCACACGCTGGGCATCACCATTGCCGACCTGTCGCCCGGACGCATCGTTCTGGAGATGGCGCACAACGACGCGCTGACCCAGCAGCACGGCTTCGTTCACGCCGGCATCGTCTCGACAGCGCTCGACAGCGCTTGCGGCTACGCCGCCTTCTCGCTGATGCCGGCCGAAGCGGCGGTGCTGACCGTGGAGTTCAAAATCAACCTCCTCAACCCAGCCGACGGCGAGTGCTTCCGCTTCCAGGCCGAGGTGGTCAAACCGGGTCGCACCCTCACCATCTGCGAGGCGCGCGCCCATGCGCTGAAGGGCGGGGCGGAGAAGCTGGTCGCCACGATGACCGGTACGGTGATGGCGCTGTTCGGACGGACGGGTGTCAGCGGATAGGCGCAGTCGAGGCAGGCCTCAGCTGGCCTCGCGCTCGATCCAGGTCTCCAGGACGTGGCGCTGGATCTTGCCGCTGGTCGAGCGCGGGAAGTCTTCGCAAGCGATGAAGCGGATCTCGCGCGGCCGTTTTTAGCCGGCCAGTTGATCGCGGCAAAGCCGCTTCAGCTCGTCGGCGTCAGGGCTGCCGACGTGCCCGTGCCACGGAGGCCACCGGGCGTTCGCCCCAGCGCAGGTCCCCGGCCTTTACGACGGCGGCATCGATCACCTGCGGATTCGCCAGCAGCACCCGCTCGATCTCGGCCGGATAGACGTTCTCGCCGTCCACGGCGAGAGGCTCTTATGAGGACCCGCCTGGAGTGGCCGAGTTCTCGACTTACGGCTACATAGCCTCGGATTGAAACCCCCGGATTTTATCCGCTCAAACCGCAGTGCGATAGTCGATACCCGAAAGCGCTATTCGGCTGGGCTCCGGGCCGCCAACAGTCTCGCCGAGAGGCGAACATCGATGCGGACTTCGCAATCCGCTACGGCACCGCATTTTTTCGGCAGCGTAAACCGACCGTCGGCTCCGATAATCAATCCGAGCGCCCGCCTGACCCCAGAGATTTGCCGGTCTCATGACCGCCGCTGGGATGACGCTTGAGGGGCAGCTGCAGCCCCCTGTCAGGCACCGGATCAGAACGCACCGACGCCGGTGAGGTTGCGTCCGATCACCAGCTTCTGGATTTCCGTGGTGCCATCGGGGATCGGCATCACCTTGGCATTGCGGAAGTGCCGTTCTACCGGGAATTCCTTGGTGATCCCATTACCGCCGTGGATTTGCACCGCCTTCCCGGTGATCTCAACAGACATCTCTGTGGCGTACCACTTTGCCATCGAGGTCTGAGTGTCGCAGCGGACGCCAAGATCAAGAAGCTTCAACCCGCGCTGGCAGAGAAGCCGAGCAGCGTCGAGCTGGGTGGCCATGTCGGCCAGGTAGCCCTGGATCAACTGATGCCCGGCGATCGGCTTGCCGTGCTGGTGGCGGTCCTTCGCATAGGTCACCGCGCATTCCAGAGCCGCCTGGCCGATCCCGATGCTGGTGAGGCCTACGAAGACTCGCGCGCTCTCGAACAACTTCAGTGTTTGGAAGAGCCCACTGCCCGGCTGGCCCAGCACGTGGTCCGAAGTGGTTTCGGCGCGGTCGAAGAAGAGTTCGCAAGTCGAGGCGCCCACCAGGCCCAGCTTGCGCAGTTCGCGGCTTTCGTACTTGCCGGCGTCGCGGTCAACGATCACCATCGATATACCGCCGTCCAGATTGCAGACCACGATGGCGAAATCCGACTGTGCACCGTTCGAGATCCACAACTTTTGACCACTGATGAAGATTTTTTCGCCCTCGCGCGTGCCCCGACACTTCACCTCGCGTACGTTTGAGCCCACCTCTGGCTCGGAGATGCAGGTGCAGGCGATGCGCTCGCTGCGCAGAAGCGGCTTTAGATAAATCTCCTTCTGCTCGGGGCTGCCCAGAAGGCTGAGGGCGAAGGCGGCATGGCCCTGGATCAGAACGGCGATCGCCAGGTCGGGCCAGATGCGCGCCAGTTCCTCATACAGAATACCGTAGCTCATCCGGTCCATGCCTGCGCCGCCATCTTCCTCGGGGATCAAGCCGCTGATCAGTCCGAACTCCTCGACCTTGGCGAACAAGCCTTTCAGCGTGTCCGCGTCCGGCGGATGGCCCAGAGCTTCGTATTTCTCCGTCAGCGGGGCGAATTCGGCCTCGGCCATCTTGCGGAAGTTCTCCAGCAACATGCGCTGGTCGTCGGTATAGATTGCCTGAGCGGCGGCGATCACGTTTTCCATTGTTGTCTACCTGTGTTAGCGGCCCAAAATGGTGACGCAGGCGGTGGCTTCCTCGACTCCGTGCAATCCGCCACCGTTTTCGGCGATTGCGTTCTGCGCGCCCTCGACCTGACGCGCGCCGGCCTCCCCGCGCAGCTGCGTGACCAGTTCGAAAATCTGCCCGATCCCGGTGGCCCCGACCGGGTGGCCCTTGGATTCGAGCCCGCCCGAGGGGTTCACCGGGATGCGCCCGCCGATCTTCGTCTCGCCGCGCAGGCTGGCCGGGCCACCCTCTCCGAATTCGACAAACCCGAGGTTCTCGATCTGGATAACTTCGCCCACGGCGGTTGCGTCATGCACCTCGGCAACGGACATGTCCTCCGGGCCAAGTCCGGCCTGTTCATAGGCCTGAAGCGCGGCAAGGCGGGTCAGGTGGTTCTTGAAGTCCTCGGGCGGACGGTCGGTGCCGGACCGCAGGATCGCCGCCTTGACCTTGATCGCACGCGCTGGATCGAGACCCAGCCGCTTGAGTCCCTCGCCGGTGCACAGCAGGGCTGCCGCCGCGCCATCGGAGATCGGGGCGCACATCGGCAGGGTCAGCGGGTAGGAAATGGGCGGCGCGGCCAGAACCTGTTCAATGCTCATTGAATCACGGTACTGGGCCAGCGGGTTATGCGCGGAATGCGCATGGTTCTTTGCGGCGACGGCGGCGAATTGTTCCTGCGTTGTGCCGAAGGTCTTCATGTGCAGCCGCGCGAAGCCGGCATAGACATCCATGAACACGCTGTAAGGCTTGGGCGATTTCGAGCCTTCGGGTTCCTCGACCCCAGCGCCCAGATCGGCCAGGCGCTGCGCGACCTCTTCGCCGTTGCTAACATCCCAGCCGCTGTCGAAGGCCGAGAACATCAGCGCCCGGTCGTCGGAATACATCTTCTCGGCGCCGACCGCGAGGCAGCAATCGCCATTGGCCGCCTTGAGGAAGTCGATCGCCAGCTTGAACGCGGTCGAGGCGCTGGCACAGGCATTCTCGACGTTGACGACCGGGATACCCTGGATACCCATCTCGCGTAGCGCGATCTCGCCGCGGATCATGTGCTGGCGTTCCATGTGGCCTTGGACGGCGTTGGAGAAGAAGGCGCCCTCGATCCGGTTGGCCGCGAGCCCGGCATCTTCGAGCGCCGCATTGACGGCTTCGCACGTCATGTCCTTGACCGACTTGTCGCGGAACTTTCCGAACGGCGTCATCCCGACGCCAACCACGTAAATATCCTGCATCGTACTTCCCTCCGGGCTCAGTAGCCCCTGAATTGCGGTTTGCGTTTCTCGGCAAAGGCCGCGAGCCCTTCCCGGATGTCCCACGAGCGCATGTGCGCACGCAGGTTCAGCATTTCCTCGGCCAGGGCGGCGGGCTCGTCCACGTTCATCGCCCGGTTCGCCACGGCCTTCATCCGCCGCAGCACGGCGGGGCTCTTCTCGGCAAGTTTGTCAGTGAAGGCCTGCACCGTGTCGCGTAGCTCGTCATCGGGCACGACCTTGTTCACAAGCCCCCAGTCCATCATCTCGCGGGCCGAGACGTGTTCGCCCGAGAACAAGAGGTACTTGGCGCGGTTGAGCCCGATCCGGCGCGGCAGAATGGCGGCGCCGCCGGCTCCGGGGAAGACGCCGAAGTTGGAATGGGCGTCGCCGAGTTTCGCGCTTTCGGCTGCGAACACCAGATCGCAGGCCATCACCATTTCCAGGCCGCCCGCCAGGGTCAGGCCGTTAACCGCGGCGATCACCGGCTTGGGGCCGCTGCGGATGAGTCCGAAAGCGTGATCCACGCGATCGAGCAGATCCGGCTCGCCCGGCTTCAACTCGGCCTCGCTCACCTCCTTGAGATCGGCTCCGGCGCAGAAGGCGCGGCCCGAACCGGTGAGCGCCACCGCGCGCACCTCGTCGTCGGTCATCGCCTGGACAAGCGCCCCGGCCATCTCGTCGAGCATCTGCATCGACATCGCGTTCATCTGCTCGCTGCGCCGAAAGGTGATCCACTGGGTTTGCCCAACGCGTTTGACCGACACGGTCTTTCGATCTTCAGTCAACATAACCTCCTGAAGACATTGCAAAAAATGGTGATTTTTGGGGTTGATCTCCGGCGCCGCGCGCGGTGGAATGAGGGGCCCGCACGCGGGCGGAACAAGGATGGGAGGCGGCGATGAGCAACGCACCGCTCGAAGGGCTGAGGATCCTGAGTCTGGCCGAGCAGTTTCCGGGGCCCTATGCCACGATGCTGCTGTCGGACATGGGCGCCGAGGTGATCATGGTGGAGCGGCCGGGCATGGGCGACCCGGCGCGGCAGTTCGCGCCGCTGTTCAAGGCGCTGAACCGGGGCAAGAAGAGCGTGGCCCTGGACCTTAAGGTACCCCAAGAGCTGGCGCGGTTCCGCGAATTGGCCGCGGAGATGGACGTTATCGTTGAGGGGTTTCGCCCCGGCAAGCTCGCCGCTCTCGGGGCAGGGTTCGAGGAGGTGCGCAAGGTCAATCCGCGCCTCGTCTACGTGTCGATCTCGGGATACGGGCAGGACGGGCCCTATCGCGACCGGGCCGGCCACGATCTGAGCTACGAGGGCGTGGGCGGGCTTCTGGCCGGGCAGGCCAACGCGGGCCTGCCAAGCGAAGTGCCGCGAGTTCCCCTGGCCGATATAGGCGCGGCACTGTTCGCGGCCATCGCGGTCCTCTCGGCCACGATCTCGGCCCGGCGGACGGGGCGGGGGCGCTACGTGGACGTTTCGATGTCGGATGCCGTGGTTTCGATGCTCACCGCCTTCCTGGTACCCGAGGCCAACGGCACTCCCCTGGGCAACTTCATCGCCGAGCCGGCCTATGGCGTCTTCACCTGCGGCGACGGCAAGCTCATAACGCTTTCGATCGCGCATGAGGATTGGTTCTGGCGCCCCTTCTGCGAGGTGATCGGCAGGCCGAAGCTCGCCGGCCTGAAGGGCCGCGACCGCGCAGCACGAAAAGACGCGCTGCGCGAGGATATCGCCGCAGTGATCGTCACCCGGGCGCGCGACGCGTGGGGCCTCCTGTTCGACAAGGCCGGCGTGCCCTGGGGCCCGGTCAACAGCCTGACCGAGACCCTCGCCGATCCGCATGTTCGCGCCCGCGGACTGCTGCGGACCCTGGCGCTGCCGGACGGGGGGAGCGAGACACATCTGGTTCAGCCTCTGAAGTTCGACGGGTTCGAGAGCAGCCCGAGTAGCCCGGCTCCGGAGCTTGGGGCCGATACCGACGGCGTTCTGGGGCGGGGCCGCGGATAGTGGCCCGCCTTCCCTAGGTCAGACCGCAAACGAGTATCCCCCGTTGACCGGATAGGTCTGGCCGGTGATCCAGCTCGCCGCGTCCGAGCAGAGGAAGAGGATCAGGCCCGCCGGATCCTCCGGTTCACCGAGGCGACGGATCAGGTATTGCGAAAGGACCTTTTTCTCAGCGGCCTCGTCGGGGATCAGATCGGTCACCGCGGGGGTCCGTGTGCCGCCGAGGGCAACGCAGTTGGCGGTGATCCCGAAGCGGCCGCCGGCTTTGGCGATTGCGCGCATGAAGCCTGCAGCGCCGGCCTTGGCACCGGAATAGACAGCCAGGTGCGGCTCGCCGACGCGGCCGGCGTCCGAGATCACGGTGACAATCCGACCGTAACCGCCCTTGATCATGCCGGGCATGGCGTGGCGGGTGCAGTTGAGCACGCCGTCTAAGTTGGTGGCCAACCAGCGTCGCCACTCGTCGGGACCGGATTCCCAGAAAGAAACCAAATCGTCGAGGCGCGAGGTCGGGCCTGCATTGCCGGCGTTGTTCACCAGGATGTCGACCCCGCCCAGCGCCTCACGCGCCCTGGCGAACGCGCCGCCGACGGCCTCGAAATCGGAGACGTCGAAGGCCAGGGGCAGCGCCTTCGCACCGAGCGCCGCTACCTCGGATGCCACCGCTTCGGCGCGGTCGGCGTGGAAATCGTTGATCACAACGGCGCCGGCGCCGTACTGCGCCAGATAGAGGGCGACCTGGCGCCCCACGCCTTGTCCACCGCCGGTCACCAGCGCTGTCCGTCCCTTGAGGTCGAGAATGTGTTTCATGCCTCCCCCTGTTCGTCATCCGAGCCAGCGCTTGCGCCGGCGGTAGTGCTTGACCTGGCGATAACTCTTGCGTTCGCCTGAGGCGGTCACGCCGAGGTAGAATTCCTTCACGTCCTCGTTCTGGGCCAGCTTGTCGGCGCGCCCGTCGAGAACCACCCGGCCGTTCTCCAGCACATAGGCGTAATCGGCCAGTCCCAGCCCCGCGGCGCTGTTCTGCTCAACCAAAAAGAAGGTCGTGCCCTCCTCCTTCAGCCGGCTCAGCACCTCGTAGACGTCGTGGATCATCAGCGGAGCGAGGCCGAGCGAAGGCTCATCGATGGCGATGATCTTAGGCCGGGCCATCATCGCGCGGCCGATCAGAAGGAGCTGCTGTTCGCCGCCCGACATGAAGCCCGCCGTGCGGGACTTCAGGTTAGCGAGGCGCGGCATCAGCGTGTAGACGTGATCGAGCCGTCGCTTCAGCTCGGCCCGGTCAGGCACCATGTGTCCCCCGACAATCAGGTTCTGCTCCGCTGTCATGTGGCGCAGCACGCGGCGGCCTTCCATCACGTGGATGAGGCCGCGCCGCACAACCTCCGAAGCTTCCAGGTTATGGATCGGAGTGCCCTCGAGGGTGATCGCTCCGGCCGACACCTTTCCGTCTTCGGATTTCAGCGTGCCCGAGATTGCCTTGAGGATCGTGCTCTTGCCGGCGCCGTTGCCGCCAAGGAGCGCGACGCACTGCCCTTCCCGAAGGCTGAGAGAAACGCCCTTCAGCGCAAGGATGACATCGGAATAGGTAACCTCTACATTGTGAAGTTCCAGCATCGGCCGCTTGCCCCGTTCTTAGGATAGGGCCGGGCACCACGAGCGGGCGGTGCCCGGCAGGTCTCACCACTTCTCGACGTTGGGGATGGCGGCCCCGGTGGCCTCGACCACGATTTTGCCGTCGCGCACGCTGCCGACGTTGACCTGAAGTCCCTTCAGGGGGAAGGGCGCCTCAGGCGTGAAGGACAGCGTGGGAAGGAAACCGTGGGTTTCTTCTGTAGTGATCGGTTCTGCGAAAAGCGCCTCGCGCACCTTCTCGCCGGTCAGGCCCTCGGGACCGTTGGCTTCTATCGCATGTTCGATCACCGTAACGGCAAAAAGCCCTTGGGAGATGCCCATGGCAGTCACTACGTTCCAAGGTGCCTTCAGGCCGTAACTGTCGGACAGGGTCTGGTAGAACTGGCGGGGCGGCGTATCCTCGTCGGCCGCGATGGCCATGCCGTAGGCTTCGTAGTCGCCTTCAAGCTGTTCGAGGCCGCCCAGGGCCTTGCCCGAGGCGGGAAGGCCATTGTGCGAACTCATCATGATCGGCACATCGGCGCCATTGGCCTGCAGGCCGCGCTTTGCGGCAACTACGATCGAAGTGTTGGTCTGGATGATCAAGGCGTCGGCGCCCGAGCGTGCTACGCGGCGCATCTGCGCCGTCAGATCGGTCGGCTGCACTTCCGTATAGATCACCTCAACCAGTTCGATCTCGTCGGGGTGCTCTTCGGCGTATTTCTCCAGGCCCTTGACCATGTCCACATAGGCCGGCGAGGCCTCCGAGGCCATAATCGCTGCCTTGATGGGGCCATCACCGCCCCGCTTCTGGCGCAGCCAGTACAGGAAGCCCGCGCTCTCGTGTGAGTAGGTGGGACGGGGATTGAAAATCCAGGAGTCCGGTTTCCACGCATAGCCGTACGCGGCGGTGGCCATGAACATCGGGATCTTGTCCTCGGGCAGGCGCTCGGACAGTGCTGCGACGTCGGGGCCGCCGAGGCCGATTACCGCGATGGGCTCGAGTTCGGACTTGATGCCGGGCCACAGACTTGCCACCTGGGCGGCGTCATAGCGGGTCTCGTAGTTCTTGTAGTTCAGCGTCACACCCAGTTGTGCGCCGCGGGTGGCGTTCCACCAGTCGATCACCTTCTCGCGCCCCGCCGCGAGGATCGGCATGATGTCGGCATAAGGCCCCGAGAAGTCCGACAGGAGCGCCACGTTGTAGCGGGTTTCCTCCTGCGCCTTCAGCGGCAGTGCCCAGGCCAGTGCCATTGCGCCCGCCGCAAGAAGAGTGCGGCACCTCGATTTCAACGACGTTGTCATTTTCTTTCTCCCAGTTGAGGGCCGGCCCTGGTCAATAGGGGAACGGCCAGATGCGGTAAGACGACTTCAGGATGGTCCAGCGATGCATCAGTCCCTTGGGCTCGAGGATCATGAAGAGGGCAATGACCCCGCCCAGGATCACGTTCATTCCCGCGAAGACGATGTCGCCGCCGAGGAAGGTGACGCTGTCGGCAATGTTCGGCCCAACGGTTGCGATGATCTCCTGAATCACGCGGATCACGAAGACCCCGATGAGCGCACCGACGACAGAGCCCATGCCGCCAACAATAATCATCGCTATGAAGAACACCGAGTTGAACAGGGTGAACTGATCCACGCCGACGAAGCGGATCAGGTAGGCCCAGAGCCCGCCGCCCACCCCGGCGTAGAATGCGCCGATCAGGAAGGCGTTGGCCTTGGTGGCGGCGACATTGATGCCCATGATGCCGGCGGCCACGTCGTCGTCGCGGACCGCCACGAAGGCACGCCCGAAGCGCGAGCGGACGATTCCGAAGGCGCCGGCCACCATGATCGCGGCAACGAACAGCATAAGGTAGTACTGCGCGCCTTCGCTCACGATCCGCAATCCGAAAAGCGTGGCCGGCGGCACGGTCACCCCGTTCGATCCCCCAAGCCAGGACGAGGGCAGATTGAGTACCGCGAAGTGGAAGATGAATTGTGCAGCGATGGTGGTGAGCGCCAAGTAGAAGCCCTTGATCCGCGCCGCCGTCAGCCCGAAGAGGAAGCCGAAGACAGCCGCTGCGAAACCGGCGATGGGGATTGTCAGAAGGAAGGTTAGCCCGGTCTTCTCGGCCAGGATCGCAGCCGTATAGGCGCCAACTCCCATGAATGCCGCCTGACCGAGGTTGATCTGACCGGCATAGCCGGTGCAGATCTGAAGCCCCACGGCGACCACGGCGCTGATGTACATGATGTTGAGGATGGCGACGATCCGCGGCCCTACCAGATAGGGCGCCGCCAGCAGCACCGCGATGAATAGGATGAGCGAAAGCGCTTGCCAGCGGGTGCGGACCAGCCGCCGGTCGGCGCGGTAGCTGGTGGCGAAGATGCCGGAAGGATCCATCGCTCAGACCCTCTCGATGGTGCGCCAGCCGAACAGTCCGGTTGGCCGGATCAGCAGGATGCCCAGCATGATGAGGTAGGGCACGACAGTACCGAGCGCACCGCCCACCAGCGGATCGAGATAGTTGGTGGCCAAGCTTTGTGCCACGCCCACGATTACGCCGGCAAGGATTAGTCCGCCGATGGATTCGAGCCCGGCAAACAGCGCAACAGGAAGCGCGGCGAAGCCGATCTCGGAGGCAAGGAAAGTGAGCGACTTGCCGCTCAGGAAGATCATCGCACCCACCGTGGAGAGAACCGCGCCCAGGACCCAGGCGAAGGCGATCGAGCCCTTGACCGAGATCCCCATAGACGAAGCCACCACATGATCCTCGGCCACCGCCGTCATGCGCAGCCCGGCGCGGGTCCGATTGAAGAACCAGGAGAGCCCGACCGCCGCGACCACGGTGATGAGACCGCCGATCAGGAGGTTCATCGGAATCAGCATCTCTCCCAGGAACAGCGGCTTCAGAGGGAAGATCACCGGGAAGGGCCGCACCGCGGGTCCGAAAAGCAGCAGCACAATCCCGCGCAGCAATATCAACAGCCCCACGGTGACCATGACCATGGAGAATACACTTTCTCCGATCAGTTTGGTCAGGAAGATCCGCTCGATCAGGTAGCCTGCCAGCGCCGAAAGCAGCAGCGAGAGCGGGATCGCCAGCCAGAGGTCGAGACCCAGCTCGAAGGTCGTGTACCACACGATGAAGCCGCCCAGGATCACCAGTTCGCCCTGGGCGAAGTTGAACACTTTGCTGGCGCGATAGATCACCACGAACCCCATCGCGACCAGAGCATAGAGCAGCCCGATCAGGGCGCCAGTGATGATGTCGTTGATAACGTAGATCATCGTTTCGTGAACTCCTTCACGCGGCGTGTTGCTTCCGGGCGGTGCGCGGAGCGCCCTCTACATCGGTAACGGCGACGTGGACTCTTAGAACGCCCCGGCGGCCGTCTTGATAGGTGACAGCGATTTCGAGATCGACACTGTGGTCCCCGCCGTAGATCGCCTCCACTAGATCGGCGTAGCGCTCTTCCAGAAAGGCTCGGCGCAGCTTGCGGCTGCGGGTCAGCTCGCCCTCGTCGGGATCGAGCTCCTTGGGGAAGTTCGCGAAACGCCGGACCCGCGAGCCTTCCGGCAGAAGCATGTTGATGCGCTCCACCTCCGCTCTGATCAGTTCGAGGATCTCGGGTTTCTGCGACAGGTCGGTATAGGTCGAGAAGCTAAGCTGGTTCTCCTCGACCCAGCGGCTCAGTACCTCCATATCGATATTGATCAACGCCGCCACGAAGGGGCGCGTCTGGTCTCCAAGGATCATCAGGTCCTTGATGAAGGGGCTGTAGCGCAGACGGGTTTCGATGAACTGCGGCGGATAGCTGTGACCGTTGCAGAGATGCCGCATGTCCTTTACGCGGTCGAAGAACACGAGCTCTCCATCATCGGTCATTGAGACGGCGTCGCCGGTCGCGTACCAGCCGTCCCTGGTCTGGGCCTCAGCGGTCTTGTCAGGCTTGCGGAAATAGCCGCCGAACCCCGAGCCGCCCCGCACATGGAGCTCGCCGTCCTCGGCGATGCGAAATTCGAGCGGATCGCCATAGACAGGATTGACCTGCATCCAGCGCCCGCTGGTCTCCAGCTTATAGCTTTCGCCCATATGCGCTGTGAGAAGTCCGACTTCTGTTGCCCCGTATACGTTGCGCAGCTTCACGCCCATGGCGTGGAACATGCGGAAGACGTCAGGCGCCATGAGCGCCCCCCCAGACATGGCGTTCCTGGCCTTTCTCAGGCCTAGGTTGTCGCGCAGGTGCCAAAGCACCAGAACCTCGGCCAGCGGCAGCTGCAGGCGCGCTGCAAGCGAAGGCCGACGCCCTTCAAGCCGCTCGACATAGACGTCGCGGCCCACCCTCATGGCCCAGTTGTAGAACGCCCGCCGAATTGGCCCCGCGCTAAGCATCCGCGCCTGCACAATCGAGGCAAGGTTCTCCCACTGACGCGGGCTGAAGACCAGCGCATTGACGGCCAGCTCACGGATGTTGTCGAGTATCTCTTCCGGCCCCTCGGGGAAGTTCACCACCATCGGTGCAAGCAGCCCGATCGACAGCCCGAAGATCTGCTCGGTAACCCAAGCCGGGGAAATATAGGTGAGGTACTCGGTGCCCGGCGCGATTTCGACCGCGCCCATCACCCGGGCGGAGTTGTCGAAAAGATAGCGCTGCGAGATCATAACGCCTTTCGGCTTGCTGGTCGTGCCCGAGGTATAGGACAGAACCGCGATGTCGCCGGGTCTACCGCGCGCGACACGAGCCTCGAATAACTTCGGATCCTGGTCGTGACGGCGGGCTCCGGCATCGCTCACCGCCTGATACGAGCGCAAGAGCGGGTGTGCGTAGGTCCACAGCCCGGCATCGTCCCAGTAGACAATGGCGATGATGCCTTCGAGGTCCCCGGCGATCTCGAGGCACTTGTCCACCTGCTCCTGGTCCTGCACGAGGAAAATCCGCGTCTCCGAATCCCGCGCCAGATAGTGAATCTCGGCGGAGGATTGATCGGGGTAGACCGAGATCACCTTCCCGCCCAACGATTGGGCGGCGTACTCGGCCCAGAAATGTTCGGGTTCGTTCTCGCCGATTACCATCATTGAGTCGCCCGAGCCGAATCCCAGATCGTCAAGGCCAAGCGCCAAAGCGCGGACCCGCTGGAGCACGTCGGCCCAGGTGAACTCGCGCCAGATGCCGAGGCGCTTGTGCCGCTGGGCCAAGGCAGCCGGCGTGGCCTTGGCTCGCGCCAGCAACACCTGCGGCAGCGTTTGGCTTTGCGTCACCGCAGGATCGCTGAAGACCTTCGCTGCTCTTGTGCGCTCCACTGTTCTACCCCAGATAGGCTTTGATCACGGCCGGATCCCTCTGGATTTCAGCCGGCGTCCCTTCAGCGATCACCCGGCCGAAGTCCAGCACTACGATCCGGTCGGCCAGGTCCATCACGACGCCCATGTCGTGTTCCACAAGCACCACCGGGATCTTCCGTGCCTCGCGCACGTCGAGGATGAAGCGCGCGAGATCTTCTTTCTCCTCGGAGTTCATTCCGGCCATCGGCTCGTCCAAAAGCAGGATGGAGGGCTCTTGCGCCAAGGCGCGGCCCAGATCGACGCGCTTGCGCAACCCGTAGCCCAGCGTGCCCACCTGCCGGTTTCGGATCGCCTCGATCTCAAGAAAGTCCACGATTTCCTCAACAGCCTCGCGATGTTCGGTTTCCTCGCGCATCACCGGCCCGTAGTGGAAGAAGGCCTGGACTACATTCGAACGCATAAGGGTGTGGCGGCCAATCAGGATGTTCTCGACCACGGTCAACCCCCCGAAGAGGTGCGTTCCCTGAAAGGTGCGTGCCAAGCCTCTGCGGGCGATCTGGTCCACGCGGAGGCCGGTCACATCCTGCCCGATGAGTTCGACGCACCCCTGCTGGGGGCGGTAAAAACCGGCAGTGACGTTCAGAAACGATGTCTTTCCTGCACCATTGGGGCCGATGATCGCCAGAAGCTCGTCCTCGCGCACCTCGATAGAGACGTCATCCAGCGCCGTCACTCCGCCGAACCGAAGGGTGGCGCTGCGGACGGCAAGCGGCGGTGCCTGTCGCTCTTTTCGCGCGGCGGTCATGAGCACGCGATGCCGTCACGCATTCCCGGCGGCGGGCGCAGGGAACGTGAGTCATCACACCGGCCACAGGTCCGTTCGCTACCGATCAACGATCTTCCTCCCGTCGACCCTGTCGTTTGTGCAGGGCTTCAGCAAACCCCATTGAACAATCTAACAGACGTTAGAATTCGATTCAACTGCCCTCTCTTTACTGTCGTCCGACCTGTGGACTTGCCTTCTTTGCGCTTGGATAGGTGAGCGGCTGGGGCAAAGACGGCATCCGGAGGATACGCATATGCGCTGAAGCGCAGGACCGATAAGCTGGCTGCCACGATGACCGGTACGCTGATGGCGCTGTTCGGACGGACGGGTGTCAGCGGATAGGCGCAGTCGAGGCAGGCCTCAGTTGGCCTCGCGCTCGATCCAGGTCTCCAGGACGTGGCGCTGGATCTTGCCGCTGGTCGAGCGCGGGAAGTCTTCGGAAGCGATGAAGCGGATCTCGCGCGGCCGCTTATAGCCGGCCAGTTGATCGCCGCAAAGCCGCATCAGCTCGTCGGCATCGGGGCCGTCGACGTGCCGTGCCACGAAGGCCACCGGGCGTTCGCCCCAGCGCAGGTCCCCGGCCTTTACGACGGCGGCATCGATCACCTGCGGATGCGCCAGCAGCACCCGCTCGATCTCGGCTGGATAGACGTTTTCCCCACCCGACTTGATGAGATACTTGGCGCGGTCCACGAAGTCGATGGTGCCGTCCGCATTGCGGCGGAAGACATCGCCCATATGAAAAAAGCCACCGCGAAAGTCGCGGGCGTTGGTCTCGTCGGCATTCCAGTACCCGGAAAACAGCGTGGGGCCGCGCACGGCCATTTCTCCGGGCGTTCCGTCCGCCACCTCGCGCCCCTCCGGATCGACCAGCCGCACCTCGCAGAAGGCGCTGGCGCGCTTCGACAGACGTTTCGGCGCGACGCCCACCGGGATCAGCTCGGCCGTGGCCGGCGGCAGCCCCGTTTCGGTCGCGCCGAAGGAGTTGAGATAGGGCGCGCCGATCAGCGACGTGAGTTCTGCAATCTGATGCGGCGGCACCAGATCGGCCATGGCGCCGCAGATCCTGACGCCCCTGATCGGCAGAGGATTGGCGCGACGTTCTGCGATGAAGGCCTCGATCGCACCGGGCATCATTATGAACCAGCCGACCTTATGGCGGCTCAGCGCCTCATTGATGACCGCCGGCTGCAGCCCATCGACCATCACCACGGGGCCACCGCGCAAGATCGTGGCGAGCGCATGGTCGGTCGACGCCATATGGAACATCGGCGCCCAGGCGATGAAGGCGTCATCAGGCTGGAGCGCGAGCTGCGCCGCAAAAACCATGGAACGTGCGATATGGGCGCGATGACTGACGAGTGCGCCCTTGGGCAGCCCCGTGGTGCCGGAGGTGTAGAGGATGGTCAGCCCCGCCTCCACGTCATTCACCAGCGCGTCGATGCGCGGATCGGGCTCTGTACCAGCCAGTGCGGCCTCCCAGTCGGGGCCGATTTCCAGAACCGGCAGGTGCGAGACCGCGTCCAAGGCCGCGCGCAACTCTGGCTCGACCACGGCCAGAACCGGTTCAACCAGGTCGATACAGTGCTTGAGCTCCGGCGCGGCCAGCCTCCAGTTCAAACAGGCGACGATCGCCCCGATCCCGGCGGCGGCCAGTTGCAGTTCAAGGTACTCGGCGCGATTGTGCGACAGGATCACCAGCCGGTCCCCGGTCTTTACCCCCCGCGCCAGAAGCACCGCAGCGAGACGGTCCACACGGCCCAGAAGGGTGCCGTAGCTGTGTCTTATCTCTCCGTTCTCGAGCGCAAGCGCATCTTGTTGCTCGCGCGCTCTCGTGCGAAACATCGAATAGACATCTGCCCGCCCGGCGCGGGCCACCTCCGGCAGCATGATGCTCCTCCCTGGCAATCGTTCCTGGTTGTTCACAAAGACTGGGCGAGGCGCACTCCTTCATCGATCGCACGCAGCGCATCGAGTTCAGCCGCCTCGGCCGCACCGCCGATCATCGTGGCGGAAATGCCGCGGGCCGCAAGCGCCTCGACCAGCGTCCGTACGGGTTCCTGTCCCGTACAGAGAACGATCGTATCGGCGGCGATAACTTTTGTCTCGCCGTTCGAAAGGACGTGGAGCCCCCCATCGTCGATACGCTGGTAGACCACGCCCGCTAAGGTCTCGACTCCGTGTTTGCGTAACGCGTTGCGCAGGATCCAGCCGGTCGAAATGCCAAGCCCCTGTCCCACCTTGCTCGTCTTGCGCTGCAGCATCACCACTTTGCGCTTTGCAGGCACCACGGCCAGTGGATCGCCCGCCAGCGCGCCGGCGTTCCTGAATTGTCCGTCCACACCCCACGTGTCGAAAAAGGCCGCGTTCTCGTTGGCCTCAGCCGGATGGGTGACAAGGAATTCGGCCACGTCATGGCCGATCCCGCCGGCGCCCATGATGGCCACGGTCTGTCCCGCCTCCCGTGCGCCGCAGAGGATCTCGGCATAGGTGGCGACCTTGGGATGATCTATGCCCGGAATGTCCGGAATGCGAGGGGTCACTCCTGAGGCGATCACCACATGGTCGAACCCGGCAAGATCGTCGGCAGTGGCGCGACAGCCCAGCCGCAGGGTGACGCCGTGCCTGTCCATCTGAGCAGTGTAATAGCGCAGCGTTTCGTCGAACTCGTGCTTGCCCGGGGCCGCACGTGCCAGGTTGAGCTGCCCGCCCAGCCGGTTCTCTGCCTCGAAAAGAGTGACCGCGTGCCCAAGCCGCGCGGCCTCGGCCGCCGTGGCCATACCCGCCGCCCCGCCGCCGACGATCGCCACCTTCTTCGGGGTCTCGCTCGGCGTGTCACGGAATTCCATCTCGCGGCCGGCGCGCGGATTGACAAGGCAGCTTGCCGGACGGTCCGAGAAGATGAAATCCAGACATGCCTGATTGCAGGCGATGCAGGTGTTGATCTCATGGGCCCGACCCTCGCGCACCTTCTTCACGAAATGAGGGTCGGCGAGGAAGGGCCGCGCCATCGAGACCATGTCGGCATCTCCCGAGGCCAGGATGTCCTCGGCGACCTCGGGGGTATTGATTCGGTTCGAGGCCACCACCGGGATCGACACCGCCGCCTTCACGTTGGCCGCCGCCTTCCGCCAGGCGCCACGCGGCACCGGATAGGCGATCGTTGGCACGCGCGCCTCGTGCCAGCCGATTCCGGTGTTCAGAATGTCGGCGCCGGCGGCCTCGATCTTGCGGGCGAGCGCGGCGATCTCTTCGGCGGGCGCGCCGCCCTCGACAAGATCGGCCGCCGAAATACGGTAGATGACCAGCAAATCCGGTCCGCAGCGGTCGCGCACCGCGCGCACGATTTCGACCGCGAAGCGGTGCCGGTTGTCGGCGCTGCCACCCCACTCGTCCTCGCGTTTGTTGGTGTGGGTCACGGTGAATTCATTAATGAGATAGCCTTCGGAGCCCATTATTTCGACGCCATCGAAACCGGCAGATTGCGCGTTGAGCGCTGCCTGGGCGAAATCTTCAATGGTGTGCAGAATATCCTGCTCGCTCATCTCGCGCGGGGAATAGCGGTTTATCGGCGTCCGAATCGGCGAAGGTGCCACGCAACCTTCAAACTTGGCATAACGCCCCGCGTGGCAGATCTGCGCGCAAATCAGACTGCCTTCCTGATGGACTGCATCGCAAATCGGCTTGAGGCTCAGCGCCTGCTGCGGATCGTCGAGCCGCGGACCTTCCGGATCGAACATGCCTTCGGCGTTGGGCGCAAAACCGCCAGTCACGATGACTGCCGCTTCGCCGTGCGCGCGTTCACGATAGAACGCGACCTGTCTTTCGATACCGTTGGTTTCGGTTTCAAGCCGCGTGTGCATCGAGCCCATAATGACCCGGTTTCGCAGATCGTGGACGCCTGCCCGGATCGGGGACAGCAATTTCTCGAAGCGCCTGTCGGACATATCCACGTTCCCTCCCATTGCATCTTGCCAAGCATTCTAACGTTTGTTAGGTTTTTTGGGAAGTGAGATTCACAGGCTCGGGAGGGCTATCACGTGCAGTTTCAACCGACAGATGACCAGCAGGCCTTTCGAGAGACAGCACAGCGTTTCGCACGTGAAAAGCTGGCCGAGAGCTATCAGAAGCGGGCAACCGAGCACGTGATGGATCGCGGGCTCATCAAGGAGATGGGGGCGCTTGGGCTGATCGGCGCCGATCTGCCCGAGGAGTTCGGCGGGTTGGGCGAGAGCTCCGTCACGGCCGGATTGATCGTCGAGGAAATCGCGCGCGCCGATTTCAATGTCAGCTACATCCAGCTTCTGGGGTCGCTGATGGGCGGCATGGTCGCGAAACACGCCTTGCCCGACATCGCCAAGGAATGGGTGCCCCGCGTCACGGCGGGTGAGGCGGTGATAGGGTTGGGATTGACCGAGCCGCGCGGCGGATCGGACGCGGCGAACCTGCAACTCAGGGCCGCCAAATCCGGCAACGGCTGGCGGCTGAACGGCGAGAAGACGTCGATGAGCTTTGCCGCGCAGGCCGACGCGGCGGTGGTCTTTGCCCGTACCGGCGATCCCGAGGGCGGATCGCGGGGCGTCAGTGCGTTCCTCGTGGACCTGAATGAAAAGGGCATCAACCGCACGCATTTCGACGACATCGGGACCAAGCCCGTGGGGCGCGGTTCGGTCTTCTTTGACGACGTCTTCGTCCCCTCCCAATGCCTGATGGCCGAGCAGGACCGTGCCTTCGGCACGATCATGGCTGGCTTCGACTATTCCCGAGCGCTGATCGGGCTGGAATGTCTGGGCGCGGCGCGGGCCTCGGTAGACGAGACCTGGACCTATGTGCAGGAACGCGAAGCCTTCGGTGCGCCGCTGGCGCAGTATCAGGGGGTCAGCTTCCCGCTGGTCGAGGCCGAAACGCAGCTTACCATGATGCGACAGCTTTGCTACTACACGCTCGATCTGCGCGACCGTGGCCTGCCGCACACCAAGGAGGCGGCGATGTGCAAGTGGTACGTGCCGAAAACCGCGTGCGAGATCATCCATCAGTGCCTGATCCTGCATGGCCACTACGGCTACACCACCGACCTGCCTCACCATCAGCGCTACAACGATGTTCTGGGCCTGCAGATCGGCGACGGTACCGCGCAAATCCAGAAGCTCGTCATCGCGCGCGAGAAGGTCGGCCGCATGGCGCTGCAATACGACAAGAAGGCCAAGGGAGGCGCGAAATGAGCGTTCCCGTCAATGTCAGCGCCGAGGGCAGCGTCGGCATTATCGAGCTCGCCCGCCCCGACAAGTTCAACTGCCTGTCGCTGGAGGTCCACGAGTGTATCTCCAGGGCCCGCGAAAGTTTTGAGGCGGATCGCGACATCCGCTCGATCCTGATCTGCGCACAGGGAAAGCACTTCTGCACCGGCGCCGACCTGACCGAGGTGAAAACAAAGATAATGGACTCGCAGACGCTGGACCACTTCATCGCCTTTGGCATGGAAGGGCTTCGCAGGCTGGAACAGAGCCGTCTCCCCGTGGTCGTCGCGGTGCAGGGCCTTTGCCTGGCCGGCGGGCTTGAGCTGATGCTGTCCTGCGATGTCTGTTTCGCCGCGGAAAGCGCTCAGTTCGGCGACCAGCATGCGCAGTTCGGGCTGATCCCCGGCTGGGGCGGCAGCCAGCGGCTGACCCGGCTGATGGGCCTGCGCCAGGCGCTCGATCTGATGTTCTCGGCCCGCTGGCTGAAGGCGGACGAGGCGAAGGAGGCCGGACTGGTGAACTACGTCGTGCCGGACGAAGAGCTGCGCCAGGCGGCGTTGAACTACTGCGTGACCATCGGCACCCGCTCACGCCCCGGCATTGCCGAGATGAAGCGCCTGGCACGTGAAGGCGCCGATATGGGCCTCGACCAGCAGATGCGGCTGGAGCGCGACGCTGCCGTGCGTGCGCTACGAAGCGAGGACGTGGCCGAAGGGCTGGACGCATTCGAAAGCCGGCGCATGCCGGCCTTCAAAGCCTGACAAGAGGTGCGGGAATGGACTTCACGCTCAACGATGAGCAGCGCCAGATCTACGATTACGGCGCCCAGCTCGCGCAGAAATTCGACAACGCCTACTGGCTGGATCACGCCCGCCGGCACACCTTTCCCAAAGAGATGTTCCAGCAGATCGCCGAGGACGGCTTTCTCGGCATCATGGTGCCCGAGGAATATGGCGGCGCCGGTCTCGGTATGACCGAGATGGCGCTGTTCATGGAGGGCACGGCGAACCACGGCATCCCGCTCCTGATGATGGTGGTCGGACCGACCATGTCGCTGGCACATATCGCCAGCCACGGGACCGAGTTCCACCGCAGAGAGCTCTTGCCGGCCGCCTGCCGGGGCGAGATCCAGTTCTGCTTCGCGATCACCGAGCCGGGCGCCGGGTCCAACACGATCAAGGCCACGACGCTCGCCAGGAGCAAGGGCAACCGTTTTGCGCTAACAGGGGAAAAGACCTTCATCACCGGCGCTGACGTCTCCGACTACTGCCTTGTGGTGGCGCGCACCAAGCCTCACACCGAGGTCTCCCGCAAGACCGACGGCTTCACGCTGTTCGCCGTGGACCTGAAGAAGAAGGGCGTAGAAATGCAGCGGGTGAAGGTCTCGATCCCACTGCCGGAAGAACAATGGACGCTGTTCTTCGACGAGGTGGATCTCGGTCCCGAGGATATCGTGGGCGAGGTGGACGATGGCTTTTCGATCCTGTTCGATTCGCTCAATCCCGAACGCATCATCCTGGCGGCGCTTTGCTGCGGGATCGGCCGGTTCGCCTTACGGAAGGCAGTGGTCTATGCTTGCGAGCGCAACGTCTTTGGTCAGCCGATCGGCGCGCACCAGGGCGTGCAGCATCCGCTGGCCAAGGCCCACACGGCCGTGGAGATGGCGAGCCTGATGACCCGCCGTGCGGCCTGGGAATTCGACAACAAGCTTTCGGCCGGTGCCTCGTCGAACATGGCGAAATATGCCGCCGCCGAGGCCGGGATCGAAGCCGTGGACGCCGCCCTTCAGGCCCATGGCGGGTCGGGTTTCACGGAAGATACCGGGCTGTACGAGCTTTATCCGTTGGTGCGCCTGCTACGCACCGCGCCGGTGAACCGTGAACTGTGCCTCAGCTTTATTGGCGAGAAGGTAATGGGTCTGCCGCGGTCGTATTGATCGCGAAAGCCCAGGGAGGAAAGCATGCAACACGGAATGCGCTTCCGGCGGGCCGATGCCGGCGCGAAGGCCAACGACCGGTTCTGGCACGAGATCGAGGGCATGCCGCTCGACGAGGTGCGCCGCATCCAGGAGGAGCGGCTGGTCGAGCAAATGGCCTATCTCAAGGCCAACTCGCCCTTCTACCAAGACAAGTTCGCTGCGGCCGGCGTCGATTTCGATGAGATCCGCACCATTGAGGATCTGCAGAGGCTGCCCTTCACCTACAAGACCGAGATACGCGAAAGCCTGTCGGCCGAGCCGCCTTTCGGCCGCCACCGCGCCGCGCCGATGGAAGACATCATCCAGATGCAGGCGTCCTCGGGGACGACCGGCAGCCCCTCCTACGTGGCGTTGACAGAATCCGATGCCGAGATGTGGCACGAGATGACGGCGCGCTGCTTCTTCGCCAACGGCGTGCGGCCCGGCGACATGGTGCTGCACGCCTTCTCGCTCGCCAAGGGCTTCGTGGGCGGCATCCCGGTGATGCAGGGCCTGCAATATATGGGCGCCATCGACGTGCCGGTGGGAGCCGACGGCGGCGCCGACCGGCTCCTGCGCGCCTGCGCCGACACGCGCCCGCGCTGCGTCGTCGGGGCGCCGAATTTCGTGATCCACCTGGCCGAAAAGGCCGAAGAGGTGCTGGGCGCACCAGTGAGCAGACTGGGCGTGGAACGAGTCGTCGTCGGCGGGGAGCCGGGCGGCGGCATTCCGGCGATCCGCGCCAAGATCGAAAAACTGTGGGGCGCCAAGTGCACCGAGATGCTAGGCGGTACCGACCTGGGCGTGACCTACTGGGCCGAGTGTGACCAGCAGTCGGGCATGCACATGGTCAACATGGACTACGTTTTGACCGAACTGCTCGACCCCGAGACCGGCAAGATCATCCCTTGGGCGGAGGGCGCCAGTGGCGAGATGATCTACACCGCCCTCGGCCGCCGGGCGAGCCCGCTGGTGCGCTTCCGCTCGGGCGATTTCATCGAGGTCCTGGACACGACCTGCGCCTGCGGCCGGACGGGTCCCAAGATCCGCTGCACAGGGCGCACCGACGACATGCTGATCGTGCGCGGGGCCAACGTGTTTCCCTCGGCGATCAACAGCATCGTCAACGAGATGGTGCCGCAAACGAACGGCGTCATGCGTGTGGTGGCCGATTTCGAGGGCCACACCACGCAGGAAGCACTGAAGATCATCGTCGAACGCGGCCCCGACCGCGACCGAGACGGTGACGCGGACCTGAAGAAGAAGATCGAGCAGCGCCTGCGCGACGCCCTGGTGTTCAGGGCCGATGTCCGGATCGTCGATGCCGACACCTTCGAAAAGCCGGGCGCGGCCAAGGTGGCCTTCGTGTTGAGAAAGTACCCCGACCTGCCATGACAAAGCTGAAATCCCTGCTCGACACCGGGTCGGAAGATTTCCGGGCCAACACCGCGCATTACCGCGCCAAGGTGGCCGAGCTGCACGCGCTGCGGCGCAGCCAGCGTGTCGGCGGGCCGGAAAGCGCACGGGCGCGCCACGTGAAGAAGGGCAAGATCCTGCCGCGCGAGCGCGTCGAGCGGCTGATCGACCCGGGCACGCCGTTCCTCGAACTTGGCGAACTCGCCGGGCTCGACAAGTACGACGGCGTGCCGCCCGGCGCGGGCATCATCACTGGCATCGGCGTGATTGAGGGCCGCCACTGCATGATCATCGCCAACGACGCCACTGTTAAGGGCGGCACCTATTTCGGCATGACCTGCCGTAAGCACGTGCGCGCCCAGCGGATCGCCTGGGCCAATCGCCTGCCGGTCGTCACACTGGTCGATTCCGGCGGCGCGTTTCTGCCTGACCAGGAGAACATCTTTCCCGACGAAGGCCAGTTCGGCTCGATCTTCCACCAGCAGGTCGGGATGTCGGGCGACGGCGTGCCGCAGATCGCCGTGGTCATGGGCCCCTGCACCGCCGGCGGCGCCTATATCCCGGCGCTTTGCGACGAGGTGGTCATCGTGCGCGGCCAGGGCTTCATGTATCTCGGCGGGCCGGAACTCACCTTCGCCGCCACTGGCGAGAAGGTCGACAACGAGACCCTCGGCGGCGGCAAGATGCACTGCTCGGTCTCGGGCGTGACCGACCATCTCGCCGAGGACGACGCCCACGCGCTCGCCATCACGCGAGAGATCGTCAAGCACCTGGGCGAGAGGCCCTCCCCGCGCAAGACACCGGCGCCGCCGCGCGCCCCGGCCTACGCGGTAGAAGAGATCTACGGCATCGTCAGCCGGGACCCAAAAGTACCCACCGAGAACCGCGAGATCGTCGCTCGGCTGGTCGACGGCAGCGATTTCCACGAGTTCAAGCCGCTCTACGGCGACACCTTGATGACCGGCTGGGGCCGCATTCACGGGCACGAGGTGGGGATCCTCGCCAATACCGGCGTGCTGTTCGTCGAAGCGGCGCTGAAGGCCACGCATTTCATCAATCTCTGCGTGCAGCGCGACATCCCGCTGCTGTTCCTGGCCGATGTCAACGGCTTTATGGTGGGGCGCGAGGTCGAGCAGATGGGAATCGCCAAGGCGGGCGCCAAGATGATCACCGCCATGTCCTCGGCGCGGGTGCCGAAGTTCACCATCATCACCGGTGGTTCGTACGGAGCCGGATATCTGGCCATGCTGGGCCGCCCCTTCCAGCCCGACGCGATGTTTGCCTGGCCAACCGGCCGCGCGGCCATCATGGGGCCGGAACAGGCCGCGAGCGTGCTGGCCCAGGTGCGCGCCCAGATCAACGGGCGCGAGGGCAAGACCTGGACGAAAGAGGAGGAAGAGGCCTTCAAGGCGCCTATCCGCAAGGAATACGAGGATTTCCAGGGCGCCTACAACTTCGCCTCGAACCTCTGGGTCGACAGTGTGATCGAGCCCTGCGAGACCCGTGACGTCATGGCGCTGCTGCTCGACATCACCTCACGGCGACCAAAGGTCGAAACCCATTTCGGCGTGTTCAGGATGTGAGGCGGCCACAGTGAAGATCAAGACGGTTCTCATCGCCAACCGCGGCGAAATCGCCTGCCGGATCGCCCGCACGGCGCGGACACGGGGCGTCCGGCCTGTCGCCGTACATTCCGAAGCCGACGTCAACGCGCTCCACGTGCGCGAGATCGGCCACTCGATCTGCATCGGCGGCGGGCCGGCCTCGGAAAGCTATCTGCGCATCGATGCCGTGCTGGCCGCGGCGAAGGCCGCCGGGGCCGACGCCGTCCATCCCGGCTACGGTTTCCTCGCCGAGAACCCCGAATTCGCCCGCGCGGTCGAGGCCGCCGGTCTGATCTTCATGGGACCGACGCCGGAAACCCTGGAACGGTTCGGCGACAAGGCCAGCGCCAAGGATGCCGCCATCGCGGCCGGCCTGCCGGTGATCTCGGGCGCCGCGGGCGCCCTGTCCGATCCCGATCAAATCGCCGCCGAAGTGCGCCGGATGGGCCTGCCCGTGCTGCTCAAGGCTGTGGGCGGCGGCGGCGGACGTGGACAGCGGCTGGTGGCAGACGAAAAGACCCTGATGGCCGACATCGAGGGCGCGCTGCGCGAAGCGAAGTCCACCTTCGGCTCGGAAGGTCTCCTGCTGGAACGGTTCCTGCCCGAGGCCCGCCATGTGGAGGTGCAGATCGCCGGCGATGGCAAGGGTCTCGTCGTGCATCTTTTCGAGCGCGACTGCACGCTGCAGCGCCGTCACCAAAAGGTGATCGAGGAAGCTCCCGCCTGGGGCCTGCCCCGCGACCTGCTCGAACGGATCGCCCAGGACTCCGTGCGGCTGGGGGAGACGCTCGACTACCGCGGGCTCGGCACGGTGGAGTTCCTGGTCTCGGGCGAGGAATACTTTTTCCTCGAGGTGAACCCGCGCATCCAGGTGGAACATCCCGTGACCGAGGCGATCACCGGGCTCGACCTCGTGGCACTGCAACTGCGTATTGCCGAGGGTGCGGGGCTTGGCTTGAAGCAAGGCGATCTGACGATTGACGGTCACGCCATCGAGGCACGGCTCTATGCCGAGGACCCGGCGATGCAGTTCGCTCCTTCCACCGGCACGCTGACCACGCTGAGCCTGCCCGATGGTCTCCGCATCGACAGCGGCGTCGAGGCAGGCGATGCCGTGACCCCCTATTACGATCCGATGATCGCCAAGCTGATCATCCACGCGCCCGACCGCGAGACGGCGCTGGCGCGGCTCGCGCTGGCGCTGGATCATGTCGCGGTCGAAGGCGTCGAGACCAATCGCGCCTTCCTCGCCGCGCTCGCCCGCGACGCCGAATTCGAGAAAATGAACGTCCATACCCGCTGGATCGACGAGCGGCTGGACGATCTGACTGCGGCGGCGAAAGTGCCGGGCATCCGGCTCTGGAAGGCCATGGCAGCCGTACTCTTCGTCACCCGCGGGCGATCAGACGACGCCGCCGAACCGTGGTCGAACCGCGACCTCTTCACCAACTGGCGGCTCGGCCTTGGCGGCGACGCGATGGAGGCGGGCCAGCGCGTGATGCTGACCGACGCAGCGGGAAGCGTCGAGGAGCTCTGCGTGGGCCCGGTACGCTCCGGCGACACCTACACGGTCTATGGCAGTGATGGTGCCGCCCTCACTTTCTCCTGCCGTGAGATCGCGCCGGGCCGGTGGCGCGTGGCGCAGGGCGAGACGGTAGACGTGGCAACCGCGCGCCTTCATGCCGGGGTGATCGAGATCGACGCCGGGCCGGGCCGGCTTGTCTTCCGCCCGGCACCACCCTTGGCCTCGGCCGCTGGCGAAAGCGCTGCCGAACGGACCGTTGCCTCGCCGCTAACCGGAATGATCGTCGACGTCAAAGTGTCCGAGGGCGATGCGGTAGCGGAAGGCGATGTCGTAGCGGTCCTGGAGTCAATGAAGCTCGAGATCTCCATCAAGGCATCTGCCTCCGGCATCGCCGCGAATATTGCGGCCTCCAAAGGCATGATGGTGGATCGCGGCCAGACGATCGCCGAGATCATACCACCCGAAAAGGAACAGGCATGACCGACTTTCCCAAGTTCGTAGAGTTTCGTGAAGAAGGCCCGCGCGAGGGCTTTCAGATCGAAAGCAAGACCTACCCGATCGAACAGCGGATCGAGCTGATCGACATGCTCAGCGATACCGGGCTGAAGCGCATCCAGGTGGGTAGCTTCGTCAGCCCCAGATACGTGCCGCAGATGGCCGACACGGGCGAGCTGTTTCAGCACATCAAGCGCAAGCCCGGTGTGAAATACACCTCGCTTTGGCTGAACGAGAAGGGGTTCCGCAAGGCGTTGACCGCGCATGAAGTCGATATCGACCCGCGTCTTTTGTTCTATCCGTCTGAGGCTTTCGCACAGGCAAACAACAACTGCTCCTCAGCGGAGATGCGCGAGCGGCAACGCGAGTGGGTGCGGCTCTACAAGGAAGCGGGCTACACCGTCGATGCGGCCTATGTGATGACCGCGTTCGGCTGCAATCTCGAAGGTCCCATCCCGCAGGAGCGGGTGCTGGAGGACTTCCGTTTCGTCCTACGCCTTTGCGAGGAAGAGCAGATCCCCGTACCGATTCTCGTGATCGCCGACACGATGGGCTGGGGCAACCCCGAGGCGGTCAAGCGCATGGTCGGCGCCCTGCGCGAGCTTGCGCCCGGGGCGCGCATCGGAATGCATCTTCACGACACGCGCGGGCTGGGCATCGCCAACATCCATGCGGCGTTGTCAATGGGGGTGGACATGTTCGAAAGCTCGGTCGCCGGCCTTGGCGGCTGCCCCTTCGCCGGCCACGGCAACGCCCGCGCCGCGGGCAATGTCTGCACCGAGGACGCGGTTTTTCTGTGCCACGAGCTGGGCATCGAGACGGGCATCGACCTGGACAAGCTGATCGCCGCCGCGGTCAAGGCCGAAGAGATCATCGGCGCGCCCCTGATGGGCCGGGTGATGCATTCCGGCGGACTCGACAAGTTTCGCAAGGCGAAATGAGGAGATTGATATGGGAAAAACGCTGGACGGAAAGGTCGTGCTGGTCACTGGCGCGGGCGGCGGGATCGGCCGCGAGATCGCGCTGATGGCGGCAGCCGAGGGAGCGGCGGTCGTAGTCAACGATTTGGGCGCGTCACTGAAGGGTACTGGCCACACTCTCACTGCTGCGCAAACGGTGGTGGACGAGATCAAGGCCGCCGGTGGCGACGCCATCGCCGATGGCGGCAGCGTAACCGACCCGGACGCGGCCCGGGCCATGGTCGAGGCCGCCGTGAAGGAATTCGGCCGCATCGACGCAGTCGTGAACAATGCCGGAATCCTGCGCGACGGCTTCTTTCACAAGATGAGCCACGAGGACTTCGATGCGGTGGTGAAAGTACACCTCTACGGCGCCTTCAATACCTCGCGCGCCGCGACTGATTATTTCCGCGAGCAGGAAGGCGGCGCGCTGGTGCACATGACCTCGACCTCGGGCCTGATTGGCAATTACGCCCAGGTGAACTATTCGGCGGCCAAACTGGGCATTGCGGCCTTTTCGAGATCCGTCGCGCTCGACCTCAAACGCTGGAACGTGCGGTCCAACTGCATCGCGCCCTTCGCCTGGAGCCGGATGATTTCCTCGATCAAGACCGACACGCCGGAACAGGAGGCGCGGGTCGAGAAGATCAAGAAGATGACGCCCGCCAAGGTCGCGCCGATGGCCTGCTATCTGATGAGCGATCAGGCCGCAGATATCTCGGGCCAGATCTTTGCCGTTCGGATGAACGAGATCTTCCTGATGAGCCAGCCGCGACCGGTGCGTTCGGTGCATTCCGGCGACGGCTGGACCGCCGAAACGATCGCCGAGCATGCCATTCCCGCGCTCAAGTCGCATTTCACGCCGCTCGAAGTTTCAGCGGACGTCTTTTCCTGGGATCCGGTTTGATGAGCAAGCGCAAGCAGAAGATTGCTTCGAATATCGCCTGGAGCACACCCGACAAGATTTGCGTGCGCGGTCTCGACCTGCCGAACGAGATCCTGGGCCACATGAACCTCGGCGATCTGGCGTTTCTGCAGTTGACGGGCCGCAAGGCCATGCCCGAGGAAAGCCGCGTGTTCAACGCCATCGTCATCACGCTGGTCGAACATGGTATCACGCCGTCCGCCCTGGCCGCGCGCATGACCTATATGGGCGCGCCGGAATCGCTTCAGGCCGCAGTCGCGGCGGGGCTCTGCGGGTTGGGCACGGTGTTCGTCGGCTCGATGGAAGGCGCCTCAAAGATGCTGTACGAGGCGCTGCCGCAGGACAAGCTGGGCACCGGCGCAGATCTGGATGCTGTCGCCGCTGAAACGGTTGAAAAATTCCGCGCCCGCAGGGCGATCGTTCCTGGGCTGGGCCATCCGGTGCACAAGCCGGTCGATCCCCGCGCGCCGCGGCTTTTCCAGATTGCGGCCGAGAACGGCAAGTCCGGCGAGTATGTCGCGCTGATCCAGAAAATTCAGGCCGTGGCCGAAGATAAATCAGGCAAGATGCTGCCGATCAACGCCACCGGCGCAATCGGCGCTATCTGCTGCGAGTTCGGCTTCCCATGGAAGATCGTGCGTGGCTTCGGGGTGATGGCGCGCGCGATCGGGCTGGTGGGCCATATCCTCGAGGAGAGCGAAAATCCGATTTCCTACGAAATATGGCAGCGCGCCGAAGAGGAGATCCTCGAGACCAGCGGCCCTGGCGCGCACAGGGCGAGGTGACGGATGCAGACCTCTGCCCCCGAAGCCCATGACGATCTGCGCGCGGCACTGCGCGCGCTCTGCGCGCAATTCCCACCCGAATACCACCGCCAGCATGGTGCGGATGAGACCTACCCCGAAGAGTTCGTTGAGGCGCTGACCCGCGCGGGCTGGCTTGCCGCGATGATCCCCGAGGAATATGGCGGCTCGGGGCTAGGGCTAACCGAGGCCTCGATCATCATGGAGGAGATCAACCGCTCGGGCGGCAATGCCGGCCATTGCCACGGGCAGATGTACAACATGGGCACGCTCCTGCGGCACGGATCGGAGGAGCAGAAGCGGAAATACCTGCCCGGCATCGCCAGCGGCGAACTGCGGCTGCAATCAATGGCCGTGACCGAACCCACCACCGGCACCGATACTACCAAGCTCAAGACCACCGCGGTCAAGACGGGCGACCGCTATGTGGTCAACGGTCAGAAGGTCTGGATCAGCCGAATCCGGCATTCCGACCTAATGATCCTGCTGGCGCGCACGACGCCGATCAATGAGGTCAAGCGCAAGGCGCAGGGCCTGTCGATCTTCATGGTCGATCTGAAAAAGGCGATTGGCAATGGCATGAGAGTAAGCCCGATCGCGAACATGCCGGGGCACGAAACCTACGAGGTTTTCTTCGATGAGCTCGAGATCCCAGAAGAGAACCTGATCGGTGAGGAAGGGCGCGGCTTTTATCATATCCTGGATGGCTTGAATGCTGAGCGCGCCCTGATCGCTGCGGAATGTATCGGCGACGGCTACTGGTTCATTAATAAAGCCCGCGCCTATGCGGGGGAGCGGATCGTGTTCGACCGGCCCATCGGCCAGAACCAGGGAGTGCAGTTCCCAATTGCCAAGGCTTTCGTCAACCTCGAGGCAGCCAATCTGATGCGTTTCGAAGCCTGCCGCCGCTTCGATTCCGGCGGCGATTGCGGGGCGCAGGCCAATATGGCCAAGCTGCTTGCCGCCGATGCGTCCTGGGAGGCGGCTAATGCATGCATCCAGACCCATGGCGGGTTCGGGTTCGCCCGGGAGTACGATGTGGAACGCAAGTTTCGCGAAACCCGTCTGTACCAGGTGGCGCCGATATCGACCAACCTGATCCTGTCCTATGTCGCGGAACACATCCTCGGCATGCCAAGGTCGTTTTGAGGCGCCTCGTGCTGGCGCGGCAATCTGGAACGGGAAGAGCGCGGATGACAACCGAAGTCGACATCGATCATCTGCGAGGCTGGATCGGCACTGAGGAGAGCGCTTCGGAAACCATTAGCGACGTACTGCTGGCACGGTACCGCGCGACCTTGGGCCGGTGGCTCGCGCCCGCCGAGGCAGGGCACGCACCAGTGGGCCTCCACTGGTGCCTCACACTGCCTCCGGCCGATCTCGAGACGCTTGGAGCGGACGGACACCCGGCCCGGGGCGGCTTTATGCCTCCTGTGCCTCTGCCTTCGCGCATGTGGGCCGGCGGCGAGTTGCGGCATCTGAGGCCGCTGCCTGCGCTGGGAACCGTCAAGCGCCGGTCGGTCATCGCCGATGTGACGCTGAAACACGGGCGCAGTGGCCCGCTGGTGTTGGTTGCGGTCAAGCACAAATATGTCGCTGACGGCGAAACCGCGGTTGTCGAGACCCAGAACATTGTTTATCGGGCAAGCACGGTGCCCGGGCCCGCGCCCGCTGTTCCGCCCGAGGCGGCGAAGCGCGTGCAGGAGGTCCTGACGCCCGATCCCGTTTTGCTGTTCCGCTATTCAGCAATGACGTTCAACGGCCATCGTATCCACTACGACCGTCCCTATGCCTGCGAAATCGAGGGCTATCCAGACCTGGTTGTTCATGGGCCGCTGCAGGCTACATTACTCATCAATCTGGCCGCGAAGGCATGTGGCCGCATACCGGCAGTTTTCAGCTATCGGGGCTTGGCGCCATGCTATAGCGGCAAGATGTTGATGCTGTGCCAACAGGGGACGCCGACCGAAGGCACGGTGTGGTGCGAGACAGCCGACGGACTGAGAACAATGCAAGGCACATATCAGTCCTGATCGCTTTAACGAACGATCGAATTCACGGGAGAAGATGTTGAGCGGAACGGAGACGAGCCGGAAGCGTTCTGGCGAACATGGCACTGCCGAACTGGCTGAATTCGCGTCAGCGCTGTCCATACGGGATATTCCCGAACATGCCGTCGAACGGTGCGTAGACCTCTTTGTCGATTGGGCCGGATCGGCGCTTTCAGGCGCACGCCATCGGGCGATCCTTGCGGTTGACGATTTCGCCAAGGAAATGGGCCCCAACCATGGCCGGTCAGAAGTGCTCATCTCGGGCCGCATGACCTCACCGCTATTCGCCGCGATGGTTAACGCTGCCGCTTCGCACGTCTCTGAGCAGGACGATGTGCACAATGGTTCAGTGTTCCATCCGGGGGCGGTGGTGTTTCCCGCCGCACTGGCCGTGGCCCAGAATATCGGCGCAAGTGGCCGCGACTTCCTGACGGCATGCGTCGCCGGCTATGAGACAGGCATTCGCGCCGGCGAATATCTGGGCCTTCCGCACTACAAGATCTTTCACACCACGGGAACCGCGGGCACTCTCGCTGCGGCCGCTGCTGCTGGCCGGCTGCTTGGGTTGGGCTCTGAGCAGATGCTCAATGCTTTCGGCTCGGCCGGAACCCAGGCCGCGGGTGTATGGGAGTTTCTCAGAGACGCCGCCGACTCCAAGCAGCTCCACACCGGGAAGGCTGCAGCCAACGGGATGACTGCAGCAAGTCTCGCAGCACGGGGGTTTACCGGCGCACGTCGCATCTTGGAGGGGGAACAAGGCATGGGCGCAGGAATGTCACGAAACTGCGACCCCGCAAAAATCACAGCTG
The DNA here is from genome assembly GCF_040970315.1 of Neoaquamicrobium sediminum. Taxonomy (NCBI): domain Bacteria; kingdom Pseudomonadati; phylum Pseudomonadota; class Alphaproteobacteria; order Hyphomicrobiales; family Phyllobacteriaceae; genus Neoaquamicrobium; species Neoaquamicrobium sediminum. Next base: position 791 of record NZ_JAZHFV010000007.1, on the reverse strand, counting down.
GTCTTGGTGTGAGATGGGCGCTCGCCGAGACCTCCTTTAAGTTTCATGCGTCATGCCGCCACACGCACCCTGCCGCCGACGCTTTGCTAAAAATTCTGCATGAGCACGATCTGCGCGCCGATGATATTCAGCATGTCACCGCTCACGTTCACCAGGCGGCAATCGACGTGCTGGGGTCGGTCGTGCGGCCCGCCACTGTGCATCAGGCGAAATTCTCGATGCCTGCTACGCTGGGGCTCATTGCCGTGCATCGGCGCGCCGGGTTGGACGAATTCGATACGGTCCTGGAGGATGAAGCGGTCCGAGAGCTCATGCGAAGGGTCGACATGATCTTCGACCCGGAAGTGGAGCAGAACTACCCGGCCACCTGGATGGGGAAAGTATCGGTAACGATACGAGGCGGGACGGTTTTGACAGCCCGTGTCGACGAGCCGAAAGGAGACCCCGGTAACACCTTGACGCGCGACGAGATCGAAAAAAAAGCGCGTACTCTAGCACAGTATGGTGGCGCCCTCGATGGCGATGGGTGGACTCGCGTCTCCCGCAAACTTTGGTCGGTTGCTTCACTCGAGGTGATCGGATCGCTGCTTCGCTGATTGACTGCTGTTCTTCTTACTTCGGCACCACTGGATACGAATGTCGAACCCAATCAGACTGTGTTGAAGGTCTGGTGTCGCGTGGCACTTAATTAGGTTCTTCCTCACTTTGTGTGGAGCGGTGGCAGCATTCGTGCCCTCAGCAGTTCAGGACCTGCCCTGCCGTACATTGCGCGCTTGAGTGTCTTGAGGCGG
>NZ_JAZHFV010000006.1:143900-767059 GCF_040970315.1 Neoaquamicrobium sediminum | reverse complement strand
CCGGCGGAAGCCGAGGAACGCTACTACGCCATGCTGGAAGAACCAGCCATGGCCGCGTGACTCAAAAGAAACGGCCTCCGGCAAACCCGGGGCGGTTCAAGGCGGCAACACCGTCACTCCCTACAAGCAGCGTTTTCAGTTCATCACCACTTACATTCCCGGACTGGCGGGACTGTCCGAGCGTGAGAGCATTCTTGCGCAGCCATCGCTTCGTCGACAGGCGGCGAGCGGTGACGCTGGGGGAGTGATGAGAAACATACTCCTCAATCTGCGTAGCCGCCGGTTGAACGATCCCGATGAGTCGGCTGGCATCGAGCGTCTTAAAAGGCTGAACCAATATGTCGCTAAGGTGCATCCAGGGATCACTGTCAACGTCTCCTTCGACGAACGTGAGGACTATCATATCTCGGCGACCTACTCGTCACCGGGCCTCGACAGCCAAGACCGGCCATTGGAAACTGCCGCCACCGGGCTGCTTCAGGTCATCCAAATCTTTGCTTACCTAATTTTGTTCGAACCGAAGATAATGCTCATCGATGAGCCCGATGCCCACCTCCACCCAGATAAGCAGGAACGCTTGATTGAAACATTGGAGTCCGCCGCTGCGGAAACCGACACCCAGATCATTCTGACGACGCATAGCCCACACATAGCGCGCGGCGCGAGTCCGGCAGCGAAGCTGGTCTGGATGAACGAGGGTAAGGTCGAGACCGATGATGGTGAAGCCATCCGTCGCTTACTTGGCTGGGGTGGGCTAGACAAGGCGGCGCTGTTCTTCGTCGAGGATGAAGACGACACAGCACTGAGGGCGATCCTCCGGCAGTGGCCCGCGCTGGCTAGGCAACTCGCCGTTTGTCGATGCTTTGGTATCGACAATCTTCCTAAGGACAAGCTGTTGAGCGGGCTGCTTGTCGATGGTGAGCTTAAAATCAAGGCCATCATTCACCGCGACGGCGACTTTATGACGAGCGCCGAAGCTGGAATGTGGGCGGATCGGTTCAAGACCGATGGCACCTTCCCATGGGTGACGGCCGCGAGCGACGTCGAGGCTTACTTTTGTGCGGCAGACTATCTCTCTGCTTTATACGGCGTCCCAGTCGAAACTGCAGAGGAATGGCGAAGCGTCGCCGCAGCGAGAATCTCGAGGGCGAAGGACACGTTTTTGGACAAGCGTAAGCTAGTCAACCGGGAGCTTTATCCCGACGGCGGTTCTCCTAACTCAGTGGCGCTTTGGAATGATGCCGGCGGTGCGACGCCTACGACTGTTAAGGGCAAGAAGTTGCTGGGCCAACTGAAAGTGGTAGTGAAAGAGTCTGGACAAGACGACAAGTTGCTAAACACCTATCGAATTCCTGCCGGGGTCGAGGTCGCGACAGACCTAAGGATTCTTTTAGAGGCGTGCCTCGGGTCAGCGGCGGAGCAGGGAAGCTGAGCGCAGATCCTATAGGGCATCGTCTGGTACGCAACCCGGCCCAAAAATTGCCAGTCGGCTAATAACTTTGGCTCTGTCCCCCATGGAACCTAGTAGATCCAAGTTTCGGGTGGCGGTCGGCGCTTCCTGAACGACCGAAATGGAAGCTTAAACGGTCATCGCGCCGCCCCTCATGCCACCATATGTCCCAAGCCCCACACCATTTAATCCATCTCCTCCTGGAAAGCCAGCTTATCCCTCCAGCATCGCCTTTCATCTCATCGGTTGCTCCCCCACACAGCGCAAGTACACCTTCCCAATATCCCGGGAGAACGACCTTTCCCACACCGCAACGACAGCGCTCCGGCACCGAAAGACCTCCCGAGGCCGGCGGTGCCGCACCCACGTCGGAAAACTTATCCACGCCCCTCCAGACCCGCACGATCCTGCCCGACCGAGCGGAGGGCACGATGGACTGGAATGCTGCGATCGAGACGAACCGCGAGGCGCTCAGGCGGGTGCTCGCCATGCTCGTCGCCATGGTGGGAAGCGGTCCGCTTGGCGGAACGAAAAGTCCCGAAACGGGCTTGTCGGGCGAACGAACGCCCGAGGCCATGGCCGGGGCTCGCCCCACTTTGCCCCGCTATCTCCACCGCGCGGTGCTTGCCCTGCTGCGCCCGGCGGAAGCGGCCGCGCGGCGGCTGGTCATCATCGTCGCGCGCGATCTCGCAGCACCGCCCTCCGCGCCACGCCTTGGAAGGCGGTCCGCCGCACGCGGCGGCGCAGCCGTTGCGGCACCCCGGCACACACGCCCGCTCTGCCTGCCGCTCTTCGATCCGCTGCCGCGCTGGAACCGGCGTCAGTGCAATGCTGCGGCCGGCATGCCCCGCATCTCGTTTCCCGGCTTCACCCAGCCTGCGCCCATCCCGCAGCCCCCGAACGATTTCGATAGGGTCGGCGCGACCCGCCTCGCCTCGCGGCTTGCGGCACTCGGCCGCGCCCTCGACGACCTGCCGCGACAGGCAACCCGTTTCGCGCGCTGGCGCGCTGCCCGCGACGCGCGCCGCAGGCGCCTCGAAAGCGGCGCGTCCCGCCGCATCGGCCGCGTCTCCGCCCTGCGCCCCGGCCGCCCGCCCGGCCTCAAACCCGCCCGCCGCAACGGCTGGGCCCACGAGGTCCACGCGGTGCTGGACACCGTCCACGGCCTCGCGTTCTGGGCGCTGGAGCCGGCCGACACCTCATGACGCGCGGCAGCGGCACTCGATACCCGCAGGCACGATCACGACAGCGGCAAAACCATGAACCGCCCGGGCGCGGCAGCGACCCGGCGACGATGAAGCGCGCCGGCTATCATCCTGACAGCCATGCCTTCCCCCTCGAACCGCAAGGCGATAGGTTGCGCCCCATGCCGCCCGTCCATGTCGACCCCGCCAAGATCCGCGAATTTCCCGATGCCGACAGCTTCTATCGCTGGCTCGGCGAGAATCACGACCGTGCCGACGAGATCTGGATCAAGGTTCACAAGAAGGGTTCCGGCCTGCCCTCGATCACGCCGGTGGAGGCGATCGACGCGTGTCTCTGCTGGGGCTGGATCGACGGCATCCGCAAGGGGTTCGATGAGCGGAGCTTCCTCCAGCGCTACACGCCGCGCGGCCGCAAGAGCGTGTGGAGCAGGATCAATGTCGACAACGTCGCCCGCCTTGTCGCGGAGGGCCGCATGACCGAACACGGCCTCGCCCATGTCGAGGCGGCGAAGGCCGACGGGCGCTGGGACCGCGCCTATGCCGGCAGCCGCGAGATGACGATACCGGACGACCTGCAGGCGGCGATCGATGCCGAGCCCCGCGCGCGCGACATGCTGGCGACGCTGACGGCGCAGAACCGCTTCGCGCTCGCCTTCCGCACGCACAATATGAAGACGGAGGCCGGCCGCAGGCGCAAGATCGCCGAGCTGGTCGAGATGCTGAAACGTGGGGAGACGATCCATCCGCAGCGCCGCAAATGAGGCTGCCCCTACCCCGCGCCGGCAAGGCAGGGGTCGAGCATCACCCGGCTCTCGTCCACCGGCGCATAGCCGCCGCCGAAGAGCACCACGTCGCCGGGCTGCATGTCGTTGGTGGAATAGGTCACGCACAGTACCCGCACGCCCGGCGCTTCGCACATGATGAGGTAGGCCAGCGTGCCGTCGGTCTCCACCGCCGAGAGCGCCCCGCGGATCGACATGGTGAGCCGCCCGTCATAGTCCGGCACGCGGTCGATCCAGTCGCCGATCGTCTCGCAGGTCGCCGGCTCGTCCGCATAGGCCTCGCCCTTGCGGAACGGCCCGGCCGGGTCGCAGCAGTCCTGCGCCGGCGCCGGCAGGGTCGATGCGGCAAGCGCCGCCGCCAGCAATGAAGCGCGCAGCGCGCGAGCCGCCTTCATGATCGTTCAACCCTCTCCTCGATCCCGCCGTGCGAACTATCGCGGCCAGAATGGCGGAAGAAAGGCACGGGGGTCGGGGATCGTGTACGCTAGCTCCTACTGGCACTGTCGGCGCGGGCCGCCGCCATAGGGCTGGTAGCTGTTATCCTCCACCCGGTAGGAGCGATAGCGGCGGAAGCAGTCGTCGATATGGGCCGGCGACATGTCGACCAGGCCCAGCTCCCGCCACGGGTCGCTCGCCGCGGACCCCACGCCCTCATCGGCAACGTAGCCGGCCACGCTTACCGTCTGCGCGTCGCCCTGGGCGAACGTGAGCTCGTCGAGATGGGGCGAGACGCACTCGCGACGGCCACCACGATAGGGCTGATAGCTGTTATCGGCCTCGCGATAGGAGCGATAGCGCTCATGGCACCACGCGACATGGGCGTCCATCAGCCGATAGGCATCGTCGTCGGTGATCGGATCGTCGTCGCCCTGCAGGCTCGCCGTCGTGATCATGTCGGTGGATACGTCTCCTGCAGCCGGGGCAACCACATCATCCGTGTCGACCGCCTTCACATCGACCGCATCGGCGGGCACGACAGCCGCGATCCGCTCGAACCCCTGGGCGCCGCGCTCAACCTGCCGGGGGATGCTGCTCCAGACGGACGCGACATCCTCGCCCTTGGCATCGGGCCGGCCATCGGGCATCGGCATCATGACGAACATGGCGAGCGCGATGCCGCTGCCGAAAACTACCAGGGTAGCCAGAAACCCCGTCGCGATTGCCAGAAGTGATTTCACGATGCCTCTCCATTAGCTGGTGATCAATCAATGCAGCCGGACGAGGCCGGTTCCATGATTCGGTCACAATCCGCAGAGCGGCCGCGCACGCCCCTCGACGCCGGCTCTCCATTACGCAGAATTAATCTCCCCGAAAGCGCGCCGTAATGTTCGCCCCCGCATCATCGCCGGCAGGGACACAGCAACGAGGAAGCCACCCCATGAAAAAACTCATTATCATCGCGCTCGCCGCATCCGGCGCGGCCGTCGCCCAGGCGCAGGCCGAGACACCCGATCAGCGCAACGGCCGAGGAGAGTTCCGCGCCGAGATGCGGGCGCTGATCGCCGGCGACGGCATGGACGTCGCAGCCCTCGCCAATCTCATGCAGGAGCGCGCCACGGCCCGCTTCGAGGCGCTGGATGCCGACGGCGACGGCATCGTCACGAAGGACGACGTGCTGGCCGCCGCAGCGGAGCGCGCGCAGACGCGGTTCGAACGCATGGGGCCGAACGAGGACGGCATCGTTAAGCACGAAGGCCGCCACGGCTGGCGCAAGCATGGCGAACGTGCGGAGCGCGGCGAGCGCCGGCAGCCGCTCAGCGAAGAGCAGCGCGCCGAGCGCATGCAGGAGCGGACGAGCGAACGCTTCGCACGCCTCGACACCGACGGCGACGGCATGATTTCGCCCGAGGAGTTTCAGGCTGGCGCCACGGGCCGGATGGAGCGTTTCGCCGAGCATCGCGAACGCCGGGCCGAGCGCCGCGCGGAGATGCCTGAGGAGATGCGCCAGATGCACGCGCAGTTCCGCACCATGATGCGCGAGGGCATGGATCTCGATGCCTTCTCCGGCTTCGCCCGCGATCGCGCGTCCGCCCGCTTCGACGCGATGGACGCCGACGGCAATGGCGAGCTGACGGCCGACGAGTTTACCGCCGGCTTGAGCGAGCGCGCCGAGCGGGTCTTCGCCCGCATGGACCGCAACGAAGACGGCAAGGTGACGTCGGACGATCGCCCCAACCGCGCCGGCAAGCGTGGCGATGGTCCCCGCAGCAAGGACTGATCGGGATTGACAACGAAAAACCGCCCGGCACTGCCGGGCGGTTTGTGTGTTGTCAAAGATCGGCGAGGATCAGTTTCGCGCCATCGCGGTGCCGTGGACGTTGCGCCCCAGCCAGCGATACCAGGTTGCGACGTCGCCATTGAAGACGTTGAGGTCGATCTCGCCCTTGACGCCCTTGGACAGCCCGGTGCCGGAATATTGCCAGAAGGCCCATTCACGGCCGGGATAGCGCTTCGACGGGTGGGCCGCGACCGAGCGCAGCCAGAACGGATAGCCGTTGAACGCACCCTTGAGGTTGTCCTCATAGAAGTCGGGCGTCACGTAGATGATCGGCTTCTGGCCGTAATGGCGCTCCAGCCGATCCATGAAGACCTGCATCTTTTCACGCACGAGCTGCGGCGAGAGCTTCTGCTTGCAGCTTGACTGGTGGTTCCATTCTACATCGATCACCGGCGGCAGCGCGCCTGCCTCCCGCGGCACGTTGCGGATGAACCAGTCAGCCTGCGAGGAGGCCGTGCGACACCAGTAGAAGAAGTGGTAGGCGCCGCGCTTGATGCCGGCATCCGCTGCGCCCTTCCAGTTCTTGGCAAACATCGGATCGAGATGGTCGCCGCCGTCTGTGGCCTTGATGAATGCGAAATTTGCGCCCTGGCTGCGCAGCCGCGCCCAGTCGATGTCGCCCTGCCAGCGCGAGACGTCGACGCCGTGCACCAGATGGTGCTGCGGCGTGATCTTGCCGAAGTCCATAGGCTTGGCATCGCTGAAGCGCTGGGAGATCACCTTGGGGCGCGGGCCGGAGGCAGGCGGCGCTGCGGGCCTCGACTGCGGCGCCACCATTGCCACCTGCTGCATGGCCGGGGTGTCGATCCTATCCGGCTCATTCAGCGCGGCGATCGCCGCCGGAGATGCGTCAGGATAAGCCGCCGCGGTGGCGCCGACGGCGGTCTGCGGCGTCACGGGGCGCACGATCGAGCTGGTCGTTTCATTCGACGGCTTGATCGACTGCAGCGCATCGATGGTCGAACCCGTGGAGCAGCCGGCCAGGACGAGAAGTGCCGCAAACATCGCGGTAGGTCGGAAAGGACGCATGAAAACTCGCACACAAAACTGGAGTTTGCAGGCAAGGGAACGCGCCGCCCTGCCCGCCTCCAGTCACGCTTAACGAAAAATCACCAACAATCACTGAATCCGAGCTTTAACCATGTTCGGTCCGCCCGACGGCCGTTGCCAGCGCATCGCCGAGGCGGCGGAATGCTGGCTCGTCTCCCGGCAGGCCGAAGCGCAGGGCCTGCTCGTCGAAATCGAAGCTGCGTACCAGCACGCCCTGTCGGCCCAGTGCCGCGCAAACAGCCCCCGCACCGGGCACGCGCACGAAGCGGTAGAGATCGGTGCCGCCAGAAACGGCCAACCCGTGCCGGCCAAGCAAAGCATCAAGCTGATCGGCGTCCATCCGGAGCCGTTCGCGCATTGCCTCCTGCCAACCGGTATCGGCAAGCGCGCACAGCCCGATCTCAAGCGTCGGACCAGAGACCGCCCAAGGGCCGAGCCGGCGGCGCAGGTCCTCCGCAAGCTTCGGTTCTGCTAGTGCGAAACCGAGGCGGATGCCGGCAAGGCCGAAGAACTTCCCGAACGAGCGCAGAACGACGATGCCGCCCGCCTCGACCTCCGGCGCAAGGCTCTGATAGCGGGGGCCGACATCCATGAACGCCTCGTCGACAACCAGCAAACCGCCTCTGGTTCGAAGGTGCGCGGCCAGTCGAAGCAAGTCGTCTCGCAGGCAGACACGCCCGTCCGGATTGTTCGGGTTGACGACGATCGCGACGTCGGCTTCGAACAGGGCATCGAAATCCCGCGCTTCAACGACGGCGTGGCCAGCCAGCGCCGCCGCGCGCGCGTGTTCGGCATAAGTAGGCGACAGCACGGCCGCCCTGCCGGGCCGCACCAGTCCGGCTACCAGCGGCAGCAGGGCCTGCGTGCCCGGCGCCGCGGCGATGAACGCTGCGGACGGCGCTTCATAAGCCTCGGCCGCCACCGCCGCGAGTTCATTGGCGCGGCTTTCCTCGGGTAGACGTGCAAAGACGCTGGCGGGCAGCTCGAACAGCGGATAGGAGTGCGGGTTGATGCCGGTGGACAGGTCGAGCCAAGGCTTCGGCGCGCCGGGATAGAGCCGCTCGGCGCGCGACAGGCTGCCGCCATGTTCCACCGCCCCGGATGCCATATCAAAGCCGCCTGCCGTCATGTTCGTCCTGATCGCTTTCCTTGCCCTGCTATTCGAAACCGCCGTCGGCTATCCCGACCGCCTGTTTCGCGCAATCGGACACCCGGTGACGTGGGTCGGTCGACTGATCTCATGGATGGACAGGCGCTTCAATCGCGACGTGGATCCGCCGTCTACCCGCCGGATGGCGGGCATCGTGGCGCTGCTCTTGCTGGTTGTGATTTCGGTCGGGACAGGACTGGTGCTGCAATGGTTTCTTGCCGGCTGGATCGGCTTCTTGCTGCTTGCAGTGCTCGCCAGCAGCCTGCTGGCCCAGCGCAGCCTTGCGGCGCATGTCGAGGCAGTTGCCGACGCACTCGAGGCCGGCGGGCTGGAGGCCGGCCGCGAAGCCGTCTCGCATATCGTCGGCCGCGACCCGCAGAGCCTCGATGAAGCCGGTGTCTCCCGTGCCGCAATCGAGAGTCTTGCGGAAAATTTCTCCGACGGCGTGGTCGCGCCGGCGTTCTGGTTGGCCCTTGCCGGGCTTCCCGGCGGCATTGCCTACAAGGCAATCAACACTGCCGACAGCATGATCGGCCACAGGACACCACGCCACCTTGCATTCGGCTGGGTCTCGGCGCGGCTCGACGATCTGGTCAACCTGCCGGCCTCGCGGCTTTCCGCGCTGCTTTTCTGCACCGCCGCCGCCCTGCTTCCGGGGGCTTCGCCGTCGGGCGCATGGCGGGCGGTCCGGCGCGATGCGCGGCGTCACAAGTCGCCCAACGCAGGCTGGCCGGAAGCCGCGATGGCCGGCGCGCTCGGCCTCGCACTGGCAGGCCCGCGCTCCTATGGCGGCGTTCTGGTCGATGACGTCTTCATGGGCGAAGGCGGCCGCCGCGAAGCCGACGCTGCCGATATCCGCCGCGCCCTGCGACTCTACCGGACAGCCGACGCGCTGCTGATCGGCCTCGCCGGCGTAGGCGCCGCAAGTGTGCTGGCTCTCTAGAATTCTATGCCCGCCTGCGCCTTCACGCCGGCGGCAAAGTGGTGCTTGACCTGCCCCATCTCGGTGACGAGGTCTGCCACCTCCACGAGTTCGGGCTTTGCGTTGCGTCCGGTGACGACGACATGCAGGTCCGGCCGGCGCGCCTTCAGGTTAGCCACGACACTGCCGAGGTCGAGGTAGTCGTAGCGCAGAGCGATGTTGAGCTCGTCGAGGATTACTAGGCCGAAACTCTCGTCGGCCATCATCTCCTGCGCCTTCGCCCATGCGCGCTCGGCCGCGGCCACGTCGCGGGCGAGATCCTGCGTCTCCCAGGTGAACCCCTCCCCCATCGCGTGCCAGACGAACATGTCTCCGAAGCGCTCGAGCGCCTGCGTCTCGCCCGTCTTCCATGCGCCCTTGACAAACTGCACGACACCGACCCGCCGACCGTGTCCCAGCATGCGCAAGGCAAGGCCAAACGCCGCAGTCGACTTGCCCTTGCCCGGCCCGGTATTGACGACCAAAAGACCCTTTTCGACCGTCTTGCCGGCGACCTCGGCGTCCTGCACGGCCTTGCGTTTCTCCATCTTGGCCTTGTGGCGCTCGGCTTGCTTTTCGTCGATCTCGCGCATCACTTCACTTTCATCGGCAGGCCGGCGACCATGAAGACCACGCTATCAGCGCGCGCCGCAACCATCTGGTTGAGGCGACCTGCAGCATCGCGAAACCGGCGCGCAAGCGCGTTGTCCGGCACGATGCCGAGCCCGACCTCGTTTGCGACGACAACCCAGCGCCCATGCGGGCTGGCGAGGGCATCAGCCAGCCGCTGCGATTCGGCCTCGACGTCACGCTCGGCCAGCATCACATTCGTCAGCCACAGGGTCAGGCAATCCAGAAGAACCGGACGACCCCCGGGCAACGCTTCCAGCGCGTCGACGAGGTCCAGTGGCGCATCGACGGTGTGCCATCGAGAATCTCGGCGCGCGCGATGATGGGCGATCCGCTCCGCCATTTCCGCGTCGAGGGCCTGCGCCGTAGCGATATAGGTCCACGGTGTGGGTTCTGCGGACAGCAGTTCCTCGGCGTGGCGGCTCTTTCCCGAGCGCGCGCCGCCGAGGACGAAAGTCAGCGTACCAGTCGGGTCAGGCAAGGCTGCTTTGCGGCTCGCCGAGCCCCTGCGCGAAACGCGGCCGCAGCACGCCAACCATGGCGCCGAGAGCCAGCCAGAAGACGAGGTTGGTCACGGTCACCGCCACAACAAAGCTGTGGTGGAGATGGGCCGGGACCAGCGTATCGTGGCTCTCCGGCTGCGGAGCGCCGATGACGTGCGGCAGCACGATCAGCACGGCACCCAGGGCCGCCAGCGCCGCCGACCGCGTCAGCGCGATAAGCGCGAGGCCACCGGCCGTGGCAATGACGACACCGATCCACCATGCCTGCCGCGCGAAGAGATCGGCGGCAGGCATGCCCGGCAGTTCGGGCGGCAGGCCTAGTCCGGGCGCAAGCGTGAACACCGAGAAACCAGCGAACCCCCAGAATAGTCCCTGCCGCCAGCCGGCGATCCCGCCAACCAGTTCGGATCCAACAACCAGCAGCAGGCTGAAGCCAATGCCGGTCACAATGGCTGCAAGGGCGGTGTAGAGGGTTCGTTCCAGCCCGTCGGCGGGCATCCAGGCCTCGTCGCCATGGCTGTGCCCGGCTGCACCGTGATCGTGTGATTCTTCAGCCGCAGCACCTTCTTCGCCGGTGCCTTCATAGGCTTCGGCTTGGAGAATGAGGGGAACCGTGAAGGCAACCTGCATGGCAGTCATGACGAGACCTGCGAGCAGGCCGGCGAGCGCCGCGACGAACACGACGTTACGAAAAATGGTCATGGCTTAACTCTCGTCTCAGTGGCAGGGAAATGCCATCGAATGGCGGTAGTCGTGGCCGGCATTGTGCACCACCTCCATGTGGGAGAAGCCCACAAAGCCGGTGATGAAAAGGCCTAGAAAACCTGCGAGCGAGAGTTGCAATAGGCGCGACTGCGACGATGTCGCAGCAATTGCACCAGATGAAGTAGCCATGATTCGTCCTTTCCCCTCCACCCGAGGGAACGTGTTTCGATGGCCGGCGGCAGGTCTCCTGGCTCGCGGGTCACAGCCCTTCCCCGCCTTCCCGAAGCGAATGCTCCAGTGGCTTTTGGGGAAAGGCTCTCCGCTTACAGTTGCGGGGGCAGCCGCGGAATCGGGCGCTGTTGGCCCTCACCGCATTCCCTCTGGTCCCTTGCGGGAACCGACGACGTATTCACCATAGCGCAATCATCGGCTGCCGCAACCTTCAATCGAGCCGCGTTGACAGCCTTACCTCGGGCGACCTAAATGGACGCCGACGGTCCTGTCGCCGCGAGGTGACAGGCTAAGAGGGAATACGGTGCGCTTTCGGGCAAATCCGTAGCTGTCCCCGCAACTGTAGACGGATAGTTCCTGTCGAATGCCACTGAAGCGGGTGCTTCGGGAAGGCGGCAGGAGCAGCGATCCGTGAGCCAGGAGACCTGCCGTCGCAGACCCAATCCTGACCGCCCGGCGGGTGTTCCCGGGCAAGGAGCGCAATGTGACGGACATAATTTCCGGCGAGTTGAAGCCGGACCTCGATGCCTCTTCGGCAGATAGCGAGACCGCGTCCGCGGTCACCATCATCGTCTGCAGTTCCTGCCGCTATCCAGGCACGCCGGCCGAAACCTTTCCACGACCCGGATCGGCGCTGGCCGACGCCACCCGCGAGGCCGCAGCAGACAGCACGGTCGACGTCAGGCAGGTCGCCTGTCTCGGCAACTGCAAGCGAGGCCTGAGCGCCGCCGTGCTGCGCGCCGGCTCGTGGAGCTACATCTTCGGTGAACTCGACACCGACAACGCCGCAGACCTCGTTGCGGGCGCGGAGCTCTTTGCCGGCTCATCCGATGGTTTCATGCCGTTCCGCAATCGGCCCGAAGCGCTCAAGCGCGGCCTCATCGCCCGCGTCCCCACAGCAGCCAACCTTCAGGATCTCAAATGAACACTTCGGTCCAGCGCATCCCCTGCACGGTCATCACCGGCTTTCTCGGCGCCGGCAAGACCACGCTTATCCGCAACCTGATCGAGAATGCCGGCGGCAGGAAACTCGCCGTCATCGTCAACGAGTTCGGCGATGTTGGCATCGACGGCGAAATTTTGCGCGGCTGCGGCGTCGAGAACTGCTCCGAGGAGGACATCGTCGAACTGGCGAATGGCTGCATCTGTTGCACCGTCGCCGACGATTTCGTGCCGGCTCTGGACAAGATCCTGTCGCGCGGCACGCAGGTCGACCACATACTGATCGAGACGTCGGGCCTCGCCCTGCCCAAGCAGCTGGTGCAGGCGTTCCAGTGGCCTGCCGTGCGCAACCGCGTCACGGTGGACAGCGTGGTGGCGGTCGTCGACGGACCCGCGCTTGCCGCGGGCGAGGTGACCGGCGACCGCAACGCGCTCGAACAGCAGCGGGCCGCGGACGAATCGATCGACCACGAAGACCCGGTAGAGGAAGTCTTCGAGGATCAGGTCGCCTGCGCGGACCTGATCGTGCTGTCCAAGAGCGACCTGCTGGACGATGCCGCCAGACGCCGGGCCGAAGCAGCGGTGGCCGAGCACCTGCCGCGCGCGGTCAAGATCGTAGCCGTCGCAAACGGCCGCATTGATGCCGGAGCGGTCCTCGGTCTCGGCCTCGCCGTCGAAGACGACATTGAGAACCGCAAGACGCACCACGATGACGAGGAAGATCACGAGCACGACGATTTCGACTCCTTCGTCATCGAGCTTCCGGCGATCGCAAGCCCCGAGGAGCTTGCCCGCAAGGTTGCAAGCGCTGCTGAGGCTGAGAACGTCCTGCGCCTGAAGGGGTTCGCCCATGTCGAGGGCAAGCCGATGCGCCTGCTGGTACAGGCTGTTGGGCCGCGCGTCTCGCATCACTACGACCGCGCCTGGGAAGCCGGCGAAGAGAAGGCGACACGGCTCGTCGTGATCGGCCTGAAAGGGCTCGACCGCGCGGCGGTGGAGCGCCTGCTGGCCGCCTGAACCATGCACATCCTCGCGACATCTTCGGCCTCTCTGGACGACCTGATCGATCCCGTCGATCTGGCCATGCAGCCGGCGGAGATGATCGCGCTGTCCTTCTCCGACAGCGACCTTGCTGCACTTTCACGGGCTTGGAAGGCCGCCGACGGCGCGTTGCCCTCGCTGCGGCTGGCGGCCTTGCGCGACTTGCGGCATCCGATGTCCGTCGACCTGTGGCTCGATGGCGCCGGCGGGAAGGCGAAGGTGGTGGTGGTGCGCCTGCTCGGCGGCCACGACTACTGGCGCTACGGCTGCGACAGGGTGGCGGAAACCGCGCGGCGAAACGGCATCGCACTTGCGCTGCTGCCGGGCGAATGCCGCGAGCGCGACGAGCGGCTGGCCGGGCTCTCGACTATTTCCGACGTCGAGTATGACGCCCTGCTGGCCTGTTTCCGCGAGGGAGGGTCGGACAATCTCGCATCGGCGCTGCGCCATATGGCGCGGCTGGCCGGCCACGCTGTCGAGGCGGCGACGGCGGCACCCATCGCGAAGGCTGGCTATTATCTGCCGGGCGACGGTGTCGTTACGCCCGAGCAGGTCGTTCCGGATGGCAGGCCCGTCGTGCCGCTGCTGTTCTATCGATCGATGCTGCTGGCGGACGACGTCGCGCCCATCGTTGCGCTGGCGAATGCGCTTGCGGGGCGCGGTATCTGTGCTCTGCCCATTTTCGTTGCGAGCCTACGCGACGACGCGGCGCGGGCTCTGCTCAAGGACGCGGTGAAGCGTTTCGCCCCGTCGCTACTGGTCACCGCGACGGCTTTCGCCACCGGTGCCGAACCCGGCGAGCAGAACATCTTCGACGAGATCGGCCTTCCGGTGTTTCAGGTAGCGATTGCCACGACGAGGCGGGATGCCTGGGCGGAAGGCCAGCGCGGTCTGGCGCCGCCAGACCTTGCGATGCATGTGGTCCTGCCGGAACTCGACGGGCGGCTTATGGCCGGCGCAATCTCCTTCAAGCAGGCGGCCGAACCAGACGCCCAACTGGCGTTGAGACCCACGGTCAACCGGCCGGAGCTTGACCGGGTCGCGCAGGTGGCCGCCCGCATCGAGGCATTCGTCACGCTGCAACGGACCCCGCCCGCCGAGCGCCGTGTGGCGATCCTCGTTCCCGACTACCCGGCGGCGGCCGGCCGTACAGGTTATGCCGTCGGCCTCGATGTGCCGCAAAGCGTGCTGGAGATGCTGCACAACCTGAAGAACGCCGGCTATGCGGTTGAGAAGATTCCCGCTTCAGCGCGCGAGCTGATGCGGCTGCTTAAGCGCGAAAGCGATGCACTTGCGCTTGATGTCTATCGGGGCGCACTTGCGAGCCTGCCTTCCGAATCCGCGCAGGCGCTACAGGAAACATGGGGTGATCCCGAACACGATGCGCCGAACGGCATGTTCGGCTTCCGCGCAGCCCGGTTCGGCAATGTCACCGTCGCGCTTGCACCTGATCGCGGCCGCTCCGCCGACAGGCGCGTCGATTATCACGATCCGGCTCTTCCGCCACGCCATGCCCTCCTTGCATTCGGCGTCTGGCTGCGCGAAGCGCTTGGCAGCCACGCATTGGTGCATGTGGGTGCGCATGGCACGCTCGAGTGGTTGCCGGGCAAGACGGTCGCGCTGTCGAACGGCTGCTTCCCCGAGATCGTTGCCGGCGCGCTGCCGGTCATCTACCCCTTTATCGTCAGCAATCCCGGCGAGGCCGCACAGGCCAAGCGGCGCATCGCGGCAGTCACGCTCGGGCACCTGACTCCTGCGCTGGTCGGCGCGGGACTGACACAAGAGCAGCAGATGCTTGAGCGGCTGGTCGACGAGTACGCACAGGCCGACGGGCTCGACCGGCGGCGGCGCGACCGGCTGGCCAAGCTCATCGTGGAAACCGCAGCCGAAACCGGCCTTGCCCGCGATGCTGGGGTTTCCACCGACAATCCCGACGAGGCATTGCTGCAGATCGATGCGTGGCTCTGCGACCTCAAGGACTTCGCGGTCAAGGACGGATTGCACATCTATGGCCGCAGCCCGGACGGGGAAGTCGACACGGTGCGCAAGGCCAGCGCCGAAGCGGAGCGAAAAGCGTTGTTCGCCGCACTCGACGGCCGACGCATTGCCGCCGGCCCCTCCGGTGCGCCGGCGCGCGGCCGCACCGATGTCTTCCCCACCGGCCGCAACCTGTTCACGGCCGATCCGCGCACGCTGCCGACGCCGACCGCCGCCGCGCTCGGCGAGGCAGCGGCAAAAGAGGTCGTGCGCGGCTACATGCAGGACCATGGCGACTATCCGCGCGCGATGGTGATCGATCTGTGGGGCTCGGCCTCCCTGCGTACCGGCGGCGAGGAAATCGCGCAGGGGCTGGCGCTGATGGGCTGCCGCCCGCAATGGGACCATGCGACCGGGCGCGTCACCGGCATCGAGGTGCTGCCGCCTGCCGCTATCGGGCGCCCGCGCGTCGACTTGACCTGGCGTATTTCCGGCCTGTTCCGCGACATGTTCCCGACCCAGATCGCATTGATCGACGCAGCGGTCGCGGCCGTCGCGGCGCGCGACGAGGCCGCTTCGGAGAACCCGCTGGCCGCTGGCCGCCGCTCTGGTGATGCGCGGCCCGTTCGAATCTTTGGGTCCGCACCCGGTACCTATGGCTCCGGCATCGAGGAGAAGCTCGCAAGCGGCGCATGGGACGAGCGGGCGGAACTTGGCCGCGCCTACCTCGACGCCGCCAGCCATGCCTATGGCGGCGCGGATGGCGAGGGCTTGGCCGCGCCCGGTGCGTTCGCGGACCGTATCGCGGGCGCCGACCTGCTCGTGCATGTCAGCGACGACCCCGGACGTGACATACTCGAAGGGTCTGCGGACGTCGCCTTTGTCGGCGGCTTCGCGGCGGCAGTCGCCGCACTCGGCGGCAAGGCCGACATCGTCATGCTCGACGTCACCGATCCGGTGCGGCCACGCGCCCGCTCCGTCGTTTCCGCCGTGACGCGTACCGTCCGCGCCCGCGCGCTCAATCCGCGCTTCATCTCTGGCCAGATGCGCCACGGCCCGCGCGGCGGCGCGGAATTTGCCGAGACTGTGGATCGTCTGGTGGGTTTTGCCGAAACGACGGAAGCGATCCCCAGCAACCTGCTGGAAGATGTGCACGACGCCTATCTCGGCGACCCTGCGGTGCGCGCCTTCCTGCTCGACCAGAACCCGGCAGCCGCGCGCGCCATCGCCGAGCGGTTCGCGACGGCACGCCGGCGCGGACTCTGGCATCCGCTGCGCAATTCGGTCGACGAGGATCTGGCCGCGCTCATCGCCGAGGCGCAGGCGCTGGAGCAGGCCGCATGAGCACCGACCTGCACCGGGGTGCCTGCCCTTCCCTTTCCGCGCCCATGCAGACGGGCGACGGACTGCTTGCACGGCTCAACCCCGCCGACGGCGCGCTGACAGGAGACCAGCTTGCCGGTGTGGCGGATGCAGCCCAAGCGTTCGGAAACGGCCAGCTTGAAATCTCCGCTCGCGGCAACCTGCAGATCAGGGGACTGACGCGCGCTTCGGCGGGTGTCCTTGCAGATGCGGTTGCGGAGTTGGGCATCGCGGTTCACCCAGGCATAGAGGTGCGGACGGGAGCCTTGGCCGGACTCGACACCGCGGAGATTGCAGACCCCCGCCCGCTCGCCGAAGCGATCCGAAAACGGGCACTGCCGCTTGCCGACCGGCTCGCGCCCAAGCTGTCGGTGGTGATCGATGGCGGCGGCGCCCTGCCTCTCGATGAACTTGTTGCGGATGTGCGGCTCCGCGCCATCTCGGCACGCGAGTGGCTAGTGGAAGCAGGCCGCACGGTGGCCGGCACCGGTGGGCCGGACGCGGCTGTCGATGCGGCGATCTTCGTGCTCGACCATCTATCCCAACGCGGCCCCGGCGCGCGCGGTCGCGACCTGGACGACGCCGCGATCAGCGCGGTTTCCGCCAGCCTGAAACCCGCCCCGCAAAGAGCCTCGGCGCAAGCGACGCTGCCGGTCGGGCGCTTTCCGTTGCGCGACGGCAGGATGGCACGCGGCATCGCGCTGGCTTTCGGCCAGATCGATGCGAGCAGCCTCGGAACCCTTGCACAAGCGGCGGAATCGGAAACGGTCTTCCGGCTTGCGCCCGGCCGTGGACTGCTGGTGCTGAACATGTCAGAGGCCGAAGAACGCACGCTGGTCGAGACCGCCACCCGGCTTGGTCTCGTGACCGAAGCGAGCGATCCCAGGCTGCGCATCGTGACCTGCGCCGGGGCGCCAGCGTGTGCCTCCGCTCATCTGGCTACCAAGGCGATCGCCGCTGCCCTGGCAATGGAGATACCGGATGGAAGCGGGATCGTTCATCTTTCCGGCTGTGCCAAGCAGTGCGCCAACCCGCGACGGGCGGCCGCGACCCTGATCGGCGGGGCGCAAGGCTACGAAATTGAAACGAAGGACGACGCAATGCGCGCGCGGCTTAAGCGCATCGCCGAAAGCCATGGCGCTGCGGCGCGGAGACGGAGTGCATGACGGCAGCGAACGACTACATACGCGATGGAACGGCGATCTACGAAAAATCCTTCGCCATCATCCGCGCAGAAGCCGACCTGTCGCGTTTCAGCGTCGCGGAATCGGATATCGCGGTTCGCATGATCCATGCCTGCGGGCTGGTTGAGGCAGCCGAAGCCTTTCATTTCTCGCCGGATTTCGTGTCTGACGGGCGCAAAGCCCTGACGGGCGGCGCGCCGATCCTGTGCGACGCCGAAATGGTGGCCCATGGCGTCACCCGTGCCCGCCTGCCGGCCGACAATGCCGTGATCTGTACGCTGCGCGATCCGCGCACCGCCGAGCTTGCCGCAAGCATGGGCAATACGCGCTCTGCCGCCGCACTTGAACTCTGGCGCGATCACCTTGCCGGAGCGGTCGTCGCCATCGGTAACGCGCCGACGGCACTGTTTCATCTACTCGACATGCTGTCGGCCGGCGCGCCGAAACCCGCTGCGATCATCGGCATGCCGGTCGGCTTCGTCGGTGCTGCCGAATCCAAGGACGCACTGGCCGAAGGCAGCCACGGCGTGCCGTTTGCCATCGTGCGCGGACGGCTGGGCGGCAGCGCGATGACGGCCGCTGCGATCAACGCACTCGCGAGGCCGGGACTGTGACGGGAAGACTCATCGGCGTCGGGACCGGTCCGGGCGACCCGGAACTGCTAACCTTGAAGGCGGTGCGCGCACTGGCGGAGGCCGACGTGATCGCCCATTTCGCCAAGCGCGGCAATTCCAGCAATGCGCGCCGCATCGTGGCGGGGCACTTGCGACTGGGCGTGGTGGAACTGCCGCTGCTCTATCCCGTCACCACCGAAATCGCGCGCAGTGACGACGCTTACGGCTCGGCGATCGGCACGTTCTACGAGGAAGCCGCAGCCTCGGTTGCCGCACATCTGGAAGCCGGCCGCAGCGTCGCCGTGCTGAGCGAGGGCGATCCTCTTTTCTACGGCTCCTACATGCACCTCCACGTGCGCCTTGCGAACCGTTTTCCGACCGAGGTGATTCCGGGCGTCACGGCCATGTCCGGCGCCTGGTCGGCGGTTGGCGCGCCCATCGCCCAGGGCGACGACGTCCTATGCGTGCTGCCCGGCACCCTGCCTGACGATGAGCTCGCACGGCGCCTTTCGGCTTCCGAGGCGTGCGTCATCATGAAGGTCGGGCGCAACCTGCCGCGTATCCGTCGCGCGCTCGACATCGCCGGACGGCTCGACGAGGCAATCTATGTCGAGCGCGCCACGATGGCGGAAATGACGTTTGCCCGGCTGTCCGAACGGCCGGACGATGCGGCTCCCTACTTTTCCATCGTGCTCGTGCCGGGATGGAGCGGGCGACGATGAATGAGCAAACGACCACAGGCCGGCTGACCGTGGTAGGGCTTGGGCCGGGCAGTCCGCGCCAGCTCACGCCCGAAGCTCACGCGGCGATCGAAGCATCCAGCGACCTGTTCGGCTACGGTCCCTATCTCGACCGCATCGCGCTGCTGCCGGGCCAGACTGCACACCGCTCCGACAACCGGGAAGAAATTGCGCGTGCTTCGGCGGCACTCGAACTGGCGGCAAGCGGCCGCCAAGTAGCCGTGGTTTCCGGCGGCGATGCCGGCGTCTTCGCCATGGCAGCAGCCGTGTGCGAGGCCATCGAGGCAGGGCCAGAAGCCTGGCGGGAACTGGAAATTTCGATCGTGCCGGGCGTGACCGCGATGCTTGCCGTGGCTGCCAGTGTCGGCGCACCGCTCGGCCATGATTTCTGCGCGCTGTCGCTGTCCGACAACCTCAAGCCCTGGGAAACGATTGAACAGCGCCTGCGCGCGGCTGCTTCAGCCGGCTTCGTGATCGCGATCTACAATCCGGTCAGCCGCGCAAGACCTTGGCAGCTCGACAGGGCGTTCACGATCCTGCGAGAAGAGTTGCCCGAGACCGTGCCGGTTGTCTTCGGTCGCGCAGCCGGCAGGGCTGACGAGAAAATGACGTTGACCGATCTGGCGAGTGCCGAGGGCGCGCTCGCCGACATGGCGACCTGCGTGATTATCGGCTCGCCCGAAACGAGAACGGTCGCGCGCAATGGGTTGCCGCCGCTCGTCTATTCGCCGCGATCGGCAGGCAGGCCGACATGATCGCCTATGCGAACAATAGCTTCATCCAGGGTCGCCGCAGCATCCCCAACCGGCGGCTGCGGCCTAGAGACCATGACGACAGGCAGGCCAAGCTGGCGCGCAGCCGCGATCTTGCCGTAGGTGGCCTCGCCGCCGCTGTTCTTTGCAACGATGATCTCGATGCCGTGCTCAAGCAAAAGCGCGTGTTCGTCGGCTTCCGCAAAGGGGCCGCGGCCGAGGATGTAATGCGCGCCGGCGATCCGCTCGACCGTGTCCACCGGCTCGACGCTTCGCACGATGTAGCGGTGTTGCG
Source organism: Neoaquamicrobium sediminum (assembly GCF_040970315.1). Lineage (NCBI taxonomy): Bacteria > Pseudomonadati > Pseudomonadota > Alphaproteobacteria > Hyphomicrobiales > Phyllobacteriaceae > Neoaquamicrobium > Neoaquamicrobium sediminum. The sequence continues at coordinate 747,207 of NZ_JAZHFV010000006.1, read as the reverse complement.
GACGGATAACGAAGCGACCGGCTTCCTGCCGTCCGATGGCGAGAAACACCGTGCGCGGCGCTTCGCCGAGCAGAGCCGCCGCGTGATCGATGTCCCGGGCGGCGATCCAGTCGTCGCCGGGCTGCGGCTCCCATGGCGCTCGCTCCAGCCGCACGAGCGGCACGGCGGCCGCACGCGACGCCTCAACGGCATTGGCGGTGATACGTGCGGCGAACGGATGGGTGGCATCGACGAGCAAATCGACCTGCCCTGCCCGCAGCCACTGCGCCAACCCCTGCGCGCCACCAAAGCCGCCGACGCGTACGTCTCCGTGCTGCTGCAGCGGATTTTCCGTTCGCCCGGCGAGCGACAGCGTCACGCGCATATCTCCCCGCGCGACGAGGCGTCGGGCAAGCACGCGTGCCTCGCTGGTGCCGCCGAGGATGAGAACATGCGGGATGGCCATGACGCCATCTAGAGAAGACAGCGCCGCACGCGCAACCGCAAAACCCTGGCTGAGCATCGTCGGCATAGGCGAGGATGGCCTAGCCGGGCTCGGCGAGGCCGCTCGTACTGCAATCGCTGAAGCTGCATTCGTGTTCGGTGGGGCACGGCACATCGAACTGGCCGCACCGCTGATCGCCGGGGAAAAACGGCAATGGCCCTCCCCGTTCGATGTCGGCGCGGTGCTCGGTCTGGCAGGAGACAAGGTCTGTGTGATGGCTTCCGGCGACCCGTTTCACCACGGTGTCGGCGCAACGCTGGCGCGCGACCTGCATCCTTCGGAATATACGGTCTTTCCCGCCCTTTCAGCCTTCAGCCTCGCTGCCGCACGCCTCGGCTGGCCGCTGCAGGACGTCGCGACCATTTCCCTGCACGGCCGGCGGATCGAGCACCTGCGACCGCTGCTGCATCCCGCAACGCGCGTCCTTGCACTGACTTCGGACGGTGCCGCACCGGCGGCCATTGCGCGAATGATGACGGAGCTGGGCTTCGGCGCCTCAAGCGTCTGCGTACTGGAAGCCATGGGCGGGCCGAACGAGCAGCGAACCGATATTGAGGCCAGCCAAACAGGCGATCGGCAATTCGGACCGCTCAATGTGCTCGGCATCGAGGTGGTCGCCGACGACGGCGCATCGGTCCTGCCACTCGCGGGCATCGGCGACGACCTCTTCGAGCATCACGGCCAGATCACCAAACGCGAGATCCGCGCATTGACGCTTTCCGCCCTGGCGCCGCGCCGCGGGGAGTTGCTGTGGGATGTCGGAGCCGGATCCGGTTCGATTGCGATAACGTGGATGCTCAAACATCCCTCCATGCGCGCAGTCGCCATCGAGCAGCACGCGGATCGCGCGCAACGCATTCGCCTCAATGCCGACACCCTCGGCGTGCCGGAACTTTCGGTGATCGAGGGCTCCGCGCCGATCGCCCTCGCCGGCCTCACTGTCCCGGACGCGATCTTCATCGGCGGCGGCGGTGCCGACGATGGCGTGGCGGAAGCAGTCATCGAAGCGCTGAAGCCCGGTGGCCGGCTGGTCGCGAATGCCGTGACGGTGGAGACGGAGATCCTTCTTGCCGGTCTGCACGCGCGGCTGGGCGGCGACCTCATCCGCATCGCGCTCTCGCGGGCGGCACCCGTCGGCACCATGACCGGCTGGCGTCCCGCGATGCCGGTGACGCAATGGATATGGACGAAGCCATGATCGTCGCCGGCATGGGATGCAAAAAAGGCACGAAAGAAGCCGAGGTGCTTGAAGCGATCGACGCCGCACTCGCCGCTCATGGCCTCAGCCGGGCCGCCCTGGGGGCATTGGCGGTGCTACCGCAGAAACAGAATGAACCGGCAATCGGTGCGGCAGCGCGGGCGCTCGGTATCGACGTGATCGTCTCCCCCGCCATCGGTAAGGAAACGCTTACGAAGTCTCCGCATTCGCTGGCCGCGACCGGCACTGGCTCGGCATCCGAGGCGGCCGCACTCGCCGGGGCGGGCGAAGGCGCCTATCTGCTCGGCCCCCGCGTGATCGCCAGCGGCGCGACATGCGCGCTGGCCAGCACGGAGCGCCAGCCATGACCATTCACTTCATCGGCGCGGGACCGGGCGCGGCAGACCTTATAACCGTTCGCGGGCGCGATCTGCTGGCTGCCTGCCCCGTCTGCCTCTATGCGGGCTCGGTGGTCCCGAGCGAACTGCTCGCCTACTGCCCGGAAGGTGCCCGCATCGTCGACACGGCCCCGCTGTCCCTCGACGAGATCGAGGCCGAGTATGTCGCCGCGCATGCCGCCGGGCACAACGTGGCGCGGCTGCATTCCGGCGACCTTTCGATCTGGAGCGCGGTGGCCGAGCAGATGCGCAGGCTCGACCGGCTTGGCATACCCTATACGCTTACGCCCGGCGTTCCCGCCTTTGCAGCAGCGGCAGCCGTGCTCGGCCGCGAACTGACGATCCCGGAGGTGGCGCAGAGCCTCGTTCTGACGCGGGTGTCCGGCCGCGCATCCGTGATGCCCGAAGGCGAGACGCTGGCGGCGTTCGGGCGCACGCAGGCAACGATGGCCATTCATCTGGCGGTCCATGCGCTGGACAGGATCGTGGCGGAGCTGACGCCCGTCTATGGCGCTGACTGTCCGGTCGCCGTGGTGGCGCGCGCAACATGGCCGGAGGAACGCGTCGTCACCGGCACGCTGGCGACAATCGAAGCCCTGCTTGCAGAGAACCCCATCGACCGCACGGCGATCGTTTTCGTTGGCCGTGGCCTTGCCGCTGAAGGTTTTCGCGAAAGCGCGCTTTATGACGCCGCCTACCAGCGCCGCTTCCGCGGACGGGAGAGTTTATGAGCCTCGCCGCAGCTATCGAGCGGCTCGACTTCGCCGGGCCCACGTTCACACCAGGCGACGTCTGGCTCGCGGGCGCTGGCCCGGGCGGCATCGGCTGCCTGACGCTGGAGGTTCTGCACGCGCTTTCATGCGCGGATGCGGTTGTCTACGACGCACTCGTCGAACCGGCGATACTGGAGGCCGCACAAGACGCCGAGCTGCATTTCGTCGGTAAGCGCGGCGGCCAGCCATCGACGCCACAGTCCGAAATCAACGCACTGCTGGTCTCGCTGGCCAGATCGGGCAAGCGGGTGCTGCGCCTCAAGGGCGGCGACCCGAACCTCTTCGGCCGTGGCGGCGAGGAAGCGCTGGCGCTCGCCGAGGCCGGCATGGCGTTCCGCTTCCTGCCCGGCATAACGGCGGCCTTCGGTGCACTGGCGGCCGCGTCCATACCGGCCACGATGCGCGGCACCAACACAGCGATCATACTGGCGACGGGCCATCTGGCGGGCGAGGACGACGATCTCGACTGGGCAGCACTGGCCGCGACCGGTCAGCCGATCGTCGTCTACATGGGCATGAGCCGGCTGGCGCGCATCGCCGATGCGTTGATTGAGGGCGGGACTGCGCCGGGCACACCCGCAGCAGCCATCGTATCCGCCACGACGGCCAGCGAGCGGATCGTCGTCGCCGAACTCGGCACGATCGCCGCGCGCGCGGCTCAGGTCGGCCTGGCTTCACCGGGGCTGGTGATCATCGGCGACATTGTCGCCATGCGCGAAAGACTTGGCCGATGAGTGCGCGCGGTCTCATCGTTGGCGCGGCCCGATCCGGATCCGGCAAGACCAGCGTCGCGGTTGGCCTGATGCGCGCATTGCAGCGGCGCGGGTTGGTCGTGGCCGGCGCCAAATCGGGGCCGGACTATATAGACCCCGGTTTCCATGCCGCAGCAACGGGGCGGCCGGGCGTAAACCTGGATAGCTGGGCGATGGATCCGCCGCTGCTGGAGACGCTGCTGGCGCGGCAGGTCAACGGGGCGGACATCCTGATCGCCGAAAGCGCCATGGGCCTTTTCGATGGTGTACGCGGTGACGACGGCCGCACCGGCTCCGCCGCCGATCTCGCAAGACGCTTCGGGCTGCCGGTGCTGCTCGTGCTTGACGTGTCGGGGCAGTCACAGACAGCGGCAGCGATCGCCCATGGCTTCACCAGCTTCGACCCGGCAGTACACATCGGCGGTGTGGTGCTCAATCAGGTCGCCAGCGAACGGCACGAGACCCAGGCGCGAGCGGCGATCGAAGAGCGCAGCATCCCGGTCGTCGGCGCTATCCGGCGCAACCCGGATATGGCCATGCCGGAGCGCCATCTGGGCCTCGTGCAGGCGCGTGAGCATCAAGCGCTGGAAGCCTTCATCGAACGCCTGGCCGATGTCATGGAGCAGTCCATCGACCTTGAAGCCGTCATCGCATGCGCCGGTCCCATCGCAGCGAGCGATATAGGCGCGCCGGCGCTTCCGCCGCCCGGCCAGCGGATCGCGATAGCCGACGATGCGGCCTTCAGCTTCGTTTACCCGCATCTGGCGCGCCAGTGGCACTCTGCTGGCGCCGAGTTCGTCCCCTTTTCGCCATTGGCGGACCAGACACCGGACCTATCCTGCGATGTCTGCTGGCTGCCGGGCGGCTATCCCGAGCTTCACGCAGGCAAGCTCGCGGCTGCGGCGGGTTTCAAGAGGGGACTGGCAGCCTTCGCCCGCAACCGCCCTGTTCATGGCGAATGCGGCGGCTACATGGTTCTCGGCGCAGCACTGGAGGACGCCGAAGGCGTGATGCACGAAATGGCGGGCCTGCTCGGCCATGTCACCAGCTTCGCCAAGCGCAAGATCAACCTGGGCTATCGCCGCGCCCACCTCATCGCCGACTCCCCGGTCGCGAAAGCCGGCACCGAGCTGCGCGGCCACGAGTTCCATTATTCGCGCGTGATCGAAACCGGCAACGACGAGCCGCTGGCCGAACTGTTCGATGCTGCCGGCAACGCGCTCGGCGCCTCGGGCGGCAGGCGCGGCCTGGTCACCGGTGCCTTCTTCCACGCGATCGCGGGCAACTGAGCATGGCCTCATCCCCGCCCGATCCGAAAGCGCTTCTGGCCGATATTGGGTGCTGCGTCGGTTTTTACACCCGCCTGCCGATCCCTGATCCGGGAGAGCGCGATTTCGCCACGGCGCAATGGGCCGCACCGGTTGCCGGAGCAGTGGTTGGGCTGGTGATTGGCGTGACGCTGTGGCTGTCGCTGGCGACAGGTCTGCCGGCCACGCTGGCGGCGGCAGTAGCGCTGGCGGCAGGTGCTGTGCTGACGGGCGCGCTGCACGAGGACGGCCTGGCCGACGTCGCGGACGGGTTCGGCGGCGGACAGACGAGGGAGCGCAAGCTGGAGATCATGAAGGACAGCCGCGTCGGCACATACGGCGTGATCGCGCTGGTGCTGTCCCTGCTGATGCGCTGGTCGGCGCTCGCTGCGCTGGCGGCATCCGGCACGTTCACGATGATCGCCGTAGTCGTCGGCGCGCATGCGGCTTCGCGCGCGGCGATCCCGATGTTCATGGCGCGCGTGCCGGCAGCCCGACCGAACGGGCTGTCGGCCGGTGTCGGCCGCGTCACCAGCCAACCCGCCCTGTACGCCGCTGCAATCGGCTTCGCGCTGCTGCTGCCGGGCGGATTTGCATTCGCGCTTGTGTCTGCCCTGCTTGTGATTGTCCTCTCGCTCGGGCTGGAACAGTTGGCGAGGAGGCAGATCGGTGGCCAGACCGGCGACGTGCTGGGCACGCTTCAGCAAGGCTGCGAGATCGCAGTACTGGCGACCGCAGTGACCATTCTCATCTGACGGAGACCTGATGACACCCCTTCCCGAGAGCATCGACGCCATACGCTCCCTTTCCGCAAGCCTGCCAGGGGGTGACGAGGAGGCAGCGCAGGCCGCGACCGAACGACAAGGTATGCTGACGAAGCCCCCCGGCAGCCTTGGCCGGCTTGAGGAACTGGCAATCTTCATGGCCCGCTGGCGCGCACAGGCGGTTCCGGTTCTCGATCCGGTATCCGTCCTCGTCTTCGCCGGCTCGCACGGCATGACTGCGCGCGGCGTCTCGGCCTTCCCGGCGGAGGTGACCGCGCAGATGGTCGCCAACTTCGCCGCAGGCGGAGCAGCGATCAATCAACTCGCGAAGCAGGCAGGCGCATCGCTGAAGGTGACGCCGCTGGAAATCGATAGGCCCACGGCAGACTTCACCAAGGCGCCGGCGATGAGCGACAACGAGTTCGTCGCCGCCGTGCGCGCCGGCATGGAGGCCGTGCCGACCGACGCCGGGCTGATCTGTGTCGGCGAAATGGGGATCGGCAACACGACAGCGGCCGCAGCGCTCGCAGCGGCCCTTTTCGGCGGCACCGGCAACGACTGGGTCGGACGCGGCACAGGCGTTGACGATGCGGGACTTGCCCGCAAGGCCGAGACGGTCGATGCCGCGATCGCCCTGCACGGCAAAGCACTTGCCGACCCGCTGGAGGCGTTGCGGCGTGTCGGCGGGCGGGAACTGGCGGCAATCTTCGGTGCGACGCTGGCCGCACGCCTAAACCGCATTCCCGTCCTTCTCGATGGCTTCGTGGCGACGGCCGCCGCCGCGCCCCTCGCGCGGCTTTCGCAGGACGGCCTTGCGCATGCGCTGGCCGGCCATGTCTCGGCCGAGGCGCAGCACAAAAAGCTGCTGGCGCATCTGGAGCTCGCACCGCTGCTCGACCTTGGCATGCGCCTCGGCGAAGCCTCCGGTGCCTGCCTGGCCATCCACGTGCTGCGGGGAGCGCTGGCCTGCCACGCCGGCATGGCCACCTTTGCCGAAGCCGGCGTCTCCCAAGGCTGACGGCATGCGAACCCTGCTCGTCATCGGCATCGGCACCGGCAATCCCGAGCATATGACGATGCAGGCGATCGGCGCGCTGAACCGCGCCGACATCGTGCTGGTGCCGCGCAAGGGCGAAGAGAAGGCCGAACTCGCGGAGCTGCGGCTGGAGATATGCCGGCGCTACCTGACCGATCCGGACACGAGATTGATCGAGTTCGACCTGCCCGCGCGTGACGGCAGCATGCCCTATCGGGAGGCTGTCGACGAGTGGCATCAAGCCATCGCGGACACCTACCGAACCCTGCTGGAACGGCACACGGCAGTCGACGGCAAGGCCGCCTTTCTGGTGTGGGGCGACCCGGCGTTCTACGACAGCACGCTGCGCATCCTGGAGCGCTTGCGCGACGACCCGCCCTGCAGGATCGAAGTCATTCCGGGCATTTCGAGCATTCAGGCGCTGGCCGCAAGCCACGCGATCCCGCTGAACGAGGTCGCGGGCAGCGTCCACATCACCACCGGCCGGCGGCTGGCCGAACACGGCTTCCCGGATGACGCCGAGAGCGTTCTCGTCATGCTGGATGGCGGCCTGTCGTTCGACAAACTCGAACTCGACCGCTTCGAGATCTGGTGGGGAGCCTATCTCGGCTCTAAAGACGAGATTGCCATTTCTGGACCGCTGGCCGAGGTGGCCGGAAAAATCAGGGCAACCCGCGCCGAGGCGCGTGAACGGCACGGCTGGATCATGGATACCTATCTGTTGCGGAAAAGGTCGGGCAACCTGTCGAGCTGACGTCGGTGTTCATTCAGTCTGAGTGACTGGTATCGTGGCCCGGAACACGTGCGACGCGCTTACCCGCCGGCACAATGTGCCGGCAAACGGAAATGGGCTGCAAATCTCTTGGGAAGATGGCGCGAGTGACGGGGCTCGAACCCGCGACCTCCGGCGTGACAGGCCGGCACTCTAACCGACTGAGCTACACCCGCGCAGCGACTTTCGCCGTCAGCGGCGTTTGTCGTGGGCGTGAATTAAGCGCTTCTCCCATTGGTGTCAAGCACAGCGGCAACCGATTTTCGACAATCTTCAAAAGCATTTGGAGCACCTGTGGATCGCGGCGCCCACGACTGGCCAGCCGTGCTGAAAGCGCCCTATTTTCGCTTGCGAAACCCGCTGCGAACGCTTACACGTCCGCCCCGGAAGGGCGATTAGCTCAGTTGGTAGAGCGCTTCGTTTACACCGAAGATGTCGGCAGTTCGAGCCTGTCATCGCCCACCATTACCAAGCCTGCTGAACCTGTAGCGCATCCATAAGCTCAACCGTCGTCTTTGGGCGGGGTGATGGCTTCGGGGCGTGTAACCCCGACGTGGCTGCGAGCGCGGCATTGACGTCTCGGCGCTTCATGCCTGCCGCCCGCCTCGCGGACGACCTTGCGCGGGCAAAAGAAAAGCCGGGCAAGCCCGGCTTTTCAAAGTTCAGCCTTGGGGCAGTCTCAGTTGACTGCGTCCTTCAGGCCCTTGCCGGCGGAGAACTTCGGCACGTTGCGGGCCGGAATCTGCACCTCGGCGCCGGTCTGCGGGTTGCGACCGGTGGAAGCCTCACGCTTGGAAACGGAAAAATTGCCAAAGCCAACGAGACGGACGTCGCCGCCCTTCTTCAGTTCCCCGGTGATGACAGAAAACACCGCGTCGACGGCGGACTGGGCGTCGCCCTTGGAGAGCTTTGCGGACTCCGCGACGGCGGATACGAGTTCGTTCTTGTTCATTAAAAAAATTCCCTTCCCTGTGAAAGGCCGGCCATTCGACTCAACCGGCAGGATGCGGAGTGTAGGAAATCCCGCCTTGCCGACCAAGTATGAAAAGCGTTTCGGACCCCGGTTTTTCCCGGTTTTCTGCGGGTTTGAGATAAAAAGGCCAGGCAATCGCCTGGCCTTTTTATCGATTTTGCGCCCGCGAGCGTTAGTGAGCGAGTGCAGCAGAGCCGGCTTCGGTCTTTGCAGCCGCAGGTTCGACGGGCTCGACCCACTCGATCGGCTCAGGCATGCGCACCAGCGCATGGCCTAGTACCTCTCCCACGCGCGAAACCGGCACGATTTCGAGCCCGCTCTTCACGTTTTCCGGGATATCCGCCAGATCCTTGGCGTTCTCCTCGGGGATAAGCACCTTCTTGATGCCGCCGCGGAGGGCCGCCAGCAGCTTCTCCTTGAGGCCGCCAATGGGCAGCACCCTGCCGCGCAAGGTGATCTCGCCGGTCATGGCGACATCCTTGCGCACCGGAATGCCCGTCAGCACCGAAACGATCGCCGTTGCCATCGCAGTGCCGGCAGACGGGCCGTCCTTCGGCGTAGCACCCTCCGGCACGTGGACGTGGATGTCGCGCTTGTCGAAGAGTGGCGGCTCGATGCCGAAATCGACCGCCCGCGAACGGACATAGGACGCCGCCGCCGAGATCGATTCCTTCATCACGTCACGCAGGTTGCCGGTGACGGTCATCTTGCCCTTGCCGGGCATCATGACACCCTCAATCGTCAGCAGTTCGCCGCCGACCTCGGTCCAGGCAAGTCCGGTGACCACTCCGACCTGGTCCTCGCCGTCGATCTCACCGTGGCGGAAGCGTGGCACGCCCAGATAATCGGCAAGGTTCTTCTCGGTCACCTTCACAGACTTCTTCTTGGTGCGCAGGATCTCGGTCACCGCCTTGCGGCCGAGCTTCATCAGCTCGCGTTCGAGATTACGCACACCGGCTTCCCGCGTGTAGAGCTGGATGACCGCCCTGAGCGCTTCGTCGGTGATCGAGAACTCCTTCGGCTGAAGCGCATGATCGCGGATAGCCTTGGGCAGAAGGTGCCGCTTGGCGATCTCGACCTTTTCGTCCTCGGTGTAGCCGGCGATGCGGATGATCTCCATGCGGTCCATCAGCGGGGCCGGAATGTTAAGCGTGTTCGCAGTGGTCACGAACATCACGCTCGACAGATCGTATTCGACCTCAAGATAGTGATCCATGAAGGTCATGTTCTGCTCGGGATCGAGCACCTCGAGCAGCGCCGAAGACGGATCGCCGCGATAATCCTGTCCGAGCTTGTCGATCTCGTCGAGCAGGAACAGCGGGTTCGACTTCTTGGCCTTCTTCATCGACTGGATGACCTTGCCGGGCATCGAGCCGATATAGGTGCGCCGGTGGCCCCTGATCTCGGCCTCGTCGCGCACGCCGCCCAGCGCCATGCGAACATATTCGCGGCCCGTGGCCTTGGCGATTGACTTGGCGAGCGAGGTCTTGCCGACGCCGGGAGGGCCGACGAGGCAGAGAATCGGCCCCTTCAGCTTCTTCTGGCGGCTTTGAACCGCAAGATACTCGACGATGCGCTCCTTGACCTTGTCGAGGCCGAAGTGATCGGCATCGAGCACTTCCTCGGCGAAGCTCAGGTCCTTCTTGACCCGCGACGGCTTCTGCCACGGTATCGAAAGCAGCCAGTCGAGGTAGTTGCGCACGACCGTTGCCTCGGCAGACATCGGCGACATTGTCCGCAGCTTCTTCAGCTCGGCGTCGGCCTTTTCGCGCGCCTCTTTCGACAGGCGGGTCTTCTTGATGCGCTCTTCCAGCTCGGAAGCCTCGTCGCGACCGTCCTCGCCTTCGCCGAGCTCCTTCTGGATCGCCTTCATCTGCTCGTTGAGGTAGTACTCGCGCTGCGTCTTCTCCATCTGGCGCTTGACGCGCGAGCGGATGCGCTTTTCCACCTGGAGCACCGAAATCTCGGCTTCCATGAAACCCATCGCCTTTTCGAGCCGCTCACGTACCGACAAGGTGGCGAGCATCTCCTGCTTCTCGCCGATCTTGACGGCAAGATGCGAGGCGACGGTGTCGGCAAGCTTGGAATAGTCGTCGATCTGGCTGGCGGCGCCAACCACCTCCGGCGAAATCTTCTTGTTCAGCTTGACGTAATTTTCGAAGTCGGAGACCACCGAGCGCGCCAGCGCCTCGATCTCGACTTCCTCTTCCTCGGGCTCCAGAAGCGTTTCCGCCTTGGCCTCGTGGAAATCCTCGCGATCGGTAAACGCGCTGATCTTCGCGCGCGCAGTGCCCTCGACCAGCACCTTCACGGTGCCGTCCGGCAGCTTGAGAAGCTGAAGCACGTTCGCCAGCGTACCGACATCGTAGATCGCATCGGCTGCCGGGTCGTCGTCGGCTGCGTTCATCTGGGTTGCAAGCAGGATCTGCTTGTCAGCCCCCATGACGTCTTCCAGCGCCCTGATCGACTTCTCGCGCCCGACAAACAGGGGCACGATCATGTGGGGAAACACGACAATGTCACGCAGCGGGAGAACCGCGAACACGCCTGCGTCAGAGGACCGGGATGATTTGGTCATTGTCCAACCTTTCATTTCGCAGCCGCACATGGGCCGACTGCGAATCTCATATTAGCGATCGCCGGGCCATCCGCCTACCGCCGAAGCTCTTTCGGCGCCTTTCAGCGCGGATTTCCGAGCGACCGGGTCGATGCTTAGTTGGCGTTGCAGCAAGGAAAGATCAAGAGGCGCAAAAGGCGCAAGGGCACACACACTTGCATTGCTTTCGCGCCTGTCCCATGTGGAAACTGACGAGCCAAGGAAACTTTATGACGGCGATCGAATCTCCCTGCATCCTGGTCTGTTCCATCGACATGAAGACCGGCTACTGCTTCGGCTGCGGGCGCACGCGCGAGGAGATCGGGGCGTGGTTGACGATGACGCCGGAGACGCGGCGCGCCGTCATGGCTGCCCTGCCGGCCCGCCTCGAGACCGTCGAACGCAGGCCGCGCCGCGAAACCCGCCGGACCAGACTAGCCCGCGAAAAGGGTGAAACCACGCAATGAAGGGCGACAGGCTCCTTTGGATCGTCCTCGGCGTTTTGGCCGTCGGGCTCATCCTGCTCCTGGCTTCGGGTGACAGCGGCACCGTGTTCGGCTTCGAGGACGAGGCATTTGCCCGTACGCTCTATCTCGGCGTGCTGGGCGCGGTTATCGCGGCCGGTATCGTCGGTTCCGGTATTCGCCTCAGCCACGCCGTGCGTACCGGCGCCATCTGGCTGCTGATCATCCTGCTGCTGATGGGTGGGTATCAGTACCGCTACGAATTGCAGGACATCGCCAGCCGTGTAACAGCGGGGCTGGTCCCCGGCAGCCCGTTATCGGTAAGTGATGCCGACGGACGCGCCGCCGTCATGCTGGACAGGCTTTCCAACGGTCATTTCGAGGTCCGTGCACAGATCGACGGCACGCCGGTCATGACAATGGTTGACACCGGCGCGACCAGCACGGTCCTGACTTACGACGACGCGAGCCGCGCCGGCTATGAACCCGACACGCTCTCCTTCACCATCCCTATCATGACCGCCAATGGTGAGGCGCGCGCCGCGCGCGTGGTGGCGGACGAAATCCGCATCGGCGACATTGTCCGCAACCGCGTACCGGTGATGGTGGCCGAACGGGGGCGGCTCGACCGCAGCCTGCTCGGCATGAACTTCATCGGCACGCTGTCCGGCTTCGACATGCGCGGCGAAAGGCTGATCCTGCGCGATTGACGCTTAAAGCAGGCTCCAGAAGAAGCGCGCAGACACGAAGATGCAGAACAGGCCAAAGCCGACTTCAAGCTGACGCTTCGACAGCGCATGCGCGATCCGCACGCCGTAAGGCGTGACCAGCAGCGCAATCGGAATGACAAGCGCCACCGCTATCCAGTTGATGTAGCCGGTCGACGCGATCGGCAGCAGAGGGTTGCCCCAGCCGGCCCAAATGTAGCCGATCGTACCAGGAATGGCGATCAGTACGCCAACGCCGGAAGACGTGGCAACGGCCTGGTGCATGGGTCGGCCGAAAAGGGTCATGAACGTGTTGTTCATGACGCCACCGCCAATGCCCATCAGCGTTGAGAAATAGCCGATAACGGCGCCGATGATGGCGCGTGCCGGATTTCCCGGAATATCCGCCCCGACACGCCAGCTTTCGCGATTGAAGAGCAGCCGAAAGGCGACCAGCAGCGTAATGACGGCGAAGATGACGCGCAGGCCGCCGCTCGAGATGTAGGCCGCCGTAAGCGAGGCCAGGATGACGCCGATCGGCACGGGAATCAGGAAGCTCTTCAGCAGCGACATGTCGACCGCGCCCTTGGCGCGGTGCCCGGTGAAGGAGCGGATCGAGGTCGGGATGATGATGGCAAGCGACGAACCGACGGAAAGGTGCATGCGCACGACTTCGTCGACGCCGAGCAGGCCGAAGACCTGATAGAACACCGGCACCAGAACGGCGCCGCCGCCGATACCGAAAATGCCGGCCATCAGGCCGGAAACAACGCCGGATGCGGCGATGGCGAGTGCGAATGTGGCGAGTTCGCCCATCGGCAGGTCAAGTCCGGCCATCAGAATTCCCTCTCTCGATGCGGATGAACTGTCGAATGAAGCGAATTGGACATTCGATCTCCGGCTGACGCTGGTCTTACCGACCGAATGTCAACCTCGAACGTTCGGGCGAAACCCTGAGGTTGCTGACAGTCCTGCGTTTCCGCTCCTCCCCAAAGGCCGATGCGAAGTGCGGAAACGGACCACTAGCCGCCTTGGACCACAAAGTAAATCGGGTCAGGCAGCCACCGCGGCTTCGTCCAGACGAACATGCGACAGCGCCTGGTACAGTACCTCCGGCCCCGCCCCTGGCCGCGTGGCATCGGTCGAAAGCACCTGCCGCCAACGCCGCGCGCCGGCCAGCCCGTGAAAGAGGCCCGTCATGTGACGGGTGACATGCACCAGCCTGCCACCGCTCTCGATATGGCGGGCTGCGTGCGCTGCCATCGCATCGATGATCGACGGCCAGTCCGCAGCAGAAACCGGATCGCCGTAGAAACGCGCATCGACCTCGGTGAGTAGCCCGGGATTGTGGTAGGCGGCGCGACCGAGCATCGCTCCATCCACGCCCCGCTCCAGATGGGCCGAAACCTCGTCCAGCGTCTGAATTCCACCGTTTATGCCGATGAATCGATTCGGCAAACGCTCTTTCAGGCGATAGACGCGCGGATAGTCGAGCGGCGGGATGTCGCGATTTTCCTTAGGTGAAAGCCCCTCCAGCCACGCCTTTCGCGCATGTACCCACAGCGCGTCCGCCCCCGCCGCGAAGACGCCGTCGGCCAGCTTGTCCAACGCTTCTTCGACGTCCTGATCGTCTACCCCGATGCGACACTTGACCGTGACCGGAACCGAGACGGCACCTTTCATGGCTGCCACGCAGTCCGCCACCAGCGCCGGGGTCCGCATCAGGCAGGCGCCGAATGTGCCCGATTGCACGCGGTCGGACGGGCAGCCGACATTGAGGTTGATCTCGTCATAGCCGTAGCCGGCAGCGATCCGCGCCGCCTCCGCCAGCTTGGCCGGATCGGACCCGCCGAGCTGCAGCGCAACGGGATGCTCCGCTGCGTCAAAGCCCAGCAGTCGCTCGCGATCGCCGTGGATCACCGCATCGGCAACCACCATCTCCGTATAAAGCAGAGCGCGCCGCGTGAGCAGGCGATGGAAGAACCGGCAATGCCGATCCGTCCAGTCCATCATCGGGGCGACGGCTATCTTATTGTTTTGGTATTGCAGCATTTTTATACAATTCGATACGTAAGCACCGGTTCCTGTACGCCATTACACGCCTTCAAGCGACCCGGAACGCCACACTTTTACATCCAAGTGCACACAGAGCGCACATGGAAAATGGCAACATTCACCAAACTCCAATCTGGCAACTGGCGCGTCCAAGTTAGGCACAAGCGCCGCTGTATCAGCGAACGTTCTTGCGAAAGGACGATGCTCGCAGGTGGGCACTCGAACGGAGGTCAAGATTGATCGTGGCGAAACACCGACGCGTTCGCCAGTAGCGCGCCTAAGCACCTTCGGTGATTTGGTTGATCTCCATATCATGGATATGGCCGCAGTCGGCAAGCCTCCTCGTCGCTCGAAAGCAGAACCCGTGACCGCTCTTTGCTCGGTGTGCCTCGCTGCTGGCGCGTCGCAGACATGGCGGGCGGCAGGTCAATAGACAAGGAAGCGGCGGGCATAGTGTCGCCTCGAGCAAACCTAGCGCTCATCCGACGGCAGGGTCGCCACCCTTCTTCAGAAATCGCACCGGCAGCCGTTCATATCCCCTCAGAACGTTGTTCATCGCCAGAACAGGCTCTCCCACCTCGATACGCGCGACCCGCTCGACCATTGCCGTGAGGATGCAGCGCATTTCCAGTCTGGCCAGTTGCATACCGGCGCAGGCGTGGATGCCGTGGCCGAAACCGACATGGTCGATCAGGACGCGTCCTACGTCGAACGCCTCCGGGCGATCCCATTGCCGCTCGTCCCTGTTCGCCGAGGCGTAGAGGATCAGCACCCGGTCGCCAGCCGGTATCGCGACGTCGCCGACGACCGTGTCGACCGCGACCGTCCGGGTGAACCCGCGAATGGGCGATTCCAGCCGGACCGCCTCGTTGATCGCGTTGGGAACGAGCTTGGGTTCCTGCACCAGTCGTTCCCATTGGCCCGGGTTCGCGCCGAGCAGATAGAGCAGGTGGCCGGTCGCATAGATCGTCGTGTCGAGGCTGGGTCCGAGATAATCGCGCATCAGCATCTGGACCTGTTCCGGCCTTATGAGGCCCTGGTCGGCGGCGTCATAGAGCATCGCCACCCAGCCGCCCGGCCGCACGTTATCGCGCGTCGCCTCGTTGACCGTGTAGGCGCGCATTTCCTTGATGACGGGAAAGGCGGCCTCCGCGCGTTCGTTGGCGCCGCCGAGCATGTCGAACACGGCGCTGGCCCAGCGCAGCATGTTTTCCCGACCGTGTTCGGGCATGCCGACCAGTTCCGACACGATCGACACGGGCAGGTACTGGGCAAGATCGGCCATTCCGTCGAAGCTGCCCCGCTCCACGAGGCGCTCGACCAGGGCGTCGGCGGTCTCCGTGATGCGGTCCTTGACGTCGTTGAGGGCGCGCAGGCTCAGCGGCGCGGCGACGATGCGACGAAGCTCCTCGTGGAGCGGCGGATCGGAAGCGAGCAGGTTGCCCGGAGCGATGCCGTTGGCCCTGTCGTTTCCGGCTACGCCCATGCCGGAACGAAACGTGTCGTGGTCTGAAAGACATGCGCGAACGTCGGCATGCCGCCCGATCGCCCACATGCCGTTGGCCGGCAGCCAGACCGCCGCGCCGAGTTCGCGAATGCGGGAGTAGTGCGGGTAAGGGTCGCGGATCACCGCGTCGGAATAGATGTCTACGTCGTAGGCGGGAACGTCGTCCCGAACGACGGATGGCGAGGTTGCTGCAGTCATTGGCTCCTCCGACGGTTCGTTCATTCAGGCCACGGGCAAGGTCAAAGGCAATTGCCCAGCCCGTCGTGTTCATGGAGCGGACAGTTGCGGCCGCGCGGTGTCGCGGTGTGATGCCTGGCCTAGGCTGGTATCGTTCACCTTGCCGCAACGACGCATTCCCCGATTGCGGTGAGCGACGAGTTTCGAATGGACACCGGGTCTAGGAGCGCAAATGAAGCCGAAGCCGAAGAACATCCTGTTCGTCATGTTCGACCAGCTTCGCTGGGACTACCTGAGCTGCTACGGCCACCCGCACCTCAAGACGCCCAACATCGACCGGCTGGCTTCGCGCGGAGTGCGGTTCACGCGGGCTTACGTGCAATCGCCGATCTGTGGTCCCTCGCGGATGTCGACCTATACCGGGCGCTACGTCCACAGTCACGGTGCGTCATGGAACGGCATCCCGCTCAAGGTCGGTGAGATGACGATGGGCGACCATCTGCGGGCGGCCGGCATGGGCTGCTGGCTGGTGGGCAAGACCCATATGCGTGCGGACGCCGAAGGCATGCGTCGGCTTGGCCTCGATCCTGACAGCATCATCGGCGCCCGCGTGGCCGAGTGCGGTTTCGACGTGTTCGAGCGCGATGACGGGATGGTCGCCATCGGGCCTGACGGACCGCTCGAAAACCCCGATGATCATCGCTATTCGCATTATCTAAGAGAGCGGGGCTACGCGGGCGACAACCCCTGGCACGACCACGCAAACTCCGGCGTGGATGCCGCTGGGAATGTGCTATCCGGCTGGTTCATGAAAAACGCTGCCGAGGCAGCCAACATCGAGGAACCCGACAGCGAAACGCCTTATCTCACGCGCCGGGCGATGGAGTTCATCGAGCAGGCTTCCGCGCCGTGGCTATGTCATCTCAGCTACATCAAGCCGCACTGGCCATACATCGTGCCGGCCCCGTATCACACGATGTACGACACCTCGCACATCAAGCCTGCCGTGCGGACGAACGAGGAGTTCGACAACGCACATCCCGTGCTCAAGGCGTTCATGACGTCGCCCGTCGGCAAGGCATTCAGCCGCGACGAGGTGCGTGAAGCGGTGATCCCGGCCTATATGGGCCTCATCAAGCAGTGCGACGACCAGATCGGCCTGTTGCTGGAATGGCTGGATCAGACCGGACGGATGGACGACACCATGATCGTGCTCACCTCCGATCATGGCGATTTCCTCGGCGACCACTGGATGGGTGAAAAGACCTTCTTTCACGACACCTCGGTCAAGATCCCCCTCATCATCTTCGATCCATCAAGCGATGCGGATGCGACGCGAGGCACGGTGTGCGACGAGCTTGTCGAAAGCATCGACCTGTTGCCCACATTTCTTGAAATCGCGGGGGGCGATCCGCAAGCTGTCGGCCACATCGTGGAAGGCAAGTCGCTGGTGCCCATCCTGCATGGCAGGGCGGACGGCGCGCATCGTGACCGCGTCATCTGCGAATATGATTACGCTGCCACTCCCATCGCCGAGCGGCTGGGGGTCGGCGCGCGCGAGGCGGTCATCTTCATGGTCGCCGACAGGCGGTACAAGCTGATCCACTGCGAAGGCGGGTTCCGGCCGATCCTCTTCGACCTCGAAGCCGATCCGGACGAACTGCACGACCTCGGCGACAGCGAGCAGCACGCCGCAATCATCGAGGAGATGTACGAACGCCTGTTCGCATGGACGCGCCGCATATCGCAGCGGACGACGCGCAGCGAGGCTCAACTGCAGGAGATGCGCACCGCGATACGGCGTCGCGGCGTGGTGCTCGGCGCCTATGATGAGAACGACATGCCGCTGGAACTGACGGTGCACTATCGCAACCGGAAGGCCGCGATCCGCAAGCCGGCCGGTTAGCCGTCCACGAGCCAGGCTTTCGCTTCGCCGAGTATGCGATCCGCCTCGGGCGAGCCGTCGACGACGATGTCGGGCCGCAAGGTGCGGCCGCCTTCGACGAGCCGGTAGCCGAGATAACGATAGGCTTCCGGGATGGACGAAAAGTCCGTCTCGTTCATGAAGCGATCGAATGCAGGAGACGGGACAACCGGATCGAGCCGGTCCTTCTCATAGATGGCGATGCGTTCGGCAATACGCCAGATGCCGTCCTGGCGGATCAGGCGATCGAGGAAACGGGCGTAGCTCGTGTTGTCGACCGTGACGCCGGACAAGGTGGCGCGACCGAGAATCTGGACGCTCGTCTCGGCCAGAGCCCTGCCTTCCCCCACCTGCACGAAGGGTGTTCCGATCAGGTGCTTGCTGCGCGGCGAGGTCTTCTTGTGGGTCGCACGGCAGCGCGCGACGAAATCGTCATGAAGGCCGGCAAACCACGAGACGGAGATGATGCCGTCGCGCGCGAAGGTCTCCGCCAGTCGATCCCAATGGCCCTGGTCGCGCCATAGCCCCCAGGCCTGGATGAGTTGGATGATGAGCAATGTGTCTTCGGCGCGTGTCATGGCGGTCTCCTGCTTTTCCTTACGGTCCATTCTGTCGCTCGCAACGGCGGGCGCAGCTTTGCGGCGCAAGCTGTCCGCGATGCGGACGGCGGGATGCGGAGCGTGGACGCGTTGCGGGCGAGCGCTTTAAGTCGCTCGAGTTAGGCCAGGAGAAGGTAGGAGAACGCTGGCAATGTCGACATACCCGGCCAAAGTTCCGGTGGTGATTGTCGGAGCAGGCCCCACGGGCCTGACCGCCGCAAATCTGCTTGCCGCCTATGGCGTCGAGGCAATCGTCCTCGACCGCGAGCCCGGCCCCATGAACCTGCCGCGTGCGATCGTGATCGACGACGAGGGCGCGCGCACCATGCAGGTGTTCGGTCTTGATCGTACCTATATCGCAAACACCACGCCGGCGATCGGCTCCAAGTATTTCGCCGACGACGGAACGTGTTTCGCCGAGACGGGCGCCGGTGTGCAGAGCTACGGCTTCCCCAAGCGCCAGTATATTTATCAACCCGAATTCGAAGCGGCCTTGCGGGACCGGCTCGAGGAGCAGGCGCCGGGCAGCCTGCGATTTTCATCCAACGTCGTTGACGTGGAAACCAGTTCCGACGGCGCGGTGGTGACCGTCGAGGCTGCGGACCGGACGCGCCACCGAATTGCAACCCAGTGGGTGCTTGCCTGCGACGGCGGCCGCAGCCCGATCCGTGAGCGTCTCGGCATCGCGCTCAGCGGCAACACCTATCGGCAGGACTGGATCGTCATCGACGTGAGCGACGATCCCGACCGTTCGCTGTTCTCGAAATTCTTCTGCAGCAGCATCCGCCCCGCAGTCAGCGTGCCGGCACCCAATGGCGGCCGGCGTTACGAATTCATGGTGCTGCCGGGAGAGGATCGCGAAAAGGTTTTGACCCCGGATTTCCTGGCAGAACTGCTGAAGCCGTTCCGGCGCTACGATGAGCGCGACGTGCTGCGCAAGACCGTCTACACCTTCCATGCACGCATTGCCGAGCGCTTCCGGCATGAGTGCATCCTGCTGATGGGAGACGCCGCACACCTGACGCCGCCATTCGCGGGACAAGGCATGAATGCCGGCCTGCGCGACGCACATAACGTTGCCTGGAAGATAGCGGCGGCGGTCGGCGGCGCCGATGCGGCGATGCTCGACACCTATGACGCCGAGCGCCGCGGCCCCGCCTGGGACATGATCCTTCTCGCGGTGACGATGGGCAGCTTCGTCATGCCGTCGAGCAGCGAGGAGCTGAAGTTCCGCGACTTGCTGCTGAAGGCGCTCGAACCGTTTCCGGGGGTGCGCGACTACCTGATCCAGATGCGCTTCAAGCCGAAGCCGCGCTACAATGCCGGCCTTTTCCTCGACCTCGACCAGCCGACATTCGAGGCGAGCCTGGTCGGCGAAATGGTTCCGCAGCCACGCATCGGCAGCGATGCACGGCTTCTCGACGACCATCTCGGTGAAGGTTTTGCACTGGTTGCCCAGGACGAGCCTGGCCGGCGCGCCATCGAGCAGCTCCAGCAGAGCCGACTGATGAGCCTTCCGCTCAGCAAGGTGCATTTCGATCGCAAGGCCTTGTCAGGCACCGCGGACCACGCGCGCATAGCAAGACCGCTGCTGACGCACCGAGACCAGATCATGCTGATACGCCCGGATCGTTACTGCGCGGCAGCCTTCGCGCCTGACCGGTTGCGAGCCGAACTCGACCGCTACTCTTCGCTCTGTTCGGCGGCCACCCGGGCGAGATCGTCCGAGATGGACGCCGCGGTCGAGATGAGCGCATCCCTGTGAAGCCTTAGCGCCTCGTCGAACTTCAAGGCCGTGCCGATCCAGATCATGGTGAGGCAGGCGATGGGCCGCTCGCCGCTGTAGATCGGCGCCGAGATGCTCATCGTACGCGCATTGAAGCCCTTGATCCGAAAGCCGACGCCAAGTTCTGATGTGCGGGCAAGAATATAGTCCAGCGGTCCGTCGTCGTGGAAATCGACCGCGTCGCTGCCGAGCCGCTCCCTCAGGCCCTCGATGATCTGTGCACGTTCCTGGTCTGGCACGAAGGCGAGATGCGCCCGCCCGCCGGCAGTCTCGAGCACGGGTAGCTCGCGCCCCACCATGCCGTGATCGACCGAGAACGGGCTGATGTTGTGGGTCGATTCGCGAATGGCCATGCGGTAGTCGTGAAAGGTGACGAGGTCGAGCGGCCAGAGAATCTTGCGGCCGAGCTTCATCATTCTCGGCACTGCAACCTGCGCTACCCAGTCCTCGTCGCGGAATCCGGAGCTGAGCGACTTGGTCTGCAACGTCGGACGCCACGCATCCTCCGACGGGCCGCGCACCACGAAACCCAGCCCCTCCAGGGTTTCGAGCAAACGGTATGCGGTCGGCCGCGGGATGCCGACGATACGGGCGACTTCGGCAGCCCTCAGCCCGTTATTGCAGTTGATTGCCTGGAGCACCTCCAGTCCACGCTGCAGGGAGCGAACTGCGCCGAAAGTCGAAATGGTGCTGGCCTCCTGATGTTCACGATACGGACAATCGCGGGGGCTACGTTGCAACGAGCCGCCTGCATGTCAAGAGTGTCCGCCTGTCCGTTCGGTTCTGGCCGCGGTGGGAGGAAACACTTGGAAAACATCGAAAGGCGCATCAAGGGCGTCGCGCGCGTCGTTGCGCTCATCGGCTTCTTCGGCCTGCTTCTGCTGGCGGCGATGACCACGCTCGACATCCTGTTGAGGTGGCTTTTCAACGCGCCGCTCCACGGCGTCAACGACGTGAGTTCCGTCGTCATGGCCATCGTTATCGCCGCCTGCATCCCGGCAAACCTTGCAATGAAGCAGAACATATCGGTCGAGGTCCTTGGTTCGATCGGCGGTGCGCGCACGCGGCGCGTGCTCGACGTCGTGGCCAGCCTGTTCACGCTCGTGTTCATCATTCTGATGGCCTGGCGCTTTGTGCCTTACGCGGAAGGTCTGCGCGAGACCGGCGACCGGACCTGGGTGCTGGGCTGGCCCATCTGGCCGTGGTGGATGGCCGCATCCGCGTTGATGATCGCCGCCGCCATCGTTCAGGTTCTGGTCACGATCTCCGACATCGCCACCCTCATTCTGGGCGGGCCCGACGAGGCCGAGCCATCCGAGCCGACAGGCGGCGATGCCATCCTCTGACCCGATCGCCCTCCAGCGAAGGAATATCACTTGGATCCGCTACTGATTGCCCTGGTGGGCTTCCTCGCGATGATGGTGCTGATCGTCGTTCACGTGCCGATCGGCGTGGCGATGGCGCTTGTCGGCGTCACCGGCTTTGCCTCGATCGTGGGCTGGGGGCCTGCGGTCACCTTGATGGCAACCGAGCCGGCCTCGGCGATGGCCAATCTCGACCTCGCGGTGATCCCGCTGTTCATGCTGATGGGCAGCCTTGCCGCTGCCGCGGGCCTGGCGTCCGATGTCTACAACCTCGCCAATGCGCTGATCGGCCACCGGCGCGGCGGCCTGGCGTCGACCACGATCGTGGCGAGCGCCGGCTTCGGCGCCATATGCGGCTCGGGCGTTGCGACCACGGCAACGTTCGGGCGGGTTGCGATGCCCGAGATGCTCGAACGCGGATACCGGCCCGATCTTGCAGCAGGCTCGATCGCAGCCGGCGGTACGCTCGGCATCATCGTGCCGCCGTCGAGCATGATGATCCTCTATGCCGTGCTAACGGAGCAGTCGGTACTCGACCTCTTTTCGGCAGCGATCGTTCCGGCCGCCCTCGCCGTCATCTTCTACATGATCGCCATTCAGGTGAAATTGACGATGGACCCCGAAGCCGCACAGCGCGGCGAGCGCGCAACGATGCGCCAGCGGCTTCATGCCGCCGGTCAGGCCTGGGGTGTCATCGTCCTCTTCGTCGTGGTCATGGGCGGCATCTATTCTGGCATCTTCACCGTCCACGAGGCCGCCGCCGTCGGCGTCGTGTTCTCATTCCTGCTGCTGGTCGCCAAAGGCCGCTTCACATGGAATACGCTGATCGGCGTGCTGGCCGAGGCAAGTGCGGGGACGGCGATGATCTACATCATGGTCTTCGGCGCAACCATCTTCTCCTATTTCATGGCGGTCTCCGGCGCGGCCGCCTTCATGGTCGGAGCGATTTCCGGGCTGCCTGTCCCGCCTATCGCGATCCTCGTGCTGCTGCTGGTGCTCTATATTTTCCTCGGCGCGTTCTTCGATGAAGTCGCCGCGATGGTGATCACGCTGCCGCTTGTGATCCCGCTCATCCTGTCCTTCGGCTACGACCTTGTCTGGTGGGGCATCATCAACGTCGTCGTGATCGGGATCGGCATGATGACGCCTCCGATCGGCATCAACGTCATGGTGCTGAATTCGATGTATCGATCAATCAGCCTGGGCACGATCTATCGCGGCATAATGCCCTTCCTGATCGCCGAGTTGGCCCGGCTACTTCTGCTCACGTTGTTCCCGCAGCTGACCCTCTGGCTGCCCAGCGTGCTGCACTAGCGATGTCCGCTAAGTGGACAGTTCGAATGGATGCAATGCCATGCCGGGGGCCGCGCATTAGCGTCAATCCATCATGGAACGAACCAGCAGGGAGGATGCAATGACGTTCATGACCAGGCTGCTTGGCGCCGCTGCCGCGCTCGGTATCATCGCGGTTCCCGCATCGGCGGAGACGTTGCGTTTTTCAAGCTTCGAGCCACCCGTCGCGCATGTGACGAAAGAGATCCTTACGCCGTGGGCCGAAGATGTCTCCGCAGCGTCGGACGGCGAACTCACGATCCAGATGTTTGCGGGCGGGTCGCTCGGCCGAAATCCTGCCCAGCAGCTCCAGCTCGTCGAGGACGGCGTCGCCGATATCGCCTGGGTGATCCCGGGCTATTCGCCCGGTCGTTTCCAGGAGAGCACCGTGGCCGAGCTTCCGTTCCTCATTCCAAGCTCGACGGCAGGGTCGCCGGCGATGTGGAAAATGTACGAGGACGGCCACTTCAAGGGTGACTTCGACAAGCTTAAGATGCTTGGCATCTTCGTCTCCTATCCCAATTCGATCGCCTCGAGGAAAGAGGTGACGGTCCCCGAGGACATGAACGGTCTCAAGATGCGGGCACCCGGGCCGACCATGCTGTCGGCGCTCGAGGCGCTCGGTTCGGTGCCGGTCGGCGGCATTACCGGTCCGACCGTCGCCGAAAGCATCAGCCGCGGCCTGATCGACGGAACGTTCACCCAGTGGGGCGCGATCGAGACGTTCCGGATGGGCGATGTCATCACGCATTTCAATACGGCACCGCTGGGCGCGACGCCGATGCTGGTCGTCATGAACAAGGCCAAGTACGACAGTCTGTCCGACAAGGCCAAGGCGGCGATCGACAAGTTCTCCGGCGCGACATTCTCGGAACGCTTCGGCGCTTCCTTCGATGCCAACATCGCCAAGGCCCGCGACGAACTGCTTTCAAAGGGCACGATTACCGTCGTCGAGCCCGATGAGACGCAGCTCGAGCAATGGAAAGAAGCCGTTGCGATCGCCACGCAGCAATGGATCGAGCAGAACGAGAACGGCCAGGCGATCCACGACGCCTTCGTCAAGGCGGTTGCCGAGGCTCAAGGGACGAACTGACGGCCCCTCAACTCGATTGCCGCCGCCGGACGATGGCGGCGGCGCTCCAAGGATAGGAACAATGGCACTCGCATCGCTCGGATACATAGGCGTCCGCTCCTCGCGTACGGCTGATTGGCAGAGCTTCGCGACCGATCTTCTCGGCATGCAGCAGGTCGATGCCGGTGGCAAGGTTCGTGCCTTCCGCATGGACGACCGCAAGCAGCGCCTGATCGTGTCGGCGGAAGGCGACGAGGGCCTGGACTTCATGGGCTGGGAAATCGAAAGCGCTGAAGCTCTCGATGCACTCGCCAGCCGTCTCGAGAATGCTGGCGTTGCGGTGCGGCTTGAAGCGGTTTCATTGGCCGACCAGCGCCATGTGACGCGGCTGATCTCATTCGCGGACCCGGAGGGCAATCGGCTCGAAGTGTTCTGCGGACCCGAGGTCGCTTCGGAACCGTTCCTCGCCGGCAGGCCGATCTCCGGCTTCAAGACGGGATCGCTGGGGATGGGCCATGCGGTGCTTCACGCAAGGGACGTCGACGTCCTCCTTCCATTCTATCGCGATCTGCTGGGCTTCCAGGTCACCGACTACGGGCTCAAGCCTTTCAAGCTCTATTTCTTCCACCTCAACGGTCGGCACCATTCCTTCGCCATGGTCGGGACCGGCCGCAGGGGCATGCACCACTTCATGGTCGAACTGCTTTCGCTGGACGATGTCGGGCAGGGCTACGATCTTGCCCAGCAGGACGAAGGCCGGGTCGCCTATACGCTGGGCCGCCATTCGAACGATCACATGACGAGCTTCTACGCCAATTCGCCATCCGGCTTCTTCGTGGAATATGGCTGGGGCGCGCGGGTCATCGACCCGGCCACCTGGGAGCCTCACGAAACGTTCGACGGACCAAGTTACTGGGGGCACGACCGCCTATACATGCCTGAGGATTCACCCGACCGCGCGCGGTTGCGCGAGATGCGGCTCGATGCGGCCAGGCGCGGAATGCGCGCCGCCGACCCCGCCTCCAACTGCGCCTGGCTCGACAGCATCGTCAGCAACGAGTGACGAAGCACTAGACTTAACCCCGACACATCAACACCTGCCAGGAGACATGACATGCGTGTCTGTTCATACATCATGCCTAACGGAACCCGATCCTACGGCATCGCCGACGGCGAAACGCTGATCGACGCCGGAGAAGCGCTTCGCGGCCGTTATGCCGATCTGCGCGCCGTCATCGCAGCGGGAGCGCTTGCCGAGCTGGGCAAGGACGCGGGCGGCGAACGGATGGCGCTTTCCGATGTGACACTCCTTTCGCCGATCCCCAACCCGGACAAGATCCTGTGCATCGGCCTCAACTACATGACCCACATCAAGGAGACGGGACGCGAGGCGCCGAAGAAGCCTTCCATCTTCACACGCTATCCGTCGTCGGTCGTCGGTCATGGCGTCGATCTGGTGCGTCCGAAGGTTTCCGACTGGTTCGATTTCGAAGGCGAGCTTGCAGTCGTGATCGGAAAGCCGGGCCGTGCGATTTCCGCGGCGAACGCCTATGCCCATGTTGCCGGCTATAGCTGTTTCAACGACGGATCGATTCGCGATTTCCAGCGCCACACCACGCAGTTCTGGGCGGGCAAGAACTTCGACGGAAGTGGCTCCATGGGCCCGTGGCTGGTGACCGCCGACGCATTCGGCGATCCCGCCGCCCAGTCCATGGAGACCCGGCTCAATGGCGAGGTGATGCAGTCGACGCCTATCTCCGACCTGGCTTTCGACGTGCCGGCATTAATCGAATACATCTCCACGGTCACCGAACTGCTGCCCGGGGACATCATCGCCACCGGCACGCCAAGCGGGGTGGGCCTCTTCCGCGAACCCAAGCTTTTCATGAAGGCTGGCGATCGCGTCGAGGTCGAGATCAGCGGCATCGGCACGCTCGCCAACTCGATCGTCGACGAAGGCTAGGTAACTCCATGCGCGCCGTTCGTTTCGATGTCCCCGGAGGTCCGGACGTCCTGTATGTCGGAACCGCCGACATACCGGTCGCGGGCCGTGGCGAGATCGTCATCAAGGTCAGCGCCGCGGGGGTCAATCGTCCGGATGTCTCGCAGCGTCTCGGCCGCTACCCGGTGCCACCGGATGCCAGTCCGATCCTGGGGTTGGAGGTTGCGGGCGTGGTGGCCGAAGTCGGCGGCGGCGTGCAGACCTTCAAGCCCGGCGACCGGGTCATGGCGCTCGTCCATGGCGGCGGCTATGCCGAATTCTGCCGGGCGGACGCGCGGCATGTCATGCCGATGCCGGACGGCCTTTCCTTCGTCGAGGCCGCCGGGTTCCCCGAAGTTGCGATGACCGTCGAATTCAACATGCTCATGCGGGCCGGTTTGAAAGAGGGAGAGACCGTCCTGATCCATGGCGGATCGTCCGGGATCGGGTCGTATGCGATAGCGAGGGCGAGCAGTCTCGGCGCGACCGCAATCACCACCTCGCGCGGTGCCGAGAAAGCCGCCTTCTGCCGACACACAGGGGCCGCGTTGGCGATCGACTCGTCGGCCGGGGAATGGGTCGACGAGGTCATGGACTTTACGGGGGGCCGCGGCGTCGATGTCGTTCTCGACATGGTTGGCGGCGACTATACCGACCGCAATCTGGCTTGCATGGCCGTGGACGGGCGCTATGCACTGATATCGCTCCAGGGCGGCGCGAAAGCGGCGGTCAATCTCGAACCGGTACTGCGCCGCCGCCTGACGCTGGTAGGCTCCACGTTGCGCCCGCTGCCTCCCGAGACGAAGGCGGCCATCGCCGCGCGGCTCGTGCGCGACGTCTTGCCCATTCTTTCCGAAGGAAGGCTGCGCCCGCACATTCACGCCACCTTCGACATCGAAGACGTGGGCGAAGCGCATCGTACGCTGGAGCAGAACGATCACTTCGGAAAGCTCGTCCTCACGATTGGCGACGTCCCGTAGCGGCATTCGCCCACGCATCCGCCCTTCCAGCCACACAGATCGGAGACACGCAATGCTGACCCTGTTTCATTCGCCGGGAAGCTGCTCGAACGGCATTCTCTATCTCCTCAATGAAATCGGGGCCGAGCATGACGTCTCCGTGGTCAACGTTCTCACCGGCGACCAGAGGAGGGAGGCCTATCTGAGCCTGAACCCGAAGGGGAAGGTTCCGGCGCTGCGGCTCGATGATGGTGAGGTGCTGACCGAATTGCAGACGATCGCGTTCTGGCTCGCGCGGTCCTTCCCGCAGGCGGGCCTTTGGCCGGAGAACACAATGGAGCAGGCGCGCACGCTCGAACTCCTGGATTTCATTGTCGGCTCGGTGCACATGCGCGGTCGCACATTCATCAGGATGCCGCACAAATTCGTGGACGACCCAGCATGTCACGCAGCGCTTCAAGCCCATGGCCGCCAGCAGGTCGCCAACGGGCTGGCGCAGCTCGAGGCGACGCTTGGCGGCAAGCCGTTCCTGCTGGGACGTTTCGGCGTACCGGACGCCGCTGCACTCTACGTCCTCGACTGGGCCGTGCGCGATGACATTGAACTGAGCAGCGCGCTTGTCGCGTACCGGGAACGGCTACACGCGCGGCCGGCCTTCGCTGCCTCTGCCGACAACTGGGGATCAACCTAGTGTCGCGGTAAGTTCGCTTCTCAAGCGGCGTCGTGCTCGCGGCAACGCAATCGTGGATTGCGCGTGATAGTGAAGTCGAGGCCGGCAGCGAGATTCGCTACCGGCCGTCAGGATCAGATCATCACCCGGTGCGGCGACATCATTGCCGGGTCGAGCGCCAGGCCTGGCTCGTCGCCAAGGATGAGCGCGGCGGCGACTGCCGACAGCGCGGGCGACGTCTGGATACCGTAGCCGCCCTGCCCCGCCAGCCAGAAGAACCCCTCGGCGTCGGCGTCGAAGCCCACCACCGGTGTCCTGTCGGGGGCGAAGGTTCGCAGGCCGGCCCAGTTCCCATCCACCCGCACGATCTCCTCTCGAACCGCCTGCTGGTAGCGGTCGAGGCCTTCGGCGAGTGTCATATCGTCCACGAAGGCGTCGTGAGGCTCCACGGGGTCTTCATCGGCAGGCGAAATCAGCAGCCGCCCCGCATCGGGCTTGAAGTACCAGCGGTCGGCGGAATTGGAGACGAGCGGCCAGCGCTCGCAATCGTAGCCGGCGGGACAGGCAATGACCGCCATCGAGCGCCGGTGGGGAACGAGCCCCTTGGGAGCAACGCCGCAGTTTCGGGCCACCACGTCGGCCCACGCGCCGGCGGCGTTGACGATCGTTTCGGCCTCGATTTCGCCCGCCGTAGTCTCCACTTTCCAGCGATTGCCGACCCTGTGCGCTTGCAGCAGCGCCGCATCGGTCATCACACGCGCGCCGGCGCGACGAGCCTTCTTCAGCCAGCCCTGATGCAACGCGTTCACGTCGATGTCGCTCGCATCGTGCTCGTATCCAGCCGCGGCAATGCGTTCGGGCCTGAGCAGCGGCACCATCGTCGCTGCATCGGCCGGTAGCATCGGGACGAGGCCCTCGGAAAGCGCAAGCAGCTCGTCGTGGTGAGGCCGGTCCTCCTCGTCCGCAACGAACAGGATCCCCCTTTGCGACAGGAGTGGCGATGGAAAGAACTCGTCGTCCGGCGCATCGAACAGCGGCCGGCTGGCAGCGCTGAGCGCGCGTATGACCGCGTTGCCGTAGTTCTGGATGAAGATCGCAGCCGACCGTCCCGTGGAATGATGGCCGGGGCGCGCCTCCTGCTCGATCAGCACAACATCACGCCGACCGCCGATGGCGGCCGCCACACCGGCGCCGGCAATGCCGGCACCAATCACCAGAACGTCTGTGGAAATCATCGCCGACGAATACCCTTCTCAGATTGCGGCGGCGTGCCGGAAGCCCTGGAGGAACGCCGCAAGGTTGTCGCCGAGCGCATCGCACAGATAGCCCCCTTCCTGCACGATGGCAGTTGGCACCCCGATGCTGGCGCAGCGCTCGCCGATCATGCGGAACCCGTCTGTCGAAACGGAAAGCCCGCCGAACGGATCGCCTTCGAACGCATCCAACCCGAGCGCGATGACGACGGCGCCCGGCGCGAACGCTGCAATGCGCGTCAATGCTACGTCGAGCTGATCGAGAAACACCTCGTCGCCGGAATGGCGCGGCAGCGGCAGGTTGAGGTTGTAGCCAAGCCCCGCCCCTTCCCCGCGTTCCGACGCATGCCCCCAGAAGAAGGGATAGAATCGCGCCGGATCGGCATGCAGCGAGACCGTCAAAACGTCACCGCGTGCATAGAAAATGCCCTGCGTGCCGTTGCCGTGATGCAGGTCCACATCGAGGATGGCGACGCGTTCGTGCCGGCTGCGCAGGACCTGAGCGGCGATCGCGGAATTGTTGAGAAAGCAAAAGCCGCCGGCCATGTCCGCAAAAGCGTGATGGCCGGGCGGGCGGCACAGCGCATAGGCGGCCTTTTCACCGTCGAGCACCATCGCGGCGGCCTCGGCTGCCGTCTGCGCGCTCCAGTAGGCCGATTCCCAGGTATCAGCCGAGATCGGACAGGCGGTGTCGGCCATGTGGTATCCAGCCTGGCCGACGGCCGATGCAGGGTAGGAAAAGTCGCGGCGGTCGGGGTGGATGTTCGGCACAACCTCCTCGGAGGCATCGGGGATGCGCCGCCACCTTTCGTAGATCGTCTCCAGGAAGCGAAGATATTCGGGCGAGTGAACCGCCGCCGCCGGCGCCACCCCCCGATCCCGGGGCGCAACGCGTTCAAGTCCTGCGTTTTCCGCGCCGGCAAGCAGCCGGTTGACCCGCTCCGGCACCTCCGGGTTAGGCTTCTGCGCACCTGAGGAAAGGAAGTGCCTGGGATCGTGTCTGCGCTGGGTTTCGTGAAAAACACACTTCATGCTGTTCTGGCTTTCGATGGAGATTTTTGGGAATGGAGAGAAACGGGGGTGTCAGCAAGCAACACGATAGCCGCCCCCAACGTCAAGCATGACAGGTCGGACACAGGCGAGCGTCCCGGTGTCGTTGTGCTTCCCGATCTTCTGGTTTACCTCCATCCAAACGGAACGAGAGGGCGATGGCTTCGACGGAAAAGAAGAACGGCTCGCGGGGCGTCCAGTCGATCGACACTGGCGGCGTGGTGCTCAACGCCCTGGCGCGCGCCCGGGGGCCGCTGAAACTGCGCGATCTTGCCCAGGAAACGGGAATGGCCGCGGCACAGCTCCATCCCTATCTCGTTTCCTTCCGCAAGATGGGCATGGTCGAGCAGACGGAAGCCGGCCACTATCAGCTCGGTTCCTTCGCCCTGCATCTGGGCCTGACCCGGCTGCGCAACCAGAACGCCTACCGGGAAACCGTGCAGCGCGTCGCCGCTCTTGCCGACGACCTGCAACTCATGATCGCCATCACTGTCTGGGGCCTTCACGGCCCGACCATCGTCTATGTTCAGGAATCGTCCGCGCGCATCCATGCCAACGTCCAGGTCGGCAACATCTTCCTCATGACGGCGACCGCGACAGGCAAGGTCTTTGCCGCCTTCCTTCCCCGGCCCGTCACCCAGCCGATGATCCGGCAGGAACGCTCCGACCGGACTTTGCTGGAGCGCGGGCCTTTCGAGTTCGACGAGGCCCGCTACTGGGAGGAAGTGGGCGTCGTCGCGGCAAACGGCCACGCGGTGACCCGCGACCTGCCGATCCCGGGCGTCAGCGCGGTTGCGGCTCCGGTGTTCGATCACACCGGGCAGATGCAGCTCGCGCTGACCGCCATCGGTCCGACGGCGATGATCGACCTGTCGCCGGACGGCCCGGCGGTCACCGGCCTGCTTGGGTTCACCCGGCAGCTTTCGAATGAGCTCGGCTATCGCGAGGACGTCACCGCCGACGCATGAATTCGAGCGAGACGACCAGGCCGCCCGAGGCAAGCGCCATGCCCAGCCACTGAACGCCGCTCGGCGTCTGGCCGGCAAGCGGAATAGCCAGAAGAACGGCCATGGGTGGCAACAGCGCCGGAAAGAGTGCGGCGGTTCCAGCACCAAGCCGCGTGACGCAGCCCGCAAAGGCTACAATTGCAAGCGCACCGCCGAAAAGCCCCTGATAGACGACCTGCTCAACCCAAAGGCCTGCTGGCAGCGACGTGACGCCGAACGCAAGCAGATAGACCGGGAGGAAGCAGAGCGCCGCGCAGACGGAAACGGCCGCAGTCGTCTCGATCGCCGGCAGCTTCCAGCGGCCGACCAGCCATGTGAAGATGCCCCAGAGCGTGCCGGAGGCTACAAAGCACAGATCGCCCAGCCAGACCGGCACGCCGGATGGCGCCGCGGCCGGCTGGTC
This sequence comes from Neoaquamicrobium sediminum, assembly GCF_040970315.1. Classification (NCBI taxonomy): domain Bacteria; kingdom Pseudomonadati; phylum Pseudomonadota; class Alphaproteobacteria; order Hyphomicrobiales; family Phyllobacteriaceae; genus Neoaquamicrobium; species Neoaquamicrobium sediminum. The sequence goes on along the minus strand of NZ_JAZHFV010000006.1, from coordinate 715,844 downwards.
CGCCGCGATGGCCACGAGCCCGAGAACGAGAAGAGCGATGCCGATGCGGCGCTGCATGGGTACCGCGCGACGGTCGACGACGGCTGCCATCACGTTGGCTGTCAGCATCGTGACGCCGGGCGAAATCACCACTGCGTGCGCCAGCGGCGCGATGCCGTAGCCGGTGTTGATGAAGAATGCGAACGGAGGACCGATCAGCAGGGTCAGCACTGCCACGCGCCTGAACGGCAAGGCCGGACGCCAATCGGTTCTGAAAGCCAGCAAAGGCCCCAGAACCAGCGCGGCGACGCCAAAGCGCAGCATGGCAAGATCGGCGCTCGAAAAGCCGTCGGCCCGGCCGATCGCCGTGCCGACATTGTAGAACGACCAGAAGATGGTGGCGGCAAAACCCAGCGCCACCCCTTCCGCCCATTGGCGCCGGGCTTGCGACACGTCAGTCGTTCGCGCCGGAAATATGCCGCGCGGCTATGTAGCCGAACGTGACGGCGGGCCCGAGCGTGATGCCCCCACCGGGGTAGTTGCCGCCCATGATGCTCGCTGCGTCGTTGCCCACCGAATAGAGGCCCGGTATCGGCCGCCCGTCTTCGGCGAGCACCTGCGCGTTCTCGTTGCAGCGAAGCCCCGCGAAGGTGCCGAGATCGCCAACAACCAGCTTGACCGCGTAGAACGGCCCCTTCCGGATCGGCGCGACGCACGGATTGGGCTTGTGGTCGGGATCGCCGAGCGATCGGTTGTAGGACGTCGAGCCTTTGGCGAATTCCGGATCTTCCCCGTGCTCGGCATGTTTGTTGAAATTCTCGACTGTGCGTCTCAGCCCAGCCGGGTCGGCGCCGATACGTTCTGCAAGCTCCTCCAGCGTGCGGCCCTCATAGAGATAGCCCGATCGGACATGCTGGCGGAACGGCACCGGCGCCGGCTTGACGTAGCCGAGCCCGTATTTGCGCAGCACATGATGGTCGGCAACGAAGAAGGCGCAGACCTCGCCATTCTCGTCGTTGCAGCGGGCCACCATCGCCTGGCAGAAATCGTGATAGGAATTCGCCTCGTTCACGAACCGCCGCCCCGAGCGAGTGACGGCGATCACGCCGGGCTTCGAACGATCGACGAAATGCGGGAACGTGCCCAGCGTTCCGTCCGGCTTGACAGGACGCGAAATCGGCACCCAGGCTGCCGCATGCGGCAGGCTCGTGTCCACGCTTGCGCCGGCCGCTTCGCCCAGCCTCAGTCCATCGCCGGTGTTTCCGGGAGGCGCCGGCGAGGCATGTTCGTAACCGGTAGGCGCATGCGGGAAAAGTTCCTTCCGTCGAACGGGGTCCTGCGGAAAGCCGCCTGCGGCGAGCACCACGCCACGGCGTGCAACGATCTCCACCGACCCTTCCGCCGTATCGACAATTGCGCCGGAGACCCTGTTCTTGCCGTCACGGACAAGTTCCCGCACCGGCGCGCGCGTCCAGATCGGCACCCCCTTGTCGAAGCAGGATTTGGCCAGCCGCGCCACCAGCGCGTTTCCGTTCATCAGGCGCATCGGGCGACCGTGAAACGCCATGTCGCGCAGGAACTTCACGAACAGCTTGCCGACATAGAACGCCGAGACCGGCGAGCGCAGAACGTTGAAGAAATGCAGCAGTTCCTTGCCCGAGCCGATCATCATGCCGAGGAAGGTAATCTCGGCCAGCGGCGGCCGCAGGCGCTTGATCTCGGGGCCGAGCTCGCGCCCGTCGAACGGGCGGGCCACGATGGAGCGCCCGCCATCCATGCCGCCCGGCGCGTCGGGGTGATAGTCCGCGAAGGTCGGACCGAGATCGAACTGGAGCGCGGTGTTCTGCTCGTAGAAGTCGACCGCCTTGGGGCCGGCTTCGAGGAAAGCATCGACACGGCGCTCGTCGAAATGACTACCAGCCTCGTGCCTGAGATAGGTCCGTGCCTTGTCCGCGGAATCCTCGACGCCGGCCCGGCGCGCGGGCGCGTTGCAGGGGATCCACATCCAGCCGCCCGAGCGCGCCGTCGTGCCGCCGTAGACAGGCTCCTTTTCCACTACCAGCACATCCAGATGGCGGTGCGCGGCCGATACGGCGGTCGAAAGGCCACCCGCGCCGGAGCCGATAACCAGCACGTCGCATTCATGTCTTTTCATGGTCATGTCCACAGCGTCCGAGAAATCGTCCAGTCGGGTCACGAGGCGAGATAGCCGCCGTCGACGGGGAGCAGCGCTCCGGTGACGTAGGTCGACATGGCCGAAGCGAGGAAAAGCACCGGCCCCACCAGCTCCTCCGGCTCGCCGACGCGGCCCAGCGGCGTATGCGCCATGAAGCGCCCGATCGCCTCGGGCGTCTCGCGCGTCACTTTCGTCATCGGCGTCGCGATCACACCCGGCGCGATCGCATTTACCCGGATGCCGTCGGGCGCGAGATCGTGTGCAAGCGCGCGGGTGAACTGCAAAACCGCGCCCTTGCTGGCTGCGTAGGCGCCAAGACCAGGTCCGGCCGAGACCGACATGATCGAGCCGAGGTTGACGATCCGCCCGCGTGTCTTGCGAAGCTGGGGCAGGAATGCCCTTACCATCGTGCGAACACCGTCGACATTGACCCGGAAGACATCCGCCCAGTCGGCATCGAAGTTCGCGCCATCAATGGGCGTACGACGGATGATGCCCGCATTGTTGACGAGAATTGCAGCCGGCCCCTGCCAGGCTTCTACCTGACCGGCGAATCGCGTCACCGCTTCGGGCTGGGTCACGTCGAGTTCAGTCGCCATGGCCACACCGCCATTCGCGCGAATGTCCGCTGCGGCAGCTTCGGCAGCCGCTCCCGCCATGTCGCAGAGCACCACCTTGGCACCGGCCTCTGCCAGGCCGCGCGCGATGGCCAGGCCGTTACCCTGTGCCGCGCCGGTCACCACCGCGACCTCTCCCTCGATGCCCAGCATGCATCCTCCCAATCATTCGTTATCTGCAAATGAGTTTGCTATTCGCGAATTTTCTTATTGAGGCAAACGTCGGAATTTGCAAGACTGCAATTCTGCGAAGACACGCCAGGCACGGATGCCGGGACACGTCGCAGGGAGACGAGCCGCGGCTGTGCGGTGCCTTGGGAGGATTTTTATGAGACGTTACATCGCCGCGGCCACGCTGGCCGCTTCCGTTGCATTTGCCGGGTCGGCCATGGCCCAGAGCTTCGATCTGCAGAGTGTGTTTGGACTAAACGTTCCGTCGATCGGCCCCAGCCCCGTGAACTGGGCCGACAAGGTGCGGTTGATGACCAACGGCGAGGTCGACATCAAGGTCCACGGCGCCGGCGACTTCGTTCCACCTTTCGAGGTCTTCGGAGCGGTATCGAGCGGTGCGATCCCGATGGGCTTCGACTGGATCGGCTACTGGGCCGAGTCGATTCCCGTCGCCAACCTAGTCGGCTCGATGCCCTTCGGCCCCTCGCCCGATATCGCGCTCGGCTGGATGTTCGAGGGTGGCGGTCTGGAAATCATCCAGAAGGCCTATGACCCGCATGGCGTGAAGGTCATTCCGTGCCACCTCGTCGTGCCTGAGGCCGGCGGATGGTTCAACAAGGAGATCAACACAGTCGAGGACCTGAAGGGCCTCAACATGCGCATCGCCGGCCTTGGCGGCCGGACGCTGGCGAAACTCGGCGCGAACACGCAGCTCGTGCCCGCCGGTGAAATCTACGTGTCGCTCGAGACCGGCCGCATCGACGCGGCTGAGTTCTCCGCGCCGCAGCTCGACAAGGGGTTCGGCTTCCAGAAAATCGTCAAGAACTACTATTTCCCCGGCTGGCACCAGCCATCGAGCTGGGATTCGATCATCGTCAACATGGATGTCTGGAACGGCTTCTCCGAGGATCAGCAGAAGATCATGGTCGAGGCGTGCAAGGCCAACATCGCTGAAAACATGGCCGACCAGCTCAATGCGCAGGTTGCAGCCGTCGAGGAGATCGAGGCAGCCGGCGTGAGCATCAAGCGCTTCCCCGACGAAGTGCTGGAAGCCATGCGCACCGCAGCCGGCGAAGTGCTTCAGGAAGAAGCGGCCAAAGACCCCATCTTCAAGGAAGCGCTTGATTCCCTGACCGCCTATATCGAGCGCACGTCGCGCTGGTCGGAACTCCAGGCCCTGCCGCGATAGGCAAACGAGCGGGTCCGGCACAAAGCCGGACCCGCAACCGTCGCGCGCTGTCGCAACCGCTGAATTTCGCGTAACAGGCTTCATCGGTAAAACCGCTGGAGGAGAAGGTTGAAACGTCTTTCGGATGCCGTGCTCGACGCGGTTGTTCTGCCGGGCAAGGTGGTCGGATGGCTCGTGCTGCCGCTGATCGCATCGGTGCTACTAACGGTCTTTGCCGCCAAGATGGGCTGGAACGCGATCTGGCGCTGGGAAGATGCACTTCCCGTGCTTGGGAACGGCATCACCGTAAACACCCTGGCCGACCTGCAATGGTACATCTTCGCCATCATCGCCGTTCTCGGCGGCGTTTATGCCCTGCGTGACGGCCAGCATGTGAGCGTCGACGTTTTCGTGGCGGGCTTGCCGCAGCGTGCCCGCCTGTGCCTGACGCTTTTCGGCGACATCGTCTTTCTTCTCCCATTCTGCGTCATCATCGTCTGGTACGGCTGGAAGTTCGCCGCGACCTCGTTCGCATCCGGCGAGGGTTCGACCTATGGCGGGCTGATGGACCGCTGGCTCATCAAGGCCATGATCCCCGCCGGGTTCGCGCTGCTGGGCATCGCCGCGCTGGCGCGCGTGGCCCAGACCCTGCGCCTGCTGTTCTCTCCCGCATCCAATCAAGGCCCGGCCGAAAACCATGACTGAATTTGCCTGGCCGCTCGCCATGCTCGTCGCGCTCGTGGCGGGCATCTTTTCGGGATACCCGGTCGCGTTCGTTCTTTCGGGCATCGGCATCGTCTTCGCTTTCCTGGCCGGCGTGCCGATCCTCTTCCTGTCGACGGGCGTATCGCGCATCTATTCCGGAATCCTGACCAACTGGCTGCTGATCGCCATTCCCCTCTTCGTCTTCATGGGGCTGATGCTCGAACGTTCCGGCGTCGCGGAGCGGCTGCTTCGGTCGCTGGCGGCACTGTTCGGCCGGCTGCCCGGCGGCTACGCCTTCGCGGTCGCCATCATTGGCGTGGTGATGGCGGCCTCCACGGGCATCATCGGCGCATCCGTGGTGCTCATGGGCATGATGGCTCTGCCCGCCATGACGCAGGCCCGCTACGATCCCAAGGTTTCCACAGGCCTGATCGCCGCTTCAGGCACGCTCGGCATTCTGATCCCGCCGTCGATCATGCTGATCGTCCTCGGCGACCAGCTCCGCGTTTCGGTCGGCGACCTGTTCATGGGCGCGATAGGGCCGGGTCTGCTGCTGGCCGGGCTCTATTTTCTCTATCTGATCGCGATCGCCATCTTCCAGCCGCACCGCATGCCGCCGCTCGACCATGCCCCTGCGGAAAGCCGCAAGGCGGCGATGCTCGGTCTCGCCCGTGACCTGCTGGCGCCGATCATCCTCGTCGTCTCGGTGCTCGGCACCATCGTCGCCGGTATCGCCACACCGACGGAAGCCGCGGCCATCGGCGCGGCGGGCGCGATGATCCTCGCCCTGTTTTCCGGAAAGCTCGACCTCGCGACATTACGCACGGCCGTCCGAGACACGACCAAAACCACCGCGATGATCATCTTCGTGATGATCGGCGCGACGATCTTTTCCGTGATATTCAGGCGCCTTGGCGGCGACGAGATGGTGATCCATGCCTTCGATGCGCTGGGGACCGGACCCTATTTCGTGCTTTTCACCATCATGGCATTGGTCTTCGTGCTGGGCTTCTTCCTCGACTGGGTCGAGATTGCGCTGGTCGTCGTGCCGCTGGTCGCCCCGGTCGTGACCAGCCTCGACTTCGGCATGACGCAACCCGAGACCCTCACCTGGTTCGCGATTGCGCTTGCCGTCAACATGCAGACGTCGTTCCTGACCCCTCCATTCGGTTATGCGCTGTTCTACCTGCGCGGTGTGGCCAAGGACATATCGATCGGCACGATCTACCGCGGCATCATTCCCTTCGTGCTTCTGCAGATCACCGCGCTGGTACTCCTGATCCTCTTTCCGCAGATCAGCCTATGGATGGTTTCCCAGTAGGCCACCCAGCCGCATTAGGCGCGCGATCAATATTTTTGCGGGACGTAGAGGTCGTACGGAAGGGTTGCGCGTTCGTATTCCGGGTTGAAGACGCGTTCCGGCAGGGCGATGTCCTCGTGCGGCACCGGCTCGTAGGGGATCTGCTGTAGCAGGTGGTCCATGCAGTTCAGCCGGGCACGCTTCTTGTCGTTGCCCTCGACGATGTACCAGGGCGCCTCCGGGATGCTGGTTCGGGCGAACATCTCCTCCTTCGCCTTGGTGTACTGCTCCCAGCGCACCCGAGACTGGAGATCCATCGGCGAAAGCTTCCATTGTTTCATCGGGTCGTGGATGCGCATCAGGAAGCGAAGCTGCTGCTCCTCGTCGGTGATCGAGAACCAGTATTTGATCAGCCTGATGCCCGAGCGAAGCAGCATGCGCTCGAACTCCGGCACGTCGCGGAAGAAATCCTCCACCTGCTGCGGCGAAGCGAAATCCATCACCCGCTCGACACCCGCTCGGTTGTACCAGGACCGGTCGAAGAGCACGATCTCACCGCCGGCCGGCAGATGCGGAACGTAGCGCTGGAAATACCACTGCGTCTTTTCCCGGTCGCTTGGCGCCGGCAGCGCCACCACGCGCACGATACGCGGATTGAGCCTCTGTGTGATGCGCTTGATGACCCCGCCCTTGCCGGCGGAATCCCTGCCCTCGAACAGGACGACCACCTTTTCCTTGGTGTGCGCGACCCAGTCCTGGAGCTTGATGAGTTCCGACTGCAGGCGGATCAGCTCGTGGAAATAGGTATGACGGTCGAGCGCGTGGGGGTGGGCCTTCTTGTAGATCTTGGACAGTTCGAGCGACAGCGCCGGTTCTGACAGTTCGAGCTCGTAGTCCTCGTCGAGCGTATCCTCGAGCTCGGCCTTGAGCCATTCCTCGGCACCGTTGCCCGCCCTGTCGTGATCCATCTTTGTTCCTCCGGCCGCATCGCGCGAGAGATTCGTCGCATCCGGTCACAAGAAGACCCGCGAACACGACATCGATCAAGCGTCGGCTAACACCGGCGGGTAACATGAACATGACGGCGTCTGACGCAGCGTAGCACCTGACGGGGAAATCTAATCCGGTGTTCCGGCCGCTTCCGCAAGCAAGGCGCGAAGTCGGCGCAGCGGCGGCGATACGGTGGTTGCCTCATCCAACCGTCTTATCTGCTTGCGCGCAGCAACGGCGACGTCTTCTCCATCGGGCAATGCGATGAGCCAGGACAGGAAAACCTCCTCGGGGCTTGCCTGGGCCAGCGGCGGACGCGGCGAAATCGGTGACGTCGGCTTGTTGAGGTCGGCATGGATTGGAGAAGATCCCATGTCAGGCCTCGATTTCCAGCGCCGAAAGCGGCTTCGAACAGCAGGCAAGGATAAAGCCTTCCTCGATCTCGTGATCGAGTATGCCGCCATTGTGGCTCATCTCGACCGCGCCGGAGACTTTCTTGACCTTGCAGGTGCCGCACAGGCCGAACTCGCAGGCGGCCGGGATCCGCACACCCGACGCGCGCGCGGTCTGCAGCAGGGTCTGTCCCGCAACGCATTCGCCGTCGACCTCCGACACCGCGAACCTGACCGGCAGGGCGATTTCTCCGACAGCGGCGTCGCCGTCCTGCGTAAACGGTGCAGGCACGGGTTCGGCCACGGGAGCGGCAAAGCTCTCCTGATGATAATGCGCCATGTCGAAGCCGGCTGTTTCCAGCATCTCTCGCACGGCGCGCATGAAGGGTTCCGGACCGCAGCAGAAAATCTCCCGCTCGCGAAAATCCGGCGCGAGCAGCGGCAGCCGCACCGCGTCGATGCGGCCCATATGGCCGAACCAGCTCTCCCGGCTGGAGCGTTCCTCGATCAGGAAGCCCAGCGACAGGCCGGGCATGCGGCTCCCCAGCAGTTCAAGCTCCTTGCGGAAGATGATCTCCTCTGGCCGGCGCGCGCAGTTGACGAAAGCGACGTCGGTCCATGGCGCGCAGTCGTTCAGCCAGCGCAGCATCGACATCATCGGTGTGACGCCGGAACCGGCGGAGATGAACAGATATTTCGCCGCCGGATATTCGTGGTGGGAGAAATCGCCGGCCGGGCCGTAGGCCCTGATGTGATCGCCGCGCCGCAGATGATCCAGCATCCAGCGCGTTGCGACACTGCCGGCCTGCGCCTTGACCGTGACTGCGATGGAGAAGGGCCGCGACGGCGACGACGACAGCGTGTAGGTGCGCAGCAGCGGCTCGTCGCCAACCGGCAATTCCAGCGTGATGAACTGCCCCGGCTTGTAGCGGAACCAGGTCTGGTTGTCGGACCGGAAGGTGAAGGTCTTCACGTCGGGCGCCTCGTCGGCGATGCCGATGACCTCCAGCACCTGAAGCCGGTCGTTCCACGGCGTCATCTCGTCGAGGTGGCGGTAGAGTGCGGCGTCCGTCATCGCGTTCATCGCTGTTGCCTCACGCCACGCTTCTGAGCGCCGGGGTTTCCGTCTCGGCCAGCCGCGGCTCGATGAAGGAGGCGTACCATTCGACGAACTGGATCACGCCGCCCTCGTGCAACTCGGAATAGGGGCCGGGTTCGTAGGCGGGCGAGTTGATGCCGAAGGCGTTTTCCTCGACGATCCTGCGGTCCTGGTCGTTGGTCTCGGTCCAGACATGGGTCAATTCGGCAAGGTCGTAGTCCATGCCTTCCACCGCATCCTTGTGCACGAGCCACTTGGTGGTGACGGCGGTCTCGGTAGCGCTGATCGGCAGCACGCGGAAGGTAACGGCGTGGTCGCCAAGAATGTGGTTCCATGTCGTCGGGTAGTGGTAGAGCAGCAGCGACCCGATGCGGTCGGTGGAGACGGTGTCGGAAAGGTTGCGGTTCACCGCGCGCTTGCCGCTCATCGTGTAGCTGACCGCATCGCGCAGCAGCGGCGCGCGGGTCGCGCGATACTGGCCGCCCGCGTCGATGCGGAAGCGCGAAGGCAGCCCGGCCGCCTCGCATTTCGCCCAATGCGCCAGCATCTCGGGGTCGCTTTCGGCGCCGTTGACGCCCGTCACCGTCGGGGCCTCCGGGAATGTCTTGCAAAGCTCGGGATGGTTGGCCGCGCAGTGGTAACACTCGCGGTTGTTCTCCCAGACCAGCTTCCAGTTGCCCTTTTCGATGATGGTGGATTCGTAGGCGACCTTTGCATCGGCCAGCCGATGCGGCAGGAAATAGGGCTCCATCATGGCCCGGAACGGCCCGAAGTCGGCCGGCTCCGGCGCAAGGCAGATGAAGACGTAGCCGCCGGCGCTCTCACAGGCGACCGGCTTTAGCGAGAACTGCGACGGGTCGAAATCATCCGCCATCTGGCGTGCGAACAGGAGCTTGCCGTCGAGATCGTAGGTCCACTGGTGATAGGGGCAGACGAGGCGCGCCGAGAGGCCCTTCTGGGCCGCGCAGACGCGGCTGCCGCGATGCCGGCAGGAATTGTGGAAGGCGCGTATCTGCCCGTCACGATCGCGGACCAGCACGACCGGATACCGGCCAACCTGAACGGTGAAGAAGCTGCCGGGCTTCGGCAGTTCGCAATCGTGGCCCACGAATAGCCAGTCGCGATACCAGATCAGGTCCATGTCGAGCCGGAAGAACTCGGGATCGGTGTAGAAGGGCTGTTCCAGCGAATAGCCGTATCTGCGGCTGCGGATCAGCCCCAGCATTTCGTTGCGCGCATCCATGTCCTGTCCTCGCATCGTCATCACAAGGACTGAACTGGTGGTGATGGAGGGAAGGAGGAGCCGCGACATGGCCATGCAGGCCTGTCCGCGCCGCTTCGCCTCTTGACCGCCCACCGCGATCAGTCGGTTTCGTATGCCGAAGGCTGGTTTCCGGGCTCCGGAGCCGTCCCTTGCAGGACCTTCCCGACACCTTCCCGGACATTGTCGTCCAGTGGTCTCCCGTCGGGACATTCAGCTCCGCTACCGTTGCGGGGGCAGCGCCGGATTTCGACCGGCTTCCCAATTCTCCGCTTCGATCGACACGAAGCAGCACCTCAGGCACGCACATCTAACCACGGCTGCATCGCCGGCAAACACGCGAAAGCGACACCGTGCAGACGCAAAGACGACACAGGGTTCACAACGCTGCGGCATGCTGCGTCGCACCGTTTCGTTTCGCTCGAATTCGTGCGATAGCTGCATAAACTTTGACCAACGGGACAAAGAAAGTGCCATGACGAGCACCTCGACACGACAGGCTGCCGGCGCCAGCCTGCATACGCTGCCGACAGCGGCTGCGGCTGCGCATACCGACCTGCCGCGCAATCCCGGCATTAAGCTGGATCTGGGCTGGCTGGAAGAGATGCGGCATGTGAACCGCTCGGCACTGGAGCGTCGCGCGACGACGCTGACCAAGCGCCGCTCGATCAAGGCCGACAATCAGGCGGCATGGCTGCTCCGCTCAATCAGCCTGATGGACCTGACGACGCTGAACAGCAACGACACCGACGAGCGCGTGCGCCGCCTCTGCGCCAAGGCGCGCAACCCGCTGCGCGCCGATCTGGTCGCCGGCCTCGGGCTGGGCGAAACGGTGATCCGGCCAGCGGCTGTTTGCGTCTACCATCCCTTTGTCGCGACCGCGGTCAAGGCGCTGGAAGGCACCGGCATCCATGTCGCCGCCGTCTCCACCGCCTTTCCGCACGGGCTGTCGCCGCTGGAAACACGGATCGCCGAAATCAGGGCGTCGGTCGCCGATGGGGCCGACGAGATCGACGTGGTCATCCCGCGCGGCCTGGTTCTGGGCGCAAAGTGGCAGGTGCTTTACAACGAAGTCGCGCAGTTCCGCGAAGCCTGCGGGGAAGCGCACCTGAAGGTCATCCTCGGCACCGGCGAATTGTCGACGCTGCGCAATGTGATGCTCGCGTCGATGGTGTCGATGATGGCGGGTGCCGACTTCATCAAGACCTCGACCGGCAAGGAAAGCGTCAATGCCGTCCTGCCGGTCGGCCTCATCATGACGCGCGCCATCCGAGCCTATGAGGAGCGCACCGGCTTCAAGATCGGCTTCAAGCCTGCCGGCGGCATCTCCACGGCCAAAGCCTCGCTGGACTGGCTGGTGCTGATGAAGGAAGAACTCGGCCGCCGCTGGCTGGAACCGGACCTCTTCCGCTTCGGCGCGTCGAGCCTGCTTACCGACATCGAGCGGCAGCTCGAACACCACCTGACCGGCCACTACTCGGCCGCCCATCGACATGCCATGGCCTGACGGGGAACGACCGTGAACATTCTCGAACGCTATCACGCCATGGAATACGGCCCTGCCCCGGAGGCGCGCAACGAAGCCGATGCGTGGCTTGCCTCGCGCGACTTCGCGGCGTCCCTGTTCATCGGCGGCCAGTGGAAGAAGGCGGCGAGCGGCAAGACGTTCGACACGGCCGAGCCCGCCACCGGCAAGCATCTGGCGAGCCTGGCCGAGGCGGGGCATGACGACATCGACGCCGCTGTGGCCGCCGCGCGCAAGGCGTTGCCGAAGTGGCAGGCCGCTTCCGGCTATGAGCGCGCGCGCGTGCTCTACGCCATCGGTCGCGCCATGCAGCGCCATGCGCGGCTGTTCGCCGTGCTGGAATCGCTCGACAACGGCAAGCCGATCCGCGAAAGCCGCGACATCGACGTGCCGCTGGCCGTCCGCCACTTCATCCATCATGCCGGCTGGGCGCAGTCGCTGGGCAAGGAGTTCCCGGGCTATGCAGCGGTCGGCGTGGCCGGCCAGATCATCCCGTGGAATTTCCCGTTGCTGATGCTCGCCTGGAAGATCGCGCCTGCGCTCGCGGCAGGCTGCACGGTAGTGCTGAAGCCGGCCGAATTCACGCCGCTTACGGCGGTGCTGTTCGCCGAAATCTGCGAGAAAGCCGGCGTACCCAAGGGCGTCGTCAACATCGTTCATGGCGGCCCGGAAGCGGGCGCGGCAATCGTCAATCACCCCGACATCGACAAGATCGCCTTCACCGGCTCGTCCGAGGTCGGCAAGATCATTCGCAAGGCAACCGCCGGCTCGGGCAAGAAGCTGTCGCTGGAACTGGGCGGCAAATCGGCCTTCATCGTCTTCGAGGATGCTGATCTGGATTCCGCGGTGGAAGGCCTCGTCGACGGCATCTGGTTCAACCAGGGCCAGGTTTGCTGCGCCGGCTCGCGGCTGCTGGTGCAGGAAGGCATCGCCGACGCCTTCCTCGCCAAGGTGCGCGCCCGCATGGAGAAGCTGCGGCTTGGCGACCCGCTTGACAAGAACACCGATATCGGCCCTCTGGTCGACCGCACCCAGCTCGAGCGCGTGCGTGGCCTAGTCGCCGAGGGCGAAAAGCAGGGTGCGCAATGCTGGCAGCCGGCTGGCGAAGTGCCAGCGACCGGCTGGTATCACCTGCCGGTGCTTGCTACCAACGTAGCCCCCGCCAACATCCTCGCCCAGGAGGAGGTGTTCGGCCCGGTTCTGGCGACGATGACCTTCCGCAACACGGAGGAAGCGATCGAGCTCGCCAACAACACCCGCTACGGGCTGGCCGCTTCCGTGTGGAGCGAAAACGTCAATCTCGCCCTGCATGTCGCGCCGCAGCTCAAGGCCGGCGTGGTGTGGATCAACGGGACCAACATGTTCGATGCCGCCTGCGGCTTCGGCGGCTATCGCGAAAGCGGATTCGGGCGCGAAGGCGGCCGTGAGGGTATGGTCGAGTATCTCGCCCTGCCAAAGGCCAAGAGCCAGCCGATCAAGGCCTATGAGGCGCCAGGCGGCACCTCGGAGCGCTCCGACGGCGACGGCTCCTTCATCGACCGCACGCCGAAGCTTTTCATCGGCGGCAAGCAGACGCGTCCGGACGGCAACTACTCCATGGCCGTTCACGACGCCAAGGGCCGCCATGCCGGCGAAGCCGGGCTGGGCAGCCGCAAGGACATCCGCGACGCCGTCAGCGCCGCACGCGCCGCCAAGGGCTGGGCGGGCGCCACGGCCTACAATCGCGCGCAGGTGCTCTATTTTCTGGCCGAGAACCTGACGATCCGCGCCGACGAGTTCGCCGCGCGCATCGCAAGCCTCACCGGCGCATCGGCGAAGGCGGCGCGCGCAGAGGTCGACGCCTCGATCGAACGCCTGTTCGAAGCCGCAGGCATGGCCGACAAGTTCGAAGGCACCGTGCACAATCCCCCTGCCCGCGCCGTGACACTGGCGCTCAACGAGCCGGTCGGCGTGGTCGGCATCGTCGCGCCCGACGAGCAGCCGCTGCTCGGGCTCGTCGCGATGCTTGCCCCGGCGCTGGCCATGGGCAACAGCGTCGTCGCGGTGCCATCAGCACGCTGGCCGCTGGTCGCGACCGACCTCTACCAAGTGCTGGAAACGTCGGATATTCCCGCAGGCGCTGTCAACATCGTCACCGGGCGCACAGGCGAACTCGCGAGCGTGCTGGCCAAGCACGATGATGTCGACGGTCTCTGGCTCGTCGCCGACGCTGCAACCTGCAAGGCAGCCGAGCTGGAATCCACCGGCAACCTCAAGCGTGTCTGGACCTCGAACGGACAGGCCGTCGACTGGAACGGTGAGGCAGGCTCGCTCAAGCCGTTCCTGCGCCGCGCCGTCGAGGTCAAGAACGTGTGGGTGCCTTACGGCGACTAGCCATGGAAGGCACCACACCGCCGTCAGCCGGGCGGCCAGCGACGGTTTCGGCCGACGTCATTCGGCAGGCCTGATCGTCACCTTCAGATGATCGCCCTGGATGCGGAATTCCTCTACGCCGACACGCTCGGCGTTGAACACGATCGCTCGCGCAGGCGTCATGCCCTTACAGAAGATACTGTTGCGCCGCGCCAGCCCGCCGTCTGAAAAGGTACCGAGCGCAGGCCCCGGCAGGTCGGCGACAACGTCCGGCCAGTCGCGCGGCAGTTCTCCGCAATCTCCACGTTCCGCGTGGATGACCTTGCTCTGGCCGACCGTCATGAACACTTCCGGATTGTAGCGCACCACGGGTGCATTGTCCGCCGGCCCGCCCCATGGTCGCCAGCCGGAAGCCCAGACATTGCCCATCGCAATGCCCAACCCGAAGACCACGACCGCTCCTGCAATCGTCCTCAGATCGGGAAGCGAAGATGCCCATCGCGCGGCCACGGAAGCCAAAGCGCCCCCCTTTGCCGAATGTGTGACGTCCGCGGGACTGTCTTCCCCCGTCTCGTTCGCCTGCCGATAGAGCGCCGTCCAATGCTCCAGGAGAGCCGGATCGTCGCGGACACCCAACACCTGCTCCAGAATTCTGAGGCTGCGCAGGCGCGGGATATGACGGCCGGAGCGCCAGTTGTTCAGATTGCGCAGCGTCGTATCATGCTCCTTCCGGGCGCCGTTTCCGGCCACTTCGCAGTAGCGTGCCGCCAAAGAAGCGGCATCGTGGAAGCCGGCCCGCACGCACAACTCATCGAACAGGATGTGCCACCGGTTGATCTGCTGTAGGTCGTCCAAGGCCATGTCATACCCCCTGTTCAAAGTCCGGTGGTCGTATCGACCACCTCGATCTTCATGTAATCGTCAAGCAACCTGACCTCTTCGGTCCCGAGTGCCGTCCCCGTGAACATGACGGCCCGGACGACCATTTCCCGCCCGCAATCGTTGACCATCTTGCGGGCAAGCCCTCCGTCGGAAAACGTGCCCAACGGCGTTATCGGCACCCGTTGCGCAACGAGCGGCCAGTCCGGGACAGAGCCGTCGCAGTCCAGGTAATCTCCGTGGATGAGCTGACTTCTGCCAAGCGCGACACGCACGTGGGCATTGTAGTTGACCGCCGGAAGTTCGGGCGATGGAGGTTGATAATCTCTGGTGATTGCGGCTATCGCGATGCCCACCCCCAACACCGACACTGCGGAAAAGGCTGCCACGACACGCAATCTGCTCGCGGCGATCCCCGCCTGGACCGAGCGGGAATCCAGTGCCTCATCGCCGTCAGACGGAGCATCCCCCTTGCCGTTTGCCGCTTCGTAAAGCGCATGCCATCGCGCCTCGAGTTCCGGGTCGGACCTCACGTCGAGAATTGACGACAGGGCGAAGAAGCTCTTCCGGCGCGGAACTCGCTTCCCGCTGCGCCAGCTTCTCAGCTTCGTCTTGGCGCCTTCGAAATCGTTCTGGCTGGTTCTGCCCGTGCGCGTGCAGAGCAGGCTCGCCAGTTCCGTATTGTCGTAATGGCCGGCATGGTTGCTGACGGCATCGAACAACTCGTGCCATGTGCCGTATTCACGCCAGCGATCAGACCCCATCGCCCGTAGGCCCCCACCAGGATTTCAGAACTCATTTTTCCGAAACGGTCTGAAATCGCAACCAGAGGTATCAGCCGTTTTTCCGACTTTTCCGGCAATCGCCCGATTTTGTAGGCGACGGAAGCCCCTTGGGTCGGAGGCGCGCGCAAGGCTTTGCTATTGCCCCTCTGCGTGTTTTCAGGGAAACCTGCCGCACAGACAACGCGCCGGCCGCGAAGGTGGCAAAAATTCCGAAACGCCACGCCGTAAGCCGGGTCCCGAGGGGTAACCGTGACCGACATCGTCCTGCACAACTATTTCCGTTCGTCGACCTCCTACAGGGTTCGCATCGCGCTCAACATGAAAGGGCTCGACTATACCTACGTCGCGCATCATCTGCGCCACGGCGGCAATCGCGCGCCTGAATATCTTGCGGTCAATCCGCAAGGGCTCGTACCCGCGCTTGTGTGGAACGACGGGACGATGATCGCCCAGTCGCTGGCGATCATCGAGTTTCTGGACGAGATGCATCCAGAGCCCCCGCTTCTGCCCCCCGATCCCCATGGCCGGGCACGGGTACGCATGCTGTCGCAGATGATCGCCTGCGACATCCATCCGGTGAACAATCTGCGCGTGCTGAATGCGCTGCGGAGCCGCTACGGCGCTGACGACGCCGAAATCGCCTCGTGGTTCAGGCACTGGGTGAACGAAACCTTCGAACCGCTTGAGAAGATGCTCTCCGAAAGCCCGCATACGGGCACTTTCTGCCACGGCAATACGCCGGGCATGGCTGACATCTGCCTTGTCGCGCAGGTCGCGAACAACGCCCGCTTCAACGTCGACATGTCCGCATATCCGACGATCGCGCGCATCCGCGATGCGTGCATGGCGCTACCTGCCTTCGAGGAAGCCGCACCCGCAAAGCAGCCCGATGCGGAATAGGCTCGCTTTCAGCCTTCGGTGAGCAGAAGCAGCAGCGTTTCGGCCGCGAAGGCCGGACGCTCCTCGCCCTCGATCTCCATCGTGCTCGCCGACTTCATCAGATGCTGGCCGGGTGCCCTCTCCTCCAGCGAGATCAGCGTCGAGCGCAGCCTCACTCTGGCGCCAGCCTTGACCGGAGCCAGGAAGCGCAGCCGGTCGAGCCCGTAATTGATCGCCACCGATACGCCCTGTGGCTGGGTTCCGATTTCGGCGGCAAGTGCCGGAATCAACGACAGGGTCAGGAAGCCATGGGCGATCGGCGCGTGATAGGGGCTTTCGGTGCGTGCGCGCTCCACATCGACATGGATCCACTGGTTGTCGCGCGTGGTCTTGGCGAAGCTGTCGATCATCGACTGATCGACCTCGATCCAGCCCGACACGCCAAGTTCCTCGCCAACCTTCGATTCGAGGTCGGCGAATGTCAGTTGATTGTCCGCCAAGTTCAGTCCTTCCGGCTTCAAGTCTCGATCAGGCACCGTCTGTCGAGATCCGCCGCGCGCGTCAGGCCGCACAGCGCCAGCGTCAGGTCGAATTCGGCAACGATGTTGCGGATGACCTCGCACACGCCGCCCTCGCCCGCAAGCGCGAGGCCGTAGACATAGGGGCGGCCAAGCAGCACGGCGCGTGCGCCAAGCGCCAGCGCTTTGGCGACATCCGCTCCCGAGCGTACGCCCGAATCGAGTAGCACCGGCATCGCGCCGGCGGCCTCTACCACCGCCGGCAGCATATCGAGGGTCGCCGCCTCGCCGTCGACCTGCCGTCCACCGTGATTCGACACGATGATGCCGTCGACGCCATGCTTGACGGCGAGCGCCGCATCGTCCGCCCTGCGCAACCCCTTGAGCAGGATCGGCAGCTTCGTCATATCGCGCAGGCGCGCGATGTCGGACCAGTTGAGGTCCGGCCGCGAATAGGTGGCGGTAAAATGCGCCACCGTCGAGCGCATCTGCTGCATGGTCAACCCGTGCTCGCGCCCCTTGCGTCGAAGGCTCAGCGCGGTGCTGAGGATGCCCGCTCCCCTCGGCCGGAAGCCGGTTTCGGGTGGCGTCGGCGGCACCTTCGAGCGAAAGACAGGGTCACTCAGATATTGCGCCAGCCCCAACCCTCGAAGAAACGGCAGATAGGCAAGGTCGAGATCGCGCGGCCGCCAGCCCAGCAGCGTCGTATCGAGCGTCACGACGATCGCTTCGCAACCGCAGCTTTCCGCACGCGAGACGAGCGAGCGCACAACCTCGTCATCGCTGGACCAGTAAAGCTGGAACCAGCGCGGCGTGTCGCCCATCTCGGCGGCACAATCTTCCATCGCAACCGATGCCTGGTTGGAATAGACGTATCCAATGCCCTCGCGCGCGGCGGCGCGGGCAACCGCGCGGTCTGCCAGCGGATGCGCCATCTCCAGAACGCCGATCGGGGCCAGCAGTACGGGCGCGCGATGCGTGCGGCCGAACAGTTCGACCGATAGATCGCGAACGGAGACGTCGTTGAGGACGTGCGGGGACAGATGCCGACGCTCGAAGGCGGCGCGATTGGCCGCCATCGTATGCTCGCTGCCGGCTCCGCCGATGATGTAGGCGGCCGCCTCGCGTCGCATCCGCCTCGCCGCACGCCGCTCGAGCGCGTCCGGTGCGACCGGCACCAGCGGCCGCTTACCCCCGGCGCCGGTGACGTAGATTTCGGTCTGCCGCAGACGCCCGGGTTGTGGCGGCACCGCACCGTCAGCGCGATCAGGCATGAATTCCTCCCCATTCTCGGCGGCATCGGGAGTACCGCCTCCGCGAGTGTAGAGACAGCCGCCACGCGCTTCAATTGTGGAAGATGATCCTCTCGCCGACATGCAGGGCAAGTCCTGCCAGCCCGCCGATCAGCATGCCGTTGAAGCGGATATACTGCAGGTCGCGACCGATATTGATCTCCACCAACCGGGTGAGCTGCAGGATGTCCCAGCGCCGCACCTGATCGGCGATAAAGGTGGAGACGCCGCTCTTCTGGTTCTCGACGAAAGAGGCGAGCGCCATGACGAAGCCCTGGTTCATGTCGGCGCGGATTTCGGGCTCATCGGCGAGTTGCTTGCCGACCTGCACGAACATGTCCGCCAGATGCCGGCGCACTGCAGACTGGTCGGAAGCCAGGTCCTGCTCGACGAACGAGCGCAGGCTGGACAGGAAATCGCCGGCGAGGCCACGCAGTTCGGGCCGCGCAAGCAGGTCGCGCTTCAGTTGCTCGGCCCGCGCCGCATAGTCGGGCGATGTGCGCAGGTCGTCGATGAACCCTTTGACGAAACGGTCGAACTCATGCCGCATCGGATGTTCGGCATCGGCCTCCACCTCGGCAATGAGCGTGGCGGCCGAGGCCACGATCTTTTTGAGCAGATAGGCGTCGGCCTTGAACAGGTTGGCGAGACTGGGCAGTTCCTGCCTGATCTTGTCGCGGATCGCGGCCAGCGCGTCTTCATCCGACAGCAGCCGCCCGAAGACGCGCAGCAACTCATCGAAGAGCTGCTGGTGACGCCGGTCGGCGGTAAAGGCCGTCAGCAGGTCTGCCGCCAACGGCGCGACCTGTACCTTCTCGACCTGTTCGGTGACGCGTTTGACGACGAAATCCCGCAGCCCCGATCCTTCCACGGCTGCAAGCGCCTGCGGCACGAGCCTTCCGACAAAGCGGGAAAGGCCGGCGGACCGCCTGCGATCGGAAAGCCACTCGGAGACGAGGAGCGCAAAATCCACCTCCTCCAGCTTTTCGCGCACCGGCCCGGGAGCCAGGAAATTGACCTCGATGAACCGGCCGAGATTGTCGGCGATGCGGTCCTTGTTGGCAGGAATGATGGCGGTGTGCGGGATGGGCAGGCCGAGCGGGCGACGAAACAGCGCAACGACGGCGTACCAATCGGCAAGCCCGCCGATCGCGGCAGCTTCGGCAAAGGCTGCGACATAAGCGAACGCCGGGTAGCTGTCCTGCAACGCCCTCGCGCCGAGGAAGACGCCGACGCAGGCGACCAGCGCGGCCGTGGCCACAGCCTTGGTGCGCCTGAGCGCTGCAATCTTGGCCGCGTCGTCGGCTGATTGCGCCGCTTCGTGCCCGGCCGTTTGCGATGGGGCCGCCATGGGCTGTCCTCTCGGTCATCTGATTCCGCTGCTGCGGCTCAATGTGGGGCGTCGGTGGGCGTTCGTCACCCGCCATAGTTCCCGCGAGAGGTCTTCGATCAGTAAGCGGCGGCCAGCAGCGTGCCGAACGCGCCGGCGCCAGGCCGTGCCGGCAATGGCGGTACTGGCTCCAGCCCGATGACACCAAGAGTCTCGCCATCCTCGAACCGCAAAGACGCGTTGAACCGGCGCGCCAGGCGCTTCATCGCCTCGTTCTGCGGATGGGTGGTCACAAGCAGGCGCTCGTAGCCGAAAGCCCGCGCACTCTCGATCAGCCGCGCGAAAAGCAGGCTGCCAAGACCACGATGCTGCAAATGACGCTCGACGCTGAAGGCGATCTCACCCGTCGGCTCAGGGTCCTGCGGCCGCTCGTGAAGTTCGGCAGCACCCAACACCTGGCCGTTCTCGACATAACCGATGACCAGCGCGCCGGTGCCGAAACTGCGCTCGGCATAGGAGGAAACGAAACCGTCGTTTGTAGGGCCGTTGAAACGATCGCGGCGACTGTCCGCGTCAAGCCGCAGCAGATGCGCCTTGAACTGGGGCAGTTCCGAATGTCTCAGTAGCCGTATAGTGCCCGTAAGCGGCGCGGCCGCATGGTTTGGCGGCTGTTGCATGTCGCAATCCTCGTGGGTCCTCCCCGAGTCATCGCAACTCGACACGCGCTTATATTGTGCAATGCAGCATGATTTGCAAGCTCCGCGCGATGCGCAAGGCACATGCCAGCCATGCGCTCGATCATCCCTGTTCGATTATAAGTTGAATTTCTCACTCCAGATTTTTTCGTTGCACTCTGGAATGGTTCTAAGATATGCTCCATATCAACGAATATGCTTCGCGCCCCTCGAAAGGCAGACCATGCGGCTCACACGACAGACCAACTACGCTATCCGTATCCTGATGTACTGCGCGGCCAATGAGGGACGGCTAAGCCGCATTCCCGAGATCGCGGCTGCCTACTCGGTGTCGGAACTGTTTCTGTTCAAGATCCTGCAGCCGCTTGTCGAGAACAAGCTGGTGGAGACCGTGCGTGGCCGCAACGGCGGCGTGCGGCTGGGCAAGCCTGCTTCGGAGATCACGCTTTTCGATGTCGTGCGGGTCACCGAAGACAATTTCGCGATGGCCGAGTGCTTCGAAAACGATTCGGCCGACTGTCCCTTGATCGACTCCTGCGCTCTCAACGAGGCGCTGCGCAAGGCGCTGGGCGCTTTCTTCCAGGTGCTTGAGAGCTATACGATCGAAGACCTTGCCAGCGCGCGGTTCTCGCTGCGCGACCGGCTTGGCATCGACGACCTGCCCCGCCTCGCCGCGAACGGCTGATCCCTTAGAGGCTTGCCGACTGCGGCAGGATGAACGGCGCGTTGCCGGCAGGCAGCGCACCGACTTTCAGCCTGCACTCGAACACCCGGTGGATGAGATCGTCGGTGAACACCTCAGCCGGTGCACCGGACGAGGCCACCCTCCCCCTGCTCATCACCGTCACCTGATCGGCGAACATCGATGTCAGGTTGAGGTCGTGGAGGATGGCGACCACGCCGCCGCCGCGCGTGGCGAAATCGCGCGCGATCTTCATGATGACGAGTTGATGCTTGATGTCGAGGCTCGAGACCGGCTCATCGAGGAACAGCCAGCGCGGCTCGCCGTCGAGCACCGGCGCCCAGACCTGGCACAGCACGCGCGCAAGCTGCACGCGCTGTTGCTCGCCGCCCGAAAGCTCCTGATAGAAACGCCCCGCAAAACCCTCGAGGTCGACACGCGCCAGAGCACGTTCGGGCAGCCGCTCGTCTTCGCCGGCAAGCGCACCGGAACGGCCATTGACAATGCCCAGCCGAACGATCTCGCGCACGGTGAACGGAAACGACAACGTCGTCGCCTGCGGCAACACCGCACGCAGGCCAGCGGTATGCCAGGGCTTCATCTCGCGCAGGTCTCGCCCGTTCAGCCGGATCGCGCCTTTGGCCGTCAGGTCGCCCGAGAGGGCTTTGAGGAAAGTTGTCTTACCGGAGCCGTTCGGCCCGACGATCGCCGTGACTTCGCCGGGACGGGCATCGAAACTCACATCCTGCAGGATGCGCTTGGGCCCGATTGAAACCGAAACGTCGCGTGCTTCGATCATGGCTTGTCTCCTCACAGGTCGAGAATGCCGCGCCTGCGCAGCAGAATCCAAAGGAAGAACGGCGCGCCGACAGCGGCGGTGACGATGCCGATCGGCAGTTCCGCCGGTGCAACGATGGTGCGGCTGACCGCATCGGCGAGCAGCAGCAGGGAAGCGCCGAGAAGCGCTGATGCCGGCAGCAGGAAGCGGTGATCCGGGCCGATGAGCAACCGCAACAGATGCGGCACGACGATGCCGACGAAGCCGATGCCGCCCGAGACAGCCACCGATGCGCCCGTTGCGGCAGCAACGGCGACGATGGCGATATTCTTGAAGCGCTGTACGGGAACGCCGAGGTGATGGGCAGTCGCCTCACCAAGCGCCATCGCATTAAGCCCTCGTGCCATGAAGGGCGCGCCCACAAGCGCCAGCACGATGATCGGCCCGGCGGCGGCGATCTTGGTCCATGTCGCGCCTGCCAGCGAGCCGAGGCCCCAGAACGTGAGGTCGCGGAGCTGGCGGTCGTCGGCGAGGTAGACCAGAACGCCGGAGAACGCGCCGGCCATGGCGCCAAGTGCAATGCCCGCCAGAAGCATCGTTGCGATCGACGTCTGTCCCCTGCGGGTCGCGACCCGGTAGAGCACGAGTGTGGTGACGAGCCCGCCGCCAAAGGCCGCCAGCGGCAAGGCGTAAATGCCAAGCAGCGCCGTCACCGGCGCCAGGACGGTGGAGCCCAGCACGATCATCGTGATCGCCCCGAGCCCTGCACCTGAGGAAACGCCAACGAGCCCAGGATCGGCCAGCGGATTGCGAAACAGGCCCTGCATCACCGCGCCTGAGACGGCCAGTGCCGCGCCGATGAGAATGCCCAGGATCACGCGCGGCAGGCGTATGTCGTGGACGATGATCCGGTCACGCGCGCTCAATGCCGCATCGGCTACTTCGCCGGAAAACATCCAGCCGACGACGACATCCCATGCGGAGGCATCCGATGCCCCTGAAGTCAGGCTGAACAGGGCAACGACGACGAGCGCCAGTGCAAGCACGCCGATCGTCGCCCGCGCCCGCGCGGAGCGATCACCTTCGGCGACTTCGGACGGCACCCCCACCACGAAAATCCTCTGCAACATTTCCATGCCGATGCTCAGTCTGCCAGAGCGTCGCCGTAGAGAGCGGCCGAAAGGTCGCGCACGGCAGCGGCGGTGCGCGGACCAAAGCCGAGCAGATAGGCACCGTCCATCCGCACCACGCTGCCGGTCTTCGCCGCTGGCGTTGCAGCGATCGCCGGGTGAGCGAGCAGGTCGTTCGCCTGGGTCTCGTGGTCGCCACCGCGATCCATTGCTAGGATCACGTCGGGTGCCGCTTCGATGACCGCCTCGTCTGTAAGCTGCTTGTAGCCCTCATACTCCGTGACAGCATTGACGCCACCGGCCATGCTGATGATGCCGTCCGCAGCCGAGTTGGTGCCGGAAGCAAGAATGCGCCCGCCCTGCAGCGAAAGCACGAACAGCACCTTCTTGCGTTCCGCGATGTCCGCGGTGGCCTGCTCGGCGGCTTTCAGGTCGGTGTCGGTCTCGGCAGTCAGCGCCGCGGCCTTGTCCTCGACATCGAGAACGTCGCCGACGATGCGGATCTTCTCCAGGATACCTTCGCGATCGTACCGATCGGGCACGGTGACCATCGGAATGCTGGCCTTTTCGAGCACCTCGACCGCCTCGGGCGGGCCGCTGCCCTCGAGCGCGATGATGAGGCTCGGATCGACGGAAATGACGCCTTCCGGGGAAAGCTGGCGTATGTATCCGACATCGGGCAGTTCCAGCGCCGCCTCGGGGAAGACGCTGGTCGTATCCCGCGCGATCAGGCGCTCTTCCTCACCGAGGGCATAGATGATTTCCGTGACGGACCCGCCGATGGCAACGATCCGCGAGGCATCGTAGTCCTGGGCTCGCAGCGGCGAGCCAAGCATCGCCAAGGCGACGCCGAGAGCAGCCGCGCCCGCAAGTCTTCTCAATTTCATGGTATTTCTCCTCAGGCGGCCGTACGCTGCGGCAGGCGCGGCAGATTTTCCGCGATCATCCGCCAGTCGTCGCGCTCGGTCCTGCCCTCGCTTCGCTTGCCGAAGAACTGGATGATCATCTCGCCGTCGGCGCCATAGGCTTCGACCGAGGTGACGTGGCCGTCCTTGGTCGGCTTCCGGACGCCCCAAAGCTCGTGCACGTGATCGGCCCGCAAATGCAGATGGAAGGTCTCGTCGAGCACGTTGATCCACGGCCCCATCGTCTTGATGTTCGCCACCGGACCGGAGTGGATCTGGATGCATCCGTGATTGCCCACGAAGCACATGATCGGGATTTCCTCCTGCGCGGCATGTAGGAACATGGCGTTGAGAGCATCCCCGTCCAACCGCCAGGCATAGTCCTCGCCGATCATGTCCAGCGCCTGCCGGCGATTGAGCTTCAGCGAACGCAGCATGCCGAAGAACTGGTGCACGTCTGTCATCGTGCTCCAGCGCTCGCGCAGCTCGTCGGAGCTGCCGGCCTCGCTCTCGTCGAAGCCGGTCTTTTCGACCGGCATCGTCTCGATCGCCTGCGACTGGTCCGAAGAGATCAACCGGGACACAAGCTCTTCATAGGCGGCCACGTTTGACGCAGGCCGCAGATGAATCTTGTGGACGGCATCACCGGCCTTGTCGAAGAATTGAAGGCTGCGACGCACGGCCTCACCGTCGTTTTTCTCCACCGCGAAGCCATGCGCCCATGCATCGGGAAAGATGCGGAGGTCGATGTCGGCGCCTAGCAGCATCATTGCCCGCTGACCGGGGACGACCTTGTCGTAGACGCCGATCTTCTCGTGCACCGCGCTCTCGTTGCGGGTGAGCGCCATCACCTCTCCGAGAGCTTCGAGACCCAGCAGCACCTCGCTTACACGTGGCTCGATACGCCGGACGCCTTCGCCGACATGCGCGGCCACAAGATCCGCTTCGGAGACACCAAGCTGGGTGGCGAGATCACGTTCGCGCATCTTGGGATTTTCCGCACGCGCGAGACAAATCGCTTCCGGGCTGGGTTTGGCTTCAGCACTCATGTTTTCACCTGATGTCTTCACTTGTTGAGGATGAGCTTGCCCTGCCGCGTGATCTTGAGCCGGTACATGGAGCCTTCGTGCTCGATGCCGATCTCGTGCGTGCCGCGGAACAGCGACTCACTGGTGACGATCCGCGCGGCCCTGTCGAAGGGGCGCGGCCGAACTTCGTGAGCGCCTTCGGTGGCGGAAGATCTGCGGAAGGAGGGGTGATTGAAGGGGGTGTAGCTGTTCACGATACCGTTCCTTTTCACTGTCCGGGCTCGCGGGTGCTGGCTAGGGGGCGACTTCGCAAAAGCGCGATTGAATTCTTGACACTAATTATCAGCTTTAATAGGGAGTGCAATACCGGAGTGAAAAGGTCAACATTTTTGACGAACCGGCGGCATTGAGGAAGCAAGCGAGCCAGTGAGCCAGCCAGTGGAATCTCACGAAATCAGGAGACTTGAGATGGGGTTGGTGGCTCACAAGACGACCGTTCTGCTTGGCGGAGCGGCGATGGCCATGGTGCTGGGGGTGTTTCAGGCAGGCGCGCAGGATTCAGCAATCGCGGAGGCAACGACGAACACTGCAGAGAAGCAGGGACGCGTGACCCTTCTCCAGCGCCTCGTTGTCGGCGCCGGCGCCGAAAAGGTGGCGATCGACACGCCTCAGGCCGTTACGGTGGTCAATCAGGAAGACATAGACCAGGCCCAGCCGGAAACGGTCGGCGAGCTGCTGCGCAGGGTTCCCGGCGTCAACATGTCCGGTTCGGACAAGCTGCTTGGCCAGTCGATCAACATCCGCGGTATCGGCGGTCCGGCCACGGCCGGCGACGAAGGCCGCATCATCGTCAATATCGACGGTGTGTCGAAGTTCTACGAGCAGTACCGCATGGGCGGCCTGTTCACCGACATGGAGCTCTACAAGCAGGTGGAAGTGCTCCGCGGTCCCGCCTCCTCGACCCTGTACGGTTCGGGTGCATTGGGCGGCGTCGTCAACTTCACGACCAAGGACGCCTCCGACTTCATCGCCGACGGCCAGAACGGCGCGTTGCGCCTGAAGACCAGCTACGATTCCAATTCGACCGGCCTGCTGGGCTCGGCGATCTTCGCGCAGCGCGTCAACGAGAACTTCGAGTTCCTTGCGGCGGGCAACTACCGCTATGCCGAGAACTACACCTCGGGCAACGGGCATGAAGTGCTGGGATCCGAGATTTCGGCGCCGTCGGGCCTGGTGAAGGGTACCTTCCGCTTCGGCGATAACAACGAGCAGACGCTGCGCGCTTCCTACCAGCATTGGACGACCACGATGCTGGACCAGGAATACAACCAGACCGGCGAGGAAGTCGGGTTCGGCCTCGTGGACCGCAAGGTCACCGACAAGACCGCGATCATCGCTTACGAGAATCCGGCAACCGACAACCGCTGGATCGACCTCAAGGTGCAGGCTTCGTTCTCCGACACGGTCAACGATCAGTCGGAGGCTGCCATCCCGTCGCTGAACCGCACCTTCGGCTACAAGACCTACCAGTTCTCGATCGACAACACTTTCGACTTCAGCGGCGAGAACTACGAGAATTACCTGACGGTCGGTTCGCAATCCAACTTTCAGGAGCGCACGACCCTCAAGAGCACGTCGGGAACCCATCCCCAGGGGACCCGCGTCGCAACCGGCGTCTTCGCTCAGAACGAGTTCATCTGGGATGACCGCCTGACGCTCATTACCGGCGCGCGACTGGACTGGCAGGAACTGGAGCCGACCGACATCATTGGCGCGACCAAGAAGACCCACACGGCCTTCTCGCCCAAGATCGCCGCGCACTACAAGTTCAACGACGCCTTCGCGGTATTTGGATCGGTCGCCCATACCGAACGCGTTCCGACCATCGACGAGGTGTTCGACAGCGGCGCGCTGACATCCGACCTCAGGAAGGAGAAGTCGCTCAACTACGAGATCGGAACGGCCTTCTCCTTCTACGACACTTTCCAGGGTGGTGACGCGCTGCAGCTCAAGTTGACGGGTTTCTACAACGACATCACAGACCTGATCACCGATCATGGCAATGGCGTCACCCCTCGCTACGACAATATTGGCGAGGCGCGCATCTACGGCGCCGAAATCGAGGCGGCATACGATTCGGAATATTTCTTCGGCAGCGCCTCCTATTCGCATGTCATCGGCAAGGACATCACCAACAGCACATGGCTGAACACCGTCGCGCCTCATGAGTTCGCGTTCACACTCGGTGGCCGGCTGCCGGAACATGGTCTCAGCTTCGGCTGGACCAGTCGGATTGTCGCGGCCCAGAAGCACGTCTCCAGCATCCCCTTCATGCGGGAGGCGACCGATGCCTTTTCGACCCATGATATTTTCGTTACATGGAAGCCGCAGGAAGGCCCGCTGGAAGGCTGGGATGCCAATTTCCGTGTCGATAACGTCTTCAACGAGCAATATCGCGAGTTCCTCTCCGGCACACCGGGCAAGGGCCGCACGTTCAAGGTATCGCTGGCGAAACAGATCGGATGGTAGTTATGCAATTCAAAAGCGTGGGCCGTATTCTGACCTCGGCCCTGCTCGCCTCCGCCCCGGTTTTCGGGGCGGCAGCGCAGGAGGCGGAGGGATCATCCCCCGCCCCAGTGCTGTCGGTTGAACTCAATGCGCTGCAGGCGACCGACAAGGGTTGCCGGTTCACGTTCGTGGTCGCAAACCAGCTTGGAGGCGCGCTCGAGAGCGCTGCCTTCGAACTGGTGCTCTTCGACAAGGAAGGCATGGTCAGCCGGTTGACCATCGTCGACTTCAAGGACCTGCCCGACGGCAAGACCAAGGTCCGCCAGTTCGACTTCTCCGGCGTGGACTGTTCCTCGCTGGGGCGCGTGCTGGTGAACGACGCCACGGAATGCAAGGGCAGCGGCATCGACGCCCGAGCCTGCATCCAGAACCTGAAAACGGAAACACGGACCGATACCGCGTTCGGCATCTAACCTTCGGCTTGCACCTGTGATGATCCTATCTTCCCTCGCCCGCTCCCTCGCGATCCTGCTGGTCTCGACGCTGGTCGCCGTGGCGCCCGTGTCAGGCGCGTTCGCTCAATCGGGCGACACCCCAGTTGCGGAGCCGGCGCAGGCGCCGGAAACCGGCACGCCGGTTGTCGAACCCGCTGCGGAGCCAACCGGCGACGCGGTGCAAGGCACGCAAATCTCCACCCTGCCGCATGATCTTTCGCCCTGGGGCATGTTCATGGCCGCGGACTGGGTGGTCAAGGCCGTCATGATAGGGCTGGCCTTCGCGTCGCTGGTGACGTGGACCGTATGGCTTGCCAAGTCGCTCGAGCTCGCGGCCGCCAAGCGTCGCGTCTCCCAGGCACTGGAGCGCATCATCGCGGCCAAGAGCCTCGAGGAGGCCGGGCTGGCGATGGAGGGCGTGGGCAGCAGCCCCGCGACGTTGCTTGTGCGCGCGGCGGGTCATGAAGCAGCCCTTTCCGGACCGCAGCACGACGGCAATGCAGCCGGCCTCAAAGAGCGCGTCGCGTCGCATCTCGGCCGCATCGAGGCGCAGGCAGCCCGTCGCATGACGCGCGGCACCGGCGTTCTCGCAACCATCGGCTCCACCGCGCCCTTCGTCGGCCTGTTCGGCACAGTCTGGGGCATCATGAATGCCTTCATCGGCATCTCGCAGGCGCAGACAACCAACCTCGCGGTCGTTGCACCCGGTATCGCCGAGGCGCTGCTGGCGACTGCGCTGGGCCTGGTCGCAGCCATCCCCGCCGTCGTCATCTACAACGTGTTCGCGCGCGCCATTGCAGGATACAGGCTGCTGCTGGCCGACGCGTCGGCTGCCGTGGAACGCCTTGTCAGCCGCGACATCGATCGCCGTGCGCTCACGGGCGGGCATGGCGCGGCTCGCGCGCAGGCTGCTGAGTAAAGCGGAGCAGGACGATGGCCGGCAGCCTCAACAGAAATACCGAGAGCGACGATCTCGTCGAAAGTCACGAGATCAACGTCACTCCCTTCATCGACGTGATGCTGGTGCTGCTCATCATCTTCATGGTGGCCGCCCCCCTGGCGACCGTCGACATCAATGTCGACCTTCCGGCCTCGAACGCGCAGGCGCAACCGCGCCCCGACGAACCGCTCTACGTGACGGTACAGGAAGACCTTACCGTCTCGGTCGGCGAGGATGCGGTAACACACGAGCAACTCGCCGCCGCGCTCGAGCGCAGCACCGAAGGCGACAAGCAGGCGCGCGTGTTCCTGCGCGCCGACAAGGCGGTTGCCTATGGCGACCTGATGACCGTGATGAACCTGGTGCGGATGGCGGGCTACACCAAGATCGCGCTGGTGGGCCTCGACGCCGCACCCGGCGGTGCCGCGGCGACCGCCGTCGAACCGTCAGGTGAAGCGCAGCCATGAGTCCTCGCCCCGACATAGCCTGGTCGCGGCAGCTCGCCCGCACCACGCCGGGCCAGGTCGTTCTATGGACACTGGCGGCGCTCGTGATGCTGACTGCCCATGCCACGGCGGCATGGTGGGTCATGCGCGAGCCGCCCCCGGAACCCATTCAGATCGCCGGTTCGACGGCGATCGAGGTCGATCTTGCAGCACTCGGTTTTTCAGAGGCCGAGATGCGCGCCGCCGGCGAAGCAATCGAGACGGCGGAGCCCGTCGAGCCGACGCAAGCAGAAGCCGTCCCGACCGATGCGGTGGAAGTCGACGAAGCAGAGCCGGTCGAGACCGCGCGTCCGGTCGAAACCACGCCGGTGGAACGAACCGAACCTGTGGAAGACACGCCGCCCCAGCAAACAACGGAAGTGGAGCAGCAGCAACCGGTTCGCGCGGAAGCCGCGCCCTCGCCTGCTGCCCGACTGGCGGAAGCGCAATCCGAGGTGGAGATCGCGGCGCTGCCGCCGACGCAGCGTGAAACCACGGTCGACGTCCTCACCGCCAGCCCGGTCGAGGTGGAGACCGTCGAACCCGTCGAAGACAACGAGCAAGTCGCGGCCCTGATGCGCGCGCCGCTGCCGACGCCCCGTCCCGACTACACGCCGCCTGCCCCGCGCGTCGAACGCCAGCGCACGGAACAGCCAAGGCGGGAAAAGCCGACGCAGCAGGCCAAACGCCCGGCCGCCGGTTCTCAGGGCAACGCCCAGGCCAACACCAACAAGGGTACCGAACGAGGTTCGGCTCAGGGTCGAGCGGCCAGCGATTCTGCCGGCAACCAGCGTCGTTCGGCAGAGGGCAACGCGGCCGTGTCCAACTATCCGGGCCAGGTGCGAAGGAAGCTGGGGCGCGCCGTGCGGTATCGTGGGCGCGAGCGAGGTGAAGTGCTTGTCAGCTTCACCGTCAGCCGAACCGGCAGCGTGAGCGGCGTGCGCATCGCGCGTAGTTCCGGGTCGCCGAAGCTGGACAAGGCCGCACTCGACACGGTTCACCGCGCCGCCCCCTTCCCGCCGATTCCGGACGCCGCAGGTCGGGCCAGCTGGCCATTCGACCTGCCGCTGTCCTTTACCCGCTGAGATTGGACGATGATCGGCTTCCTCAAACTTGACCGGCTCGCCGCAGCGCGCGGCGACGGGTTGCATCCCAGGTTGCTTGAACTGATCGAGCAGCGGGCGCTGACCGTCGAGGGCGACCCGAACGTGGTCGAGCTTCACACCGTTCGCGACTGCGCGTTCACCCAGGCCGGGCCAGGACCGACACCCGCGAGACCGGCATTCCTGCCCGGCAACGTAATCGACTTCACACCGCGCCGGCAGGCTGCTGCGGCCGCGCAAAAAAAGACTTCGAACAGCTAGCCGGCAATCCGGCCATCATGAAAGGAAGGACGTTATGTACATCGCCATGAACCGCTTCAAGGTGAAGAACGGCTCGGAAGAGGATTTCGAGACCATCTGGAAGAACCGCGACTCCAAGCTCAACGAGATGAAGGGTTTCCGCGAGTTCCACCTGCTGCGCGGTCCGGCGAACGAGGAAGAAGGCTATACGCTGTTTGCCTCGCACACCGTCTGGGAAAGCTATGACGACTTCCAGGCCTGGACGAAGTCGCAGAACTTCCGCGACGCGCACCGCAACGCCGGCGACCATAAGCCCGTTTATCTCGGCCACCCTCAGTTCGAGGGTTTTTCGGTCGTGGAGGGGGCATAGCCCCCTCTCCTCACTCCGCCGCGGCCAGCAGGCTGGCGTTGCCGCCGGCTGCCGTGGTGTCTACGCACACAGCGCGTTCGTGCACATAGGCCGTCGGGTTGATCACCGCCGCGACGAGCCGGACGATGGCGCCCTTGCGCGCCGCCAGCGCCTTGCGGATGGCACGCAGCGTGTCCGCATCCGCGGAACTCGCCACCACTTCCACCCCCAGCTCGGTCAGATCGGCCGGATCGACGATGCCATCGATCGCTTCTACAGGCATGCCCTTACCGGTTAGCGATGAAAGTGCCGCGCGGGCGCCCGGCGTCACCGCAAGGACGGCGTTGCCCGCCGAAAGTGCCTGGATCGCCTGAGCGAAGGCTGTTTCGGGGTCCGGCCCGAGGCACAGCGTGCGCCCGCGCGGCACCAGAAGCAGCGTATTCGCTTCGCCGGTCGGGCCCGGCAGGTCCACCGGGCCGTAATCAAGCGCGGCCGCCGCCGCGATTGCCTCCGCGCCCTTGCCGCGCAGGTGCTTCCTGAGCACGCCGATCCGATCGAGCCGCGTCGACCAGCCGCTGCGAACGGCGTCCGGCATGTGCTCCGCCAGTGTGCGCGCAGGCACGACGTCGCCAGCCGCCGGCGCGAGCGCCGTCACCTCGCCCTTGCGGAACCGCCGCAGGTAGGACGGGCCACCAGCCTTCGGTCCCGTGCCCGACAGCCCCTCGCCACCGAAAGGCTGCGAGCCGACTACCGCGCCGATCTGGTTGCGGTTCACATAGATATTGCCGGCATGGATGCCGTCGACGATATGCTGCACCCGCACCTCGATGCGCGTGTGCAGCCCGAAGGTCAGCCCGTAACCCTTTGCGTTAATGTCGGAAATGACCTTGTCGATGTTATCCGCCGCGAAGGTCGCGACATGCAGGATCGGCCCGAACATTTCCCGCTCCATCTCGCCGATGCCCTCCACGCGGAAGATATGCGGCGCCACGAAGCGGCCTTCCGACGGCGTATCGAGCCGGGCGACGAGACGCCCCTTCTTTTCCATGTCGGCGCAATAGCCGGTCAGGTTGTCCCGTGCCTCGTCATCGATGACCGGGCCGACGTCGGTCGAGATCAGGGCCGGGTCGCCCAGGCGCAGCGCCTGCATCGCACCAGTCAGCATCTCGAGTACCTTCGCCTCGACGTCTTTCTGCACATAGAGCACGCGCAGCGCCGAGCAGCGCTGGCCGGCGCTCTGGAAGGCCGAGGCGACGATGTCGCGTACAGCCTGCTCGGGCAGCGCGGTGGAATCGACGATCATCGCGTTGAGACCACCCGTCTCGGCGATCAGCATCGCGTCGGGGTCCGCCGTCTCGGCGATCTGCCGCTCGATCAGCCGCGCCACGTCGGTGGAGCCGGTAAAGCAGACGCCGGCGATACGCGGATCCGCCGTCAGCGGGCCGCCGACGGAAGGACCGTCGCCCGGCAGCAGTTGAAGCACGTCCTTCGGGATGCCCGCCTCGTGAAGAAGCTCCACGGCCCGCGCGGCAATCAACGGCGTCTGTTCGGCCGGTTTTGCGACGACGGTGTTGCCGGTGACGAGCGCCGCCGCGATCTGCCCGGTGAAGATGGCCAGCGGAAAATTCCACGGCGAGATGCAGGCAATCACGCCGCGCGCCGTCGTGTGACGCTCGACCTCGGCCGCCTGCCCGGCATAATAGCGCAGGAAATCAGCGGCTTCGCGCACCTCCGCAACGCCGTCGGCAAGCACCTTACCCGCTTCGCGGGCGCAGAGCGCGAAGAACTCGACCGCATCCTCTTCGTAGAGATCGGCGGCGCGCAGCAACGCGGCCGCGCGCGTGGCAACCGGCGTCTTCTCCCATCCGGGCTGAGCCTTTACTGCGGCATCGACAGCCTTGCCGACCGCTGCGGTGCTCGCTTCGGAAACCTCACCGACGATCTCCATCGGTCGAGCCGGGTTGACCACTGCCCTCGTCTTGCTGCCGGCACCCGCACGCCACTGGTGCGGTGCATCGAACCTGGCGCGCTCCTCCGTGACCTCTGCGAGCGTCACCGGATCGGTTATGTCCCATCCTTTCGAGTTGCGTCGCTGCGCCCCGAAAATGTCGGCCGGGCGCGGGATCGCCGGATTGGCGGCTGGTCCTTGCGAGGCCACCACATCGAACGGATCTCTGGCGATCTCTTCCGCAGCGACATGCTTGTCAACGATCTGGTGCACGAAGGATGAGTTGGCGCCGTTCTCCAGCAAACGGCGCACGAGATAGGCAAGCAGGTCGGAATGCGCGCCCACCGGCGCGTAAATCCGGCAGCGCGTGCCTTCGGCCTTGCGCACAGCGTCGTGCAGGGCCTCGCCCATGCCGTGCAGCCGCTGGAACTCGAACGCCTGCCTGTCGTCGGCCATCTGCAGGATCGCGGCAACCGTATGGGCGTTGTGCGTGGCAAACTGCGGATAGATGCGGTCGGTCATGCCGAGCAGCTTCCGGGCGCAGGCAATGTAGGAGACGTCGGTATTGGGCTTGCGCGTGAACACCGGATAGCCGGCCAGCCCCAGCACCTGCGCACGCTTGATCTCGGTGTCCCAGTAGGCACCCTTGACCAGCCGCACCATGATCCTGCGGTCAAGCCGCTTCGCAAGTGCATGGAGCCAGTCGATGACGAAGGGCGCGCGCGGCCCATAGGCCTGCACCACGACGCCGAACCCGTCCCAGCCGGCCAGTTCGGGCTCGGAAAGCACCTTCTCGATTACGTCGAGCGAGAGGTCGAGCCGATCGGCTTCCTCGGCATCGATGTTGAGCCCCATGCGCGCATGGCGGGCGGCCAGCGCCAGCGAGAACAGGCGCTTGGCCATGACAGGCAGCATCGTTTCCTTTTGGCCGGTCTCGTATCTCGGATGAAGTGCCGAGAGCTTGACCGAGATGCCATGGTTCTTCGCGATATCGGCGTCGGTCGCACCCGCATTCAGCGCCGAGATCGCGGCCGCATAGGCGCGATGGTAGCGCAAGGCGTCGGCCTCGGTGCGCGCGGCCTCGCCCAGCATATCGAACGAATAGGTGTAGCCCTTGCGGGTGTAGTCGCGCCCGCGCTTGACCGCTTCGTCAATGGTGCGGCCCAGCACAAACTGCTCGCCCATTTCGCGCATGGCCGCAGAAACCGCCTTACGGATCACCGGTTCGCCCAGGCGCCGCACCATCGAGCGCAGCGTGCCCTCGATGCCGCCCTCGCCGTCTTCCAGCACACGGCCGGTGAGCATCAGCGCCCATGTCGAGGCGTTGACGAAGATCGAACTCGACCCGCCCGAATGCGCCGACCAGTCGTGCGGCGCGATCTTGTCGCGGATGAGATCGTCCATCGTCTCAGCATCCGGCACACGCAGCAAGGCCTCGGCAAGGCACATGAGCGCCACGCCTTCCTTGGTGGAAAGGCCGTATTCGGACAGGAACACTTCCATCAGTTCCGGATTGGAAGCGCCGCGCACCGCCCGAACGAGATCGGCCGCGCGCGCGGAGATCGCGGCACGCGCTTCGGGATCGAGATCGGCAAGGGCGACGAGACGGGCCAGCGCCTCCTCCTCGTCTGGAAGCACGTGGGCACGAATTGCTGCGCGAAGTTTCTGAAGCTGATGCGATGACATTGCGGACCGCCGAAGACGATGTTGAGCGAATGGCGCGAAACATATCATGCCCTGCTCCAGCCGCCTTTACCAAACCTGTCGACTTCATAGGCGATTTGGCCTAATGAATGCGGGAAATTCGGACTAATTGGACCATACGTACGGTGACAGAAGATCAACTGGACCGCATCGACCGCAATATAGTGGCGGCTCTGTCACGCGACGCGCGCCTATCGATGGCGGAACTCGGCCGTAAGGTCGGCTTGTCCAAGACCCCGGTGATGGCGCGCGTGCGGCGGCTGGAGCGGGACGGGTTCATTCGGGGCTACGCGGCAATCGTCGATCGCGAGCGCATGGGCCAGGGCCACATCGCCTTCGTCCAGGTCAAGCTTTCCGATACCCGATCCGCCGCGCTCGATGCTTTCAACAAGGCGGCTCTATCCGTGCCGGAGATCGAGCAATGCCACATGATCGCGTCGAGCTTCGACTATCTGCTCAAGGTGCGCACGAAGGATATCGCGGCCTACCGGCGCGTGTTGGGCGAGCGCATCTCGGCCCTGCCACACGTCGCACAGACATCCACCTATGTGGCGATGGAAACGGTCAAGGACCGCTAGAGCCCCAGCCTGTCGACCACCCGGCTTATCTCGCCGACCACGGTTCTGGTGACGATCCAGTCGCCGTAGATCGATTCCCACAGGATGAACAACGTCACTGTCATGATCACGATAACGTATCGCATGACATATCCCCCAGAATTCCGGGAGCTTAACGCGTCGCACCTCCAACTGACAACGGGCCATCAAGTGTCTTCAGGAAAGCAATGAGAGCCGCCCTGCCGCGATCGGTGAAGATCACGCCGCGCAACTCGCTATGGCCGGCGGGAGCCTCCGGCGCCCGCGAATACTGGTCGATCACGTCTTCGAGCGTAGCGATCTGGCCCGAATGCATGTAGGGCGGCCGCGAGGCCGCGCCGCGCAGCGACGGCGTCTTGAAAGCGCGCTCGAACTCATGGCTGTCGCGCACCATGAAGCGCAGTTCATCGCAGCCTTCGCCTTTGGCGTCGCTGTAGGGACCGAGGCAGTTGAACGGGTCGGCAAGCACCTTGTCCACCGCCTGCGCCCTGCCCCGGTCCTCTGGCAGGCCGGGCACCGCCGGAACGCCGGTATTGTGAAAGAAATCGTCCGTGAAGCGCGGCCCGTTGTGGCAATCCACGCAGTTGGCCTTGCCGATGAAGAGCTTCAGGCCTTCAATCTCCAGGGAATTGAACGCCGCATCGCCTTCGGGCTCATGGCCAGCCAGCAGCGTCTCGGCGAAGCGATCGAAGCGCGTTTCCTCATGCGCGACGGTGCGCTGGAAAGCGGCAATGACCTTGCCAATATTGGCGAAGATGGCGTCGATCTCGCCGCGCTGGTCTTCATCCATCGTTGCCCATGCTGCCTGCTGCTGTGCCGTGCCGAGCGGCGAGGCATCCTCCGGCAGCGCCGACAGGTCCGGCAGCGGCCCGAACAGGCCTTCGTAGTCCTGCCGGTACTGTGCCGCGACCAGATGGGCGAAGGCGGTGCGGTTGCCGGCGTGCTCGCGCGCATCTTCGAGCGGGCCGAGCGCCTGCGCCCAAAGGCTGTCCTTGCGCCCATCCCAGAAGAACCACTGTCCGTGCGACACGTCGGCGAGCGGCATGGTGCGGCGGTCGGTGACGCCCACACCCTGTGCCAGCGCAAGATCGTCCTGGAACTGACGGTCCGGCAGATGGCAGGTGGCGCACGACACAGTGCCGTCGCCCGAAAGCCGTGTGTCGAAGAAAAGGGCCTCGCCAAAAGCCGCGGCAGCCGGATTATCTGCGACCGCGTTGCTCGGGTCCGGCGGCAGGGGGCCAAGCTGTGACAGGCGCAACTGGCCGATCAGGCGTTTTTCCTCCTCC
Source organism: Neoaquamicrobium sediminum (assembly GCF_040970315.1). Taxonomy (NCBI): domain Bacteria; kingdom Pseudomonadati; phylum Pseudomonadota; class Alphaproteobacteria; order Hyphomicrobiales; family Phyllobacteriaceae; genus Neoaquamicrobium; species Neoaquamicrobium sediminum. The sequence continues at coordinate 679,555 of NZ_JAZHFV010000006.1, read as the reverse complement.
GAGAACTGCTCGGCAGAGCAGCCGGCAAACAAAGCCGCCGATAGCAGGATGAGGAATATGGCGCGCGGCATCATCATCAAACTTACAGAACGATGTTGAACTCGGCTTCGTCGCTGCCTGCAGGAGCGGAAATGGCGAACTTCAGCACCCACCAGCCACCCATGTTGAAGCGCACGCCCTCAATGCGGTACCGCCCCTCGCCGACATGTCCAGTCGATTGAGGGGCGGTCGGCATTCCATGCCCGTGCTGCGGCATGCCGCCATCGACGGTGATTTCGGCATCGGAGACGGGTTCGCCGTCCGGCGTTTTCACGGTGACGATCCAGCCATGCAGCGCCCCCTGCTGGATGGGCTCGGCCTCCGGCTCGATCGCAACAGCGTATTTTCCTGCAGCGGACATCTTCTCACGCGCCACATCGAGATCGGCCGGCGGCGGCGACATCATGCGCATGGCGTAAAACCCTGCCACGGCCAGAACCACCAGAATTATGGCGGCGATTATCCACTTCCTCATTGCAGGTCTCCCGGTTCGATTTGCCAGAGCTAGGGCTTCCCGTCGCTGGAAGGTCAAGCACAAATCTGTCGTGCATTGCGCACCTGCGACCGCGCCGCTAGACAGTGGCCGCCAACCACAGGAGAAGCTGCGGATGAACGGAATCGCGTCGATCGGAGAATGCATGCTGGAACTGACCGGCAGCGGGGCCGACTGGCGAATGGGGCACTCCGGCGATACGTTCAACGTCATCTGGACGATGCGCGCGCTGTTGCCTGAAAACCGGCCCACTGACTATGTCAGTGCTTTCGGCGACGACGCGTTTTCAGCCCAGCAACGGGCGTTCTTTGCCGAAAACGGCATCGGCACCGCCTCCAGCCCGCGTATTCCCGGCGCGCGACCCGGCCTCTATGCGATCAGCCTCGACGGCGCCGAAAGATCCTTCACATACTGGCGCGCCGACGCTGCCGCGCGTCGCCTTGCCGACGACGCCGCTCTCCTGTCGAAAAGCCTTGAAAACCGATCACTTGTCTACTTTTCCGGAATCACCGTGGCAATTCTGGAAGAGGCGCAGCGCCCAACGCTCCTGCAATCCATCGAGGCTGCGCGCGGCGCCGGCAGCCTGATTGCGTTCGATCCCAACTACCGACCTCGCCTGTGGCAGTCCGCCGAAGCGGCCCGCACGGCGATAGACGGGGCGCTTTCGGTCGCCGACATTGTTCTGCCGACCTTTCCCGACGAGCAGGCGCTCTACGGCGATACGGCCCTTGCGACGACCGCCGAGCGGATCGCAAACGCGGGGCCGAAGGAAGTCGTGGTCAAGGATGGAGCGGAGCCGGCACTGGTGGTGATGGGCACCGACAGCTCGACTGTCGCCGCCACCCACGTCGCGAACCCGGTGGACACCACCGGGGCGGGCGATTCCTTCAACGGCGGCTATCTCGCCGCCCGTTTGCTCGGTCACAACCCCGTCGAGGCAGCCAGGCGCGCTCATCGGGTTGCCGCGGCGGTCGTTCAGGTTCGGGGCGCACTGGCGCCCGTCGAAGTTCTGCGCGAGGCCTTCGACGGCTGAGTCAGACCTCGCTCAGCAGGCTGAAGCGGAATTCGCTGCGCTGATGGTATTCTTCCCCAGGCCGCAACACCGACTGCGGGAAATACGGCCGGTTCGGCGCGTCCGGCCACCCTTGCGGCTCGAGGCAGAAGCCCGCGAATGAGCGATAAAGGATGCCGTCGAGACCAGGAACCTGCCGGTCAGCGAACTGACCTGTGAAGAACTGCAGCCCTGGTTCGGTTGTCCAGACCTCCATTTCAACACCCGACCGTTCGCCCTGCGCCCACGCCACCTGCCGGAACGGTAGGGGTGCGGCCGAAAGGCAGAAATTGTGGTCGTAGGGCGTTTCCTGCCCTTTCGTCTGGCGGATCGTACGCGGAACCACGAAATCGAACGGCGTACCTTCGACCGGCAGGACCGCCCCTGTCGGAAGGCATTGCTCGTCAATCGGCAAATAGGCCTGACCCGATATCGAGAGGCGATGGTCGTGGACCGGGCTGCTGCCGCCATCGTTCAGGTTGAAATAGGAATGGTGTGCGAGATTGCAGAGCGTCGGCCGGTCGCAGGTCGCCGTCAACTCGACGGACAATGTGCCCGGCGGCTTCAGCCGATACGTGCAAGCCACGTCGAGCGTACCGGGAAAGCCCATTGCGCCGGCAGGATCGGCGATGGTCAGGGTTACGAAATCGCTGCCGTGGTCGGCCAGCCGCCACACACGCCTGTCGAGCCCGCGTCCGCCGCCATGCAGCGTGTTTCCGTTGTCGTTGCGGTCAGTCTGGAAGCGTTCGCCGTCCAGTGCAAACTTCCCGCGCGCGATGCGGTTTGCCTGTCGGCCGACGATTGCCCCGAAATATAGCGAATGGTCGAGATAATCGTCCAGGCGCTCGAAACCCAGCACCAGCGGCGCGTCATGACCATCAAGACGCAAATCCTGGACGATAGCGCCATGGGTTAGAATGCTGGCGCGAAGCCCGCCTCCGGCGATCCGGATGCGTTGGACGGGCTCCTTGTGCTTCGTCTCGCCGAAACGCTCGACGCTCATTGCTTCGCTTGCCATACGGGCCTGCCCTGCAGATATGCCTCCAGTGCGTCCTTCGAGGCTCGCTTCGCTCGCACCTCAGGATGAGGGCTGAAGTGCATCGAGCGCACTGTGGGTGGGCTCGATCAACCTACCTTCCTCATCCTGAGGTGCGAGCGAAGCGAGCCTCGAAGGACGCACCAGACCATGAATTCCGGCTCTAGAGTCCCAAGCCGCCGATGCAGACATATTTGGTGTCGAGATAATCCTCGATGCCCTGATGTCCTCCTTCGCGGCCGATGCCCGATTCCTTGACGCCACCGAAGGGCGCTTCCGGCGTGGTGATGAGGCCCTCGTTTATTCCGACCATCCCATATTTCAGCCCTTCCATCACGCGGAAGGCGCGACCAAGGTCGCCGGTGTAGAAATAGCAGGCAAGGCCGAACTCCGTGTCGTTGGCGAGCGCCACCGCCTCCTCCTCGGTCTCGAAGCGGAAAACCGGCGCCACGGGGCCAAAAATCTCCTCCTTCATGAACTTCATGTCGGGTGTGGCGCCCGAGATAACCGTTGGCTGGAAGAAGGAGCCGCCAAGCTCATGCCGCTTGCCGCCGGTCACGACCTTGCCGCCCTTGGCCTGTGCGTCGGAGATGAATTCCTCGACCTTCTCGACCGCCTTGTCGTCGATCAGCGGCCCCTGCTGGGTTCCATCCTCAAGGCCAGGCCCGACCTTCAGCTTCTTCGAAGCATCGGCAAATTTCTCCACGAACCGGTCATAGATGCCGGACTGAACGAAGAAGCGGTTGGTGCATACGCAGGTCTGGCCCGAATTGCGGTATTTGGCAACGATAGCGCCCTCGACCGCGCGGTCGATGTCGGCATCGTCGAAGATCAGGAAGGGCGCGTTGCCGCCGAGCTCCATCGAGACCTTCTTTACGGTCGACGCCGACTTCTCGATCAGGATCTTGCCGACCTCGGTCGACCCCGTGAAGGTGATCTTCTTGACGAGGGGGTTGGAGCAGATTTCGTCGCCGATTTCGCCAGCCGAGCCGGTGACGATGTTGACGACGCCCTTGGGGATGCCGACCTCCTCGCACAGCGCACCCCAGGCAAGCCCGGAATACGGCGTCTGGGAAGCGGGCTTCACGACAGCCGTGCAACCGGCCGCGATCGCCGGTGCGATCTTGCGCGCCAGCATCGAGGATGGGAAGTTCCAGGGCGTGATCGCGGCAATGACGCCCACCGGCTCCTTGGTGACGATGACCCGGCGGTCCGCCCATGGGCTCGGCACGACGTCGCCATAGGTCCGCCGCGCCTCCTCAGCGAACCACAGAACATAGGCCGCGGACGCGCCGACCTCCCCCTTGGCTTCGGCGAGCGACTTGCCCTGTTCCATCGTCAGCAGCTCGGCAAGCGCATCCTGGTTGTCCATGATCGCGTCATGCAGCTTGCGCAGCATCTTGGAACGCTCAAGCGCCGACGTTTTCCGGAACGACTTGAAGGCGGCATCCGCAGCCTCAATGGCGCGGCGCGTCTCTGCTTTACCAGCCTTCGGCACGGTCCCGATCTTCAACCCGGTAGCGGGATTGATCACGTCGATGACGGCACCGGAATCGGCTTGCACCCATTCGCCGTCGATCAGATTGGCCTGGCGCATGAAATGGCTTGTCTTCTGCAGCATGGTGCTTTCTCCCTTGCGGCGCATGGGGCGCCTCGTCCGATTGCTTCACCAACAGACTTAGACGCATCCCCGCCGAAGCCAAGGCCTCACCCGAGAAACCTCTGCGCGACAGTCAGCCAGAAGCCCGTGGTCAATATCGCGCAGGCAGTGGAAATGGTCATCGTATTCGAAGCCAGAACCTGCCCCGTGCCGAACCGGGTCGCGATGAGGTAGGGATTGACGCCTGTCGGCATCGAGGCGGCGACCACCAGAACCTGCGCCGGCAACGGCGGAAGACCGATGACAATCACGGCGACCAGCACGACGCCGGGCAGAAGCATGAGTTTCAGGAACGAGAGCGCCAGCGCAGGCTTTACGTTGCCCGAAATGCCGAACTTGCGCAGGCCGAGCCCCATCGCAAAGAGCGCGACCGTGCCGGCGATGCCCGCAAAAGCGTCAATGAAGCGCATCCCCAATGAAGGCATCGGCAAGCCGGTGATCCGCCAGGCAAGGCCTGCGAGAATGCCTATGATCAGCGGGTTTGTGAACAGGTTGCGCAGGAAGTCGCGCAGAACGCGGAGCGGGTCGGACGACTTGCCTTCCTTGCGACGCACCAGTTCGAACATGACGATCGAGGCGGCCATCATGATCGGCAGATGCACGGAGAGTAAGAGCGACAGCACCTCGATTCCGGGCTGGCCGAACACACCCTGCATGAATGGAAGGCCGAGAAGCAGCAGGTTCGAGAACGAGGCTGCTATGCCCGCGACAACACCTGCGGCCGCGTCGCGACCGAATATCCGCGTCGCGACCATGTGCCCCGTGATCCACACGACCGGCACCGAAGAAAAATAGGCAAGCCACAGCGACCAGGGCGCGGCCCCGTGGAAATCGACCCCGATCATGGTCCGGAACAACAGCGCCGGCACGGCTACGACGATGGCGAAGTCGGTCAGAGCATCACCAACCTGCGGTCGCAGCAGACCGGCCCAGCCCGCGCAATAGCCGAGCCCGACCAGCCCGAAGACGAAGGCAATGGTTTCGACCACCGGGGACATGCCCGCGCGGTAGCGCAATTGCGCCGTCGCGGCAAGCTGCGGCATCGAAACCGCAAGCACAAAGCATTGGCTTGCCTTTCATGTCCCGATCCCGTCCCTATATCGGTAGCAGCAACAAAGGGTACCGGATGCTCCGTCTGACAACGATCGTCGTCGCCATTCTCCTTCTGGCAGGCACGCCAGCCAGCGCCACAGAGGCAGGATGGGCACTGCTGCGCAATGGCGGCCAGGTGCTGTTCCTGGTGCACGCCAACGCGCCGGGTTCCGGCGACCCGGCCAATTTCGACATCGAGAACTGCCGCACACAACGCAATCTGTCAGATCGGGGGCGTCAGCAGGCACGGCGCATCGGTGCGCTGATCTCGGCACGAGCCGAGCCGGTTGAGCAGGTTTACGCAAGCCGCTATTGCCGCACACTCCAGACCGCCCGCCTCGCATTCGGCGACGGGCTGGTCGAGGAAATGGATGCGCTCGACCCGCCTCCGGAAGACGAACAAGCAGCGAAATCTGCCCGGGAGGAAGTGATGGAGCTGATTCGCACCTACTCTGGTTCCGGCAATCTCGTGCTCGTCACGCATCCCGAAAGTATCGAGGCGCTCGTCGGCGTAACCCCGCGCGAGGGCGAGGCAGTGATCGTTGCGCCGACCGATGAGGGTATCCACATCATCGGCCGGATCGTCTTCAATTGAGGGCAAAGGCGGCTACCTTTTTGGCTCTGGCTCTTTTCCTGCCCGTAAAAACCGATTAGAGAGCCGCCAGACCACGAACGAACAAGCCCTGCATTCAGAGGGAATCACAGTGACATCGACATTCGACAAGGTTGCCGACATCATCGCGGAGACCAGCGAGATCGACCGCGACACGATCACGCCCAAGAGCCACACGATCGACGACCTCGGCATCGACAGCCTCGATTTCCTCGACATCGTCTTTGCGATCGACAAGGAGTTCGGCATCAAGGTGCCGCTCGAGAAGTGGACCCAGGAGGTCAACGACGGAAAGGCTCCGGCTGAGGAATATTTCGTCATGGAAAACCTCTGCGCGAAGATCGATGGCCTCGTCGCGGCCAAGAACGCGACCTGAGCTTGTATGGCGGCGGCCTCGGATGAGCCCTGAATGAGCGCGCGCGACGTCGTCATTACCGGCATCGGCCTCGTCTCCTCGCTCGGCGAAGGCGCCGAGCGCCATTGGCATGTGCTGAGCACGCCCGGCGCGAAGCCCGTGCTCGATGCAGAGCGCTTTCAGCCGTACACGATCCACCCGCTTCCCGAGATCGACTGGGGCCTGCAGATCGCCAAGCGAGGCGACCAGCGGCAGATGGAGACATGGCAGCGGCTGGGGACTTATGCGGCCGGTGTGGCGCTAGACGATGCCGACGCCAAGGACGAAGCGCTGCTGGCGACCATGGACATGGTCGTGGCTGCCGGCGGCGGCGAGCGCGATAGCGCGGTCGACCAGGCCATCCTCGACGCGGCACGCACCCGCAACGACCGCGACCTGCTTCTCAACGAGAAGCTCACAACCGAATTACGGCCCACGCTCTTTCTCGCCCAGCTATCCAACCTGCTGGCCGGCAACATATCGATCGTGCACAAGGTCACCGGCTCGTCGCGCACCTTCATGGGCGAAGAGGGTGCAGGCGTTTCGGCGATCGAGACGGCGGCGGCGCGCATCCGGTCGGGACAGTCGACCCATATGCTGGTTGGCGGCGCGTTCCAGACCGAACATCCGGACATGCTGCTGGGCTATGAGCTGGACGGCTTCCTGCACCGCAAGCGCTGGAAATCCGTGTGGCAGCGGGCCGCCAACGATGGCGGCGGCGTGATCACCGGCTCGGGCGCGGCTTTCCTCGTCCTTGAATCGCGCGAACACGCTGAAGCGCGCGGGCGCAATGCCTATGCCGCCATCAGCAATGTGGCGTCCGGCCGCGCAAGGCGCAGCGATGGCAACCTCGTCGAGGCGATCTCGGGTGTCGTCCGCGCGCTGGGCGCGCCAGACCAGCGCCTGATGGCCATCTCCGGCGCTTCGGGCGCGCATGCCGCGACAGGCGCGGAACGCAACGCGCTCCAGAGCGCGGGCGACTTCGCGATGCGTGGCTTCTCGACGTTGACCGGGCACCTGAAGGAAGCGCAGTTCCCCTTCGCGATCGCGCTGGCGGCACTCGCCATTCACAACGGCGCGCCCTACCCGGCCTTCGATGCGGAGAATGAGAGCCCGCTGGACGGCGCTCCCGAAGCAGTCCTGGCAACCAGCATCGGCTATCATCGCTACGAGGGCGCTGCCCTCATCGTCAAGGCGTGAGCCGGAGGAAGACGCGATGCCCAGCACCACCGATCACCGTGGCCGCCCCGTTATCGCCGTAACCGGCGTTGGCGTCGTGACCTCGCTCGGCCAGGGCGTGGAGGACAACTGGACCGCGCTGACTTCGGGACGCTCCGGCATCCATCCGATCACCCGCTTCCCCACCGAACACCTGAACACCACCATTTCCGGCACAGTCGATTTTCTGGCTTCCAGCGACAAGGGCGCAAGCGCGCTGACCTACGAGCTTGCCGAGATCGCGGCGCTGGAAGCGGTTGCCGGCGCGGGCTACAATGTCAGCGATTTCGCCGGCCCGTTGTTTCTCGCATCCCCTCCGGTCGAGCTCGACTGGCACGAACGGCTGGCGCTCTACGATTCCGCCGATCTCGATCTACCGGTTTACGAACGCCTGCTCGCCTCCGCGCGCGAGCAGCTTCGCCAGGAAATCTTCGAGGCTTCGCAGTTCGGCGCCATCGCCGACCGTCTAGCCGATCGCTTCGGCACGCGCGGCCTGCCGATCACCCTGTCGACCGCCTGTGCATCCGGCGCAACCGCCATCCAGCTTGGCGTGGAAGCGATCCAGCGCGGCGAAAGCGATCGGGCGCTCGCCATCGGCGCGGACGGTTCGGCCACCGCCGAGGCGCTGATCCGCTTTTCGCTGCTTTCGGCCCTGTCGACGCAGAACGAGCGGCCCGAAAAGGCATCGAAGCCGTTTTCGAAGGACCGTGACGGCTTCGTGCTGGCCGAGGGTTCGGCGGCACTGGTGCTTGAATCCTTGGAAAGCGCACTCTCGCGCGGCGCGCCGGTGCTTGGCATCATGCGCGGCTGCGGTGAGAAGGCCGACGATTTCCATCGCACCCGTTCCAAGCCGGATGGCTCGCCTGCCATAGCCGCCGTTCATGCCGCCCTTGCCGATGCCGGCATGGATGCGGACGAAATCGAGTACGTGAACGCACACGGCACCTCGACGCCGGAAAACGACAAGATGGAACACCTGTCGCTTTCCACGGTATTCGGCGAGCGGATGAAGCGGATTCCCATCTCGTCCAACAAGTCGATGATCGGGCATACGCTGTCGGCGGCCGGCGCCATCGAGGCGGTGTTTTCACTTCTGACCATGGCGCGCGGCGTCATTCCGCCGACCATCAACCATGACCATCCGGATCCGGCGATCGAGCTCGATGTCGTGCCCAACGTGAAGCGCGACGCCGAGGTCGGAACTGTGATTTCCAACTCCTTCGGCTTCGGTGGTCAGAATACGTGCCTTGTCATGGCGCGGGAACCGGTCTAGTCCGCTTCCGCAAACGCCAGACAGAAGCGGATACTCCCATGCGCGCACTGCAACTCGTCGAGGATCGGCGGCTTGAATCCGTCGACCTGCCCCCGCCCCCGCCTCCCGGTCTCGGAGAGGTCACCGTCAGGATCAGGGCGGTTGCGCTCAACCACATCGATGTCTGGGGCTGGCGCGGCATGGCGTTCGCCAAGCGCAAGATGCCGCTGGTCGTCGGCGCGGAAGCTTCCGGCGAGGTTGAGACGGTCGGCGAAGGCGTTGCGAACCTCGCACCGGGCCAACTCGTTTCGATCTATGGCGCGCGCACCTGCGGTCGCTGCCGCGCCTGTCGCGAGAAGCGCGACAATCTCTGCGAGCATGTGTCCGGCGTCCACGGCTTCCATCTCGACGGCTTCGCGCAGGAAAAGGTCAACCTGCCGGCGCGGCTTCTGGTGCCGGCACCGCCCGGCGTCGACGAGATCGGCGCGGCCGTTGCGCCAGTGACCTTCGGCACGGTCGAGCACATGTTGTTCGACAATGCCAAGCTGCAGCCGGGCGAGACCATCCTCGTCCATGCGGGCGGTTCCGGCATTGGTTCGGCCGCGATCCAGCTCGCGCGGCGCATGGGCTGCACGGTCATCACGACCGTGGGCTCGGACGACAAGATCGAGAAGGCCAAGGCGCTGGGCGCGGACCACGTCATCAACTACCGCGAAGACCGCTTCGAAGGCGTCGTGCGCAAACTGACTAAGAAGAAGGGTGTCGACGTTGTCTTCGAACATGTCGGCGCCGACACGTGGGCCGGCTCGATGCTGTGCATGAAGCGCGGCGCGCGCCTCGTCACCTGCGGCTCGACCTCGGGTGTGTCCACCAGCATGAACCTGATGCAGCTCTTCCAGCAGCAGCTCAAGATCTTCGGTTCCTTCGGCTGCCGCATGGAAAACATGGCGGACGCCATGCAGAAGATGGCCGCCGGCATCGTCCATCCCGTCATCGACACCGAAGTCGGCTTCGACGACATCAGCCGCGCGCTCGAACGCATGGAAGGCCGCGAGGTCTTCGGCAAGATCATCCTGCGGATTGCGTGATGAGTGACGGCCGCGCGCCATTCCTTCGGCCGCTGGTTGCAAGGACACTGCGCTTTCTCAAGCAGGCGGAGTATTGGCTGACGGCACAGGCCGCCATGGCAGCGCTTTGGCTCCTGCGCCTGCTGCCGCCCGATCGTGCGCTCGATTTCGCCGACCGCGTGGCGCGCCGCATCGGCCCATGGTTTGGACGTCATCGTGTCGCGCTCGACAATCTCCGCAACGCCTATCCCGAAAAGAGCGAGGAAGAGATACAGGCGATCGCCTCCGACATGTGGGGCAACATGGCGCGTCTGGCCGGCGAGTACGTCTTCCTCGACCAGCTTTTCGACTTCGAACCCAATTCGGACAAGACGGGCCGCGTCGAGGTCATCGGCGAGGAGATTTTCGTGCGCGTGCGCGCCAGCGACAGGCCGCACATCTTCTTCACCGCCCATACTGGCAATTTCGAGCTCCTGCCGGTGGCCGCAGCCTCGTACGAGCTGCCGGTGACAGCGCTGTTCCGCGCCCCGAACAACCCCTACATCGCCAAGTACATCTTCTCGACCCGCGCCGACGCGATGGGCGAACTGATCGCCTCGCGCGCCGGGGCAGCCTTCGGCCTCGCCCGCATCCTCGAACGCGGCGGCAATATCGGCGTCCTAGTCGATCAGAAGTTCCAAAAGGGGGTGCCGACCACCTTCTTCGGACTGCCATGCAACACCAGTCCGCTGGTGGCCAAGCTCGCGCGCCAGTATGAATGCGACGTCTATCCGGCTCGCTCCGTCCGGTTGCCCGGCAACCGCTACCGTCTCGAGATTTTCGACAAGCTGGAGCTACCGCGCACCGAAAGGGGAACGCTCGACGTGCAGGCGACCAGCCAGCTTCTCAACGACACGGTCGAAGGCTGGGTGCGCGAGCATCCCGGCCAGTGGATGTGGTTTCACAAGCGCTGGAAGACGAGCTGACGGAAGCTGCGGCGGCCTAATGTCCGTAATAATTCATCACCGCATGCCGCGCTTCGGCGAAGAACAGCCAGCGCTCGGTCAGCACGCCGACGGCATGAGACAGGACGGCTACTATAGCCAGCAGGACAGCGAACGCCGGGTTGACGGCACCGGATAAAGGCAGCGGCGCGACGGCCGCGACCGGCACCACGCCGCCAAGCAGCACGCTGAGCCGCGCCAGCTTCGCCGCATGCTTGCGCGCAACCCGAAAACCCATCTCGCTGGTGAGATAGTTGTCGTTGGAATGCGGCCGCTCGAACAGCTTCACCTTGCCGATGAAGCCGAGGCCCGTGGCGCTTTCGGGTGTCGAAAGTGGAACCTGCGACAGCATGTGTTGCCGCCACAGCCATTTCAACACCCAGGCCGCGACTAGCAGAACCACCGACAGCACCGACAACACCAGCACATTGCCACCGCCCGAAGCCGCGAAAAACAGACCGAGCAGGCTTCCGCCCGCGCCGGCAAAGAGCAGATAGCAGGCCGGCGTGAGCGGCGTGTGCCACGCCTGCACCGACCGCAGCGACGCATAGATCATCGAGGTGCAGTAGACAGTGACGGCCGCCCCCAGCGTGCCGAGCAGACCCGCAATCGGCAGGTAGCGCGACTGAAAGATCGCTCCATATGCTGCAATGCACAGCGGAATGAAGGTGAGGATCGCCATCACGCCCTCGCGCGACAGCCAGCTCGAGCGCCACTGCGACAGCGCCCGCCATGCGCGCTGCGGATTGCCGAGATGCAATGTCGATGACAGCAAGCCGGCCGAGATCAGCGCCAGCGCAGCGAAATGCGCGATCTTCGTCGCCACGGATGTGGGATCGAGCAGGCCGAGCCCGAGAACGGCCGCAAGCCCGTAACCCAGCCCGGAAGCAGTGGTGAACGCGATGATGGAAAGGGCTGGATGCATCTAGAAGCGAAGCCCCCGCAGCGCCGCATTCCGTCGCGCCCCCCTCTGTCCTGCCGGACATCTCCCCCACGAGGGGGGAGATCCATTAACCGCTCGACTTTCGCCGATCGTCAACGTCTCAGGAGATGCCGTAGAGGCAATGAAAGCCGATCTCCCCCATTGTGGGGGAGATGTCCGGCAGGACAGAGGGGGGCAACGTAGAGTGCCCTGCAAAGTCGAGAGCTGCACGACCATCATATCCGGTCCAGCATGTCGTCGACCCACGCAAAGAAACCCGTTGCCCCGCGCGTATCCTCTGCGGCGGGCGCGGAATTCGCTGCCAGCGGCTTTCGCGGGCGGGGCGGCAGATATTTGTTGACGGGTTTGGTACCCTGCTCCGGCATAAGGTCCATGCCGCCGCGTTCGGCCACCATGATCGACACGGCCGACCTCGGATCGGCGAGATCGCCGAAATGCCGCGCATTGGTTGGGCAGGTCCGCACGCAGGACGGCACGCGATCCACTTCAGGAATGGTCTCATTGTAGATGCGGTCGATACAGAGTGTGCATTTCTTCATCACGCCGGCAGCAAGGTCCATCTCGCGCGCACCATAGGGGCACGCCCATGCGCACAGGCCGCAACCGATGCACATGTCCTCGTCCACCAGCACGATGCCGTCGTCGGTGCGCTTGTAGGAGGCGCCCGTCGGGCAGACGGTCACGCAGGGCGCGTCCTCGCAATGCAGGCAGGACTTGGGAAAGTGGATCAACCGCGCAGCGCCCGCCTCCCCCACGACCTCGCCCCCCTCCGGCGTCACCTCGAAGGAATGGATGCGGTTGAGGAACGTGCCTGAAACGTCCGGACCATAAGGGTCCTGATCGGACAAAGCGGCGCCATATCCGCCGGTGTTCCACTCCTTGCACGAGACCACGCAGGCATGACAGCCGACACAGACGTCGAGATCGATGACGAGCCCGAGCTTTTTCGGGGTCGGCTGGGATGGGAGGGACGTCATCGGCTCCACTCCTGCCCGTAGCGCAACTCGTCGGCAACCTCACGCGTGCCCCGCTTCTGCGGCTCGAAATGCGGCTGACTTGTCACGTCGGGCTCCGCCCTCTCGATGTTGACCCGCAGGTCATACCATGCGGCTTGGCCCGTGACCGGATCGGAATTCGACCAGCGCATGCCGTCGCCCTTCGGCGGGAGCAACTCATGGATCAGGTGGTTCATCAGGAAGCCTCTGGTCGCCTCCGGCGAGGCCGGATCGAGCGCCCACGCACCGCCCCGCTTGCCGATCGCGTTCCACGTCCACATCGTGTCGCGATTGACGGTCTCGGAACGTGCGATCTCGACCTTGATGCGACCGTGATGCGAGGATAGCCAGACCCAGTCGCCGTCCTTCAGCCCGTGCGCGTCGCAGATCGCGCCGGGCACGTAAAGCGGGTTGCGGGTATGGATCTGGCGCAGCCACGCATTCATCGAGCCCCACGAATGGTACATCGCCATCGGCCGCTGCGTAATCGCGTGATATGGAAACGCCGACTTGTCCACGCCCGCTTCCTCGAACGGCTCATACCATGAGGGCAGCGGCGTAAACGCAGACATGATGCGCTCGCGATAGGCTTCCGGCGCCGCCGGCTCGCGAAGGCCCTGCGCCGACAGGCGGAACTTCTGCAGTTCTTCCGAATAGAGCTGGAACGTCACCGGCTGCGGCTGGTCGAAGAAACCCATCCGCACCGCAAAGTCCTGATAGGCCGTGTTGGCATGCTTGAAGAACTGCGCTTCGGGCGGGATATGCGCGGAAAAGAACGAACCGTTCTCAATATAACGGTTCAATTGGTCGGGGTTGGCCGCTCCCCTGCCCGTCCGGTCGGCTTCAAGGCCGCGAAACCCTGCCAGCGGCCCGATGCCAGGGCGCCTCTCGTGGCGCACGATGTAGTCGGCGTAGTCTGCGTAGAGCGGTTGCCCGCGGCTGTCGGAAAAGCCCGGCAGGCGCAGCCGCGCGCCGAGGTCGATCAGCACGCTCTGGAAGGCGCGTACGTCACGGTCTGGCTCGACCACCGGCCAGCGGATGGCGTCATTGACGGAATCCGGCTCCGAGATGGGCCGGTCGAGCAACGAGATGCAGTCGTGCCGCTCCAGATATGTCGTATCGGGCAGGACCAGATCGGCATAGGCCACCATTTCCGATGAATAGGCGTCGGAATAGATGATCTTGGGGATGCGATATTCGCCGGTCGCCTCGTCCTTGTCCTCCAGCATCCTGATCACGCCGGCCGTGTTCATAGACGAGTTCCAGGCCATGTTGGCCATGTAGAGGAACAACACGTCGACCGGATACGGATCGCCCGCATGCGCGTTGGCGATGACCATATGCATCAGGCCATGGGCGGAGATCGGGGCATCCCAGGAAAACGCCTTGTCGATGCGCGTCGGCTTGCCCTCCGCGTCGACCAGAAGGTCTTCCGGCCCAAGCGGGAAACCGAGATGCGGCCCGGCAAGGGGCTGGTTGGAGCCGAAATGCTCCGACTTGCCGTGCGGACGCGGATGCGCGTGCAGGGGCTTCGGGTAAGGCGGCTCGAAACGGAAACCGCCGGGGCAGTCGATCGCGCCGATCAGCACCTGCAGCATGTGTAGCGCGCGCGCCGTCTGGAACCCGTTGGAATGCGCCGAGATGCCGCGCATCGCATGAAACGAGACCGGCCGGCCCACAAAGGTCTGGTGTCGTTCGCCGTAAACATCCGTCCAAGGCTGCTCGATCTCGATCGCCTCGTCAAAGGCTACACGCCCGATTTCCTCGGCAAGGCCGCGAATGGTGGCGGCATCGATCCCAACGCGGTCGGCCACGGCCTCGGGTGCGTGGCGAGAATCGAGATACTCTTCCGCCAGCAACTGGAACGACGGCGCCACGGCGCGCCCGTCAGGCAGCGGCGTGCGCCCGGAAAGCGACGGACGCGCGCCCTTCGTTCCGGCCGGCACGACGCGCTCGGTCACGGTTTCGAAGACCAGCGGCTTGCCTTCAGCGTCCCGAGCGAAAAGCCCGTGATCGGCCGTGCCCGGCGCGTCGATCACCAGCCACGGCGCATTGGAATAGCGGACAAGGTAGTCGACATCGATGCGCCGCGCCTTGAGGAGCTCGTGCACGAGCGCCAGGATCAGCAGGCCATCGGTTCCCGGCCGCACGCCGATCCAGTTGTCGGCGAGCGCCGAATAGCCCGTGCGGACCGGATTGACCGAAACGAACCGCGCCCCGCGCTTCTTGAGCTTCGAGATGCCCATCTTGAGCGGGTTGGAATCGTGATCCTCGGCAACGCCGAACATCACGAACAGCTTCGTGCGCTCCCAGTCCGGCGCGCCGAATTCCCAGAAGGCGCCGCCGATCGTCATGATGCCGGCAGCCGCCATGTTGACGGAGCAGAAGCCGCCATGCGCGGCATAGTTGGGCGTGCCGAACTGCTGTGCCCAGAAGCTGGTGAGCGATTGCGACTGGTCGCGTCCTGTGAAGAAGGCGAGCTTCTTCGGATCGCGGTCGCGTACCTCGCCGAGCCACCCGGTCGCGAGCGTCAACGCTTCGTCCCAGGAAATCTTGCGGAATTCGCCCGATCCCCGCGGACCGGTACGCAGCAGCGGCGAATCGAGCCGCGCCGGCGCATAGTGCTGCATGATGCCGGACGAGCCTTTGGCGCAAAGCACGCCGCGATTGACCGGATGGTCGCGGTTGCCTTCGATGTAGCGGATCTTGCCGTCCTTGAGGTGCACGTCGATGCCGCACCGGCAGGCGCACATGTAGCAGGTCGTCTTCCGGACCTCGTCCGAAACAGGTCTCGACAGTTCGACCCGGTGATCCGACATCGTTGAACGCTCCCTCACCTCCTCAGGTCTATGCAAGACGGTTCGGGATTGAAATGCCGGAAACGCGACATGAAGTGGAATATTTTTCGCCGGCTGGCGGTCTCAGTTTTCCACGATGATGCGCGTGTTGCCTGCACCCACTTGGCGCACCAGCCGGTAGAAGGCTTCCGCGTTGGGCGTCGCAAGCCGCACGCAGCCATGCGAGGCAGGCTGTCCAAGCCGGCTGACGGCATCCGTTCCGTGCACCGCCCAGCCGCGGTCGTAGAAGACGGCAAAGGGCATCGGCGCGTTGTCGTAGGTGCGCGAGAGCCAAAGCTTGTGCACTCTGTAGGGCCGGAACTCGCCACGCGGCGTCGTATAACCGGCACGCGCGGTCGAAACGGGCCACTCGTAGAGCACCTTGCCGTAATGCGTGACCGTCATCTTCTGCGCGGCGACGTCAACGCGCGCCACGACACTGGATGCCTGGGCCGAAAGGCCGGAAAAGAGCAGCAACGCCGCCGATGCAGCGGCCAGCACAAACCTGTTCATGCGTCGAACCCCAAACTGTCCCATCCCACAAAGCACATTGTGCACCCTCGGGCGATTTCGGGCGAGTCTGACGCAGATTTCCTAACAATCTTTCGCATATCGGGCTGGCTGGCATAATGAAATCAGGCTGGACCAAACAGCCTGCTTGCCAGCCCCCATTCCCGCCTGCTCAATAGCGCCCATGAACGAAAAGCTCTTCCGCGCCATAGACGACCGCCGCGACGAACTCGTCGCTCTCACTGCCGACCTGATCCGCTTTCCCACGGTGAACCCGCCGGGCGAGGCCTACACGCCTTGCGCCGAGTTCATCGCCAACCGGCTGAGGAAGCGCCGCTTCGAGACCCAGCTTATCCGGGGGCAGGACACGCCGGGCGATTCGGACCGCTACCCGCGCACCAACGTCGTCGCCCGGTTCGACGGACGCGGCCACGGCCCCACGGTGCATTTCAACTCGCATATCGACGTGGTGGAGGCCGGCGAAGGCTGGACGGTCGATCCCTATGGCGGCATCGTGAAGGATGGCCGCGTGTACGGCCGCGGCGCCTGCGACATGAAGGGCGGCCTCGCGGCCTCCATCATCGCTGCCGAAGTGTTCATGGATGTCTATCCGGATTTTCCAGGTGCCATCGAGATTTCGGGCACTGTCGACGAGGAGTCGGGCGGTTTCGGCGGCGTGGCCTATCTCGCCTCCAAGGGCTTCTTCTCGAAGCCGCGCGTCGACCACGTCATCATTCCCGAACCGCTCAACAAGGACCGCATCTGCCTCGGTCATCGCGGGGTCTGGTGGGCGGAGATCGAAACCAAGGGCAGGATCGCGCACGGCTCCATGCCGTTCCTCGGCGATTCGGCGATCCGCCACATGGGCGCGGTGCTGCACGCCTTCGAGGAAGAGCTTTTCCCAGCGCTCGACCGCAAGCAGACCCAGATGCCGGTGGTCCCGGAAGGTGCGCGCCGCTCTACCATGAACATCAACTCGATCCACGGCGGCCAGACCGAGGACTTCTTCCCCGGCCTGCCCTCGCCCAACGTCGCGGATACGTGCCGCACGGTGATCGACCGCCGCTTCCTGTTGGAAGAATCTATCGACCAAGTGAAGGGCGAGGTCACCTCCATTCTCGACCGGCTCAAGCGCGAACGCCCGAAATTCGACTATTCGATCCGTGACCTGATGGAAGTCCAGCCGACCATGACGGAACGCGACGCGCCGGTTGTGACGGCGGTCGCCGAAGGCATCCGCGAAATCTTCGGCAAGGAGCCGGACTACGTGATTTCGCCCGGCACCTACGACCAGAAGCATGTCGCCCGCATCGGCCACCTGCACGACTGCATCGCCTACGGCCCGGGTATCCTCGACCTCGCCCACCAGCCGGACGAGTGGGTGGGCATCGACGACATGGTCGAATCCGCCAAGGTCATGGCCATCGGGCTGGATGTGCTGTTGCGCGGCGCTCTGCGTGGCTGAGCGCCAGAACCGTCCACCTCAACGCGATCGGTGAGTTGCACCGCAACAAAGTCGATTTACTCCCCGTGCGTTTCGCGCTTTGATCGCCGGGGTTCAGTTTGCATCGGGAGATCGTCATGAAGCTTTTGAAATCCGTTCTCGTGGCTACGGCGCTTGCGCTCGCCACGTCGAGCGCGGCCATTGCCCAGCGCACGGACATCGTCATCGGCATGGTGCTTGAGCCGCCGCATCTCGATCCGACCGCCGGTGCCGCGGCCGCGATCAAGGAAGTCGGCTATGCGAACATCTTCGAAGGCATCACCCGCATCGGCCCGGACGGCGCAGTACAGCCCGGCCTCGCCGAAAGCTGGGAAATCTCCGATGATGGCAAGGTTTATACCTTCAAGCTGCACACGGGCGTGAAGTTTCACGACGGCGCGGACTTCAGCGCCGAGGACGTGAAATTCTCCATCGACCGCGCCATGGCCGAGGATTCCGTCAATCCGCAGAAAGGCCTCTATTCGGCGATCGAGAAGGTGGAGGTTGTCGACCCGGCGACCGTGGTCGTGACCCTCAAGCACCCGCAGGGCGCGTTCCTGTGGAACATGGGCTGGGGTGAGGCAGCCATCGTCTCCCCGGCCTCTGCCGACGGCAACAAGGAAAAGCCCATCGGCACCGGCCCGTTCAAGTTCGAGAACTGGGCCAAGGGTTCTTCGATCACGCTGGTGAAGAACCCCGACTACTGGGGCGAGGAAGTCGCGCTCGACAAGGCCGAGTTCCGCATCATCCCGGACGCGGCCGCGGCTGTTCCGGCACTTCTGTCCGGCGACGTGCATGCCTTCTCCAACATGCCGGCCGGCGACGCCCTGCCGCAGATCGAAAGCGATCCGCGGTTCAAGGTCGTGATCGGCTCGACCGAGGGCGAGACCGTTCTGGCGACCAACAACAAGAAGGAGCCGTTCGACAAGCTGGAGGTGCGCCAAGCCATCGCCCACGCGCTCAACCGCGACGAGATCATCGCCGGCACCCCGCCCGGCCTCGGCGTGCCGATCGGTTCGCACTTCGCGCCCCACCATCCGGCCTATGTCGACCTGACCGGCACCTATCCCTACGATCCTGAAAAGGCGAAGGAACTGCTGGCCCAGGCGGGCTTCCCCGATGGCTTCTCCGCGACGCTGAAGCTCCCGCCTCCCGGCTACGCCCGTGACGGCGGCCAGATCATCGCCTCGCAGTTGCGGCAGGTGGGCATCAATCTCGAGATCATTCCGCTGGAATGGGCCGACTGGCTGAGCCAGGTTTTCACCGACAAGAACTACGACCTCTCCATCGTCTCCCATGTCGAGCCGATGGACATCGGTATCTATGCGCGGCCGGACTACTACTTCCAGTACCAGAACCCCGAGTTCAACGCGGTGATGGAAGAGCTCGAGGTCACGACCGACGAGGCCAAGCGCAACGAGCTTTACGGCAAGGCCCAGCGCATCCTCGCGGAGGATGCCGTCAACGGCTTCCTGTTCCAGCTCCCCAAGGTCGGCGTGTGGGACGCCAAGATCGAAGGCATGTGGGAGAACTGGCCGCTTTCGGTGGCCGACCTGACCAAGGTCCACTGGACCGAATAGCCTCGACACCCACAGTGCCTCCCCCGGCTGCCGGCCTGGGGAGGCATCATTTTTCAGGAACGATCCGCCCTTCATGACCGCCTTTCTCGCCAAACGCATCGGCATCGGCCTCCTGACGCTGATGGTTGCTTCGGCAGTCGTTTTCGGCGTGTTGGAAATTCTGCCCGGCGACCCGGCGCAGCTCATGCTCGGCATGAATGCGACCCCTGAAGCGCTTGCGAACCTGCGCGAGCAGATGGGGCTCAACCAGCCGGTTCTGCTGCGCTATTTCACATGGGTCGGCGGCATGCTGGTGGGCGATTTCGGCCGATCTTTCACCTATTCCTCGCCGGTCATCGACCTGATCGCCGAACGCGTGGTCGTCTCGCTTCCGCTGGCGATCATATCGCTCATCCTGTCGACAGCGATCGCCATTCCGGTCGGCATATTCTCGGCGGCCCGACGCGGCAAGGCCGCGGACACCGTCTCGATGGGCGCAGCACAGATCGGCGTCGCGATCCCCAATTTCTGGTTTGCGCTGCTGCTGATCTACGTCTTCGCGGTGTGGCTGAGGCTGGTGCCCTCCGGCGGCTTTCCGGGGTGGAGCGCCGGCATCTGGCCGGGCATCAAGGCGCTTCTCCTGCCGGCCGTAGCGCTTGCCCTTCCGCAGGCCGCGATCCTTGCCCGCGTGACCCGCTCCGCCATGCTCGAAGTGCTCGGCGAGGACTATATCCGCACCGCGCGCGCCAAGGGCATGCCGCGCCGTACCGTGTTGTGGCGCCATGCGCTCCGCAACGCGATGATACCGGTGTTGACGATCCTCGGCCTGCAATTCGCGTTCCTGCTCGCCGGCACCATCATCATCGAGAACGTCTTCTACCTGCCGGGGCTCGGCCGGCTCGTCTTCCAGGCGATCACGCAGCGCGACCTGATCGTGGTTGAGGGCGTCGTCATGCTGCTCGTGGCGAGCGTCGTCGTCGTCAACATCGTCGTCGACATCCTCTATGCCGTCGTCGATCCGCGACTGAGGATAGCGGCATGAGCGTGCAGCCACTCTCCGCCGAACCGACCGGCTGGCGCGCACTGGTCCGCATGGCCTTTGCCAATCGTTCCTTCCTGGTCGGCTTCATCATCACGGCACTGATCGCCGCGATGGCGCTCCTCTCGTTTTTATGGACGCCTTACGACGTTACCCATCTTGTGGTCGCCGACCGGATGAAGGGCCTCTCGGCCGAGCATCCCTTCGGCACTGACCATTTCGGCCGCGACATCCTTTCGATGATCATGGTCGGCTCGCGCAATTCAATCGCCGTCGCCCTTGTGGCCGTCGGCATCGGCATGGGCATCGGCGTCCCGCTCGGCTGCTGGGCCGCGGCACGCGGCGGGTGGATCGACGAGGCGCTGATGCGCTTCAACGACGTGGTGTTCGCCTTCCCGGCCCTGCTTTCGGCGGTGATGATCACGGCGATCTTCGGCCCCGGGGCAATCAACGCCATCATCGCCATCGGCATCTTCAACGTGCCCGTCTTTGCGCGCGTCGCACGGGCCGGCGCGCTGTCGCTGTGGCCACGCGAATATGTTCTGGCGGCACGCGCGGCGGGCAAGGGCAAGGCGCTCATCACCATCGAGCACATCCTGCCCAACATTGCGTCGATCCTGCTGGTGCAGGGCACCATCCAGTTCGCGCTGGGTATTCTTGCCGAAGCCGGCCTCTCCTATCTCGGCCTTGGCGCGCAGCCACCGATGCCTTCGTGGGGCCGCATGCTGTTCGACGCGCAGACGCGCATGATGGTCGCGCCGCATCTGGCGATCTTCCCTGGCCTTGCCATCGTCATCACCGTTCTGGGCCTCAACCTCCTGGGCGACGGCCTGCGCGACATGCTCGACCCGAAATTGAGACGCCAGCGATGAGCCTGCTCGAAATCGAGAACCTGCGGCTCGAGATCGGCGATACGCCGATCCTCAAGGATATCGACCTGACCATCGAACAGGGCGAGGTGATGGGGCTGGTTGGCGAATCGGGCTCCGGCAAGTCGATGACGGCACTGACCGTCATGCAGCTCCTGCCGGAAGCGGCACGGGCGCAAGGGCGCGTTACCTTCGACGGGATCGACATCCTGTCCGCCCCCGAAGCCGCGATGAACAAGCTCCGCGGCGACGATATCGGCATGGTTTTCCAGGAACCGATGACCGCGCTGAACCCGGTGAAGACCATCGGCGAGCAGGTGGCCGAGGGTATTCGCTGGCACACTGGCGCCAACCGCGCCGATGCCGAGCAGACCGCGCGCCAGATCCTAGACCGAGTGGGCCTGCCGGAAGCGAAGTTCCCGCTCGCGCGCTATCCGCATGAGCTTTCCGGCGGCCAACGCCAGCGCGTGGTGATCGCGATTGCCTGCGCTTTGAAGCCCAAGCTGCTGATCGCCGACGAGCCGACGACCGCACTCGACGTGGTGCTGCAGAAGCAGATACTCGAACTGCTGCGCGACCTCGTCGACGAGCGGAAGATGGGCCTGCTGCTGATCTCCCACGACCTCGCGGTCGTCGCCGACATGGCCGACCGCATCACCATCATGCGCCACGGCGAGGTCATGGAGGACGGCGAGACCGCCCGCACGCTTTCGGAGCAGGTGCATCCTTACACGCGTCAGCTCGCGCAGGCATCCATGCACGTGCCCGCGCGCAAACGGCATGCAACGGCTGCTGCGACAGCAGACGCTCCGCCTCTCCTCTCCGTCGAGAACGTCGTCCGCGACTATCCGGGGCGGCGCACCTCGCTTTTGCGCAAGCCGGCACCATTCCGCGCCGTGGACGGCGTCTCGTTCTCCTTGCGCGCAGGTCAGTCGGTGGCGCTGGTGGGGCGGTCCGGCTGCGGCAAGTCCACCCTGGCGCGCATGGTTCTGGCGCTGGATCGGCCAACCGACGGCGCGATCCGTCTCGATGGCGCGGAAGTCAGCGCGCTTGGCGAAGACGCGCTGAAGCCGCACCGGCGAAAGATGCAGGTCGTCTTCCAGGACCCCTACGGCTCCTTCAACCCGCGCCACAAGGTCGAGCGGCTGGTGGGCGAGCCGCTGCATCTGCTGGAAAAGAAGCCATCCGCCGCCGAGCGGCGCGAAATGGTGGCCGACGCGCTGCATGAGGTAGGCCTGCAGCCGCGCGACATGGACAAATATCCGCACGAATTTTCGGGCGGCCAGCGCCAGCGGATCTCGATTGCCCGCGCGATCATCACCCGTCCCCAGCTGGTGGTGGCCGACGAGCCTGTGTCCGCACTCGATGTCTCAATCCGGGCGCAGGTTCTCGATCTATTCGCCGATCTCAACGACAGGCTGGGCGTCGCCTACCTCTTCATCACCCACGACCTCACCGTCGCGCGCGCCATCACCGACGAGGTGATGGTTATGCACGACGGACGTATCGTGGAGGAAGGCAAGACCGGCCAGGTGCTGGACAATCCGCAGTCCGATGCGGCCAAGGCGCTGGTTGCCGCGGCACCCGACCTTCACCGGGCACTACGCAGGCGGCTGGCCGAACAGGGTTAGGCCCCGCCCGGCACCACTTCGTGCGGGTCGAGCCTCAAGACCTCAAGCGTGCGGGCCAGAAGTCGTACTTCCTGCTGGTTCAGTTCGTCGTCGGCCTTGGCGATTTCGGCGAGGTGGCGGGCCAGTTCGACACGGCGTTCATGCGGATACCCCCGGAAGATGGCAAGCGCCTGCGCGGTGGTCGTCTCGTAGCCGTAGTCCTGCAGATAGCGCATCACCTTGCCGAAGCTTTCCGCGTCGATGCCGAACGCGTCGGCGCAAATCCGGCGCAGGGTTTCGAGCTCGGCTTCGTCCACCTCGCCATCGGCGAGCACCATGCGAAAAAGAAGCAGTATCTCGGCCGAAAGCGCCGGATCGTCGGCGACCTTGCGCACGACGGGATCGCCCTCGAAAAACTCCCTGATCCTCGAAAACATCTCCAGCGCCATACGATCGACTCTCCGGTTTCCCTAGCGTCTGCGAAGCTAGCGCGAAATCGCGCTTGCGGATAGCGCGCGGCCGTGCTGGAAGCGCGCGTAATCTGGAATTGCGCATGTTCTCCGACCTCGCTCTCGAAATCGTCCTGCTGCTTGCCGCGGCCGCGTTCCTTGCCGGCTTCGTGGATTCGATCGCCGGCGGCGGCGGACTCATCACCGTACCGGTTCTGCTGCTGGCCGGTTTCTCGCCGGTCGAGGCACTGGGCACAAACAAGCTGCAGGGTCTCTTCGGCACCGCCTCGGCGACAATCTCCTATGCCTCCAAAGGCCACGTTGATTTGAGGAAGCAGGCGCCTTCGGCACTGCTGGCCTTCGTCGGCTCGGTCGTCGGCGCAGCCCTCGCGACCATCCTGCCTGGAGAGTGGTTGCGTGCCGCCCTGCCCGTGATGCTGGTAGCAATCGCACTCTATTTCGCCTTCAAGCCGAACATGGACGATGTCGATCGTGCCGAGCGCGTCGGGCCATTCCTGTTCGGCGTGACGATCCCGCCGCTGCTCGGCTTCTATGACGGGTTGTTCGGTCCGGGCACAGGCTCGTTCCTGATGCTGGCCTTCGTGGGTCTTGCCGGCTACGGCGTGCTGAAGGCCACCGCACACACCAAGCTACTCAACTTCGCCTCCAATGTCGGCGGCTTCGCCTTCTTTGCGGTCGCCGGGGTCGTTTCCTGGAAAATCGGCCTGATGATGGGTCTCTGCCAGTTCCTTGGCGCCAGGCTCGGCGCCGCACTGGCGATGAAGAAAGGCGCGCGTCTCATCAAGCCGCTGCTGGTCGTGACCTGTGTCGCGCTCGCCGTCAGGCTCCTGATGGATTGATCGGCAACGCTTTCTGACAAGCATTCATTACGCTATCCTGCGGTTATGGGACCCGACGCCGATCTTGCAGCAATTGCGATGCGTCCCGGCGCGACAGTCCTGTCAACGCCGGAATTCACGCTCGTCAAGGTACCTCCTGTCGAAGAGCTGCGCGGGTTGGTGGTGGAGATCGGCCTTTATCGGGAGCTGTCCGGCGCGCCAATGCCACAACTGGAAACGGCATCGCTGGTCGTGCCGCTGCTGATCGGCTTCGCCGAGCCGTTCGAGATCGCGCTGGGCCGGAGGCCAGGTATTGATGATGGCTACCAGAGCTTCACGTCCGGCCTTTGTTTGCAGCCCGTCAACATAATGTCGGCGGGGCGATGCTCTTGTGTACAGATCTCCTTCACGCCGCTTGGTGCCCGACGGTTCTTCGGCCTGCCGATGCACGAACTCACCAGCCGGATGGTGACGCTTGGCGAACTCGGCGACCGCAGCGTCGATCGGCTGCGCCAGCAGCTTGGTGAAGAGGCGAGCTGGGATCGCCGGCTCGTCATCGCCGAGCGTTTTGCGATCGATCGGCTGCGCAACGGCCAAGAGCTGTCACGCGGTACGGCTTGGGCCTATGACCGTATCCTGGCGACCAACGGCCGAGCGAAAGTGGCGCGGCTGGCAGCTGAACTCGATTGGAGCCGCAAACATCTCGCCGCGCGCTTCCATGACGAAGTGGGGTTGCCGCCGAAGGCCGTGGCACGCGTTGCCCGCTTCATGCGGGCGCAGTCGCTGGCAAGGGCGCGGACGGAAGGCGGGTGGGCCGACATCGCCGCCGGCTGCGGCTACGCCGACCAGGCGCATCTGGCACGCGACTTCCGCGAATTCGCCGGCACCACGCCCTCCGCATGGCTGGCCGGCACCTGACAGTCCGCAGGTAACATTCCTTCAAGCCGAAGGAACCCGCATCGGGCATTCTCCTTGTCATTGAGACACGTCGAAGGAGATTCCGATGACCACCTATACCGCCATCGAGCCACCGCGCATTTACCCGACTTTCCGTTTCCGCGATGCGGCGGCCATGATCGACTGGCTGCGCGACGCGTTCGGCTTCACCGTGAAAGCCCGCTACGAGGACGACAAGGGTGTCGTCGGCCACGCAGAACTGGCGCTCGGATCGTCGATCATCATGTGCGGCCAGGCGCAGGAAGACGAATACGGCACCATTGTCGGCCAGCCCGGCGATCAGGGCGGCAAGTCGCTCTACATCGCCGTCGACGACGTGGACGCCCTGTTCGAGCAGGTGCGCAAGGCAGGTGCTGCCATCGAGCAGGGCCTGACCGACCGCGATTACGGGAGCCGCGAATTCATCTGCCGGGATCCCGAAGGCAATGTCTGGTGCTTCGGCACCTACTGGCCGAAGGCTCATGAAGGATGACGCCTCGCGCGCCCATCGTGCTGCCGGCCGGCGAAGGTCGAAGCTACGCCATGCCGGGCATGAAGGCTGTCTTCAAGGCCGACGGGGATGAGACCGCGAACGCCTACTGCGTCTCGGAGTGGTGGCTCGAGCCGGGCGCCGATGGACCGGGAGCCCACATGCACGAGGGGAACGACGAGATCTTCGTGGTTCTTTCAGGCACGGTTTCAGTCCTCGTCGGCGAGGAGTGGGTCACCGCGTCCGAGGGTACGACCATCGTCGTTCCGGCTGGCGTGACGCATGATTTCCGCAACACGACCGGCCAGCGGACCGGCGTGCTCAATGTCTTCATTCCAGGCGGTTTCGAACAGCGCATGCCGGAAATCCTGGCGTGGTATGCGGAAAATCCGGCAGGCTGACCTCAACGCGCGGCGGCAAACAGAGCATCCACGTCTAGATGGCGTTCGAGGTGATCGGCGATGGCATCGAGCGCATTCTCGATGCCGGCGCGATAGTCGGTGCCACCGCCGCGCACGCCCAGTTCCTCCAGGAATTTCGCGCGGAAACGGTCGGCCGAAAAGATGCCGTGCAGATATGTGCCCCACACCCGCCCGTTGGGCGAGACCGCCCCATCCGGCGCGCCGTCGATCGTCACCGCCGGTCGCAACGTGTCCGGACCGGTGCTGCGGCCGAGATGGATTTCATAGCCCGCCACATCCTCATCGAAGATCACCGAGCGCGCCGAAACGTTGCGCACGATCTTTTCAGGTTCCAGCACGGTTTCGATGTCGAGCAGGCCCAGACCTTCAGCCCCGCCGCCGCCCTCGATCCCATGCGGGTCGCGCACGACCCTGCCAAGCATCTGGTATCCGCCGCACAGACCGACGATGCGCCCGCCACGCCGCTGATGAGCGGCAAGGTCCTTGTCCCAGCCGTTCTCGCGCAGCATGGCAAGATCGGCGATGGTCGACTTCGATCCGGGAATGACAACGAGCGCCGCATCGCTCGGCAAGGGGCTGCCGGGCGGCACGAAGACCACCTCGACCTCTTCTTCGGCTCTGAGCGGATCGAGATCGTCGAAATTGGCGATGCGCGACAGCATCGGCACCACGACCTTGCAGGCCGGCCCCCTGCCTCTGACGGCCCGCTCCAGAACGACGGAATCCTCCGACGGCAGAAGTGCTGCCTCGCGCAGCCACGGCACCACGCCGAAACAGCGCCAACCGGTAAAACGTTCGATAGCGGCGAGCCCGTCGTCGAACAGCGTCACGTCGCCGCGAAACTTGTTGATGAGGTAGCCGACGATCATCCGCCGATCCTCTTCCGGCAGGATCAGATGCGTGCCGGCGACCGCCGCGATCACCCCGCCGCGGTCGATGTCGCCGACGAGCGCCACCGGCACGTCGGCGCGCGTGGCGAAGCCCATATTTGCGATGTCGCGCGGGCGCAGGTTGATTTCAGCAGGCGACCCGGCTCCCTCGACGACGACGAGGTCCGCCCCCTCGCCCAGCCGCTCCCACGATTGCATCACCGCATCCATCAGCGATGCCTTGAGCGCCTGGTAGTCGCGCGCCTTCGCCTCGCCGCGCATCCGACCATGAACGATCACCTGCGCGCCGATGTCGGTCTGCGGCTTGAGCAGGACCGGGTTCATGTCGACGCTGGCGGGTACCCCGCAGGCAAGGGCCTGAAGCCACTGCGCGCGGCCGATCTCGCCGCCGCCTGCCTCGCCCGGCAGGTCGGCGACCGCTGCGTTGTTGGACATGTTCTGCGGCTTGAACGGACGCACTGAAAGCCCGCGATTGCGTGCGGCCCGGCACAGCCCCGCGACCAGCACCGTCTTGCCGACATCCGAACCCGTGCCCTGAAGCATGATCGCGCGGGCCTTGCTGGCAGTCGACATTTCGCACGCTCCGTTGTCGCATCCACGCACAGCGTCTTTGCGGACCGACACGTTGCGCGGCTTCCCCAATGGTCTAAATTGCCTTCCAAGTCCACCGGACGCGCAAGGGAGGAACATATGGACGCCGCAGCCGACGCCACCACGGGCCAGTTCGAGCTGAACGCCGACCAGCGCGCGATTCAGGAAATGACGGCCGGCTTCGCAGCCGAGCAGGTCGCACCCTACGCGCTCGACTGGGATCGGGAGCGCTTCTTCCCCTCCAAAGTGATCCGCGAAACCGGCGCACTCGGCTTTGGCGGCATCTATATCCGGGAGGATGTCGGCGGTTCCGGCCTCGGCCGGCTTGACGCGGTTCTGATCTTCGAGGCGCTTGCGGCCGCCTGCCCCGGCTTCTCCTCGATGATCTCGATTCACAACATGGCGGCCTGGATGGTCGACATGTTCGGCTCCGACGAGCAGCGCCAGCGCCTGCTGCCCAAGATGACCTCGCTGGAATGGCTGGCAAGCTACTGCCTCACCGAACCCGGTTCCGGCTCGGACGCCGCCGCACTGCGCACGAAGGCTACGCGCTCCGGCGGAAACGGCAGCGACTATGTGCTCAACGGCGCCAAGCAGTTCATTTCCGGCGCCGGCGATTCCGATGTCTACGTGGTGATGGCGCGCACGGGCGAGGACGGGCCGAAGGGTATCTCCACACTGGTGGTGCCAAAGGATGCGCCCGGCCTTTCCTTTGGCCCCAGCGAAAGCAAGATGGGCTGGCACATGCAGCCCACCCGTCAGGTGATCTTCGAGGATTGCAAGGTGCCGGCTGAAAACCTGCTGTCTGGCGAAGGCGCTGGTTTCCGGATCGCGATGGCCGGCCTCGACGGCGGTCGCCTCAACATCGCCGCCTGCTCGCTGGGCGGCGCGCAGGCAGCAACCGACAAGGCGCTGGCCTATGCCGCCGAACGTCAGGCGTTCGGCCAGTCGATCGACCGGTTCCAGGCGCTGCAGTTCAAGCTGGCCGACATGGAAACCGATCTGCAGGCCTCGCGCATGCTGCTATACGCGGCGGCTTCCAAGCTGGACCGCAAGGCACACGACGCGGGGAAATGGTCGGCGATGGCCAAGCGTTTCGTCACCGACGCCTGCTTCGACATCGCCAACGAGGCGCTGCAGATCCACGGTGGCTACGGCTACCTGCACGAATATGGCGTCGAGAAGCTGGTGCGCGACCTCAGGGTGCACCAGATCCTCGAAGGTACCAACGAAATCATGCGCGTCATCATTGCGCGGCACATGATCGGACGCTGAAGACTTAATTTTTCGGGAGGAACAGGCGATGACGACAATCGCATTCATCGGGCTCGGCAACATGGGCAACCCCATGGCCGCCAATCTGGTCAAGGCCGGACACCAGGTGCGCGGCTTCGACCTCGTCGCCGACAATCTGACGACGGCCGCAGCAAACGGCGTGACCATCAGCGACAGCGCCACGGCAGCGGTCGACGGCGCTGAGGTCGTCGTGACCATGCTGCCGGCCGGCAAGCACGTGCTGGCGGTCTATGGCGAAATCGTCGCGGCAGCGGGCAAGGGTACGTTGTTCATCGATTCTTCTACTATCGACGTCGATTCGGCGCGCAAGGCGCATGCGATCGCGAGCGAAGCGGGTATGCTCTCCATCGACGCGCCGGTTTCGGGCGGCGTCGGCGGCGCGGAAGCCGGCACCCTGACCTTCATGGCCGGCGGATCCAAGGAAGCCTTTGCCAAGGGCGAGCCGATCCTGCAGCCGATGGCGGGCAAGGTCGTCCACTGCGGCGACGCGGGCGCGGGCCAGGCAGCGAAGATCTGCAACAACATGATCCTCGGCATCTCGATGATAGGCGTCGGCGAGGCCTTCGTGCTGGCCGAAAAGCTCGGCCTGTCGCATCAGGCTTTGTTCGACGTTGCGTCGACCTCCTCGGGCCAGTGCTGGTCGCTGACGACCTACTGCCCCGTGCCCGGCCCGGTGCCCACGTCGCCCGCCAACCGCGACTACAAGCCCGGTTTCGCCGCAGCGTTGATGCTGAAGGACCTGAAGCTCGCGCAGGAGGCTGCGCAATCCACCGGGGCCGTCACACCGCTCGGCGCGGAGGCCGCACAGCTTTACGCGCTGTTCGATGCCATGGGCCATGGCGGCACCGACTTTTCAGGAATCGTGAAGTTCCTTCGCGGCGACGTAGCGTAACCGCCATCCGCGAGAAACTTGCGGGGCGCGTTCAAAAAAACGCCTGATTCAGATTTGCTTAAGGTCTCGATAACCCGGCGGTAACGATGTCTGTGTAGAACAGACAACGAGGCGGTCATCGCAGCCGCCCCACGCTCCGGATCAGGTATCGCGTACCGGAGCTGTCAGTTTCGCTAGTATCGAGTCCGCGAAGCGCCATGCGTATGTTTGGCAAGACCGCGTTTCTCCCCGCCTGGAGAGCGCGGTTTTTGCTGTGCGTGGCCTCTAGCCACGCTTGAGCCGATTGTAGTTGGCCCTGACGCGCTTGCCCGACGGCTTTAGCGCGGCATGAACGGCGCGTTCCATCGCCACGCCATTGAGCAGCGACGGCGTACGGCCCGAAGCAAGCTCCATCCAGAAGTTCGACGCGGACCAGAACAGCGACATCTGGGCCGCGACCGCGCCTTCAATGACAGCGGCAGCCTTTTCGGTGGTGGCGCGCACTGTCTCCACACGCCAGGGATTTGCATCCTGCGCTTCCATGGCAAGCAGCGGTGTGCGCATTGCCGCCACGGCCGGAGCCAGCATCAGGCTGCCGGCAAGCGCACCCGCAGCCCGTTTAGATTTACGTGATCTCGCCATCTGATGCCCCGCATCGAAGAGGACTCTCTTCGCTGGCACCGATGTGTACTCTCACCACATGCACCGCGATAGCCCCTTGCCGAGATTACTCAGCGGGGCTCGAATTGCTGATCGACCGGCGGCCGCAGTCCGTTGGCGAGCCGGTTGGTCTCGTTCGCCATCCCGACCACGGCCATGAGTTCCATGAGCTGCGCATCCGTCATGCCCTTGGCGCGGGCAGACGCGGTGTGGGAATAGGTGCAGTATTCGCATCCGTTGGTGGCGGAGACGGCCACGTAGATCATCTCCTTCACCAGCGGATCGAGCGCGCCCGGCGCCATGACCGCCTTGATATCCTCCCATGTGCGCTTGAGAAGCGCGGGATCGTGCGCCAGCACCTTCCAGAAATTGTTGATCCAGTCGGTGCCCCGCGTGCGCATGATGTCGTCATAGACGTCGCGCACTGCGGGCGGCGCGGCGTCGTATTCGACGAGCGGGACAAGAGGTTTGGCGGTCATGGCAAAGTCCTTCCGCTATTTTCGAAGATCCGCTTCGGCAAGATCAAGCGCCTTGGCGATCCGGTCCGCCGCCATGTCGATCGTCGACCTGGTCCAGATCAGCGGCGGCGAAAGGATCATCGTATCACCCGTGGCCCGCAACATCATGCCGTTGGCGATCGCATGATCGCGAACGACGACGGCTGCCGCTCCATCGCCGGGGAAGCGCTCGCGCGTCTCCTTGTCCTTGACGATCTCGATCGCGCCCATCAGGCCGATCGTGCGCACCTCGCCCACGATGCCGTGGCCCGCCAGGCGTTCCATCAGCGACTTGCGGAAATAGGGTCCGGTGTCATCCCTCACCCGCTCGATAAGGCCTTCCTTCTCGATGATTTCGAGATTGGCGAGCGCAACCGCGCAGGCAACCGGATGCCCGGAATAGGTATAGCCGTGATAGAACTCGCCGCCCTTCTCGATGACCGTCGATGCGATGCGGTCGCCGACCAGCAGCGCCGACAGCGGCTGATAGCCTGAGGTGAGCGCCTTGGCCGTGGTGATCGTGTCGGGCTCGATGCCCATCGACTGGGCGGCGAACCACGCGCCGGTCCTGCCGTAGCCGGTGATCACTTCGTCGAGCATCAGCAGCACATCGTATTTGCGGCAGATGCGCTGGATTTCAGGCCAGTAGCTCGCCGGCGGAATCTTGACGCCACCTGCCCCCATGACAGGCTCACCGATAAAGGCGGCGACGTTTTGCGGCCCCGCCTCAAGGATAGCATCCTCGACCGAACGTGCGGCCCTGACGCCAAAATCATGCTCGCTTTCGCCTGGCAGGGAGAGCTCGAAAGCATACGGCGCCATGGCGTGTACGATGCCCGGCACCGGCGCGCCGAGCTGGCTGTGCATGGCCGCCATGCCGCCGAGCGACGCGCCGGCAACCGTCGAGCCGTGATAGGCGCTTCTGCGCGAGACTATGATGGTCTTTTCCGGCTTGCCCTCCAGCGCCCAGTAGTGGCGGACCAGCCGCAAGGCGGTGTCGTTGGATTCGGAGCCGGACGAGCCGTAGAAGACCTGTTTGACGCCCGCAGGCGCGATCTCCGCGAGCTTGCGCGACAGAAGCACGGGCGTCGGGGTCGAGCAGCGGAAGAACGAGTTGTAGTAGGGCAGCTCCTTCATCTGCGCATAGGCGGCCTCTGCCAGTTCGTGCCGGCCATAGCCGACGTTCACGCACCACAGGCCGGCCATGCCGTCAAGGAGCTCATTGCCCTCGCTGTCGTAGATGAACGGCCCGTCAGCGCGCGTGATGATGCGTGTGCCGGCGGCACGCAGATCCTTGTGGTCGGTAAAGGGATGGAGATGATGCGCGCCATCGATCTCCTGAAGCTGCTTCAGGGAAAAATTCTGATAGGTCATGGGTTTGGAAGCTCCGTTTGACTCGATCCGGCAACCGGTGCCGGGGCGATTTCAGACGGAACATGGCGGCGAATAGCCTATCCGGGCGCACAGGCGCAGCAGTTCGTCATGCCGCGTGCGCGGCGACGGTGTCATTGCCGCGAACGACATGGAATGCCTGCGTCGAATGCACTTCATGCTGCATTTCTAGCGCGACTGACGGCGGCCGTACAAGAGTTCGTGAACGGGGAACACGGTTATCGGCCGAACGTTCCTGCTACCGGCCGACCAACACCACCGGCCACGCTCCAAAGGAGGAGCAACTCTCATGAAAATCGTAGCATCGGCATTGACCGCCCTGTTCCTGGGCGTTGCAGCGGCGCACGCCGCGGAACCAGCCCAGGTCAAGACGGTGGGAAGCGAGCAGGTTTACACCGACTCCCACGGCATGACCCTCTACACATTCGACAAGGACGCGGTCGGAAAGTCCAATTGCGACGGTGACTGCGCCGCCAAATGGCCTCCGTTCCAGG
Organism: Neoaquamicrobium sediminum; assembly: GCF_040970315.1. NCBI lineage: Bacteria > Pseudomonadati > Pseudomonadota > Alphaproteobacteria > Hyphomicrobiales > Phyllobacteriaceae > Neoaquamicrobium > Neoaquamicrobium sediminum. The sequence continues at coordinate 646,985 of NZ_JAZHFV010000006.1, read as the reverse complement.
CGAATGCCTCGGCAAAGGCCGAGGGAGACTGGACCCTCGTCAAGCGCAGCGATGGCGCCATGATGTGGGCCTTCAAGGGCAAGCCGCTCTACACCTATGCGGGCGACAAGAAAGCTGGAGAGATGAGCGGCGACGGCGTCGGTGGAAACTGGCACGCCGCGAAAGCCGGCTGACGAACTCGAAGCTGCGGCGGCGGCATCCCGCCGCCGCAGCATGTCGATTCCTTGGCCCTAGCTGTCGCAGCCTCCGCACTCCCCCGCTACGCGGTGGTCCAATATGCGTGTCGGATACCAACTTGGTGACATGCATGACGGACACGACGCTGCCCAGCGAGGCAACCGTAGCTGACAGGTCAAGGCGCGGCGGCAGGGCCGGCAAAAGGACCGGCGGCGGCGCGGCGTTCGAGCAGCCTCCGTTCCGCCAGTTGCGCATACCCTTCGCGCCAACGCAAATCGTCTCGGACGATGAGCTGGAATCGATCCACCTTGCTTCCCTCCGGGTTCTGAAGGAGATCGGCGTCGAGGTTCTGCACGAGGAAGCGCGAGCGATCATGAAGGCGCACGGGGCCGACGTGCTGCAGGGCACCGAACGGGTGCGCTTCGATCCCGACATGATCCTCGAGCTCGTGGGTCATGCGCCCTCGCAGTTCACGCTGCACGCCCGCAATCCGGATCACAACGTCGTCTTCGGCGGCGACAATCTTATCATCGCGATGATGGCGTCCGCCCCCAACGCTTCCGATCTCGACGGCGGGCGGCGGCCCGGCAACCAGAATGACTACCGCAATTTCCTGCGCCTCGCGCAGATGCACAACGTCATCAACATCACCGGCGGCTATCCCGTCGAACCGATCGACATCCACCCGTCGATACGCCACCTCGAATGCGTGCGCGACCTTGCCGTTCTGACCGACAAGGTGTTTCACATCTATTCGCTCGGCAAGGAACGCAACGTCGACGGCATCGAGATCGCGAGGCTCGCCCGCGGCATCTCTCGCGAGCAGCTTCTGCAGGAGCCGTCGGTCTTCACCATTATCAACACGAATTCGCCTCTGAAGCTCGATGTGCCGATGATGGAAGGCATCATACAGATGGCATCTGCCGGCCAGGCTGTGGTGGTGACGCCGTTCACGCTGTCGGGCGCGATGGCCCCGGTGACGATCGCCGGCGCGCTCGTACAGCAGAATGCCGAGGCACTCTCCGGCATCGCCTTCTCGCAGATGGTGAGAAAAGGGGCGCCGGTCGCCTATGGCGGCTTCACCTCCAATGTCGACATGAAATCCGGCGCGCCCGCCTTTGGCACGCCGGAATACATGAAGGCGCAGATGGTCGGCGGCCAGCTCGCCCGCCGCTACGCCCTGCCCTACCGCACCTCGAACACCTGCGCGGCCAATACTGTCGACGCGCAGGCCGCCTACGAAAGCGTGTTCTCACTGTGGGGCGCGATCCAGGGCGGGGGCAACATGATGATGCACGCGGCCGGCTGGCTCGAGGGCGGTCTGCGCTGCTCGTTCGAAAAGACCATCCTCGACATCGACCTCCTGCAGATGGTGTCGGAATTCCTGACCCCGCTCGACCTGTCGGAAGACGCGCTTGCGGTGGACGCGATCCGAGATGTTGGTCCGGGCGGCCATTTCTTCGGCACGCCCCACACCCAGAGCCGCTACCGCAACGCGTTCTATTCTCCGATCCTGTCCGACTGGCGCAATTTCGAGAGCTGGAGCGAGGCCGGTTCCCCGACCGCCATCGAGCGCGCCAATCGCGTCTGGAAAGAACGCCTCGCCACCTACGAAGCGCCGCCGATGGACCCGGCAATCCGCGAGGCGCTGGACGACTTCGTCGACCGCCGCATCGCCGAAGGCGGCGCCCCGACGGATTTTTGAATCATTTCATTCGTTTACGGATCTATCTCCATGAAATCTCACGTCAAAGCGGTGGTTATCGGCGGCGGTGTCGTCGGTTGCTCGGTGCTGTATCATCTTGCCCGCGCAGGGTGGACCGACATCATGCTGATCGAACGGTCGGAGCTGACGTCCGGTTCGTCCTGGCATGCGGCCGGCGGCTTCCACACGCTCAACGGCGACCCAAACGTCGCCAAGCTGCAGGCCTATACCGTGCAGCTCTACAAGGAACTGGAAGAAATCTCCGGCCAGTCCTGCTCGCTGCACCTGACCGGCGGCGTGATGCTGGCCGACAGTCCCGAGCGCATGGACTTCCTGCGACTTGCGCACGCCAAGGGGCGCTATCTCGGCATGGACACGGAGCTGATCACGCCGTCAGAAGCCAAGGCCATGTTCCCGCTGATGGACGAGAGCCATTTCGTCGGCGCTATGTGGGACCCGGTGGAAGGCCATCTCGACCCCTCCGGCACCACGATTGCCTACTCCAAGGCCGCCAAGAAGCTCGGCGCGGAGATCGTGCTGCGCAACCCGGTGCGCGAGCTGACGCAGGAGCTGGACGGCACCTGGAACGTCATCACCGAGCAGGGCACGGTCAGGGCCGAGCACGTGGTCAATTGCGGCGGCCTGTGGGCGCGCGAGGTCGGACGCATGGTCGGCGTCGAGCTGCCGGTGCTGGCCATGGAGCACATGTACCTCCTGACCGAGCCGATGCCGGAAGTGGAAGCCTTCAACCGGGAGACCGGCCGCGAGATGGTCGGCGTGCTCGATTTCAAGGGCGAGATCTATACCCGCCAGGAGCGCAACGGCATTCTGCTCGGCACCTATGAGAAGGCATGCAAGCCGTGGTCTCCGGTCAACACGCCGTGGGATTTCGGCCATGAGCTGCTGGCGCCCGACCTCGACCGCATCGCTCCGTCACTGGAAATCGGCTTCAAGCATTTCCCGGGCATCGCCAATGCCGGCATCAAGCAGGTCATCAATGGCCCCTTCACCTTCGCGCCCGACGGCAACCCGCTTGTCGGGCCGGTTCAGGGCCTCACCAATTACTGGGTGGCGTGCGGCGTGATGGCGGGCTTCAGCCAGGGCGGCGGCGTGGGGCTGGCACTGTCGAACTGGATGGTCGACGGTGATCCCGGCTTCGACGTCTGGGGCATGGACGTCGCCCGCTTCGGCGAATGGGCGAGCCTGCGCTACACCAATGCCAAGGTGCGAGAGAACTATTCGCGCCGGTTCTCCATCCGCTTCCCCAACGAGGAGCTGCCGGCCGCGCGACCCGCGCAGACAACGCCGCTCTACGACACCATGGTCGCGCAGAATGCCGTCATGGGCGACTCGTGGGGCCTGGAAACCCCCCTCTGGTTCGCGCCCGAAGGCGGCGAGCCGAGGGACATCGTCTCCTTCCATCGATCGAACGATTTCGAGCATGTCGGCAACGAGGTGCGCGCCGTACGCGAGGGCGTCGGCGTCACCGAGATCGCCAATTTCGCCAAATACGCGGTGTCGGGGCCGGCTGCGGAAGACTTCCTCAACCGGCTGATGACCAACCGCATGCCTAAGACGGGCCGCATCGTGCTGACCCCGATGCTGAACGAGTTCGGCAAGCTGATCGGCGATTTCACCATCGCCAAGACCGGCGACGAGCGTTTCATGATCTGGGGCTCGTCGGCGGCGCAGAAATACCATATGCGCTGGTTCGAAAAGCACGTGCCGAAGGACGGCTCGGTGCGCATCCACCGCTACGACCAGACGCTGGTGGGCCTGTCGATTGCCGGACCAAAGTCGCAGGCGCTGCTGCAGAAGCTGGTTGATGTGGACGTGTCGTCCAAGGCCTTCCGCTTCATGGATTTCCGGGAGATGGCCGTCGGCGGCGCGCCATGCATGGTCAATCGCATCACCTACACCGGCGACCTCGGCTACGAGATCTGGATGGAGCCGGCCTATGAGCGGCTGGTCTATGCGTCGATCAAGGATGCCGGCGCCGAGTTCGGCATCGTCGATTTCGGCATGCGCGCCCTTCTGTCGATGCGGCTCGAGAAGAACTTCCCGACATGGTTCCGTGAGTTGCGGCCGATCTACGGCCCGTTTGAAGGCGGCATGGAGCGCTTCATCAAGCTGGAGAAGAACGACTTCATCGGTCGTGAAGCGGCGGCAAGGGAGCATGCGGACGGTCCGAAACTGGCCCGCGTCTCGTTCTTGGTCGACGCGCTCGACGCCGATGTCATGGGCGACGAGCCGATCTGGGCCAAGGTGAACGGCACCGACTTCGGCACGATCGAAAAGCCACACGGCTACGGCGCGCCGCGCTTCGACGCCGCCGGCAAGGAAACCCGCAGCTCGCAGGCCGACCACGGCGCGTCCTCGGTGCGCGGCATCCATGACGGCGAATGGTCCGTCGTCGGCTGGGTCACGTCGGGCGGCTATGCGCATTTCGTCGACAAGTCGATGGCGCAGGGCTATGTGCCGGCCGCCCTTGCAAACGACGAAAGCGAAGGCCTGTTCGAGATTGAAATCCTCGGACAGCGCCGCCCGGCGCGCATCAACATCGAACCGCCCTTCGACCCATCGGGCGAAAAGATGCGGGGTTGATGCCGCCGGCAAGCTGGGCCAGTGTCCAACATAAATTGCCCGTCGGGGAGATTGACGCTGCGCGGGCGTCAGCACCCCTCCGGATCATGGACCATGGAAACAAATGCAATGCCGGCAGAAGCCCGCTCCCCTCGCCTCGCTGTCCTGATCGACGCCGACAACGCGTCGTCAAAGATCGCCGACGGGCTGTTCGACGAGATCGCCAAGCTCGGCGAAGCCAGCGTTCGGCGCATCTATGGCGACTTCTCCAACGCACGATCGAAGGGCTGGTCAGACGTGTTGTCCAAGCACGCAATCATCCCTCAGCAGCAATTCGCATACACTACCGGCAAGAATGCCTCCGACATAACGCTCGTGATCGACGCTATGGACCTCCTGCACAGCGGCCGCTTCGACGGCTTCTGCCTGGTTTCGTCGGACAGCGACTTCACCCGGCTTGCCGCGCGAATCCGCGAGCAGGGTATCGATGTCTATGGTTTTGGAGAACAAAAGACGCCGGAGAGCTTCCGTCAGGCCTGCCGCCGCTTCATTTACACCGAAAATCTGCTGCCTGACCCACCCAATGTGGAGAAAGAGGCCACGAAGCCTCTGCGGCCTCCGAAAGAAGCCATTCCGAAAATCGCCAAAGTGCTCGAACAGATTGAAAGCGAGGACGGCTGGGTGCCTCTTGGAGCGGTGGGAACCCAACTGGGGAATGTCGCATCCGATTTTGATTCGCGCACTTACGGGTTCCGCAAGCTGAGCGATCTGGTCCGAAAGACCGGCGGGTTCGACATCGACCATCCAGAAGGAGGCCCGGTGCGCATCAAGCTGAAGGAGCCGATCGGACGTTCTTCCAGTGGGCGCGGCAATCGCAAGAAGAGCTGAATTTTGCGCTTTCGCCAAAAATCACGATGAGGCAACGACCGCCCTGCGGATCGCTTCGTGCAAAGGCGCGAATTCGCACGCCGAGATGTAGGGCAAACCCTTGCGTCGAGCAGTCCAGCCGACCACCCGAATCGGTTTCCCAACATCCTGCTCGAAACGCCTGAAAAGGCTCCAGCTTCGGCAATCAATGGCGCAGACCTCCGCGCGGCCCTCGGCCACCGCCGTGATGGATGCGCGATGGCCACCTGTCTGCAAGTGCGAGGAAAAGATGGAAAGGCCCTCGCCTGCGTCCACCAGATCGCGTTCAAGAGCCAGAACACCCGACATCGAATGCGGCTCGTTATAAGCGAAGCGTTTTCCGCGAAGCAGCTCGAGCGGCAGCCAAGACGCGCCGTCGTCCGGCGACGGCATCGAAGTCTCGTTGCCACGCATCAGGATGGCGCTGGAATAGAGTTCGCCGCTGCCGCCCTCGCATTCCGAATAGTCCGGCTGACTTATGACTCGGACGTGGTCGGCAAGACCGGTCGTCTCGAGCGGCCCCCAGCAGGTCTGGCCAAACAGCAGTCGCGGATGACGCCACAGCGTCGCATAGTCGAGTTCTTCGGGCGGCAATGTCGCAGGGTCAGGGGCAACAAGACGGCCGGTACGATCACGGATGCCGCCGGGGACAGCCGGCATATCGGCGTTGCGGCGCACGAGATGCGCCGGCGCTTCGACACCCTGTTCCCACAATGCGCCGCGGATACGCGACCATTGCGCATCCACCTCGGCACGGACCTCCGGCCAGTCATACATGGGCAGTGCTGCGATGGGCGGGCTCATGCCGCCTTATGCGCGGTCACAGCCGACCCTGACAAGCCGCTCATTCCTTGGGCGGCTCGGCCGGCACAGGCACGGTGCCGTATCCGCTGACATTGCGTGCCCGCACACGCGGCCGGAACGCCCTGCCCGGCTCCGGCGCGCGGCGTAGTGCGGGATGCACCACCGGCTGCTTTGCCTTGAACGCAAAGTCCTTCAGCAGCGCGAAATAGCTCGGATAGGCATAGCCGTCATTCATTGCCAGCCACTCCGCGCGCCGTGCGCGAAACAGCGCCGGCAGCCTGTACCATGCCACCGTCGGCATCTTGTGGTGCACGAGATGCAGGTTGTTGTTGAGGAACAGCAACGCCAGCGGCGAGCGTTCGACGATGATGGTCCGGCCATCCGGCCGCTCGGACCACTGGTGCTCGGCAAAGGTGCGGATGGCGATCAGCGACTGGCCAAGATAGACCGGCACTAGATAGAGCCAGACCGGAACGGCGAAGACGAAGACGATCACCGGCACGACGACAGCGAGCCCGACGCCGTGGTGGAGCCAGGCGCGACGCACCGCACGGTCGCCGGAAGCGATCAGCCTGGCCTCGGTCGCCAGAAAGCCGGCATTGGCAATCGCCGGACCGATGACGAAACGGCCGACCATGGTATTGTTGATCCGCAGCAGCGCCTTGAGCCATTCCGGCAGCGTCTCGTGCTTCCACAGTGCACGATAGTAGCTCTCCGGATCATCGAATGGATCGGTCAGGCGCTCGTCGGCGTGATGGCGCAGATGCAGGGACTTAAAGCGCCGGTAGGGATAGACGAGACCGATCGGCAGGCCGACCAGAAATTCGTTGAGATTGCCGTTGCGGGTCGGATGGCCGTGCGCGGCCTCGTGCATCAGGGACGATTGCAGCGCAACCACCAGAGTGAGGATCGCCAGCGTAGCCAGCGGCCAGTCCGCCCAGAGCATCGTGCCCGCCACGAACCATGCTCCATAGCAGGCTGCGATGAGCATGACGGTGGGCCATTCGACCCGTGCTGCACCGTGTTCTATCCTTCTTTTTGCCATCTCGCCCAGATTCGCCCCGATACCCCGATTCCTGACAGAATGCTGTCAGCAGCAGCGATGCGTCGCAATGCGAGAATGTACATTGAATGTTTATTCTGATAATCAGAAGCGACATACGTTTACTATAATAAACAACGAGGCGGAAAGTTGGACAAGCGCGACATCGCCGAGACGTTCCGGACGCGGCTGACGACGCTGGTCGGCCGATCCGGTGAAAACCAGTCTGCATTTGCCGCGCGCATCGGCATCGACCGCTCGGCGCTGTCCCAGCTCCTGGCCGGCTCCGCGACACGGCTGCCACGCGCCGAAACGCTGATCAACATCGCCTTGCGGCACAGCGTCTCGCTCGACTGGCTGTTGGGCATCAGCCAGGATGAAGGCCTCGGCAGCGAAATTCGCGAAAGCCTTGAGATCGAGGAAGGTGCGGGCGGCTTCGACCGGACCCTGCTGGCGAAGTGGCACGCGGAAGCGGCCGGCACCAAGATCCGCTATGTTCCCGCCGGCATTCCCGATCTCCTGCGCACCGATGCGCTGATCGACTACGAGGCCGGCATCACGCGCCGCGACGCCGAAGCCCAGCACGACGAAAAACAGTACCGCATCGACTACAATCGCAGGCCGGAGACCGACATGGAGGTCTGCATGCCGCGCCATACGCTCGAAATCTTCGCGCGCGGCCTCGGCGTCTGGTCTGGTTTCCCGGAAGAGCAGCGGAAGGCGCAGCTTGCCCACATGGCACGCCTGCTCGACGACCTTTACCCCGGCTTCCGCCTCTACCTCTATGACGGCCGCCAGCGCTATTCGGTGCCCTACACGATCTTCGGGCAGCTTCGCGCCGCGATCTACATGGGCGACATGTATGTTGTGCTGAACGCGACAGAGACGGTGCGCACGCTGACCCGCCACTTCGACAATTTGATCCGGGCAGCCGAGATCAACGCACACGAAGCAGCGGGTTTCGCGCGCGCGTTCAGCTAGCAGTCGACGCAAAGCTCGTCCTGCGCCGGAACGCGCCGCCGTCCCAGCAATGCCAGCACCAGAGAGAACGCGACGAGGCCCGCGGCCACCTGGAACGTGAACGAGAAGGCGAAGGCGACCGTCTCGGGCGGCAGCCGCGTGATGTCGGCGGAGCCGGCCGCAGCCGCAAACACCGCCCCCATGACAGAAGCACCCGTCATCAGTCCGAGATTGCGCGACAGCCCCAGCAGGCCAGAAATCATGCCACGCTGGTCGTCCCTCGCCGCCAGCATGACGTCGGTGTTGTTGGCCGCCAGAAAGAGCTGGAACGACGGCGTCAGAGCCATCAGCGACAGGACGAAACCCGCGACGCCGAATATGCCCGGCAGGATCGAAAAGCAGACCAGCGCAACGATCATGTGTGCCAGCGCGTAGATCAGCATTGGCCAAGCGCCGAACCTGTCGGTGAGGTGGCCAGCCGGCAGACCGCTGAGCGCAGCCATTGTCGGCCCTGCCGCCAGCGCCAGCCCGATCAAAGCGTCGTTCAGATGCAGCCCGAAAGCCAGGTAGAACGGTCCGACGACCAGCACGGACATCATCACGCTGGAAACAAGCAGGTTCATCACCAGCGAGGCGGCTGTCGCGCGATCGCCGAGCGCATCGAGTGCCACCAGCGGCGTCGCACGGCGTCGCTCGACAATTACGAAGGCGATCGCGCCCGCGACCGCTGCTGTGAGCAGCAGTGCCGCCTGCGTCGAAAAACCGTCGCCGCCGGTCACCGCGAGCGAATAGGCGATCAGCGTCAGTGCCAGCACCAGCGTGCCGGCCAGGTCGAGGCTGGGGCGATCTGCCGGAGACGCAGCCTTTGCGGCAGGCAAGGTTCGTAGAGATACGACCAGCACCACCAGCGAGAAGAAGGCGAGCGTCAGGAACGTCGCCTGCCAGCCAGACCACGCGATGATCAGCCCGCCCATAGAAGGCCCAAGCGCGGTGCCGATAGCCGACGTAGTGCCGAGCAGCCCCATAGCCCAGCCGACGCGTTCCTCGGCAACCACATCGCGCGCGATGGAGATCGGCAACGCCATCAAGATCGCGCCGCCGACGCCCTGCAGGACACGAAAGAAGACGAGCAGGCCAAGCGTCGGCGCGGCTGCGCACAACGCGGACGCCGCCGCAAAGATCGCCAGTCCCGCCAGGAATACACGGCGATGCCCGACGAGGTCGCCCAGTCGCCCACAGGAAACGATGGAGACCGTGACGGCGAGCAGATAGCCGAGCACCGCCCACTGTGCATGTGTCACGTCGACGGAAAAGTCGCGCGCCAGCACGGGGAGCGCGACGGTGGTGATGCTCACACCGGTGGACGCCAGCAACATCGCCAGCGCCAGCGGAGCGATGCTGCGGCTCGTGCCGCCGGATTGCGGGGTATCGGAATCGTTTTTCATGGTCATGCCCTTGCTCAAATTCGGATCTGGCGGCATTCTGCCACTTCAAGTCAACTTGAGGTCAAGCATGGAAATTCTCGACATTGGCGATGTTGCCGAGCGCACCGGCGTCGCCGTCTCGACGCTGCGCTACTACGACGAGATCGGCCTCATCGCTTCAGTCGGCCGGCGCGGGCTTCGCCGCCAGTTCGGGCCGGAAGCCGTCTGGCAAATCGCCCTGATCGCGCTCGGCAAAAAGGCCGGTTTCTCGCTCGATGAGATCGCCGGCATGTTTCGCGCCAATGGCACGGTGGATTTGCCGCGCCCGGTCCTTCATGGCCGCGCCGACGAGATCGACCGCCAGATCCGCGACCTGATGGTGTTGCGCGACGCACTCAGGCATGTGGCCGAGTGCCCTGCCCCTTCGCACCTCGAATGCCCGCGCTTCCGCAAGCTCCTGCGGGTCGCCGGCCGGCGCGGCAAAGCCTGATGTCCGCAGCCACCATGACATTGACGCCATATAAAGATTTCTTTATATTGTTATCTCAAATCCCCAGACCTTGCGAAGGCACTTTTCATGACCAATCCGATCGACGCTCTGATCGCCGAAAAGGGCGTGCTGCTTGCCGATGGCGCGACCGGCACCAGCCTCTTCGCCATGGGCCTGGAAGCGGGCGAAGCGCCGGAGCTCTGGAACGAAAGCGCCCCTGAAAAGATCGTCGCCCTGCATCAGGGTTTCGTCGACGCGGGCGCCGACATCATCCTGACCAACTCGTTCGGCGGCACGCGTCACCGCCTCAAGCTGCACCACGCGCAGGACCGCGTGCACGAGCTGAACCGGCGCGCCGCCGAGATCGCGCGCTCGGTCGCGGACAAGGCAGGCCGCAAGGTCATCGTTGCAGGGTCCGTCGGTCCCACAGGCGAACTGCTGCAGCCGCTTGGCGCGATGACCTATGACGAAGCCGTCGACGCCTTCGTCGAGCAGATCGAAGGCCTGAAGGAAGGCGGCGCGGAAGTCGCCTGGATCGAAACCATGTCTGCACCCGACGAAATCCGCGCTGCCGCCGAAGCAGCGATCCGGGTCGGCCTGCCCTACACCTATACCGGTTCATTCGACACGGCCGGCCGCACGATGATGGGCCTCGCGCCGAAGGACATCCACGGCGTGGCAGACGGCCTCGGCGCGGCCCCGCTGGGCGTCGGCGCGAATTGCGGTGTCGGCGCGTCGGACATCCTCGCCTCGCTGCTCGACATGAGCGCCGTGAAACCGGAGGCCACGATCATCGTCAAGGGCAATTGCGGCATCCCCGAATTCCGCGGCACCGAAATCCACTATTCCGGCACGCCGGAACTGATGGCCGACTATGTACGGCTGGCAGTCGACGGCGGCGCGAGGATCGTCGGCGGCTGCTGCGGCACGTCGTTCCAGCACCTTGCAGCCATGCGCAAGGCGCTGGATGAGCACGCGCAGGCGGCCCGGCCGTCAGTTGAAGATGTCGTGGCGCGCATCGGCCCGCTGCGCAACAAGCAGGCCGCCGAAAGCGGCGCCGTGGAAGGCGAAGGCCGCCGCGAGCGCCGCCGCGCCCGCGGCTGACCGGTCCGGTCTAGAGATCCTCGATCTCGCGGCGCGCGCGCTTGAGGATTTCGCGCGCTTCGGCCGCCTGTTCGGCCGACAGAGCACCACTGCGCAGCCGGCTGTAGACCGCCCAGCGCAATGCGCGCACCTCGTCGCCCAGGGCTACGCCGCTGGTCTCGGTCGACGCCTGCTCCATCTGCGCGTTGATCTTCTCCAGTTCCCGCGCATTGTCGGCAAGGAAGGCGCGACCCTGCTCGGTGATCGAGAACAGGCGCTTGTTACCGGTCGTCGTCGAGGTGACGAGGTCGGCCTCCTCCATCATCTGCAGCATGGGATAGATGGCCCCGGGGCTGGGGCTGTAGGCACCCTGGAACTTTGCTTCCAGCGCCTTGATGATGTCGTAGCCGTGGCGCGGCTCCTCGGCGATCAGGCCGAGCACGACCAGCCGCAACGCACCCGAATCGAACATGCGCGGCCCGCGCCGCCCGCCGAACGGTCCACCGCGATTGCGGCCGAACGGGCCGCCATGGCCATGCCGCCCGCCACCGCCCCTGCCCGGCCCACCGGCCATGCACATATGACCATGCCCACCTCGATCTCTGTGATTGAACATTGGGGTTCCTTTCATAATGTCGTTCATGCGTCATATCTAGCAAAAGATATATCTTTTACAAGATGCAACGTAAGGATTCCCGGCTGCACTAAAGGGAAGCCGGCCGGGATTCCGATCCCGACCGGCTTTGCAACAGCGCAATAGTGAAGGTTCAGCGTGGCCGATCGAGCGCAGCTGCGAGCCTAACCAGCGAGAGGAATTCGGCGCGATAGCCGAACGGATCGGCTCCGCGCGCGGCCGAAGCGATCTCCTGGATGCGGTCATAGCCAAGATCCGCCACGGCATCCGTGTCCCGCAGCTTCTGCCCGAAGGCTGCGACAGCGACGGAGAAGCGCGCGTCTGTCGAAGCCACGTCGAAGCTCGAAACGACATCGGCCTCCGTGACCGGCTTCTCGATCAGCTTGCTGGTATCCTCGCCCGGCGCCTTGTAGCGGATCCTGACGAAGGCATATTCGCCTTCGCCGGCCGTCGATGCCGCGCTGTCGCTCTGCTGCCCGTAGCGCAGATCGTCAACCATCCGCGCCGGGCTGCCCACCGGCGTGATCTCGTAGATCGCCGTCACCGAGTGGCCCGAGCCGATCTCGCCGGCATCGACGCGGTCGTTGTTGAAGTCCTCGCGGCTGAGCGCACGCGTCTCGTAGCCGATCAGCCGGTACTCGGCGATCTGCTGCGGATTGAACTCGACCTGTATCTTCACGTCGCCGGCGATCGGAAACAGCGTCGAGGACGCCTCCTCCACCAGCACCTTTTCGGCTTCCGCCAGCGTGTCGATATAGGCGGCCGCTCCGTTGCCGTTCTGAGCGATGGCCTGCATCATCTGGTCGTTGAGGTTGCCGCGGCCGAAGCCCAGCACGGAGAGGAACACACCGGATTCCCGCTTGTTCTCGATCAGCGTCGTCAGCTCGTCGTCGCTCACCTGGCCGACGTTGAAGTCGCCATCGGTCGCCAGCATCACGCGGTTGACGCCGCCCTCGACGAAGGAGCTTTCCGCAAGCCGGTATGCTTCCCGGATACCCGCCTCACCCGCCGTGCTGCCGCCGACCTCAAGCCTGTCGAGCGCGGACAGGATCGCCGCCTTGTCCGACGCCTTGGTCGGCTCCAGCACCGTGCCGGCGCTCCCCGCATAGGTGACGATGGAAACCGTGTCTTCGGGGTTCAGCCGGTCGACGAGCATCCGGAAGGAGTTCTTGAGCAGCGGCAGCTTGTCGGGCTCTTCCATCGACCCCGACGTGTCGATCAGGAAGACGAGGTTGGAGCGCGGCTTCTGCGCGTGCTCGATCTCGTAACCCTTGATCGCGACATGCATGAGCTGCGTGTTCTCGTTCCACGGCGTCGGCATCACGGTGACGGTCGAGTTGAAAGGAACCTCGGCGCTTTCCGGACCGGCCCAGTCATAGGGGAAATAGTTGATCATCTCCTCGACCCGAACGCTGTCCGGATCGGGCACCACACCCTCCTTCAGCGAGCGGCGCAGGAAGGCGTAGGAGGCCGTATCGACGTCGATCGAGAAAGTGGAAACGGGGCTTTCCTGAACCGCGCGCACCGGATTGCTGTCGAAGGCCTCGACGCGATCACGGTTCTCGGCAGGCACTGGATAGGGCTCAGGCGCGATTACCTGCGGCGCCGCGGACGGCATCGTCAATGCGCGTGGCTCAGCGACCTTCTGGCGCGTCAGTGCCATGCGGGACGGGCCCGCGCGCTCGCTGGGCGGTGGTGGCGCGGCAGCGATCTCGGCGGCCATGTCCTGCGTCGCCTGGTCCGAAGCTTGTCCGGCCGCCTCCTCTTTCGCGGGCTGGGAAACCCCGGTTTCAGCCGCCTGGCGTTGCGGCGCGTCGTTTTCCACCGCTGCAGGCTCCTGTGGGCTCGCCGGGCGATACTCGTCGAGCAACTGCCACGTAACGATACCCGCAACCGGCAGGGCAACGAGGCCGGCCAAAGCCGGGTTTGCGATAAGTTTCTTGCGCATGATCTCTCTCCAGAACCTGATTGTTCCGGCAGTGAGACGCGCACCGACGCCCGATCCTTGGGGCGACGCGGAATTTTTCCCGGCCTCGTCATAGGCGCGCAACGCGGCATCGAGCCCGCGCGCCTTTGCTTCGTCACCGGGCTCGGGCACCTTCGCACCGCGCAGCAGGTCGAGTTCGTCGAATTCGTTATTCGCCATGATCAGACTTCCCCGGCCGACATGATGAGCTTCAGCCGTTTCTTCGCTTCATGGATGTGCCAAGAGACCGTCGTCTCCGAGCAGCCGAGCAGGTCGGCCGCCTCGGCGTGGCTCAGCGCCTCGCCATAGACCAGCGTCACCGCCTCCTGCTGTTTGGGCGGCAGGTCGCGCACCGCCTCCCATAGCGCCTCGGCCGGTTCATTCGCCTCATAAGCCGCGCTCTCGATGCGCGCTTGAATGCCGTAGGCCCGCCGCCGCGTGGCCTCACGCGCGGCACTCCGTCCTTGGTCTCGCACCGCGTTGACGACGACAGGGTAGAGCCAGGTGGTGAACGCGCTGCCGCCCCGATAGGTACGGATGGCACGGCCAAGCCGGGCGCAGACATCCTGCGCGATGTCTTCCGCATCGGCGCGATGTCCCGTCATCCGGTAGGCGATACGGAAGACGAAGGCATAGTGCCGCTTGACTAGCCGCGCAAACGACGACCGGTCGCCGGCCGCAGCCCTGCGCGCCAGCTCACCGTCGGAGACGTCTTCTTCGTCCATCGTCAGCGCCATCATCGCCCGTTGGACGTCTCAATCCCGCCGATCCTTGGGTGGGGCAAGGAAAAAATCTACAGCCCCGCAAAAGCTGCCTGGTGAAATGCCTTCACCGCAGCCGGATAGCGCCATGAGGAGCCGACCGGGCAGGCGTTGCGCGCAAGGCAACCCGCGTTCCGGCAGGCGTACCCCATCCGGCCTCTGACATGCGCAACGCAGCCGGCATAGTCAAAGACGCCCGGCGAAAAGGCATCGACCGGACACGTATTCAGGCAAGGTTTTCCGTCACATAGATCGCAAGGGTGAATCGGTTTCTCAAGCAAGGGAAACGCAAGTTCGCGGTCGAACAGCAATGCGCCGCGATATGCGTGCCAGAGCCCGTAGACCGGATGCATGAGGAGGCCGAGCGGCGATGGGGCCAGTCCCTCCGCACGGATCGCCCATTGCTGGAACGGCGCGAACGGGCGGTCGTTCGGCATGATGAGGCGGGCACCGACGCGATCGGCGACCTCGCCGATCACCAGCCGCGACCATGTGTCGAGCGGGTTGGGGAGGTTTAAAGGTCGGGTCTCTCGCCAGAGCGAGAAATGCCGCCAGTAGCCCGCTCCCGCATTCCCGACCAGAAGAACCGAGCGCGCGGGAGCGCCGGAAGGGCCCGCCGCCCGCTCCTCTTCTGCCGCGAAGGAAAAACCGCCGCGCAGGATGAGGCCGTGAGAAGCAAGGTCGGACGCGATCTGGTTGATAAGCTCACCGCTCATCCTTGGTTCCTCCAGTTCGGCCCGCTCCCTGACGCCTTAGATGGCCGTCATTGACGAGGTGCGTCCTTCGAGGCTCGCTCCGCTCGCACCTCAGGATGAGGGGGGTTGGTTGATCGAAGCCACCTCGGCAGGCTCGATGCACGTCAAGAAAACAACCCTCGAGCCCACGAGCTTTCTGGAGCAACGCACGACGTCCCTCATCCTGAGGTGCGAGCGCAGCGAGCCTCGAAGGACGCACGACAGAACCGGTCAATCCGGCGGAGGCTTTGTCGCAATATCATCCTTTCCCGTCCGGCCCGCGTATGGCGCTGCGCCAGACTTCCTTGTGGATGATGTCGGCCACTTTAGCCCGGCCTGACGCGGGCTCCTTTCACGTGAAGGCGTCGGGCATCGCCTCTTTCTTTTGCGACACGAAATCGCGCAGGCCATCGGCGATACCCGGATCGAGATAGGGCGCTTCGTAGCTCTCCAGCCAGCGGCGGGCGAGTTCGTTAGCCCGCTGTGGCGCGGTCTTCTCGCCCTCGGCCTGCCACTGCTCGAAGGAGTTGTTGTCGGCAATGGACGAGCGATAGAAGGCGGACTGGAAATTGGCCTGGGTATGGGAACAGCCGAGATAGTGGCTGCCCGGCCCGACCTCGCGGATAGCGTCCATCGCCTGCCCGTTTTCGGACAGGTCGACTCCGGCCGCGAATTTCTGCGCCATGCCGAGCTGGTCGACATCCATCATGAACTTTTCGTAGCAGGACGCCAGACCGCCCTCGAGCCAGCCGGCCGAATGCAGCACGAAATTCGTGCCGGCAAGCAGCGTCGAGTTAAGCGTGTTGGCACTCTCGTAGGCCGCCTGCGCGTCCGGAACCTTGGATGCGCAAAGCGAACCGCCGGTGCGGAATGGCAGGCCGAGACGCCGCGCAAGCTGGGCCGCACCGTAGGAGACCAGCGACGGTTCCGGCGTGCCGAAGGTCGGCGCACCGGACTGCATGGAGATCGAGGACGCAAAAGTGCCGAACAGCACCGGCGCGCCCGGCCGCACGAGCTGCGTGAAGGCGGCCCCCGCCAGCACCTCGGCAAGCACCTGCGTCAGCGTACCCGCGACCGTCACCGGGCTCATCGCGCCGGCCAGGATGAATGGCGTGATGATCGTCGCCTGGTTGTTGCGGGCATAGACCTTGGCCGCGCCCAGCATGGTCTCATCGAAGACCATCGGCGAGTTGGCGTTGATAAGGTTGATGATGACCGTGTTCTGGTCGACGAACTCCTCGCCGAACAGGATCTTCGCCATGGCAACCGTGTCTTCGGCGCGTTCCGGCGCGGTCACCGAGCCCATGAACGGCTTGTCGGATAGCGTCATATGCGCCAGCACCATGTCCAGATGGCGCTTGTTGACCGGCACGTCGACCGGCTCGCACACCGTGCCGCCGGAATGGTGGATCGACGGCGCCAGATAGGCGAGCTTCACGAAATTGCGGAAATCCTCAATCGTCGCATAACGGCGGTTGCCGTCGAGGTCGCGCACGAAGGGCGGGCCGTAGACAGGCGCGAAAACGGTAGCGTCGCCACCGATCTGCACCGAGCGTTCCGGGTTGCGGGCATGCTGGGTGAAGACGGGCGGAGCGGATTTGAGCAGCGACCGCGGAAGGCCTTTCGGGAAGTGGACCCGCTCGCCCTTCACGTCCGCGCCGGCATCCTTCCACATTGCAAGTGCTTCGGCATCGTCGCGAAACTCGATGCCGATCTCCTCGAGAACGGTGTCGGCATTGGCCTCGATGAGCGCGAGACCTTCTTCGTTGAGCACCTCGTAGAGCGGAATGTTGCGTTTGATATAGGTGAGCTGCGGCCCTGCGCCGCCGCCAGTACGCGCCGCGCGGCGTGCCGCTGCACCGCCCCTGTCGCCGCGTCCACGGCGTCCGCCGCCAGCGCCCTGCTCGACAGCCAGATTGTCTTCCATGACCGTTTCCCTGAATCCCGTAATGCCGCCAGGCGGCTCTTTGCCCGGATCGTAGCCAAGCAACCTTGCAGAAGCGGCCAGCCAGCGCCAGCCCGTGTCGCAAAATCGACAGGAAGTGCTGTCAGTTCCAAACGGGCCTGCTTCGGTCGCTTTCCTATCGCGGCACGTCGCAAATCAGCTAAGAAACCTGGTTTGTCGCGGATTATGAATTGGGAGAACGTTGCGGGCACCGTTTGTCCGCGCATGGCATTTGCAGGAGCCCGAGATGTCAGACGACGAAATCATCCTCTCCGAGCTTTCCGACGAGGAACTGGTGCAGCAGATGCACGACGACCTCTATGACGGGCTGAAGGAGGAGATCGAGGAAGGAACGAACATCCTTCTGGAGCGCGGTTGGGTCCCTTACGACGTCCTCACCGAAGCGTTGGTCGAGGGCATGCGCATCGTCGGCGAAGATTTCCGCGACGGCATTCTTTTCGTGCCTGAGGTGCTGCTGTCAGCCAACGCCATGAAGGCCGGTATGGCCATCCTGCGCCCGCTGCTGGCTGCAACTGGCGCGCCGAAGCAGGGCAAGCTCGTGATCGGCACGGTCAAGGGCGACATTCACGACATTGGCAAGAATCTCGTCGGCATGATGATGGAGGGTGCGGGCTTCGACGTCGTCGACCTTGGCATCAACAATCCTGTCGAGAACTATCTGGCCGCGATCGAAGAGCACCAGCCCGACATCGTCGGTATGTCGGCCCTGCTCACGACCACAATGCCTTACATGAAGGTCGTGATCGACACGATGAAGGAAAAGGGTATCCGCGACGACTACGTCGTGCTCGTGGGCGGCGCACCGCTCAACGAGGAGTTCGGCAAGGCTGTCGGAGCCGACGCCTACTGCCGCGACGCGGCTGTGGCCGTTGAAACGGCGAAGGATTTCATGAAGCGCAAGCACAACGTCCACGCCTCGGCCTGAGACGTGGACGTTTCAAGTTTTCGCCGTGACAACTAGTAGGTCGACCGCTCGATATTGCGGCCTGCGTCCTGCGTAGCATCCACCGCATTCGCGGTGTCGGCGCCCATGCCGCGGATGGTATTGGCGCAACCGGCCGCGAAGCCGGCAACGAGAACGAGAACGGCGAGCTTGGACATGGTGGATTTGGTCATCGTGAAACTCCGCATCGTCGATGCGCCGCTCTGGCGCTGTGAAAGGTGACAGACATGCAACGCGCGGAACCCGAAAAGGTTCTCGTAATCGCATGCGGAATGCTGGCGCGCGAAATCCTGGCGGTGAAGGAGAGGCTTGGTCTCGATCATATCACCCTGACCTGCCTGCCCGCCGAACTCCACTACAGGCCGGATAGAATCCCGGACGCGATGGACGCGGCGATTAAGACTGCGCGGGCGCAAGGCTATGCGGCGATCTTTGCCGGTTACGCTGATTGCGGCACGGGCGGCATGCTCGACCGGGTGCTGGAACGACACGGCGTCGAGCGCATGGATGGCCCGCACTGCTTCGCCTTTTACCAAGGCGAAGCACGGTTTGCGGCGGTGGAAGAAGCCGACATGACGGCCTTCTATATGACCGACTTCCTGTGCCGGCAATTCGACGCGTTCTTCATGAAGCCGCTCGGCCTCGACCGCCACCCTGAGCTGGCGCAGGACTTCTTCGGAAACTACGAGAAGGTTGTCTATCTGGCCCAGACAGACGACCCGTCGCTCGAAAAGGTGGCTCGCGATGCGGCTGAAATGCTCGGCCTTGCCTACGAGAAGCGCATGACCGGTTACGGCGATCTGGAACCTGCGCTTGCCCGGCTTTCGACGCGATCTTGAAACCGCCGGATTTGCCCGGCGGGATGGCCGCAACCACCGGAGACCGATCAATGCGCCGTACCGCCTGCTTCGCCCTTGCCCTGCTCCTAGCCACGCCGGCCTTCGCCACCGGAGAGATCGAAAGCCTCATCACCGACGCGGACCGCGCTCGGCTTGAGGCCTACGAGACCACCCGCGACGCCGCGGTTGAGGAAGCGCGCGAAGGTGGCAGCCCTGAGGACATCGCCATAATGGATCGCGCGCTTTCGGCTTCGCACCAGTCGTTCGAGGGTTTCGACATGACCGGCGATTGGCAATGCCGCACCACCAAGGTTGGCGGGCTGGCAAATCTGGTCGTCTATTCTTGGTTTCGGTGCAGGGTCACCGATGACGGCTCCGGCTGGAAACTCGAAAAACTGTCGGGTTCGCAACGGACAACAGGCCGTTTCTTCACCGATTCCGACACCCGCCTGACCTATCTCGGCTCCGGCAGCATTCATGATGCAAAACCCGCAGCTTACGGCTCGGGACCTGAAAGCGACCAGGCCGGTTATGCGTTTCGAACCGGCGAGGCCGAGTGGCATATCGAGTTCCCCGCCCCCCACTACGAATCGAAGCTCGACATCCTCGAATTCCGTCGCTGACCGCGCGTCGCTTTTGAAGGCACGCGCGTCGTCCGGCAACAAGCAGGCGCGCGCGCTTCCGCGCAATGCTCGCCGTGGAGTGAGGAGAACAGCCGCATGGCGGATCTAATCGTCGTCTACTGGCGCGACATCCCGGCACAAGTGATCGTCAGGAAGGGGCGGCAGAACGCCAAGCGCGAGCTGCCGCTGCGCTTCACCGAGGCTATCGACATGTGCGCCATGCGAACCGGCGCAGGCGATACCGACGCGTATCTGGCCGAGTGGCGCAAGGCAGACCCCGAACCTGTCGGCGACGACCTTGAGGCTGAGGCCGACAAGGCGTTTGCCGAACTCGACGCGGCCTATGACCGCGAACGTCTCGTCGCACTCGTGAAGGCGGGCGGAAGGGAAAATGTCTGACAAGCAGCAGCCGACGGTTACCCAGGCCACGCAGGTCCGCAACGCGGCACCCAAGACCGCATACAAGCCCGCCGACGTATCACCGCAGCGGCGTGTCCAGCGCCGCTACACGATGCGGCTGTGGTCGGTGCGGCACTCGCGCGGGCTCGAATGGTTCTACGAACGCTTTGCCGAAGTCTTTCTGCTGTTGCACCCGCTCTGGAAAGCGGTCGGCTATTCACGCGCCGAAGCGCCGGTGAAGTTCGTCGAGAAACGGGTCAAGGGCCTCATGTTCGACTGCCGCATGTGCGGCCAGTGCGTGCTGTCGTCCACCGGCATGTCATGCCCCATGAATTGCCCGAAACAGCTCCGCAACGGCCCCTGCGGCGGCGTGCGCGCCAACGGCAATTGCGAGGTCGAGCCGGATATGCCCTGCGTGTGGGTGAAGGCCTGGGAAGGCTCGCGCAACATGCGCAATGGCGATGCGATCCTCGCCGTGCAGAAACCCGTCGACCAGTCTCTGCGCGAAACGTCGGCCTGGCTGCGCGTGACGGCTCGCGCCGCCGCCGAGCGTGAGAAGGCGAAAAAGGGAGAGCCTGCATGACCCCCTCCCCGCGCCCTCCGCAGCCTGACGAGAACCCCGCCGGCATCGACCTGCCACTAGACCCGCTGCCCGGCCATTCGTCGCGCGGCCGGCTTGAGCGCATCCTGCGGCGCGGCGAGTTCGCGGTGACCACCGAGCTCAACCCGCCGGACAGCGCCGATCCCGAAGACGTCTACGAGCGCGCCAAGGTCTTCGACGGTTGGGTCGACGCGATCAACGCCGTCGATGCGTCGGGCGCCAACTGCCATATGTCGTCGGTCGGCATCTGCGCGCTGCTGACCCGCATGGGTTATGCGCCGGTGTACCAGATTTCCTGTCGCGACCGGAACCGCATCGCGATCCAGGGCGACGTGCTGGGTGCCGCCGCGATGGGCGTGGCCAACATGCTGTGCCTGACGGGCGACGGGGTGCAGGCCGGCGACCAGCCGGGCGCAAAGCCCGTCTTCGATCTCGACTGCATGTCGCTGCTGGAAACGGTCCGCACCATGCGCGACGAGCAGAAATTCCTCTCCGGCCGCAAGCTGACGACGCCGCCCGCCGTTTTCCTGGGTGCCGCGATCAACCCGTTCGCGCCACCCTATGAATTCCGCCCCCACCGGCTCGCCAAGAAGATCGCGGCAGGCGCCCAGTTCGTGCAGAGCCAGTACTGCTTCGATGTGCCGATGTTTCGTGAATACATGAGGCGCGTCAATGATCTCGGGCTCACCGAGCAATGCTATGTGCTGTGCGGTGTGGGGCCGCTTGCCTCGGCCAAGACGGCGCGATGGATCCGCGCCAACGTGCCCGGCATCCATATCCCCGATGCGGTGATCGCACGGCTCGAAGGTGCGGCCGACCAGAAAAAGGAAGGCAAGCAGATCGCCATCGACATCATCAACGAAGTCAAGGAAATCGAGGGCGTGTCAGGCATCCACGTGATGGCCTATCGCCAGGAGGAGTTCGTCGCCGAGATCGTGCACGAATCCGGCGTGCTCAAGGGCCGCCGTCCGTGGCGCCGCGAACCGCGTGCGGACGACGCCATGGTCGCCGAACGCCTCGATCACATCCTGCACGACAGCCCCACCGAAACCCCGCAGGCGATCGTCAGCCAGGCCGCCACCTGAATTCGCGCTTGCAAGCGCCCTCTATTCGGGACATCCCGACAAAGAACGGAGACACAACATGACCCGCACCATCGTAGCCTCGGCGAGACGTGAGATCGTCATCGGCTTCGACCAGCCCTTCTGCGTCATCGGCGAGCGCATCAACCCGACCGGGCGCAAGAAGCTCGCGGCCGAAATGGTCGAAGGCAATTTCGAAACGGTGAAGAAGGACGCGATCGAGCAGGTGCAGGCCGGGGCGACCATGCTGGACGTCAATGCCGGCGTCACCGCCGTCGACCCCAACGCGACCGAGCCCGCCCTTCTGGTGCAGACGCTGGAGATCGTGCAAGGGCTGGTGGATGTGCCGCTGTCGATCGACTCGTCGGTTACCGCCGCGATCGAAGCGGGCCTGAAGGTCGCCAAGGGCCGCCCGCTCGTCAATTCCGTGACCGGCGAGGAAGAAAAGCTCGAAGCGATCCTGCCGCTCATCAAGAAATACGATGTGCCGGTGGTCGCCATCTCGAACGACGAGACCGGCATCTCCATGGACCCTGACGTGCGTTTCGCGGTCGCCAAGAAGATCGTCGAGCGCGCGATGGACCATGGCATCAAGCCGGAGGACGTCGTCGTCGATCCGCTGGTCATGCCGATCGGGGCGCTGGGCGATGCCGGCCGCCAGGTCTTCCAGCTTCTCTACCGGCTGCGCAACGAGCTCAAGGTCAACACGACCTGCGGTCTTTCCAACATCTCCTTCGGCCTGCCGCATCGCCACGGCATCAACGCCGCCTTCATCCCGATGGTGATCGGCGCCGGGATGACCTCTGCGATCATGAATCCCTGCCGCCCGCAGGAGATGGAGGCCGTGCGCGGCGCCAATGTGCTCAACGGCACCGACAAGGACTGCATGACCTGGATCAAGACGTACAAGGACTACAAGCCCGGCGAACACGCCGCCCCTGCCCCGGTGGCCGTCTCCGCACCCGGTGACGCTGCTGCCGGCGCAGGCCGCCGTCGCGGCGGCCGGGAGGCACGGATGGCGCGAGGGTAACGATGTTTCCATGAACGCCCCGTCCAACATCACCGATCCGCTCGTCCTGTTCATGCCCTCGGGAAAGCGCGGGCGTTTTCCCAAAGGCACGACCGTGCTGGATGCCGCGCGCGAGCTTGGCGTCTATGTCGAGAGCGTATGCGGCGGGCGGGCAACCTGCGGGCGTTGCCAGATCGTTGTGCAGGAAGGCAATTTCGCCAAGCACAAGATCGTTTCCTCCAACGACCACATTTCTCCCAGGGGCGCCAAGGAGGAGCGTTACGAGCGCGTGCGCGGACTGGCCGAGGGGCGCCGCCTCTCCTGCTCCTCCACCATCGAGGGCGACCTCGTCGTCGACGTGCCGCAGGATACCGTCATCAACGCGCAGGTGGTGCGCAAGGCAGCACTGGACCACATCATCGAGCGCAATCCGGCTGTCCAGCTCTGCTATGTCGAGGTGGACGAACCCGACATGCACAAGCCGCTCGGCGATCTCGACCGCCTCAAGGCTATGCTCGAAAAGGACTGGGGCTGGCAGGACCTGTTGGTCTCACAGCACCTGCTGCCGCGCGTGCAGACGATCCTGCGCAAGGGCAACTGGGGCGTCACGGCCGCGATCCATCGCGACCTCGCAACGTCGCGGCCGACGATCATCGCGCTCTGGCCCGGCCTTCACAACGAAGCCTACGGCCTTGCCTGCGACATCGGCTCGACCACGATCGCGATGCATCTGGTCTCTCTGCTGTCGGGCCGGGTCGTTGCCTCATCCGGCACGTCGAACCCGCAGATCCGCTTTGGCGAAGATCTGATGAGCCGCGTTTCCTACGTGATGATGAACCCCGATGGCCGGCAGGCCATGACCACGGCTGTCCGTGAGGCGATCAACGGGCTGCTGGACAAGGTGTGCGCGGAAGGCGAAGTCAGCAGCGACGACGTGCTGGACGCCGTCTTCGTCGGCAACCCGATTATGCATCACCTGTTCCTGGGCATCGACCCGACCGAGCTCGGCCAGGCGCCCTTCGCGCTGGCCGTTTCCGGCGCGGTGCATACTTGGGGCAGCGAAATCGGCCTGAAGATCAACGAGGGCGCACGCGTCTATGTGCTGCCCTGCATTGCAGGCCATGTCGGGGCCGACGCTGCGGCCGCCACCCTGTCGGAAGGCCCTTACCGGCAGGATGCGATGATGCTGCTGGTCGACGTCGGCACCAATGCCGAGATCGTGCTGGGCAACAGAGCGCGGGTCGTCGCCGCGTCCTCACCGACAGGGCCGGCCTTCGAGGGCGCGGAAATATCGTCGGGACAACGCGCGGCACCGGGCGCGATCGAGCGCGTGCGCATCGATCCCGAGACCCTGGAACCGCGTTTCCGCATCATCGGATCGGAAAAATGGTCGGATGAAGACGGATTTGCTGAAGACGCCGGGAAACTGGGCGTCACCGGCATCTGCGGCTCGGCGATCATCGAGGTCGTGGCTGAGATGTACCTGTCGGGCATCATCTCGGAAGACGGCGTGATCGACGGCGCGCTCGCCGCGAGGACACCGCGCATCTTCCAGAACGGCCGCACCTCGTCCTACCTGCTCCATGAAGGCCAGCCGCGCATCACCGTTACCCAGAACGATGTGCGCGCCATCCAGCTTGCCAAGTCGGCGCTCTATGCGGGCATCAAGCTGCTGATGGAAAAGCAGGGCGTCGACCATGTCGACACGATCCGCTTCGCCGGCGCGTTCGGCTCCTTCATCGATCCCAAATACGCAATGGTGCTTGGGCTGATTCCCGACTGCGACCTCGCCGAGGTGAAGGCCGTCGGCAACGCGGCCGGCCAGGGTGCACTGATGGCCCTGTTGAACCGTGACTACCGCCGCGAGATCGAGGAGACGGTGCGTCGCATCGAAAAGATCGAGACGGCGCTGGAGCCCAACTTCCAGCAGCTTTTCGTCAATGCAATGGCCCTGCCCAACAAGGTGGACCCGTTCCCCAAGCTGGCCGAGGCGGTGACGCTCCCGCCGCGCCGTGCGAATGCGGGCGACGATCCCGCGTCGGGTGGTGGCGATGCCTCGCCGAGGCGACGATCGCGCGAGGAACGGGCGGCGAGACGCAGCCGCACTTGACGCCGACTTGCGAAGGGCTTTCATCTTCCTGTGACCACACGCAGGAGATGTAATGAGTATCAAGAGCCACCTCGCCGCCTTCGTCCTCCGCCATACGCGCAAGAAGGCCTTCCAGAGCGCCGAGGGGCTTCATGCCTGGATCGAGAAATCCCGCAAGACGCAGGATCACCGGCCACCGGTCAAGGCTGCGGAAACCCTGGACATCACCCAACGACAGGTCGAAGGCGACGTCGTCTACGAGGCGCGCCCTAAGGGAAAGGACGCGAGCCGCCGCATCCTGTACCTGCACGGCGGCGCATACTGCTTCGAACTGACCTCGTTTCACTGGAAGCTTATCGCCGAACTGGCGACGCGCCTTGGCGCGCACGTGACCGTGCCGGTCTATCCACTGGCCCCCGAGCACGACTTCCACGAGATCTACGCGATGACCACCGCCGTCTATCGGGAGGTCATGGGCGAAGGCGTGAAGGTTGCGATTGCAGGTGATTCCGCCGGCGGCAACATGGCGCTGGTACTGACCATGATGGCGGCGGAAAACGGCTGGCCTATCGCCGACCGGCTGGCGCTGATTTCGCCCGGCCTCGACATGACGCTTGCCAACCCCGAGACGCTGAACGTCGCCCGCATCGACCCGTGGCTGGGCGTGCCCGGCGGCACCGAGGCGGTGCGGATCTATGCAGCCGGTATCGACTACGCCGACTGGCGCATCAGCCCGCTCTACGGCGACCTGTCTATCCTGCCGCCGACACTGCTGTTTTCGGGCACGCGCGACATGCTCTACCCCGACAGCGTGGTCTTCACCGAAAAGGCCAACGAGGCCGGAGCCGATGTCCGCCTTGTCGTCGGCAAGGGCATGTTCCACGTCTGGCCCCTGATCGACATGCCGGAGGCCCGCGTCGCGCGCACGCAGATGGTTGAGTTTCTTTCAGCCTGACCGGACGGGCTCAGAACCGTCCAGTCTCCCGGAAGCTCTCGAATGTCGCGCGGATATGGTCGGCTGCCGCCTGCACCGGCGCCGATGCATCGGGCGCGACGATCATCGCGAGATTGTAGTTGGACAGCAGCGGTAGCCCCTCGTCCGGACCAAGCGCCACGATTTCCTCTCCGATGAACGACTTCGGCAGCGGCGCGATCGCGAGGTCGGACAGGATCGCAGCCCGCTGGCCCGCCGTGTGGGCGCTCATATAGGCGACCCGGTAATTGCGGCCCGCACGACCCAAGGCGTCAAGCGCATCTGCGCGCCAGACGCAGCCCTCCTCCCAGAGCGAAACCGGCAGCGGATCTCGCAGATGGGCGCAGCCACCCTTGGCGCCACCCCAGACGATCGGCTCGGTCAGCAGCACCTCCGCATCAGAGGGCACATTGTTGCGCGCGGTCAGAAGCGTGATGTCGAGCTGACGCTCGGCCAGCCGCCGGCGCAGATTTCCGCTCATGTCGATGATGACGTCCACCGCGATTGCCGGATGCGTCTTGGCGAAGCGCTTGAGCACGGTGGGCAGGATGCGTTCGCCGTAGTCGTCCGGAGAACCCAGCCGAACCACGCCGGCAATGTCAGGCACGATGAACTTCGACACCGCTTCGCGGTTCAGGGCCAGCATTCGCCTCGCATAGCCCATCAGCATCTCGCCTTCCTGGGTCAGCGTGACCGAACGAGCATCGCGCAGGAATACCGAGGCGCCGAGAATATCCTCCAGCTTCTTGATCTGCATGGAGACCGCGGAAGGCGTTCGAAACACCGAACCTGCGGCAAGCGTGAAACTGCCAGTCTCGGCAATCGCGACGAATGTGCGCAGCACGTCGAGGTCCAGCAACGGTACGGGGTGATTGAGGGGAGCGTTCATTGGGTTTGTCCATCAACAAAACTGAATGAAACTATCATTCCATTTCGTTTGATTGAACATGACGCAAGGACCATAGTCAAGAGCATCAGCAGCGAAGAATGCGCTGCCACAACCTGGAAGGAGATGAAAATGTCAGTCTTCGCATCGATCGCTCGCTTCGCCTCCGACTATCGGACACGTCGTCGGCGCATGCACACCTACCTGGAACTCCTCTCGCTGCCGCCGGAAATCCAGAAGGACATCGGTTGGCCGACGGAGGAAGAAATGCCACGTCGCCTCGAACGCCGGACCCGCACCTACCAACCGATCCAGAGGAGGCTGGTATGAGCGTGCTGCGTGCATTGCAGGATTTCGTCCGTGAGTTCCGCGCTATCAACAACCATGCCATTACGGGCCGCCCGCCCAAGGAGCATGGAAACGCCGAGCGGCTGCCTTCTTACAATGTCGACGGTTGGCTCAACGCCGAATTCGACATCGCGCACCGGGTGCGCAGGCTCTGAAAACGCCTAGCCGGCGGGACATTTGACGCCCCGCCGGCAGCCATGCATTTGGGCATCGCGCCCATGATATCGGCGCATAACGCCGTAAAAAACGCCCAACTCCCTGAACGAACTATCAAATCCGGCCAGAATGCAGGCAAATGCCGCATTCGGTGTCGTTTTCGCAGCGTTGCACTTCGCATTTTCCATCTTGTTTGCACCGCACAACGCTTATATGGGGCGCATCAACGAGCGACCCCACTCCATCATGCGAAGGCCGTTCCGTGTGAGACCTGACTTTGCATGGAGATGTGTCATGAAATTCTTTTCCCGCTTCTTTTCCGGTCGCCGCGAAAGCAACCTGACGACTGCGCTTGAGCGCCAGCGCCTCGGCAAGACGATGCCCGGCCAGACCGGCGCGATCGCCGCTTCGCGTCTGGGCTTCCTGGTCAACTAAGAGACCAGAACACCGATTGAACCGACAGCCGCCGCGACGGGCTTGAATGCCTGGCGCGGCGGCTTTCGCGCGTCCGTTCTCGACGCGTGATGCATCGCTGCATCGGGCCGTGGACTTGTCAAATTCCTTCATGACAGCCCATTGACATTTATGCGTTTTCCTGATGACGCTTTGCTGATCGCGACATGACCTGTCAGCGGGCCGCTTTACCCTGGAGGCACAAGTGACCCCTAAAAACACCGTCAAACGGTCGATCGTTTTCTTTCTCGTGCCCGATTTCACGATGATCGCGTTTGCAACGGCGCTGGAGCCGTTGCGTTCGGCGAACCGCATGCTCGGTTACGACGCGTATCACTGGCGGCTGGCGAGCGCCGACGGCAGGCCGGTGCGCGCATCCAATGGTGTCGAATGCGCCGTGGATACCACGCTGGAGGAAGAGCGGCGCAAGATGAGCGGCCCGGAGCGCCCGTCGATGGTGATCGTATGCGCCGGCCTGAACGTCGAAAAGTATCACCAGAAGAGCGTTTTTGCCTGGCTGCGTGAGGAATACAACCGTGGCGTCGCCATTGGCGGGCTGTGCACCGGCGCATATGTGCTCGCGCAGGCAGGGCTCCTGTCCAACAAGCGCTGCGCAATCCACTGGGAGAACCTGCCGGGCTTCACCGAGGCGTTTCCCAAGGTCAACGTCTATGCCGACCTGTTCGAGGTCGATTCCAATCTGTACACCTGCGCCGGCGGCACCGCGGCGCTCGACATGATGCTGAAGCTCATCGGTGACGACTTCGACGACAACCTCGTAAACCGCGTTTGCGAGCAGGTACTCACCGACCGCGTCCGCAGCCCCACCGACCGCCAGCGGCTGCCCCTGCGCGCGCGGCTGGGCGTGCAGAACTCCAAGGTGCTGACGATCATCGAATTGATGGAGGCAAACCTCGCCGAGCCGTTGTCGCTGATCGAGATCGCCGACCACGTCGGCCTGTCGCGGCGACAGATCGAGCGCCTGTTCCGGCAGGAGATGGGCCGCTCGCCGGCCCGCTACTACCTTGAAATCAGGCTGGACCGCGCCCGCCACCTGCTTATCCAGTCATCGCTGCCCGTCGTGGAAGTGGCCGTGGCGTGCGGCTTCGTGTCGGCGTCGCACTTCTCCAAGTGCTACCGTGAACTCTATGCCCGCTCGCCCCAGCAGGAGCGCGTCGACCGCAAGCAATTGCTGGCGGCGTGAGGAAGGGGAAAGCCCCTTCCCTCAATCCATGCGCACGGTGACGAAGCGCAGCTCGCCGTTCTTCGAGGCGATCATCAGCAGCGCATTCCGCCGCCCCTGATCCTTCAGCGCATCGACGCGGTTCATCAGGTCTTTCGGCGTCGATACCGACTCCTGCGCAATCTCGGTGATGACGTCGCCCGGCATTACGCCCTTTTCCTGCGCGTAAGACCCTTCCTGGACCTCGGTAACGACGACGCCGTTGACGTCATCCGAAATCTCGTAGGTGGCGCGCACCTCGTCATCGAGCTCTGCCACGGTCATGCCAAGCACGCTGGCCGACGCAACCGGCGCCTCTTCTTCCTCCGTCGGCTCCGTCGAGCCATCCTCCGTCATGCGCTCGCCATCTTCCAGACGACCGAGCGTCACCGGAACGGTCTGCTCCTTGCCCTTGCGGACGACGATGACATCGACCTCCTTGCCGACGGGGCTTTCTGCGACCACGCGCGGCAGGTCGCGCACCGAGCGCACATCCTTGCCGTCGAAGCGGATGATGACATCGCCGGGCTGGATCGAGCCGTCGTCAACCGGGCCGCCCTTGATCACACCGGCAACAAGCGCACCGCGCGCGCTGTCCATGCCGAGGCTCTCGGCAATGTCGTCGGTGACAGGCTGGATGCGAACGCCCAGCCAACCCCGCCGCGTCTCGCCGAACTCGCGAAGCTGGGCGATGACATTGGTGGCAAGCTGCGAGGGTATCGAGAAGCCGATGCCGATGGAACCGCCCGAGGGCGAAATGATCGCCGTGTTGATACCGATGACCTTGCCGTTCATGTCGAACAGTGGCCCGCCAGAATTGCCGCGATTGATGGCCGCGTCGGTCTGGATGAAATCGTCGTAGGGGCCCGAATTGATGTCGCGCCCGCGTGCCGACACGATGCCGATGGACACCGAACCACCCAGGCCGAACGGATTGCCGATCGCCATCACCCAGTCGCCGATGCGGATCGCGGTCGAATCGCCGAAATCCACCGCGGTGAGCTGGCGCAGCGACGGGTCGACCTTGAGCACAGCCAGATCGGTCTTGGGATCTGTACCGACCAGCTCGGCGTCCAGCTTGCCGCCATCAGCAAAGTTGACCTCGATCTCGTCAGCATCTGCAATCACGTGATTGTTGGTGACAATGATGCCTTCCTCGGCGTCGATCACGAAGCCGGAACCCAGCGACTGGACGCGCCTGCCCCCCGGCGAATTCTCGCCTCCACGCTCATTGAAGAACTCGTCGAAGAACTCCTGGAAGGGCGACCCTTCCGGCAGTCCCGGAGGGGGCACGTTACGCTGTCCGCTTCTTCCGCCGACATTTTGCGAGGTCGAGACATTGACCACAGCATCGAGCAGGCCCTCGGCAAGGTCTGCCACCGAGGCCGGCCCATGCGCGACTGGCGGCTGCGCCTGTGCGTATGCGGCGGGCGGCATCGTCCAGACGCTGGCCACGCCGATGGCGCCAGCGGCCGCGCCGATCAGCGCCTTGCGTGTTGCGGACGTGAAGGTCGTCGAAACCATGCGGGAAGTCTCCGGATATCAGGATGTGCGGGCGCTTCTGCGGACGCATGGTCGCCAACAATAAGGCGCGTTTGCGACCGATGCCGATGAAAACGGTAAATCCATTGTGACGCGCCGGACAGGCACACACAAGTCCGTGCGCAGCGTCAGCCGCGCACGAACCACACAATAAGGACACCTATTGCGACGGCGACAAGGCCCCCGACGCGCATCGCCTGCTCAGGCATTGCCAGCACTTCGGCAGCCAGCCGCTTTGCAAGGTGCGGCAGGCCGCCATAGAGCACGCCCTCGATCACGAGGACGAGCCCCAGTGCAACGATGAGATCGCTCACCGGCTAGTCCGTTGCGCCGGTGGTCACCCCGTTGCCGGATGCCGGTGCCGGTGGCGTCGACGGAGCCTGCTCCGACGGCTGGCGACCCTCGGCGCTGCCGAAGAAGCGGAAGAACTCGGAGTCGGGCGAAAGCAGCATCGTCGTGCCCGATCCCTGGAGAGCCGACGCATAAGCGGCCATCGAGCGATAGAACTCGAAGAAGTCGGTATCCCGCGAGAACGCATCGGCAAAGATGGCGTTACGCTCGGCTTCGCCCTCGCCTCGCAGAATCTCCGATTCACGCTGTGCTTCGGCCGTGATCTCGACCACTTCACGATCCGCACGTGCGCGGATGCGCTGGGCCGCTTCGCGGCCGCGGGCACGCAGCCGTTCGGCCTCGGCTAGACGCTCTGCACGCATACGCTCGTAGGTCTGCTGCGAAACTTCAGCCGTCAGGTCGGTACGACGGATGCGGACGTCGACGATCTCGAGGCCCAGCGATGTCGCATCCGGGCGAAGCTGGTCGCGCACTTCGCGCATCATCGAACCGCGCTCTTCGGAAAGTGCGGCCTCGAAGCCGCGCAGACCGTAGACACGACGCAGCGCTGCGTCGAGACGCGTGCGCAGGCGTTGCTCGGCCAACGGCACGCTACCGGAGACCGCCAGACGGAACCGCCGCGGGTCGCTGATGCGGTAGGCGATGAACGCGTCCACCTCGTAGAAGCGGCCGCCGGAGACCTGCACGCGGATGTCGTCCAGGTCAAAGCGCAGCACGCGATCTTCGATCAGCTGCACATTGTCGGCTTCCATGAAGGCGAACGGCGCCTTGAAGTAGAGACCCGGCTCCGACTTGACGTCGACGATCTCACCGAAGCGCAGCACGATCGCCTGCTGGCGCTCGTTGACCACGAAGATCGAAGACCAGGCGAGGAAGAGAATGACCGCGACTGCGATCACGATAAAGGGAAGACGGTTGCCCATCAGTTGTTTCCTCCCTGTCCGGCCGGCTGCGCGGCGCGCAGCTCAGGCAGTGGCAGGTAAGGGATGACACCCTGGCCGTTACCTTGTTCCACGATGACCTTGTTCGAGCTCTTCAGCACGTTTTCCATGGTTTCCAGAAAGAGGCGCCTGCGGGTGACGTCCGGCGCCTTGGCATATTCGTCATAGACCGAGATGAAGCGCTGGGCTTCACCGTCCGCCTCCTGGACGACGCGGGTCTTGTATGCGGCCGCCTCTTCACGGATGGCAGCAGCCTCGCCTCGCGCCTGACCCAGTTGCTGGTTCGAATACTGGTTGGATTCCTCGACGAAACGGTCTTCGTCCTGCTCGGCGCGCTGCACCTCCTCGAAGGCGTCTGCCACTTCGCGTGGAGGCGCGGCATCCTCGATCGAAATCGCGGTAATGGCGAGACCGGATCCGTAGCTCTCGATCGTCTCCTGGATGATCTCGCGCACGGCCTCTGCGATCCCCTGGCGGTCGTCGCGGAAAATGTCCTGCGCAGGCCGGCGTCCGACAACCTCGCGCATGGCGCTCTCGGCAACCTGACGCATGGTGGCGTCGGGATCGGACACGTTGAACAGATAGGCGGCCGGATCAGCGATCTGGTACGCCACGGAGAACTTCACATCGACGATGTTCTGATCGCCCGACAGCATCAGGCCTGTCGAGGTTCCGCTGCGCGCCTCGCCCACATTGATGAGCTTTTCGGCGACGTTGGCGATTTCGACGGTTTCCACCGGCCACCAGTGAAAGTGCAGGCCGGGCTCGGAGACTTCGTCCTTGGGCTGGCCGAAGCGAAGTTCGACCGCCAGTTCATCCGGCTGCACGGTGTAGATGGCCTGGAACAGCCACAGCGCCACAAGCGCCACCGCAATCAGGATGAACATGGCCGGGCTTGCCTGGCCGCCGCCCGGCAGTGCCTGCTTCAGCCGGTCCTGCCCGCGCCGAATGATGTCTTCAAGATCCGGAGGATTGTTGCCCGGTCCGCTCGGTCCGCGCGGACCCTGGCCCCAGGGACCGCCGCCGCCACCGCCGCCATTTCCGCCGCCGCCCCAGGGACCGCCGCCGCCACTCTGATTACTCCAGGGCATATATTTCCTCTTGTCTAGACAAAACTGTCTGCGACGGAACCCCCGCCGCCTGTTGCCGTTTATCGGTTTATAGGCACGCAGTCGCGCGCTTTCAACGCAATGCGTGCGGGTTAGCAACTTTCGCGGCAGATCGCCGCGCCGCTATGCCTGTGCACTTTGCCGGCGTTCGTAGATCACGTGACGGGTCGCGTGGCTATCCTTCTCACCCGCCGGATAGGCTTCCTCGGAAACAACATACCACGTTTGAGGATCGATAGGCGGAAAGCGTGTGTCGCCGTCGACCGTTGCCAACACATGGGTAACGTCGAGCCTATCTGCATCTGGAAGCGCCTGCGCGTAGATCTGCCCTCCTCCGATAACCGCTACCTCCGCCGCACCATCGGCGCGCGCAAATTGCATCGCCTCATCGAGCGACGATGCAACGTCCGCACCTTCGGCTAAGTAGGCACGATCACGCGTGATCACGATATTGTGCCGTCCCGGCAGCGGCCGCTTCGGGAAGCTCTCCCAGGTCTTGCGGCCCATCACGACCGGCTTGCCCATGGTTGTGGCCTTGAACCGCTTCATATCCGTCGACAACCGCCAGGGAAGGTCCCCGTCCCGGCCGATGACGCCGTTTTCGGCGATTGCGACCACCAGCGTGACTTTCATCTTATTGCCCGCCATCGGTACGGCGCAGGATGAGCACGTTGATGTCCCGTTCGGGGAAGAAATCGGTGGCGCTCATCTCGAATGTGGTCGGACCGATCTTGCGTACGCCGGAACCGCAGAAGGAAACGAGATTTTCCGGCGCGCCCTTGTCGATCGTCAGCGTAAAGTCCTGGATCGCGCCGGACCAGTTGGCACCGGTCGTCAGCACGTAGGAAATCCACGTCTCGTAAAAGGGCGGGTTGCCATCCGGTGCAGTCTTTGCGTGACGACGAACGGCATTGAGGAAACTCTCGTCCACGCAGTATTTCTGCTGATACTGCCCGAAATACGGCTCCTGCGGCTTACCGTCCTGCAGAAAGCTCACCGCGACCGTGCCGCCCAGGCTCGGCTGGTAGCGATGTGTCACCTCGACCGGCTGGATGGCGGGAAACTCGGCCCGCCACCAATAGGTCGACTTCAGTCGCCACTTCGGAGAATGGCTTTCGCGCCAGCCCGACCCGTCGTCGTAGCTTTCCTCGTAAAGAATGCCCCGCGCCACCCAGTCGGCCTTGGTATCGTCCGGCAGCGCCTCGATGGCTTCATCCAGACCGTCCGCGAACGGATTGAGCGACAGCCCGGCGGCGGTGAGCGTCTCGGTCACGTCCAGTTCCGCGGCAAATGCCTTCTGCTCCAGTTCCGGCGTGATTGCCCGCCCGTCCATCTCCACCGTGAAGCCGAGGAAATTGTCGCTGTCGGAGACCGGTACGGCGACGTCGCCATAAGGATTGCCTTCTATGTCCGGCATCGGGAAAGCGACCACTGCCTCGACATTCTCGTCAGAGGTGTTGCGGAAGCGGTAGGCGACCCTCACCTCGTCGAGCGAGATAAAGAGGTCCTCCTTCTCCATCGAGACCACATCGGACCGGACGAACACCAGCCCGCCCGTCTTCAGTTCCGCCATCGTATCGTTGGCGAAGGCCGGCGTTGCGGCCACCAGCGAAAGAGCCACCAGAAATCTCTTCATCGCAACGCCTCCACGGCCCGGAACCCCGCCAGCATTCACACCGCGATCGGCGCGCGGATCGTAGGATCGGCGACGTAGCCGTCCAGCCGGAAATCCTCGAAACGGAAAGCGAAGAGATCGGTGACGTCCGGGTTCATCCACATCGTCGGCAGCGGCTTGGGCTCGCGCGTCAACTGCTCGCGCGCCTGGTCGAAATGGTTGGAATAGAGGTGTGCATCGCCCAGCGTGTGAACGAAGTGGCCGGGCTTGAGGCCGGTCACCTGCGCGACCATCATCGTGAGCAGCGCATAGGAGGCCACGTTGAACGGCACGCCGAGGAAGATGTCGGCCGAGCGCTGGTAGAGCTGGCAGGAGAGCCGGCCATTGGCAACATGGAACTGAAACAGGCAGTGGCAGGGCGGCAGCGCCATGACGTCGACTTCGGCCGGATTCCATGCCGACACGATCAGCCTGCGGGAATTGGGATTCTCCCGTATCTCTCTGACGACATT
This sequence comes from Neoaquamicrobium sediminum, assembly GCF_040970315.1. Classification (NCBI taxonomy): domain Bacteria; kingdom Pseudomonadati; phylum Pseudomonadota; class Alphaproteobacteria; order Hyphomicrobiales; family Phyllobacteriaceae; genus Neoaquamicrobium; species Neoaquamicrobium sediminum. The sequence continues at coordinate 612,057 of NZ_JAZHFV010000006.1, read as the reverse complement.
GGCGATCTGGTCGATAGAGCCGCCGTCGGGCGTCGGCCATGACCGCCACTGCGAGCCGTAGACGGGGCCGAGATCGCCGTTTCCGTCGGCCCACTCGTCCCAGATCGTGACGCCGTTGTCGTTGAGATATTTGACGTTGGTGTCGCCGGCGAGGAACCACAGCAATTCGTGGATGATCGACTTCAGGTGCAGCTTCTTGGTGGTGAGAACCGGAAAGCCTTCGGTGAGATCGAAACGCATCTGCCAGCCGAAGACGCCACGCGTGCCGGTGCCGGTGCGGTCGCCGCGGTCGACGCCGTTTTCCAGCACATGTTCGAGAAGGTCCAGATATTGCCGCATGGGATTGTCGCCGTCGATTCGAAAGGTCGCGCGATCATAGCGGAGAGGCGGCCGGCGGACACCATATTCGTTGCGGACTGCTGGGCTTTCGTCGGCCCTGTGGAAAGTCGCGAGCCGCGGCGGCAGCGGATCATGCGACCGCAAACACCCCTTCCCTTTCCGGGCGCAGCTTCCTATATTCGGCGGGTCAGCTTGCCTGACTATGGAAATAAACGGCCGATGAAATAAACCATTCGGACCCGGGGGCGGTACCCGGCGCCTCCACCAGGAACCGCAGCATCGCGCTGCGGCTGCTGATGGGGGCGAAACAGGATCGACGAGGGCGTAAAGATCGGACTTTTTCCCGGCATTGTACCACCGTTATCGGGCTAATCTTATAGTTGCCAACGACAACTATGCTGAGGCACGTCTCGCTGCTTAATGCGGCGCGATAGTCTCGAATTAAGCCCTGTGGGTTAGCACCTTCAGGCGGGGTTCGGAGGTACCTGGCAACAGAAACCTCCACCTTCTCCCATCTCCATCCAGATTTAGTCAGCTCGGCCCCGCGCTGCGCGATTTCCATGCGGCGAACCAGAAGCCGGCGCACAGCGTCAGCGAGCCGACGAACACGGCCGCCAATACGGCGCCATAACCGCCGCTCGCCTGCCAGATCAGGGCGGCGCCAAGTGGCGCGAATGCCTGCATCAGGTTCAGGGGCGCAACAAGCGAACCGTTGACGGCGCCATAGGCGCTGCGCGTGATCATTTCCGGCACCGCAAGCCCCCGCACGATGGTGATTGTGCCATTTGCCGCGCCGTAGAATGCGGCGATCGCCGCGATCGTCGCCACTTCGGGCGGTGCGAAGGCGAAGCCGATGACGGCCAGTGGAAACACGATGACGATCATCGACCCCAGCGACCGGACGGGTGCCGTCGGCGCGAAGGCCATCACCGCGACACGACCCGCCACCTGCGCCGGCCCGATGACAGCCATCACCGTCACCACCCCCGCGGCTCCCAATCCGCGCTCAAGCAGCAGCGGATAGAGGTGATAGGTCAGCGACGAGAAGGCTGCCGCGTAGGAAATCCACGCAACAAGGAGCCCCCAATAGGCCGGCTTGCGCATCGCCGAGGCGACGGCTGCCCGCCCCACGAGCGGCGCGGGCTCACCGGCGACAGCCAGCACGGGCCCGCGGTCCTTCGCAGGATCGATCGCCAGCGCATAGAGCCCCCCGCAAACGATGACGTTGACCGCCCCCATGACCAGCAATGCCCCGCGCCAGCCCTGTGTCTCGATGAGATACTGGATGACCGGGATGAAAACGGTGCTGGCAAAGCCGCCCCAGAGCGTTAGCGTCGTGATGCCCTTGCGCGCTCGCTCCGGCCCGACCCTTCGGGTAACCACGGCAAAAGCCGGCTCGTAGAGCGCGCCCGCCTGCATGCAGCCCAGAAACGCAAGGATGAGGTAGTAGGCCGGCAGGCTATCGACCCGCGACCACGCTGCAAGCAGCAGGCCGGCGACGACCGAAGCGCCGGTCATTAAAAGCCGCCCGCGCCCCCTGTCGATCGCAGCCCCGACTGGATAGGCCGCCAGCCCGGCAAGCACCATGCCGAGGGTGGCGGCACCGTAGAGTTCTGTCTTCGACCAGCCAAGTTCGGAGCGCATCGCCTCCGCAATCAGCGGAAAACCATAGAAAAGCGTGCCCCATGAGCATATCTGCGCCGCACCGAGCGCGCTGATGAACCAGCCTGTTCCGGCCTTTTCAGACATGCTTGCCGATCAATGCTTTCACGACGGCGCCGGCCGTCGGCTGCCGTGTCATGCTTCGCCTCGCACGAGCATCTTTGCCACGCCGGGCGGACAGCTCCCATCGACGCAGCATTCGTCGGCAAGATAGCCAAGCAGGGCTAGCATCGCCGGGTATTCCGCCCGGCATATCAGCGTCGTTGCCTGTCGTTCCTGGCTCACCAATCCGGTTTCCACCAGCCGCTTACAGTGGTGCGACAGAGTGGATGCCGGAATGCCAAGCTTTTCCTGCACGCTGCCGACCGGCAAGCCCTCTGCGCCGGCGCGCACGAGGATGCGGTAGATGTTGAGCCGTGTCGCGTTGCCGAGCGCCTCGAGTTGCGCTGCTGCCTGTTCGAGTTCCATGGCGCGACCCTAGGCCTGGCCGGCGATAAGCGTCAAATTAAATTCGATTATAGTCGAAATAAAAGAGTCGCATCATTGGGTTCGCTGATTCACGCGCCGCGAAACCGCCTCCGCGCTTTCGACCCGTTCGGAATATCGATCGGTCAGATAGTCGGCTCGGTCGCGCAGAAGCAGCGTGAACTTCACAAGCTCCTCCATCACGTCGACGATGCGGTTGTAATAGGACGACGGTCTCATGCGCCCTTCCGCATCGAATTCGTTGAAGGCCTTCGCGACTGACGATTGGTTGGGAATTGTGAACATGCGCATCCAGCGGCCGAGTATGCGGAGCTGGTTGACCGCATTGAAGCTCTGCGAGCCGCCACAGACCTGCATGACCGCGAGCGTCCTGCCCTGCGTCGGCCTGACACCACCCAGCGACAGCGGCAGCCAGTCGATCTGCGCCTTCATGATGCCCGTCATCGAGCCATGACGCTCGGGAGAACACCAGACCTGGGCTTCCGACCAGAGCGACAGTTCACGCAGCTCCTGCACCTTGGGATGGTCGGCCGACGTCGAATCCGGCAGTGGCAATCCGGAAGGGTTGAAGATGCGCACCTCCGCGCCAAGCCTGCGCAGGATGCGCGCTGCCTCTTCCGTCGCCAGCCTGGAATAGGACCTTTCGCGCAATGAACCGTAGAGCATGAGTATGCGCGGCGGATGCGTTGCGCGCGGAGCATCGAAAAGTGCGTCGGCGCTGATCGGCGGAAATTGCTCCTCCTCGATGTTGGGAAGCGTATCGATCTCGGTGGTTTCCTCGGTCATGCCTCTCCTGCGCGTTGCTTGCGCCAGCCTATAATTCGATAAAACTAGAATTATGGATATTAAGACTCGCAGGATGCGTCAACAGTGTTTCGACAAAGATAGAAATAAATCAGCGCACCCGCCGTCCGTCGCTGTCGATCACGACCTCGCCGTCTTCCTTGGTGAATGGGCCGATGTCGGCATTGGGCAGGATGTCGAGCACCGCTTCGGACGGGCGGCAGAGCTTGGTCCCTAGCGGCGTCTCAACGATAGGCCGGTTGATGAGGATAGGGTGCGCCATCATGAAATCGATGAGTTCGCCGTCGCTCCAGCGCGATGCGTCGAGCTCCAGCTCGGCATAGGGCGTTCCCTTCTGCCGCAGCAGCGCGCGCGGCGAAATGCCCATGGCCACGATCAGTTCAGCAAGTCTTTCGCGGGACGGCGGCGTCTTGAGATATTCGATCACCTCAGGCTCCTCCCCCGACTGGCGGATCATGGCAAGCGTGTTGCGGGACGTGCCGCAGGCAGGGTTGTGATAGATCGTGATCGTCATTCGGCAGCTTTCGTTTGCATGATGGTTTTCGGTGCGGCGAGCAGCCAGCCCGCCATGGCAGCCGCAAGCACGGCCCCCGCCAGCTCCGCGGCAATGAAACCCGGCAGGTCGGCCGGCCGGATGCCCGCAAACGTGTCGGTAAAGGCACGCGCGATCGCCACGGCCGGATTGGCGAATGAGGTCGAGGCGGTGAACCAGTAGGCCGCGGTGATGTAAAGCCCCACCAGCCACGGGACCGCGTCGGCGCGGAAGCGCAGGCCCGCGAGAATCGTAAATATAAGCCCGAACGCTGCCACGGCTTCAGCCAGCCATTGCGCCGCGCCGCTTCTGACGGTGGTGGAGGACTGCCAGATCGGCAGCTCGAACATCGCGTGTGCAAGAAGCGCACCGGCGATGCCGCCGCCGATCTGGCCGAGCACGTAGGCAACCGAGTAGCCCGCCCCGATCTCGCGCCGCAGCGCGAACACCAGCGTCACGGCAGGGTTGAAATGTGCGCCCGACAGCGGACCCAGTATGGTGATCAGCACCACGAGGATCGCGCCGGTCGGCAGGGTATTGCCGAGAAGGGCCAGGGCGACGTCGTCGGTGAGCTTGTCGGCCATGATGCCAGAACCGACAACGGTCGCCACCAGTATTCCAGTGCCGAGCGCTTCCGCGACCAGTCGTCTCCGCAGATCGAATGCCGCGCTCATCCCGCCTCCGGCATGTGGCGGCCTATGTCGCGCAGCCGGCCCTGCAGCGTCAGGCGATCCAGCGAGGCAAGCGGCAGGCTGGTGAAGATCGAGATGCGATTGTTCAGCATCCGGTAGGTCTCCGCGAAGGCGAGGTGCTTTTCCGCATCTGTACCCTCCGCTGCCGCCGGATCGGGCACGCCCCAATGCGCCGTCATCGGCTGCCCCGGCCAGACAGGACAGGCTTCGTTTGCGGCGTTGTCGCAGACCGTGAAGACGAAATCCATGACGGGCGAGTCATCCGTGGCGAACTCCTCCCAGCTCTTCGAGCGGGCAAAGCTTGTGTCGTGATTGACGCCCTTGAGAAGCTCGATGGCGAAAGGGTGCACCTCGCCCTTCGGTTGAGAGCCCGCCGAATAGGCCCGAAAGCGCCCCTGCCCGACCCGGTTGAGGATTGCCTCGGCAAGGATCGAGCGGGCGGAATTGCCTGTGCACAGGAACAACACGTTGAATATCTGGTCGCTCATGGGGTGGCCCTCCAAGACCCATTTTCCATTCACTAGAAAATCGTCAGCACCTGCACGTCACCGCTTCGATCACCGGCCGGCACAGTTCCGGTGCGCCGTTGCAGCAGTCCTCCATCAGGTAGGCAAGCAGGTCGCGGAAGCCGGTCATGTCCGCCACGTAGCGGATGACCCGGCCGCAGCGCTCCGGCCGGATCAATCCGGCCTGCGTGAGCACCTTGAGATGCGTCGAAACCGTGTTCTGCACTGCGCCAAGTCGGTCGGCTATTTCACCCGCCGGCACCCCCTCCTGCCCCGCCTTCACGAGGAGGCGAAAGACGTCGAGACGTGTTTCCTGGCCGAGGGCTGCCAAAGCGGCGAGAGAGAGCTTCTTATCCATATATCTGCCTTTACCGATATGTTGGTACGCTCTCTGCATGACGGGAGCATGACAATCAACCCTCGATTTCGCGCAGATTAATTATTGCATTTTTTTGCAATCGATTTTATGTAAGCGTTGCGATCAGAACTTGGCGCCGCGGGAGATGTCTTCATGGCGCTCCAGCGTCCAACCGAAGATAGCAATCGAATTCACGGCATTTGAATGCGGAGGCATCCGATGAGCAATACCACCCCGCTTGTGAAAGGCTTTTTCGACAAGCGCACCTTTTCCATCCAGTACGTTGTCGCTGATCCCGAAAGCCGCAAATGCGCGATCATCGATCCCGTTCTCGATTTCGACGAGAAGTCGGGCTCGACGGCAACGCACAACGCCGATGCAATCCTCGACTACGTCAGGGAGCAGGGTTTCGAGGTCGAGTGGATTCTCGATACGCACCCCCATGCCGATCATTTTTCGGCAGCACGCTACCTGAAGGAGAAGACCGGCGCGCCGACGGCGATCGGGGAGAAGGTCATAGAGGTGCAGAAGCTCTGGAAGGGTTTCTACAACTGGCCGGACTTTCCGGCCGACGGTTCGCAGTGGGACAAGCTGTTTGCGGAGGGAGAAATCTTTACCGTCGGCACGATCCCCGCCCGCGTCCTGTTTTCGCCGGGCCACACGCTCGCCTCCATCACCTATGTCATCGGCGACGCGGCCTTCGTCCACGATACGCTGTTCATGCCGGACTCGGGCACGGCACGAGCCGACTTTCCGGGCGGCAGCGCCACGCGGCTCTGGCAGTCGATCCAGGAGATTCTGGCTCTTCCGGACGAGACCCGCATCTTCACCGGCCACGACTATCAGCCGGGCGGCCGCGAGCCGCGCTGGGAGTCCACCGTTGCCGAGCAGAAGGCGGCGAACACCCACATGTCGAAATGCGCGACCGAAGCCGAATATGTCGAGGTGCGGGAGGCTCGCGACCGCACGCTGCCCATGCCAAAGCTGATCCTGCACGCCTTGCAGGTCAACATGAATGGCGGCCGCCTGCCCGAGCCGGAAGCCAACGGGAAACGCTACCTGAAATTCCCGCTGGACGTGCTCGAAGGCGCGAACTGGGGCTGACGGCCATGAAACATGAGCTTACGGCCGATACGGCGGAAATGATTGAGAACGCCGGCGAGGCGGCCGAATTCCTCAAGAAATTCGCGCATCCGTCAAGGCTGATGATCGTCTGCGCGCTGGTGGACGGCGAGCGTTCCGTTCGCGACCTGGAAGACACGCTCGGCATCCGCCAGCCCGGCCTTTCGCAACAGATCGCCGAATTGCGCGATGCCGGCTTCATCGTCGGCCGCAAGGAGTCGAAGAGCATGTTCTATCGGCTGGCCGACGGCCGTGTGAGCGAGTTCATCGCCATGATGCACCGCATGTTCTGCGAAGTTCCGCAAACCAACCACTGATCCGGGAAAACGGAAATGACTGAATTCACCCCTCTCGCCTCCACCGCAGGCGGCATGATGATCGGCCTGTCGGCCGTTCTGCTGATGCTCTGGGAAGGCCGTATCGCCGGCATCTCGGGTATCGCCGGTCGGCTGCTTCCCCCTTATCTCGACAAGGCCTTTCCGTCTCGGCTGGCCTTTGTCATCGGACTCGTGGCGGCACCGCTGGCAATGATGGCCGCCACCGGCGCACCGGTCGCACAGACCGTCTCGTCGAACATTCCCCTGATGATCGCCGCCGGCCTGCTCGTTGGCTTCGGCTCGGTCTGGGGCAATGGCTGCACCTCGGGCCACGGCGTCTGCGGATTGTCCAGGCTGTCCACCCGCTCGATGGTTGCCACCGCCGTATTCATGACGGTCGCCTTCATCACCGTCTTCGTCGTTCGCCACGTGCTCGGAGGCTGACATGTCGTTTCTGGTCAATCTGGCTCTCGGCCTGCTGTTCGGCGCGGGTCTCGTCGTCTCCGGCATGTCCGACCCCGCGAAGGTTCTCAATTTCCTCGATCTTGCAGGCACGTGGGATCCCTCGCTCGCCTTCGTCATGGGCGGCGCGGTGCTCGTGGCTTTTGTAGGCTATCGGTTGGTGCTGTCGCGCGGACGGCCGATCAATGCCGAAAGCTTCCACCTGCCGACACGCAATGACATCGACCTGCGCGTCACCGCCGGTCCTGCCATCTTTGGCCTTGGCTGGGGCCTCGGTGGCTTCTGCCCCGGACCCGCCCTGACGGCGCTTGGCCTTGGTGCGACCGGCACGCTTGCTTTCGTGCCGGCGATGCTGCTCGGCATGTGGGCCGCGAGGCTGCTGGCCGATGGCGGCCTGAGGTCGCACACGGCCTGACGTCGAAATATCCAGCGAAACGACACTCAAATGACGCGCTTTTCGGGATACTTCCCCATCCTTGGCTGGGCCGGTGACTACAACCGGTCGGCGCTGGCCAGCGATCTGGTCGCCGCCATGATCGTGACGGTCATGCTGATTCCGCAGTCGCTGGCCTATGCCATGCTGGCGGGCTTGCCGCCGCAGGTGGGGCTCTATGCATCCATCCTGCCGCTCGTTGCCTACGCGGTCTTCGGCACCAGCCGCACGCTGGCGGTGGGACCAGTGGCAGTCGTTTCCCTTATGACCGCGACAGCCGTCGGCGAAGTGGCGACGCAGGGAACCCAGGCCTACCTTGCCGCGGCCACGCTGCTTGCCCTGATATCTGGAATGGCTCTCATAGCCATGGGCCTTTTCCGGCTTGGCTTCGTCGCGAATTTCCTGAGCCACCCGGTGATTTCGGGTTTCATCACGGCGTCCGCGATCCTCATTGCCGCGGGACAGCTAAAGCACCTGCTCGGCGTCTCCGCCGGCGGCCACACCCTGCCCGAAATTGTCGGCGGCATCGCGGGCGAGCTCGGATCGATAAACCCGTCAACCGTTGCAATCGGTGCTGCCGCGCTGGCCTTTCTGTATTTCGTCCGTCTGCGCCTGAAGCGGCTGCTCATTGGCGCCGGCCTGCGGCCACGCGCCGCCGACATTGTCACGAAGGCGGGACCGGTTGCAGCCGTCGCCGCGACCATCCTGGCTGCCCATATTCTAGATCTCGGCTCGAGGGGCGTCGCACTCGTCGGTATCATCCCGCAGGGCATCCCGGCCCCGGCCCTGCCGGTCTTCGATTTTGACTTGGTGCGGACCTTGGCAGCGCCGGCCCTGCTCATCAGCCTGATCGGCTTTGTCGAATCCGTTTCAGTGGCGCAGACGCTCGCGACCAAGCGCCGGCAGCGCATAATTCCCGACCAGGAACTGATCGGATTGGGTGCGGCAAACATCGCTGCGGCCGTGTCGTCGGGCTATCCGGTCACAGGCGGCTTCGCCCGCTCCGTCGTCAACTTCGACGCAGGTGCCGAAACGCAGGCGGCCGGCATCTTCACCGCCGTCTCGATAGCACTGGCCACGCTGTTCCTCACACCGCTGCTCACCGACCTGCCGCAGGCCACGCTTGCCGCGACCATCATCGTGGCCGTTCTCTCCCTCGTCGATCTCGGCGCGATCCGCCGTGTCTGGATCTATTCCAGGGCTGATTTCTCGGCGATGGCGGCAACGGTTGCCGGCACGCTCTTTCTCGGCGTCGAGGTCGGCATCGTCATGGGCGTGGGACTGTCGCTGGTGCTGCATCTCTACCGCACGTCGCGCCCCCACATGGCCGTGGTCGGCCAGGTCGCGGGCACCGAGCATTTTCGCAACATCGAGCGGCATGAGGTCGTCACTTGCCAGGACGTGCTGTCCGTGCGCGTCGACGAAAGCCTCTATTTCGCCAACAGCCGCTACCTGGAGGACCGCATCGCCGAGCTGGTCGCCCAGCGCCCGCAGCTTCGCCACGTCGTGCTGATGTGCTCGGCGGTCAATGCCATCGACGCCTCGGCACTCGAAAGCCTCGAAGAGATCAACCGCCGGCTGCGCGACGGTGGAATCACGTTGCACCTGTCCGAGGTCAAGGGTCCCGTCATGGACCGCCTCAAGCGGTCGCATTTCCTGGAAGAACTCGAAGGTGGCGTGTTCCTCAGCCAGTACGAGGCGATGGCGCAGCTTCAGTGCGAGCGGGAACCCGTGCCTGCCTGAGTTGCAGGACAGGCCTGCACCATTTCTGCAAAAAAAGGGCGCGGCCATGCCGCGCCCTTTTGTTTGTCGGCACCAGGCCCTGCCTATTCGGCGGGTTGGCGAATGGGCGAGCGGTTGCCCAGCGTGGCCTGCGTGAAGCCCAGCGCGATCACGGCACAGGCCGTGATGCCGATCACCATCGGCAGCGGGGACCCGTCGAAGAACAGCCCCGCTACGGCCATCGCGGCCGCGCCTGTGGCGAAATGCAGCGTTCCCATCAGGGCCGAAGCTGTGCCTGCAATCTCGCCATGCTCCTCCATCGCCAGCACCGAGGTAGTCGGGATGACGAGGCCAAGGAAGCCGTATCCGAAGAACAGGAACGTCGACATCACCCACAGCGACTGCAGGCCGCTGGCCATCACCGCGAGCATGGCAACCATGATCGTCGCATAGGCCGCAACCGCCACCCGCACCACGCGGCGAAGGCCAAATCGCTCGGTGAGCGTTCCGGTAAGCTGCGACATGGCGAAGAAAGCCACGGCGTTCATCGAGAAGAACACGCTGTAGAGCGTCGGCGTCAGCCCGTAGTGGTTGATGAGCACGAAGGACGAATTCGACAGATAGACAAAGAAGCTCGATATGCCGAAGCCGCCGATCAGGCTGAGGCCAACGAACGAACGGTCACGCAGCAGGAGGCGATAGCCGGCGATGGTGCCACGGAACGAACTGCCGCCGCGCTGCTCCGGCGGCCGGGTCTCATCGAGCGCGCCGATCATCAGCACGATGCCGATGGCCGCAGCAAGCGTCACGGCCCAGAAGATTGCGCGCCAGCCGAAGCTTTCGATGATGAGGCTGCCCGCCAGCGGTGCCAGGATCGGAGAGATCGAGAACACCAGCATCAGCAGCGACATCAGGCGTGCGGCCTCGACGCCGGTATGCAGGTCGCGGACCACAGCGCGCGGCACCACCATGCCGGCCGACGCGCCGAGCCCCTGTATGAAGCGGAACGCGATCAGCCAGCCGATGTCGACGGCCAGCGCCGCGCCGACGCTGCCGATGGCAAACAGCACGAGGCCGAAATAGAGAGGCGCCTTGCGGCCCATCATGTCCGAGATGGGCCCCACGATGATCTGGGCGAATCCCATCGAGAGAAAGAAGACCAGCAGGCTCATCTGCACGGGCACCGTGCCGGCGCCCAGATCCTCGCCGATTGTCGGCAGTGCCGGCAGATACATGTCGATGGCGAACGGGCCGATGGCCGTCAGCAGGCCGAGCACGAGCGCGAGCCGGATAAAGGAGAATTGCATTGTCTAGCTCTTTCGAAGATGGCGGCGGCAGGCCCGTCGCACCGGGAGGCTGAACGGAAGCGCGGCCTCCCCCCGCTGCAGCCTCCGTCGCGTAAGTCCATATTTTTAGACAGTGTTGTCTAAATCGTCAACCAGCTCTATATAGAAATCATGCCGCCAGTGATTGCTCCTGACACGCTCCCGCCACGCGGACACGCCGCCAAACGCCACTCCATGATCGAGGCGGCGGCGACCGTCTTCTGCCGCGAGGGCTTTGCCGGGGCCAATATCGACCTCATCGCCGCTGAAGCAGGTGTTTCGAGGCAGACGGTCTACAATCACCACCGCGACAAGGAGAGCCTGCTGGTCGCAGTGGTCCGCGAGATCACTGAACGCTGCAACGCCAGGGCGTTTTCTGTACTGGCTACCTTTCCCGACCACCCGCATGATCTGCAGGCCGATCTCACCGCATTCGCCGTTCGCCTCAACCGCAACTGTCTTTGCGACCGCGACGGCCGCTTCCTGCGGCGGCTCCTGCAGAACGAGGGCGAGCGCTATCCGGAGCTTTTCTCTGACTGGCGCGAGAATGGCCCCGCCCGCGTGTGGGACGCGCTCGCCGCCCGTTTCGCGCGCCTCGCCCATGCCGGCTGGCTGGAGATCGACGATCCGGACGCCGCCGCCCGGCAGTTTCTGGCACTGACCAGCTCTGACCTGCAACTGCCCCTGATCTTCGGCGACAGGCTCTCGGAGGACGATCTGGAACAGGCTTCGGCCCGCGCGGTACGCATGTTCCTGAGGGCCTACGCCCGCCGAAACTGAACCCTTTCCGAGTTTCCCACTCGCCCGGACGCTGCGTTACGCTATATGCGGTTTACGCGCGCCCCAAGCTTGATTACATCTTTGCCGTTCGATTCAGGGAAACCCGGCCCCATGGCTGACGACCACATCCGTTATGACATCCTCACCCAGGAGGCGCTGCGCGGCGTTATGCGTAAGGTGCTGGGCGAGGTTGCGCGGACCGGCCTGCCGGGCAACCACCATTTCTTCATCACCTTCCTGACCGGCGCGCCGGGTGTCCGAGTCTCGAGCCGGTTGCGGGAACGATACCCCGAACAGATGACAATCGTGCTTCAGTTCCAGTACTGGGATCTGAAAGTCACCGACTCCGGCTTCGAGGTCGGCCTGTCGTTCTCGGACGTACCCGAAAAGCTCGAAATCCCTTATTCCGCCGTGCGCGGCTTCTACGATCCCTCGGTCAATTTCGAGCTCGAATTCTACGTCGAGCAGCCGGCCGAAGACGAAGAAACCGACCTGGAAGAAGCGCCGGCCCCCGAGGCAGCCGAACCACCTGTCGCGGTGATCGGTGGCAAGAAGGCGGAGAAGAAGCGCAAGGAGCCCGAGCCTGTAGCGGGCGACGAAGGCGCGGAGGAAGACAAGGAACCGGCGAAATCGGCCGATGTCGTTTCTCTGGACGCGTTCCGCAAGAAATAAATCCCGATGGCCGAGATCGTCAGCCTCCGCATGGCCCGCAAACAAAAGGCGCGCCGCGAGAAGGAACGAGCAGCCGAGGAAAACCGCATTCGTCACGGCAGAACGAAGGCGGAGCGTCAGGCGAACGAGGCAATCGGCCAGCGGGAAGAGGCCGCACACGAAGCGCATCGTCGTGAACCGCCCAGGCCGGACGGCGAGCGGTGACTTCGGTCGTCAAACGCTCGGTGTCGATCAGAGGTCATCGCACCAGCTTCTCGATCGAACAGCCGTTTTACGACGAACTGCACAGCATCGCCGACAAGCGCGGCTTGCCGCTTGCGCGCCTCGTCGGCGAGATAGACGAAGCGAGACCGCGCAGCACCAACCTCTCATCTGCATTGCGGCTGTTCGTGCTCGAAGCTGTCAGGGCGCGAGCCTGAACCGCAATTGAATCGGGTTGTCAGCGCTACTCGTCGAACAGCCGCATCAGCCCGTCGACCGAGAGATTTCCTTCCGAAAACACGCCCGGCGTTGCGCTTGGTTGCTCGGGCTGTGCGCGCGGCGCCGGTCGGGGCGTGACATCGACAACCGGCGGCGGCTGAAGCGGCTGCCGTTCGATGCTATCGGGATCGGCCGGCGCGGGCGCCGTCTCGCGCGCGCCCAGCAAGGCCTCGACCTCGTTGCGCAACCGCTCGTCTTCCGCACGCCGGCGCTCTTCGGCCTCGCTTCGCGATTGCTCTTCCAGGCGCCGACGTTCGACTTCCTCTTCCTGCCGCCTTGCTTCCTCGTCAGCGCGACGCTGCGCTTCGGCTTCTTCGGCGGCACGACGTTGTTCCTCGGCGGCCCGCTCCAGCTCCTCTGCTCGCAGCACTTCTTCTTCCGCTGCCCGCTTGTCCGCTTCTTCGTCGAGCAGCCGCAGCTCGCGGGCCCGCCGCTGGGCTTCCTCGGCATCGCGCCGGGCTTCTTCGGCGGCGCGGTCGCGCTCTTGCGAAAGCGCCGCGTAGTAACGCACCTCGCGGCGGTGGCGCTGCTTTTCGAGCAACGCCGCCTGCATCGCCTCAACCCGCTGCTGCTCCCGCTCCAGCGCGCGCTGGGTCAGAAATTGCGCCAGCGGCTCGGTGTCGACCGTAACGCCTATATCGCCCAGCGGTCCGGCAGCAACGAAACGCGCCGCGGGGTCAGATCCGACCAGCGCCTCGACGCCCGGCTTGAAGGTGAGCGTCGCCTCCGCGCCAACCGTTTGCGCGCCGATGTCGGCGCGGACTTCTCCTGCAAGTGTGGCTTCGTCCGTCTCCAGCCTGAGCGGCGGGGCGCGCACCGCGCCGCTGGCGACGGTGAAGGCGAGCTCGGCGCGGGGCGCGCGGAACGTTCCCTGCCGCACCATATCCGTCGCGAAATCGGCAACTGCGGCCGCATCGATCTCCGGTCCGATCCTGTCGGCCTGCTCCAGCAGCGCTGCGAACACCTGCGGCGCGACCCCTTCGATGGCGACATCGTTCACGGTCACCGTCCCTGAACCTGCCAGAGCGGAAATGACCGCATCCACCGACTTGCCGCTGGCTGTCAGCGTTGCCGTCAGGTCCGCGGTGCCCTCGAGCCCGGTATCGCCGAGAATGTTGGCGATCTCGGCAGCTTCCAGCTTCAACTGACCGGAAAGAAGACCTGTTCCGCCATCGTTCTTGAAATCGAGCAGTCCGGAAATGGTCCCGCCATAAATACGCGCCCGCGCATCCGACAGCGCAACGCCGTCCGTGCCGATCCGGAGCGTCATTCGCGCATCGTCCGCCTGGGCGAGCCAGCCGGCATGCAGGCGCTCGACCGCGAGTTCGAGTTCGGCTGTTAGCGGGGTCGCCACACGCTGTGCGAACGGCGCGGACGGCCAGCTCTCGCCATCACCCTCAAGTGCTGCAGCCCCCGTTGCCAGTTCCGCGACGGAGGCAAGATCGAACGACTGCAGCGCTAGCGAACCCGTCAGGTGGGGTAGCCCGTCGCGCATCTGCGCGTTGACATCGCCGCTCACCTTGGAGCCGGCAATATCGCCCCCGATACCAGAAAGGACGAACACCCCGCCATCGACGTCCAGCTTAGACGACATGTCCCCCGGCAGGCCCATCGCGCCACCGGGCAGAACGATGCCTCCGGTAACCAGCCAGGGCTCCAGATCCTGCGCTTTCACCGTCAGGTCGCCTGACGCGGAGAGCCCTTTTTCGCCCGTGCCTGCCTGCCCCTCGAAGACCAGCTCCAGCCCGTCGCCGGTAAAGGCGATGCGCGTGCGACCGCCCTCCTCCGGAACGCCGTTGAAACGCAACGATACCTCACCGGCACCGACTAGGCCCAAAGGCAGCACCGTAAGGCCTGCATGGGCGTAGAGCGCCTGGGCGTCCTCGTTGCGCGCCGTCAGTTCGAGCGCCATCGGCATGCGCTCCAGCGCTTGCCGCAGGTCGCGCGCCGATGCCGTAAGCGAAAACTCCGTCCCGCCCGCTTCCCCTGTGGCGCTCAATGCCAGGCCGTTGGTGCCATCGCCGCTTGCGGCCGAACTTGTGACGATGCGGATCGACGCGTCCTCCAGCAGGCCAGGGAACGACGACGCGCGCCGAGCCGTCTCCGAGGCAATGCGGCTTTCCGGAAAGCGCTCGGCCAGCGCCGCAGCCAGCGGCTCAAGGTCTGCGGCAATCACCGTCGCATCGAGATTGCCGGCCGGATCTGTCTCAAAATCCTTGATCGAGCCGGTCGCGCTGATATTGGCGCCCGCAAGTCCGCCGACCGACAGCCGGTCAATCTCCAGTCGGCCGTCCCTGAGCCGCAACGCGGTATCCAGCGTTTCGGCCGTCATGCCCGCGGCCGTCACAGGCCCGGCCTCGATCTCGAAGGTTAGATCGCGGTCGGCAAGGCGCGTGCGACCGCCATCGCTGACGAAGAGCGAGGCGAACGCGGTCATGCCTTCCACATCCAGCCTGTCGCCATCGAGCCGCAGCGTCATTGACGGCTTCTGGCCGACGGGTGTCAGACTGTCGATCTCGCCGCGGAACTTGGCGTCGCCAAGCACCAGTTCGAGATCGCGAAAGAGCTGGCGTTCACGGTTGAGCTTCACCTGTGCGCTGAAGCCTGCTGCCGGCAGCCGCCGGATGGCTTCGTCGACGTCCCGTGCAAGCCAGGCCGCGAAACCGGAAGGCTGGCCGACGGCAAGGAGCAGCGAGCCCTCGAAATCCAGCTCGTCACCGACGACGAGGTCGCCGCTGGCCTCCAGAGTCGCGCGGCCCGGCAAAGTCGCGCCCAGTGAACCGACCGCCCAGCCGGTCTCCGAAGGCTCGGCGGAAAGATGCACGTCGCGGATCGTCGTGTCGCCCGCGACGATTGCCGGCAGTTTGACGGCGATCCGGCCGGGTATCTGAGGCCGGGGCATATCGAGCAGGAACTCGTGCAGGGCTGTCAGCCGTTGCTCGAGGTCGATGCCAGCCGCGCTTTCCGCGCCCGCTGCGTCCTCGAACCTGATCTGCGCGCCATCGGCGGTGATGTCGAAGCGCGGTTCGGCGCCGAGCGCGAACCGGGCAGAACCCTCCGCCGTGTAAGGGTCCTCCAACGGTCCGGTCGCGAACCGGAACGTCTCGATGTCGAGCGCTTCGTGATCGAAGTCGAAGTCGCCGGTCACGCGATAGGCCGGTGGCGGCGGCGCGCCTGCGTCGCTTTGCTCGGCAATCTGCCCGGCGGCGTTGAGCTTGAACTCGCCCGCGTAGTGCAAACCGCTGTCGGCGATGCGCACGCTGCCGTCAGTCTCCAGCGATATGGGATAACGTTCCGGAACGGCAGCGATGCGAAGCCGCATCCGCCCATCCGCGTCCGCCGAGCCTGTCGACGCCGACAGCGCGGTACGCATGCCGTCGAGCCGTAACGATCCGTCCATGCGCCAAGGGCCGGTCAGCGCGCGCGCCGACACGTCGGCGTTGATCTCGGTCAGGCTGTGCGTGCGGCCGCTTGCGGCGTGGCGCACCTCCACCCTGCCCTCCGTGATCGTCAGCTTTTCAAGGGAGATGTTGCTCGCATCGACAGGAGACGACGGGCGCACCGACCAGTCGACCGTTCCGTCCTCGGCGACCGCAATCGTCGCCGAAGGCCTCACCAGCCGCATGTCGAAGATGTGAAGCTCGCCGCGCATGAACGGCGCAAGTTCGGCATCCATCGAGAAAGTCTCGACCGTCATTGCCTCTTCGCCGGGTTCGACACCTGCGACGACGACATCGGCGAAGGTGACGGACGGGAACGGCAGCAGCCGCGCGCTGACGCTTCCCTCCACCTTCACCTCGCGCCCGAGGATACGGCTTGCTTCACGTTCGAAATCGGCGCGGTAACTGGTCCAGTCGACGAAGTAGGGCAACACCAGCGCCGCAGTCAGCACCAGTACGATCAACCCTCCTATGGCGACGAATAATCGGGCCAGTCTCTTTCTCCCGCCGGATTCCCTAAGCCGCAGTGCAGTTTAGCTGCATTACGGTGTCGATAAAGTGGCGACCTGACGATGCTAGGCGCGCAACGGCAGCACCTTGCCCGGATTCATGATGTTGTCCGGGTCGAGCGCCTGCTTGATCGAGCGCATGAAATCGACGCCCGCACCAAGTTCGTGCGGCAGGAAGGCGATCTTGCCCTGTCCCACCCCGTGCTCGCCGGTGCAGGTGCCGTCCATGGCGATCGCGCGCATGTTGAGGCGGGCGACGAAGGCTTCCGTCGCTTCGATCTGCTTCGGGTCGTCGCGATCCATCAGCACCATGACGTGGAAGTTGCCGTCTCCGACATGCCCTACGATGGGTGCAATTAGTCCGGAACGCGCTATGTCTTCCTCGGTCTCGTTGATGCATTCGGCAAGCCGCGAGATTGGCACGCAGACGTCGGTCGACAGGGAGGTCGCGCCGGGCTTGAGCGAAAGGCCGGCCCAGTAGGCGTCGTGCCGCGCCTTCCAGAGCTTCGCCCGCTCCTCGGCTACGTTGGTCCACTGGAACGAACCGCCGCCGAACTCCGCCGCGATCTCGCCGAACGTCTCCGCCTGCTCGCGGACACCTGCGTCCGTGCCATGGAATTCCAGGAACAGGCAGGGCGTCTCGGGATAATCGAGCTTGGCGTAGCCGTTCAGCGCCCGCATGCACAGCGCGTTGACAAGCTCGATGCGCGCCACCGGCACGCCCATCTGGATTGTGGTGATGACGGCGTTGCAGGCCGCATCGACGGACGGGAACGGGCAGACCCCGCCCGAGATCGCCTGCGGGATACCGTAGAGCTTCAGCGTCAGCCCGGTGATGACGCCGAGCGTGCCCTCGGAGCCGACGAGCAGCCGGGTGAGGTCGTAGCCGGCCGACGACTTGCGCGCCCGCTTAGCCGTCGTGATCGCCCGCCCGTCGGCCATCACGGCGGTCAGCGAAAGCACGTTCTCCCGCATCGTGCCATAGCGCACCGCGTTGGTGCCCGATGCGCGCGTGGAGGCCATACCGCCGAGGCTGGCATTGGCGCCGGGGTCGATCGGGAAAAACAGGCCGGTGTCACGCAGATAGGTGTTGAGCTCCTCGCGCGTGACGCCGGGCTCGATGGTACAGTCGAGATCTTCGGCATGCACGGCCAGCACCTTGTTCATCTGCATCATGTCGATGCAGATGCCGCCGCCGGGCGCGTTGACGTGGCCTTCGAGCGACGTACCGGTCCCGAACGGGATGACCGGCACGCCATGCTCACCGCAGACCCGCACGATCTCCTGCACTTCCTCGGTCGAATGCGGAAACACCACGCCGTCGGGAAGCTGAGAGGGAATGTAGGTGGTGGAGTGCGCATGCTGGCCGCGAATCGCTTGGCCGGTCTGGAAACGCTCGCCGAAGCGCTGCTTGAGGATGCCGACGACGGCTGCGCTGCCGGCATCGTTGCGCGCAACGGGTTGCAGATCGGCAAGAGCCATGAACTTTCCTCCGTGGATGGGCGACCGTCGACCTTGTCTCCGTACGCCCTTTGGTCTTCTCTGTCGGCAGCATGCAAATGGCGTGGCCTTTGTCCAGCGATCCGGACGCGGCCCTGCCCCAAAAGACAGGAATCAGCAATGGCCAATCCCGCCCCTTTCGTCTCGCGCGTTCTCGAGGTCGAGAAGGACTGGATCGATTATAACGGCCACATGAACATGGCCTACTACAACGTCCTGTTCGACCGTTGCGCCGACGAAGCCTTCGAGCTGCTGGGCATGGGGCCGAAATATGCAGGCGAGCGGCGACTGACAACCTACACCGCCGAGATCCACGTCTGCTACGTCCGCGAGTTGCACCTCGGCGACAAGGTCACCTCCACCTTCCAGATGCTCGATCACGACGAGAAACGTTTTCACGTCTTCCAGGAACTGCACCACGCCGACGGCTGGCTCGCCGCGACATCGGAGGTCCTGACCCTGCATATCGACATGAGCGGCCCCAAGGTCTGCCCCTTCCCGCCAGATGTTCTTGCCAACATCGAGGCGATGCGAGCCGCACATGCTAACCTGCCGGTCCCGGAGCGCGCGGGCCGCTCGATCGGCATCCGCCGCAAGGCCGGCTGACGCCACCGGAACACGCCGAGACGCCGTTAGGCAACGATTAACCCTGACGGCCTTTGCACAGCTTCATCCCCTCACCCGCCTTGATCGTGCGCCGGACACTTCCACAATCGCAGGCAGGGGCGACTCACCACGGCGCGAGTCCGACGGGGAATGGTCGGAGAAGAGAAATCATGCACGACGGCATCACCGGCGACGTCGCCCACTTTGCTTGCGCGGTGGCGCTGGATGAAGCCTACACCGATCACGATCTGCGGCGCGCCCAAAGATTGGTGGAGCAAGAACTCCAAGACATCCGGCGACTGCGCCAGCCGATCCCCATCGACGTCATCTATGCCCGCCGAATTCTGATGGAGGCCCGCCATCTGCGCGCCAGGCGGGACGAGCCCGACACCGCATACTGACGGGCGTCGGGATGTCCGGCGCCCGCCACAAGGTGGCCTAGCCGTCCTACCGCTCCATGAACCGCATGCGGTTGTTGAAGGGATCGGTCACAGCCATTTCGAGGCCCCAATCCTGCTTCTCGAGACCCGGCTTCATATAACGGTAGTTCTTGGCAAGAAGTTCGGCGTGGAAACTGCGGATGCCTTCCATGTAGACGACCATGTTGCCGCCCGGTGTCGCGTCACCGGCATGTTCCGAAAGATGCAGTTTCAGATCGCCGCGCGATACCTGCGTGTAGAGCGGAAAATTCTCCCCGAACCGGTGTTCCCAGTCGACCGAGAAGCCGAGGAATTCGAGATAGAACTCGTGCGCCTTGGCCACGTCGAAGATGCGCACGATCGGAACCGCCTGCTCAAAGGCTATATCGTCGCGCCTTGCTGTAGTCCCGACTTCTTCGGCAATTTTGGCCGAGAGGATATTCCACGTATCGAGCCCGAACTGGCGGGCGACGATTTCCAGTGCCTCGTTGTGCTGTATATCCAGCTTTCGCTCGGCAAGCGCCTCGCGCATGGCTTTCGCCATGGCCTTGGCATCGCGGTAGGTGCGCATGATTTCCGGTCCTTTTCAGCCGGCGACTGGCTTCATCAGTGTCCGCGTTGCCGATGCCTTCGCCGGATGGAAAACCGGATTGGAAGGTTTTTAGAGATGTTCGCCAGACCCTTGCGGGCGCGGACTGCGGGCCATCTCCAGCCCGCGACAACGATAGCGCGACCCGGCATTCCCGCCAAGGGTTCGAAAGCCTCATCTTGCATGAACGTTACGGGAACGCTGGTCTTTCACCCCCGAATCACTACATTCGGGTGAGATGTCCGGATTTCCCGACGATATTCCTTTCTTCGACGAGGACGATACGCCGCGCTCGAAGGGTCAGCCTGCCGCGCAACCTGCCGGCGGCGGCATCGCTGCGCGTGCCATGGCCGCGCGCTCGGCCCATCGCGCGCCCGACTATCTGACCGGGCTGAACCCAGAGCAGCGTCTTGCGGTCGAGACCACGGAAGGCCCGGTCCTCGTGCTGGCAGGTGCCGGCACCGGCAAGACCCGCGTGCTCACCACCCGCATCGCGCATATCCTCGCCACCGGCCGCGCCTGGCCGAGCCAGATCCTCGCTGTCACCTTTACCAACAAGGCCGCGCGCGAGATGAAGCAGCGCATCGGCGTGCTGGTCGGTGAAGCGGTAGAAGGCATGCCGTGGCTGGGTACGTTCCACTCCATCGGCGTCAAGCTCCTGCGCCGTCATGCCGAACTGGCAGGGCTGCGCTCGGACTTCACGATCCTCGACACCGACGACGTAATCCGCCTGATCAAGCAGTTGATCCAGGCCGAGGGGCTGGACGACAAGCGCTGGCCGGCACGCCAGTTCGCGCAGATGATCGACGGCTGGAAGAACAAGGGCCTCGGGCCCGAGGAGATTGCCGAAGGCGACGCCAGAGCCTTCGCAAATGGCAAGGGCCGCGAGCTTTACAGGGCTTACCAGGACCGGCTCCACACGCTCAACGCCTGCGATTTCGGCGACCTGCTGTGCCACCCGATCCGCATTTTCCGCCAGCATCCCGACGTGCTGCGCGAATATCACGCCAAATTCAAATACATCCTGGTCGACGAGTATCAGGACACCAACACCGCCCAGTATATGTGGCTGCGGCTGCTCGCCCAGCGGCCTGAGACAAAACGCGGTGCTGCCGTGCCGGCCGAAGGCCGCAAGCCCGACCGGGCGGCGGGCGACTTTTCGCCCGCCCCCGCGGAGGCCAGCGGGCGCTCGGCCGCGAGCGTCAACATCTGCTGCGTAGGCGACGACGACCAGTCGATCTACGGTTGGCGCGGCGCCGAGGTCGACAACATCCTGCGTTTCGAAAAGGACTTTCCGGGCGCGGCCGTCATCCGGCTGGAACGCAACTACCGCTCCACCGCGCACATCCTCGGCGCAGCCTCCCATCTGATCGCCCACAACGAAGGGCGGCTGGGCAAGACGCTGTTCACCGAAAAGGCCGATGCCGACGACGCCAAGGTGATGGTTCACGCGGCGTGGGATTCGGAAGAAGAAGCCCGCGCGGTCGGCGAGGAAATCGAGGCGCTTCAGCGCCGGCAACACAATCTCAACGACATGGCGATCCTGGTCCGCGCATCCTTCCAGATGCGCGAATTCGAGGACCGCTTCGTCACGCTCGGCCTGAACTACCGCGTCATCGGCGGTCCGCGCTTCTACGAACGGCAGGAAATCCGCGACGCGATGGCCTATTTCCGCGTAGTGGCGCAGGGTGCCGACGACCTCGCCTTCGAGCGCATCGTCAACGTGCCCAAGCGCGGGCTGGGCGAAGCGGCCATCCGCCAGGTTCACGATACCTCTCGGGCCTTGCGCGTGCCGATGCTGGAGGCCGCCGCCAAGCTCGCCGAAAGCGACGAGATGAAGCCCAAGCCCCGCGCGGCGCTCCGCGAGGTCGCGGCCAACTTCGCGCGCTGGCAGGGCCTGCTCGACAACACACCGCATACCGAACTCGCCGAAACCATCCTCGAAGAGTCCGGCTACACGGAAATGTGGAAGAACGACCGCTCGGCAGAAGCGCCGGGTCGACTGGAAAACCTCAAGGAGCTGATCCGCTCCATGGAGGAATATGAATCGCTGCGCGGGTTCCTGGAGCATGTCGCTCTGGTCATGGATGCCGAGCAGAACGAGGAGATGGATGCCGTCAACATCATGACGCTGCATTCGGCCAAGGGGCTCGAATTCGACACCGTCTTTCTGCCGGGCTGGGAGGAAGGCCTGTTTCCGCATCAGCGCGCGCTGGATGAAGGGGGCCGCTCGGGGTTGGAGGAAGAGCGGCGCCTCGCCTATGTCGGCCTGACCCGCGCCAAGAAGAACCTGCACCTCTGGTTCACCTCCAACAGGCGCATTCACGGCCTTTGGCAGTCGACCATCCCGTCGCGGTTCCTCGACGAACTGCCGGAAGCCCATGTCGAGGTGGCCGAAACCGGCTCGTCTTATGGCGGCTACGGCACAGGCAGCTTCGGCGAGCGGCAGGCGGGGCGACAGAACCCCTACGGCGCGTCGCGCTTCGACAATGTGGGCCAGAGCGGCTCCTTCTCCAATACCTATGCAACGCCGGGCTGGCAGCGCGCGCAGCAGAACCGCACCGAGGCGACCGACCGCAACTGGGGTTCGCGCTCGGGCCACTCGGTCGAGCGGATCGGCTATGGCGAGGTGGATTCCGGCTACGGAGCCGGCCGCACCAGCGTGAAGGGCCGCACCATCGAAGGCGAACTCGTCGCCAAGTCGGTCTCGGACTCCCCTTCCGCGTTCAAAGTGGGCGACCGCGTGTTCCACCAGAAGTTCGGAAACGGCAACATCGCAGCTATCGAAGGCAACAAGCTGACCATCGACTTCGACAAGGCCGGCCAGAAGCGTGTGCTGGACGGCTTCGTAAGCGCGGCCTGACCTGGGTTACGAGCACAACCACATACACTCAAAAAGTGTAGAAGATTTTTCTTAAACTTTTGCGAGCATCGACGTAATCTCCGTCTTGCAGGCAATGGTGCCTGTACCTTCCGCTTCCGGGCGGTTTACCTCCGGGCCCCTTCCGTCACACCCACCCCCGCGGCGGAAGGGGCGCCTTCGCGCTCGGGAGGTTGTGGTGCGTCTCATCCGGTCGATCACGATTGCGTCTGCCGCATTGGGGCTCATGACGGTGGACGCCAGCGCGGGCGAGAACGCGGCTTCCCCGAAGCTCACGTTCACGCTCGCGCGCCACCACACGACGAATGCACTTGATGGGCCGCTGGCGCTCGCCGACTGGTACACGGAGCTGCGCGGCGCGCTTGAACACACGGTCGACCACGATCTTGGGTCCACCAAGCTCACGGCCCATATGGAGCTCCGTCGCTTCGATACTTACGATTTCGAAGACGACGCGACCTTCGGCATCGGTGCCGAGACAACCGCCCGGGTCTCCGACACGCTCGAACTTCGAGGCAGCCTGTCGGTAAGAATGTTTTCTGACGGCGACGATTTCGCCGTCGAGGATTTCATCCTTGGCACGCGCACGCGAAAGACTGTGCTGGCCGGGGCAGTTCAGGCCGGTCGGCTCGTCGCTCCCGGTACCGTGCTTGTGCTTGAAGCCGCCGCCGCACGGGAATTCGCAGGCAGAACGCATTTTCAGGATGACCTGTTGCTTCCGGCAGCGTTCGACCCGGAACGCGACCGGCTGCGTCTCGGCGCGACGCTGACCCGAACAGCGGGTTCAATCAGCTACGGCGGGTCGGTGACGACGGGGCTTCGCCGGACCCATGCGCTGGAGCCGCTTTCCGAATTGCTTTTGCCGGAGCATGGCGTGAAGCTTCACGCCACACATACGTTCGAAAACAAGGCCAGCATGTCGGCAGCCCTGGGTTTCGAAATGCTGCAACTGCCCGACAACGGTTTCAGCGAGATCCGGCCCGCGCTCGAAGTCACCGGTGCGACCCCTCTGCCGGCCGGTTTTTCGCTGCGCGGCAAGCTGCGTGCTGGCTATGACACGACGTCGACTGACGATCCCGTTGCGGTATGGGTGCGTCGCGCCGAGGCAGAACTGGGCTATCAGGCCACACCGTCGATCTTGTTCTCGACGGGCATATTCGACGAGCGCCGCGACAATCTCGCCATCGGCAACCGGGAAATGCTGTACGGCCTCTACGGCGAGGCTGCATGGCAAGCCAACGAAAACCTGAACCTGGTGCTCCGCGTCGACCTGAAGCGCCACCGGATAACGCTCTACGACATTGAGAAGCGCACGGTCGACGTGCAGCTCGCCGCAACCAGAAAGCTATAGCGCCCCTCATATCACGAAAGAGGGGCAGGAGATGTCCCCTGCCCCGAAAGGCACGGCCTAGCGCCGATGTCCGCGGCGATTGCGCTCGGGCGCCGTAATGACATTGTTGAGCAGGCCGGTGCCGTTGCCGAGGATGCCCAGTCCGAGATTGTTGCCGGACAGGACCGGCGAGTTGTTGAGGATGCCGATGCCCCTCAGCACGTTGAGGTCACCGGTGCGAACCGTCGGCGAAACGTTGATGAGCCCGCTCGACTGATTGTTGCCCCGGCTCCCGCCCCAACCGCCGGCCTCAGCCGAGACGGAGGCGAACGAGCAAACGAGTGCAACGGTGGCAAATGCGGTGAACTTCTTCATGACACTTCTCCCTTGTCTTGAAGTCCCTCCGCTTCCTTCGGCCTATCTCCAAAAACAAGAAAGCCACTTATGCGCGAGAAATACAACCAGTAAGTGCAGAAATTCCTTAACGATGCTCACAAATGGTCTGTTATCGATAACCGGTATGGTTACTGCGTAAAATACAAATCAAATTTTATATTGATGGGCGAAAGAATATCAGCCGCCCCACCGAGCAAGGAAAGCTTCGGCATCCATTGCCTGCATATCCGGCACAGCCTCGGCCAGCTTCTCGGCGGGCCAGTCCCACCAGGCCAGGGCCTGCAGCCGGGCCGAGATCTCCGGTTCGAAACGCATCCTGATCCGCTTGGCCGGCACCCCGGCAACGATCTCGTACGCGGACACGTCCCGGGTAACCACCGCATTGGCGCCAATGACGGCGCCATCGCCGATGGTGACGCCCGGCATGACGACCGCGCCGTGGCCGATCCAGACGTCGTTGCCGATCGTCACCGGCCGCGCCCGCCTGCGCTCGCGAAAGCCCTGATCGACGCCGAGATAGTTGAAATACTCGTTCGGCCGGTACGTGACCTTGTGCGTTGTGATCCGTTCCAGCGGATGTTCGAGCGCGTTGAGGCGCACATTGGCCGCAATCGAGCAGAACTTGCCGACCGTAGTGTAGATCGCCTCACCGTGGCGCTCGAAATAGGAATAGTCGCCCACGGAGACCTCCCGCAGGATCACGCGTTCGGCGACCGCAACATAACGGCCAAGCCGACACCCTTTCAGCTCTGCCGTGGTGTGAATGCGCGGGTCGGAATCCTTGGGAAGACTTGGAGCCATGACAAAGCCATTAGCGCGCGCCCTCGCGCGGCTCAATCCTTCACACGCAGCCTTACCGCTTCAGATCATAGTTCCGTGAGCCATCCGTTCGCGGCAAGTTGACATCTTTCGCGCACCGGGCGGAGGGAGTATCACACGCACATGTCTGGTTTCAGTCATCCCTTCGTGCGCCCCGCGGCGCTCGCGCTGGCCGCTGTCGCACTCGCGGCGGCGATGGGCCTTGCTTTCGCGGGCTGGCTGGAGCACGCCCCGGCAATCTTCATGGCATTGGTCGAATCGGGCCTTGCCTGGTGTTTCTGACCCGGCGCACGGCCAGACCAACTCTCAGGGACTTCAATCATCATGATGCGATCGATCCTCGTCGGCATACTCCTGATCATGGTGGCCGGCGTCGGCTGGCTGACCTTCGACTGGTATCGCGGCCAGAATGCCGGGGAGGCCTACGGCGCCCCCTTCACCCTCGTCGACCAGGACGGCGCAGAGATCACCGAAGCAGCGTTCCGCGGCACGCCGAGTGCCGTCTTCTTCGGCTTCACCCACTGCCCGGAAGTCTGCCCGACGACGCTTTTTGAGCTCGACGGCTGGCTGAAGCAGCTCGGCGACGAAGGCAAGGACATCAACGCCTTCTTCGTGACGGTCGACCCCGAGCGCGACACGCCTGAAGTGATCGGTTCCTACGTCACGAACGTCTCGGACCGCATCACCGGCATCTCCGGAGAGCCCGAGAAGGTGCTGGCGATGGTGAAGTCATTCGGCATCTACTGGAAGAAGGTCGACTTGGAGAACGGTGACTACACGATGGATCACACGGCGTCCGTGATGCTGCTCGATCGCGCCGGCGACTTTGCCGGAACCATCGCCTATGGCGAGAACCCCGAAACCGCGGTCGCCAAGCTCAAGCGCCTGGCGGCGGGCTGAGACTGCTCGCCGTGGTCCAGACACGCCTGCATTTCATCGCCACTCGACCGGAGTCGACCACGCTTTTCAGCTTGCTGGAACGCGAATTCGAGGATGACGGCCTCGCGCTTGCCGTCTTCGAGATCGACGAAGCGGAGGGAACGGAGGAAATCTCCGTTTATACGGACGCCGCCAACGCGAGCGACATCGAGAAGCGCATCCGCAGCGCCGCCGGCGCGCCGGGTGCATCGCTCGAGATCGTCCACGAAGAACTGCCCGACATCGACTGGGTCACCAAGTCGCTGGAAGGCCTGAAGCCGGTCCGTGCCGGCCGGTTCCTCATCCACGGCGCCCATGATCGCGAAAAACGCCGCATCGGCGATTTGGGCATCGAAATCGAGGCTGGTCTTGCCTTCGGTACCGGCCACCACGGCACCACCGCCGGCTGCCTCGAAATGCTTCATCGCGTGGCGCGTCGTGAAGCTCCGCGCAATGCACTGGACCTTGGAACGGGCAGCGCCGTGCTGGCGATCGCACTGGCGAAGCTGTCACGTATTCCCGTGCTCGCGACCGACATAGACGCGGTTGCCACGAAAGTGGCCGCGCAGAATGTGCGGCTGAACGGCGTTTCAACCTATGTCGAAACCGTAACTGCCGCCGGCTTTCAGGACCCCATCTTCGCCGCGCGCGGTCCTTTCGATCTAATCGTGGCGAACATTCTGGCGCGACCGCTGATGCGGCTTGCACCGCAGATGGCGACCTTTGTCACGCCCGGCGGCTCGCTGGTCCTGTCCGGCATTCTGGACCGCCAGCGCGACGCGGTGGTCGCAGCCTATGCCGGCCAGCGCTTCCGCCACGTGCGAACGACCCACCGCGAAGGCTGGGTTACGATCCACCTGAAACGATGATCCCTCAACGAAAAAGGCGGCCCGTCAGGACCGCCTTCTTCATGTTCCGTGCGGCGTCGCCCCACGCGGCTCAGAACAGATAAGAAACTCCACCGGTGCGCTTGAGCTCGGCGCGGCTGTAGCCGCTGGCCTTCAGCGTGTCGTCGTCCAGCGCTAGCAGCGCGTTCGCGACATAGCGCTTGGCCTGCTGTTCACGGGCAGCCACCATCGCGTCGAGTGCACTACGGAAAAAACCACGCTTTGCAGGGTTGTGTCCCATTTTCACGTCTCCTGTCAGTTACGTTGTTCCTCCACGCCTCGAAAGGTAAGCAGTACTGACCTAAACAACCAGAGACGTTTCCGCATGGGAACCATGCGTTTTTGCAAGTGCGAAGAGATTTGCTGCAACGCACACACTCTTAACGAGACCCATCTCTCGAACGCGTTGCAACCGCCCGGCCTCGCGGATAGACCTTTGCAGCGGCACAGCTAAGCGAGGAAAGCCATGTTCCAGTCATTTGACCCGCGCACCGATCCGAGCCAGGGCATCGCCAGGGTCGCGCAACTGCGTGAAAGGCTCTCAGACGCTGGGCTGGACGGTTTTCTTGTGCCGCGCGCCGATGAGCACCAGGGCGAGTATGTCGCTGCCTCTTCCGAGCGTTTGCAATGGTTGACTGGCTTTACCGGCTCCGCCGGCGCCGCGCTTGTGCTCGCCTCACGCGCGATCCTGTTCGTCGACGGTCGCTACACGCTTCAGGCGCGCGCGCAGGTCGATGCCGCGACCTTCGACATCGACAGCCTGGTTGAGAACCCACCGGCCAAATGGCTTGAGGCGAATGCCCGCGCCGGCATGAAGATCGGCTTCGACTCCTGGCTGCACACGATGGCCGAAGCTGCTGCCTTGCGCAAATCGCTGGACAAGGCCGGCGCGACGCTCGTGCCTGTGCAAGGCAACCTCGTCGATGCCATCTGGTCGGATCGACCGGCTCCGCCGGCCGAAAAGGTCGAGATACAGCCAATCGGCTTTGCCGGAGAACTGGCGAAGGACAAGATCGACCGCCTAGCCGAAACCCTGCGCAAGGACGGCGCGAGCCACGCCGTGCTGACGGACCCGTCGTCGCTTGCCTGGGCATTCAATATCCGCGGGCGCGACGTGCCGCACACCCCGCTGGCGCTGGGATTTTCCATTATTGCCGCCGAGGGTCTGCCACAGCTCTTTCTCGCGCGTGAAAAGCTGACCATCGAAACCGAGGCCTATCTGACTCAGCTCGCCGACATTCTGGACCCGCAAATGCTGGAAGGCGAACTCGCCCGGATCGCGGCGGCGGGCGGCAAGGTCGCGCTCGACCCGGCGCTCGCCGCGGAGCGCCTGCGCCTCATCGTCGAAGAAAACGGTGGCACGGTTCTGTCCCTGCCCGACCCGGCGCGACTACCGCGCGCAATCAAGAATGCGGCCGAGCTGCAGGGCAGTCGCGCCGCCCACCGGCGTGACGGCGCGGCGATGGCGAAGTTCCTGTGCTGGCTGGACGCGCAGAAGACCGGTTCTGTCGACGAAATCCAGGCAGTCCAGGCACTGGAAGGGTTTCGTACAACCACCGGCGCGGACGTCCAGATGCCGCTGCGCGACATATCGTTCGACACAATCTCGGGCGCGGGGCCGAACGGCGCCATCATCCACTATCGCGTGACCACGAAGACCAACCGCACCCTTGGCGACGGCGAACTCTACCTCGTCGATTCCGGCGGCCAGTATCAGGACGGCACCACCGACATCACCCGCACGATCGCAATCGGCGCTCCGACCGACGAGATGCGCGAACGCTATACGATCGTGCTGAAAGGCCTGATCGCCCTGTCGATGCTGCGCTTCCCGCCCGGCACCCGCGGCATGGATGTCGACCCAATCGCGCGTCAGGCACACTGGAATGCCGGCATCGACTACGCCCACGGCACCGGCCACGGCGTCGGCGCGTTCCTCTCCGTGCACGAGGGGCCGCAGCGCATCGCCAAGACCGGCGCGCAAAAGCTGCATGCCGGAATGATCCTTTCCAACGAGCCCGGCTATTACAAGGAAGGCGGCTACGGCATCAGGCTCGAGAACCTGATCGTTGTCACGGAACCGGAGCCGATCCCCGGCGGCGACATCGCGATGCACGGCTTCGAGACGCTGACGCTGGCGCCCTTCGACCGCCGGCTGATCGCAACCGACATGCTCTCGCCTGCCGAGCGCAGCTGGCTCGACGCCTATCATAGGCGCGTGTTGAAGGAGATCGGCCCCATGGTGGATGGCGAGGTGCTTGCGTGGCTGGAGGCTGCTACGGCTGCCCTATAGCGTGTTGCGCAGCACGATCAGCACGACCGCGCCTGCGACGAACATCGCCGACAGACTGCCGCGCAACGCAACCACCCCGGCAACCACGAGGGCGGCCCATTCCGCCGGACCGCCGGTGGTGGCGACCGGCGCAACCAGTGTCGTCAGCACCGCAGCCGGCACCGCGTTCAATCCAGCCTCGACACGCGGGTGAACGCGATCGAACCGCGACAGCACCAGATGGCCGCCAATGCGCGATATGTAGGTTGCGAGCGCGCCGGCCAGGATGATCCAGATCGTGGTGCTCATGCGCCCGTGCCCTCCCCGTTCGGCGGCATCATGGCCGCAAGTGCGATGCCGGCAGCGGCACCGATCGACACATGCCAGGGCGAGCCGACGAAATAGTAGGCGGCAATGGAGGCTGCGGCACTGACGCTGACCACGGGCAGCCAGAGCGGCCGCTTGCGAAAGTCCATCACCAGACCGAGGAAATAGATCGGCAGCAGAAAATCGAGGCCGAGCGCATGTGGATTGGGTATCAGGCTGCCGAACGCCGCGCCGAGCCCGGCTTCGATCACCCAGCAGACATAGATCGGTGTGGCCATGCCCATATACCAGGCGAACGAGAGCCGACCCCTCAGGCTCTGTTTCTCGCCCTCGGCATATTGCGGATCGACGAGGAAGAAGAAGCCGAACGCGCGTTGCGCCGACGTCCAGTGGGTTACCTTGCGGCCAAGGGCCGCCGAATAGAGCACGTGCCGGAAATTGACCGCGAAGATCGACAGCACGATGAGCCACGGCGCGATCGTCTGCCCGAACAGTTCGAGCCCGACCATCTGGCTGGCGCCGGCATAGACGGTAGCGCTCATCAGCACCGCTTCGCCGAGTGTCATCCCGTTCTGGATGGCAAGCGCGCCGAACAGCAGGCCGAAAGGCGCAGAGGCGAGCACCACCGGCAGCCCCCGGCGGGCGCCGTCGAGAAAATCGCTTCTGGGGCTGAATTTCTGCCCGGTCGTTTCGGCAATGGACATGTAGCCTCGCTCAGGTGACGCGTATTTAGGTCAGCACCGCTGGCCTGTCACATGAATTCGCTTGAACCAATCAGCCACAAAAAACGAAGCTTCCGCGAACACCGGCGAACGCACCGCTTAAGGTTTCCGGATCGCGTTCGCGGCGCCGACTTTCCTGAAGGGTTCATCTGGCGGATGACTCTTCAACGAAGCTGAGCAATCGGGCGAAACTTTTTCGCGTCACCGGTCCCTGTCTCGCGCGCTGAAACAGCCTACTGCCCGACACGCTCGAACCAGGCGTCCTCGTCGATCACTTCGATGCCGAGCTCGGTCGCCTGCTTCAGCTTGGAACCCGCACCGGGCCCGGCGACGACAAGATCGGTCTTCTTGGAAACTGAGCCGGCGACCTTGGCCCCAAGCCGCTCGGCCATGGCCTTGGCTTCGTCGCGCGACATCCGCTCGAGCGCGCCGGTAAAGACGACGGTCTTGCCGGCCACCGGAGACGAGATATCGCCCACAGGTTCTTCGTCCAATGGCGTCACCTCGGCAAGCAGTGCATCCACGGCTTCGTTGTTATGCGCCTCGGCAAAGAACTCCACCAGCGCCTCGGCCACGACGGAGCCGATGCCGTTGATCCCGACCAGTTCCTGCCAGGCGGCATTGC
This sequence comes from Neoaquamicrobium sediminum, assembly GCF_040970315.1. Classification (NCBI taxonomy): domain Bacteria; kingdom Pseudomonadati; phylum Pseudomonadota; class Alphaproteobacteria; order Hyphomicrobiales; family Phyllobacteriaceae; genus Neoaquamicrobium; species Neoaquamicrobium sediminum. The sequence goes on along the minus strand of NZ_JAZHFV010000006.1, from coordinate 581,125 downwards.
CGGGGTCGCCCTTGCCTTCGGGCATCACCGCTTCGCTGGCGCCTGCGCGCAGGGCCTCAAACGACAGATAGTGCCGCGCCAGCCGCTTGGCGTTGGTCTCGCCGATATGGCGCACGCCGAGCGCGAACAGGAACCGCGACAGCGCGACCTGCCGCCGATCGTCGATGGCAGCGTAAAGCTTGCGTACGGACACGGCGCCGAAACCTTCGACATTCTCCAGCTTGGTCAGCGAGCCTTCCTGCCGCGCCTTGAGCGTAAAGATGTCGGCCGGGGTGCGTATGCGCAGTGAAGCGTCTTCGTGGTTGAAGAAGAACTCGATCTGTTTCTCTCCCAGGCCTTCAATGTCGAACGCGTTGCGCGACACGAAATGCCGGATGCGCTCAACGGCCTGCGCCGGACAGACGAGCCCTCCCGTGCAGCGGCGCACGGCCTCCCCTTCCTCGCGCACTGCATGGCTGTCGCATGCCGGGCAACGGTCGGGAAAGACGTAAGGCTGCGCATCCGCCGGGCGTTTCTCGGGCACGATGTCGAGGATTTGCGGGATGACGTCGCCGGCCCTCTGCACCAGAACGGTGTCGCCGACGCGGATGTCCCTGCCCTCGCGAATCGGCTGCCCGTCATTGCCGATGCCGCGAATGTAGTCCTCGTTATGCAGCGTCGCGTTGGTTACGACGACACCGCCGACTGTCACCGGTTCGAGCCGCGCCACGGGCGTCAGCGCACCGGTGCGGCCGACCTGTATCTCGATCGCGCGCAGCACAGTCGTCGCCTTCTCGGCGGGGAACTTGTGCGCGGTCGCCCAGCGCGGGCTGCGCGAGCGGAAACCGAGCCGTTCCTGAAGGTCGAGCCGGTCGACCTTGTAGACGACGCCATCGATGTCATAGGGCAGGCTCGCCCGCTCGGCCTCGATTGTGCGATAGCGCGCCAGCATCTCCTCGACCGATCGGCAGATGCCCATATGGTCGTTGATCCGGAACCCCCACGAGCCCAGCCGCTTCACGGCTTCGAACTGCGTTTCCGCCAGCGGCGCACTCGTCTCGCCCCACGCATAGGCGAAGAACCTCAGCGGCCGCTTGCGTGTGTTCTCCGGATCCTTCTGGCGCAGGCTGCCGGCGGCGAAATTGCGCGGATTGGCGAAGACGCGGCCGGTCTCTTCCGCCATGCGTTCGTTGAGCGCCAGAAAGTCGTCGCGGCGCATATAGACCTCGCCGCGCACCTCCACCACATCCGGCGCGTCATCCGGCAACCGTTGCGGCACCTCGTCGAGCGTGCGGATATTGGCGGTGACGTTCTCGCCGGTCGAGCCGTCGCCACGCGTGGCCGCCGTCACCAGCTCGCGATTCTCGTAGCGCAGTGACATCGACAGGCCGTCGATTTTCGGCTCGGCGGTGAATGCCAGCTCGCCCTCCGCCGGCAGAGCCAAGAACCGGCGCACGGAAGCAACGAAGTCGCGCACGTCCTCATCGGAAAAGACATTGTCCAGCGACAGCATCGGCTTTGCGTGGACGACCTGCCCGAACGCACCAGAGGGTGCTGCGCCAACGGCGGCGGATGGCGAATCCTCGCGCATCAGCTCGGGAAAGGCAGCCTCTATCTCCGCATTGCGCAAGCGCAGGGCGTCGTACTCGGCATCCGAGATCGTCGGCGCGTCCTCGCCGTGATAGCGCCTGTCATGTTCGGCAATCTCGGCGGCAAGTGCTGCCAGTTCCTCCGCTGCCTCCTCGGCGGAAAGGTCTTCGACGGGCTTTGGGGAACGGGGCATGACGAGAATCCGGGCTGCGGCAGGTGCGATACACTAGCGTGGCCGACGCGGCGCTCAAGAGCCCCGTGTCAGGAGACCACGGCGTTTTCGCGCAGAAGTCGCTCGGCGGCAGCCCGTGCTTCATCGGTGATGGTCGCGCCGGCAAGCATGCGCGCGATCTCTTCCTGCCTGTCGGGCCGCCCGAGCGCCGCGACGCCAGTCGCGACCTTGTCGGCCCCGCCCGACTTGGAGATCAGGTAGTGCGTGCCCGCGCGTGCTGCGACCTGCGGCGCATGGGTGACCGAGAGCACCTGGATATGGCTTGCAAGCCGGGCGAGCCGCTGTCCGATCGCATCGGCAACCGCGCCGCCTACGCCGGTATCGATCTCGTCGAAGACGAGCGTGGGTGCCGAACCGCGATCGGCCAGCGCGACCTTCAGCGCCAGAAGGAACCGTGAAAGCTCACCGCCGGAAGCGACCTTCATGATCGGCCCCGCACGCGTGCCGGGATTGGTGCGCACCCAGAACTCGATCTGGTCTATGCCGGCTTCCGTACGGTCCTCCGGCTCCGAATTGATTTCGACGATAAATTCCGCGCGCTCCAGTTTGAGCGCGGGTAGTTCCTTCATCACCGAGCGCGCCAGCGCTTCAGCCGTTCCCTTGCGCAGTTCGGACAGGTGCGCCGCTGCCTCGTCGTAGGCCGCGCGGGCGGCAACCGCGTCCTTCTCCAGCCCGGCAAGTCGTTCCTCGCCCGCATCGAGATCGGTCAGGTCGGCTGCCATGGCGTCGCGCAATGCCGCCAGATCGTCGACGGCAACGGAATGCTTGCGGGCAACGGCCCGCAGCGCGAACAGCCGCTCCTCGGCATCTTCCAGCGCCTTGGGATCGAACTCGGCTGCCCTCAGCGCGGCATCAACCGCCTCCTGCGTGGCATCGAGCGAAATCAGCGCTTCGTCCAGCGTCCTGATGATCTCGTCCAGCAGGCCAGGCGCGGCCTCGGCCTTGCGCTGCAGCCGTCGCAGCAGGCTTGCCAGTTGCGGAACCGATGAATTCGGCCCCGACAGCACGTCCTGAGCGTCCGAAATGTCCGAGGCGATCTTCTCCGCGTGCATCATGGCCGCGCGGCGCTCAGCGAGCTCGGTCTCCTCGCCGGGCTGCGGCTCGAGACGCGAAAGCTCTTCGACCGACGCGCGCAGATAGTCCGCCTCGCGCGCGGCAGCCTCGACCTTTGCGCGATGGCTGACAAGCGCTTGCTCCGCTGCACGCCATGTGCGCCACGCTCGGGCGACCGACTGCGCCGCGCCGACATGCCCGCCGAACGCGTCCAGCAGGTCGCGATGCGCCGCGGCATCCACCAGCGCGCGGTCGTCATGCTGGCCATGAATCTCCACCAGGGCGCGGCCGATCTGGCGCAGCAGCGTGACGCTTGTGGGTTGATCGTTGACGAAGACCCGGCTGCGGCCGTCCGCCGACTGGCTTCGCCGCAGGATCAGATCGCCGTCGTCATCGAGCCCGTTTTCGCGCAGGAGTTCACGCGCCGGATGATTTTGGGGAACATCGAAGATCGCAATGACATTGCCCTGCCCCGCCCCGTTGCGGACCAGCGAGGCATCGCCGCGCGCACCAAGCGCGAGCGACAGCGCATCGAGCAGGATCGACTTGCCGGCGCCGGTCTCGCCGGTCAGCACCGAGAGGCCGGTCGAAAAATCAATGTCGAGCCGTTCGATCAGTACGATATCGCGGATCGACAGGTGGGCGAGCATCTAGCCTCTGGCGAAGTCTGGATCAGCTTCTGGCGTTCCCGCCGAGCAGCGAGCCGGCCCGGCTGAGCCAGGACTCCTGATTCTCGCGCGGCGAGAGGCCACCCGATTGCAGAAGCGCGTAGGAATCCTTGTACCACTGGCTCTCGGGATAGTTGTGGCCGAGAACGGCGGCAGCCGTCTGCGCCTCGGAAGCGAGGCCCATGGCGTAATAGGTCTCCGTCAGACGTGCCAGCGACTCCTCGACGTGGCGGGTATCGGAATAGACCTCGACGACATTGCGGAACCGCTTGACGGCGGCGATGTACTCACGACGCTCGAGGTAGTAACGGCCGATCTGCATTTCCTTGCCGGCGAGCTGGTCGCGGGCAAACCGGATCTTGGCCTTGGCATCCTCGACATATTCGGACTCCGGCCACCGGTCGATCACCTCCTGCATCGCTTCAAGCGCGCGGCGCGATTCCTTCTGGTCGCGGGTGACGTCGCGAATCTGCCGGAAATAGGACAGGCCTACGATGTACTGCGCGTACGCCGCATCGTCGGTGGTCGGATAAAGCGAAACGTAGCGCTGACCGGCGGTCACGGCCTCTTCGTAGTTGCCCTGGCGGTACTGGGCGAAGGCATTCATGACCATCGCCTTGCGGGCCTGCTCCGAATAGGGGTGCTGGCGATCTACCGCCTCGAACTTCTTTCCGGCTTCGCTCAGCCGACCGGCCTCGAGGTTCGCAAGACCCTGGTTGTAAAGGGTATCGGCCGGTTCAACACTCTCGACATATGCCGCGAGGTCGACGTCGCGATCGCTGGCGCAGGCCGAGACAAGCAGCGGCAGCGCAATGGCAGACACGACCAGCCCGACCATACGGGGGCGCCTGTCGCAAGCGGCTCTCCGGAAATCATTCATACGGGTGTTCGCCCCTCTGGCGTTCAGTAACCTGGCAACGCATCGACGCTCTGCGAAAATTGCAATCGTCTCGCGGCCCGATGCTCGAATGTCGCGGCAGTCATAATTCAACTACCGTCCCTCGGCAACGTTCTTGCCCTGCAATGGCACTTTTTTGTGGCGATCAGATGTTACCGTCGCTGCAATGCACAGCCGGATAACGGCCCGTCGGTGAGCTGTCAGATAGCCCAGGGAGCGTAAACCGGCGCGTTGACGGCAATCATCTCCGCCTTGCGGCCGCTTTCCCGGCGACCTGTCTCGACGATCTCGAATGCCGAGCGATCCGAAAGCAGCCGCCGCAGTGCGGTCGCATTCAACCGGTGCCCGCCACGGTAGGACCGGAAGCAGCCGATGAAACGCGCACCCGCCAGCGCCAGGTCGCCCATCGCATCCAGCATCTTGTGGCGCACGAATTCGTTGGAATAGCGCAGGCCTTCCATGTTGATGACACGGTCGTCGTCGCCGATCACCACGGAATTCTCGAGCGACGAGCCCAGCGCGTAGCCGGCGGCCCAAAGACGCTCGACATCTTTCATGAAGCCGAAGGTGCGTGCCCGCGCAATGTCCTTGCGGAACAGGTCCGGCGTGACGTTCGCCGCATAGAACTGCCGGCCGATGGCGGGGCTGTCGAAATCGATCTCGATCTCGAAGCGGGTTCCGTCGTGAGGGCGAAACTCGGCCCAGGACGCGCCGCTCTCGATGCGAACAGGCTTCACGATGCGGATATAGCGGCGCTTGACCGCCTGCTGCTTGATCCCGACCTGATCGAACGCCTCCACGAACGGACCGGCGCTGCCGTCGAGCACGGGAACCTCGTTTCCATCTATCTCGATGGCCAGATTGTCGATACGCAGGGAAGACAGCGCGGCCAGCAGATGCTCGACAGTCGCGACATGAACACCGGCAGGATCGCCGAGGATCGTGCTCAGATCCGTACCGCCCACTTCCGCCACCAGTGCCCGCATCTCCACTGTCTCGCCATTGCCGAGAACACGCGTGAATACGATGCCGGTGTCAGGGTCTGCCGGGCTGAAGTGAATGGAAACGGTTTTTCCGCTGTGTACACCCGTGCCGGATAACGACACGCGCGAATTGAGCGTGGTCTGGTAGTCGTGCAAGTCGATCCCCATAGGCCCGTCCCGGTTACGCCCGCTATATCGGCATTCCGATTGCGGCTCTTCTCACCGGTCGGCGGATTCTCATCCCCACGAATCCCCTGACCGTAACGCTTGGTTGGGAAGATAAAGTTCCGGACCGGAGAGTCCAAATCACGGTTTCTTACCTTCTGTTACGCCAGAGCGCGATTTCACTCTGAGCTTTAACCCTTTGTTATCATTTTGCCTTTGACGGCAAAAGGCGAGTGCGTCAGCACTCGCCTGTAACATTGCGTTACCGCAATGAAAAAGCCTTGAAGGTGGCCGGGCGGCGAACCGCCCGGAACCTTTGCTAGTTGGCCTGCCGGCGCAGGAATGCCGGGATTTCGAGCTGGTCGTCATCCTGCGGTCCACGCGGCTGAACCGATAGCCGGCCCTGGTCGTCGAGCTGGCCACGGCGCGGCGCATAGGCCTGCGTGTCGCTCATCTGCGGACGGCGCTGCTCCGGCTGGCGCAGGCGCGGCTCTCGCGGCTGTGCCGGCTGAAGGCGTGCAGGCTCGTCTTCGCGGCGACCTGCCGAGAGCCCCTGGGTCAGGCGCTTCAGCAAGCCCATCGGACCGCGCTCTTCGCCGTCATGTGCATGCGGAGCTTCCAGTTCCGCCCGCACGACCGGCGGAAAATCCTCGACGCGCGGCATGCGCGGCTGGGCGGGTGCAGCCATCTGCGGCGCGGGAGCATGCTCAGCCACCGGTGCCGGACGCATCTGTACGGGCTGCTGCACCACCTGCGGAGCGGCAGCTTCGGGAGCCGGCTGCGCGAACAGCTTGCTCTGCGGGCGGAACTCCTGCTCGGCGGCGGCACGGGGAGCCGTTGCAGCCATTTCGGCGTTCATTTCCGCGATGCGGATCGCTTCGGCGACGGGATCGGCAGCACGCGGCGCTTCGGACTGGACCGGCGCTGGCTGCGCCGGACGAACCTCGACCGGACGCTGTTGCTGCTGGACCGGCTTCTGCGGCTGGCGCACGGCAATCGGCGGCATGTTGATGTCCGCAGCCGACTTGTCGATGCCCGTGGCGACGACCGAGACGCGGATGACGCCTTCCAGTTCCTCGTCGAACGTGGCGCCGAGGATGATGTTGGCATCCTGGTCCACTTCCTCGCGGATGCGGGTTGCTGCTTCGTCAACCTCGAACAGCGTCAGGTCACGACCACCAGTGATGGAGATCAGCAGGCCCTTCGCGCCCTTCATCGACGTTTCGTCGAGCAGCGGGTTGGCGATCGCCGCTTCGGCGGCTGCCATTGCGCGGCCTTCGCCGGACGCTTCGCCGGTGCCCATCATCGCCTTGCCCATCTCGCGCATCACCGAGCGAACATCGGCGAAGTCGAGGTTGATCAGGCCTTCCTTGACCATCAGGTCGGTGATGCAGGCAACGCCCGAATAGAGCACCTGGTCGGCCATCGCGAAGGCGTCGGCGAAGGTGGTCTTGTCGTTGGCGATGCGGAAGAGGTTCTGGTTGGGAATGACGATGAGCGTATCGACGCTCTTCTGCAATTCCTCGATGCCCATATCCGCCGTCTTCATGCGGCGCTGGCCTTCGAAGTGGAACGGCTTGGTCACGACGCCAACCGTCAGGATGCCCTTCTCGCGGGCAGCGCGTGCGACGACCGGGGCTGCACCCGTACCCGTGCCGCCGCCCATGCCGGCAGTGACGAAGCACATATGCGTGTTGGAGAGGTGGTCGACGATCTCGTCGATGCACTCTTCAGCGGCTGCACGCCCCACTTCCGGCTGCGAGCCGGCGCCCAGACCCTCGGTCACGTGCGCGCCGAGCTGGATTAGCCGGTCTGCCTTCGACTGGGTGAGCGCCTGTGCATCAGTGTTGGCAACGACAAAGTCGACGCCACGCAGACCGGCGGTGATCATGTTGTTGACGGCATTGCCGCCACCACCACCAACACCGAACACGGTGATACGCGGCTTGAGTTCGGTAATGTCCGGCTTCTGCAGATTGATGCTCATTTTCCTCGTCCTTTTCGCCTTTCCCGCCGCTTCGCCGCCGCGGCTGCGTGGGGCTATCCCCGCTGTTAGAAACTATCTTTGAACCACTGACTGACACGATGGAGCCTGCCACCGGTACCGGTGCCCTTGAAACGCAGGACACCCCCCTTTCCGTACCGGCTCTCGGCTTCCGCGACCTGCGGATAAATCAGCAGGCCTACCGTCGTCGCGAATGCCGGCCCCTTGGCCGCTTCCGGCAGACCGGTGACGCCCAGCGGGCGCCCCAGCCTCACGTTGCGCGCGAGAATGCGCCGCGCCGCTTCCGGGAGACCCGAAAGCTGACTGGCACCGCCTGTAAGCACCACGCGTTTGCCGACCACGCCGCCGAAACCGGACTTGTTCAGCCGGTCCCGCACGATCTCGAGTGTCTCCTCGATCCGCGCGCGGATGATCTTGTTCATCACGGAGCGCGGCGCGTGCTGCGGCATGTCGCCATCGTCAGGGCCGATCGGCTGGATCGTCACCATGTCGCGGTCGTCGTCGACCGCCGGCAGGGCCGAACCGTGCATCACCTTCAGCCGCTCGGCATGTTCGCGCCCCGTCGAAAGGCCGCGCGCCAGATCCATGGTGACGTGCCCGCCGCCGATCGGCAGCACTTCGGCATGAACGAACTTGCCCTCGGCGAAAATCGAGATGGTTGTCGTGCCGCCGCCCATATCGATGCAGGCGGCACCCATTTCGGCCTCGTCGTCGACCAACGCCGACAGGCCGCTTGCATAAGGCGTGGCGACCATGCGCTCGACCGACAGGTGCGAGCGATTGACGCAAAGCTCGAGATTGCGCAGCGGCGCGGAGTCGGCGGTCAGCACATGCATGTCGACGCCCAGCACGTCACCGATCATGCCACGCGGATCGCGAATCCCGCGCTCGGCGTCCAGCGAGAAGCCGACGGGCAGCGAATGCACGACCTCGCGCTCCGCGCGCAGCGCTTGCTTGGCGCCTGCGGTCAGGACACGCCGGATGTCGCCCTCGCCCGCTTCATGGCCGCCAAGATTGACCGAGGACGAGAAGATCGTGCTCTTCATCCGCCCGGCAGACATGTTCACGAACAGCGACTCGACCGTCAGCCCGGCCATGCGCTCGGCCGCATCCACCGCCAGCCGGATCGACTGCTCGGCGCGATCCAGGTCGATGATCGTGCCGGACTTCACACCCTGCGATTTCTGGTGGCCGATGCCGATGACCTTCACCTTGTGGGTGCGACCGGGCAGGCGCTCACTTTCTTCGCAAGGCTTAAGCCGACCGATGACGCAGCACACCTTCGTGGAGCCGACATCCAATACGGTGACGATGCCGGAGCGACCGGCCGTCGAATCCTTTTGTCCACCGAGCCAGCTCATATGCGTCGCTCCGCAGGACGGTAGTTTTTGCCGAGGCGTTCCTTGAGCGCCGCTTCCCGCGCTGTCGCCGCATCCGGCGTCAGCTTGACCACGAGCCGGTCCGCAAAGCGCATATCGACCGTTTCGATGTCCCGCGACAGCAGACCATAGCGATGGTCGAGTGCCAGAAGGTCGCGCAGCGCATCGTCCTCGCCGCGCTCCGGAAGCTTGACGGTCATGCCGTTTTCGAGGCGCAGATCCCAGCGCCGCTCCGAAACACGCACATAGCCACGCACACGCGCCGCGAGATCGGGATAGGCCGCCACCTTGGCGACGAAACCGGCCGCAGGCTCCTCGGCGCCGACACCGACAACCAGCGGCAACGCGCGATAGCGCGCACCCGAAAGCGGTGCGATCGTCCGGCCGTCCGTTTCAATCAGCGAAAGGCGGCTGCCCTGCTGCCAGATCGCGAACGGCTCGCGCTCAACGATCTTCACCTCGAGCGTCGACGGGTAAATCTTGCGAACCGACGCCTCATCGACCCACGGCAGGCTGGCGATCCGATCCCGCGCGTCCTGCACATCGAACCCGACCAGCGAGGTCCAGCCATCCAGTCCGACGCGGTCGAAGATATCGATTTCGGAGGTCTCGCGATTTCCGCTCACGCGAATCTCGTCGATCGCAAAGCCGGTACGCGCGGTAACCGCCTGGATAACGGTCGGCATGTGACCGCCGAGCACGGCACCGTAGAGTGAAAACGAGCCGACGACGGCGGCTGCAAGCATGGTCATGGTGTAGGGTGGCGCCTCGATCTCGCCGGAGACGAAACGCGAGAACGCGCGCGCAGGCTTGCGCAGCCAGCGCGGAAGGACATACCCGCCGGATGCAGGCGCAAGCCGCCCGCGCACTCCAGCGATGGCCGTCCTACCGTGTCCTGACGTCAACGCAAACAAGAAGCGTCCTCCACCATCCAACTCAGAAGCTCACCAAACCCATGACCCGCCTCAGCGGCAATTTCAGGCACCAGCGACGTCGGCGTCATTCCCGGCTGCGTGTTCACTTCCAGCCAGATCAGTTCGCCATTTTCCGAATGACGATCGTCGTAACGGAAGTCCGATCGAGAGACGCCACGGCAGCCAATCGCTTGATGTGCCTTCAACGCCAGTGTCTGTATTTTTTGGTAAATAATTGGTGAAACTTTTGCGGGGCATTCGTGTTTTGAGCCGCCGGCGACATATTTTGCGTCGTAATCGTAAAAGGTGTGGCCGACGGGTATGATCTCGGTGACGCCGAGCGCCACATCGCCCATCACCGCGCAGGTCAGCTCGCGTCCGTGGATGTATCGCTCGACCATCACCGTATCGCCGTAACGCCAGTCCGAAGAGCCGATCACCTGTGGCGGATGCGACTGATCCTCCTGGACGATGACCACACCGAAGCTGGACCCCTCCTTGACCGGCTTGACGACATAGGGCGGCTTCATCGGATGCTTGTTGCCGATGTCGAAGCGGTTCATGACCCTGGCCTCTGCCACCGGGATGCCCGCCGCCTTGGCAACCCGCTTCGCCCGCTCCTTGTCCATGGCAAGAGCAGACGCGAGCACGCCGGAATGGGTGTAGGGAATTTCGAGATATTCGAGGATGCCCTGGATGGTGCCGTCCTCACCAAAAGGACCATGAAGCGCATTGAAGACCACGTCTGGCCGAAGTTCAGCCAGAACGCTGGAAACGTCCCGCGTCACGTCGATGCGGGTAACCTTGTACCCCTCACCCTCAAGCGCATCTGCGCACGCATTGCCTGAAGAGAGCGAAACCGGCCGCTCGGCCGAAAACCCGCCTAACAGAACGGCCACATGCTTCTTTGCCATGCCCGCAGATCCCCTCTTGAGCCGGGCCGCATTCGTGTTTCGCCAAGTTTGAGTCCGAGTCTTCCGGCGACAAGGGTTCGCCAGCGTCCGCACGCTCGACTCAAATCAGGAAACGATTCTGACCCCAAGGAATCAGAGGATTGATTCCGTGACAAGCCCTTGAGATTCGAAGCGATTCACTTTTTGAAACAGAACCGCTTCTACGGGGTCGAAAATAGTGCGCGCTAAAGCAGCTGACCGAGGTAAGGCTGCACTTCGCGACCGGGTTTGAAATCGCCGATACGCTTGATTTCCCATTCGAGGCGGATGCCTGAATTTTCGAGCACACGGGCACGCACGGTCTCGCCGAGGAACTCCAGGTCGTAGCCCGTCGCAGAACCTGTGTTGATCATGAAATTGCAGTGCATCGGCGACATCTGTGCCCCGCCGATCATCAGCCCGCGGCATCCAGCCTTGTCGACTTCCTTCCAGGCCGAGGTGCCTTCGGGGTTCTTGAAGGTGGAACCGCCGGTCTTCTCGCGAATCGGCTGCACCGTCTCGCGATGGGTCTGCACCGCATCCATCGCCGCCTTGACCGCCTCGCGATCCTCCGGGTAGCCCTCGAACTCTGCTCCGACGAAAATCAGGTCCGGTGCCGCAGACGAATGCCGATAGGCGTAGCCCATATCCGCATTGCTGAACTCATGCGCATTGCCCTGCCGGTCGAGCGCGCGCACGGATACAACGCGCTCGCGGGTCTCGACGCCGTTGGCGCCGGCATTCATCCGCAGCGCACCGCCGATCGCGCCAGGTATGCCGTGATAGAAATGAAAGCCGCCGAGCCCCGCCTCCAGTGCTGCAGCCGCCACACGTTTGTCGGGCGTCGCTGCGCCGGCACGAAGCCGATTCGCGCCGATCGCCTCGACACTGCCGAATCCCTTTGCGGAAAGGCGAACCACGACCCCGCGGATCCCGCCTTCGCGGACGAGCAGGTTGGAGCCGATTCCAACCACGGTGACGGGAACGTCCAGCGGGAGCCCCTTCAGAAAGGCCGACAGGTCCTCCTCGTCGGCCGGCTGGAACAGCAGGTCCGCAGCACCACCGGCGCGAAACCAAGTGATGGCGTCCATCGGCGCATCCGGCGTCAGCCGGCCGCGCACGGTGCCGGCCAGATCGCCAAGCCGCTCGAGAAGAGCTGCGCCGGTCGTCATGACGCCCCTTCCAGTTCCTTCGGAAGCGCGTATGCCCACTGCGTGATGTTGCCGGCTCCCAGGAGCACGACGAAATCGCCTTCGCGCGCCAGCTCACGCACCAGTGGCGCGATCGCCTCAGGGCCGTCGATATGACGGGCATCGCGATGACCGCCGGCACGAATGCGCGAAACCAGCGCCTCCGAGCTGACACCCTCTATGGCATCTTCGCCCGCTGCATAGACCGGCGCGAGGAGGACCGTGTCAGCATCGTTGAAGCAGGCTGCGAAATCGTCGAAAAGGTCGCGCAGCCGGGTGAACCGGTGCGGCTGGGCCACCGCGATCACACGCCCCTTGCACGCCTCGCGGGCCGCCCTCAGCACCGCCTTGATCTCGACCGGATGGTGCCCGTAGTCGTCGAATATCTCGACGCCATTCCACGACCCGGTATGCGTGAAGCGTCGCTTGACGCCGCCGAAGGATGACAGGCCGCGCCGGATGTCATCCGCCGAAAGTCCGAGCTCGTGGGCGACAGCAATCGCGGCCGTGGCATTGGAAACGTTGTGACGGCCAGGCATCGGCAGCCGCAGGCCGGTGATGTCCTCAACACCGCCCGTCTTGCGGTCGCGGATGGTCACGTCGAACACGGATGTCGCGCCGTCCATGTGCATGTTGGAAAAACGAATGTCGGCCTGCTTGTTTTCGCCGTAGGTCACGACGCGGCGGTCCTCGATGCGGCTCACCAGCGCCTGCACCTCGGGATGGTCGATGCACATGACGCCGAAGCCGTAGAACGGCACGTTCTCGACGAAGCTGGCGAACGCCTCGCGCACCTTGTCGAACGAGCCGTAGTGGTCGAGATGCTCTGGATCGATGTTTGTGACAACCGCGATGTCGGCAGGCAGCTTGAGGAACGTGCCGTCGCTCTCGTCGGCTTCCACCACCATCCAGTCGCCCGCACCCATGCGGGCATTGGTGCCGTAGGCATTGATGATGCCGCCATTGACGACGGTCGGATCGAGCCCGCCGGCATCGAGCAGCGTTGCCACCATGGATGTCGTCGTCGTCTTGCCATGGGTGCCGCCGATGGCGATCGCATTGCGGAAGCGCATCAGTTCGGCAAGCATCTCCGCGCGCCGCACGATCGGCAGCAGTTTTTCGCGAGCGGCGACGAGTTCGGGATTGTTCTTCTTCACCGCGGTGGAGACGACCACGACCTCGGCCGCGCCGAGATTTTCCGCCGCATGGCCGACGAAGCAGGCGATTCCCTTGTCGCGCAGGCGCTGCACATTGGCGCTGTCTGCCTGGTCGGAGCCCTGCACAGAGTAGCCGAGATTGTGCAGCACCTCGGCTATGCCGCTCATGCCGATACCGCCGATGCCAATGAAATGCACGACGCCGATTGTCTGCGGCATCTTCATGCCTGCATCCTTCCCTTGAACGCTTCGACGGATTCGCCCGAGGCAATAGCCTCTGCAAGGTCCGCAAGCAACCGCGTGGCGTCCGTTCGGCCCACCGACCGCGCGTCTGCAGCCATCTTCGAAAGCTTTCCCGGATCGTTGAGCAGCCCGGCCATGTCGCTTGCCAAGCTTGCCGCGTCGATCTCGTTCTGGCGCCGCATCAGCGCACCGCCGGCCTCGACCAGTATGCGCGCATTATGGCCCTGGTCGTCGTCCAGGGCGTGCGGCAGCGGCACGAGAATGGAAGGCCGCCCGAGAACCGAAAGTTCCAGCACGGTCGAGGCCCCGCCGCGCGCGACCACCAGATGGGCAGCGGCCATATGGGCCGGCAGATCGGCGAAGAACGGCGACACCTCGGCCTGCACGCCGAGCTCTGCATAGGCGTCGCGGACCCGCACCTCGTCCTCCGGCCGCGCCTGCTGGACGATGCGCAATCGGGCACGTAGCGCCTCGGGCAATTTGGCCACTGCTTCGGGAACCGTATCGGAAAAGAAGCGCGCGCCCTGGCTACCGCCAAAGACGAGCAACCGGATGGGCTCGTCTCCCGCTGGCGCCGCAAACGGCTCGCGCGCTGCTTCCAGCACAGCGGAGCGGACCGGGTTGCCCACGGGCACGATCTTGCCCGCATAAGCCCCCTCGGGTTTCAGGAAACCGCCGGCGATAGCGGTCACCCGTCCGGCCAGAGCCTTGTTGGCACGTCCCATCACAGCGTTCTGCTCGTGGACGATAGTCGGCAGTCCGCGCCGCGTGGCCGTCCACAGCGGTGGCAGCGTCGGATAGCCGCCAAAGCCGATCACCGCGTTGGGCGAAATGCGCGCCATGATCCGTCCGGCCTCGCGCGCGCCCTGCCATATAGTCCAGAAAGCCTTGGCTAGTGCGATCGGGTTTCGGGAGCCGATCGTGGCCGACGGGATGGTGTGGATTTCCGTAGCCGGAAACGAACCGGCGTAGCGTTCGGCACGGCCGTCGGTGGCCAGATGCACCGTCCAGCCGCGCGCGATCAACTCATGCGCCAGCGCTTCGGCCGGAAACAAATGTCCGCCCGTGCCGCCGGCCGACAGCAGAATAACGCCCTTCGCCATCTATTCCGCCGGTTGCACGGTGCGGATCAGTGTGTGCGAACCGATGCGCATCCGTTTCTGCGGATCCTTGCGGGTGAGCGCAAGCACCATGCCCATGGAGATCGCCACCGCAACGAGCGACGAACCGCCGTAGGAGATGAACGGCAGCGTCATGCCCTTGGCCGGAAGAAGCTGCAGGTTGACGCCCATGTTGATGATCGACTGGAGCCCGAACAGCACGACGAGGCCCGAAACCGCGTAGCGCGAGAACTCGTCACTCTCCTTCATCGAGTGCGACAGGCCGCGCAGGACCACGAATGCAAAAAGCATGGCAATCAGCAAACAGACGATCAGCCCGAATTCCTCACCTGCGACTGAGAAGACGAAGTCGGTGTGGCTATCCGGCAGGATGCGCTTGACGCTGCCCTCGCCCGGACCCTGCCCGAGCCAGCCGCCGCGCACCAGCGCCTCGCGTCCCATGTCGACCTGGAAGGTGTCGCCCTCGCCGGTGACGAAACGGTCGATACGCGCGGCCACATGCGGAAAGGTCGTGTAAGCCGCAACACCGATTCCCATCGCCGCACCGCCCAAAACAGCAATCCAGAACCACGGCATGCCCGCCATGAAGAACATGACACCCCATGTCGCCAGCACCAGCAGTGATTGCCCGAGGTCGGGTTGCGCCACCAGCAGCGCCAGCACGAGGCCGAGAAGGATTATGGCGAAGAGATTGCCCGGAACGTCGGGCCGCCTTGCATGCTCGGAAAAGAGCCATGCGCAGATGATGACAAAGCCCGGTTTCATGTATTCGGAGGGCTGCACCGAGATGCCCAGGATATGAATCCAGCGTCGCGATCCCTTGATCTCGATACCGAAGTAGAGCGCAGCAACCATCAGCACCAGCGAGCCGGCCAGCATGACAAGCGCCAGCCGCCGCACCTGTCGTGCGTTGAGGAACGAGACGCCGATCATGATCACGACGGCCGGCAGCATGAACATCATCTGTCGCGTCACGAAGTGATAGCTGTCGAGACCGATCCGCTCGGCCACCGCAGGGCTGGCCGCGAAGGACAGGACGATACCGAGGCCCATAAGGGTCAGGAACGCGGCGAAGAACCATCGGTCGACCGTCCACCACCAGTTCGCGACGGGACCTCTGTCGATACGACTGACCATCAGCGTTTCCCTCCAAAAGGCACGATTCCATCGAGCGCGAGCACCGCCTCGCGGAAGGCATCGCCCCTGATTTCAAAGTTGCGGTATTGATCGAAGCTGGCGCAGGCGGGCGAAAGCAGCACCACCGCCTCGGCGGCCTCGTCACGCGCCGCATCCTCGGCGGCATGCTGAAGCGCGGCGTCGAGCGTGCCGGATATTTCATAGGGCGCCGCATCACCGAGCGTTGCCGAAAACTGCGGCGCGGCCTCGCCGATCAGGTAGGCCTTCGCGACACGCGGGAAGAAGGAGCGCAGGCTGTCGATTCCGCCCTCCTTGGGCAGGCCGCCGGCAATCCAGTAGATGCGCTGGAAGCTCGAAAGCGCTGGGGCCGCCGCGTCGGCATTCGTCGCCTTGGAGTCGTTTACGAAGATCACGCGGCCGCGGCGGCCGACCTGCTCCATGCGATGCGCCAGCCCGGGGAAGCTTTCGAGCCCCGACTGGATTTCACCGAGGTCGAGCCCGACCTTCAGGCAGGCGGCAACCGCCGCCAGTGCGTTCTGCGCATTGTGCAGGCCACGCAGCGAGCCGATGCCTTCGAGGAAGCCAATGCGGCTGTATTGCCCGCGCACGGCCTCCATCAGATCGGTCCCATCGGCGAAATAGCCGTCCGTCAGCGGCAGGCGCTTGGAGATCCGGATCACCTCCTTGCCCACCCGCTCGAGGCGGTCGGCGATCTGCGCGCAATATGAATCGTCCACACCGATTATGGCGGTGTCGCTCCCCGCGACCAACCGCTCCTTGATCTCGGCATAGCGCTGCATCGTGCCGTGCCGGTCGAGATGGTCGGGCGTCAGGTTGAGCAGGATACCCGCGCTGGGGTTCAGCGATGGCGCGAGTTCGATCTGGTAGGAGGAGCACTCGACGACGTGAAACCGGTTGCGAGCAGGCGGGTCGAGCGTCATCACCGCGCGACCGATATTGCCACCCATCTGGGCGTCACGGCCAGCGGCGGCGAGAATGTGGGCGATAAGCGCGGTGGTCGTCGACTTGCCGTTGGTGCCTGTCACGGCGATGAAGGGTGCATCGGGGCAGCGCGCGGCACGCTCGCGTGAAAACAGTTCGATGTCGCCGATGATCTCGACACTTGCCCCACGCGCCAGCTCGACGGTCCAGTGCGGCTTGGGATGCGTCAGCGGCACGCCGGGTGACAGCACGAACGATGCAAATTCCGACCAGTCGACCTCGCGCAGATTGGCGACTGCTATGCCTTCGCGCTCGGCACGCGCCACGCTTTCGGGATTGTCGTCCCACGCGGTGACGGCAGCGCCACCCTCGGTAAGGGCGCGCGCGGTCGCGATCCCCGATCCGCCAAGACCGAAAAGGGCGACCTTGCGTCCGCTGAGTGTGGTGGCCGGAATCATCGACTACCTCAGCTTGAGCGTCGAAAGGCCGATGAGGGCCAGGATGACGGCGATGATCCAGAACCGGATAACCACCTGGCTCTCCGTCCAGCCAAGCTTCTCGAAATGATGGTGGATCGGCGCCATCAGGAAGACCCGCTTGCCGGTCAGCTTGAACCAGGCGACCTGGATGATCACCGACATGATCTCGACGACGAAAAGCCCGCCGATGATGGCCAGAACGATCTCGTGCTTCGCGGCCACGGCGACCGCGCCGATGAGCCCGCCCAGCGCTAGAGAGCCGGTATCGCCCATGAAGATCGCAGCGGGTGGCGCATTGAACCACAGGAAGCCGAGGCCGGCGCCGATGACGGCGCCAAGCACGACTGAAAGCTCACCGGTGCCCGGTGTGAAGTGGATTTGCAGATAATCAGCAAAGACCGCGTTACCCGCAAGGTATGCGATCACACCGAAAGAGGCGGCCGCGACCATCACCGGCACGATGGCGAGGCCGTCCAGCCCGTCGGTCATGTTCACCGCATTGCCGGCACCGACCATCACGAAGGCAGCGAAAGGCACAAAGAAGATGCCAAGGTGCAGGACAAAATCTTTGACGAAGGGAAAGGTCAGCGAAGATGAGAAAGGCTCGGTCCCGGTCCGCATGATGACGTATGCGGCGATGCCGGCGATGATGAACTCGATCAGCAACCGGATTTTGCCGGAGAAGCCCAGATGCGACTGCTTCGTGACCTTCAGATAGTCGTCATAGAAGCCGATCGCGCCGAAGCCCAGCGTCACCAGCATCACGACCCAGACGAGCGGGCTCGACAGATTGCCCCACAGCAGTACCGAACCGATGATGCCTGTGAGCATCATGAGACCGCCCATCGTGGGCGTTCCGGCCTTCTTGAAATGCGTCTGCGGGCCATCGGCGCGGATCGGCTGGCCCCTGCCTTGGCGGATGCGTAGGGAGTTGATGATCGCAGGCCCGAACATGAAAACGATCAGCGCTGACGTGATCAACGCCCCGCCGGTGCGGAAGGTGATGTATCGAAAAACGTTGAAGGCCGAGAAATGATCGGCAAGTCCAACGAGCAGCAACAGCATTGGCGGCGTCCCCCGACGTCTCTCAGGCTTCTCTGGCAACGCGGCCGGCCGGAGCCGCCGCGGGAAATTTCTCTAGCAGCGCCTCCACGAGCTTCGAGAACCCGGCGCTCTTGGAAGACTTGACCATGATCACGTCGCCGGGCCGAACCGTCTCCATCAGCAGCGGCTTCAACTCGTCGGCGCTGGGCCGATGCTGCGCCGCGGCCTCATCGGGCAACGAAGCGGCGAGTGCCCCGATCTCGGAGCCGCCCAGCAGGATGATGTCGGCTCCGGACTTTGCGATCGGTCCCGCAAGCGCCTCATGCAGCTTTCTCGAATGCACGCCGAGCTCCAGCATGTCGCCCAGAACCGCTATCCGGCGGCCCCCGGGCGGCACGGATGCAGTACCCAACAGGTCGAGCGCTGCCTTCATGGACACCGGATTGGCGTTGTAGCTTTCGTCGATGACGATGATCTCGCCGCCGGCCGGATGCCCGAGCGCATAACGCCGGCCACGGCCGCGTTCGGCCTCGAACTGCGCCAGCGCCGGTGCTGCCTTTGTGACATCGACACCGGCCAGATAGGCGGCCCCGAGCACGGCAAGCACGTTCTGAACCATATGGCGGCCCGGCGCGCCAACCGTCAGCGATAGTTCCTGTCCGGCCATCTTCACAACGATGCGCGAGCTTTCGCCGCCGAGTTGGCAACCCGCAAGCCGGAATGTCGCGCGGGCATGCTCGCCGAAGCTCCAGATATGCTCGACGCCGAGATCGCGCGCGGCCTTGTCGAGCAGCTTCCATTGGCGATCGTCACGATTGATGAGCGCGTGGCCGCCGGGCTCCAGACCCTCGAAAATCTCGGCCTTGGCTCGTGCGATATCCTCAATGCTCTTGAACGCCCCGAGATGGGCCGGCGCGATGGCCGTTATCAAAGCGATGTGCGGCCGCACATATTTCACGAGCTGGCGGATTTCGCCGGGATTGCTCATGCCGATCTCGAAGACCGCGTAGTCGCAATCTTCCGGCATTCTCGCCAGCGTAAGCGGCACGCCCCAGTGGTTGTTGAAGGATTGAGGCGACGCATGGACGGTGCCGACGGCCTCGAGCGCGCAGCGCAGCGCTTCCTTCGTCGTCGTCTTGCCGACCGAACCGGTGACGCCGATGATCTTTGCCTTGGCGCGCGCGCGCGCCGCCACTCCGACGGCCTCGAGTGCCACCATGACGTCCGGCACCACGATCATCGGGGCAGTGATGCGGCCCAGCGCCGGCAGCCTGCTTTCGGCAACAACGAGCAACCCTGCCCCGGCCTTGAGCGCGGCGGTCGCGAAGTCGTGCCCGTCGAACCGCTCACCCTTGATCGCGAAAAAGGCGTCGCCCGGCTTCAACGTGCGCGTGTCGATCGAGATGCCGGTCACACCCTCGGGCATCGCGCCCACGGGCCTGCCGTTCATCGCCCCTGCAAGTGCCTGGCTGCGCCATAGGAGGCTCATGCTGCGCGCTCCGCAAGAGCGGCCCGCACCTCGGCGTGATCCGAGAACGGAAGCGTCACGTCGCCGACGGTCTGGCCTTCCTCGTGCCCCTTGCCCGCAACCACCAGTGTGTCGCCCGCATGCAGCATCGTGATCGCCTCGCGGATCGCCTGACGGCGATCGCCGATCTCGATGGCGCCGGGTGCCGCCTCCATGATCGCCGCACGGATCGCCGCCGGCTCCTCGGAGCGCGGATTGTCGTCGGTGACGATGGAGACGTCCGCCAGCCGCGTTGCGATCTCGCCCATGATCGGGCGCTTGCCCCTGTCACGATCGCCGCCGCAACCAAAGACGACCAGAACACGCCCGGTCGTGAAAGGCCTCACCGCCTTCAGCACGTTCTCAAGCGCATCCGGTTTGTGGGCGTAGTCGACATAGACCGGCGCGCCTTCCGGCGTTGTGCCGACGTGTTCCAGCCTGCCCGACGCGCCTTTCAATCCTTCCAGAGCCATCAGCGCCTTGCCCGCCTCAAGCCCGGTCGAGATGGCGAGTCCCGCTGCCACCAATGCGTTGGCAATCTGGAAATCCCCGGCCAACGGCAGATCGATTTCGTAAATCTCACCACCTGTGGCGATCTCCGCCCGCTGGCGGAACCGTTCGTGTTCAACCCGCTTGAGTTGCAGGAAATCGCCCTTGCGGCCAACGGTCAGCACCTCCAGGCCGGCACCGCGCGCGGCGTCGATCGTCGGCTGTGACCATGTATCGTCGGCAAAGACGACTGCCGGCGCGCCTTTTGGCAGCAACTCGGTAAAGAGCCGCATCTTGGCGGCATGATATTCCTCGACCGTCGGATGATAATCCATGTGGTCGCGACCGAGATTGGTGAACCCGCCCGCGGCCAGACGCACCCCGTCCAGCCGTCGCTGGTCGAGGCCGTGGCTCGACGCTTCCATCGCGGCATGCGTCACGCCGGCACCGGCGAGTTCCGCCAGCAGCAAATGCAGCGTCACAGGATCGGGCGTCGTCAGCGAGCCGTACTCCTCGCGGCCCGGCGCAACGACGCCGGTCGTGCCGATGGACGCGGCCGCCAAACCGGCCTGTTCCCATATCTGCCGGGTGAAGGACGCCACGGAGGTCTTGCCGCTGGTACCCGTCACGGCCACCATCGTTT
Source organism: Neoaquamicrobium sediminum (assembly GCF_040970315.1). Taxonomy (NCBI): domain Bacteria; kingdom Pseudomonadati; phylum Pseudomonadota; class Alphaproteobacteria; order Hyphomicrobiales; family Phyllobacteriaceae; genus Neoaquamicrobium; species Neoaquamicrobium sediminum. Next base: position 560,375 of record NZ_JAZHFV010000006.1, on the reverse strand, counting down.
CAGGCTGCAGGCCGTGGAAAACGGCCGCGGCAAGCGCCAGCGCGTGGCGCGGATCATCGATCGCAATCACCGGCACGCCGGGATCGGTGGTCAGCGAACCGCGCGCCGCAATGACAGCGGCTGCGCCGCGCTTCACCGCGTCGGCCACGAAGGATGCGCCGTCCGCCCGCGTCCCTTGCAGGGCGGCAAACAGAAAGCCGGGTTCAACCCGGCGCGAATCCGACGATATCCCCGCAACCTCGATCTCGCCCAAGGCGCCGGGGACGGGCAGGAAACCGGAAAACTGGCTGAGCTTCATCAAATTCCATTGGTCCGAATACGTGGACGCCCCCGCAATCCCCGAGAATCACTGTGAGGACACCAAAAGGGCGCTACTTTCATGGCCGAAATCAGGCTTTACGCCAAGCATGGCGGCAGAGCGGCGGATGATGTTCGACGCGAGCGGCGCGGCGGTAACACCGGCGGTCGCAGAGCGCGTCGAGTTCTCTCGCTTCGGCTCGTCAATGACGGTCAGCACGATGTATTGCGGGTTGTCCATCGGGAAAACGGCCACGAAAGCGTTGAAATTCTTTTCGTTGGAATAGCGGCCGTTGACCACCTTCTCGGCGGTCCCGGTCTTCCCACCGACCCGGTAACCGGGAACGGTGCCGCGCTTGCCGGAGCCCTTCTCGGCATTCAGATTATATAGGTAGCGCATCCCGTCGACCGTATAATCACTAACAACCTTGGTAGCCGACGCCATCGCCTGGTCCTGATTGCGTATCAGAAATGTCGGCGGCATCAGATAGCCGCCATTGACCAGCGCGGAAACACCGACCGCCGTTTGCAACGGCGTGGTCGAGAAGCCGTGCCCAAAGGCTGCGGTGATGGAGTGTACTTTCTTCCAGACCTTCGGTTCGGTTGGCCGGGCGACCTCGGGCAGCTCGGTATCCATGCGGCTGAGCAGACCGAGGCGATAGAGAAATTCGCGATGCCCTTCGATGCCGACAACGTCGGCTTCCTTGGCCGAACCGATATTGGAAGAGTAGATAAACACCTCCGGAACCGTCAGCACGCGGCCCTTGCCGTGGAAATCGCGAATCCTGCGTCCGCCGACGACGATCGGCCTGGTGGCGTCGAACCTGCTTTCCATCGTCACTTTGCCGGAATCCAGCGCCATGGCGGTCGTGAAGCTCTTGATCGTCGAACCCATCTCGTAGACGCCAGCGGACATGCGATTGAGCCTGTCCTTGTCATGCGCATTGTATGGATTGTTTGGGTCGAAATCCGGCACCGACGCCATTGCAAGGACTTCGCCAGTACGCACATCCATGACGACGGCACCGGCCGAAAGAGCGCGGTAGCTTTCCATCGCCCGAACGATTTCATCGCGCACGACATGCTGGACGCGCAGGTCGATGGACAGCCGGACCGGCTCAAGGTCCTTGGCAACGGCCAGACCAGTCGCCTGCAAATCCGCGAGCCCCTGGTCGTCGATATATTTCTCCATGCCCGCAATGCCCTTGTTGTCGACATTCACGAGGCCGACGATGTGGGATGCGGTGGCGCCGCCGGGATAGAAGCGGCGCTTCTCGGTCCGGAAGCCGATGCCCGGTATGCCAAGCTGCATGATCGCCTGCTGCTGGCGGGGCGAAAGCTGGCGGCGCAGCCAGATGAACCCGGCGTCGCTCTGCAGACGGTTGTAGGTCTGCTCGATGTTAAGGTCGGGAAGCACGGTCAGCAGCTTCTCGAGCGCCTCGTCTGCGTCGACGATGCGGCGCGGCTCGGCGTAGAGCGATGCAGTGTTGATGTCGGTCGCCAGGACCTCGCCATTGCGGTCGACAATGTCCGGGCGCGATGCCGTGACGCGTGACGGGCCGGGACCACCCTCTTCCAGATCCTGGAACCCGAGATAGGTGAGACGGCCGGCAATCACGCCGTAGACGGCGAAGAAGACCGCCATGGTGATCAGGATACGAGTCCGGGCCCGCCCGCCCGTCGACTTGCCGATACCGTCGACGACGATCCGACCCGAGCCGCTATCCTGCTCTTCGGCTTCCTTTTTTGCGCGCCAGCGGCCGATCATTGCACGACCCCGCCGGTGGTGGTTGCATCGATGCCGTTATCGGCCATGCCGCCAAGGTTTTCGTTGATGAAGTCCTCGATCTCGACCGGCCGTATCGGCAGGTCGTCGATATCGGCAATCTGGTAAGGCTCGACAGGCACGAGCTCCAGCTCCGATTGATAGGTCTCGGCAAGTCTCTGCAGGCGAGACGGCTGCGTCAGCAGGCTCCAGTCGGCCTTGAGCACGTCGATCGTTTCCTCCTCGAAGCGGATCGCCGCCTCGAGCTTGCGCAGCTTGGAAAGCTCGGCTTCGGCTGCGTGCTTGGTCGTGTAGGTGAACGCCGCGGCCGAGACCATCACCGCGATCAGCACTAGGTCGGTGGTTCTGAACATGGCGATTACCTTTCCACGGCGGGAGCGAGTGCGGGCAGCGCAGGCAGCCCGAAAAGCGACAGATCGGCGGCGCGGGCCGGCGCATCGGTGCGCACGGCGGCCCGAAGTTTGGCGGAACGGGCACGTGGATTTTCGCGCGCCTCGGCATCGCTGGCGGCAACCACCTTACCCGCCTTGTCGAACGTCGCCGCCTTGATTTCGACGGCCGGCATGTGTCGCGACCCTGCGGCCTGACCTGCACGGTCGGTGATGAACTTCTTCACGATCCGGTCTTCAAGAGAATGAAAGGTGACAACGACCAGCCGCCCGCCGGGCTTCAGCGCGCGCTCGGCTGCAAAGAGTGCGCGGGCGAGTTCGCCCAGTTCGTCGTTTACGAAGATGCGCAGGCCCTGGAACGTGCGCGTCGCAGGGTGGATCTTGTCCTTCGGATTGTTGCCGAGCGTACCCTCGATGGCATCGGCAAGGTCCCGGGTGCGCTCGAAGGGACGAACGGCGCGGCGCTTTTCGATCATGCGCGCGACGCGGCCCGCATGACGTTCCTCGCCAAGCATTCCGATGATGCGCGCCAGGTCGCCCACCTTGAAGCGATTGACCACGTCGGCGGCACTCGGCCCGTCCTGCGCCATGCGCATGTCGAGCGGCCCGTCACCCCGGAAGGAAAATCCCCGCTCGGCCTCGTCGAGCTGCATGGAGGAAACGCCGATGTCGAGCACCACGCCGTCGACCGGCTCGCCTGCCACCGCGTCGAGCTCCGAGAAACGGTCATGCACAAGTCGCAGGCGGCCTGAAAACTCATCCACGAGCGCCTTGCCGGCCTTGATGGCATCGGGATCGCGATCGATCGCAACCACGTTGGCGCCGGCCCGCAGGATCGCGTTTGTGTAGCCGCCTGCGCCGAAAGTGCCGTCGACGAAAGTCTCGCCGGCAGCAGGTCGAAGCGCTTCCAGCACTTCCGCGAGCATGACCGGAATGTGGCGGGCCGGTCCGCCAACGGCAATCCCCTCGCCGTGGCCCGCCATCACTCCGGGCCCCCGCCCGTTGCGCCCGTCGTTCCCGCCTGGCGCAATTTCATCAGCCGCTCCCGCACCTGCGCGCCGTAGTCCGCAAGCTGCGACGGCTCCCACATCTGAAAAAAGGTCCCGCGCCCCACGAATGCCACCTCCGTGGTGATGCCCGTATGGTCGCGAATGAAATCGGTCACCGTAATGCGCCCATCCTGATCGAGCTTCAGGAAATCGCTGTCGCCATGCACGAAGTAGGACATGTCGTCCGCCGTCTGGAGAAACGGATCCTCCATCGCGATACGTTCCTCGTAGCGATCGAGCAGATCGAGCCCGCCCACATCCAGCGCCGGGCGATCCAGCGCCTTCAGCGCGTAGAGTTCCTGGTACCCGCGGCGCTGCACCACGGCGCGAAAGTGCGCCGGCACCGATACCCGCCCCTTGGCGTCGATCCTGTTTACGGCACTGGAAAGAAAACGGTCCATGACCCGAAACTACCGTCCCTGCCGCGCCCGCCTGCGTATCCTCGCGCATGCGCTGAATTGCTTTCCCTGACCCCATCCCGCCACCAATTCCGGGCAATGCCGAACCACCCCGGCGGGCCGCACTGGCTGCCGGTTTGGGGGACACTTCACCCGGAACTGAACCGAAGTCGTGATTATGCTTAAGGGATACCATGGGCCAATATGGGCGTCAACGGGAACAGCCTGCACAAACCACCTTTCGGGCATGTACCGGCAGTCATGCAGATGCGACCTGCCATTTATGCTCTGTTAGGCTTAACGAACGGTTAGGAGCCTTTTCGCCGCCGGCTTTCGGTGGCTTGCGTCATGCATCGCGCGTCTCTAGCGTGGTCGCCTATCTCGCCGCTGGAAACCTTTGACATGAACGACAGCTCCTCCGCGCGCGCCGCGCAGCTCGCCCATCTTCGCCGTGCCGAACTGGCAAAGGGCGATCCCGTCGCACTTCCATTGACCATGGCGAGCATGTTTCACCTGCCGGGCGATCCGGCCGGCTTCGCGCAGTACGGCCGCTTCTCCAACCCGACGTGGGATGCGGTCGAAAAAATGCTGTCTCACCTGGAAGACGCGCCCGCGCTCGGCTTTCCCTCCGGCATGGCGGCCAACGCAGCAGTCTTCTTCGCGCTCCTGCAAAGCGGCGATCGGATCCTTCTGCCTTCCGACGGCTACTACACGACGCGCGTTCTGACCGAGCGTTTCCTCACACGGCTCGGCGTCACCTACGACACACGACCCACCGCGACATTCCTCGATGGCGGGTTCGAGGGCTACCGGCTGGTGTTCGTGGAAACGCCCGCCAATCCCAGCCTCGATATCTGCGACATAGCGGCCGTTGCGAAAGCCGCTCATGCAGCCGGCGCGCTGGTGGTGGCGGACAACACGACGATGACGCCATACGGCCAACGCCCGCTGGAACTCGGCGCAGATATAATCGTGGCCGCCGACACAAAGGCGCCCAATGGCCATTCGGACGTGCTGTTCGGGCATGTGGCGAGCCGCGATGCCGATATCATGGCGGCCATTTCCGACTGGAGAAAACTTGCTGGAGGCATACCCGGCCCGTTCGAGGCCTGGCTGGTGCATCGCGGCCTTGAAACGCTGCATGTGCGTTTCGAGCGCATGTGCAACACTGCGGAGGCGGTCGCCTCCCGTCTTTTGGATCACAAGGCCGTAAAGGCTGTCCGCTTCCCCGGCCTTGCCGACGACCCCACACATAATCTGGCCCGCGCGCAGATGGAGCGTTTCGGTTTCCTGATCGGGCTGACGCTGGGATCGCAGGGGCAGGCGGAACGCTTTATCGACGGATGCGCCCTGATCCAGCCCGCGACCTCGTTCGGCGGCGTTCACACCTCTGCCGAACGCCGTGCGCGCTGGGGCGATGCGGTCGAGCCGGGCTTCGTCCGGTTGTCCATCGGCTGCGAGCCGACGGAAGATCTCTGGGCGGCGATCGATGCCGCGCTCGCCGAATAGCGACTACCTGAAGCAACTCGACGCCCCGCCCGGTAGGGCGAAGCGTCGAAGTGAAATGCCAGCCGGCCTGTAAGCCGGGTTCTGTATGGCCGCGCCGCCCGAGGGCGCCGCGACGTGGCGACCATTCGTCTTGGGCGGACGTTGCCGCCCGCCTCATGCAACCTACCCGGACGACTGGGCCGGAAACTGCCCGAAGGTTGCCCTTCGCGTCGTCCCTATTCGGTCTTGCTCCCGGTGGGGTTTACCGTGCCGCTCCTGTTGCCAGTCGCGCGGTGGGCTCTTACCCCACCCTTTCACCCTTACCCCGCGAGCGGGGCGGTTTGCTTTCTGTGGCACTTTCCCTGGGGTCGCCCCCGCCGGCCGTTAGCCGGCACCGTGTTTCCCTGGAGCCCGGACTTTCCTCACCTGCGACCTTTCGGTCCCTGCCGGTGCGGCCGCCCGGCCGGCTGGCAGAGCGTATAAAAGGTGCCGCTGCCCAAAACGCAAGCCGAAAGGCGTGGCCGGTTCGATTACGCGCCGCCGAGCTGCCGCTTGACCTTGGCGCAATAGGCTGCGGAAATCTTGTTCATGCGCTTGGCGCCATGGCCGGCATTGTAGCGCAGGATGGTGCCGCAGGTGTCGCCGCCGCCGAGCTGATGGGCCTTGGCCAGATACTTCATGCCGTAGCGGATATTGGTCTCGGGATCGTAGAGACCCTTGGCGCTGCCCGAATAGCCCATCATGCGGGCCGTCGCGGGCTTTATCTGCATCAGGCCGATTTCGCCAGCGCGACCGCGGGCGTTCGGGCGATAGTTGCTCTCGATGCGGACCACCGCATTGGCAAGCGCCACCGGCACGCCATGCTGTGACGCATATTTCGAGATGATCGCTGAATAGCTGCCACCCTTCCCGGCTTTCGCCGCCACCGTGGCCTTGGTGCTGCGCGGGGCCTTGTCTGCGGGGATCGAAGCAGTCGTTGTCTTGTCGACGTTGCGGATCGCCTGCTCGCGCTTCATGATTTCCTGATATGTGTCGCGGTTTTCCGCATGCGCGGCAATAGTCGTAAGGCCGGCTGCAAGCGCAGCCGCCGCAAAGATCATCTTCTTCATACGTTCCAGTTCTTCCGAAATGCCGCTTCTGGGCGCTCGCGGCTGTTTACAATCAACGGCCGGGATCGAGCGCCACCGGCCGCGGGGGAGAGCCGGGGATTTGCAGGCCAACTTCGAGTCAAAAATGGCCGCACGATTCACTTTGCGTGACAGTATGTTACAGCAAAGTCTTAATTACCCTGCGTCAGATCGGGCTGGCCGGCAGCGCCTTCAGCAGCCTGTGCAGCGTCTCGATGGTCGACTGATCTGCGACGCCGTCTACCCGCGCGGGACGAAAGTGGCGCTGAAACGCTTCGACGGCGAGTCGCGTCTGCTCGTCGAACAAACCGTTGATTTCCAAGCCATAACCGTAGAGCGACAGCATCGACTGGAAGGCCTCGACCGGCTCTCCGGAATCGCCCATCGCCAGAAACCGCCCGCCGCGCACGGGCGACGGCTGGACGTAATGGCCGATCCCGCTCTCAGCGAGCCACGCCCAGGGGAACCGCTCGCCGGGGTCGATTTTGCGGCCCGGCGCAACGTCCGAATGTGCCAGAATTCGTTCGGGAGGAACCGACCATCGCGCGCAAATGTCGCGGGCGAGCGCTGCAACCGCCTCAACCTGAGCGTCAGGAAACGGCGGAAACCCCTCCAGCGGGCCTGGATTGACGATCTCGATCCCGATGGAAAACGAGTTCACATCCGACACGCCGCGCCAAGAGCCCTTGCCGGCATGCCAGGCGCGGTCCGCCTCCCGCACCATCTGCACGACCCGCCCGTCTTCGTGGACGAGATAGTGCGACGAGACCTCGCTTTCCGGCGCGCAAAGCCATGCTTCGGCGGCGGGCCCTGTCGCCATGCCAGTATAGTGCATGATGATGCAGTCCGGCTTGCGCCCTTCAGCACGCGGCCCGAAATTGGGCGAAACCCGCACCTCGGAACCGGCATGGTCGGGTGCGAAGCCGCTCATGTGCGCTGCATGCTCCGCTCTATCGTCTCGTAGGCGCCGTTGATTGCCGCAAGCCGGCTGTTGGCGATTGCCAAAAATTCCTCAGGAACCCCGCGCGCGATCAGCCTGTCGGGATGGTTGTCCGCCACCATGCGCCGATATCTGGCGCGCACCTCCTCGAAAGGCGCCCCGCGCTCCAGTCCCAGCACGAGCCACGGATCCTTTTCCCCGAGGATCGCGTGCCGCGACAGGATGCGCTCGAAATGCTGCTCGTCGATCTCGAAAATTTCCGCCACGCGCTGAAGAAACGCCACCTCGCGCTCATGGACGAACCCATCAGCCTTGGCGATGTGGAAGAGACCGTCGAGTATGTCCTCTAGCATCGCGCAATTGGGCTGGCCGGACCCGCACAAGCGCGCCATCCGCTCCGCATAGAGTTCGAAGCCGGCCACATCCTGCTTGGCAAGGTCGAAGAGCCGCGCCACGTTGCGCGCCTGTTCCCGCGGCACTTCAAAAATCTGCTGGAAAGCACGGACTTCGGCCTGCGTGACAACGCCGTCGGCCTTGGCCATCTTCGCCGAAAGCGCGATCATCGCGATCGAAAAGGCCACACGCCGGCGCAGTTCGGGATCGCCCTCGAAGACGGTCCGTACGGCCTCGATCAAGTTCGACAGCGCGTTCGCCGGAACGGTCGAGAGAAATTCGCTTATCCTGGCCCAGATCGACATCCGGGCCTTCTTAAGGTGAATCGCCGCCGTTGACGAGATGGCAGGTGGTCGAAGTTGGACCGGTTGGACAAGAAAAAGGCCGGTCTGGAAACCGGCCTTCTTCGAGACTGCGCGCTTCGACTTATTCGGTGGGAGCCGGCGCGGGAGCGGGTTCTGCCGGCTGCTCAGGCTGCGCCATCGGCGCCTGTTCCTGCTCGGGCAGGCCCTGCGTGGTGGTGTTGTCCGTGTCGCTGCAGGCAGCAAGACCCATCAGAGCGATGGCGGAAGCGGAAGCGAGGATCAGCTTTTTCATTTCAAATCTCCTTCTTCATCGAGCGCTCGCCCCTCTCAAATCAGACCGGGCACTCGACACAAAAATGCGTGAGCCGCCGTCCGGTTTCGTAACGTTGTGTGACTCTCTGTAAGGCTATTGGCGGCGGTAGAAGCGGCCGAGAATGGCGGGCGTCAGATACATCGGTATCTGATAGCAGCCGATGAAAAGCAGGATCGGATCGATCGTCTCCTGCGGCAGCACCGTCAGGAACAACGCGACGTTGCGGTTGCCCGCCACGATTCCGATGGCCGCTGCGCGACTTGCGAAACCCGCGCGACGCGCCAGGGTGGCCGCAATGACCTGCAGCAGAAAGTTCACCGCACACACCAGCGCGAGGACGCCCGCGAAGGTTAGCGGCGTCTGGCGGATCGCCGGCCCGACCGCCGACATCAGACCGATCACCACCACGGCCATCGCGATCGCCGACAACCCGTCGATGGACTGTATGGTTCTCTCGCTTGGGTTGCGCAGCCAGTACGCGCGAAGCAGGAACGCTGAGCCGGTGGCCGCGACGATCAGCGCCATCAGGCCGCCTGCAGCCGTCAGCACGGCGCGCGCCTCTCCGAAGGCCGGCGACAGCCAGAAGACTGGAAGCACGGTGAGCGGCAGAAGGGCAGTACCCACCACGATCTGGCGCAGCGCCGGCGCCGGATCGTTTCCGGTCATGATCGCGAGGTTCGGACTGCCGGTCACCGGCGCAGCCGCCAGCATCAGAACGAAAAATGTAGCCAGCGCAGCGCCCGACAGGCCGAGAACTGCAAAAAGCAGAATTGCCGAGATGGGCAATACCACCTGAAGCACGGTTGCAAGTCCGACCGAGGCACCGAGATCGCCCAGCGCCCCGACCGCCTGCCGATGCCCGACACGCAGCGCCGCCAGAAACAGCAGGCTGGCAATCATGCCGGCGATCCATGGCCGCATTGCAAGCGCAAGGTCGGGTAAGGCAATGCCGGCTGCCAGACCCAGCACCAGCACCAGCCGGCCGTGACGCGCCGCGGCGGCAAGAAATGCGTGCACGGCCGCTACACTCTCAAAGCGATGCGGCGGTACGCGCCGCCTGATCGTAGTGGCCCGAAAGCGCGCGCAGCGTGGCGGCCACGTTCGAGATCGCCTTGGGATCGAGGCCCAGGCCCTTGACGGATTCGACCAGCAACGCCTCCCGCACGGAGCGATAGCGAATGCAGGCTTCCACGCCCTTGGCCGTGGCGCCGACAAGCTTTTCCTTGCCCGAGCGCGTGCTTTTGACCAGTCCGCGTTTTTCCAGCTTCTTGATGGCGTAGATGACGACGTGCGTGTCTTCGATGCCGAGCATGATGCAGAGGTCGGAGAGCCGCTTCGGCCGGCCGCGATGGTTGGCCGAATGCAGCACCTGAACGTCTATCGAGGTCAGGCCCGGCTCGCCCGCCGCCGTCATACAGCGCACCATCCAGCGCTCGAAGGCGTTGCCCGCCAGCGTCATGCCGAATTCGAGTTCGGAGAGCGCCGGCAGCGCCCCATCGGCGAGATGTGCCGACGAGACGATCGGTCCGAAATCGGTTTTCTCCGTCATGGCTCTCCTCCAACCATTATGAATCAGCCTGCGAACATGGTCCTTGGCAACCACAGCGCCACGTCCGGGAAGATGGCGAGAATGATCACCATGATCGCCATCAGCAGGAAGAACGGCAGCGTCGCCCGGGCGATCTCGAACAGGTCCCTGCCCGTCAGCCCCTGTATCACGAACAGGTTGAAGCCGACCGGCGGGGTGATCTGCGCCATCTCGACGACGATGACGAGGTAGATGCCGAACCACACAAGGTCGAAGCCTGCCGCCGAAACCAGCGGCATGATGACGGCGGTGGTCAGCACAACCATGGAGATGCCGTCTAGGAAACAGCCCAGCATGATGAACAGCAGCGTCAGCGCGGCCAGCAGCATCATCGGCGAAAGGCCGAGTTCCCCGATCCAGGTCGCAAGCTGTCGCGGCAGGCCGGTAAAGCCCATCGCGGTCGTCAGAATGTCGGCCCCAGCCAGAATGAACGCGATCATGCAGGAGGTGACGGTCGCCGCCATCAGGCCGTCCTTGAAGCGCGTCCAGTCGAGAGCGCCCTGCGCGCGCGCCAGCACCAGGCTGAGCGCCACGCCGACAACCGCAGCCTCGGTCGGCGATGCGATCCCGCCATAGATGGAGCCGATCACTCCGAGGATGAGCATCGCCACGGGCAGCAGCTCGCGCACCGCCGAAAGCTTGTGCGACCAAGAGGTCCGCTCGTCCGGCGGCGGCATCTTGCTAGGGTTGAGAAGCGCCCATAGAGCGACATAACCCATGAACAGCGTTGCTAGCACCAGGCCCGGTATGACGCCGGCGACGAACAGCCGTGCAATCGATTCCTCGACTGCCGCGCCATAGACGATCAGGATGATCGACGGCGGGATCAGCAGCCCCAGCGTACCGGAGCCGGCAAGACTGCCGATGGCCAGACGGTCGTCGTACCCCCGCTTCTGCAGCTCCGGCAGCGAGATCTTGCCGACGGTGGCGGTGGTCGCCGCCGACGAGCCCGATACGGCCGCGAACACCGCGCAGCCAAGCACGTTGACATGTGCCAGCCTGCCGGGAATGCGGCGCACGAAGGGTGAAATGCCGGCGAACATGTTCTCCGAGAGGCGCGAGCGGAACAATATTTCGCCCATCCAGATAAACATCGGCAGCGCCGTCAGGTCCCAGGATATGGACGAACTCCACAAGGAGGTCGCCATTACCTGCGCTGCCGGGATGGCAGGCTTTGAGGCCAGCGCCACCAGGGCTACGAGCGACAGTGAAAACGCGATCCACAGACCGAGCGCCAGCGCCGCGAACATCATGACGATGAGCAGCAGCGACAGTTCGAAAACGCCCATCGCTCAGGCCTCCGTCCGGCTCTGGATGTAGACCCTGCGGGTCCATGCCTGCACCGTCACATCGACGAGCGCAATCGTGAGCACGGCAAGGCCAACCGTCATCAGGCCCTGCGGCAGCGCCAGCGGCACCGGCACGATGCCATAGGACACGTCATTAAAGTTCCAGCTTCTGATCGTCAGCCGTGCCAGCGCCACGGTCGCGTAGAGCGACAACGCGGCCCCCGCCATGCCGAGCAAGGTCTCGACCACGTGGCGGGCACCGCCGCCCAGCCGGTTGACCAGCACGCCGACGCGGATATGACCTCCGGTCACGAGCGTATGGGCCAACGCCAGAAAGCTCGCGGCGCCGAGCAGGAAGCCACAGATTTCCGCAATGGACGGGACCCTGATCCCCAGCGGCTGCAGGCCCACAAGTCGCAAGCCGACATCAAGCAGTCGCGCGGATACCTGGATCGCCACCAGGGCGAAGATTATGAAGATCGCAATCGCGGCCGCCCAGCCGGCGACGCGATAGAGTGCGTCGAGAAAACGCCGCATGGGACTTTCCCTTGAGAGAGGCGGGTGTCCGGGCGACGGTCGTCGTCACCCGGACGGCTGTCCGCATTGCAGCGCTTAGTTGCCGCGGTAGGTCTGCAACAGAGCTTCGCCGTCGGCGCCAGCCCGCTCTTTCCACTCCTCGGTGATGGTCTCGCCAATCTTGGCGAAATCGGCCTTCAGCTCGTCGGAGGGATTGACGACGGTGACACCGTTGTCGGCGAGCGCCTTCGTCTTTTCCTGGGTTTCCGTCTGCGACATCTCCCAGCCGCGCGTCTCGGCTTCCGCCGCAGCCTCGAGCACCGCGCTCTTGACGTCGTCGCCCAGCGCATCGAAGGCCGCCTTGTTGACGATCACCATGTTACGCGGCAGCCATGCCTGCGTGTCGTGGTAGTGGGTCAGGAAGTCCCAGGCCTTGGAATCGACGCCAGTGGACGGCGACGTGATCATCGCTTCAACACGGCCGGTAGCAAACGCGGTCGGAATGTCGGAGGCCTCGATCTGCGTCGGCACCATGCCGGCGAGTTCGGCGACGCGCTCGGTCCCGAGATTGTAGGCGCGGAACTTCAGCCCCTCGAGCTCGGACAGCGACGTCACTTCCTTCTTGGCAAAGATGCCCTGCGGCGGCCACGGCACCGAGAACAGGAGCTGCAGGCCCTGCTCGCCGAGCAGCTTTTCGAGGTATGGCCGCTGCGCGTCATAGAGCTTCTTCGACAGTTCGTAGCTCGACGCGAGGAACGGTACGGAGTCGACGCCGAAAATCGGGCTTTCGTTTTCAAGGCGCGATACCAGCAGTTCACCGGCAGGCACGATGCCGTCGCGAACTGAGGTCTTGATCTCCGGATGGGCGATCAGTGACTGGTTCGAATGAACGGTGATCTTGAGTTCGCCGCCGGTCTTTTCGCCAACGTCTTCTGCAAACTGCATGACGTTGCGGGTATGGAAATTGCCGTCAGGATAAGGCGTCGGCAGATCCCAGGCGGTCTGCGCGAAGGCCGCGCTGGTGACGAAGAGGCCGCCGGCGAGAAGGCCAGCCGCGAGCGGTGCACGGTATTTCATGTCGTTCCCCTTTTCATCGTAATGCTTCGACTTCTGTGTCCGGAGCATGCCGCGTTTCTCCGGCAGATGCCAACGTTGACAGTTTATCGAGAAATCGTCAATAAGTTTTGACGTTGGGGTATCCGGACGTCGGACCCCGCCAGAGGGAGACAAGAAAAATGGCCGGCAAATGGGACTTCTGGATCGACCGCGGCGGCACCTTCACCGACATCATCGGCAGGGACCCCGAAGGCGAGCTCCATCCGCTTAAACTCCTCTCGGAAAACCCCGAAGCCTACAAGGACGCCGCAATCGCCGGCATCCGGAGGCTGCTTGGTGTCGCAGCCGATGCGCCGGTTCCCTCCGATGCGATCGGCGACATCAAGATGGGCACGACGGTGGCCACCAACGCGCTCCTGGAGCGCAAGGGCGATCGTGTGCTGCTGCTTATCACCAAGGGATTCCGAGATGCGCTGCGCATCGCCTACCAGGCCCGCCCGGACATCTTTGCCAAGGAAATCATCCTTCCCGAGCAGCTCTACGAGCGCGTGGTGGAGGTCGATGAGCGCGTGCGCGCCGACGGCACAGTCGAAATGGCGTTCGATGCCGAGCATATCCGCGATGCGGTGAGCAAAGCCAAGGCCGACGGCATCGATGCGGTTGCCATCGTCTTCATGCATGCATGGAAATATCCACAGCATGAGGAAATGGCGGCAAGCCTCTGCGAAGAATCCGGTTTCTCGCAAATCTCGGTCTCCAACCGCGTCTCGCCGCTGGTCAAGCTGGTCGGCCGTGGCGACACTGCCGTAGTAGATGCCTATCTCTCGCCGATCCTGTCGCGCTACGTTCGGCAGGTCGCTGGCGAACTGGGCATCTCCAGCAATAAGACCGGCACAGCCTCCCCTCGCCTCATGTTCATGATGTCGTCTGGCGGCCTGACCGCCGCAGACATGTTCCAGGGCAAGGATGCGCTGCTGTCGGGACCGGCCGGCGGCGTCGTCGGCATGGTGGAAACCGCGCGCCTTGCCGGCTTCGGCAAGGTCATCGGCTTCGACATGGGCGGAACCTCGACCGACGTTGCCCACTATGATGGCGAATATGAGCGCGCGTTCGACACGGAAGTGGCGGGCGTGCGCGTCCGCGCGCCGATGATGCGCATCCACACCGTGGCCGCCGGCGGCGGCTCGGTGCTGCATTACGAGGCGGGGCGCTTTCAGACGGGTCCGGATTCGGCGGGCGCCAATCCCGGACCGGCATGCTACCGGCGCGGCGGCCCGCTGGCCGTCACCGACGCCAACGTCATGCTTGGCAAGCTCCAGCCCGATTTCTTCCCGGCGATTTTCGGCCCCGAACAGGACCAGCCGCTGGACACCGAGACCGTGCGCGCGAAATTCGCAGCGATGGCAGCCGAAATAGGCGATGGCCGCGCGCCGGAAGCGGTTGCCGAAGGCTTCGTGACGATCGCCGTCGAGAATATGGCCAACGCCATCAAGAAAATCTCCGTGCAGCGCGGCTACGACGTCACCGAATATCTGCTCAACTGCTTCGGCGGCGCGGGCGGCCAGCACGCCTGCCTCGTCGCCGACGCACTCGGCATGGAAGGCGTGCTGATCCACCCGTTTTCCGGCCTGCTCTCGGCCTATGGCATCGGTCTCTCGGCCATCTTTGCCTCGCGCCAGCAGGCCTTGCTGGCGCCGCTGGCAGACAGTTCACTTACGGAAATCGAGGCGACCATCGCCCATCTGCGCGAGGCCGTGGCCGAGGAGCTTTCCGCGCAGGGCGTGCCGGCCGATCGCATCGGCTGGAAGCCGGTGTTGCAGGTGCGCTACGACGGCACTGACACCGCCCTGCCCGTCACCTTCGACAGCGGTTCGATCGCCGATGCCCGCGCGGCATTCGAGGCCGCCCACAAGGCCCAGTTCGGCTTCATCTACGACGACAAGCCGGCGGTTGTTGAATCGGTGAGCCTCGAAGGGGTGGATACCCGCGGCACCGGCCGCGACGAGCGCGACGCCGAAACCCGCGACATCGACCTGAAAGCCGGCGACACGCGCAGGGTCTTCTTCGAAGGCGAATGGCACGACACCGCCGTCCACCGGCGGGAAAACCTCAAGCCGGGCAACCGCCTCGCCGGTCCAGCTTTGCTGATCGAAAGTCACCAGACCATCGTGATCGAACCGGGCTGGCAGGCGGAAGTGACGGCCAAGAACCATGTGCTGCTGCGCCGTGTCGAAAAGAAGCGCCGTTCGGCAGCCCTTGGCACGGCCGCCGATCCGGTCATGCTCGAGGTGTTCAACAACCTTTTCATGTCGATCGCCGAGCAGATGGGCGTCACGCTGCAGAACACAGCCTACTCCGTCAACATCAAGGAACGGCTGGACTTCTCCTGCGCCGTCTTCGACCGCACCGGAGCACTGGTCGCCAACGCCCCGCACATGCCTGTGCATCTGGGCTCCATGGACCGGTCGGTGGAAACGATCATCCGCCTCAACGAGGGCGACATTCATCCGGGCGACGTCTTCGCGCTCAACGCGCCTTACAATGGCGGCACCCACCTGCCCGACATCACCGTGGTCACGCCCGTCTTCGACGACGCGGGCAAGGAAATCCTGTTCTATGCTGCATCGCGCGGCCACCACGCCGACGTGGGCGGCACCGCGCCCGGCTCGATGACGCCGCTCGCGACCACCGTGGACGAGGAAGGCGTGCTGTTCGACAATTTCCACCTTGTCGAGCGCGGGCGCTTCCGCGAGGCTGAGCTTCACACGCTTCTGACCGACCATCCCTACCCCGCGCGCAACCCGCACCAGAACATCGCCGACCTGAAGGCGCAGATCGCCGCCAACGAGAAGGGCGTGGCGGAGTTGCGCAAGATGGTCACGCATTTCGGGCTGGAGACGGTGCAGGCCTATATGAGCCATGTGCAGGACAACGCCGCTGAAAGCGTGCGCCGGGTGCTGGAGCGGCTGCCGGACAGCTCGGAATACGAATACCCGACCGACACCGGGCAGGTCATCAAGGTGAAGATCACGGTCGACCGCTCAAAGCGTGAGGCCACCGTCGATTTCACCGGCACGTCTCCGGTGCAGAAGAACAACTTCAACGCGCCCGAGCCGGTCGCGCGCGCGGCGGTGCTCTACGCGTTCCGGGTGATGGTCGAAAACAACATCCCGATGAATGCCGGCTGCCTACGGCCGATCAACATCGTCATTCCCGAAGGCTGCATGCTGCGGCCGTCCTATCCGGCCGCCGTGGTGGCCGGCAATGTCGAGACCTCGCAGCACGTCACCAACGCGATCTTCGGCGCGATGGGTGCCATCGCCAACTCGCAAGGCACGATGAACAACCTCACCTTCGGCAACCAGACGTACCAGTACTACGAGACGATCTGCTCCGGCTCCCCGGCCGGCCAGACCAATGACGGCAAGGGGTTTGCGGGAACGTCGGGCGTCCACGTCCACATGACTAATTCACGGCTGACCGATCCGGAAATCCTGGAACTGCGCTTCCCCGTGCTTCTCGAGGATTTCCACATCCGGGAAGGATCGGGTGGCAAGGGCAAGTGGAATGCGGGCGACGGCACCATGCGCTCGATCCGCTTCCTGGAGCGGATGGAATGCGCGATCCTGTCGTCGCACCGACAGCATCCGCCGCGCGGCGTGGCCGGCGGCGGCGATGGCGAGACCGGCTCCACCGAGGTGCGCCGGCTCGACGGCTCGGTCGAGTTGCTCAAGGCCTGCGACCAGACGATGCTGGAGGCTGGCGAGGCCGTCATCCTCACCACGCCGACGGCGGGAGGCTTCGGGCGCGGCTGAGCCGCGCCCCCTATTCCAGATTGGTCTGGATCCAGCGCGGTGACAGGTGAATGTCGAGCGTCTGGAGGCGTCCGGGACCGAGGTTGATGAACTTGTGCGGCACCGCGGCGGGGGCCATCACCGTGTCGCCCGCCTCGGCGTCGATCGTATGGTCGCCCACAAAGAAGCGCGCGCGGCCTTTCTGGACGACGAACACCTCGTCGTAAGGATGGATATGCAGCACCGGCCCGACCCCCGGCTCGTCGTTGCCGTAGGTCAGCACCGTAATCTGCGTTGCAAGGGTCTCGCCGTTGATCGAGCCACGGTATGGCCCGTCAATCGTGGCATCGAAAAGCCGCGCCTTGGCGGCTGGGCGACCGTCGGGTGTGACGGTCGCAGGGTCGAAGTCGCGTCGTGTCATGTGGCCTCCTCGAATGGAACGTGGAGGATGATCGACGCGATGCCTGGAGGCAAGATGGGGCCTCAGGCCGCGAGCTTGCCCGCCGCGATGAGCTCTTCCATCCGCGCGTAGCTCGCCTCCATGCCCTGGTCCATACCGGTGGCAAGCATCGCCTCGCGCGTCGCGCTGTCGGGCAGCGTCATGCGCATGGTCATCAGCGTGCCGTCGCCGTCCGCCGCGAAACGCGTCTCGATATGATTGTCCGGCGTGGGGTCGGGCAGGTGCATGCGCTCGACATGCTCGATCCGGCTGAAAGGCTCCAGCGCGATATATTCGCCGGTAAGATGGAACCCGTTGCCGTTGCCGTCCGACCATGCGTAGCGGACATTACCACCCGGCTTCGCCTCGTTTATGCATTCGGTCATTGTCCAGCCGTCCGGGCCTAGCATCCACTTGCGGATCAGCTCCGGCTCGGTATGGGCGCGGTAGACGGTCTCGGGCCGCGCTGCGAAATGGCGGGTGACGACGACATGGGTTTCGCCCTCGGTGACGAGCTTCAGCTTGCTCATTGGTCTTCCTTTCCTTCGTTCTGTTCCAGTTCTGCAAGGACTGCGTCGAGCCGGTCGTAATTGGCTTCCATCGCCTTCCTCAGCCAGTCGAGCCAGCGGTCGATTTCCTTGATCGCCTGCGGCGCGAGACGGCATGGCCGTTTTGCGCCCTCAACCCTCCGCGTGATCAGCCCCGCACCTTCCAGCACCTTGAGATGCCGGGAGATTGCGGGCTGCGACATCGCGAACGGCTCCGCCAGTTCCATCACCGTCGCCTCGCCGGTTGCGAGCCTTGAAAGGATCGCGCGCCGGGTCGGGTCCGACAAAGCCGCAAACGCGGCATCGAGAGTGTTCATCTCCAATCACTCATATAACTTCAATGTTATATAACACATAAGTTATGTCAATGGGAAAAATCCGTTTGCATGCGCCGACCGCCCGGCGCATCCCTGTCGTCAGAAAATCGGAAGCCTTCGCCTAGTCGTTTTCGGCAGGCAGCAACGCCGCGAGCGCGGCGACAAGCGGCTCCGGCCGATGGCCGAGCTTCGACGGCGTCAGGCCGAGCCTGACCACCACCAGCCTTTGCGAAGGCACGACGGCCACGGTCTGCCCGTCATGCCCGCGCAGCCAGAACGTATCTTCGAGAAGCCCCGGCGCCGAGGCTCCGGCGTCCGATCCTTCCAGCCAGACTTGCCCGCGCCCGTATTTGCCGGCGGAGGCAGGCGCTTCCTCGCGCATCCATGAGACAAACCCTTCCGGAAGAACCTGCTGCCCTCGCCACTCGCCTTCCTCGAGCAGGAACTGCCCGAACCGGGCCCAATCGCGCCCGGTCGCGTAGAGGTAGGACGAGCCGACGAAGGTGCCGCTCGCATCGGGCTCCAGCACCGCGCTGGTCATGCCGATGGGCGCAAAGAGCGCTTCGCGCGGAAAGGCGAACGCTTCGGCCGGGTCCTCGAAGGCATTCTGCCAGATGCGCGAAAGGAGAACGGTCGTGCCGCTGGAATAGCTGAAGGTCTCGCCGATCGGCCCTGCCAGCGGCTTGTCGGCCGCGAATGTCGCCATGTCCGGCTGCAGGTAGAGCATGCGGGTCACATCGGTGACGTCGCCATAGTCCTCGTTGAACTCCAGACCGCTCGACATCGCCATAAGGTCGGCGATGGTGATCGTTCCGCGCTCGTCGACGTCCCATTCCTCGAACAGCCCGTCCTGGTCGAGCGACAGCCTGCCCTCGCCGACCAGCGTGCCGATGATGGCGGCGGTCACGCTCTTGGTCATCGACCAGCCCAGCAGCGGCGTGTCCGGCCCCGAGCCGTCGCCGTAGCGTTCGCCGACGATGCGCCCATTGTGAACCACGACGACGGCGCGCATGCCGGGACCGGTCAACGCCGCATCGTCCAGCACGGCGGCAAGCGCGGGGTCCTGCGATACCTCGACACGCTCGCCGAACGGCCACAGTGCATTCGGGTTCGGCGTCCCGGCTGCCGGAATCGGCCCCAACGCCGCAAGTTCCGCGCCGGCCGGCAGGGTCGCACAGCCCGCACCCTCGCGGTAAACGGCACGCCCTTCCCCGAACAGCCCGAGCAGCTTGGCCGAAACGCTGCCGGCCGCCTCGTCCACATCGACGTAGATGTATTTGAGCAGCGGGTGCCCAGGCGCCTGCACGTCGAGCGCCAGCACGGCCTGAGCGTCGCGCCCGGCCAGGAAATGGTTGGAACACACGATCTTCGCAGAATAGGCGGTCCCCACCCGGATCAGCGCAGGCGGCGCGAAGTAGAGCCAGCCCGCGGCTCCCACCACCAAGAGTACGACGAGAAGCAGCAGCCCCTTCAGTATCTTGCCAACGATTCGCATCTTTCCCCCGCTCGCCCTCATGACTTTGTCGTGAACTCTTGGCAGGAAGCGACGGAAAATCAATGCTTTCGGTGATGAGGCAGCAGCGCGCGCCGGCGGCGCGGATGACGGACCGGCAGGCATCGATTATTGCTGACCTTGGTGCGCAGGCGATTCGAACGCTGCCGCAATGGACCTCAGGGGGATTTGATGCTGCGGATCGCGGCCCTTGTATTGACCGCTTTTGTCGCCGCCTGCACCAGCGTCAGCTACGACTTCGGCGACCTTGCGCCCGAATCGTCAGGCGCGACCCGTGCATCGGCGCCGCTCGCTTCCGGTGCACGCAACGCATCGGCCTTTCGTGTGGCCGTGCGCAATCCGCGTTTCGGAGACCGCAAGCCGCATCCCTGGGCGGATCGCGCGCCCTGGACTTATGCCGTCCACGGCACCGACGCGTCCAAATATCAGGGCCCGGTCGACTGGAAGGCCGCCAGGGCCGCTGGCATTTCCTTCGCTTTCATAAAGGCGACCGAGGGTGGTGACCGGCTCGACGACTATTTTCACGAACATTGGCGCGGCACGAAAGCCGCCGGCATTCCCCGCTCAGCCTACCATTTCTACTATTTCTGCCGGCCGGCGCGCGAACAGGCCGCCTGGTTCATCCGCAACGTGCCGCGTGAGGCGGGCACGCTGCCCCACGTGCTCGACATGGAATGGAACCACCTGTCGCCGACCTGCCGCCTGCGCCCGCCAGCGGCAACCGTACAGCGCGAGATGCGCGTGTTCCTCGACATGCTGGAACGGCATTATGGCAAGCGGCCGATCATCTACACCTCTGTCGATTTCTACCACGACAACAAGCTCGAGGGCTTCGAAGGCTATGATTTCTGGCTGCGTTCGGTCTCAGCCCACCCCGACGAGCGCTACAACCGCGAGCGCTTCCTGTTCTGGCAATATACCGGCACCGGCGAAGTTCCGGGCATGAGCGGCGACGCCGACATCAACGTCTTCAACGGCAGCGAGGCGCAATGGTATGCCTGGTTGCAGAAAAATGCCCGGTAACGCCGAATTTACGCCGTGTTCGGGCGTTTGAAGGCTAGGACTCGAAGCCCTGCCTCCCGGAGACCTACAGATGAAAACGACGCTGGCCGCCCTCACCTTGACGCTCGCGACAGCCGGGCCAGCGCTGGCGCAGCAATGCGGCGGCGACTTTTCCGCCTGGCGTGCCGGCGTCGCGCAAGAGGCGCAGGCGGCAGGCGTCGGCCAGCGGGGGCTCGCAGCGCTCGACAATGCGCGGCTCGACGAACGCGTTCTCAGCCGCGACCGGGCGCAGGGCGTTTTCACGCAGACCTTCACAGAGTTTGCCGGCCGGATGATCAACAGCTACCGGCTGGAACAGGGCGCCAGCCTGCTGCGCCGCCACGCGGACCTGTTCGCCAAGGCAGAGCGCGACTACGGGGTGCCGGGGCCAGTGATTGCCGCCTTCTGGGCACTTGAAACCGACTTCGGCGCCGTACAGGGCGATTTCAACACGCTGAACGCGCTGGTCACGCTGGCCCACGACTGCCGCCGCCCGGAACTTTTCCGCCCGCAGCTCGTGCCGATGCTGACCCTGATCGACAACGGCACGCTGCCGGCCGACAGCCAGGGTGCCTGGGCAGGCGAGATCGGCCAGACCCAGATGCTGCCCTCCGACATCCTCAAGCTCGGCGTCGACGGTGATGGCGACGGCGTGGTCGACATGCGCAGGAGCGTACCCGACGTGATCCTGACCACCGGCCGCAAGATCCAGTCGCGCGGCTGGCGCGCCGGCGAGCCATGGATGCAGGAGGTGCAGGTTCCCGACACCCTGCCGTGGGCCGAAACCGGCCGCGTCAATCGCCTGCCCATTTCGCAGTGGACGGCATGGGGCGTTACAAAGCGCGACGGCAGCCCGCTCGATGCAGGCGCACCGGACGCAGGCCTTGCTTTGCCGATGGGCCACAAGGGCCCCGCCTTTCTCGTCTACCCGAACTTCGACGTCTACCTCGAGTGGAACCAGTCGTTCACCTACACGCTGACCGCCGCCAATCTGGCGACCCGGCTGGCCGGCGCACCGCGTTTGGACGCGCGCAGCCCCGAGCAGGGCCTCACCGGCGACGCCATGAAGCTCCTACAGCAGAAGCTGCTCGATCGTGGCCACGACGTGGGCGGTATTGATGGCATTCTCGGTGCAATGACCCGCGAGGCGGTGCGCGTGGAGCAGCAGCGCCTCGGCCTGCCGGTCGACGGCTGGCCAACGCCGGCACTGCTGACGAACCTGTGAGGGTGAAGGAAGTAAGGCACCCTGCTGCCCTACTCCCTTAATCCGCCATCGTTTCCAGGCTGGCAAAGCCTTCCGGCGCCGCGCCGGCATCGAACGGCGTCGCGATCTCGACGAAGGTGTCGGGATAGAAGCCGTTGAAGCGCGTGCGCAGCGATAGCGAATAGGCTCCGATATGGCCGATCTCTATCCAGTCGCCCGTGTCGACAGTTTCCGGCAGCCAGAACGGCCGCGAAAGAATGTCTACGGAATCGCAAGTCGCCCCGCAAACCCGGAACGGCACGACCTTCTGCTTGTCGCCGTTGCGATGCCGGATCGCAGGGTCCGGAATGAAGCGGGCCGGCAGCGTGATCTTGCCGGTCCATGAATCCGACAGCGACGCCCAGATGCCGTCATTGATGTAGAGCCGCCTGCCCTTGCGCAGCAGCACTCGTACGATCAGCGAGAAGGCGCGCGCGACGATCACCCGGCCGGGCTCGGCGACCAGCGGTGTCTCGCCGAACCCCCATTCCGTGATGTCGCCACGCAGCCGCGACATGATCTGCCCGAGCGAGGGCATTTCCGGCTTCTTGCGGTTGGGATCATGGCCATATTCGGCCGGAAAGCCGCCGCCGACATCCAGCGCCACGATCTCGGCTTCCGCACGGTTGCGCACCCAGTCGGCCGAGGCGAGTGCGCGCTCATAGGTATCCGGATCCTCGATCTGGCTGCCGACGTGAAAGCACAAACCGACCTTGAAGCCGCCGCGCGCCAGCCGGTCAGCGAGCTCGACGGCGGTCGCGGGACCTGCCCCAAACTTTTTCGAAAGCTCGTAGGCGGCGCTGCCCTTGGTCTGGATGCGCACGAATACAGTGATGCTGGCCGGATCGATGTCGAGCGCCTTGACGACACGCGTCAGCTTCACGACCTCGTCCTCGTGATCGATCGCGATCACGCGGATGCCGTATTCCTCAAGCGCCAGGCGGATGTGCGACTGTGCCTTGATCGGGTGCATATAGAGCATCTCGGCCTGCGGCGCGATCGCGCGAACGTCGGCGATCTCCTGCGGCGAGGCGACGTCGAAAGCCGTCACGCCCGCTTCCGCCAGCGCCTTGAGCACCATCTTCTCGCCGTTGGTCTTGACCGCGTAAGCCGTCTTGCCGGGAAACATCGACATGAATTCCCGGCAATCCTGCTTCAGCACCTCGGGGCGAAAGCAATAGACGGGATCGTCGGGACGAAGCGCGAGCGCTGCTTCGCGGGCATTGTCGAATCGCTGCAAGGGCGGCCTCCTCGATATTTGGGGCGAGCCTAACAGGCTGCGATGCCGCAAAAAAGACGATGTCTATCGATGCCGGCCACCTCGCGCCAACATATGGACCAAATCACGAAACGGGTGGTGAAACGCTCTGCGCAAGCCCTATTGTCCGCCGAACACCGAGGAGCCTGCCGACATGAGTGAAGCCGCCGCCGTGTCCCTACCTTCCCGCCGCGCGATGAGCGGCCGGGACTGGGGCATGCTCGTGCTGCTCGGCGCGATCTGGGGCGGTTCGTTTTTCTTCGCGCGCATCGCCGTCACCGAGATTCCGCCGCTCACCCTGGTGGTGTTTCGCGTCGGCATCGCCGCTCTGGCGCTCCATCTTTATCTCGCCGTTGCCGGACCGTCGTTCCGGCTCGCCTTCCCGATGGCTGCCAGCTTCTTTCTGCTTGCAATCCTCAACAATATCATACCCTTCACGCTGATGTTCGCGGGCCAGACGGAACTCGGCGCGGGTGCGGCCTCGATCCTCAACGCGACCACGCCGTTCTGGACGATGATCCTCGCCAACATGCTCACCGCTGACGAGAAACTGTCCTGGAACAAGGTTATTGGCATCGGCTTCGGCATGGCAGGCACCGCGGTCATGATCGGTCCGGGCGTGATCACAGATGCCGGCGCGCCCGTCTGGGCCAAGCTTGCGCTCGTGGGCATGGCGCTCTCCTACGCGCTGGCCGTCATCTATGCGCGCCGGTTCCGCGCCCTGCCGCCGCAGGTGGTCGCAACCGGTCAGTTGACCGCCTCCACCATCATCATGATCCCTGTGGTGCTGCTGTGGCACGGCCCTGAAGGTCTTTTTGCGGCCAGCCCACCCGTCTGGGCCGCCGTTCTGGGGCTCGCTGTGCTGGCAACCTCCTTCGCCTACATTCTCTATTTCAGCCTGATCCGCTCCGCCGGCGCCACCAACGCCTCGCTTGTAACGCTGCTGGTGCCTGTCAACGCCATACTGCTTGGCGCGCTCTTCCTCGGCGAGCGGCTGGAGATATTCGAGATGGCCGGCATGGGTCTGATCGCGCTGGGCCTGCTCACCATCGACGGGCGCGTTTTCGGCCGCGGATAGATGTCGCTTCGTCACAATTTTTCAACAGCGGGACGCGAGTTCGTTTTGCCAGCGAAAACAAGAAACTGCGCGCGACAGTTCTAACGGATGCCGGACTGGCTTCGCAGCGCAGCATAAAATGCGCTTGCCTGACATGCAAAGCAGCCTAGAATCTCCACCATAGTCGTAGAGGAGACTATGCCATGGGACTTGCACGACCACTCAACACGTTGATCATTTGTGCTGCGTTTGCCTTCGTAGGCGCCCTCATAATGGGTATATTGGCATAAAGGCGGGGCCGTCACTTCCCTGAAGCGACACATGAACACGACGAAAAGGCCGGACAACCCTCCGGCCTTTTTTGTTGTCTGGACCTGCGAAAGCGCCTAGGCGGCTGCGGCGGCAGTGCGGACCTGCGGCCTGATCCCGATCAGGTGACAGATCGCGAAGGCCAGATCGGCACGGTTCATCGTGTAGAAGTGGAATTCGCCGATGCCCCGCTCGACAAGGTCCAGCACCTGCTCGGCCGCGATCGCGGCGGCAACGAGAGCATGGGTCTGCGGGTCGTTCTCGAGCCCCTCGAAGCGCTCCGCCAGCCATGCGGGCACATGGGTGCCGCAGCGGGCCGAGAAATTCGCCACCTGCTTGAAGTTGTGGATGGGCAGCACGCCCGGCACGATCGGGATGTAGATGCCTGCCCTGCGCACGCGCTCGACATAACGCTCGTAGAGATCGTTATCGAAGAAGAACTGGGAGATCGCGCGCGTCGCGCCATTGTCGACTTTGCGCTTTAGCATGTCGATGTCGGTGGCGAAATCGGCGCTTTCCGGGTGCTTTTCCGGATATGCCGAGACCGAGACCTCGAAATCGCCGATCCTGCGGATGGCGCCGACCAGCTCCGCACCGTTCGAATAGCCCTGAGGATGCGGCCTGTAGGCCTCGCCCACGCCCGCCGCCGGGTCGCCGCGCAGCGCAACGAAACGGGTCACGCCAAGGCTTGCGAAGTCGCGCACCACCGCGTCGACGTCCTCGCGCGTGGCATCGACGCAGGTCATGTGCGCGGCGGGCTTCAGGCTGCTGCCGGTCAGAATGCGCCCGACCGTGCGGGCGGTACGCTCGCGGGTCGATCCGCCCGCGCCGTAGGTGACGGAGACGTATTGCGGCGCCAGCGGCTCAAGCCTTGTGATGGTCTCCCACAGGCGGCTTTCCATCTCGTCCGACTTCGGCGGAAAGAACTCGAACGAGACCTTGATCCGGTCGCCAATATCGGTGCGGCGGGACAGGCGGGGATCGGCCATCAAACGGTCTCCTTGGGGGCAGTCTGTATTGCTTGGGAAGAATCGGCGATCAGCAGGCGACGGTCGCGCGCCACCCACAGCTTCACGGTCAGGCCGGATGCGCCCGCAGTCGGCGCAAAAGCGCGCTCCGCTTCCAGTTCGAGCCCGGCCTCCTCCAGCCAGTCGGCGATCTGGCGGTCGGAAAAACCGAGCCGGACATGGGCATGCTCGTCGCGCAGGAACTCATGTGTGTGCGGGGCGAAATCGACAATCACCAGCCGCCCGGCCGGCCGAAGCAGCCGCGACGCCTCGCGGATCGCAAGACCAGGGTCTTCAAGGTAGTGCAGCACCTGATGCATCGTCACGAGGTCGAAGGCATCGCGCTCGACCGGCGGCGCGTAGAGATCGCCCTGGCGCACCTGCGCATGGGCGACATCGGCCTGGTCGAGGTTGGCGCGGGCGACCGATAGCATCTCCCGCGACAGGTCGATGCCAACGCCGCGCCGGTAGAGCGGCGCGAACAGCTCCAGCAGCCGCCCCGTGCCGGTGCCGAGGTCGAGCATCGCCTGGAACGGGCGCTCACCGATCAGTTCCGTCAAAGCGGCTTCGACGGCCCCATCGGGCACATGCAGGGACCTGATCTGGTCCCAGCTCGCCGCATTGGCGCTGAAATAATCCGCAGCCTTCTCCTGCCGGCGGCGTTTGACCGACGACAGCCGCTCGAGATCACGCTCGACAATAGCGTCAGCGGCATCGACGCGACCAATCACGCCGCCAAGGAAGTCCCGCGCCGCCTCGCCGTCCGATAGTCGGAAATAGGCCCACGAGCCTTCCTGATAGCGTTCGATGAGCTGTGCATCCATCAGAAGCTTGAGGTGGCGCGACACGCGCGGCTGCGACTGGTTGAGGATTTCGGTCAGGTCGGTCACGGTCAGGTCGCCGCGCGACAGGAGCAGCAAAATCCGCAGGCGGCTGGATTCGGCAGCCGCCTTCAGCGTATCAACCATCATGTTCAGGCCGGTCGAGGAGCGCGTCAGCATCCCAATCTCCAGAAAGACATAAAGATATATTTATATCGATCAGGAGCCGCTGGCAAGCACCATGTCGCGATCCGGCCAAGAAATGACGCTGCCATGGAAAGCAGGATGACCACCAAAGACAAGCGGGACGGCGAGACCGAACTGGATTTCGACCCGGCCGAAATGGCGACGGATGCGGGCATCGTCTTCATAGGCCGCGTGCGCTCGCCCTGGACCCGCAGGGAGGAATGCCCAAAGAACATGGCCGCCGCACGCGAGCGCGGCATGCCCGCTTTGGTGGAGGTCGATGCCGCCTGGAGAAGCGGTCTGTCAGGGCTGGAGCGCGCCAGCCATATCGCCTTGCTTACATGGCTTGACCGCGCGCCGCGCAACCTCATCGTCCAGAAGCCGCGCCATGCCTCGCAGCCGCGCGGCGTCTTCGCGCTGCGCTCGCCCGCGCGGCCCAACCCGGTTGGTCTGCATGTCGTGCGGCTTGTCGATCTTGATCCCGAAGCTGGTATTCTGACGCTGGAGGCGATCGACGTGCTCGACGGCACACCCGTCATCGACATCAAGCCCTACTACGCGTCGACCGATGCCGTTCCGGACGCCGTGGTCGGTCAGCCATGAACCCCTCGACCAACCGGCAGCGCGCCATCGCCAAGGCGCTGACCACACTGCTGCCGATGGCGCCCTACGCCGACATCGAGAAGATCAAGGAAATGGCGAGCGTACGCAAGATGCGCGACCTGCCGGCCTCCATCGCCGTCTGGATCGCGACCGTGACATACGTCCGCCACGAGCATTCCAGCTACGACACGCTGCTTGCCGAAGGTTACGACCGCGACGCCGCACGCTTCTTCGTCGTCGACGAGATCAACGAGACGCTGACGAGATGGCGCGCGACACGGCTGCTCGACCCGGACGATGGCGAGGCGGACTGAGGCGTCCCTGCCAGTTCGTTAGGTCGGATAGATCCACTGCTCGGGAATGCGCACGGAAACGTCTTCGCCTGCCTCGATACGGCCCGGCTTTTCCACCCAGGCGACAAGGCCTCGCAGTCGCCGCGCCACCTTGGGAAACAGCAGCGAGCCCGCTTCGTGATCGTTCATGCCGGCATTTACAGCCACTGAACGCCCGGCGACCCGACACGGCACGTTCTGCCCGTCCACCTTCAGCGTTACGCCATTCTTGAAGAACAGCATCGTGCCGGCCGGCAGCATCGAAAGCTGCGGCACGCCGTCGATCAGCAGATTGGCACCGATCCATTCCGGCTTGACCTCTTCGATCCCCATGCGCGCAGCGATCCCCGCCAGCTCATCGGGCGCGACGATCGACAAATGGCGCTCGTTGCGCATCTCCGTGCCGCGCGGATACCATGGCTCGCGACCGCCCGAGCGCCGAGTGTTTCCGGCATGGTAATCGCCGGCAATGCCCTCGAACGTGATGTCGAGCGCGTCGACCGGTCGCGTCTCGAAATGATCGGCGGGCGCGAGGAAAACGCCCGCGGCCCTGCCGAGCAGCTTCTTCGCGGGCCGGATCACGATTTCACCGCTGTCTGCGTCAAAAAGGTCGAGCATCGTCGTCGCCTCCGTTTCGAGCGCGCGAAGTTGCCCGTGGCAGGCACCGTAGTCCAGACAAAAACCGTGATGAACCTATTCGCGAGCGTGATGCTACATCATGCGCAGCAGCGCGCCGCCGATCGAATAGCCGGCCCCGTAGGTGCACAGGAGCCCGTAGTCGCCGGCCTGCATGTCCTTATGGTTCTCCTGGAGGGCCACCACCGCGCCGGCAGCCGCCGTGTTGCCGAGCCGGTCGAGCACCATCGGCGCGCGGTCGTGCCCGACCTCCTTGCCGAAGGCGAGCTTCAGGATCATCTGGTTCATGCGCGCATTGGCCTGATGCAGCCAGAAGCGCCGCACCGTATCCGGCGTGCGCCCATGCTCCGCCAGAAAATCGACGATGAAGCGATGGCTGGCGATGGTGACGTCCTTGAAGACCTTGTTGCCCTGCTGCTTGATGAGGTTGCCCTCCATCTGCACGACACTGGTCTCTTCCTGCGCAGCGCGGTTCAGATAGCTGAAATTGGTACGGATGTTGTTGGAGAACTGCGTCCAGTTGCGTGTCTCGACCACCTCGAAACGGCCCGGCACGACGTCGTCGGGACCAGCAGCCTCCACCAGCATGGCGGTGGCCGCATCGCCGAAGATGAAATGCGTCTGCCGGTCTCGGAAGTTGAGATGTGCCGTGATCAGCTCCGGCGTCACCACCAGCGCCCGGCGATGGGCACCCGTACGCACCAGGTTGAATGCGACATGCAGGCCGGCCGCCGCCGACGAGCAGCCGAGGCTCAGATCGAAGGCGGCGCCGCCAGCTCCGATCTCCTTCTGGATTTCGATGCCAATCGACGGGTAGAGGCGCTGAAGATGCGAGGAGGCACAGATAATCAGGTCGACGTCGGCCGCCTCGACCCTGGCATCGGCAAGCGCGTTGCGCGCGGCCGCAGCGCCGAACTCGGCCAGCACCGACAGGTCATCGTCGTCGCGCGCCGGAATGCGCGGCGCCATGCGCGAAGTGTCCAGAATACCGTCGCGGGTGTGAACATGCCGGTTGAGAATACCGGAGGCATGCGCGATGAACCCGGCGCTCGATTTCTGCAGCGGCTCCAACCCATCTGCCGCGCGGCGCACGTTCTCCAGGTCGACCCAGCCGTTGAAGCTTTCGACCAGTTCCTCGTTGGAGATGGAGGCTTTCGGTATTTCGACGCCGAGGCCGCTGATGATGACACGCTGCATTCTACTTGTCCCGGACATGCGGCCGCACGGCCACATCGCGGCCATTTCAGGTCACGTTATCAGATAGCCCAATCTACAGACGATTGCGTTTAAGCCAACTTAACTTAGCGGCATGGCCAGCGACCTGCCCTCGCAAGCCGGTGCAAGCAATGAGGGCAGCCTGTGAAGCTGCCCTCGGTAGCGTCAGCGCGTCAGCCGCTTATACGTCACCCGCTTCGGATTGACCGAGTCGGGACCGAGGCGGCGGATCTTGTCCTGCTCGTAATCCTCGAAATTGCCTTCGAACCACTCGACATGGCTGTCGCCCTCGAAGGAGAGGATGTGGGTCGCGAGGCGATCAAGGAACATGCGATCGTGCGAGATGATGACGGCGCAGCCGGCGAAGTTCTCCAGCGCATCCTCGAGGGCCGCCAGCGTCTCGGTGTCGAGGTCGTTGGTGGGCTCGTCGAGCAGGATGACGTTGCCGCCCGACTTCAGCATCTTGGCCAGATGCACGCGGTTGCGCTGGCCGCCGGACAGATTGCCCACCTTCTGCTGCTGGTCGCCGCCCTTGAAGTTGAACGACGAGCAATAGGCGCGGCTGTTCACCTCGTGCTTGCCGAGCTTGATGATGTCGTTGCCGCCGGAGATTTCTTCCCAGACCGTCTTGTTGGGATCGAGATGATCGCGGCTCTGGTCGACATAGCCGAGATGCACCGTCTCGCCGACGCGGATTTCGCCCGCATCCGGCTTCTCCGCGCCGGTGATCATCTTGAACAGCGTCGACTTGCCCGCGCCGTTCGGTCCGATCACGCCGACGATGCCGCCGGGCGGCAGCTTGAATTCCAGGTCGTCGATCAGCAGCCGGTCGCCGAAACCCTTGGAGAGGCCGTCGGCTTCGATGACGACCTGACCCAGCCGCTCGCCCACCGGGATGACGATCTGTGCGTCGCCGGGGCGGCGGTCGTTGGCTGCGTCCACCAGCTCGTCATAGGCCCTGATACGTGCCTTCGACTTGGCCTGCCGCGCCTTCGGAGAAGAGGAAATCCACTCGCGCTCGCGCGCCAGCGCCTTCTGACGGGCGCCCTCTTCGCGCTCTTCCTGCGCCATGCGCTTGGCCTTGGCTTCCAGATAGGCCGAATAATTGCCCTCGTAGGGAATGCCACGGCCACGGTCGATCTCGAGAATCCAGCCGGTGACATTGTCGAGGAAGTAGCGATCGTGGGTGATGATCAGCACGGAGCCCGGATATTCGCGCAGGTGCTTTTCCAGCCACGCGGTGGTCTCGGCGTCGAGATGGTTGGTCGGCTCGTCGAGGAGCAGCAGGTCTGGCTGCTGCAGAAGCAGCTTGCAGAGCGCCACACGGCGGCGCTCGCCGCCCGACAGCTTGGTCACGTCGGCATCGCCCGGAGGGCAGCGCAGCGCTTCCATGGCCATCTCGACCTGGCTGTCGAGGTCCCAAAGGTTCTGGCTGTCGATGACGTCCTGCAGCTTGGCCGCCTCGTCGGCGGTCTCGTCGCTATAGTCCATCATCAATTCGTTATAGCGGTCGAGGATCGCCTTCTTCTTCGCAACCCCCTCCATGACGTTGCCTATCACGTCCTTTGACTCGTCGAGCTGCGGCTCCTGCGGCAGGTACCCGCAGGTCGCGCCGTCGGCCAACCAAGCCTCGCCGGTGAACTCCTTGTCGAGCCCGGCCATGATCTTGAGAATGGTCGACTTGCCCGCCCCGTTGGGACCGAGAATGCCGATCTTGGCGTCGGGGTAGAAGGAAAGGTGGATGTTCTCCAGCACCTTCTTGGGGCCGTAGGCCTTGGTGAGGCCCGACATGTGATAGATGAACTGGCGTGCCATGGCGCGCGAAGACTCCGTTGTGCCTGTGCGGGAAGAAATGGTCGGCGCGTATGTAGGCGAAACGGCGCGCAAGGGCAATGACGCAGGCCAGCGCGGCGCATTCTCCGCTTCCCATTTCCGGTGAACGCCGGCTGAACGCCCGGTTCAGGACCGGTTCTGACTGCCTCGGCGATAGTGGCATCGTTCTCGAAACGAACACCACACAAGACCCGGAGCAAACGCCATGAACACGAAACTCTTCATCACCGCCACCGTCGCAGCCGTCATCGGTTTCACCTCGGCTCCTGCCATGGCCAACAGCGTCTGGCTCGACCAGTTCGGTCATCGCAACGAAGCAGGCGGCCGCCAGACCGGCTACAACAACGCGATCGGCATCCACCAGGACGGTTCGCGCAACAGCGCCATCGGCAACCAGCGCGGCGGCCGCAACACCATCGCCATCGGCCAGAACGGCTGGCGGAACACCGTTCGCGCAGAACAGCGCGGCCGCTTCAACGAGGCTGGTGCGGCCCAGTTCGGCACCAACCACAATTCGATCATCATCCAGGACGGACGCGGCAACATCGCTGCAGGCGTTCAGGTGGGTAACGGCTGCGATGCGGAAGTCAGGCAGAACGGCAGCGGCAACGTCGCAGCCTTCGTGCAGACCTGCCGCTGAAGCCGATGACCGCCACCGCATGGCCGGGAGGTGCGACGGACGCCCTCCCGGCATTCTTCCCGCAACAAGGAGCACGACCATGACCATCGGACGCAAGCATCTGCCTATCCTCGCCCTCGGCGTGGCGGCAACCATCGGTGCGGGCTTCGCGGCGGCCGGCAACGGCCAGGCCAGCGGCCCCCTTTCCTGCGAGATCGTCGCCACCCCCTCCGGCGGCATGACAGCCATCGAAGGCGTGGCGCACAGCAACGCGGCACTGACCGGCAACTACCGGCTGCGCGTCAGCGGCCCCGGCACCAATATCAGCCAGGGCGGACCGTTCGATGCCGCCGCGGGCCGCCCCGCCACGCTGGGTTCCGTCATGCTTGGCGGTTCCGGCGGCAGCTACGACGTGCGGCTAGAGGTCGAGGCCGGCGGCACCACCGTTTCCTGCTCGGAACGCATCGGTAGCTGGCTCTGAACGACCATGCCACAGCCGACCAACGAAGCTCCGGCCCCGCCGGGGCTTTTTTCTTTGTCGGCATGCCGGCGCGACTGCCCCAGGCTGTTAACGCCACATGAACGCGCGGTTCCGAACCGGTTCAGGCGCGCCCCCTCATGATCGCTCCATAGAATTCAACGCAGCTTCAAGAGGAGAACGACCATGATCCGCACCACCCGCAAGACGCTCGCCGCAACCCTCGCCGCAGCAACCATCGCGACCGCAGCGTTGAGCGCTGTCCCCGCCCATGCCGGCGGCTCGCTCAGTGTCCATCTCCAGCCCCGCAATGCCCAGGAAGAACAGGCAATGCGCGCAGGCTTGGCCATCTACTCCATCGCCAACGCGGTAAAGGGCGGCGCCAGCATCAGGCAGCTCGGCAACGGCAATGCCGGCGGCATCGCGCAGAATGGTTGGGGCAATCAGGGCATCGTCCACCAGGAAGGCAACGGCCACAACGGTTCGATCACCCAGAACGGCAACGGTAACGCCTACGGCCTGTTCCAGTTCGGTCGCAACACCAATGGCCATGTCGCGCAGAACGGCAATGGCGGCACCGGAGCGACCTTCCAGTTCGGTTGGTAAGCTCCCACTTTCATCCTCGGTTGCAGCAGGCCCGCCC
Source organism: Neoaquamicrobium sediminum (assembly GCF_040970315.1). NCBI lineage: Bacteria > Pseudomonadati > Pseudomonadota > Alphaproteobacteria > Hyphomicrobiales > Phyllobacteriaceae > Neoaquamicrobium > Neoaquamicrobium sediminum. Next base: position 527,549 of record NZ_JAZHFV010000006.1, on the reverse strand, counting down.
AGCGCGGGCCTGTCGCTTTTTGAGGACAGCTCCGTCGCGCCATCGATACACGCTTGCCTGACTTAACTGTTAATGTAATAACATTACGCGTCTGCCAGCCAACTCCACCTAGCGCGAAAGCCACCATGCCAGTTCAGACCAGCCCGCAGCCACGCCTTCCCGTCACAGTCCTTTCCGGCTTCCCTGGAGCGGGCAAGACCACGCTTCTCAACCACGTGCTCAACAATCGCGAGGGGCGCCGCGTCGCCGTCATCGTCAACGACATGAGCGAAGTGAACATTGATGCGGCACTGGTGCGAGAAGGCGGCGCGAACCTTTCCCGTACGGACGAGCAACTGGTCGAGATGACCAATGGCTGCATCTGCTGCACGCTGCGTGACGACCTCTTGCAAGAGGTTCGCCGGCTTTCGCGCGAAGGACGCTTCGACTACCTGCTCATCGAGGGCACGGGCATCGCAGAGCCCCTGCCCGTGGCGACCACGTTCGATTTCCGCGACGAGAATGGCGAAAGCCTCTCGGACGTTGCCCGCCTCGACACCATGGTCACCGTGGTCGACGCGGCGAATCTGCTGAAGGATTACGCGTCGTCGGATTTCTTGCGAGATCGCGGCGAGACCGCGGGTGATGGCGACGACCGCGCGCTGGTCGACCTGCTCGTCGAACAGATCGAGTTCGCCGACGTGATCGTGCTCAACAAGGTCTCCGATACCTCCGCGCACCAACTCGATCTCGCCCGCAAGATCGTCCGCGCGCTCAATCCCGAGGCGCAACTGATCGAAACGGATTTCGCCCGCGTTCCGTTGGACCGCGTACTCGACACCGGGTTGTTCGACTTTGAAAAGGCGCAGCGCAACCCGCTCTGGTTCAAGGAGCTGAACGGCTTCCAGGACCACGTTCCCGAAACAGAAGAATACGGCATCCGCTCGTTCGTTTACCGCGAGAGGCGGCCCTTCGACCCGCAGAAGCTCCAAGCCTTCGTCAACCGCTCGTGGCCCGGCGTGGTGCGCGCCAAGGGGTTCTTCTGGCTGGCAACGCGACCGCATCACGTCGGCGAACTCAGCCAGGCCGGCGCGCTGGTGCGTACCGGCAAGCGTGGCCTGTGGTGGGCATCCGTTCCCAAACACCAGTGGCCGGACCATCCCGAATGGCGCGCTGCGATGCGGCCCTACCTCGACCCCATCTGGGGCGACCGCCGTCAGGAACTCGTCTTCATCGGCTGCGACCCGATGGACGAGGACCGCATTCGCGCCGAACTCGACGCGTGCCTCGTGCCGGAACGCGATTTCATGCCCGGCCGCTGGCGCGATCTCGCCGACCCCTTCCCCAGTTGGGACCGGCAAGCCGCTTGACGTGAGGCGTCATGCGTCGACGGGTTACACCTGAGCCATCTGGCTGCGATGCGCCCAGCCGGTCATCCGCATCTCCACCCAGGCCATCACCGCGTACATGATGATGCCTTCGATGGCGAGCATGATGAGGCCGGCCCATACCAGGGGCACGTTGAACTGGCTCTGCGCTGCCAGCATCATGTGACCGAGACCGGAATTTGCGGCGACCGTCTCGGCAATCACCGAGCCGACGAATGCAAGCGTGATCGCGATTTTCAACGAGCCGAAGAAATAGGGCATCGAGCGCGGAATGCCGACCTTCAGCATGATGTCCATCTTCTTCGCGCCGAGCGCGCGCAGCACATCCTCCATCTCGGGCTCGATCGTCGCGAGCCCGGTGGCGACGTTCACGACGATCGGGAAGAACGCGATCAGAAAGGCCGTCAGGATGGCTGGGATCGTGCCGATGCCGAACCAGATAACGAGGATCGGCACCACCGCCACCTTGGGGATGGCGTTGAAGCCGACCATCAGGGGGTAAAGCCCAGCATAGATAAACCGCGACCAACCCACGAGGATGCCGAGCGCCAGCCCGCCGACGACAGCCAGTATAAAGCCGACCGTGGTCGTATATAGCGTCTGCAGCGAGTTCTTCCAGATCGCCGGCCAGTACTGCCAGATCGCCCCGGCAACGTTGGTTGGCGCGGGCAGCAGATAAGGCGGCAGGTTGAAGACCCGCACCGCCAGCTCCCAGACGATGAACAACCCGCCCGTATAGAGCCACGGCGCGGCCGTGACCCAGTCGATGCCCTTCGATTGCGCGCTCATGCCGCTTTCCTCGCATCCGCGATGTCGCCGCGCAGTTCGTGCACGATGTCGTTGAAATCGGACTGGTAGAGAATTTCCAGGTCGCGCGGACGCGCGAACGGCACGGTCTGGTTCTTGATGATGCGGCCCGGCCTCGCGCTCATGACGAAGATCCGGTCGGCAAGGAAAACCGCTTCGCGCAGGTCATGCGTGACGAGAACGATCGTCACGCCCTGGGCTGCATGCAGGTCGCGGATCACGCACCAGAGTTCCTCGCGGGTGAAGGAATCGAGCGCACCGAACGGCTCGTCGAGCATCAGCAGGTCGGGTTCGTGGATCAGCGCACGGCAGAGATTGGCGCGCTGCTGCATGCCGCCGGAAAGCTGCCAGGGATATTTCTGGCCGAAGCCCTTCAGGCCGACGGTCTCCAGCAGCCTCTCGGCCTTTTCGACATATTCGGCCTTGTGGCGACGCAGCCGATGGCGATGACGGTCGACCACCTCCAGCGGCAGCAGGATATTGTCGAGCGTCGTCCGCCAGGGCAGCATCGTCGGGTTCTGGAAGGCCATGCCGACGATGTTGACCGGTTTCGTCACCCGCGCGCCGGCAACGGTCACCGCCCCCTCTTGCGGGATGTAGAGCCCGGTGACGAGTTTCATCAATGTCGACTTGCCGCAGCCGGACGGTCCGACGACGGCGGCGAACTCGCCGGTTGCGACTTCAAGTGAAAGGCCCTCGACCGCCAGCAGCCCCTGCGGGCCGCCATAACGCATATCGACGTCCTGAATGGTGACGAGTGCTTCGCTCATCTGCCCTCTGCTGCCCTTGAGATAAACATGCGGGAGCCAAGGGCTCCCGCATCAGCGCCTGATCTGGTCAGGGCAGCATCCGCTCTTCCTTCGGCGGCAGGTACGACGCATCGAACACGTCGCCGGGACCGACGGCACCCTTCAGCCCCATCGAGACCTTCAGATACTCGATCGACTGGGTGAGCTTGGCCTCATCGATGCCGCCGAACCCGTTCTCGACCACGTAGGGCGTCTTGATGTTGAGCGCATTGGCCATGTCGAGGCGTTCGCGCTCGATGTCGGCGTTGAGCACTTCGTTGCGCTTCATCACGGCCGCAACACCCGCGTCTGGATCGGCAACCGCGTCGGCAAAGCCCTTGGCGAGCGCCTTGAGGAACCCTTTGACTGCGTCGGGATTGGCTTCGGCGAAGTCGGTGTTGATGAGGATCGAGTTGCCATAGAGGTCGAGCCCGTTCTCGGCCATCAGGATCATCGAGATGTCGTCGGCCGGCACGCCCTGCGCCTTGAGGTTGAGCACCGAGGAAAACGCAAAGCCGAAGATGCCATCGACCTGCCCCTGCGCCAGCATCGGTTCGCGCACCGGGAAGCCGACGCTCTCGATCGTCACCTTGGATTCATCGATGCCGGCGGCCTGCACGAAGGCCGGCCACTGCGCAAACGCTCCATCCGGCGGCGGCGCCCCCAGCTTCTTTCCTTCCACGGACTTCGGATCCTCGGTGATACCGAGCGACTTGCGGCCGATGATGGAGAAAGGCGGGCGCTCGTAGACGACCATCGCGGCGCGAATCTTTTGCGACGGGTCCTCGTCGAGGAACTTGATCAGCGAATTGATGTCGCCGAAGCCCATCTGGTAGGCACCGGTCGCAACACGCGGGATCGCCTCGACCGACCCGTTGCCGGAATCGATCGTGACGTTGAGGCCCTCGGCCTCGAAATGCCCGTTGTCGATGGCGAGGAAGAAGCCGGCCGCCGGTCCCTCGAACTTCCAGTCGAGCGTGAACTTGATGTCGGTCTGCGCGGCGGCCGGCGCGACCATCGCGCCCATGGCGATACCGCCGGCCAACAAGGTCGCGGCCAGCGAAAACGATCTGCGTGTGAACATTGGAACCCCATCCGGATAGACGTTTATTTTTATGCCGGCATGAAACAGCCTGCCGGCACGCTTGGCAAGCCCTTCGCCTAACCGTTAAGCACCAACAGGCGATGCCCATTTCTCGCGCATTTCTGAGCGAAGGATCATAATTTCCGCCGATTTGCCGGCTTCGTCGGTGCGCAGGGATAGCCTGACGATAGACTTCGCGCTACGGCTTGAAAGTCTTTCGCACAAAATACGAATACCGCCATGACCTTCGACACGCAGAAAACCGTGGAATCGCCGACAGGCGCAACGCTCAATCTCTACACCGCCGCGCCACAGACGCCGCGCGCGGTGGTGCAGCTCAACCACGGCCTTTCCGAACATGCCGCCCGCTATGCGCGTTTCGCGGCGTTCCTCAAGGCTCGTGGCGTCGCGCTCTACGCGCACGATCATCGCGGTCATGGCCATACGAAGGCTCCCGATGCGCCCCTCGGCCACTTCGGCACGGACCCTGCCGCACACAAGGTGATCGCCGATGTGGGCGCCGTGCATGACGCCATCGCCCGCGATCATCCTGGCGTTCCGGTCATCGTCTTCGGCCATTCGATGGGCTCGCTGATCGCCATGAACTTCATGCTGAAACATTCGGACCGGGCAGCCGGAGCAGCCATCTGGAATGGCAATTTCTCAGCAGGCGTTCTCGGCAGGCTCGCGCAACTCTTGCTTGCCTGGGAAACCTTCCGGCTGGGTTCGGACGTGCCCTCGCGCATCCTCCCGAAACTGACGTTCGGGGCATGGGCGAAAGAGGCCAGCGACGGCCGCACGCCGTTCGACTGGCTGTCGCGCGACCAGGCGGAAGTCGACCTCTATATCGCCGATCCCCTTTGCGGGTGGGATCCGTCCGTCGGCATGTGGAAGGCCGTATTCGACTTCGTCTTCGCCGGCGCGGACGACCGCAATTTCGCGGACATCCCGAGGAACATGCCATTTCACCTGATTGGCGGTAGCGGTGACCCCGAATCCCGCTTCGGCAAGACCGTCACGCATCTTGCCGACCGCATGCGGCGGATGGGCTTTTCGAATCTCGTTTCAACGATTTACCCGGAAACCCGCCACGAATCTCTCAACGAGTTGAATCGCGATGTCATCATGGCCGATTTCGGCAGGTGGATCGACGATGCCGTGGGCGAAGCCGCAAAACGCTAGCCGCCCGTGGAGTGGAGGCTGCAGCGGCGCCACGCGGATAATGCATAAACGGCATTATCCTATTCGGAGTTTTCGGTTAACCGATCCCGGCCGATCTGCTAGGCACGCGGGACTGCAAAGGGAGCCTGCAAAGCCATGGCCGAACCGCCACTCAAGGGCGTACGCGTGATCGAACTCGCCCGCATTCTCGCCGGACCCTGGGCGGGTCAGGTGCTGGCCGACCTCGGCGCGGACGTCATCAAGGTGGAAAATCCCGACGGCGGCGATGACACGCGCAAATGGGGCCCGCCCTTCGTCATGAGCCATGACGGCGAGAACCTGTCGGCCGCCTACTACCACTCCACAAATCGCGGCAAGCGCTCCATCGCCATCGATTTCTCCACGCCCGAGGGTGCGGAAACGATCCGCCAGCTCGTCGAGACGGCGGATGTGCTGATCGAGAACTTCAAGCTGGGCGGGCTCAGGAAATACGGGCTCGACTACGACCGCCTCAAGGCGATCAACCCGCGCCTCGTCTACTGCTCGATCACCGGCTTCGGGCAGGACGGCCCCTATGCGCCGCGCGCGGGCTACGACTTCATCATCCAGGGTATCGGCGGCCTTATGTCGATCACCGGCGAGCCGGGCCGCGAGCCGCAAAAGGTTGGCGTGGCCGTTTCCGACATCTTCACTGGCCTCTATTCGGTGATCGCGATCCAGGCCGCTCTGCGCCATGTGGAGGCGACCGGCGAAGGGCAATACATCGACATGGCGCTGCTCGACACGCAGGTATCGGTGCTGGGCAACCAGAACCTCAACTATCTCGTCTCCGGCAATGCGCCGGTTCAGATGGGCAATGCCCATATGAATATCTCGCCATACGAAGTGCTGCCGGTGAAGGACGGCTTCTTCATTCTCGCCGTCGGCAACGACGGCCAGTTCCAGCGCTTCTGCAAGGTGGTAGGCCTCGACCATCTGACGACCGATCCGGACTTCGCCACCAATCCGGCGCGGGTAGCCAATCGCGTCCGGCTGCGCGAGCAATTGATCGCCACGCTGGCAGACTGGGAGCGCGAGGCGCTGCTGCCGCTGCTGGACAAGGCGGCGGTGCCGGCAAGCCCCATCAACAACATCGCCGAGATGTTCGCCGACCCGCAGGTGATCGCGCGCGGGATGCGCATGGACCTCGACGACGGCCAGGGCAACACCCTGCCTTCGGTACGCGCCCCCATGGTCATGAGCGGCACGCCTCTGAAATACGAGCGCCCCTCGCCACGGCTCGGGCAGCACACGCACGAAATCCTCGCAGAATTGGAGAAACGCGGAAAATGAGAACCGGCGGACAACTCATCGTCGACACGCTCGAGGCCAACGGTGTGGAGCGCATCTATTCCGTGCCGGGCGAAAGCTATCTCGCCGTTCTCGACGCGTTGCATGATTCCAGTATCGAAAACATCGTCTGCCGCCAGGAAGGTGGTGCGGCGATGATGGCCGATTGCGAGGGACGGCTGACGGGCAGGCCCGGCATCTGCTTCGTCACCCGCGGCCCCGGCGCTACCAACGCATCGGCAGGCATCCACATCGCCCAGCAGGATTCCAACCCGCTGATCATCTTCGTCGGTCAGATCGCGCGCGGCATCAAGGAGCGCGAGGCGTTCCAGGAGGTCGATTACAAGGCCTTCTACGGCTCGATGGCCAAGTGGGTCGTGGAGATCGACGACGCCCGCCGCGTTCCCGAACTCGTCACCCGCGCCTTTGCAGTCGCGACCTCGGGCAGGCCCGGTCCGGTGGTGGTCTCGCTGCCGGAGGACATGCTGCGCGACGAGGTCGAGGCGCCCGCGCCCCTGCCCTTCGTGCCGGTGGAAACCCGTCCCGGCGAACCTGAGATGAACCGCCTCGTCGAGCTGCTCAGCGCCGCGGAACGTCCGTTCATGGTGCTTGGCGGCACGCGCTGGACCGAGGAGGCCGTGAAGCAGGTGTGCGCCGGCATCAGCAAGTGGAAGCTGCCGGTCGGCTGCTCCTTCCGTCGCCAGACGCTCTGCGACCAGCTTCACGACTGCTACGCCGGCGACATCGGCATCGGCGCCAATCCGAAGCTTGCGCAATACATCAAGGACGCCGATCTCGTTCTGCTGGTCGGCTGCCGTTTCGGCGAGATGCCGTCGGCAGACTATACGCTGCTGAAAAGCCCCTACCCCGACCAGAAGCTTGTGCATGTGTTCCCCGAACCGGAGGAACTGGGCCGCGTTTATAGGCCGGAACTGCCGATCAACGCGTCCAACACCGCCTTCGCCGAGGCGTTCGCGCGCACCGCGCCTGAGACAACGCCGCGCTGGGCAAACCGGACCGAGGAGCTGCACCAGAGCTATCTCGAATGGTCGACGCCGCCGCAGGACGGCCCCGGCGACGTCAAGATGGGCCGCGTGATGGCGTGGCTGGAAGAAAACCTGCCGGAAAACGTCATCGTCACCAACGGCGCCGGCAACTTCGCAACCTGGATGCACCGCTTCCACCGCTACCGCCGCTTCAACGGGCAGGCTGCCCCCACTTCAGGCTCCATGGGCTACGGCGTGCCGGCCGGCGTTGCTGCCAAGGGCATCTTCCCGGACCGCGAAGTGGTGATCTGGGCTGGCGACGGCGATTTCATGATGCACGGGCAGGAGTTCGCGACCGCCGTTCAATATGGCCGGAACGTCATCGTCGTGATCCTCAACAACGGCATCTACGGCACGATCCGCATGCATCAGGAGCGCGACTATCCCGGTCGCGTTTCTGGCACGACGCTGAAGAACCCGGACTTCGCAGCCTATGCCCGCGCCTTCGGCGGCCATGGTGAGACGGTGGCGACGACGGAGGAGTTCGCACCGGCCTTCGAGCGGGCGCGGGCCAGCGGCATGCCGGCGATCATCGAGGTTAAGCTGGATCCGGAAGCGATCACCCCGACGCGGACGCTGACGCAAATCCGCCAAGGCAGCTAAAAACCAGGCCGGGCCGCAGCATGAAGCAACGAACCGGCATGCGGCGCGTTGACTTTATGCTTCGGGCCGCGTCAACCGGGCGTGGCGGTAAGGCGAACGAAGGGATTTTCCCGGTTTCTTCCTTCGGCCAACGAAACGGCAGACGAGCGCCTGTCCCGCCCGGCCCGAAGTCACATGACCTAAATTCGCGTATCGTTCCAGGCAGTTTTGATCAAAGCCGGGCAGCGTTCACGACGCGTCGAAATCGAGCACCAGTCTTTTTGAGGTCGGACGCGTCTGGCAGGCGAGCGTGAAGCCGGCCTCGATCTCCCAAGGTTGCAGCGAATAATTGACGGCCATTTCGGCCTCGCCCTCGGCAACCCGGCAGCGGCAGGTGCAGCACATGCCGCCGGCGCAGGAATAAGGAATTTCCAGCCCCGCCCGATGCGCCGCGTCGAGCACGGTTGCATCCGTCTCTGCCATCGGGAACGCGCGGCGTACGCCATCAAGCACGACCTCGATCTCGACACCGGCCTCCGCCGCCTTCTGCGCCCTGGCCGAGCGCGAGCGCGGTGCCGGAGCATCGCCAGACGGCGTGAACCGTTCGAACCGGATGCGATCCCCCTCGACACCCAGCGCCTTCAGCGCGGTCGAGACCTCGTCGATCATCTCACCCGGCCCGCACAGGAAGATGCCGTCGGCAGCAGCCACGTCGATCAGGCCGCGATTTGCCAGTTCGGTGATGCGGGCGCCGTCGATGCGGCCATTGAAAAGCTCGACATCCTGCGCCTCGCGCGAAAGCAGATGCACGACCGAAAAACGGCGCATGTGCCGGTCCTTCAGGTCCTCCAGTTCCTCGCGGAACATGATCGTGTCGGTCGAGCGGTTGCCGTATATCAACGTGATCGTGCTGTCCGGTTCATGGCTGAGAACCGTCTTAGCGATCGACAGCATCGGAGTGATGCCCGAGCCGGCCGCGATCAGAACGTAATCGTGCCGCTCGCCGGCCAGCGAGGTGAACCGGCCCTCCGGCGGCATCACCCGGATCGTGTCACCCACGGAAAGGCGCTCGTTGACGAAGCTGGAGAACCGACCGTCTGCCACCCGCTTGACGCCGACGCGCAGGGTCGGCTCGCCGGGCGCGGAGCAGATCGAGTAGGAACGCCGGGCCTCCTTTCCGTCGATGTCGGTAGCAAGCGTGAGATACTGGCCGGGACGGAAGGCGAAGGTTTCCCTCAGCGCGTCCGGTATCTCGAAGGCGACGGCAACCGCCTCAGGCGTTTCGCGCGCGATCGCAGCAACTTTGAGGTCGTGAAATCTGGGTGCCATGACGGTTCCTAGATGCACTTGAAATAATCGAACGGTTCCCGGCACGCCGTGCAGCGGTAGAGCGCCTTGCAGGCCGTGGAGCCGAATTCGGAAACGCGCTCGGTGTGCGGTGAGCCGCACTGTGGGCAATCCACCTGCGTCTCACCGAACAGCGCACGGATCGAGTTGGAAGCCTTCACCGGCGGCGCAATACCGTATGCGCGCAGCTTTTCGCGGCCGTCCTCGGTGATCCAGTCAGTCGTCCAGGCGGGCGAGATGACGCGCTCGACGCGCGCATCGAAGCCTGCCTCGCGTAGCGCCGTCTCGACAGCCAGCTCGATCGCCAGCACCGCCGGACAGCCCGAATAGGTCGGCGTCACCCGGGCGACCGCGACCCCGTCAAGGATTTCCACCGAACGCAGAATACCGAGATCGGCCACCGTGACGCAGGGCACCTCAGGGTCGGGCACGGATGCGGCGGCGGCATAGGCGCGGCGATAGGCATCGCCACAAACGCCGTCGGCGTGGAGTTCTACGTCGCCCCCCTCTGGCCTGCCGGCCATCTCCCCCACGAGGGGGGAGATCGGCAGCTTCACCGAATTCTTTCGCCTTTCAACGTTCGACTTTGGCGAAGGTAGATATGACGGCTGATCTCCCCCCTCGTGGGGGAGATGGCCGGCAGGCCAGAGGGGGGCGCTGTCCCGCCACCCCTGCCTATGTCCGGCTACGTGCATCACCACACCGCCCCCGGATAGGTACGCTGGATGTGCTGCAATTCGGCAAGCAGGTAGCCCATCGCCTCGCCGTGGCGACCCTGCCGTCCGCCGGTCTGCGGCCAGGCGGTCTCCGGCATGTCAAGAAAGGCTTCGGCGAACACGCGCTGGACCGTAGAGTCGAAGCTCGACCGCAAGGAGGCTGGCGCCGGCGCGATGCCTGCCTTTGAAACGGCTTCGCTTACCGCGTCCGTCTCAAACAACTCGTCGACATAGGGCGCCAGCGCCTCGACGGCCGCCTTCATGCGGGCGGCACTTTCCTCCGTCCCGTCGCCCAGCCGGATAACCCATTCGCCGCAATGGCGGACGTGGTAGGAGACCTCCTTGACCGCCTTGGCAGCGATGCCCGCCAGGGTCTCGTCGGTGGACGCGGATGCCTTCTCCCAGAATGGATGCATGAACGCCGCGAAATAGAACTGGCGCAGCATGGTGTGAGCGAAATCGCCATTCGGCCGCTCGACCATCAGGCAGTTGAGGTACTCGCGTTCGCGGCGCAGATACGCCAGGTCATCCTCGCTGCGCCCCTTGCCCTCCACTTCGGCGGCATATTGATAAAGCGCCCGAGCCTGCCCGATCAGGTCGAGCGCGATGTTGGGCATGGCAAGGTCTTCTTCCAGCATCGGCGCATGGCCGCACCATTCCGACAGGCGATGGCCGAGGATCAGGTGGTCGTCCGCAAGCCGAAGCAGGAAGGTGACGAAATGGTCGCGCGAAACCTCCATCACATATGCCCCACATCGTCGGGGATCTTGTAGAAGGTCGGATGCCGGTAAACTTTCGACAGCGCCGGCTCGAAATTCTCGTCCTTGTGCTCGGGATCGGAAGCGACGATCGCGGCCGAAGGCACCACCCAGATCGACACGCCCTCGCCGCGCCGCGTATAGACATCGCGTGCCGCCTGCAGCGCCATCACCTCGTCGGCAGCGTGCACCGAGCCGCAATGCTTGTGTGCAAGCCCGTTGCGCGGCCGGATGAAGACTTCCCACAGCGGGATTTCGTTCTTTGCCATCTCTCTTACTCCGCCGCCATTCTCGCCGCTTCGGCGCGGGCCTTGCGCTTCTCCGCGTGGGCAAGGGCCGCCTCGCGCACCCATGCGCCCTCGTCCCAGGCCTTCTGCCGGGCAGCCAGGCGCTCCTTGTTCATCGGACCGCCGCCCTTCACGACGCGCCAGAACTCGTCCCAGTCGATCTCGCCGAAATCGTAGTGGCCCCGCTCCTCGTTCCATTTCAGGTTTGGATCGGGGAAGGTCAGGCCGAGGAATTCGCCCTGCGGCACCGTGGAATCCACGAATTGCTGGCGCAGCTCGTCATTGGTGAAGCGCTTGATCTTCCAGCGCATCGACTGGTCTCCGTGCTGGCTGTCGGAATCGTGCGGGCCGAACATCATCAGCGACGGCCACCACCAGCGGTTCAGCGCGTCCTGCGCCATCTCTTTCTGTTCCGGCGTGCCGTTCGCCAGCGTCATCATGATCTCGTAGCCCTGGCGCTGGTGGAAGCTCTCTTCCTTGCACACCCGGATCATGGCGCGGGCGTAGGGCCCGTAAGAGCAGCGGCAGAGCGGAATCTGGTTCATGATCGCAGCGCCGTCGACCAGCCAGCCGATCGCGCCGATGTCGGCCCAGGTGAGCGTCGGATAGTTGAAGATCGAAGAGTACTTCGCCTTGCCGGCCAGCAACTCCTCGGTCATCTCCTCGCGCGAAACGCCCAGCGTCTCGGCAGCGGAATAGAGGTAGAGCCCGTGGCCGCCCTCGTCCTGCACCTTGGCCAGAAGAGCCGCCTTGCGGCGGAGCGAAGGCGCGCGCGTGATCCAATTGCCCTCCGGCAGCATGCCGACGATCTCGGAATGCGCGTGCTGACCGATCTGCCGGACCAGCGTGCGCCGATAGCCCTCCGGCATGGGGTCGTTCGGTTCGATCTTTTCTTCGGCGTCGATGCGCTTCTGGAAAGCGTCGAGAAAGGCCTGGTCCTCAGCCGATTCCGTCTTCGCGCCGATCAATCCCTGGCTATACATGACAGTTCCTCCATGGTCGGATGATAGCATATCCGTCCGCCATCCATATGTAACGAAATTATCGATTGATTGCAACAATTCGTAACACGTCAGAGGAGCAGCATGCCGCAATTCGGAATGGAGCAGGCGCAGAAGACACTGGAGACCGTGTTCGCGCCGTGGATCGTCGAGCTTGGATTGAGGCCGGTTTCCTTCGATGAGAACGGCGGCAGTTTCGTCCTGCCGCACAACGACCGGCTGGTCCATGTCGGCGGTGTGGTCTGCGGTCAGGCGACCGCGTCGGCGGCGGATACGGCCTGCGTGGTGACGCTGGCAGCGCTGAACGGGCGCTTCCGCATCTGCACGACCGTGGACCTGACCACCCATTTCATCCGGCCGCTGAAGCCGGGAGACATCGAAATCCGCGTCGAGGTGCTGTCGAACGGCAAGCGTATGGCCTACGCGCGCGTAGAGATGAGGGCCAAGGGCGACACGCGCGTCGCCGTCACCGCGACGTCGGCATTCGCCTATCTGGAGAACTGACGCGGGTCTCGCCAGCGCCGCGCCAACGCCGATGGATCGACGGGCTCCGGGAGACCGGCCATATCGAGCCATGTCTCGCTTGGTGCCGCCAGCGCTTCATGAATGTCGCGCGCGATCGAGCGCGCCTCCGCCCCCGGCCATGATGGCGGCAGTAGCGCACCTGGCAGGCCGGGATCGCGCAGAACGATCCGCCGCCAGTCGTGGACGAGAAGCGTGCGCGCGGCGATGGCATCGATCGGCACAAGCACGGAGCCGTTCCGCAATGCCTCGTGAAGCGGGTGGAACGCCGCGATGAAAGCATGGTAAGCGTCGGCGATCTCCTGCGAGGGCCATAATTCACGAAACGCCTCGGGATGTTCCGCGCTTTCGCCATGGATCACGAGCATGCCGGCAAGCGCCTCGGTTGCATCGGGTGCGTCGTCGGTTTCCGGCCGCATATGGACCCCGCCATTGATCCGCACGAAACCGAGTGCCGGCAGTTCGCCACCTTGCGCATTGGCGCCTGGCGCAGCTACGGCAACAGTCCACTTGCCCGCCCATCCCGGCGGGCCGGCCGCATAGATGCGCCGTGTGGCGAGGTCAAAGGCGTGGCGACCGTGTTCGTCCAGGCTGAAGAACGAATGCCGCCCACGCCGATCGCGCGTTACCCACTTGTCCCCGGCCAGCCGCGACAGCGCGGTGCGCAGGGCGCCCGGCTCGATGCGCAGCCGCGCCATGATGTCCTGCAACACCGTCAGCGGCACACGCCCGCCGCGCGGCACCACAGCATCGCCGAAAATCGTGATGACCAGCGACCAGACGCGCGGGCGCCCGCGTTCATGCAGCTGAGCAATCAGGGTTTCAAGGGCGGCAACGGCCGGATCGGCGGACTTTGGCATAAGGCCATCAGATGGCACGACGGCGCGCGTGGTGGCAAGTCAGGAGCGCAGCGCCCTCACCCCGCCCACCAGCAGGCGCGACGCGAGCCGCGCATAGTCCTGTCGCCCGACAGGACCGCCGTCCCGGAACCACATATACGCCCAGTTGACCATGCCGAAGAGGCTCATCGTCACCGGTTTGAGCAGCGGCGTGCCGTCAAATGTCGCCGGGTCGAGCGCGTGGACGGCCCGGGCCACGATCTCCACGAGCCGCCGCTCCAGCGCCTTCAACTGTTCCTGTTCCGGGTCGGGCAGCAGGCGCAGGGCGTCGACCTGCACCTTGTGCTCGGCATCGGCGTCGCGATAGGCCTCCAGCAGCGCGCCGACCAGCGCCTCAAGCCGGGCTTCCGGCGGCAGCGCAGGATCGTCCGCCTCCTCCACCGCTTCAACCAGCGCGCTCAAGTGATTCTGCAATATGTCGAAAAGCAGCGCCTCCTTCGAGGCGTAGTAGTGATAGAGCAGCGCCTTGGAGACCCCGCATTCGGCCGCCAGCCGCGCCATCGAGGCACGATCGTAGCCGTCGCGCGCGAAAACGATCGCCGCGCGGTGCAGGATCGCGCCACGCTTCTCGTCATGGTCCTTGGCGCGGCTGCGCGCCATCAGTTCTTCGGCCGGTTGTCGACGATCCGCACCGCCTTGCCCTGGCTGCGCGCCACCTTGTCGGGCTCGGTGACGTTGACCTTCACCGACACGCCGACAACATCCTTGATGCGCATGACAAGGTCGGTGGCGCAGGCCGAACGCGCCTCGCCGGCCGCATGGCTGGCAATCGCCTCCACATGCACGACCATCTCGTCCATCCGCCCCTCGCGCAGGAGCTCGATCTGGAAGTGCGGCGCGAGGCCCGTCACCTTCAGGATCTGCTCTTCGATCTGCGTGGGAAACACGTTGACCCCGCGCAGGATCATCATGTCGTCGGAACGGCCGGTGATTTTCTCCATGCGCCGCATGGTGCGCGCCGTGCCTGGAAGCAGCCGCGTGAGGTCGCGCGTCCGGTAACGGATGATCGGGAACGCTTCCTTGCTGAGCGAGGTGAAGACCAGCTCGCCCTTTTCGCCATCCGGCAGCACCTCGCCGGTCTGCGGATCGATCACCTCCGGATAGAAGTGATCCTCCCAGATGTGCAGCCCGTCCTTGGTCTCCACACATTCGTTGGCGACGCCCGGCCCCATCACCTCGGACAGGCCATAGATGTCCACGGCATGCATGTCGAACGCATCCTCGATCTCGGCGCGCATGGCGTTTGTCCACGGCTCGGCACCGAAGATGCCCACCTGCAAGGGGCTCTTGCGCGGGTCGAGCCCTTGGGCACGATATTCGTCGAGGATGGAGAGCATGTAGGACGGCGTGACCATGATGGTCGAAGCCTGGAAGTCCTCGATCAGCGTGACCTGCCGCTGTGTCATCCCGCCCGAGACCGGCACCACCGTGCAACCGAGCTTCTCCGCGCCGTAATGCGCGCCGAGACCGCCGGTGAACAGGCCATAGCCATAGGCTATATGAACGATGTCGCCCGGCCGCGTGCCCGAAGCCCGCATCGAACGGGCAACGCATTCTGCCCATACGTCGATGTCGTTCTTCGTGTATCCCACCACCGTCGGCTTGCCCGTCGTACCCGATGAGGCGTGAATGCGCGCTACCTTCTCGCGCGGAACGGCAAACATGCCGAACGGGTAGTTGGCCCGCAGATCGGCCTTAACGGTGAACGGAAACTTGCCCAGGTCAGACAGCGTCCTGAGGTCGTCGGGGTGAACGCCGGCCTCGTCGAAGCTTTTCCGGTAATGCGGAACGTTATCGTAGGCATGGCGCAGCGACCACTTCAGCCGATGAAGCTGCAGGGCTGCGATTTCGTCGCGCGAAGAAATCTCGATCGGGTCGAGATCTTCCTTTCGTGGCGTCAAATCCTTCATGGTCTCCTCCCGAAACGCTCGCCGAGCGCTACTCCTCGAAATGCCTGCCGTCGATCACGCGCGAGGCGCCGCGAAACTCGGCGATCACCTTGCCGGCTGCATCGCTTACGGTCACGTCGTAGAGCCCCGAGCGTCCCGCGCGCGTCACTTCACGCGCAACCGCCGTCAGCCGCTCCCCAAGCTTGCCTGGCCGCAGGAAACTGATCGTGTTGTGCTGTGCCACCGCGAGCTGATTGTAGGAGTTGCAGGCGAACGCAAAGGCGCTGTCGGCCAGCGTGAAGATGTAGCCGCCGTGGCAGATGTCGTGGCCGTTGGTGTGGTGCTTCCCGACGGTGAACGAGGTGGTCGCCGTGCCGGGCCCCACGGCATCGAGGCTCATGCCAAGCCATTTCGACGCGTCGTCCCGCGCCCACATGGCTTGCGCACTGCGCTGCGCGATTTCCTCTGCCGAAAGCCCCATGCGATCCTCCCTTCGCAGACTGGCGAGGAGACTTGCATAAACCGACCGGCCGGTCAATAATACTTGAGATTGCATCGCGGAGGAGAATTCGGTGCAGATGGACGCAGCAACATCCGATGCCGCGCTGGCGGCGCGTTTCGACATCAACGCCTTGCCGCAAGGCTTCGCGGACGACCCCTTCCCCACCTATCGCGCGCTGCTCGAGCACGCGCCGGTCAAGCGTTTCGCCGACGGCTCGGTGATGCTGTCACGCTATGCCGATCTCGACCGCGTCTATCGCGACACAAGGGCGTTCTCGTCCGACAAGAAGGTCGAGTTCCTGCCGAAATTTGGCCAAACACCGCTCTATGAGCATCACACCACCAGCCTGGTCTTCAACGACCCGCCGCTGCACACACGCGTGCGCAAGATCATGATGGGGGCGCTGACACCGCGCGCCATCTCGGCGATGGAACCGGGCCTGATCGCGCTGGTCGACGGCCTGCTCGACCGCATGGCCCGGAAGAACGACGTCGACCTGATCGAGAATTTCGCCGCAGCCATTCCGATCGAGGTGATCGGCAATCTGTTCGTGATGCCGCACGAGGAGCGCGGGCCGCTGCGCGACTGGTCGCTGGCGATCCTCGGCGCGCTCGAACCCACCTTGACGCCGCAGCAGCAGGAAATCGGCAACCGCGCCGTCACCGACTTCAAGGCCTATCTGGCCGACCTCGCCGCGCGCCGCAGGAAGGAGCCCGGCGATCCGGCGACCGATGTGCTGACCAGGCTGATCGACGGCAACGACGGCGAGCAGCTTTCCGATGTCGAGCTTCTTCAGAACTGCATCTTCATCCTCAATGCCGGCCACGAAACGACCACGAACCTGATCGGTAACGCTCTGTTCGAACTGTTGGAATGGCCGGACGAAAGGCGCCGGCTAGAGGCCGATCCCGGCCTGATCGACACCGCTGTGGACGAGTTCCTGCGCTTCCAGTCGCCGAACCAGCTCGGCAACCGGATGACCACGGAGCCCGTCGAGTTCCACGGCGAGGAGATTGCTGCCGGCACCCGCATCCATCTGTGCATCGGTGCTGCCAATCGCGACCCGCGCCAGTATGACGAGCCGGACCGCCTCGACCTGACCCGCAAGCCGAACCGGCACCTTGCTTTCGCGCAGGGTCCGCATCTGTGCGCCGGCTTCTCCCTGGCGCGGATGGAGGGCCGCATCGCAATCTCGCGCTTCCTGCAACGGTTCCCGAACTACCGGCTGGCCGGCACCCCACAGCGCACCGGCCGCGTCCGCTTCAGGGGCTTTTCGCACCTGCCGGCAGAGGTTGGGTGAATGGAAAGCCGCGTCTCGACAAGGAGTAACCGATGACCATCATCCCCCTTCACAGCTATGCCACTGGCCGCTGGATCGGGCCGGCCGGCAACATCTCGACGCTGCGGAGCGCCGTAACGGGCGAGGCGGTTGCCGAGATCGGCGGCGGCGGGCTCGACTATGCCGGCATGGCCGAACATGCCCGGCGGACAGGTGGCCCCGCCCTGCGGGCCATGACCTTCCACCAGCGCGCAGCGATGCTGAAGGCGCTCGCGCAATATCTGAACGAGCGCCGCGACCCGCTTTACGAGCTCTCCTACGAGACGGGCGCGACCAAGGCGGACTCGATGATCGACATCGACGGCGGCATCGGCACGCTGTTCGTCTATGCCTCCAAGGGCAAGCGCGAACTGCCGGACGACACGATCTATGTCGATGGCGCGCTTGAGCAGCTTTCGCGCGGCGGCAACTTCCTCGGCCAGCATGTCGCAACCTCGCTGCAGGGCGTCGCCGTCCACATCAACGCCTTCAATTTTCCCGTCTGGGGCATGCTGGAAAAACTGGCGCCCACCCTGCTTGCTGGTGTGCCGGCCATCGTCAAGCCGGCCTCGGCCACGGCGTGGCTCACCGAGGCAGCGTTCCGCATGATGATCGAATCCGGCCTACTGCCGGAAGGTGCCGTGCAACTCATTGCCGGCCCGACCGGCGACCTGCTCGATCGGCTCGGCTGGCAGGACGTGGTGTCCTTCACCGGCTCGGCGGCAACAGCCGGCATGCTGCGCGCCAATCCTCATCTGATCCGAAATTCCGTGCGCTTCATCGCCGAGCAGGATTCGTTGAACGCTTCGATCCTTGGGCCCGATGCGTCCCCCGGCACACCGGAATTCGACGCCTTCGTCAAGGAAGTGCATCGCGAGATGACGGCCAAGGCCGGCCAGAAATGCACGGCCATGCGCCGGCTCATAGTGCCCGCCGCCCACCGGGACGCCGTCATCGAGGCGGTCGCCGACAGGCTGGCGAAGACCGTGATCGGCAACCCGCGCGACGAGGCAACGCGCATGGGCGCGCTCGCCAGCCTCGCCCAACGCGACGATGTCCGGGAGAAGGTCGAAGCAATAGCCCGCGAGGCGCGCCTCGTGCATGGCGATCCGCGAAAGGTCGACGTCAGCGCAGCCGACGCCGAGAAAGGGGCTTTCATCTCGCCGTTGCTGTTTGCCTGCGACGACCCGGACAGTGCCGAGGGCATCCATGCCGTTGAGGCGTTCGGCCCGGTCTCGACCGTGATGGGCTATCGCGACATCGCTCACGCGGCAGCACTTGCCAATCGCGGCGGCGGCTCGCTTGTGGCCTCGGTGTTCACGCGCGATCCAGCGGTCGCGCGGCAGGTCGTTGAAGTCGCCGGGGCGTTCCACGGCCGGCTCTATTTCGCAAACCGCGACACCGGGAAGGAGGCGACCGGCCACGGCTCCCCCCTGCCCCACATGGTGCATGGCGGGCCGGGACGCGCGGGCGGCGGCGAGGAGATGGGCGGCATTCGCGGCGTCATGCACTACATGCAGCGCACTGCGATCCAGGCGAGTCCTGACCTGATGACCGGCATCACCGGGGGCTGGGTAGCAGGCGCGAAGACGCTGGAGAAGGATCGCCATCCGTTCCGGATGCGTTTTCCAGACCTGGAAATCGGCCACACGCTGTGGACAAAGAGCCGGCAGGTCACGCTTGAGGACATCGAGCATTTTGCCGAGTTCACCGGCGACACCTTCTACGCCCATATGGACGAGGAAGCGGCGAAAGCCAATCCGTTATTCCCCGGCCGCGTCGCGCACGGCTACCTGATCCTGTCCTTCGCCGCCGGGCTGTTCGTCGATCCCGCGCCCGGACCTGTGCTGGCCAACTACGGACTGGACAATTTGCGCTTCATGAAGCCGGTTTCGCCCGGCGACAGCCTCAAGGTACGGCTGACGGCGAAGACGAAAACGCGGCGCAACGATGAATATGGCGAAGTGCGCTGGGACGTTGCGGTGGTCAATCAGGACGGAGAACAGGTCGCCGGCTACGAACTACTGACCATGAACGCGATGTAGTCGTACCGCGACGAGCAACCTCAATGAAAAAAGGCGGCCCTGGAGCCGCCCTGTTTCTTCCCGTCGTACGTGACCGCTATTCCGCAGCCACCACGCCGCCGAAGGCGCCCGCCACACGCTGGCCGAGCACACGAGCAGGCGAAGGGACGGAAGCGCTGTAATCGTCCGCCTCGCGCACGCTGGCCCCGCCCTCGACCTTGAAGTGCGAAATGAGCTGAGTGAGGCTGGCGGACTCGCTCGACAGGCGATGCGTTGCCGCCGTTGTCTCTTCCACCATCGCCGCATTGCGCTGGGTGACCTGATCCATCTGGTTCATGGCCGTGTTGATCTCGGAGAGCCCCGTCGACTGCTCGCCGGCGGCGCTCGCGATCGAATGGACATGCTCGTTGATGTGCACGACATGCGCCTGGATCGTGTCGAGCGCTTCGCCGGTCGCCGTGACCAGCCGCACGCCTGTCGACACTTCCTCGCCAGACTTGGTGATGAGGTCCTTGATGTCCTTGGCGGCCGTTGCCGAACGCTGGGCGAGCTCGCGCACTTCCTGCGCCACCACGGCAAAGCCTCTGCCCGCCTCGCCGGCCCGCGCCGCCTCGACACCCGCATTGAGCGCCAGGAGGTTGGTCTGGAAGGCAATCTCGTCGATCAGGCTGATGATCTGGCCGATCTCGCCCGATGCCTGCTCGATGCGGCTCATGGCGCTGACGGCCTCGGCCACCACCTTCGTGGACTGCTCGGTCGAGCGACGGGCCTCGTCGACCATCCGGCTTGCCTCCTGCGCGCGATCGGTCGACTCGCGCACCGTTGCGGTGATCTCGTCGAGCGCGGCGGAGGTCTCCTCGAGGGAGGCCGCCTGCTGTTCGGTGCGCCGCGACAGGTCGTCCGCAGCCGAGCGCAGCTCGACGGTATTGGAGCCGATCGTGTCCGAAGTGATCCGAACGTCGCGCAACACACTACGCAGCGTCTGCATGGTGGAATTGACGTTGTGCTGCAGTTCTTCGAACGCGCCCTGGAAATTACCGTTCATGCTCTGGGTCAGGTCGCCCTCGGCAAGGCTGGCCACCACGCGGCGAACCTCGGCGATGCCCGTGTCGACGCTGGTCACCAGTTCGTTGACGCTTGCAGCGAAACGGTTGAGGTCGGCGTCCTGATAGTCCTTCGTGATGCGACGGTCGAAATTGCCCCGCACGGCGCTGGCAACCACTTCCGCAATGCTGGTCTGCAGGTCGGCGCTCTTCGCCTGAAGGGCTGCTTCCTGTGCATTCAGCTCGCGCACTTTGAGCGCGTTCTGCTTGAACACCTCGACAGCCTTGGCCATCTCGCCGATCTCGTCCTTGCGACCGGCAAACGGAATATCCGCTTCGAGATTGCCTTCGGCGAGCATTTTCATGGTTCCCGTCAGGCCGCGGATCGGGCGGCTGAGCTGTGCAGTGCCGATATAGGCCGCAGCACCCGCGCCGGCGGCAAGCCCGACCAGAACAACGGACCCGATGAGGATCGCCATGCGCGTCTGGAACGAAGCCAGGTCGACCTTCACGTCCGCCAGGATTTGCTGGTCGCGATTGACGACCGCGTCGATTTCAGCCTGAAACGCCTTGCGGTTCGCCCGGTTCTGCTCGTTGTTGCCCTGAATGTTGGCTTCCGCCGGGCTCACCTCGGTGCCGAGGCGTGCGGTTTCGGCGCGGAAGGCGCGAAACTCGGCGGAGCGGTCCACGACTGCGTTGAAATCCGCAAGCCCTTCGGCGTCGACCAGCGGCCGCCACTGCTCCAGCAGGGCGTCCATCCGGTCGAGCGACCGATAAATGCCCTCGCCGAATTGTTCGGCCTGTTCCGTGGATGACGATGCGTAGATGCCGCGCGCATCCATCACCACGGCGGTGACATAGCGGTTGAGGCGTTCGCCGAGATAGGCGCGCTCCGACGCGTTTTCCAGCGCTGCCAGCCGCGCATTGTATTCGTTGAGCGTGTAGACGGCCATGCCGCCGATCGCCACCGCGACCAGGCCCATCAGGCCGACGATCGCATAAATCTTGCTACCAATCTTCATGGCAGAACCCCCAATTTGCGGGTCCGTACGGACCCCTGTCGCCCTACCCCGCCTCTCGACAGGGAGACACGCATGCCCGAGGCCGCGCCGTCGGCAACAAAGTATGCCGGCGGCGAGCCGATTTGCCCGTCCGCGCACCACTAATGAGCGCTTTGGTTAAGCTTGATTTAAATTGGAGGAGCTACGCGTGGATTATGCCGCAAAAGCCTGATGACGCTACGGAATCCCTTGCAGGGTCTAGCCTCGGGCGCCAGTTTCGCGGAACGCCATCGACATGGCCAGCGCTTCCGCCTTGCGGAGCGCAGAAGCGGTCGCCACCACCATTTGTGGCAGCGTCAGCCACTCCAGCGTCCAGGCCGCACCAGAGCGCTCGTTTTCATGCACCATCGCATGGTGCATGCCGGCAACCAGCGTTGCATTGAACCGGGCGAGCGCCACCAGCGTCTCTGCATCGACAGGATTGACCTTGTGCGGCATGGCGGATGAGCCGCCGCCGGAGGAAAGCTTCACCTCGCCCACCTCCGATTGCGCCAGCAGCGCCACATCCTGTCCCATCTTGCCGAGGCTTCCGGTCACGAGCGAAAGCCAGGAGGCAAATGCAACGATCCCGTCGCGTTCACTGTGGCGTGCGCGGGACAGTGCCCGCAGCCCGAGCTTTTCGGCCAGCCGTCGGGTGACGGCAGGCGCTGCGTCGCCAAGCTTCTCCAACATCCCCGCCGCTCCACCGAAATGCAGGACGCAGACATCGTCGCGAACCGCCGCGAGCCTTTCGCGATGCCGCTCCAGCGGCTCGCGCCAGCTTGCGATCTTGCGCGAGGCGGGCACGGGAATGGCCGCCTGCATGCGGGTATGTGCCATCGTCTCGACGGCACCGTCCCGCGCTTCCAGCCGCTTGAGCTCATCGACCACCGACGCCAGCCGCGCCTCGATGACGCCCATGGCATCCTTGAGCCTTATGGCTAGGCTGGTGTCGATAACGTCCTGGCTCGTCGCCCCAAAGTGAACACGGCTGGCATGGGGCTCACCCACCGCCGCGCGAAGCTGGCGCACCAGTTCCGGCACCACCACGCCATCGCGCGCCACCCCTGCCCGCAGCCCGTCCATGTTCGGTTCGAATGTGTCGAGGGCCGCTGCAATTACGGCTGCCGCATCGCTGTCTATCAGCCCTTCCTCTAACTCGGCTTCCGCCAGTGCCGTCTCGAATGCCAGCATCGCCGCGATATCGGCCTCGACAGAAAAGCATGAGCCGACCTCCTCGTCACCGAGCAGCCCCGAAAGGAATGGATGGTCGAAAGGCGAAACGGTCACGGGTTCTTACCAGCAGCAATGATACAGATGAAAATTGGGTGTGCGTCCTTCGAGGCTCGCTTCGCTCGCACCTCAGGATCAGGGAGGTGGGTTGATCGAATCCGCTCGCGGTGGGCTCGATGCACAACGGTCCTCATCCTGAGGTGCGAGCACAGCGAGCCTCGAAGGACGCACATTGCCACGGCGGGTGTCAACCAACAGCGCTCAAAGCCATCAGATGTCGAAGAAGACGGTTTCCTTCTCGCCCTGCAGATGGATGTCGAAGCGATAGCCGCCTTCGACAGGCTCGGCCACCAGCGTCGGCACCCGCACGCGGTGCTCGATGCGTGCGAGGACCGGGTCCTCGGCATTGGCCGCCTCCTCGTCACCGAAATACATGCGCGTGTGCAGGCCGATATTGATGCCGCGCGCGACGATCCAGAAGGTGACGTGCGGGGCCATAAGCCGGCCGTCATTGAAGGGAACACGGCCGGGCTTGACCGTCTCGAAACGGAATTCGCCCGACACCATGTCCGTCGCGCAGCGCCCCCAGCCGGTGAAGTTGGGATCCGCCGTACCACGCATCTCCGAGGGCGAATTGTAGAGCCCTTCGGCGTCGGCCTGCCAGATTTCGAGGAGCGCATCCCTCAGCGGCGTCCCGGTGCCATCGAGCACGCGCCCGATGATGGCAATGCGTTTCCCGCGCGTCTTGTCGTTGACCATGCTGGAACCGAGATCGTGCGGATAGACACCGCTGATTTCGGAGAAGTTCGGCGTCAGCCCGATATGGACGTAGGGACCGGCGGTCTGCGACGCGCTTTCCTTGAAGCGATTGAGCGGCTGGGCCATGGTCAGTTCCCCTCCAGGCGATTTTCGAAGAGCGTGGAGCGGCGACCGCGCAGGACGATGTCGAACTTGTAGGCGCGGCTGTCCATAGGCGTCGTCGCGCTCATGTCGAGCGCTGCCGTCAGATCGGAGATCGCCGCGGGATCGTTGATCGTCTTGACGATGGGGCACAGCGGAATCATCGGATCGCCTTCGAAATACATCTGGGTGATGAGCCGCTGCGCGAACCCATGCCCAAAGATCGAGAAGTGGATATGCGCCGGGCGCCAGTCGTTGGGACCATTCGGCCAGGGATATGGCCCCGGCTGCACGGTTCGGAGGACATAACCGCCGTCTTCGTCGGTGATGGTGCGTCCGCAGCCGCCGAAATTCGGATCGAGCGGTGCGATATAGCCTTCCTTCTTGTGGCGATAGCGCCCGCCGGCATTGGCCTGCCAGAATTCCAGCAACGCACCGGGCACACCCTTGCCACGCTCGTCGAGGACCCGCCCATAGACGATGATGCGCGGACCGATGGCGCTCTCACCGGGCTTCGCGAAATTGTGGATCAGGTCGTTGTCGAGCGCGCCGAGAATATTGTGGCCGAAGACCGGACCCGTGATTTCCGACAGCGTGTTGTCGAGCGACAGCAGCGCCTTCTGCGGCGAACGCAGCACGGAGGTCTTGTACCAGGGCGTATAGGCTTGCGGATGCCACTCGCGGTCGCGCTGGAAGAATGCGCCCGTTTCCGGCTTGCGGTTCGAGAGCATGCCCTCGCTCATTTGCCCTTCTCCTTGTCCATCTCGTCCAGTACGTGCTTGACGACCTTGATCGCGTGGTTGGCGCGCGGCACGCCGGCATAGATCGCAACGTGCAGCATGACTTCCAGGATGTCGTCACGCGTGGCGCCGGTGTTGGCCGTGGCGCGCGTGTGCAACGCCAGTTCCTCGAAATTGCCGAGGCCGGCCAGAAGCGCCAGCGTCATCATCGAGCGCTCGCGCCGGGTGATCGTGTCGCGCGACCACACATGCCCCCACGCGGCCTCGGTGATGAGTTCCTGGAACGGCGCATCAAACGCCGTCTTTGCGGCCTCGGCGCGGTCGACGTGGGCGTCGCCCAGCACCGCCCGGCGTGTCGCCATGCCCTGTTCGTGCCGTTTCGATTTTTCGTTCATCGGTTGATCCTCAATAAGGCAGGCCGACATAGTTCTCGGCAAGCGACGTGGACGCGGCGCGCGAACCTGTCAGATATTCCAGTTCGGCCTCCTGTATGCGCTGCCCGAACGCCCCCATATCCGGAAAGCGGTGGAGCGTGTTTGTCATCCACCAGGAAAAGCGCTCCGCTTTCCATACCCGCGCCAGCGCCCGGGCCGAATATCCATCGATCCCGGCGGCGGACTGCTCTGCATAATACTCCTGCAATGCGTCGAACAGGTAGCGCACGTCGCTTGCGGCGAGGTTGAGCCCCTTGGCGCCCGTCGGCGGCACGATATGCCCGGCATCGCCGACCAGGAACAGGCGCCCGAACCGCAGCGGCTCAGCCACGAAGGAGCGCAGCGGCGCGATGGATTTCTCGATCGACGGGCCGGTCGTCATCGCTTCGGCCGTCTCCGCCGGCAGCCGCGAACGGATTTCGTCCCAGAAGCGGTCGTCGGACCAGGCCTCGACCCTGTCGTCCAGCGCACACTGGACGTAATAGCGGCTGCGCGTAGCCGAGCGCATAGAGCACAGCGCGAAGCCACGCGGGTGGTTGGAATAGATCAACTCGTGGCTGACGGGCGGCACATCGGCAACGATGCCTAGCCAACCGAATGGATAGACGCGCTCGAACGTCTCCAGCCCCTTGCCTTCAACCGCCTTGCGCGAAGGGCCGTGATAGCCGTCGCAGCCCGCGATGAAATCGCAGTCGAGCCGGTGCTCGACGCCGTCCTTGCTGTACGTGACATAGGGCCGTTCGCCATCGAAATCGTGCGGATGCACGTCGGCCACCTCGTAGATGCTGATGCCGCCAGCCGCCGCGCGCCTGTCCATCAGGTCGCGCGTTACCTCGGTCTGGCCATAGACGATGACGTGCTTGCCGGTCAGACCGTGCAGGTCGATCCTGTGGTGCTTTCCGGAAAATGTGAGATCGAACCCGTCATGCGGCAGACCTTCGCGACGCATCCGCTCACCCGCGCCTGCCTCGTCGAGCAGGCCGGCCATGCCTTCTTCCAGCACGCCGGCCCGGATACGGCCGAGAACGTAGTCCTGACTCACCCGCTCCAGAATGACGTTGTCGATACCTGCATTGGTGAGAAGCTGCCCGAGCAACAGCCCGGCCGGGCCGGAGCCGATGATGACAACCTGCGTGCGCATGCTGGCGTTCCTCCCCGGCTGGCTCCGCTTGCAGCCTGTATACTGCCCGACTGCCGGACCTCCCAACAATGGACAATTCGGGCAATCGATTGCACTATCAGAACATCACTGCCGGAGCGAGATATGGCCAACGCGGTCCCCTCATATCGCCTTTATCGTGAGAAATCAGGAGAATCCGGAGACTTCTGGATTCACAGCGAAACGATCCCTGAGCGTACGCACCTGCACAATTGGGAGATTTCCCGGCATCGGCACGACTCCTTCTTCCAGATATTCCTGCTGACGGCCGGCAGCGGCGAGATCGTGGGTGCAAACGACCTGCGGCATTTCGAGGCTCCCTGCGTTTTGTTCATCCCCGCGGGGGCGGTGCACGGTTTCCGCTTTTCCCGCGAGATCGACGGGCTGGTCCTGACCGCGCTCGGCGACCGGCTCGCCTCCCTTGCCGCGGCGGACCGGCGGATCGCGGCGTTCGCGGCGACGACCCAGGTGGTTTCGCTGCGACCTAAGGACGAGAACGCCGGCCTGCTGATCGAAAGCGTGCGCCGGCTTCACGCCGAGCTTCACGGACGCGCAGCCGGACGACTCCTGCTTCTCGAGCCGCTCATGACGGCAGCGATCGTCGCGCTGGTTCGCGCCGGTACGCTATCGACTGCACAGGGTGACGCTTCCGCTACCGAAGACCGGATCGAGACGCTGACAACGCTGATCGCCGCGCACTGCCGCGAGCACCGGCCTGTGACGTTCTATGCGCAATCGATCGGCGTCTCGGCAGCCCATCTCAACCGGCTTGCGCGCGCCGCCACCGGGCTTTCGGTGCAGGAACTGGCCGCTCGCCAGTTGATGGAAGCGGCCCGGCGCGACCTGATCTTCACGCCGACCCCGGTGCAGGCGATTGCCTATTCGCTCGGCTTTGCCGACCCCGCCTATTTCAATCGCTTCTTTCGACGTCACGCAGGCCAGACTCCGGGAACGTTTCGCGAGGTTGAGAGACGAAAGCTCCTCGTCGCGGCGTGATCGCCGGCGACCTGGAATGTGGACGGAAAAATCGCCGACGATGTCGGATGACGAACCTCGTCTGCGTCCTTCGGTCTCAAGATGCAAAGAGCTGGAGATTAACGATGAAGCCCATCATCACTGCATTCGAGCGGTCGCCGGATCGCGGCAAGGGTCTGGCGCGCGACATGCGCGTTCGCTGGGCGCTGGAAGAGGTCAGCCAGCCCTATGACGTCCGCCTCGTGTCGTTCGAGGAGATGAAGCAACCCGCGCATCTCGCGCTTCATCCCTTCGGGCAGATTCCGACCTACGAGCAAGGCGACCTTGCCCTGTTCGAGTCGGGAGCGATCGTATTCCATATAGCGGAGCACAACGCGGGCCTGCTGCCGAGAGATCCCGACGCCCGGGCGCGCGCGGTTACCTGGATGTTCGCCGCGCTCAATACGGTGGAGCCGCCAATCTTCGACCGCAGTCTGGTAAATATCCTCGAGCGCGACGAACCTTGGTACGAGCAGCGCCTGCGCTCTCTGGACAGCAGCATCCGCAAGCGTTTGGATGGGCTTTCCGCACGCCTTGGCGATGCCGACTGGCTAGACGGTGCGTTCAGCGCCGGCGACCTGCTGATGGTGACGGTGTTGCTGAGGCTGAAGGCATCGTCGGATATGCTGGACGACTATTCCAACCTTGCCGCCTATGTCGTGCGCGGCGAAGCCAGGCCTGCCTACAAACGCGCTTTCGCAGACCAGCTTGCCGTCTTCACCGCCGCGTCGGCCGGCTGACCTCGATCCGGCCGGCGACGCGACGGATCGCTTGCATTAGCGCCAGCCGAGGCCCGGCGCGACATGCTTGACGATCGCTTCGATCACATGCGCGTTGTAGTCCACACCGAGCTGGTTTGGCACCGTCAGCAACAGCGTGTCAGCCTCGGCGATCGCCTCGTCCTCGCGCAACTGCTCGATCAGCACGTCCGGCTCGGCTGCATAAGTGCGCCCGAAAACGGCGCGCTTCTCCGGCTCGATATAGCCGAAATGATCGGTGCTCTCGCCGCCACGGCCGAAATAGGCCCGGTCCATGTCGTTCACCAGCGCGAAGATCGAGCGGCTGACGGAAACGCGCGGCGTGCGCTCGTGTCCCGCAGCCTTCCATGCCTCGCGATAGGCGCGGATCTGCTTGGCCTGCTGCACATGAAGCGGCTCGCCGGTCTCGTCGAACTTGAGCGTCGAGCTTTGCAGGTTCATGCCGAGCTTGGCCGCCCACACCGCCGTGGCGTCGGTCGCCGCCCCCCACCAGATGCGGTCGCGCAAGCCTTCCGAGTGCGGCTCGAGCCGCAAGAGGCCGGGCGGATTCGGAAACATCGGCGACGGGTTCGGCTGGGCGAAACCCTTGCCCTTCAAAAGCTCGAAGAACATCTCCGCATTGGCGCGCGCCATGTCCGCATCGGTCTCGCCCTCGCGCGGGGCGTAGCCGAAATAGCGCCAGCCATCGATCACCTGCTCGGGCGAGCCGCGGCTGATGCCGAGCTGAAGCCGTCCGCCGGCGATCAGGTCGGCCGCGCCCGCATCCTCCGCCATGTAGAGCGGATTCTCGTAGCGCATGTCGATGACGGCGGTGCCGATCTCGATCCGGCTGGTCTTTGCGCCGACGGCGGCCAGAAGCGGGAACGGCGAGCCGAGCTGGCGCGCAAAATGGTGCACGCGGAAATAGGCGCCGTCCGCGCCCAGTTCCTCCGCGGCCACCGCGAGGTCAATCGATTGGAGCAACGCATCCGAAGCGCTCCGCGTGCCGGATTGCGGCGACGGCGACCAGTGGCCGAACGAGAGAAAACCGATGTTTTTCATGAGAGCGTCCCGAAAGCTGGAAGGATTGGGTTGCCGCACAGGTAGGTCCTTTGCGACGGGCGCTCAAGCCGCCCGGCGGGGCGTGTGATGCACACAATGTCTTCGCAGCGGCGACAATGGCGGAAGGGCTGGCCTCCACCGGAGCGAGCCTCGACGGACGCACAATCGGAAGAACAACGGCCCGTGCACCCGCCACAACGAAAAAGGGGCGGTCGCCCGCCCCTTCCCATGTTTCATATTCCGCCCCGATCACATCGCGTCGGTTATTTCCGTCGTGTAGGCGCCTTCCGGCTCCTTCTCGATGATCTTCTGGTCGAGCAGCGCCTTGGCTGTGCGCTCGTAGGCTTCCGGGATCAGCTTCGCATCCGGCGTGTCGATCAGCTTGGCGACCTCGCTCATCATCCGCACCTGGTGGTTCTCGTCCTGGCCGCCATTGTCCATGACGATGCCGCCAGCCTCTTCCGGATTGGCGATCGCATATTCCCAGCCCTTCATCGAGGCGCGTACGAAGCGGACCATCTTGTCCTTGAACGCCTCGTCGGCGAGCTTGTCCTCAAGCACGTAGAGCCCGTCCTCGAGCAGGTCGTTACCCATCTCGGTATAATTGAAGACGGTCAGGTCCTCGGGCTTGTAGCCGGCGTCGATGAGCTGCCAGTACTCGTTGTAGGTCATCACCGAGATGCAGTCGGCCTGCTTCTGGATCAGCGGCTGCACATCGAAGGACTGCTTGAGTACGGTGACGCCACCTTCGCCGCCTTCGGTCGAATAGCCGAGCTTGTTCATCCAGGCATAGAACGGATATTCGTTGCCGAAGAACCAGACGCCGAGCGTATGGCCGGGGAAGTCGGCTTCCGTCTTGATCGGGCCGTCGGCCGGGCAGACGAGCTGCATGCCCGCCTTCTTGTAGGGCTGGGCGATGTTGACCAGCGGCACGCCCTTCTCGCGGGCTGAAAGTGCAGCCGCCATCCACGTGACGATCACGTCGGCGCCACCGCCGGCGATAACCTGCTCGGGCGCGATGTCCGGCCCACCCGGCTTGATGGTGACGTCGAGGTCTTCTTCTTCGTAGAAGCCCTTGTCCAGCGCCACGAAATAGCCGGCGAACTGGGCCTGCGCGACCCACTTGAGCTGCAGCGTAACCGCGTCTGCGGCCCAGGCCTGCGCAGCGGCCAGCGACATCGCGCCGGCCATCAACGATACGAGATATTTCTTCATCTTTTTTACCCTCTGGATTGGCCTACCCACCACGGATAGACGGATGCCAAAACGTGACGGCTCTTTCTGCGAGAGCGATCACGCCATAAAAGACGGAACCCGCGAGCGCCGCAACCGCGATTTCCGCCCAGACCATGTCGACATTCATGCGGCCCACCTCGGTCGAAATGCGGAACCCCATGCCCACGACAGGCGTGCCGAAGAACTCGGCAACGATGGCGCCGATCAGCGCCAGCGTCGAATTGATCTTGAGAGCGTTGAAGATGAACGGCATGGCCGCGGGCAGCCGCAGCTTGAACAGCGTCTGCCAGTAGCTCGACGCGTAGGTGCGCATCAGGTCGCGCTCCATGTGGCCGGCAGCCGTGAGCCCTGCAACCGTGTTGACCAGCATCGGGAAGAAGGTCATCACCACGACGACGGCGGCCTTCGACTGCCAGTCGAAGCCGAACCACATCACCATGATCGGTGCGATGCCGATGATCGGCAGCGCCGAGACCATGTTGCCGATGGGCAGCAGGCCACGCCGCAGGAACAGGAAGCGATCCGCGAGGATGGCAACGATGAAACCCGCAGCACAGCCCATCGCATAGCCCGCGAAAACCGCCTTGAAGATCGTCTGGTTGACGTCGGCCGCCAGCACCGGCAGCGAATTGGCGATGCGCACGCCAATGGCCGATGGCGGCGGCAGGAGCACGAAGGGGACGTTGAAGGCGCGCACCAGCACTTCCCAGAGGAAGAGCAGCACCACGCCGAACGACAGCGCCACGAAGCCGTTGCGCAGCAGGCTGAGCGTGCGGTCCTGCAACGACAGCGCCGAAAGCCTGGAGTTGACCCACCATGCGAGAAGCCAGACCGCGATGGCCGCACCCAAAATGGCCGGGCGATAGTCGACTGCGTATTTGGGGACGCCGAGGGCGTTGAGAACAAAGGCGGCCAGCGCCAGTGCGGCCGCAAGACCCGCCAATGCGGGCCAAAGCGACGGATTACGGGCGGCAGCGCTACTCATGCCGGACGCCCTCCCATCGCGCGCTCGGTGAGCCGGCCGGCAAGCCCGACCAGGCTGACGAGAATGACGGCAACCACGGAGCCGGCAAGAAGCGCGGAGAACATGTCGATCGTCTGGCTGTAATAGGAGCCGTTGAGCAGCTTGGCGCCGATGCCCGCGACCGCGCCGGTGGGCAGTTCGCCAACAATGGCGCCGACGAGGCTGGCCGCAACCGCGACCTTCATCGAGGCGAAAAGATAAGGCACTGAGGCCGGAACCCTGAGCTTCCAGAAAACCTGCGCGCTGCTGGCGTTATAGGTGCGCATCAGGTCGAGATGCAGCATGTCGGGCGAGCGCAGGCCCTTCACCATGCCCACGGCCACGGGGAAGAACGACAGATAGGTCGAGATCAGCGCCTTGGGGATCAGCCCCGTGACGCCGATCGCGGCGAGCACCACGATGATCATCGGCGCCAAGGCCAGGATGGGGATCGTCTGCGAAGCGATGATCCAGGGCATCAACGAACGGTCGAGCGTCGCCACATGCACGATGCCGACGGCGATCGCGATGCCCAGCGCCGTGCCGAGCGCGAAACCCGCCAGCGTCGACGATAGCGTCACCCATGCATGGTAGACGAGGCTGCGCGCCGACGTGACCTTGCGCAGGAACGTGTTCTCGAAAAAGTTGACCGCTACCTGGTGCGGCGCCGGCAGTGTCGGCTTCGGCTGGGTCATCGTCTTGGCGACGAATTCCGAAAATGTCGGCGTCTCGCCTGCCCGCCGGTCCAGATCCCGCTGGAACGGCGCGTTCATGAGATACGCCCCGACATACCAGATCGCCACGATACCAAGCAGGATCGCGGTGACGGGGATGATCTTGTCGCGCAGGCGGTCCATTCAGATGCCCCCCGGCACAAGCGCCCTTCCTCGTCCCCATGGAATGAGGGAGAGGTGGCTTGCGAAGCATGCCGTAGAGGGGGAGCAACGGAAAACGGATCCCCCCTCTCCGCCTCGCGTTGCTCGGCACCTCTCCCCCACTTCGCGGGGGAGAGGAACCAGGGCGGCAATGCAGCGCCTAATCCTCATAGGAATGCCCTGCCCTCAGACCGTCGCGCACGCGGGCGGCGATTGCCAGGAAATCAGGCGTCTCGCGGATGTCGAGCGGGCGCTCTTTCGGCAGCGTCGAGTCGATCACGTCGGTGACGCGGCCGGGACGCGGCGACATGACGACGATCTTGGTCGAGAGATAGACCGCCTCGGGGATCGAATGGGTGACGAAGCAGATCGTCTTGTTCGTGCGGTCCCACAGTTGCAGGAGCTGTTCGTTGAGATGGTCGCGCACGATCTCGTCCAGCGCGCCGAACGGCTCATCCATCAAGAGCAGGTCGGCATCGAAGGCCAGCGCGCGGGCGATCGAGGCGCGCTGCTGCATGCCGCCGGAAAGCTGCCACGGAAACTTCTTCTCGAAGCCGGTGAGATTGACGAGATCGAGCGTGCGCGCGATGCGCTGCGCGACCTCGGCCTTTGAGTAGCCCATGATCTCCAGAGGCAACGCCACGTTGCGCTCGATGGTGCGCCAGGGAAAAAGGCCGGCAGCCTGGAAGACATAGCCGTAGGCGCGCTGCCGCCGCGCCTCCTCCGGGCTCATGCCGTTGACCGTGATGCGACCCGCCGTTGGCTGCTCGAGATCGGCAATCACGCGCAGGAACGTGGTCTTGCCGCAGCCCGACGGCCCGATAAAGGACACAAACTCGCCCTTGCCGATGGCGAGGTCGACATTCGACAGGGCATGGACCGGCCCGTCGCCGGTTTCGAAAGTTAGCCCCAGGCCGGTCGCCTCGATGACGGGGGCAGTTACAGTTACGGTGGCTGGCTGTGTCGGGCTGGCGAGTGCGTTCATCGGCGATTGCGCTCTCACACCCCGGTCGCGGGAATGCCCGTCCGCTCGATCTTGCGGGGCGCAACGACTTCCTTCCACGTCGACAGCGCCTTGTTGACAGCCATGTGGGGCTCGCGGGCAACGAACTGGCCGTGGCCGGGCTTGGCCTCGACCTTGCCGTCGTTCACGGCAAGCTCACCGCGCGTGAAGACGAAGCGCGGCAGGCCCTTCACCTGGATGCCCTCGAACACGTTGTAGTCGATCACCGACTGCTGCGCCTTGGACGAGATCGTCTTGATCTTCTCCGGGTCCCACACGATGATGTCGGCGTCCGCCCCTTCAAGGATCGCACCCTTCCGCGGGTACATGTTGAGGATCTTCGCGATATTGGTCGAAGTCACCGCAACGAACTCGTTGGGCGTAAGCCGGCCGGTGTTGACACCCTTGGTCCACAGCACGGGCAGCCGGTCCTCCAAACCGCCCGTGCCGTTGGGGATCTTGGTGAAGTCGCCGACGCCGAAGCGCTTCTGGTCGCTGGTAAACGCGCAATGGTCGGTCGCCACCACCTGCAGCGAACCGGCAGAAAGCCCCGCCCACAGCGAATCCTGATGCTGCTTGTTGCGGAAAGGCGGGCTCATCACGCGGCGCGCGGCATGGTCCCAGTCCTTGTCGAAATACTCCGTCTCGTCGAGCACGAGATGCTGGATCAGCGGCTCGCCGAAGACGCGCATGCCTTTCTGGCGCGCGCGGCGGATGGCCTCGTGGCTCTGCTCGCACGAGGTGTGCACGACATAGAGCGGCACGCCGGCCATATCGGCGATCATGATGGCGCGGTTGGTGGCCTCGCCCTCCACTTCCGGCGGGCGCGAATAGGCGTGGCCTTCAGGCCCGTTATTGCCCTCGGCCAGCAGCTTCTGCGAAAGCTGGGCCACCACGTCGCCGTTCTCGGCGTGGACGAGCGGCAGCGCGCCGAGCTCGGCACAGCGCTGGAACGACGAGAACATCTCGTCGTCGTCGACCATCAGCGCGCCCTTGTAGGCCATGAAATGCTTGAACGACGTGATGCCGCGCTTCACCACCTCCGGCATCTCGTTGAACACCTGCTCGCCCCACCAGGTGATCGCCATGTGGAAGGAGTAGTCACACGAAGCGCGCGTCGACTTGTTGTCCCACATCTGGATCGCTTCGAGCAGCGACTGGCCGGGCGACGGCAGGCAGAAATCCACCACCATCGTGGTGCCGCCCGAAAGCGCCGCGCGCGTACCGCTCTCGAAGTCGTCGGCGGAGTAAGTGCCCATGAAGGGCATTTCGAGATGAGTGTGCGGATCGATGCCGCCCGGCATCACGTAGCAGCCGGTGGCGTCGAATTCATGGTCGCCATGCAGGTCGTTGCCGATAGCGACGATCTTGCCGTCCTTCACCAGCACATCGGCCTTCCAGGTCCGGTCGGCGGTGACGATGGTTCCGTTTCTGATGACTTTTGTCATTCTGTCGTTCCCCATGTTATCAGTTTCGTGGGCGAGGGACGTATTGGTTGGCGGCTAGACGTTTTTTAGCCTTTTCAATCTCCTCGTGCAGAAAAAGCGGCTTCCAACGGATGTCCTCAACAACCAACGCTTCAACCGTAAGGTCGAGCCGTCCAGCCATGAGCAGGGCAGTGTATCCATCCGACTGTCGCGGGGCATTGATAAGGGCTTTTGCAGTATACAGACCACCCCGATCATTCAGCATGCCGAGAAACGCGTTCGCATTGTATTTGGCTTCAGACTTGGCGCGTCGATAGATATCGAACATTGCGCCCTCGAACTTGGATTCCAAAGCCTTGTCCATCACTCCACGATCTCCGCCGTCTCCACCACCGCATGGAACAGCACGTCGGCGCCGGCCGCTGCCCATTCCTTGCTGATTTCCTCGGCCTCGTTGTGCGAAAGCCCATCCACGCAGGGGCACATGACCATCGCCGTCGGCGCCACGCGGTTGATCCAGCAGGCGTCGTGGCCGGCCCCTGAGACGATGTCGCGATGGGAATAGCCGAGACGTTCGGCGGCATCACGAATGGCCTTCACGCAGCCTTCGTCGAAGGTGACGGGATCGAAGTGGCCGACGGCCTCGACCTCGAAGCCGATATCCAGCGCCTCGGCGATGGTGGCGATGCCGTCCTCGATGCGCGCGCGCATCTCATTCAGCACATTCTCGTGCGGCGTGCGGATGTCGATGGTGAAGACCACCTTGCCGGGTATCACGTTGCGCGAATTGGGATAGACCTCGACGTGGCCGATCGCGCCGACGGCGTCCGGTTGATAGTCCATCGCCACCTCGTGCACCAGCTCGGTGACCCGCGCCATCCCGAGACCGGCGTTGCGCCTCTTGGGCATCGGTGTCGAGCCGGTGTGCGCGTCCTTGCCGGTCAGCGTCACCTGCAGCCACCACAGCCCCTGCCCGTGGGTGACGACGCCGATGTCGATATCTTCATCCTCGAGGATCGGCCCCTGTTCGATATGCAGCTCGAAGAACGCCTTCATCGGACGACCGCCGACGTCTTCGTCACCCTTCCAGCCGATGCGCTCCAGCTCGTCACCGAAGCGCAAGCCCTTGGCGTCCTTGCGGTCGTATGCCCATTCAAGGTCGTGCTCGCCGGCAAAGACGCCTGACGCCAGCATGGCCGGCGCGAAGCGCGTGCCCTCCTCGTTGGTCCAGTTGGTGACGACGATCGGGTGCTTCGTCTTGATGCCGAGATCGTTGAGGGTGCGGATCACTTCCAGCCCGCCGAGGACGCCGAGCACGCCGTCATACTTTCCACCGGTGGGCTGGGTGTCGAGATGCGAGCCGACATAGACCGGCGGCAGGTCCGGATCCGTTCCCTCGCGGCGGGCGAACATGGTGCCCATCCTGTCGACGCCGGTGACGAGCCCAGCCGCGTCGCACCACTTCTTGAAAAGATGGCGGCCCTCGCCGTCCTCGTCGGTCAGCGTCTGCCTGTTATTGCCGCCGGCAACCCCCGGCCCGATCTTCGCCATCTCCATCAGCGAATCCCACAGGCGGTCGGGGTTGATGCGCAGATTCTCGCCGGGTGCGGCCATCGGCAGTATTCCTCTCATTCGTCTTCATGTCACCGAGAGCCGGCGGTTCCCGTCGCCGGCCCTCGGATCTGGTCGCGGTCAGTCGACCATGGTCAGGACTTCGCGCACATGATCGATCAGCTCGTCGATCTGGCCCTTGGTGATGATAAGCGGCGGCGAAAGCGCAATGATGTCGCCGGTCGTGCGGATCAGTGCGCCGCGCTCGAAGGCCTTAACGAAGGCCTGGAAGGCGCGCTTGGTGGGCTGCCCGGCAATCGGCTGCAGCTCGATCGCGCCGACGAGACCGATATTGCGGATGTCGATCACATGCGGCGCATCCTTCAGCGAATGCAGGGCCTCCTCCCAGTAGGGAGCGAGCTCCGCGCCGCGCGTCAGCAGCCCCTCTTCCTTGTAGGTGTCGAGTGTCGCGATGGCCGCGGCCGAAGCGATCGGGTTTCCGGAATAGGTGTAGCCATGGAAAAACTCGATGAGATGCTCCG
Organism: Neoaquamicrobium sediminum; assembly: GCF_040970315.1. Classification (NCBI taxonomy): domain Bacteria; kingdom Pseudomonadati; phylum Pseudomonadota; class Alphaproteobacteria; order Hyphomicrobiales; family Phyllobacteriaceae; genus Neoaquamicrobium; species Neoaquamicrobium sediminum. Next base: position 491,123 of record NZ_JAZHFV010000006.1, on the reverse strand, counting down.
GCCCGTTCATGAACGCGTCGTGGATCTCCTTCTTCACAAACACCGCGCCCATCGGGATTACGCCGTTGGAAACACCCTTCGCCGTAGTGATGATGTCGGGGATGACGCCGAAATAGTCGGCCGCGAACGGTGTTCCGAGGCGCCCGAAGCCCGTGATGACCTCATCGAAGATCAAGAGGATGCCGTGCTTGGTGCAGATGTCGCGCAGGCGCTGGAGATAGCCCTTCGGCGGGATGAGAACGCCGGTGGAGCCGGCGACCGGCTCGACTATAACGGCCGCGATGGTCGAGGCGTCGTGCAGCGTGACGATCCGCTCCAGCTCGTCGGCAAGGTCTGCGCCATGCTCCGGCTCGCCCTTGGAAAAGGCGTTCTTGCCCGGCAGGTGGGTATGCGGCAGGTGGTCGACGCCCGTCAGCAGCGTGCCGAACATCTTGCGGTTCGTGACGATACCGCCGACAGAAATGCCGCCGAAGTTCACGCCGTGATAGCCCCGCTCGCGGCCGATCAGGCGCGTTCGGCTACCCTCGCCCTTCACCCGCTGGTAGGCCAGCGCGATCTTGAGCGCGGTATCGACGGATTCGGAGCCGGAATTGGTGAAGAAGACATGATCCATGCCCTCGGGCGCGACGTCCACCAGCCGGTTGGCCAGTTCGAAGACGATCGGGTGCCCCATCTGGAAGGCTGGCGCATAGTCGAGCTCGGCCGCCTGGCGCTGGATCGCCTCGGTGATCTTCGGCCGGCAGTGGCCGGCGTTCACGCACCACAGACCGGCAGTGCCGTCGAGGATTTTGCGCCCGTCGGAAGCCGTGTAGTGCATGTCCTTCGCCGACACCAGCATGCGCGGCGACTGCTTGAATTGGCGATTTGCCGTAAACGGCATCCAGAATGCGCTGAGGTCGTTCGGCGCGACGTTGAGCCTGTTGGACATAACCAAGCCTTTCTTTCCTTTGAGCCCCTCGTTGTTCGGCCAACGCTTGGTTCTTCGGGCGCAGATATGCTACGCAAATTTTGACCGATTGGACAAACGTTAGCACCGCCACATAGGCGGTCAAGGGATTACTAGCGCAAAGGCTGGCGCTTCCGCGCGCTCCACAGCTTCGGCGCAAGCTGGTCCAGACGATTGGTCCAGAATCTGGCGCAGTGCGCGCCGCGAGGGGATCGAAGGGCCATGGAGGCGGTGAAGCCGAAACGCAGGACGCGCATCCAGACCGAGAAGCGCGAGATCATCCTTGAGGCGGCGCTGGAGGTATTTGCCCAGCACGGCTTCCGCGGCGCCACCATCGACCAGATCGCCGAAGCCGCCGGCATGTCGAAGCCGAACCTCCTCTACTATTTCCGCTCCAAGGAAGACATCCATGTAACGCTAATGCAGCGCCTGCTCGAAACCTGGCTGGCGCCGCTGCGGGAACTCGATGACATCGGCGACCCGATCACCGAGCTGCGCAGCTACATTCGCCGCAAGCTGGAGATGGCACGCGACTACCCGCGCGAAAGCCGGCTGTTCGCCAATGAGATCCTGCAGGGCGCACCGCGCGTTATGCCGATGCTGGAAGGCGAATTGAAGGAGTTGGTAGACGAGAAGGCCCAGATCATCCGCGGCTGGATGCGCGACGGCCGGATCGTGCGCACCGACCCCTGGCATCTGATATTCGCAATCTGGGCGACCACGCAGCATTATGCTGATTTCGACGTCCAGGTACGCGCCGTGCTCGGACCGGATCGCGGCGCCGAAGGCCGCTTCGAGGATGCCGCGCGCTTCCTCGAACAGCTCTTCATCGAGGGACTGAAGCCGAAAGGTTGAGGGCGCGACCACGCCTTCCCGACGGAGCGGAAATGCGCTATATTCTTACCTATCCCTGATCGATGGCGATGAGGTAAGACGCAGATGAACGCAACGACGAAGCTTTCCGAGAAATTTCAGATCTCCATTCCCAAGGAGGTTCGCGAAAGGCAAGGCTGGAAGGCCGGCCAGGAATTCGCCTTCATTCCGCAGGGCAAAGGGGTGATGCTTGTTCCGGTGCCAACGCTTGATGAACTTCGCGGCATCGCCAAGGGCGCGAACAGCGACGGTTACAGAGACCGTAACGATCGCTATTGATGCGTGTGATCGACAGTTCGATATGGGTCGAATGGCTGGACGACGGCGCGCTGGCAGCTCGTCTGGAGCCAGAATTATCCGAGCTCGACACGCTCATTGTGCCGACGATGGTCCAGTTGGAAGTCACCAAATGGCTGCTTCGAGAAATCGGAGTAGATGCCGCAAACAGCTTTCTCGCGCTGACAAGGCAGTGCCGGGTTGCTCCGCTTGATACGGCAACCGCCGCTGCGGCGGCGGTCCTGTCCGGTCATCACAAACTGGCAACCGCAGATGCCATCGTCTACGCTACAGCGCGGCAGGCGGAGGCCGATCTGCTTACCTGCGACGCCCATTTCGAAGGGCTGGAAAAGGTCGTCTATCTGCCGAAGGGTGGTTGACCCCCAACCTGGCAGGATTCAGGTCAGGTCGTATTGGCCCCGTGGCTCCACCTCGACCTGGCGCAGTTCGAGAATGGCCGCCTGCGTCCCCGGCGCGATAGACGCGCCGGGCAAGGTGCTGACCGAAGGCCTGCGCCGCCTGCGCGGCATAGCTGGCTGGATTTCCTCGGGCGCGACGTCGACCTCATCCGCCGAAAGATCGGCAGCCAGCCTGCGCAGCGCCTTTACATCCGTCGAGCCGCTTGCCTTGATGACGATCATCTCTCGCCGTCGTTCCCGTTTGCCGAACCTTGCGTGAAGCTTGCCGATTCCGGTTAACGGACGGTTTACGACCCAGGCTGGCGCGCTCTAGCTGTCGCGCGACGCGGCCATGACGACAAGGCCCAGCACGGTCACCAGCGCGCCGAGCGCGACGCCGGGGCTGACCCAGCCATGGCCAAGCAAGCCCTCGAACAGGATGATGTAGCAGGGCGAAAGATAGGTATAGGCAAGAACCTTGGCGGCCGGCAGCCGCATCGCCGCATACTGGACGAGGAAGGTGGTGCCCGCCGTCGTGAAGATGGCGAGGTAGACAATCGCCACCCAGACGATCGCCGGCAGCGATTGCCAGTCGGTCTGCACGATTTCGCTGACCCCGTAGAGCGCGATACACAGGCCCGTGGCGACCAGCGTCCACAAGGTGAAAGCCGCCAGCGGCTCGCGACCGTCGTTGAGTTTGCGGACCAGCGGCGCATAGGCCGCGTGGCAGACGACGCCGATGAAGAAGATCATCTCGCCACGGCCGAGGTCGAAAGCCAGAAGCGCATCGAGGTTGCCGCCGAAAATCACCCAGATCGAGCCGAGCCCGGCAAACACCAGGCTGGCGATGACGATGCCGCGCGGCACCTGTCCGAGAAAGAGATAGCCGAAGACCGCCGACATCAGCGGCATCAGCGTGAAGACCGCTCCCGTCGAAACCGGATCGGTCAACCGCAGCGCCATGAACATGGTGATGAAGAACACCGCCATCAGCGCGCCGAGCACCAGATAGCGCCACGGCGCCCGCGGTGCCGGGATGCGGCCGCGTGTCAGCATGGCCACGGCCGCCGCCATCACCACCACGCCAAACGCGAACCGCATCGCGTTGATTGCGGCCGGCCCGATATGCGACGCGGCCATCCCACCAAGCGAATAGGAGCCGGATACCAACGCGGTAAACAGCAGCATGGCGAGATGCCCCAGCAGTTTCTGCCTGCCGGTGGCGTGCGTCGTCGCGCGCGGTTTCGCGTCGAAGGCTGTATCTGCGGATTGGCTCAAATTGGTGTCCCGGGCGGTATACAGGGGGACTAGCCGAGAGCGCTGACAGACGAAAGCAAAATCGAGAGGGCCAGAAGCAGGGGCAAGCGTCGGCCCGCCGTTGCTTCTGGCGCCTCAAGCACGCTCAGGCGGCCTTGGCCGTTTCCACCGCATGCACGGCGCGGAAGCCGGTGCAGAGGCGGTTCCACACATTGATCATGCCGATGGCCACGCTGAGCTTGACCATTTCCTCTTCGCTGAAATGCGCCCGGACTGCATCATAGCTTTCGTCCTCGACATGGTGACCGGCAAGCGCCGTCAGCGTCTCGGTCCATTCCAGCGCCGCACGCTCGCGATCCGAGTAAAGCGGCGATTCGCGCCATGCCGAGACCAGATAGACGCGCTGCTCGGTCTCACCGTCGCGCCGCGCCTCGCGCGTGTGCATGTCGACGCAATAGGAACAGCCGTTGATCTGCGAGGCCCGCAGCTTGATGAGATGCAGCAGCGAATGCTCCAGCCCGCAATTGTTGGCCGCTTCGTTGAGCGCCATCACCTGCTTCATGATGTCTGGCGCGACGTTGAAAAACTGCAGTCTTGGCTTCATGCCTTTTCTCCTTTGGCTTGGGTATTTTTGGAACGCCCCTGCGGGCGTTTGTTCTGCTCGGCGAAAGCGCAGGCGGCCGCAACGGCACGCGGGTCGGCCTCGGCGCTGAAATCGGCCGCGATGTCGGCAATCGATGTCTCGGCAAGCGCAGCGCGGTAGGCGCGCTCGGCCTTCAGCATTGCCGCGTTGATCTGGCAGGGTTTCGCATAGACCTCCGCGGGCAGTCTCACGGGTCCGCGTTGACGTATCTCCGTACAACGGAAAGCCGGTTGCCGCCCCTCGATAGCAAGCACGACGTCGAGCAGCGTGATCTTCTCCGCCGCCCGCGCAAGCCGGTAACCGCCCTGCGGGCCGGAGACTGATTCAAGCAGCCCGTCGGCGACCAGAACCTTGAGGTGCTTCAGCAAATAGCTTGCCGAGATCTCGTAGGCATCCGCGAAGGCCGCGGCAGGCATCGTTTCGCCCGGCCCGAGCGAGGCCAGGATCGTGACGCTATGGATCGCCGCCTCGACACCTTCAGAAAGTTTCACAGTCTGCCCTCAATTCCGGACCCTCAATATCCTGGATATTTTATATCCACAATAGGATTGTGAGTGTTCTCCTGACAAGGCCTGTCAGCGACAGTTCAATCGTTGTCGGCAATCCTTGCGAGAAGGCGCGCCAGCGAGACAGCCTCGTCGCGGCTCAGCCGGGCGCCGACGGCAGCCTCGATCGCCGGGGCGTAGACGCTCCAGATCTTCGCCCGGATAGCCAGCCCCTCGCCGGTGATGGCGAGCACATGCCCGCGACGGTCATCGGCACAAGGCCGCCGCTCGACCACACCGGCCTTCACGAGGCGGTCGACCAGCCTTGACAGGTTGTACTGCTCGAACAGGAGCGCATGTTCCAGTTCGAACGGGCGCAGACCGCCCTCGCCCACCTTTTCGAGTTCCCAAAGCGCATCGTACCATGCGAGCGGCGGCAGACCTTCCTCCTTGAGCCGCGTCTCCACCTTCTGCATCGCGACGCGATGCGCCCGCGCGAGCGCAATCCACGCCGCGACTGTCGCCTTGTCGGGTCCATTCATAAGCATCACCGTAATGTGAATTAATGCAATTGCATGAACATTGACTTTCAGATCCCACTCGCCAATTTACATGCAAATGCATTAAATTCAACCGACGGAGTCGCCCATGTCTGCAAAACTCACCCTCGTTTCCTTCGACCTCTGCCCTTATGTTCAGCGCGCTGCGATTGTGCTTGCCGAAAAGGGCGTCTCGTTCGAACGCATCGACGTCGACCTCGCGAACAAGCCGGACTGGTTGAAGGCGATCTCACCGCTCGGCAAGGTTCCGTTGCTGAAGGTCGGCGACGATGTCCTGTTCGAAAGCGCGGCAATCGTCGAATATCTCGACGAGACGGAGCAGCCGCGGCTGCATCCCTCCGATGCGTTGACCCGCGCACGCCACCGCGCGTGGATGGAATTCGGCTCGGCAGCGCTCGGCGACATTTGGACCATGGAAACCACGACCGACCAGTCCACCTTCGATGACGCGGGCGCCCGGCTTCGCCAGAAGATGGAGCGGCTGGAAACCGAACTCGGCACAGGCCCCTATTTCGCGGGCGAAGCGTTCTCGATCGTCGACGCGGTCTTCGCGCCTGCATTTCGCTATTTCGACGTGTTCGACACGATTGCCGATTTCGGCGTCTTCACCGGTCTCGACAAGGTCGGTGCGTGGCGGCAGGCCCTCGCGCGCCGCCCGTCAGTGACGAACGCCGTGGTGGCCGACTACAACGACCGTCTGCGCCGCTTCCTTGCAACGAAGAACGGCGTCATCGTCAACCGGCCTGCCGCGGCCTGACAGCGGCCCGCCGCCATCAAGCCCGGCTTCGGCTCAGTTCGAGACGATCGAAGCCTCGATCGCCCCGGACATGATCTCGATGCCGCGGTCGATCTCTTCATCCGAGACCGTCAGCGGTGGCGCGATGCGGAACACGCCACCCATGCCGGGCAGCTTGACGATGTTCATGCTGAGCCCGCGCCGCATCGCCTCTTCCATGATCCTGGCGCCCAGCTCGAAACCGGGCGCCTTGGTCTGCCGGTCCTTGACGACCTCCAACCCGAGAAGCAGCCCACGCCCGCGCACGTCGCCGACGCACTCGTATTTCTGCTGCAGCGAAAGCAGGCCGGCGCGCAACCTTTGACCGCTGCGGGCCGCCCGCTCCACCAGCCCGTCACGCGCGACCACGTCGAGCACCGTTACGCCCACCGCTGCGGTAAGCGGGTCCGAGACGTGGGTGGTGTAGAACAGGAAGCCGCGTTCGAACGCCTTCTGCTCGATTTCCTCCGTCGTCATGACCGCGGCCAGCGGCAGCCCCGCGCCAAGGGTCTTCGAAAGCGTCAGGATGTCGGGCGTCACGCCGTCCCGCTGGAATGCGAACATGTGCCCGGTACGTCCGACGCCCGTCTGTGCCTCGTCGAGGATCAGCAACATTCCGCGCTCGTGGCACTTCTGCTTCAAGGCGGCGAGATAGCCCTGCGGCAGTTGCAGAATGCCCCCGCTCGACAGGATCGGTTCGGCAATGAAAGCCGCGAGATTGCCGGTCGATTGCCGGTCGATCAGCTCGAAGGCGTCGTCCAGTTCGGTCTGCCAGTCATTGGAACCGTCGGCGTGGGTGAAGCGCGGGCGATAGGCATTTGGGGCCGGAATGACCAGCGAGCCGGCCGTTGCAGGGCCGTAGCCGCGCCTGCCCGCGCTGTAAGTTGCGGAGGCCGCGGCACCTGTCATGCCGTGCCAGCTCTGCGCGAAGGCAACGACCTCGTGCCCGCCGGTGACCAGCTTGGCCATGCGGATCGCTGCCTCGTTGGATTCCGCTCCAGTGGTCAGCAGTTGAACGCGGTCGAGCCCCGGCGCCAGCGCGGCTAGCCGCGACGCGAGTTCGACCACCGGTCGGGACAGCATGCCACTGAAGAGATGCGCGACCGACTTCATTTGCCGGTCAACTGTCGCCACAATGTCGGGATGCGTATGGCCGAGTACGGCGCTCATCTGGCCCGAGGTGAAGTCGAGGATCGCGCGCCCGTCGGCATCGTAAACGAAGCTGCCCTCGGCCCGCTCGATGATGACACTTTCGAAGCTTGGTCCGTAGCGGATCAGATGCTTGCGCGCGGCAACCCAGAATGCGGGATCGTCGTTCAGGGACATGAAATCTCTCCGAATGGCTCGCCCAATCGCTAGCGCCGCTTGAGCTCCCGCGCAAATTGATATTACCGTATTCCGGTATCAATCGGACTGATGCCACACCTATGCTCGACCTCGCGCTCATAAGGAACTTCGCTGCGGTCGCGCGAACCGGTTCCATAAGCCTTGCCTCCAGCCAGGTCGGCCGAACGCAATCCGCGCTCAGCATGCAAATGCAACGTCTGGAAGACCAGATCGGCCAGTCGCTTCTACACCGCAGCGGGTCGGGCGTGCGCCTGACCGCCGCTGGCGAAAGGTTTCTGGCTCACGCCGAGTCCTTGCTTGCCAGGCACGACGAAATCCTTGCCGACATGGCCGGCGGCGCGCTCAAGGGTCCGGTCAGCTTTGGGTGCCCTGAAGACTATTCGATCGCCTTCATCCCCGAATTGCTCAGAGACTTCTTTGCGCTGCATCCCGAAGTCGAGTTGCGCATGGTCTGCGCCCCAACTACCGAACTACGTCCCCTGCTGCATCGCCGCCAGATAGACATGGCGCTCGTCTCTCTGTCCGACGCCGCTAACCGCGATGTCATACGCAAGGAACGATTTGTGTGGGTGGCGAACGAACCGAAGCCGGCCATACTCGATCTCGACACCATTCCGCTGGCTTTGTCGGCGCCCACGACGCTCGACTATCGAGCTGCCTGCGACGCGATGGAGGCGGTCAATCGCCGCTACAGGGTTGCATTCGCCAGCGACAGCTTGGCCGGGCTTATCGCAATCGCGCGTTCGGGGCATGCGATCAGCGTTCTGACACAGACGGCAGTGCCGGCCGATCTCCATATCCTCTCTAGTGGCTTGCCGCCTTTGCCGACGCTCGGGATCGCGCTCGAATTTGCCGAGCAGCGTCCATCCTCCGCAGCCACGGCCTTGGGCGACCATATTCGAACGGTGCTACCGAGCCTATCGGCCGACGCAGCGGCATCGTATCCCGTCGCCGCCGTGGCGCGGCGGCGACGTTGAAAGCGCCCTGCTCTACTCGGCGGCCTGGCGCGCCATCGGGTTGTTGGGATGCGTCGTCCAGTTGGCATAGACAGGCTCGACGACCTTGCCGGTGCGCTTGTCGAGACTGCCCGCCGCCAGCGGTTCCAGCGTAATGCAGCCTTCCACCGGGCAGACATTGACGCAGAGGTTGCACCCGACGCACTCCTCCTCGATCACCTCGAAATGGCGCGCGCCGTCGACCATGCTGGTGATCGCCTGGTGCGAGGTATCCTCGCAGGCGATGTGGCAGCGCCCGCATTTGATGCAGGCATCCTGGTCGATATGCGCCTTGGCCACGTAGTTGAGGTTGAGGTACTGCCAGTCGGTTACGTTCGGGGTTGCTCGGCCGATAATGTCGTCGAGCGAGCGATGGCCCTTCTCGTCCATCCAGGCCTCCAGCCCAGAGATCATCTCCTGCACGATCTTGAAGCCATAGGTCATCGCCGCCGTACAGACCTGAACGTTGCCCGCGCCGAGGGCCAGGAACTCGGCGGCATCGCGCCAGGTGGTGATGCCGCCGATGCCGGAGATCGGCAGGCCACGCGTTTCGGGGTCCCGGGCTATCTCGGCCACCATGTTCATGGCGATCGGCTTCACCGCCGGGCCGCAATAGCCGCCATGCGTGCCCTTGCCGTCGATCATTGGCTCCGGCGAGAAACTGTCGAGATTGACGCCGGTGATCGAATTGATGGTGTTGATCAGCGACACCGCATCGGTTCCGCCCGCCTTGGCCGCGCGCGCCGGCTTGCGGATGTCGGTGATGTTGGGCGTCAGCTTGGTGATGACGGGCATGCGCGTGTACTGCTTGCACCAGCGCACTACCATTTCGATATATTCCGGAACCTGGCCGACGGCGGCGCCCATGCCGCGTTCGCTCATGCCGTGCGGGCAGCCGAAATTCAGCTCGATGCCATCGGCTCCGGTCTCCTCGACCAGCGGCAGGATCGCCTTCCAGCTTTGCTCCTCGCACGGAACCATGATCGAGGCGACCAGCGCCCGGTCCGGCCATTCCATCTTCACCTGCTTCATCTCGCGCAGGTTTGTCTGCAGGTCACGGTCGGTGATGAGCTCGATATTGTTGAGGCCGAGCAGACGCCGGTCCGCACCCCAGATCGCGCCGTAGCGCGGCCCGTTGACGTTGACGACCGGCGGGCCTTCCTCGCCCAGCGTCTTCCACACGACGCCGCCCCACCCCGCCTTGAAAGCGCGGACGACATTGTAGGCCTTGTCCGTCGGCGGCGCCGAGGCGAGCCAGAACGGGTTCGGCGATTTGATTCCGACGAAGTTCGAACGAATGTCTGCCATGCTCATACCCTCCAGTTAGAGGTGAGTGCCCGGTGGATGCTTTCAGCCGCGTCGCGCCCGGCGGCGACCGCAGCGACGGTCAGGTCCTCGCGCGCGTCGACGACGCAGTCGCCGCCCGCCCAGACCTTGGCCATGGAGGTACGCCCTTCGGCATCGACCTTGATGCGCCCGCCTTCCATGGCGATCGAATTGCCGGAGCCGTTGAGTGGCGACGCGTCGAACGACTGGCCGATCGCCTTGAACACCTGGTCGGCGTCGATCAGCATCGTCTCGCCCGTGCCGACCAGCTTGCCATCGCGCAGGGTCGTGTATTCGAGCTCGATACCGGCAACACGACCGCCCGCGTCGATGACGCTTTTGGGCTGCAGCCAGTGGCGGATGGTTACGCCCTTGGAGGCTGCCAGATCCTGCTCGAACTCCGAGGCGTTCATATGTTCCTTGCCGCGGCGGTAGCAGATCGTCACCTCCTCGGCCCCCAGCAACTTGGACTGGATCGCCGCGTCGATCGCCGTCATGCCGCCGCCGATGACAACGACGCGCCGACCGACCGGAAGCTGTGCAAGGTCGCCTGCCTGGCGCAGCTCGGCGATGAAATCGACCGCGTCCTGTACACCCTCGGCACCCTCGCCCTCGGCCCGCAGGGCGTTGACGCCGGCTAGCCCCATGCCGAGGAATACGGCGTCGTAGGAGGATGCGAGTTCCGCCAGGGACATATCGCGGCCAAGCGCCTTGTCGTGCTGGACATGGATACCGCCGACGGCGGTGATGTAATCGACTTCAGCCTGCGCAAAACCATCGACAGACTTGTAGGCCGCGATGCCGTATTCGTTGAGGCCGCCGGCCTTCGGTTTGGCTTCGTAGACCGTGACCTCGTGCCCGTTGACGGCCAGCCTATGCGCGCAGGCGAGCCCCGCCGGCCCGGCGCCAACGACGGCGATCCTTTTGCCGGTCGGCGCGGCGCGCTCGTAGAACTGCTTGTGCTGCGCCATCGCGGTATCCGTCGCATAGCGCTGCAGGCGACCGATCTGCACCGGCTTGCCCTCGGCCACCTCGCGCACGCAGACCTCCTCGCACAGCGTCTCCGTCGGGCAGACGCGGGCACACATGCCGCCGAGAATGTTCTGGTCGAAGATGGTCTTGGCCGCGCCAACAGGATTACCCGTCGAGATCTGCCGGATGAACATCGGAATATCGATCGACGTCGGACAGGCCTGCATGCATGGGGCATCGTAGCAGAAGTAGCAGCGATCCGCCTCGACTAGCGCCTCGTGCCGATCGAAAGGCGGATGAAGATCGGAAAAGTTGTCCGCATATTCCGGCGGCGCGAGCCGGCCGGCGGCGATGCCCTGCTTGAACTGGCCTTCAGCCATCGTCGATGTTCCCCATTATTGGTTTTGGGGAAATGCTAGCACGAATAATTTTTTTATCAATCGGTCAAATTTTTGGCGACGAAGCTAAGTCGCGGTAATTACTTGATAATTAAAGTCATATTTTGCGTGCGGCCTCAGGTTGCCGACGCAATGTCCGTCCGAGCGAAATCATCGCCTTTATAAAGCAGCTGCAGCTCGTGCTTCGTCGCATACGCATATGAGAAGCAGTCGCCAAAGTTGAGCCTCGCCGGATGGCCCGTACCCTTGCCGAAGCGCCGGTAGGCTTTCATGGCTTCACCATAAAGGTCGGCCTCAATGCCGACCATGCGAATGCCCAGCGCATTCAGTAGTTGGGGAACTGCCGCTTCCGCTGCTTCGTAGTCGCCGAGAACCTTGCCGATCGATAATGCTGCCTCAAACCCATTGGTCACCGTCGTCACCGGCGAATCTGCCGCCCTGATCTGCTGTACCAGCCGCTCGGATCCGGCTTCTTCAAGCGCGATTGCGACGATCGCGGACGTCTCGACCAGCATCAATCGTCCTCACCCCACATCTCGTCCATGAAAGCCTTATCGTCCTCGGCGCGATAGGGTCGCGACCCGCGCGCTGCGCGAATCTGGGCCAAGACAGATTCCAACTTGTCTTCGGTCGCGTTGTCACGCTGCCTGCGCGCCTCCTCTGCCTCCAGAACGGCAAGCTTGACAGCCTCCGTTAGCGTCACGCGACGCGCCCGGGCGAAGTGCCGCAGAAGCCGGTCGGCTTCTTTATCTTGAATGTGCAGAGCCATTTTCTGCCTCCATGTACAAAGTGGTATGATAGCTTGTACATGGGCTTTCTACAACGATGGTACGGCCGCGGCCAACAACTACCCCCGCATCCGCTCGAAATTGGCGTCAAACATTGGCACCGCCTGAATTCTTGCAGGCAGGCGCCGGCCGAGAAGTTCGATCTCGAACCCTGTTTCCGCGTCTGCGATTTCGCGCGGCACATAGCCCATCGCCACCGATTTACGGGAATGATGGGCGTAACCCCCCGACGTCACCCAGCCGCGCACGGCGCCTTCGAACCAGATCGCCTCGTCGCCGATGACGTCGGCGTCGACCGCATCCACGACGAAGCTGCGCAGCCGTAGCTGGCCGCCCTGCTCGCGCTCGGCGAGTGCCGCCGCCTTGCCGACGAAATCCGCCTCCTTGCCATAGGCGACGAAGCGGTCGAGGCCGGCTTCTAGAGGACCGTAGATCGGCCGGTATTCACGCGCCCAGGAACCGTAATTCTTTTCGAGCCGCAGCGCGTTGAGCGCGCGCGAGCCGAACAGGCCGATACTGAATTCTTCACCCGCCGACATCAGCCGCTCGAAGACATGACGCTGATATTCCGGCGCCATCCAGATCTCGTAGCCGAGATCGCCGGTATAGCTCACGCGCCCGACCAGACAGGGCGCCATGCCGATGTCCATCCTGCGGATCGCCATGAACGGGAACGCGGCATTCGAAACGTCGGCGCGGGTAACTGTCTCGAGCAGTTTTCGCGCTGTCGGGCCGGCGATGGCTAGCCCGACCAACGACAGGCCCCGCGCATCGACATTCACGCTTCCTTCGCCCGGCAGGTGCTTCTCGAACCAGCGCATGTGGTTCTGCTCGGCAATGCCGGAGCCGAAGATCATCCAGTCCTGCGATGACGACCGGTCCGCATCGTCAGTAAGATTCGCCACCGTGAAATCGCCGATCAGCTTGCCGTCTTCCTTCAGCATCGGCGCGAGCGCCATGCGACCCGGTGCGGGCAGCTTGCAGGCGAGCATGCGGTCAAGCCAGTCGCGGGCGCCCTTCCCCGTCACCCGGTATTTGGCAAAGCTGGAGATTTCAATGAGGCCGACGCGCTCGCGCACGGCCTGCACCTCGTTTGCGACATGCTGGAAATCTGTCGAGCGCCGCCACGAGAATTCGTCCCTCGCGCCCTGCGGCGCATACCACAGCGGCACCTCGAGCCCGTAGGCGACACCCCACTGCGCGCCCTTGGCTGAAAGAAGGTCATAGATCGGCGTGGTCTTCAACGGTCGTCCGGCCGGCAATTCCTCGTTGGGGAAGCGGATCGAGAAGCGCCGCGAATAGTTCTCGCGGACCTTGGCGTTCGTGTAGGCCATCGACGCCCAGTCGCCGTAGCGCGCCACGTCCATCGCCCAGATGTCGGCGCCCGGATCGCCGTCGATCATCCAGTTGGCGAGCGCCAGGCCTACGCCACCACCCTGGCTGAAGCCGGCCATCACGCCACATGCCACCCAGAACCCCGGAAGCCCGCGCACCGGCCCGACGAGCGGGTTGCCGTCGGGCGCAAACGTGAAGGGCCCGTTGATGATCTGCTTGATGCCAGTCTTCTGGAAGGCCGGGAAATGGCGAAAACCCACCTCAAGCGACGGCGCGATGCGGTCGATGTCGGGCTCCAGAAGCTCGTGGCCGAAATTCCACGGCGTCTGGTATTCCGACCATGGCTTGGCGGCCTTTTCGTAGGTGCCCATAAGCATGCCGCCGCGCTCCTGGCGCAGATAAAGCTCACCGTCGAAGTCGATGGCATGGATGATCTCGCTGCCGGTCTTCGCGTTCCACTCCGCCACTTCCGGCATGTCCTCGGTGATGAGGTACATGTGCTCCATGGCGAGCACCGGCAATTCCAGCCCCACCATGCGCCCGACCTCGCGCGCCCAGAGCCCGCCGGCATTGACGACATGCTCGGCGACCACCTCGCCCTTGTCGGTGATGACCCGCCACATTCCGTCTTCGCGCCGGACGATGTCCTCGACCTTGGTGAAGCGATGCACCTCCGCGCCCAGCTTTCGGGCGGCCTTGGCATAGGCGTGGGTGACGCCGGAGGGGTCGAGGTGACCGTCCTCGGAATTGCGCACCGCACCGACGAACTGCTTCGGATCGAGCAGCGGCATCAGCTCCGCCGCCTCCTGCGCCGAGATTTCCTCCAGGTCGAGCCCGAGGTAACGGCCCTTGGCGACGACGCCCCGCAGCCAGTCCATGCGTGCTTCGGTGGCCGCCAAAAGCACGCCGCCGGTGATGTGCACGCCGGTTGCCTGGCCGGAAAGCTCCTCGATCTCCTTGTAGAGTTCGATCGTGTATTTCTGCAGCTTGGCGACGTTCGGGTCGCCGTTGACCGTATGCATCCCGCCCGCCGCGTGCCATGTCGAGCCGGAGGTCAGCTCGTCGCGCTCGAGCAGCATCACGTCGGTCCAGCCGTGCCGGGCTAGATGATAGAGCACGGAAGCGCCCACGACGCCTCCCCCGATTACCACGACACGTGCGTGCGATTTCATGATTGCTGTTCTCGTTCAGTGAGTTGAAGGCCTGGCCTGAATCTTCTTGTCAGGCGCTCGAAGCCGGAGCTTGGGCGTTCCGGCATGGATCCTCGGATCAAGCCCGAGGATGACGAGATCACGGGCTCGTCACGCCATTCAAGACTTGTAGGATTGATTGCGTTGGAAACGTATTCGTCATCCTCGGGCTTGACCCGAGGATCCATGCGTGACCATTCCCACCTAGCCGGCGGCACGAAATAGGTCACGGCTCGCCCGCCCCGATCTCTTCCTTGCGTTTGGCGACGTAGGCGCCGAGCGCTTCGCGGACGCTCTCGTCCATCGGCGGCTGTTGGTATTCGGCCAGCGCCTTCTTCCAGACCTGCGTCGCACGCGCGGTTGCATCGGCGCCGCCGCTCTCCTGCCAGCTCTCGTAATTCTGCCAGTTGGAGATAATCGGCTGGTAGAATGCGGTCGAATAGCGCTCCAGCGTGTGCGCATCGCCGAAGAAGTGCCCGCCCGTCGGCACGCGCGCCAGCGCGTCCAGCGCCAGCTCGGCCTCGTTCACCTCGATCGGGCGCAGCAGTTCCATCATGTGCTGGATCATCTCGACGTCGAGCACCACCTTCTCGAAGCTCGCCGTGAGACCGCCCTCCTGCCAGCCGGCCGCGTGATAGAGCAGGTTGCCGTGGCCGAGCACGGCACCCCACAGCGCCATCATCGTCTCATAGGCGCCCTGCGCGTCCGCCGCGTTGGAGGCGGAGCCGGGCGTGGTGCGGTATGGCAGATTGTAGCGGCGCGCAAGCTGGCCGGAGGCGATGTTGGCCTTGGCGTTCTCGGGCGTGCCGAAGGCCGGAGCGCCAGAGCGCATGTCGACATTGGAGGTGAACGCGCCATACATCACCGGCGTGCCGGGCCGCACCAACTGGGTGAGCACGATGCCTGCGAGCGCTTCGGCGTTCTGCTGCGCCAGCGCGCCGGCGAGCGTCACCGGGCTCATCGCCCCCATCAGAGTGAAAGGCGTGACGGCGACCGACTGCCCGTGTTCCGCCACCGTCATCAGCCCTTCGGCCATCTGGTCGTCGAAACGACGCGGGCTGTTGACCGAGATGATGGTGGAAAGTGCGGGATCGCCGCGCATCTGGTCCAGCGTCAGCCCGCGCGCGATCGCCATCATCTCGATACCGTCCAGCGCCCTGCCCTGGCCGATGGCGGAGACGTGAAAGCTCTTGTCGGTCAGCGTCAGGTTGGCGAGATAGGTGTCGAGGTGCCGGGTGTTGGCCGCGAGCTCGATCGGCGCGCAGACCTGGTTGCCGAGCATGGTGATGCAGTTGAAATGCTGCGCGAGCCGGATCAGGTCGCAATAGTCGCGATGGTTTCCCGCGCGCCGCCCGCGCTCCATGTCGTGCACGTTGGGCGGCCCGGCAACCAGTGTGAAGCAGATGGCATCGCCGCCCAGTGGCACCGCACGCGCCGGGTTGCGCGGCCTCAGCGTGTAGGACGGCTGCGTTGTCCCAAGCGCCTCCGCAACAAGCCCGCGATCGATGTAGACCGTCTTTGCAGCGCGATCGACCTTGGCGCCAGATCGGGCGAACACGTCGAGCGCGGCGGCGCTCATCATCTCGATGCCGAGATTTTCCAGGATATGCATCGATGCGTCGTGGATCGCCTCCACCTGGTCGTCGGAAAGGACCCGCATCGGCGGATAGGGATTGCGCACATGCGACGCCGCAAGCTGCGGGATCGGTGCAGGCTCGCGGGCGTTGGCGCGCCCGCCGGAGCGACGGCGACGTGGTTCGGCGTTCATCCTCAAAGGCTTATCGTGCTGGAAAGCTTCTTCTGTCGAAAAAGCGTCCTATCCGGGCGCAATTTTAAGATGAGCGGCAAAAATTCGTATCAATGTAAAGAATAACGACATTCCGCGTCGTTTAAATAATATATCATGAATTTCGAGAGTTTTGGCGCTTCTGGACGCCACAAGACAAATCGGTCAGGAAGTGGGGACGGTGCAGGCTGCACCGGCAAGAGAAATTGCCGCCCGAGGTGTCACCAGTGTCCACGCTCCTGACCACGCTGTTCTCCCAATCGGCGCCGCTGATCCTTCTGGCGCTCGCGGTCTTCGGCATCGTCATCTTTGCGGTTTCGATGCTGTTGCTCACTGCCTTCAGGTCATCCACCCGGCGCCTCGATCAGGCGGTGCCCGTCACCACCTTCATGAGCACGATCGCGACGGCATGGGCGTTGGCGCTGGGCTTTGCCGCTGCCGACGTCTGGTCCATCCGCGCGCAGGCCGAGCAGGCCGCCAGCGAGGAACGTTCCACGATTGCCCGCCTCGCAGGCATAGCCGGGCCCGATGCGCTCGATGTGCCGGCGATGATCGAAGGCCTCATCGCCTATAAGGCTGCGGTGCGCGATGTCGAATGGGGTGCCAACGCCAACCGCGACCCGGCGCTGGAAGTCGACCGGGCACTTCAGCAGATCCGCATCGGCATGATCGAATTCGCTCAGGCTGGCGCCTCTGCCCCGCTCGTTGCCAAGATGGCGCAGGACTTCGACGAGCTGCAGGATGCGCGCAACAAGCGGCTTGCATTGGGCGGCAACTCGATCAGCCAGTACAAGTGGTATCTGGTGCTGTTCCTGACATTCCTGTCGATGGTTGCGATCGCCGCCGTGCATGCGGAGCGCCCTCCGGCGGCACGCAACGCGCTGGCGGTGTTCGCCGTCGCGGCTGTCGTCAGCCTGTGGATCCTCGCTTTGCATGCCATTCCCTATGCGGGCGCGGCGCGCATCGGCTTCGAGGAAATCCAGTTCCCGATCTCACGCCCCTGAACCGCGCCTTCGCCCCCCGCCTGGATCGTTAAAATTCAAGGCAAGCTTTCATTTACGGGCATCCGCTAGTGTGACGGAATGTCTGTATCGCGTTCCTTGCGTTTCCTGCCGCTCTTGTTGCTGCTGGCCTTGTCGGCCTGCGCCAGCAAGCCCGACCGTATCAACAATGTCTGCTCGGTGTTCGACCAGAATTCCGGCTTCGTCGGCAACTGGCATCGCTCGGCAAGCAGCGCGTCGCGTCAATACGGCATTCCCGTTCACATCCTGATGGCAACGATCCGCATGGAGTCCGGCTTCGAAGGCCGCGCGCGCCCGCCACGCAAGAAAATCCTCGGCTTCATTCCCGGCAAGCGCGCCTCGACAGCCTACGGTTATTCGCAGGCGCTTGACGGCACATGGACTGAATATCAGCGGGCAACCGGCCGTCATATGGCCCGCCGCAACAACTTCGCCGACGCCGTCGATTTCGTCGGGTGGTACCATAACAAGTCGGCGACCACGCTCGGCATCGCGCCGCACGACGCCTACAATCTCTATCTGGCCTATTATTCCGGCCACGCCGGCTACCGGCGCGGAAGCTGGCGCAGCAATACGTCGATCCAGAACTACGCACGCCGCACCGCGACGATGGCCCAGACCTACGCGTCGCAGATGCAGTCCTGCGGGCGCTAGACGCCGCCAGCGTCACCGCCGATGGAACAACGACGCTCTCACTGCGTCCTTCGAGGCTCGCAGAGCCTGTCCCCGGGCTCGCACCTCAGGATGAGGGAGGTGATTTGATCGCCCCCCACAGCACAGCGGATTCAACTACAGAGGAGAGGGCCGACGCACGTCGGTAGAAAAACCTTCGAGCCCGCGAGTTTGCCGGAGCAATGCACAACAGCCCTCATCCTGAGATGCGAGCCCCCGGGTCTTGCCTTCGGCAAGCCCGAGGACAGGCTCTGCGAGCCTCGAAGGACGCACAACAAGTTCACCCAGTCGTCGCGCTCGATGCGCCCCTTGAATTTGAGATAGTTGTCGACCCAGTCGCGCTCGGCCTTCTTCCACGCCGCCACCTGCGCGTAGGTGTAGATGCCGAGCCCGTTGAGAACACCTTCGAGCTTCGGGCCGACGCCCGAGATCAGCTTGAGATCGTCGGGGTTGCGCGGTTTCTTCACCGCCGGCGGACGCCCCTTCTCGGCGCCACCTGCCGCCTTTGAAACACCCATCTGCGCCTTGGCTTCCTCCGGCGAAGAGGCGGTACGCGCACGGCGCGGTGGCGTCGTGGCCACCCTACCAGCCGCCTTTTCCTTCGCGGTCGCGGCGCTTGCGGGTTTCACGGCGGCGCTCGCAGCCTGGCGTCCCTCGCCTGCTTCCGTCAGCGACTTCTCTGGCGCGGAATCGCCTGGCCGACCCGTCATTGCCTTCGACGCGCGTGCCTTTGGCTTAGTCTTGGCATCAAGCAGCCGCGCGGGCGTTGCCGCCGCAGCGGCGCCGGGCCGCTCGGCGCGGCTGCCGGCCTTCGTCGGCTTGCGCGGCGCCTTGGCCTTCGGCGTCTCAGCCGCCGGATCGGGTTCTTGCGCGCCCTCGAAGCTGATGACCGGCTCCATCGAGGCAAGCTGATCGTCGTCCAGCCAGCAAAGGCTCTTGTGCCCGTTGCCGAGGTCCTTCATCGGCGGCACCTGCGTCTCGCACTTGTTGCCCGGCACGAACTGCTTCCAACGGCAGCGCGTCTGGAACGGACAGCCGGGCGGCGGGTTCATGGCCGACGGGATGTCGCCTTCCAGCACGATATGCTTCTTCACTACGCTCGTATCCGCGATCGGGATCGCCGACAGCAGCGCCTCCGTGTAGGGATGGTAGGGCGGCGAGAATATTTGGTCCGTCGTTCCCGTTTCGACGATGTGGCCCAGATACATCACGACGACGCGGTCGGCGATGTACCGCACGACGGACAGGTCGTGGCTGATGAACAGCATCGTCGTCTTGTTCTTACGCTGGATGTCCATCAGCAGCTCGGTCACCGCCGCCTGCACCGAGACATCGAGCGCCGAGACCGGCTCGTCGGCCACGACAACCTTGGCGTTGCCGGCAAAGGCGCGGGCGACGCCGATGCGCTGCTTCTGCCCTCCGGAGAGCTGGCGCGGCATGCGCTCGGCAAACGCGCGCGGCAGCTTCACCAGATCCAGCAACTCGAACATGCGCTTGCGGCGATCCTCGACCGTGTCGCCGATCTTGAATTTTTCCAGCGTGCGGATGATCTGCGACCCGACCGAATGGCTCGGATTGAGCGTGTCGAACGGGTTCTGGAACACCATCTGGATGCCCGACACCGTCTCGGTGTCGCGCTTTTCGATCGGAGTAGCCTCGATCTCGGTATTGGCCAGCGTGACGGTGCCCGACGTCGCCGTCTCCAGCCCGAGAAGCACCTTGGCGAGCGTGGACTTGCCGCAGCCTGATTCACCTACGATAGCCACGGTCTCGCTCTCGCGCGCCTCGAAGCTGATCTGCTCGTTGGCCTTGACGGTGCGTGTCTCAGCCCCGCCGAAGATGGCGTTGGCCGCCACCTCGTAATATTTCTTCAGATTTTCGATCTTGAGCACCGGCGCGCCCGGCTTGACGGCTTCCTTCTCCGTCGTTGCACCTTCTGGCAGCGCATTCCAGTCGATCTCGTTGAAGCGCACGCAGCGGCTGAAATGCCGGTCGTGCCCCTCGACCTCGATCATCGGGATTTCAGCCGCATCGCACAGGCCAGGCTTGAAGTGGTGGCAGCGCGGCCCGAAATTGCAGCCCTTCGGGCGCTCGTGCGGCAGCGGAAGCTGGCCCGGAATGGCGATCAGCGGCCGAGAGTTCTTGTCTGCGCCGGGCAGCGGTATCGAGCGGAACAGACCCTGCGTGTAGGGGTGGCGCATGTGGTCGAACACATCCTTGATCGACCCCGTCTCCACCGCCTCGCCCGAATACATCACCGTGATCCGGTCACATGTCTCGAGGATCAGCCCGAGATTGTGCGACACGAAGATCATCGAGGTGCCGAACTGTTCGCCGAGCCCCTTCACCAGCTCGACGATGCCGGCTTCCACCGTCACGTCGAGCGCGGTCGTCGGCTCGTCGAGCAGCAACAGCGCCGGATTGGACAAAAGAGCCATGGCGATGACGATGCGCTGCTGCTGACCGCCCGAAAGCTGGTGAGGAAAGGAGCGCATTATCCGCTCGGGGTCCGGCAGCCGCACAGAGCGAACCATCTCCAGCGCGCGCTTGTAGGCCTCGTCACTCGAAACCTTGTCGTGGATCAGCGGCACTTCCATCAACTGCCGGCCGATCTTCATCGCCGGATTCAGGCTCGCCATCGGCTCCTGGTAGATCATGGCGATCTCGTTGCCGCGAATGGCCCGCAGCTCGGCATCGGACAGGTCGCCCATGTCCTTGCCCTTGAACTTGATGCGCCCGCCGACGATCTTGCCGACATTCGACAGGTCGCGCATCACGCCGAGCGACACGGTCGACTTTCCGCATCCGCTCTCGCCGACGATCCCCATCGCCTCACCCGGCATCACCGTGCAGGAGAAGTCCATCACGGCAGGAATCTCGCCCTTGCGCGTGAAGAAGGAGATAGACAGGTTTTCGATCTCAAGGATCGGATCGGCGTTCTGGGCCGCCTCGCTTGGCTTTACGGCTTCGTTCATGGTTCCGTCCTCAACCCTTCAGCGACTGTTCGCGCAGCGCATCGGCCAGAAGGTTCAAGCCGAGCACGAACGACATCAGCGCGATTGTCGGCGGCAGTGCGGGGTGGATATGCGAACGCAGGAGCCGGCTCGCCTCCTTGATCGCCGTGCCCCAGTCGGGGCTTTCCGGCGCAAGGCCGAGGCCGAAATAGCCGAGCGTTCCGAGCAGGATCGTCGTGTAACCGATGCGCAGGCAGGCATCGACGATCAACGGTCCTCGCGCATTGGGCAGCACTTCCCACAGCATGATGTACCACGGGCTTTCGCCGCGGGTCTGGGCTGCGGCCACGTAGTCACGCGTCTTGATGTCCATCACCAGGCCGCGAACGATGCGGAAGACACCCGGCGACGAGGCGAAGACCACGGCTACGAAGATGTTCAGCTCGTTCGGCCGGATGGCGATGATGCCCAGCGGGTCGGCGTTGAAGACAAGGCCGAGATAAATCCATCCGCCGATCAGCAGCGTCAGCCCGATCTGTATCGCCAACGCCTGCGGTCGATGCTTGTAGCGTGTGTAAAACAGCGTGCAGAAGAAGATGATCGGAAACAGGAAGAACACGCCCGCCATCGTGTAGGGGATCGGTGTGTCCATGATGCCGGGCGTCACCAGCAGGTAGAACAGCAGGATCACAGGGAAAGCCAGCACGAGGTTGGCCAGAAACGACAGGATCGTGTCCACCCGCCCGCCATAATAGCCCGCCGGCAGGCCAAGCGTGATGCCGACCATCAGTGCGAACATGGTCGCCGCCGGCGCGATCACCAGCACGATCTGGCTGCCATAGACCATGCGCGAAAAGATGTCGCGCGCCAGCCTGTCGCCACCGAAGAGGAAGGCCTGCCCGCTTTCGGGCTCGATAGCTCCCGGCAGCGCATCCTTCATCACCAGCACCTGGGCCAGCGGATTGAACGGAGCGACCGTCGAGGCGAACATCGCCGTGAACAGCCAGAACAGGCAGATCGTTACGCCGGCGATGCCGACATAGGTATCGAAGAGCTGGCCATAGAGCCCGAGCCGCGCGCGGAAGGCGAAACTCGTGCCGAGCACGACAGCAAGTGCCAGCCAGACCGGCCAGAACCGCACCAGGACACCAAGCAGCACCTGGAACGCGCTGAGATATTCATGTTGCATGCGCGGTCCCCTTACTGCACGCGAATGCGCGGGTTGAGATAGGCGTAACCCACGTCGGAGATGAGCTGGGTGAAGAGCACCACGAACACCGACACCAGCGAGCAGCCGAGCAGCAGGTCGATGTCGTTGTTGCCCGCGGCCTCCACGAGCGTGAAGCCGAAGCCCTGGTAGCGGAACATCACCTCGACGATGACGACGCCGGTCAGCAGCCACGGAAACTGCAGCATGATGACCGTGAACGGCGCGATCAGCGCGTTGCGCAGCGCGTGCTTGACGACGACGGCATTGAAGGAAAGCCCCTTGAGCCGCGCCGTGCGGATATATTGCTGTGTCATCACCTCGACCATCGAGGCGCGCGTCATGCGGGCGATGTAGCCGATGCCGTAGATCGCCATCGTCATCACCGGCAGGGTGAAGTTGTAGAAGCTGATGCCCTGGCTGGTCGCCGATGCCGCAGACCCATTGAGCCAGCCAAGCCACGACGCAAAGACGACGGTGAAGATGACGCCCGATATGTATTCAGGCGTCGCCGTCGTCGTGATCGATGCAACCGAAAGCGAGCGGTCCGTTCGCGATCCCTCCCGCATGCCGGCGAAGATGCCGATCAGCAGCGCGACGGGCACCATGACCACCATCACCCAGAACATCAGGATGCCGGTGGCGCCCAGCGCCGGCCAGAGCTTGGCCGAAACCGTTGTCTTGAATTTGGTCGAACAGCCGAAATCGCCCTGCAGGATGCCGCCATAGTAGGGCTCGGCCGGTTCGTTGCAGTAGGAGAAGCGCGGCGTCACCGCCCCCGTCTCGGCGTCTATGTTGGGCTGCTTCTGCACCACGCCGAGCCAGCGCCCGTAGCGCAGAAAGAAATTGTCGCGGTAACCGTTCCGCACGAGCCAGCTTTCGATGTGCTCGTCCGAGGAGCGCATGTCGAGCTGGCTGATCGACAGCTTGCGCAGGTTCGGCTCCAGATTGACCATGAAGAACACGACCAGCGTGAGGCACAGCATGGTCAACAGCATCGTTCCAAGACGACGAGTGATAAAGGTCAGCATCGTACCCCCTGCCTGTCGGGTTGGGGAATGCGCCGCACTATACGCCTATGGAGAACCGCAAGGAAATGGCCGTGCCATCGGCAGGACGACCGTCCTGCTTCCGTCCCGGCCCGGGCTTGCGTCGTGTTCCCCTTCAACGCTTTTCTAGCTCAGGCGCCCCGTTGAGGCGGAAAGGGGGCTTGCGCCCCCTTTCCTGTTTTTTCTGCCGATCAGGCTTCGTCCAGCCAGACCTTGCCGAAATCATGCTCGAAGGTCTGGTGCATCCCGTGGTTCTTCACGGCCGCCACCGAGTGGTTATAGAGCTTCCGCCAGTAAGGCTGGATGATGATGCCGGAGTCCTGGAGGATCTTCTCGATCTCCTCCATCACGCCACGACGTTCATCAGCATCCGCGATCGAGAGCGCCTGGTTGATCTTGGCGTCGAGGTCCGGATTGGAGTAGCCGGCCTCGTTCCATGCCTCGCCGGTGCGGTAGGCGATGGCAACCACCTGAATGCCCAGCGGGCGCATGTTCCAATTGGTCATTGAGTACGGATACTTCGTCCAGTCGTTCCAGAAGGTAGAGCCCGGCAACACCGTGCGCTTGACCTTGAAGCCGGCTTCACGAAGCTGGGCGGCGATCGCGTCGCCCGTGTTCTTGTGCCAATCCTCGTCAACCGTGATGAGCTCGTGCTCATAGTCCATCTGGCCGGCTTCTTCCATCAGGGCCTTTGCAGCCTCGATGTCGCGTTCGAACGGCGGCAGCTCGGCATATTCCGGATGGATCGGGCAGACGTGGTGGTTTTCGGCCACCTCGCCGGCATTGCCGTAGCCCAGCGCCAGAATGGTCGCGTTGTCGACAGCCTTCGTCAGCGCCTGTCGCACCTTCTGGTCGTCATAGGGCGCGTTGTTGACGTTGGTGCGCGCAACGATCGTCGACGCGGTAACAACCTCGGACGTCTCGAGGCCGATGCCCTCGAGGATCGACACGAAATCGGCTGTGGTCTCGTGGTTGGTATGCACCTCGAGCGCCTCGAAGGCCGAAACCATCGCCGCCGGATCGGTGCCGTAGTCGATGAACTCGACGCCGTCGAGATAGACCTCGCCGTTCCACCACTTGCCGTCCTCGCGCCGTTTGTAGACCACGGACTGGCCGACATCGTAGGACACGAGCTCGAACGGCCCGGTGCCGATAGGATTCTGCACGAAGTTCGCGCCAGTCTCGTCGAAGGAGCGGTGCACGATCAGGCCCGGATAGTCGGTCAGGTTCGGGATCAGCGCGATGTCTGGCTCGGTCAGCTTGAGGCGGACCGTCATGTCGTCGACCTTCTCGACAGAACCTTCGCGCAGCTTGCCCGTCTCCGCATCGGCCAGCGAGCCAAGGCGGCCCGGCATGGAATTACCTTCCGCGCTGCGATCCGCCCAACGCGTGATGTTGAAGATCACGTCATCGGCGTTGAAGGTGTCGCCGTTCGTCCAGGTAACGCCCGGGCGGCAATGGAAGACGTACTCGGTGGCGTCGTCATTGATTTCCCAGCTCTCGAGCAGATAGGGCTCGAAAGTGAACTCGCGCGTGTATTTCACCAGCGGCTCAAGCGTCTGGCGCTCGGCGTTGGCGATCTCCGACCAGTCTGCCGTGCGGGGATCCTTGGGATCCTTGACCGCCATCGCGACCTTGAGGACACCACCCTTCTTAGGCTCTTCCTGCGCCATCGCCGGGGTCGGCGCGGCCAGTCCGATCATGCCATAGGCCATCGCGGTAGTAGCGCCGAAGGCACTGGCCATGGCCAGAAATTCGCGGCGGTCGAGCTTGCCGGCCTTCGTCTCCTCCGCCAGCTTTTTTATATGGTCGGGGACACGGTTGCCGTTGCTCTTGTAAAACTTCATCGACGTTCTCCCATTTGAAGCTGCTTGCGTTAGCATTCCGCAGATGGACGGCGATGTCAAAAACCCCCGTCCGCAGGCACCGCAACGGAATGTGCAACGTTGCAGGAGGCGCAGATGGCGTAATTGCGACAAAGTTGACGCAATTTTAGCAACGGGAAAAGAATCTCGGCGGCGCGGAGATCGATTCCGCCCGAGCGTCTCATGACATTACCTGCCGTTTTGGAGTGCCGATAGCGCCACGGCTCACGGGCGTCGATGCCAGCGGGCGCTGTGGGCCGCATTGTTGACAAGCCGTCACGAAGGTTGCCTAAGTTCCGCAACGGTAATTCGTCAGCGTTTGGAGGGTTTCATGTCGATGCGCGCCGCTCGGATTTTCTCCATTCTCGCGACCATTTTGCTGGCCTTTTCGCTACCCGCTTCCGGCCAGAGCGAGCGTCGGATCGCGACGACCCCCGATTCGGATTATTTCGGCTTCGATCTGCGCACCGAGCAGGACATACCGCTCGACGCCTGCGAGGCAGTATGCCTCGCCGATCAGGATTGCCGCGCCTTCACCTACAACACGCGCGCGCAATGGTGTTTCCTGAAATCCGACTACAGCACGCTGAATTCGTTCCCGGGTGCGGTGGCCGGACGCGTGGTCGTCGACAGCGGCGAAGCCGAACTCGGCGCACCACCCGTGCTCGATTATGTGCCGCAGCATATGCGCGACGAGGCCCTGCGCTACCGCGCGACGCTCGAGCGCGAAACGCCGGACGAATCCACCGGCATCGTATACCTGTCTTCGAGCGCAGCCAGCGCCCTGAGTGCCGGCGATCCGCGAACGGCGGTGGAAGCCCGGCGCGCCGCGCTGGTCATCGACCCCGACGACGTGGAACTATGGGCCGGACTCGCCCGCGCGCAGTTCGCCGTCGAGCCCGACTCCAGCTCCGAACGCGCGCAGCGTGGCCAGGACGGCATGTCCGCCGCACTAAACGCCTATGCGCTGGCGCGCACCGCATCGGCTCGCGCCGACAGCCTCGCGGCGGTCGGTCTCGCGCTGGACAACCGCGACCTCTACCGCCCAGCCCTCCAGGCCTATGAGGCAAGCCTGGCGCTGGTCGACGATGCTTCGGTACGTGCCGCCTATCTCGATCTGAAGGCCCGCAAGGGCTTCCGCGTCGTCAACAATACGGTGGAGGCCGATGGGGCCGCGCCGCGCGCCTGCGTCCAGTTCTCCGAGGACCTGGCGAAATCGGGCGTCGACTACGCGCCCTTCGTCACCGTTGACGACGCCGCCCCGAAGGCCATCGAAACCTCGGGCACGCAGCTCTGCGTCGAGGGTCTCGAACACGGCAAATATTACCGTATCGGCATCCGGTCCGGCCTGCCCGCCGCCGTCGGCGAGGTGATCGCAAGCCCCGTCACGCTGTCCGTCTATGTCCGCGACCGTGCACCCTCGATGCGCTTTTCCGGCGAGAATTTCGTGCTGCCGTCCACGGGCCGCCATGCCCTGCCGATCGTGAGCGTGAACACGCCGCTTGCCGAGCTTAAGCTGCATCGCGTGGGCGACCGCGCGCTGAGCGATCTGATGAAGGACAATCCCTTCCCGCGCCAGATCGACGAGTACGAGATTTCCTCACTGGCCGAGAATCTCGGTGAGCTCGTCTGGCAGGGCACGATCGAAATCGACAACCAGCTCAATAAGGACGTGGTCACCGCCTTCCCGGTCGAGGAAGCGCTGCCGGAGCGCAAGCCTGGCGTCTACGTACTCACCGGAACGCCGCAGGGCGACACCAGCGAATCCTGGAATGCGCGCGCCACGCAGTGGTTCGTCGTCTCCGACATCGGCCTCTCGACCTATGCCGGCGAGGACGGATTGACGGTCTTCGCCCGCTCGCTGGCAACCGCGCGCCCGCTGGAAGGTGTGGAGCTGCAGCTTCTCGCCCGCAACAACGAGGTGCTGGGCACCGCAACGACGGATGCCAGGGGACAGGCCGTGTTCACGGCCGGCCTGACGCGCGGCAGTTCGGGCATGGCGCCCGCGGTGCTCACCGCCGCAGACGGCAAACAGGATTTCGTCTTCCTCGATATGACGCGCGGCGGTTTCGACCTGTCCGACCGCGGCGTGACCGGTCGCGCCGCCCCCGGCGCCATCGACGTTTTCGCCTGGACCGAGCGCGGCATCTACCGCCCCGGCGAGACGGTCCATGCAGCCGCCCTCGCGCGCGACGAAAGTGCCGACGCGATCGAGAACCTGCCGCTGACCTTCATCTACACCCGCCCGGACGGCGTCGAGGAGCGCCGCATCACGAGCGATGGCGGCGCGCTCGGCGGCCACCATGTGCCGCTGGACTTGCAGCAGACGGCGATGCTCGGTTCCTGGACGCTGGGCACCTACAGCGACCCCGACACCTCGCCCCTCGCCCAGTCGGTATTCCTGGTCGAGGAATTCGTTCCCGACAGGATTGAGTTCGACCTCGAACCCGAAACCCCTGAGATCGATGCCGGCGAACCGGCCTGGATCGCGCTCGACGGCCGCTACCTCTACGGTGCGCCCGCTTCCAATCTGGAACTCGAAGGCGAGGCCGTCGTCTCCACAACACGCGAATGGGATCGGTTCCCCGGCTTCTCGTTCGGTCTCGCCGACGAAGAAATCGAGGCATCGTCGACCTCCCTCGACATTGATGCGACGGACGAGGACGGCAAGGCCCGCATCGAAGTGGCGACCGATGCACTGCCCTCCACGACTGGTTTGCTCGAGGCCAAGGTGACCGTGCGCATGCGCGAAAGCGGTGGCCGCGCGGTCGAGCGCAGCACGACGCTTGCCATCCGCCCGCAGGACGCGGTGATCGGTATCCGTCCCGATTTAGCCGGCTCCGAGGTGCCGCAGGGTTCGACCGCGTCGTTCCGCGCGATCGCCGTCTCGCCCTCAGGCGAACGCGAGGCGCTGTCTGGCGCGCTTTGGACGCTGACCAAGATTGAGCGCAACTATCAATGGTACCGCAGCAACAACGCCTGGAACTATGAGGCGATCACCGTCGAGCGTCGCATCGACAGTGGCACCGTCGACATCGCTGCCGACGATCCCGCGACCATCGCGGTCCCCGTCGACTGGGGCCGCTACCGCCTCGAGGTCGAGAGCGCCGATCCTGCCGGGCCGGTTGCCAGCTACGAATTCGATGCCGGCTGGTTCGTCGAGGCCACCTCGACGGAAACCCCGGATGGCCTGGAGATCGCCCTCGATAAGGACAGCTACGAAACCGGCGAAACCGCGACCCTGAAGGTGTCGCCCCGCTTCGCCGGCGAGCTGCTGGTGGCGATCGGCTCCGAACGCCTCCATCAGACGATCGAGGCGAGCGTGCCCGCAGAAGGTGCGGAGATCGAAATCCCCGTTTCGACCGACTGGGGCGCTGGCGCATATGTCACGGCGACGCTTTTCCGCCCCGGCGAGGCGGAGGAAAGCCGCATGCCGTCGCGCGCCATCGGCGTAAAGTGGCTGGCGATCGACCCCGCAGAGCGCAAGCTCGGCGTCGAGCTTTCCCCGCCCGCGCAGGCCCTGCCCCGCGCACCGCTTTCCATCCCCGTTTCTCTGACGGGGCTGGAACCCGGCGAGGAAGCCTACGTCGCGGTGGCAGCCGTCGACGTCGGCATCCTCAATCTGACCCGCTACGAGCCACCCGCGCCTGAAGACTGGTATTTCGGCCAGCGCCGGCTCGGTCTCGAGATACGCGATATCTACGGCCGGCTGATCGACGGTTCGGCGGGCGCCTTCGGACGCATCCGCACCGGCGGCGACGGCGGCGGCCTCACCGCCCAGGGCAGCGCCCCGACCGAGAAACTGCTGGCCTTCTTCTCCGGCCCCATAAAGGTCGGCGACGATGGCAAGGCCGAAATCACCTTCGACATACCCGAATTCAAC
Source organism: Neoaquamicrobium sediminum (assembly GCF_040970315.1). Classification (NCBI taxonomy): domain Bacteria; kingdom Pseudomonadati; phylum Pseudomonadota; class Alphaproteobacteria; order Hyphomicrobiales; family Phyllobacteriaceae; genus Neoaquamicrobium; species Neoaquamicrobium sediminum. The sequence continues at coordinate 462,121 of NZ_JAZHFV010000006.1, read as the reverse complement.
GGCACGGCCCGCGTGATGGCGGTGGCGTGGTCGAAGCGCGGTGTAGGCGAAGCGACAACGGACGTCATCATCCGCGACCCGATCGTGATCACCGCCGGTCAGCCTCGCTTCATGGCGACTGGCGACCGTGCCACCGTGCGCCTCGACATCCACAACACCGACGGCCCCGCTGGTGATTATGCCGTTGCGGTGCGGACGGAAGGCACGGCCGGCTTCGACTTTGGCGACACGCCGCAAAGCGTCGCGCTCAGCGACAACGCCCGCGCCACGTTGACCCTTCCGGTCACGGCGACAGCCACCGGCGATGCTACGGTGACCGTGTCGCTCACTCACGCTGACGGCGTTGAGGTCGACCGCACTCTCTTCCTGCCGGTGCGTCAGCCGGCGATGCCGGTCACGAACCGTCAGGTCATCAGCCTCGCGGCCAATGGCGGCTCGCTGCGCGTTGATGGCGAATTGCTGGCAGACAGCCTGCTGGACGGCGCATCGGTATCCGTCGGCGTATCGCCGGCATCGGCCTTCGACCTGCCCTCGCTCCTGATGACGCTCGACCGCTATCCCTACGGCTGCGCAGAGCAGACGGTCAGCCGCGCCCTGCCGCTGCTCTATGTTGGGGAACTCTCCTCCGCGACGGGCCTCGAGAACGATCCCGGCCTGCGCGAACGCGTGCAGAAGGCGATCGCCAGGGTGATGACCTTCCAGACGTCGACAGGCTCGTTCGGCCTGTGGGGGCCGGGCTACGGCGACCTCTGGCTTGACGCATACATCACCGATTTCCTGACCCGCGCCCGCGAAGCCGATTTCGGGGTGCCGGTTCAGGGTATGACCAACGCCTTAAGCAATCTCCAGAACCAGCTTTCCTACACGACGGACGTTTCGGAGCGCGGCACGGAGATCGCCTACGCGCTTTATGTGCTGGCGCGCAATCGCAAGGCGCCCATCGGCGACCTGCGTTATTATGCCGACACGCGGCTGGAGGAATTCACCAGCCCGATGGCACGCGCCCAGCTTGCCGCGGCACTCGCGCTTTATGGCGACAACCAGCGCGCCGATACCGTTTTTGCATCCGCGCTGCGGCGCGCGCAGGGCGACACCGCCACCAACTTCAACCGCTCCGACTACGGCTCCTCGCTGCGCGACGGCGCGGCGATGCTGGCGCTGGCGGCAGAAACCCGCCCCTCGCCTGGCACGGTTCCGGCCATGGTAAGCTTTGTCACGCAACAGAAGAACAACGCGCGCTGGACGAGCACCCAGGAAGAAGCCTGGATGCTGCTGGCGGCCCGTGCCGTGCAGGCTTCGGGCGACGCGATCCGGCTCGACGTGGACGGCGCGCCGCATACCGGAAGCTTCGCCCGACGCGTTGCCGGTGAGAGCCTGCAGGACAACCCCATCACCGTCACCAACCGGGGCGACGAGCCTGTCGATGCGGTTGTCACGACAGTAGCCGCACCTGTCGATCCGCTGCCGGCAGGCGGCAACGGCTTCACCATCACGCGCAGCTACTACACACTCGACGGCGAGGAAGCGACGGTGTCCGAAGCGGCACAGAACGAGCGTTTTGTCGTGGTCCTGAACGTCAACGAAGCCAACACCTGGCCCTCGCGGGTGGCGGTGACCGACCTGCTGCCCGCCGGCTTCGAGATCGACAATCCGCGCCTCGTCGGCAGCGCGGAACTCGCCAATTTCGACTGGCTGGCCGAACCGGAAGCCGCCCATTTCGAATTCCGCGACGACCGCTTCGTCGCCGCCTTCGACCGCAATGGCGGCGGGTCGTTCCAGGTCGCCTATGTGGTTCGGGCGGTAACGCCTGGCGTCTACGCCCACCCCGCCGCCGTCGTGGAGGATATGTACCGCCCGCAATTCAACGGCCGCACGGCAGCCGGCATGGTTGAGGTGATTTCGGGACGGTGATGGGGCTGCAAAGCGGCATGGGATTGAAAACAGTGCCCTACGTTGCCCCCCTCTGTCCTGCCGGACATCTCCTCCACACGGGGGGAGATCAGCCGTCGCGTGGGCCTTCGCCGATCGCCAACGTCGCAGCAGGGGTGCCGGCGGCGAAGCTGCCAATCTCCCCCCTTGTGGGGGAGATGTCCGGCAGGACAGAGGGGGGCAACGTAGGGCGCAACCGTGACCAACAGCTCCGGCAAACCGCAGGGTGCTTCCGTCTATGAGCCATCTGCGCCACCTCCTCCTCGCGCTTGCGACAACCGCGGTACTCGGTACCGCGGCAATGGCGGGGCTCGATGCGCTGGATCGCGTTTATCCGCCCCCGCTCGAGCCGCCGGCAACCTCCACCGAGGTGGTCGACCGCGACGGCGCCCTGCTGCGCGCGCTGGCCACGCCTGAAGGCGCCTGGCGCTTTCGCGTCACGCTCGACGAGGTCGACCCGCATTTCGTCGACATGCTGATCGCTTACGAGGACCGGCGCTTTCGCAGGCACGTCGGCATTGATCCGGCAGCACTCGCCCGCGCCGCAACCCAGTTCATCACCAACGGCCGCATCGTCTCCGGCGGCTCCACCATCACGATGCAGCTTGCCCGGCTGATCGAGCCACGCAAGGAACGCTCGCTGACGGCCAAGCTGCGCCAGATGCTCCGCGCCTTGCAGATCGAGCGGCGACTGTCGAAGGATGAAATCCTCGAGCGCTATCTGACGCTTGCGCCCTATGGCGGCAATCTCGAAGGCATTCGCGCAGCGACGCTCGCCTGGTTCGGCAAGGATCCGAAGCGCCTCGGCGTCGGCGAGGCAGCCCTGCTGGTTTCCCTGCCCCAGCTACCCGAACGCCGCCGCCCCGACCGCCACCCACAGGCAGCCGAAGCCGCGCGCGACCGCGTGCTCGCCCGCATGATTACTGCCGGCAGGCTGGAGGAGCGCGAGGCCGAGCGCGCACGCGACGCCTCGGTGCCGGCGAGACGTCACGACATGCCCTTCCTGGCCGCACACGCCGCCGAACGCGCGCTCGCGGAAAACCCCGGCCTCCCGCGCCACGAGCTCACCATCAGCCGCCGCGTGCAGGAAGGGCTGGAGGCGGTGGCCCGCGAGACGGCGGCACGACTCGGTTCCCGCCTGTCCGTCGCCATGGTCATGGCCGATGCGCAGACAGGCGATATTCTTGCGGAGGTCGGTTCGGCAGGCTTCTTCGACGGCGCCCGCGCCGGCTGGGTGGACATGACGCGGGCGGTCCGCTCGCCGGGCTCGACGCTGAAGCCGTTCATCTACGGGCTCGCCTTCGAGGAAGGGCTGGTCGCGCAGGAAACGATCATCGAGGATCGGCCGTCGAATTTCGGCGGCTATCGTCCGCGCAATTTCGACCTCGAATATCAGGGCGACGTGTCGGTGCGCACGGCACTGCAGATGTCGCTCAACGTGCCGGCCGTGCGGCTGCTCGACGCCGTCGGTCCGACGCGGCTTGCCGCCCGCTTCCGCCGCGCCGGCGTGACGCTTGCGCTCCCGCGCGACGAGGCGCCGGGCCTCGCCATTGCGCTCGGGGGCGCGGGTCTGACGCTACGCGACCTCGTGCGCCTCTATACCGGGCTCGCCAATCGCGGCGAGACGATCGCGATTTCCAACGTTGCCGGCGAGCGCGAGACAGCAGCGATCCTCGACCGCCGCGCGACATGGCAGGTCGCCGACATGCTGTCCGGCATCGCGCCACCCGAAGGCGCTGGCGCCAGAGGCATCGCCTACAAGACCGGAACCAGCTACGGCTACCGCGATGCTTGGTCTGTCGGTTTTGACGGCCGTCATGTGCTCGGTGTCTGGGTTGGCAGGCCGGATGGCGCGGCCGTGCCCGGCCTGTCCGGTTATGCGTCTGCCGCGCCGGTTCTGTTCAAGGCATTCGAACGGTCGGGGCTGCCGGTCACGCCCCTGCCTCGTGCGCCTGCCGGGGCGCTGCGCATGGCGCGCGCCGACCTGCCGATGATGCAGCGGCGGTTCTCCGCGCCCGGCGACGCCTTGCGCCAGCCGGGCGTTGCCGAGCCGGCACCGCAGATCGTCTTCCCGCCGCAGGGCGCGCGGGTCGAGCTTGCATCGGGCGCGGGCAGCGCGGCGATGCCGCTGGTGCTCAAGCTGCAGGGCGGTCGCGCGCCGTTCCGCTGGCTCGCAAATGGCCGCCCCGTCGAAGGCCTCTGGCGCCGGCGCACGGCCAACTGGCAGCCTGACGGTGCAGGCTTCTCGACCCTGACGGTCATCGACGCCGCCGGCCGCACGGCCAGCGTGAAAGTGTTCATCGAACAGGACACGCCAACGCCCTGAATCGACTTGCGGACTGGCTGTGCAGCTAAACCGCCGCCGGCTTCGGCATCAGCGCCTTGAGATCCGACGCGGGATCGGCGGCGACGTCCTGCGGGATCGACAGCCGCGCCGAAAGCAGCCGCCGCGCCACCATGTGGTCGGCCGGGCTGTTGACGCTCTCCACCGCGATCAGCCTGCCTTCACGATAGACGAAGACGGAGAACTTGCCGCTGGCCGGGTCGCCGCGCATCACGGTCTCGTCCATGCCCATCGCAAGGCCAGCGATCTGCAGCTTGGTCGCGCCCTGATGCGACCAGAACCAGGGCAGGCTGTCGTAAGCGTGGTCGTTGCCGGTCAGCCGCGCGGCCACGCATTTGCCCTGGTCGACGGCATTCTGCACGGATTCCAGGCGGATCATGCCGATGCCATAGGGGTTCGGATGCGCCGCGCAGTCGCCGATCGCCGAAATGGCCGGGTCGGTGGTGAGCAGCCGATCGCTCACAACGACGCCATTGTCGGTCGCAAGCCCGGCCTCAGAGGCCAGTTCGGCATTCGGCACCACACCGGCAGCCACGACGATCGCATCGGTATCGAGCGTGTCGCCGTCCGAAAGCATAACCTTGCGGCCCTTGATCCGGGTCGCCACCGCGCCGAGCCGCAACCGTGTTCCCATCTGCTCGTGGATCGGCACGAAGCAGGCGCTCATCATCGGCGAAAGCACACGGCCCATCAGCCGGTCGGCCGCTTCGAGCACATCGACGGCGATGTCGCGCTGGCGCAACAGCGCCGCGACCTCCAGCCCGATAAAGCCGCCGCCGATGATGGTGGCGTGTTTAAGATCGTCGAGCCGGCCGGTCATGAGGCGCGCATGGGCGAGCGTGCGCAGTTCCATAACGCTCGCCGGATCGAGCCCTTCGATGGGCGGAAAGCGGTTGCGCGCGCCGGTCGCCAGCACGAGATGGTCGTAAGGCAGCCGCTCGCCGCCTTCGAGCACAAGTTCGCGCGCGGGACGGTCAATGCTCTGCGCCCGCTCGCCGAGCCGCAGCTCGATATTATTCTGCCCGTAAAAGGCTTCGCCCTTCAGCGGAAGCGAGGAATCCTCGACGCTTTTGAGAAATTCCTTCGAAAGCGGCGGCCGCTGGTACGGCAGGTCGGGTTCGGCGCCGATGACGATCACCGAACCCTGGAACCCGTTGTGCCGCAGCGCCGCAGCGCACTCCACGCCCGCCTGCCCGCTACCGACGATCACCACCCGCGACACTGTCTCTTCGCTCAAGAGCCGTCTCCTGCAATTGGACTGCGCTGGAGATAACAACGCGCCTGCCCGATGTCGACGGGTCGCGTCGTTTGAGCCGCGGTTTCTCTCTCCTGCGTCATCCCGGCCGACCGAGCTTGCGAGGGGTCGCGAAGCGACGGGACCCATTGGCCCGAAAATCGCCTGGCACTGCCCCGTGCAGCACGTGGCGCATGTCCGTACAGCCGCGAACACCCGCAAACCGGCCGTGCTGCTCAATGGGTCCCGGATAGCCTGCGCTACGCTTCGGCTTCCGGGATGACGATGGCGAGGGCAGCACTTCCTATCACGATAGCGGCACACCCTTCCTCATCCTGAGGTGCGAGCGGAGCGAGCCTCGAAGGACGCACCCCTCAGCCCAATATCCCCGGCAGATCGAGTTGATGCTCCCTGGCACAGTCGATTGCGATCTCGTAGCCTGCATCGGCATGGCGCATGACGCCGGTGGCCGGGTCGTTCCACAACACGCGTTCGACGCGCCTTGCCGCCTCCGGCGTGCCGTCGCAGACGATCACCATGCCCGAATGCTGCGAGAACCCCATGCCCACGCCGCCGCCATGGTGTAGCGACACCCATGTCGCCCCGGAAGCTGTGTTGAGAAGCGCGTTGAGCAACGGCCAGTCGGAAACGGCATCGGAGCCGTCCATCATCGACTCCGTCTCCCGGTTGGGCGAGGCGACGGAGCCGGAATCGAGGTGGTCGCGGCCGATCACGACCGGCGCCTTAAGCTCACCGCTGGCCACCATCTCGTTGAACGCAAGGCCTGCCTTGTGGCGGTCGCCAAGCCCGATCCAGCAGATGCGCGCCGGCAGCCCCTGGAAGGCGATGCGCTCCTGCGCCATGTCGAGCCAGCGATGCAGATGCTCGTTCTCGGGAAACAATTCCTTCATCTTCGCGTCGGTCCTGCGAATGTCCTCCGGGTCGCCGGAAAGCGCTGCCCAGCGGAACGGCCCGATGCCGCGACAGAACAGCGGGCGAATATAGGCCGGCACGAAACCCGGGAAGGCGAAGGCGTTCTCCAGCCCCTCCTCCTTGGCCACCTGCCGGATATTGTTGCCGTAGTCGAGCGTCGGCACGCCGGCATTCCAGAAGTCGACCATGGCGGCAACGTGGGTTTTCATCGAGGCGCGCGCGGCCTTCTCGACCGCCTTAGGGTCGCGCTCGCGCTTGTCGCGCCATTCTGCAACCGTCCAGCCGACCGGCAGGTAGCCGTTGATCGGATCGTGCGCGGAGGTCTGGTCGGTGACGATGTCGGGACGCGCGCCGCCTTCCTTCATGCGCTTGACGAGTTCCGGGAAAACATCTGCGGCATTGCCGAGCAATCCGACCGACTTCGCCTCGCCGGCCTTCGTCCAGCGTTCGATCTTATCCAGCGCCTCATCAAGCGTGGTGGCTTTCTCGTCGAGGTAACGTGTGCGGATGCGGAAATCGATGCGAGTCTCGTCGCATTCGACGGCGAGGCAGCAGGCGCCGGCAAAGACCGCCGCCAGCGGCTGCGCACCACCCATGCCGCCTAGCCCGCCGGTCAGGATCCACTTGCCCTTGAGGCTGCCGTCATAATGCTGGCGGCCAGCCTCGGCGAAAGTCTCGTAGGTGCCCTGCACGATGCCCTGCGTGCCGATATAGATCCACGAGCCGGCCGTCATCTGGCCGTACATGGCGAGCCCTTTGCGATCGAGCTCATTGAAGTGCTCCCAAGTCGCCCAGTGCGGCACGAGGTTGGAATTGGCGATCAGCACGCGCGGCGCATCGGCATGGGTGCGGAACACGCCGACCGGCTTGCCGGACTGGACCAGCAAAGTCTGGTCGCCTTCGAGATCGCGAAGCGCGGCAACGATACGGTCGAAGTCCTGCCAGGTGCGCGCCGCGCGGCCGATGCCGCCATAGACCACCAGCTCGTTCGGGTTCTCGGCAACGTCCGGATCGAGATTGTTCATCAGCATGCGCAGCGGCGCCTCGGTCAGCCAGCTTTTCGCCGTCAGTTCAGTGCCGGTGGCCGCTCGGATGGTGCGGGTGTTGTCGAGGCGGGAATGGAGCGTCATCATGTCCTCCAGGGTTCAGCGACGCGCCCAATCGAGCGCGGTTTCGAATATGCTGTGCAGCACTGCGCGCAGCGGCGCAGCGAAATCGGGATCGTAGGCAACCGGCCAGTTGGTCTCGTCGACGGGACCAACCGGCTCGCGCAGATAGCCCCGACAGGCCAGTTCCATCTGCAGCGCATGAACGCCTTCCTCCGGCCTGCCGTAATGGCGTGTGATCCACCCGCCCCGGAAGCGGCCATTGACGACAAAGCTATCGCCGCTGGCCTCCAGCAGCTCAGTCACCTTCGCTTCAAGCTGCGGATCGGCGCTCGCCCCGCCATTGGTCCCGAGATTGAAGACCGGAAGCTCGCCCGCAAACAGGCGTGGGATCACCGACCGGATCGAATGACAGTCGTAGAGCACGACCCGTTCGTGGCTCTCGCGCAGGCGTTCCAACTCGGCACGAAGCGCTGCGTGGTAGGGGTCGAACCATGCCTCGCGCCGCCGCGCGATGGCCCCCTCGTCAGGCTGCAATCCGTCACGATAGAGCGGATCGCCATCGAACGTCTCCGTCGGACACAGGCCGGTGGTCGCCTGCCCCGGATAGAGTGATACCCCCGACGGGTCGCGATTGACGTCGATCACCGTGCGCGAGATCGCGGTGCGCACCACCGTCGCGCCGAGCCCGGCTGCAAAATCGTAGAGCTTCTCGATCCACCAGTCCGTGTCGCGCCGGGCCAGCCAGGGTGAGACGATCTGGCCGTCCAGACTCGGCAGTTCCGTGCCGGTATGCGGGATCGAAACCAGCAGCGGCGCATCGCCACGCGTGACGGTTAGCCAAGGGATGGTCACAACCATACCTCCAAGACTGCCGCTCTACGTTGCCCCCCTCTGTCCTGCCGGACATCTCCCACACGGGTGGGGAGATCAGCCGTCGCGTCTGCCTTCGCTAACCGCCTGGGTTGCAAGATGGGCGGCCGGACTGAAGCTGCCGATCTCCCCCCGTGTGGGGGAGATGTCCGGCAGGACAGAGGGGGGCGCGACAGAGTGCCAGCGTTTGCGCTCACCACTCCACCCCCGGCAGATCGACCGCTCCCGCCGCCTTGATCACCGCACCCGTGCGCACCAGCGCATTGGCGGCCTCCATGTCCGGGTGGAAATGGCGGTCGTCGTCGAGATGCGGCACGCCGGCCCGCAACAGCGCCCTCACCGCCTCCAGCGGTGCGCTCGATGCAAGCGGCGCGTGAAAATCGCAGCCTTGCGCGGCCGCCAGTAGCTCGATGCCGACGACGGCGGTGGCGTTCTCCACCATGCCGATCAGGCGCCGTGCACCGTGCGCGGCCATGGAAACGTGGTCTTCCTGATTGGCCGAAGTCGGGATCGAATCCACGCTCGCCGGATAGGCCTTCTGCTTGTTCTCCGACACGAGCGCGGCGGCTGTGACCTGCGGGATCATGAAGCCGGAATTGAGCCCCGGCTTCGGCGTCAGGAAGGCCGGCATGCCCGAGAGCGCCGGATCGACCAGCATCGCGATGCGGCGCTCGGCGAGCGAGCCGATCTCGCAGACAGCCAGCGCGATCATGTCGGCGGCAAATGCCACAGGCTCGGCGTGGAAATTGCCGCCCGACAATGCGGTGTCGTCCCCAAATTCATCACTGGGGAAGACCAGCGGGTTGTCGGTGACGCCGTTGGCCTCCGTCGCAAGCGTGTCTGCGGCCTTGCGCAACACGTCGAGCGCCGCACCCATCACCTGCGGCTGACAGCGCAGGCAGTAAGGGTCCTGCACGCGCTCGTCGCCGATGCGGTGCGATTCGCGGATCGAGCTTCCTTCCATCAACCGGCGCAGCGTCTCCGCCGTCTCGATCTGGCCGCGATGCTTGCGAAGCTGGTGAATACGCGGATCGAACGGCGCATCCGAGCCCTTCGCCGCGTCGGTCGACAACGCCCCGGTCACCAGCGCCGACCGGAACAGCAATTCCGCCTCGAACAGGCCAGCGAGCGCATAGGCAGTGGAGAACTGGGTGCCGTTCAGCAGCGCCAGCCCTTCCTTGGCGCCGAGCGTCACCGGCGCGAGACCGGCCCCGGCAAGGCCTTCGGCGGCCGGCATGCGGCTACCGTCGAAGAACACGTCGCCGACGCCGATCATTGCCGCCGTCATGTGAGCCAGCGGCGCGAGGTCGCCCGAAGCGCCGACCGAGCCCTGCGCCGGCACAACGGGCACCACACCCCGGTCCAGCATTGCTTCGAGCAGATCCACCGTTTCCTGCCGGACGCCCGACGCCCCCTGCGCAAGGCTCGCGAGTTTCAGCGCCATCATCAGCCGCGCCATGGATTGCGGCATTGGCTCGCCGGTGCCGGCCGCATGCGACAGCACGATGTTACGTTGCAGGGTTTCCAGATCGGCGGCCGGAATGCGCACGCTGGCAAGCTTCCCGAACCCGGTATTGATGCCGTAGACCGGCTCGCCCCTGGCGACGATGCGCGCGACGGCCTCCGCGCTGGCCGCGATTTTCGGGCGGCATGATGGATCGAGCTTCGGCACCGCGCCGCGATAGATGGCGCGCCAGTCGGTGAGCGTGGCAGCGCCCGGTTTGAGCTGTCTGGTCATTTGCCCCTCCACACCCGCTGGTGCAGCGGGTTGAAACCGATGCGGTAGACGAGTTCGGCCGGGCTCTCGACGTCCCAGATCGCGAGATCCGCCCATTTGCCAGCCTCAAGCGTGCCGGTCTCACCCAGCAGGCCAAGCGCGCGCGCCGCCTCACGCGTGACGCCTGCGATGCACTCGTCGACCGTGAGCCGAAACAGCGTCGCCGCCATGTTCATCGTCAACAGCAGCGAGGTCAGTGGCGAGGTGCCGGGGTTGCAGTCGGTCGCCACCGCCATGCGGACACCGTGGCGTTGGAAAAGCTCGATCGGCGGCCGCCGCTCCTCGCGAATGAAGTAGAACGCGCCCGGCAGGAGCACGGCCACGGTGCCGGCCTCGGCCATCGCGCGGGCCCCGGCTTCGTCGGTATATTCCAGATGGTCGGCCGAAAGCGCGCCGTAGCGGGCGGCCAGCGCCGCGCCATGCAGATTGGAAAGCTGGTCCGCGTGCAGCTTCACCGGCAGTCCGAGCGCGGCGGCTGCATCGAAGACGCGCGCAATCTGCTCAGGCGCAAACGCGATACCCTCGCAGAACCCGTCGACCGCGTCGGCAAGCCCGGCCTGCGCCACTGCCGGCAGCATCTCGCCGACAACCTTGTCGATATAGCTATCCTTGTCGCCCTCCATTTCAGGCGGCAGAGCATGGGCGCCAAGGAACGTCGTGCGCACCGAAACGCGACGCTCCTGCGCCAGCCGGCGCGCCGCCCGAAGCGACTTCAGCTCGTTTTCGGTGTCGAGCCCATAGCCGGACTTGATTTCGATGGTGGTAACACCCTCCGCCAGCAGCGCGTCGAGCCGCGGCAGGGATTGGCGTACAAGCTCGTCTTCGTCGGCCGCGCGCAGCGCCCTCACCGACGAAACGATGCCGCCGCCCGCCCGCGCCACCTCTTCGTAGGAAGCGCCGGCAAGGCGCATCTCGAATTCATTGGCGCGGCTCCCGGCATGAACGAGATGAGTGTGGCAGTCGATAAGCCCCGGCGTCATCAGTCTGCCACCGCAATCGACCGTCTCGGCGGACCCGGGTCCGGCAGGCAGCTCGGGCTCCGGACCCGCAAAGACGATGCAGCCATCGCGCGCGACAACCGCCCCACGCTCGATGACACCCCCGCCACCATCGGCCTCGGCCATCGCTGCGAGCTTGGCGTTGCGCCAGACCTTCACCGACATCGTTCCTCCTTCGACGGCCAGAGCGGCTTTTCCGCCTTTCATTCCTCATCAATATGTATATACATAATGGAAAGCGACGCAAGCGGAGACTTGGGCCATGACGGTGATCTTTGGGGAACAGGCGCTCACGCCCGGCGGCTGGCTCGAAAACGTCAGCATGACGGTCGCCAACGGCCGTATAGGCCGGATCGAACCGGACTCTTCACCTGCCGACGCCGACGAGCGCTGCACGGTTCTGCTGCCGACGGTCGCCAATCTCCACAGCCACGCCTTTCAGCGCGCGATGGCGGGCATGGCCGAACATCGCGGCCCCACCGCCGATACCTTCTGGACCTGGCGCGAGGTGATGTACCGCCACGCGCTGACGATGACGCCCGACCATGTCGAGGCGACCGCGCTTATGCTTTATGTCGAGATGCTGGAGGCAGGATTCGGCCGCGTCGGCGAGTTCCACTATCTCCATCATGCGCCGGACGGCCGGCGCTATGACGACGAGGCCGAGATGGCGGGCCGCATCGCCGCGGCCGCACTGGCAAGCGGCATCGGCCTGACGTTGCTGCCCGTCTTCTACGCGCATTCGACCTTCGGCGGCGCCGAGCCGACCTCGGGCCAGCGCCGTTTCGTCAACGATGTCGATGGCTTCGCGCGCTTGCTTGAATCATCCCGCAAGGTCGTTGAATCACTGCCTGAGGCTAACGTCGGCGTCGCACCGCATTCGCTGCGCGCCGTCACGCCCGACGAACTTGCGGCGGTGGTGCCGCTGACGGCCGGCGGTCCGGTGCACATCCACGTCGCCGAGCAGGTCAAGGAGGTCGAGGACTGTCTTGCCTGGTCCGGCGCCCGCCCCGTCGAGTGGCTGTTGGCCAACGCACCCGTCGACCGCAACTGGTGCCTGATCCATGCCACCCACATGACCGGCAGCGAAACAATCGCGGCCGCGCGCACCGGTGCCGTGGCAGGGCTTTGCCCGGTCACCGAAGCCAATCTTGGCGACGGCATCTTTTCCGGCTCCCTGTTTGCCGAACATGACGGCCATTGGGGCGTCGGCTCCGACTCTAACGTGCTGATCGGTCTCGCCGACGAACTGCGCCAGTTCGAATATGCCCAGCGACTCGGCAATCGCGCCCGCAATGTCATGGCAGGCGGCCCCGGCTCGACCGGCCGCGCCCTTTTCGATGCCGCGCATCGCGGCGGCGAGCAGGCACTCGGCGCAGCAGCCTCGGGCATCGCCGTCGGCGCACCGGCCGATTTCATGGCGCTCGACACCACGCACCCCACCTGCGAGGGCAAAGCCGGCGACGCGCTGCTCGACGCGTTCACCTTCGCCGGCGCGGGCCGACCGGACCGCGTCTGGATCTGCGGCCGCAAGCTGGTCGAAAACGGACGTCACCGTCTGCGCGACGAAGCCGAACGCGGCTTCCGCAAGGCCCTGCGCGAATTGTCGGAAGCATGACCGTCCCCTCCTCCCTCCACCAGCGCATCCTTGCCGACATCGGCCAGAAGATCGTCTCCGGCGAATGGCCGCCCGGCCATCGCATTCCCTTCGAGCATGAGCTGACCGAGCAGTATGGCTGCTCGCGCATGACCGTGAACAAGGCGCTGACCCATCTCGCCAAATCGGGACTCATCGAGCGCCGCAAGCGCTCCGGCAGCTTCGTCGCCCGTCCGCGCTCGCAGGCAGCGGTGCTGGAGATCCATGACATACGCACGGAGGTCGAAGCGCTCGGCCTGCCCTATCGCTATTCGCTTTCATCGCTCACGCAGCGTCTCGCCGAAACGCCGCAAGACGCTACAGCGGGCTTTTCCAATGCGGTCCCGCTTCTCGACATCGCCTGCCGGCATTTCGCGGGCGACGCACCCTTCTGCCTGGAAGAACGCCTGATCAGCCTCGAAGCTGTACCAGAGGCGGCGGACCAGAGCTTTGCGGACACTGCACCCGGCGCGTGGCTCATCAGCCATGTCCCATGGAGCACGGCGGAACACACCATCCGCGCGGTCGCGGCCGACCGCGCCACGGCGCGCCTGCTGGATGTTCCGCCAAACACGGCCTGCCTCGTGGTCGAGCGCCGCACCTGGTCGGGCGGCCTGCCGGTCACGCGGGTGCGGCTGACATATCCGGGCACAAGCCACGCCGTTGTGGCCCGCTTCACACCGGAAGGCTGAACCGTTGCTTTTGCCGCGCTCGGCAGCCATGCTGCCGCAAGCAAAGCTTCAGGAGATACCATGACATCGTCGCTCATCGGCCAGTCGGCCTGCACCATCGTCGACCGGCTGAAAAGCGAAGACGTTTCCCCACTCGATCTTCTCGACGCGCTGGAGGAACGCATCGCCGCGGTCGACCCGGCCGTCAACGCCCTGCCGACGCTGTGCTTCGATCGCGCCCGCGATCGCGCGACGGAACTAATGAAGCAGCCCGTCGAGAAGCGCGGGCGGCTCGCCGGCCTGCCGGTGCCGATCAAGGACCTGACCGAGGTCGAAGGCGTACGTACCACCTGGGGCTCGCCGATCTACGCCGACTTTGTGCCCGAGCGCTCCGACATCCTGGTTGAGACCGTCGAGGCCGAAGGCGGGCTCATCTACGCGAAATCGGCCACACCCGAGTTCGGCGCCGGCGCCAACACCTTCAACGAGGTGTTCGGCATGACGCGCAACCCCTGGAATACCAGTCGTTCGGCGGCGGGTTCCAGCGGCGGGGCGGCGGTCTCGCTCGCTACCGGCATGGCCTGGGTGGCGCATGGCTCCGACCTCGGCGGCTCGCTGCGCAACCCGGCGAGCTTCTGCGGCATCGTCGGCCTGCGCCCGAGCCCCGGCCGCGTCGCCGCCACGCCGGGCACCATCGCCGACAATATCCTCTCGGTGGAAGGCCCGATGGCCCGCACGGTCGAGGATGTTGCCCTGATGCTCGACGCGATGACCGGCGAAAACCCGCTCGACCCCGTTTCGCTGCCACGCGACGGCACATCCTATCTGCAAGCCGCACGCGGCGGGACGCCGATCAAAAAGGTCGCCTTCAGCGCGGACCTCGGCGTGACGCCGGTTGATCCCGAAGTCGCCGAGATTTGCCGCCGCGCGGCCTACCGCTTCGGCGAGTTGGGGGTCGAGGTGGTGGATGCACACCCCGATCTCTCCCACGCCCACAGCGCTTTCCAGACGCTGCGGGCCAGAGGCTTCGCGGCAGCCCATGCCCGCAAGCTCAAGGAACATCCCGGCAAGCTCAAGCCGGAGACGGTCTGGAACGTTGAAAAAGGTCTGCAACTGACGATGGCCGACATCATCGAGGCCGAGACGCAGCGTACGGAGATGATCGCCAATGCGGTCGCGTTCCTGACCGACTACGACCTGCTGATGACACCGGCGACCATTGTCGCGCCGTACCCCGTCGAGCAGCGCTACGTGACCGAATGTGCGGGCGTAACCTTCAACACCTATATCGACTGGCTGGCGATTGCCTTCGCAGTCTCTCTGACGACGGCGCCTGCGCTGTCGCTGCCCTGCGGCTTTACCGCAGAGGGGTTGCCCGTCGGCCTGCAGATCGTGGCGATCCCGCGCGGCGAGGCGAAGCTGCTTTCAGGCGCGCGCCAGCTCGAAAAGCTGCTCGACCTCGACACCGTTACCCCGATCGATCCGCGCCCGGGAAACTGAGGAAAGCTCGTGCGTCCTTCGAGGCTCCCCTTCGACAAGCTCAGGGTCGCACCTCAGGATGAGGGAGGCTGGTGTTTGATCACCCCATGTTACGAGATCGATCTTCAACGATCGTCAGGATGAGAGACGTTGCGCATCGAACCCACGACATCGCGGGTTCGATCAAGCACCAGCCTCCCTCATCCTGAGGTGCGAGCGTAGCGAGCCTCGAAGGACGCACGACCCACTTTTCTTCCTCAGCGCCGCCCCTCCAGCCAACCCCAAAGATAGGCCGCGAGCGGTGCCTCGACATGCAGGCGCGCCGTCTCAGGTCCAATCCGATAGAGGAAGACCGTAACGCCGGCGAACAGCACGGCCGCCGAGCGGCTGCCTGCCTCGATGTCGACGGAGGTGCCCTCGGCCACGATCTCGCGCAGCGCGACGCCGGATATTTCGAGAATCGCATAGGCGTCGTCGCAGGGGGTGGCGACGTAACCGTTCCGCCAACCGGGTGCGGCAGCGAGCGGTGTGGGAGAGACCAGAAGCGCGCGGTCGCGCCCGATCCGCACGGCAAAAGGCTCTGCCTGGGCCACTGACCAAAGCCCGATTTCCGGTAGGCCGGGCATCAGCTCGGCAAATGCGGCGCCAAGATCACCCGAAACGAGCGTCTGCCCGAAATCGAGCTCGCGCCTCACCGAATAGCCGTCCCCATCGATCGGCGCGGTTGTCCAGTCCGGCGCCGGGCTCCAGAACTGTCCGCGGTCGTGCATCGCC
Organism: Neoaquamicrobium sediminum; assembly: GCF_040970315.1. Taxonomy (NCBI): domain Bacteria; kingdom Pseudomonadati; phylum Pseudomonadota; class Alphaproteobacteria; order Hyphomicrobiales; family Phyllobacteriaceae; genus Neoaquamicrobium; species Neoaquamicrobium sediminum. The sequence continues at coordinate 446,367 of NZ_JAZHFV010000006.1, read as the reverse complement.
TCAGGCATCGATCCGGCTCCCCTCGCGGTCGAAGAAACAGGGCTGCTCGATGACCGCGCGTCTTGCTTTGCCCAGATGGAACAGGCTCACCTCTTCGCCCATGCGCGACATGCCCTGCTCGACCAGCCCCAGCGCAATCGGGCCGCCGACCGCCGGGCTCTCGTAGCTCGAGGTAACGTAGCCTGCCGAGCGCCGCTTGCCGCCGGTTTCGTCCAGCACATGCGCGCCGGTCGGCAAAGCCGGCCCGCCATCCGCCACCGCGAGCCCGACAAACTGCTGCCGGTTGTCGCGCAAGGCGTTCTCGGTGAACAGCGAGCGCTTGCCGACATATTCGCCCAGCCGCTTGTCGCGCGGGCCGGTGATGCCCAGATCGTGCGGCATCGACGTGCCGTCGGTGTCCTTTCCGGCGATGATGAAGCCCTTTTCTGCGCGCAGCAGCAGCAGTGCCTCGGAGCCCATGAGCACGGCGTCGAGCGCCCTGCCCGCTTCTTTCATCGCAGCCCAAAGTGCTGGCGCCTTCGATGCCGGAACCGAGATTTCGTAGGAGCGGTCGCCGGTAAAACTGACCCGCGCCACGCGCGCCGCCCCCCCTTCGAACGAGCCTTGCGCAGTAGCCATATGCGGCAGCGCCGCGTCGTCCAGGTCCACACCGAGCGACAGCGCCGCAACCAGCGCCTTTGCGCGCGGACCCGTCGCGGTCAGCGTCGCCCAGTGCGCGGTGAGATTGTGCACGAACACCGCTGCCGGATCGAACCGGTCCTGCCGCCATTCTTCCAGCCTCGCAACGACGCCGGCCACATGGCCCGACGAGCAGGAGACGACGTAATGGTCGTCTGCAAGCTTCACCGTCACGCCATCGTCGTAGATGACGCCACCTTCGGTGAGCATGAAGCCGTAGCGGACGCGGCCGGGCTTCAGCGTCGAGATGGTGTTGTAGGAATTGTAGTCGACGATCGCGCCCGCCTGCGGACCGAACACCTCGATCTTGCCGAGCGGCGAGCCGTCGAAGATCGCGACCGTCTCGCGCGCCTGGCGCGCCTCGCGCCGCATCTCGTCATCGGCCTCGCCGCCACCATAGAAGGCTGGCCGCAGCCAGCCGCCATATTCGCGGAACACCCCGCCAGCCGCGCGATGTTGCGTCTCCAGCGCCAGCCTTCGTACCGGGTTGAACAGTTGCCCGCGCCGCCGGCCGGCCACCACCGTGAACGGCACCGGCACGAATGGCGGCCTGTAGGTGGTCGTTCCCGTCTGCTGGATCGTGCGGCCGGTGACGGCAGCCATCGCCGCAAGACCGTTCATGTTGGAGGTCTTGCCCTGATCGGTCGCCATGCCCAGCGTCGTGTAGCGTTTCAGGTGCTCCACCGAGCGGAAGTTTTCGCGCGCGGCGAGTTCGACGTCCGTCAGCGTCACGTCGTTCTGGAAGTCGATCCACTGGCGGCCGCGCGCACCGGGTTTCGGCCATGCCGGGGCAATCGCATAGTCGCCAAAGTCGCCCGCCGCCGCGCCCACAAGCGATATACCGTCGACAGGGGCGCCCGGCACGAAGGCGGCGATGGCCTCGTCGTAGCGGAGCTTTCCCTTCGCTTGGCAGAAGAGATGCACCGTCGGCGTGTAACCGCCTGAAGCCAGCAGGCAATCGGCCTCGATGCGCTTTCCCGAGATCGTGACGGCCTCGACGCCTTTCGCGCCATGAACAGCGTCGACGCTGACGCCCTCCCGCAGGTCGGCGACCGTCACCGCAGCACCGGCTTCCCGCAGCGCATCCGCCACCCCCAGCGCGCGCGAATTGTTGGCAGCAAGCACGATGCGCTCGCCCACCAGCACGCCGTGGCGGCGCAGGTAGTAAAGCGCGGCTTCCGCCGACATGACGCCTGGCCGGTCATTGTCGGCAAAGACCAGCGGCCGCTCGATCGCGCCGGTCGCGAGCACGATCCGCTTCGGTCTGATGCGCCAATGCCGGTCGGGCGCTCCGTCCCGACGCTCCCAGCAGCAGACGAGATTGTGGTCATAGATTCCGTAGACAGTCGCCCGCGACAGAATCCGCGCGCCGGCCTGCTCGACATCACCGAGAAGCGCGGCAGCCCGCTCTGCCCCGTCTGCCTCGCGATGGAGCATCGTTCCGCCGGGCTCGAAACGATCGTCGACGACGATCACGGTGCCGCCTGCAAGCGCCGCATCGCGCGCTGCCAAGAGCCCCGACCGCCCCGACCCGACCACAAGCACGTCGCAGCGCGCGTTCATCGCCGGGCTGTCGGCCGGCGGCTCGTGCGCGGGATCGAGCTGCCCCAGCCCCGCCATGGCGCGGATGCGCGGTTCGAAGCGATGCCAGTCCGGCCAGAGAAAGGTCTTGTAATAGAAGCCGGCCGGCAGGAATGGCGACAGCCGGTCCAGCAGGCCGAGCCGGTCGCCCTCGGCTGTCGGCCGCGCATTGACGGAGCGCAGGTCCATTCCCGCTTCGAGGCGCTGCGTCGTGGCGCGGACGTTCGGCCACGTCTTGCCGTGGATGGTCACGTCGAGGATCGCGTTCGGCTCCTCGCTCCACGCGCCATGGATGCCGCGCGGCCGGTGATATTTGAAAGAGCGGCCGACAACGCGCACGCCATTGGCCAGCAATGCCGAGGCGAGCGTATCGCCCTCCCGCCCCTCATAGGCTCTGCCGTCGAAGGTGAACGCCAGCGGCGCGCCGCTGTCTCGGATGCGTCGCGCGCTCATGCCTCCGGCCTCCGCAGCGAGTGCGACCCCGACACTGCATGACTCACCGTGTCGCGTTCCATCAGGAAGAACTCGCCGCAGGTCGCGTGTAACCAAACCTCCCGTGTCGCGCCTTTCGGGTTTTGGTCGAAATGAAGGTAGCGCGCCCAGGCATCTGCCGAGACCTCGGCCGCCCGCTCGGGGCGCGTCTTGCCGGCCTCGGCGCAGAATGCGAACTCGGTCTCGTCGCGCTCGCCGCAGAAGGGGCATGAAAAGAGCTGCATGATTCGCCCCCTAATGCGCGATGCCGGAACCGGCGGCTTCGTCAACGAGGCGGCCGGTCGCGAAACGGTCGAGGTCGAAGGGACGGCTGATCTCGTGATGTTCGCCGGTGGCGATCAGATGCGCGGTCAGCCAGCCACCCGCCGGGATCGCCTTGAAGCCGCCCGTCCCCCAGCCGCCGTTCAAGTAGAGGCCGGGCACTGGCGATGGCCCGATGATCGGCGAGGAATCCGGCACCACGTCGACCACGCCTGCCCACTGTCGCAGCATCCTGAGCTGGCCGAAGGCGGGAAACATCTCCAGCATGCCGGAGACGACCGTCTGCTGCATCGGTGGGTTGCCGCGCTGCGCGTAGGAGGGCACGCGGTCGAGCCCGCCACCCAGGACGATCTCGCCCTTGTCGGACTGGAAAAGATAGGTGCCGGTGCCGGGATAAAGCACCACCGTGTCGAGGCAGGGCTTCACCGGTTCCGAGACCATCGCCTGCAACGAATAGGAGCGGATGGGAAGCTGGAAACCCGCCTTCGCCGCAAGCACGCTCGAATGGCCGGCAACGCAGAGCGCCACGGCATCGGCGTGGATCGTGCCCAGCGACGTCTCGACGCCGACGCATCGGCCGCCTTCGATGAGGAAGCCGGCCACCTCGCAATTCTGGACGATGTCGATGCCAAACCCGTCGGCGGCGCGCGCATAGCCCCAGGCAACGGCATCGTGACGCGCGACCCCGGCGCGCCCCTGCCATGTTCCGCCGAAGATCGGATAGCGCGCTTCGTCGCTCGTGTTGAGCAGCGGCGCCTTGTCCAGCACGCCGTCGCGGTCGAGCAGCTCGGCATCGGTGCCGTTGATCTGCATCGCATTGACGAGCCGCGCCGCCATCTCCATCTCGGCCGGCGAACTGGCGACTGTGACGACGCCGCGCTGCGACAGCATGACGTTGTAGTTGAGCTCCCGCGAAAGCCCCTCATAGAGATTCAGGGAGAAATCGTAGAGCGCCACGCTTTCGGGATAGAAATAGTTGGAGCGGATGGTGGCGGTGTTGCGGCCGGTATTGCCGCCACCCAGCCAGCCTTTCTCCAGCACCGCGACATTGGTGATGCCGTGGTTCTTGGCAAGGTAATATGCGGTCGCAAGCCCCTGCCCGCCGCCGCCGATGATGACGGCGTCGTAGCGTGGCTTCGGTTGCGGCGAGCGCCAGGCCGGCTGCCAGCCGCTATGGCCGCGAAGACCTTCGCGCAACAACCCGAACGCGGAATAATGTCTGGTCACATGTCCCCTCTCGCTGGCGACATCGCGCCGACTGCGATCTAAGGCCGCGCCGCGCGCTGGCACAACCACGGATGCGACCAAATCTGTTGCGCGACCGAACGATTTAGGGCTTTGTGGCGCCGTTCTTCGGAGGGCCCCATGTTCGAGACACTTCAACCCGCCGCACCCGACGGCATCCTCATGCTCATGTCGCTCTATCGCGACGATCCGCGCACCGACAAGCTCGACCTCGGCGTCGGGGTCTACAAGGATGTCGACGGCAAGACGCCAGTCATGCGCGCGGTCCGCGAGGCCGAGCGACGGCTTCACAAGACGCAGGCCAGCAAGAGCTATCTCGGGCTTGCCGGCGATGTCGTGTTCAACGAGCTGATGATCGGCCTTGTGTTCGGCGAGAAGGCGGAACGCCCTCGCCTGCGTGCCGCGCAGACGCCCGGCGGCACCGGCGCGCTGCGGCTGCTGGCCGACCTGATCGCGGCTTCGCGTCCCGATACAACGGTGTGGGTGCCCGACCCGACCTGGCCGAACCACATGCCGATCCTGCGCGCTGCGGGCTTGACCGCGCGCACCTACCCCTATTTCGACAGCACGACCGGCAGCGTGCGTTTCGACGCGATGATCGAGGCGCTGAAAGGCGCGGCGCCCGGCGACGTGGTGCTGCTGCACGGCTGCTGCCACAACCCCACCGGTGCCGACCTCTCCGCCGCACAGTGGGAGACTGTTGCCGCGCTCCTTGCCGAACGCGGCCTGACGCCTTTCGTCGACATCGCTTATCAGGGGTTCGGCGACGGGCTGGAAAAGGATGCCGCCGGCCTTCGCATTCTCGCGGCCCACGTGCCGGAACTGCTGGCCGCCGCAAGCTGCTCCAAGAACTTCTCCGTCTACCGCGACCGCGCCGGTGCGGCGCTGCTGCTCGGTCGCAATGCCGCCGAGGCGGACACCGCCTATGGCCAGTTGCTCGGCCTTGCGCGCGGCATCTGGTCGATGCCCCCTGACCATGCGGCTGCATGCGTGCGCATTGTGCTCGAAGACGACGACCTGCGCGCCGACTGGAAGGCGGAGCTGGAAGCCGTGCGGCTGCGCATGCTGAGCCTGCGCGAAGGCTTTGCCGAGGCGCTGCGCCGCCAGTCCAATTCCGATCGCTTCGATTTCATCGCCCGCCAGCGCGGCATGTTCTCGAGGCTCGGCCTCACCGGCGAGCAGGTGTCCCGCCTGCGCGCCAAGCACGGCGTCTACATCGTCGGTGACAGCCGCTTCAACGTCGCCGGTCTGCCCGGCGACCGGCTCGATGCGCTAGCCACGAAGGTCGTTTCGGTACTGTAGGAGGCGTAATGTCCACCACCATAGACAGGGTCAAGGCCGCCCGCGAAGCAGCCTCCGCCGGGCTCGACAGCGCCCGCGACATGGACCGGCAGGATGCGCTGGCCCCGATGCGCGGTCTCTTTGCCCTGCCTGCCGGCGAGATCTATCTCGACGGCAATTCGCTGGGCGCGATGCCGGCCTCCGTCGGTCCGGCCATGGCCGAGGCCCTTTCGGAAGGCTGGGCGAAGGACCTGATCCGGAGCTGGAATGGCCGCAACTGGCATATGCTGCCGGTCACTGTCGGCGACCGGCTGGCGCCGCTGATGGGCGCGAAGGCGGGCGAGGTGCTGGCCGCAGACTCCACTTCGGTCAATCTCTACAAGGTGTTCTGTGCGGCGATGCGCCTGCGCCCGGACCGCACCGGCGTCATCTCCGAGCGGAACAATTTCCCCACCGACATCCATATCCTCCAGGGCGCGATCGCCAACGTGTTCCCGCAAGCGACGATGGCGCTCGCTGATGACGACGACGAATCCGTGCTGTCGCTGCTGGGGCCAGACACGGCGGTCGTGTGCCTGAGCCAGGTCAACTATCGCACGGGCCGCCTGCGCGACATGGCACGCGTCACCAGGGCCATCCACGATGCCGGCGCGCTGGTCATCTGGGATCTGTGCCATTCGCTCGGTGCACTGCCGATCGACCTCAACGGCTGCAATGCCGACTTCGCCGTCGGTTGCTCCTACAAATACATGAATGGCGGTCCCGGTGCCCCGGCGTGGCTGTTCGTTGCCTCCCGCCACCTGGCCAGTGCAGGCAATCCGCTGACGGGGTGGCAGGGTCATGCCGCGCCGTTCGCGTTCGAAGTCGACTTCGCACCGTCGGCCACGATCGAGAAGTTCCGGGTCGGCACGCCGCCCGTGCTCTCCTATCTGCCCTTGCTCGAAAGCCTCGCCGTCTTCGAGCGCACCGACATGCCCGCTCTGCGTGCCAAGTCGCTGAAACTCACCGGCTATTTCATGGAGCTGGCCGACGAGAAACTTGCCAGGCACGGCCTCAAGGTCATCACACCCAGGAACGAGGCCGAGCGGGGCAGCCAGGTCGCGCTGACTCATGACGAGGGCTGGCCGATCATGCAGGCGCTGATCGCCTGCGGCGTCGTCGGGGACTTCCGCGCGCCCAATATACTTCGCTTCGGCTTCACCCCGCTCTATGTCGGCTTCGAGGATGTATGGGGCGCCGCCGCAACCCTCGAGGCGATCATGGAAAGCAGCCTCTGGCGCGAACCCCGCTTCGCCGAACGCAAGCTGGTGACGTGAGACCGCCGCATGCGGTAGCCGACGCGCCGAAATGAAAGGGAATGCCATGATGCCATCCGTCAGACACCCCGACCTCGAAGGCAGGTCCGTGCTCATCACCGGGGGCGGCTCGGGAATAGGCGCGGCACTGACTGAAGGCTTCGCGCGGCAGGGCTGCAAGGTGGCCTTCATCGACATCGCGCGAGAGGCCTCAGAGACGCTGGCTGCGCGCCTGCGGGACGCCGGGCTGAGCGCGCTCTTCCTGCAGGCCGACCTGCGCGACATCGACGCCCTGCGTCAGGCAGCCGCCGAAGCCGCGGAGACGCATGGGCCCGTCACCGTGCTGGTCAACAATGCGGCATACGACCAGCGCCACGAGATCGCCGACGTGACGGTCGACTACTGGGATGACAATCAGGCTATCAACCTGCGCCCGCATTTCTTCACCGCCCAGGCGGTGGCGCCGGGCATGAAGGCGGCGGGCGGTGGCTCGATCATCAACTTCGCCTCCACCTCCTTCATGATCAACCATCCCGACATGCCGTCCTATACGGCAGCGAAAGCCGGCATCATCGGGCTCACCAAGGGGCTGGCCGGCAAGCTCGGCCCGGACCGCATCCGCGTCAACGCGATCGCGCCGGGCTGGGTGATGACGGAACGCCAGCGCGAACTGTGGGTCACGCCCGACGGGCTTTCCGCTCATCTCGAGCGGCAATGCCTGAAAGAGGAGATGCAGCCGGCAGACCTTGTCGGCCCCTGTCTTTTCCTGGCGTCGGATGCGTCGCGCATGCTGACCGCCCAGACGCTGATCGTCGATGCCGGACACCTGTAGAGCGGCAAGCCCTGACGGTCCGCAGCTAAAGCATCATCTGGTAGCTCACCGGCACGAACCGATAACCCTGGTCTAGCGGCTCGACGTAGCCGAGTGCCGGAAACGGCATATGGTACCCAACGAACGGGATGCGCTCTGCCGCGATCATGTCGAACACGCGCCGGCGCGTGGCGGCCGCCTCGTCCTTGTCCATGTCGAAACGCACATGCCAGTCGGGCCGCTGCAGCGAGGCGACGTAGTGGTTCGCCGTATCTGCCGTCAGCATCAGCCGCTTGCCGTCTGATTCCAGGTTGAAGATCATGTGACCCGGCGTGTGGCCGGTGGCCAGCATCGCGCTTATGCCCGGCACCACCTCATCGCCATCGCCCAGGAACGTCATCTTCTCCGCCAGCGGCACGACGTTGGCTTGAACGGCCCGCGCCGAGTTCTCGGTCGGCCCGCTCAGACGTTCGTCTGCAGTCCAGAAATCGTACTCAGCCTGACCGGTCACGTAGCGTGCATTGGCAAATGTCGGGGCACCGTCTTCCATCACTCCGCCGATATGATCGCCATGAAAGTGGGTGAGAACGACGACCGACACGTCATCGGCGCTATAGCCGGAAGCCTCCAGCCTGGGACGGAGTTGCCCCATACCGCCTTCGCGCGCGGCTGCCCCCAGGCCTGTGTCAAAAAGCACCAGTTCGGACCCGGTATTGACCAGCGTCGGCGTGAAGCTGTTCACGAACCGGCCCGCGGGCAGGAAATTTTCCTCCAGCAACGCAGCCATGGCCTCGGCATCCTGATCCTCGCCGAAGGTCGGATGGGGCCCATCGCCCGGCCGCAACCCGTCGAGGATCGCCGTCACCTCGAAGCCGCCGAGATTGAAACGATGGAAGCCGGCATTGCCCACATCCGTCATCGGCGCCTGGGCATGCGCGGCCCGCACCATGATCTGCGGCGTTGCCAGAACCGCCGCCGTACCCGCTACGCTCATCTTGAGAACCGATCTGCGATCTGCCGTTGGCATCATCTTGCAACCTTCTCCGTTCAAATGTCGATGCTGCGAACATGGCAACCTTGCCATCGGCGGCAAGGGCCTCACGGCAACGTGAGCGTTCGTGAGATGGCCGCGACGGAAACCGCCAACGGAAATAGATGATAAGACTGCCTTATGGATTGATGGCGCCCGCGCGCCTGTGCTAACCCGCCGTCATGTCCGACCATCCTGCGCCGCTGTCCCGGCGCGCTCCCGCCGACTGGCTCGTCCGTTGAACCGCACCATCCCGCTCATTCTGGCGGTGGCGCTGTTCATGGAGCAGATGGATTCGACCGTCATTGCCACATCGCTACCGGCCATTGCTGCCGACATCGGTACGAGCCCGATCACGCTCAAGCTCGCTCTGACCAGTTACTTCGTCGCGCTTGCGATCTTCATTCCCGTCTCGGGCTGGATGGCCGACCGGTTCGGCGCCAAGCGCGTGTTCCGCATCGCCATCGTCGTCTTCATGCTGGGCTCGCTTGCCTGCGCGATGGCCGGCTCGCTCGGCGCATTCGTGGCCGCACGCTTCCTGCAAGGCATGGGCGGTGCGATGATGACGCCGGTCGGACGCCTCGTGCTGGTGCGCTCGACGCAGCGCAGCCAGCTCGTCTCGGCCATGGCATGGTTGACCGTGCCCGCATTAATCGGTCCCCTCATCGGCCCTCCGGTCGGCGGCTTCATCACCACCTTCTTCACCTGGCACTGGATTTTCCTGATCAACATCCCGATCGGCATGCTCGGCGTGATCGTCTCCGGCTACGTACTGCCCGACATGCCGCCCTCGCCCGTCGCCCGCATCGACTGGACCGGCTTCTTCCTGTCGGCGCTTGCCGCGGCCGGCGTCGTCTTCGGCCTTTCAGTGGTCAGCATGCCGGCCCTGCCCCCGCTCGTCGGCGTCGCAACGCTCACCCTCGGCATCGCAGCCGCCGTGCTCTATGTGCGCCACGCAAGGCGCATCGCCACGCCAATCCTCGACCTTAGGCTGTTCGACAACCCGGCCCCGCGCATCGCGATCCTGTCGGGCACCATCTTCCGCATCGGCATCGGCGCGGTGCCGTTCCTTTTGCCGCTGATGTTCCAGCTCGGCTTCGGCCTCAGCCCGTTCGAATCCGGCATGCTGACCTTTGCGAGCGCATTGGGCGCCATCGCGCTGAAATTCGTGGCGACGACCGCCCTGCGGCTCGCCGGCTTCCGCAACGTCTTGATCTTCGCGACGATCGCCGGCGCGCTCCTGATGGGCGCCAACGCCTTCTTCACCCCGGCAACGCCTTACTGGGTCATCATAGCGGTGCTGGTGGCGGCCGGCTTCACGCGGTCGCTGTTCTTCACCTCCAACAACGCGCTGGTCTTCGCGGAGATCGACGACCGTCAAGCGAGTCAGGCAACGGCGATCGCCTCGGTGGCGCAGCAGATTTCCATCGCCATGGGCGTAGCCTTCGCCGGCATGATGCTGGAGGCACACCACGTTCTGACCGGCGAGCCCACGGGGCTGGCCGCCTTCGGCCCGGCTTTCATCGGCGTCGCCCTGCTTGCTGGATGCGCGGTGCTGCCGATCCTGTGGTTGTCGCCGGATGCCGGCATCGGCGTCTCCGGACACACGCGCGGGAAGCCCGGCAGCAATGAGCCGCCCTCAGTCGTCTGACGGTTCAGCCGGCAGATCCGCCGCCCTGCCCTTGAAGTCCTTGGCGAGGATGTAAAGCTCGACCGACTCGTCGCGCGAGGCCGGTGGCTTGACGTGATGCACCGTGCGGAAATTGCGCTTGAGAAGGTCGAGCAGCCCGCCTTCCGTGCCGCCCTGGAAGGTCTTCGCCAGAAAATGTCCGCCGGGTTTCAGCACCTGAATCGCGAAATCGGCCGCGACCTCGCACAGATGCATGGTGCGGATGTGGTCGGTGCGGCGGTGCCCCGTCGTCGGCGCGGCCATGTCGGAAACGACTAGGTCGGGCGCGCCGCCCAGCGTCTCCATCAGCCGCGCCGGCGCCTCGTCGTCGAGAAAATCCATCTGCAGGATCGCGGAACCCGGCACCGGGTCCATCTCCAGATAGTCGATGCCGACGACGGTCGGCGCATCCTCCGGCGACTTTACACGTGCCGCCGCCACCTGCAGCCAGCCGCCGGGTGCAGCCCCCAGATCGATCACGCGCTGGCCGGGCTTCAGCAACTTGTGCCGGTCGTCGATCTCGATCAGCTTGAATGCCGCGCGCGAGCGATAGCCCTCCGCCTTGGAGCGATGCACGTAGGGATCGTTGAGATGCCGCTCCAGCCAGCGGCGCGACGAATTCTTCAGCCCGCTCTTCTTCTTGATCCGCGTCTTCAGCGCGCGCGCTCCGCCGCCTCCCGACGCCCCGCTTTTGCCCGGCTTCTTCATCGCCCGAACGCTCCCCTGCGGCGGTTGCGGCGCCAGGCGCCATCGTCGGCCATCAGCTCCGAAAGCATGCCCTCGCGCAGCCCCCTGTCGGCGACGCGCAGGCGCTCCGACGGCCAGTGGCGGCGGATCGCCTCCAGGATCGCGCAGCCCGCGAGCACGAGGTCGGCCCGGTCCGGTCCGATGCAGGGGTTCGCCATGCGCTCCTCGAAGCCCCAGCCAAGCAGCTTCTCGATCATCGCATCGACATGTCCATTGTCCATCCACAACCCGTCGACGCGGCGGCGGTCGTAGCGCTCCAGCCCGAGATGCACGCCCGCCAGCGTCGTCACCGTGCCGGATGTGCCGAGCAGGTGGAAGCGCTCGCCCGCGGCCAGATGCGAAAGCCGCGTCCGGCCCTCGAAACGGTCGAGCATGCCCGACACCTCGTCGACCATCGCCTCGAAGATCGTCGGCGTCACGTGCCTGCCGCCGAACCGTTCGGCGAGCGAGACGACACCCACCGGCAGCGACGTCCACGACACGATGTGGTTGGCGAGCCTTGGCGTGCGGTGGCGCGAAACGTCGATCAGCGCGATCTCGGACGAGCCGCCGCCGATGTCGAACAGCACCACGCCATCCGTGCCGCGCTCGACCAGCGAGCCGCAGCCGGACACGGCGAGCCGCGCCTCGGTCTTGCGGTCGATGATCTCCAGCTTCAGCCCGGCCTCGGTCTCGACGCGGGCGATGAACTCGGCGCCGTTTTCGGCCGCGCGGCAGGCCTCGGTGGCGATCAGCCGCGCCTTGCGCACCTGTCGCGACTGCAGCTTGTCGGCGCAGACCTTAAGCGCCTCGACGGCGCGGTCCATCGCCGGCTGACCGAGCCGGCCGCTGGCCGAAAGCCCCTCGCCCAGCCTCACGATGCGTGAGAATGCATCGATGACGCGGAACTGTCCCGGCCGCTGCGGAATCGCCACCAGCAGCCGGCAATTGTTGGTTCCAAGGTCAAGCGCCGCATAGACGGGAAGGTCCGCCGCGCGCGACCGCTGGCCGCTGGCCGGATGTTGCCCTCCGGCCGCGCCCCCCTTGCCTATTCCCGGCTCGCCCTGCGGCGCTGCCGGGGCGTCGGTCACTGCCTTGCCCTCAACTGCCTGTCCGCCTGCTGAGGCCGGCTGTGCCGCACCGGGGTTGGCGCCGCCGCCCGGCGTCACGCCATCGCGCGCGAAAACCTTGCGGCCACGGCGTCGCTTGCGGCGTTTTCTGGATTGGCCTTTTCCGGGAGCGGCGTCACGACCATCCCGTGCCGGCGCAGGATTGCCCTGGCTCCGGCTGCTGGGGTGTCCGGAATGCGGCGCGGCGGCCTCGACCGGCCCGCCTACGCCGCCAGACGCCCCGCCCTGCGGCGCATCCGCGCCCGAATCGGGGTCTTTCACTGGCTATCCTTCAGCGCCGCGCGAACCAAAAGGACGCAGCAGGCGCACTCGTCTTTTCTGTTGGCGACAGAGTATCAGCGCCGATGCGAAACACCAAGTGCGTGTGCCGGCGAAATTTTCGCAGCGCTCGCAGGATGCCGGCAGCACCCGGGTCACCCGCATTGGGGCGGTAGCGTAAAGGCCCTCGCCATTCTTCAGGAGCATATTTCCCCCGGGGATCACCCGCATTGGCGCTGTACTGGAACGACGGTTTGGGGTTGACTATTCGCCGTCCGTGGCTATATCGGGCGCATTCGGTGCCGCCCACGCTGCACCACCGCCCGTTTCAGGGCGAACCCGGCCAATGTGCCGTGTTGGGGAATAGGTTAACGGTAGACCCACGGACTCTGACTCCGTTAGTCCTGGTTCGAATCCAGGTTCCCCAGCCAAAAATCTTCAACGACTTAGCCCTGATCCATCTGAATTCTTGTCGAATAATGTTGCAAACCTCTACCCTCGATTTCCAAGGGTTTGTGGGCAAACTCGACTAGTTCGTGCGACATGAAGGGAGGGGACTATGGGGCTTTTCGACTGGCTGTTGAGACCGAAGCAATCCAGATCGAGGCGTGCCCGTATTATGGGAAGCGGGCAATATGATCAGGACATTGTTGGCGAGGCGAACTATCAGGACGCGCTGAACCGAACCTGTGGCGGAAAGACCGAAGACGGGCATGAGCACGAATGCTCAGCACAACTCTTCGAGGAACCGACAAACAAATACGATTCGAACGCCGTAAAGGTGACGATCAACGGGCGCACGGTCGGTTACCTATCCCGCGCTGATGCGGTCGATTACAAGCGAGCCCTTGCTTCTGCTGGGCTCGCAGGACGCGCCGTCGATGTGGATGCGATAGTCGTGGGCGGCTGGGACCGCGGCAACCGAGGGAGCGGCCACTACGGCGTCAAGCTGGACATGGAGATGCCGCCAGAGTTCGACTAGGCCGCCGGGCGCTGGCGGTGATCCTGTCTCGACTCCCCCCTCTCCCGCTGCTTTGATAAGGCGGGAAAAGGAGGGAGAGCATGAAGACGATCGTCGCCGTTTTCGTTTCTCTATCGATATTATCTGCCTGTGATGCCAGTTGGTTCTGCAAGAAGGGGAAGCCGTGCGGAAGTGCATGCATCGAGAAGAGCAAGACTTGTCATAAGGATTAGGAAGCTAGTCGAACATCGTCGCCAAATTGCTGCTTAAGCTACCACCTGCCCTTGAAAAACCGAAAGAACAGCGCACCACGGGTACATGATAGACAATTGCTTGCTACCGCATCGCGGCGATCTTCCTGCGCAGCCAGCCGGAGGCGATTTCGGCGAGCAGCACGAGGGCGATGATCACCAGCAGGATCGCGGCGACACGCTGGCTTTCGAGCTGCTGCGTTGTGCGTTTCAGGTACCAGCCCATGCCGCCGCCGCCGAAGAAGCCGACCACGGTCGCGGCACGGAAGGCGACGTCCCAGGTGTAGATGGCGATGCCGGTGAAGGCGACGCGCACCTGCGGCAGCACGGCATACTGGAAGACCTGCAGCGGGCTTGCCCCCACCGAGCGCATGGCTTCCACCGGCCCCATGTCGATCGCCTCCAGCTCGTCGGCGAACAGCTTGCCGGCAAAGCCGATGCAGAACACCGTCAGCGCCAGCGTGCCGGCCAGCATGCCGAAACCCAGTACCGTCACGAACAGGATCGTCCAGATCGTCTCGTGGATCGACCGGCTGCCCATGATCGCGAAGCGCCCGAAGGGATAGGCGATCCGGCGGCCGATCGTGATGTTGCGCGCCGCAAGCCACGCAAGCGGGATGGAGCAGACCACGCCCAGGAAACCGCCCAGCAGCGACATTTCCAGCGTGCGGATCACCGAGCGGATGAAATCGGCATCGGTGACATAGCCGAGGTCCGGCGGGAAATAGCGCGTCGCCAGAATCTCGGCGAGCCGGGGAAAGGCCCCAAGCACGCGCGACAGGTCGATGTTGAGGAACGCGATCGACCAGCTGAGGAAGGCGAGCACGGCCAGCATGACCGCGAAGCGGATCGTTGCCTCGGGGTGACGGTAGCGCGACCAGCTCCTGCGTGGCGCGGCGACGGTTTCGGCGGTAACGACGGTCATGGTCCCCTCCTCAGATCACGGCCTTGCGGGCATAGTGCGAGACGACCTCGCCGATCGCGATCAGCACCAGCACGGCCAGCACCACCAGCGTCACGCCGCCATAGTTGAACATCGCCATCTGGCGGAAGAACACGAGGCCGAGCCCGCCCGCGCCCACCAGCCCCATGATGGCGGAGCGGCGGATGTTGATGTCCCATTCGAAGATGATGGTGCCGATGATGACCGGCAGGATTTGCGGCACGATGCCGTAATACATCACCTGAAACTGGTTGCCGCCCACGGCGCGGATCGCCTCCACGGGCTTGGGATCGATGTTCTCGATCGCCTCGGCGGTTATCTTGGAAATGAAGCCGATCGAGCGCATGGCGACCGCGAGAATGCCCGGAAGCGCACCCAGCCCCACCGCGCCGACGAACAGCAGCGCCCAGATGATCTCGTGGATCGAGCGCGACAGCACCATCAGAAAGCGGCCGACGGGGTAGAAGAAATATTTGCTTGGCGTGACGTTGGCGGCGCCGAACCACGCCACCGGCAGCGAGAGCACGCAGCCGAGCAGCGTGCCCAGCGTCGCCATCATCAGCGTTTCCAGCGCCGGCACGATCAGGTGCGGCACCAGCGACCAGTCGATCCACAGGAAGCGTTCCAGCGTCCCGCCGATGCCCAGCGCGCCGCCCATGCGCGCCCAGTCGGTATCGACCATGATGGTGTCCCAGAAACACCAACCGAGCACGGCAAGGGCAGCCGCCACCAGCAGCCAGTTGTTGATGCGGCGGCCGCGCTTGTGCGCGACCCATGCATCGAACCCGTGTTCGGAGACGGCCGGTGCTGCGACGCTCATCACAGCACCTCCATCGCGTAGATCTCGTCGAGGTCCTGCTTGCGCATGCCCTTCGACGGCCCGTCGAACTTCTTGTAGCCGTCCTGCATGCCGATGATGCGGTTGCAGGTTTCCAGCGCAAGCTGCACGTCGTGAATGTTGCAGAGCACCGGCACCTTGAACTCGTCGGCAAGCTCGCGAATGAGCCCCATGACATCGCGCGAGATCTTGGGGTCGAGCGCGGAAGTCGGCTCGTCCAGCAGCAGGATTTCCGGCTTCTGCATCAGCGCACGCGCAATGCCAACGCGCTGGCGCTGGCCACCGGACAGCGCGTCGGCGCGCTTGTCGACATGGTCCTGCAGGCCCACGCGTTCCAGCAGATGCAGAGCGCGGTCGATGTCCTCGCGCGGAAACGCCTTGAAGAACGAGCGGAAGGCCCCGGTGTAGCCGAGCCGGCCGGACAGGACGTTGTCCATCACCGACATGCGGTTCACCAGGTTGAACTCCTGGAATATCATGCCAATGCGTCGCCGCAGATGCCGAAGCTCGCCGCCGCGCAGCGCGCGCACGTTCTGGCCAAACAGCACGATGTCGCCCTCGGTCGGCTCGACCAGCCGGTTGACGCAGCGGATCAGCGTCGACTTGCCGGCGCCGCTCGGGCCGATGACCGCGCAGAAGTCGCTGCCGTCAACGGAGAAGTCGATCCCCTTCAGGATCTGCGGCCCACTCGAAGTGTAACTGACTTTCAGATTGCGAACGTCGAGCACAGGCACGCGGTTCTCCTCATGTCCGGGAAGGCCGCGACGTGCGCGGCCCTCCACAATACCGGCCTCGTGTCTCACTGACCTTCGGCCTTCTTTTCGGCGTCGACCAGCTTGCGGATGATATCGTAATCCGAATCCTGCATGGCGACGAACTTGGTGGACTTGATGCCGTCGAAGAACGGCTTCGCATCGGGGTTTTCGTGCAGTGTCAGGAACGCTTCCTTGATCGCGGCCTTGATGGGCTCGCAAAGATCGGTGCGATAGACCATCGGATCCTGCGGGATGATGCCCGACTGCCAGAGAACGCGATAATCCTCCGGCGCGGCGAGCCCCCGGTCGATGACGTTGTCGAGGCGATGGGTGGCGACGAAGGCGTCGTCGACGCGGCCTTCCTTCACTGCCAGGGCGGACTGGTCATGACCGCCGGTATAGACGACCTTGGAGAAGTATTTCTCCAGCTCGGGCCCGGTGCCGATCTCGTCTCCGAAGACCATGCGCGGCATCAGGTTGCCTGACGTGCTGGCGGGATCGGCGAGGCCGACGATGGTGCCCTTCAGCGATTCGATGCTGTCGAACTTCGAGTCGGACCGCACCACCAGCACGGCGCGATAGCCCGGCCCTTCCTCCTGGAAATGACCCTTCACCTTGGTGTAGGTCGCAAAAACCTCCAGGTTCGGGTCCTTCTCCTTGGCAAGCACATAGGAATTCGGCCCATGGACGCCGATATGCACCCAGCCATTGACCATGCCTTCGATCACCGAGGCGTAGGATGTCGGCATGAAGAACTCGACGCTCTTGCCGGTCTTCTCCTTCAGGGCGTCCAGAAGCGGCTTGTAGATGTCGAGTTCCTGCGTCGTCTCCTCGGTCGGAATGATCGAAAAGACGAGCTGGCCGGGATCCTTGCACTCCTGTGCAAGGGCAGCCGATGCGTAGGCGACGACCGCGCCGGCGGTCGCCATTGATGCGAGTATGCGGGTAGCAGGCTTCATGTTTTGCTCCTCCCTTTTGAGCGTCAATCCAGACGGCGTGCTGCGCAATGCAGACGCCCGAAATTCCCGTCAGGCCACCGCCTTGCGGCCGCCGCCCTCCAGTCCCGCAACGGCAACCAGCTCCTCCCGGCTGCCGATGAAGTTCTGGCCACGTTCCCCCTCGAACGCGGTATCGATAAGCGCGCGCCATTCCGCCTCGGCTATACCGTAGCTGCGGAAATCGGTCGAAACGCCGAGCTTGTCGAGCGTGGTCTCGAGGCGCTCCGCCGCACCGGCGGCATCCGTCCCGAAAATGGACCGCAGCCCCTCCTCGCAGATGCCCCCCTGCCCGGCGACGCTGCGGATGATCATCGGCAGCGAGAACGAGCAGGCGATGCCGTGCGGCACGCCATGTTTGAGTGTGATCGGATAGGAAAGCGAATGCGCGATCGCCGTCTTGGTGTTGGAGAATGCGAAGCCGGCAAGCGTAGCGGCACGCGCCATACGCTCGCGAAGTTGAGGGTTGCGCAGGTCTCCGGCAAGCGCCGGCAGGGTCGAGAGAACACCGCGAGCCGCTGCCACCGCATGGGCCGCCGAAACGGGATTCGAATTGCGGTTCCAGAGGCTTTCAAGCGAATGCGAGAGTGCATCGAGCCCGGTCTGGATCGTCAGTTCGCGCGGCTTGCCCGCCATCAGGTCCGGGTCGACGAGGGCGACCCCGGGATAGAGCCCCGGATGCGCCAGCGAGTATTTGCTGCCGGCGGCATTGTCCCAGACGGTGCCCCAGCAGGTCACTTCGCTGCCGGTTCCTGCCGTGGTCGGCACGGCGATCAGCGGCCAGGGCGAAAGTGTCTCGGCGCCGGCGCGCTTCTTCAGGAATGCATCCATCGCGGCGAAATCACCGCGGGCCGCCGCGAAAACCTTGGCGGAGTCGATCACCGACCCGCCACCGAGCGCAACGATCACCGGCGTTGCGTCGAGAGCGGCGAATCGCGCCACCTGATCTTCGAGCAACGCGATGTCCGGGTTCGGCGCGATGTCCTCGACGACCAGCAGCGGCTTTCCCGCGCTCTTTTCCAGCGCGGAGGCCAGGCTTCGGAAGTAGGCTTCGCTATAGGTGACGAGTACATAGGGACGCCCGTTCAGCAGCGAACCGAGCTTTGAAAAGCTTCCGTGTCCGAACTGGACGTCGACCGGGTTACGATAGGACCACACGGCGATTTCCTGCGTTGAATGTTCTTGCGCTTCGAACCGTGACCGACTTGCAGTCCATTGACTAATACAAATTTCCGGCCACTATCATTGACTGTGGCTATAGTTTTCACCCATCTCCGTTCCTTCCACGCAGTGGCCGAGCATCGCGGCTTCACGGCGGCCGCACAGGCGCTCAACATCAGCCAGCCCACCGTGACGACACAGGTGAAGGAGCTGGAAGAGCGTTACGGCGTGGAGCTCCTCGTGCGCCGCGGCCGTCGCGTCGAGCTGACCGAAACCGGCGCGGCGCTGTTCGACATCAGCCGCAGGATCATGAAGCTCACCGAGGAAGCCGACGAGCTTCTGCTCTCCAGCGGCCACCTGACGATCGGGCAGTTGCGTGTCGCCGCCGTCGGGCCTTTCCACGCGACGGACATGATCGCCCGCTTCCTCGCCGCCTATCCGGCGATCAAGGTCAGCATGTTGCTCGGCAATTCGGACCAGACGCTACAGCGCATCCTCGAACTGGAGGCGGATGTGGCGATACTTGCCCATGTGGTCGACGATCCGCGCGTGCATTCGGTGCCGTTCAGCACCCACGAGGTCGTCGTGTTCGTCAACACAGACCATCCGTGGAACGCGCGCGACGCGGTGTCGATCGCCGAGCTGGCCGACCAGCCGCTCATCCTGCGCGAGACCGGATCGACCACCCGCCGTGCGCTCGAACGCGCTGCCGAGGCGGCGGGCGTCGAGATCAGGCCGTTTCTGGAAATCGGATCGCGCGAGGGAATCTGGAAGGCCGTCGAGCGCGGACTTGGCATCGGCGTAGTCGCCGATTTCGAGTTCGTCGCCCACCCCCGGCTCACAACCATCGCCATCTCCGATGCCGCGATACGCACCGAGTACCGCTTGGCCTCCCTTCAGGAACGGCGCAACTCGCCGAAGATCGAAGCTTTCATGGAAACCGTCCTGGCCGACCGGCACACCGGACGATAGTTCCAGCCTATCGTTCCATTGATAGTATCGATTTGACCAATGGCTGCAGTGGCGCGACTCCTACAGGCTCGCTGCCGGAGCACCTTTATGCACATCTCGCTGATCCTTCTCCACCTTGCCGGTGCCGTCATGCTGCTGCTGGTCGCGGTCCACATGGTCAGGACCGGCATGGAGCGCGCGCATGGCGCACCGCTGCGCCGGCTGCTGGGTCGCGCGCGTCGGGGCCGCCTGCCCGCCGCGGCCGGCGGAACGGTCATGGCGGTCCTGCTCCAGAGTTCGACCGCGGTTGCCATTCTCGCTTGCGGCTTTGCGGAGAGCGGTGCCCTGCCCGTCTCGACCGGCATTGCGCTGCTGCTTGGCGCCGACCTCGGCTCGGCAATCGTCGTTCGGGTGCTGTCGTTCGATCTTGGCTGGCTCATTCCCGTCTGCTTCTTCGCCGGCGGTGTGCTGTTCCTGAAGACGCGAGCGCAGATGACGCGCGAAACGGGGCGCATGGTTCTCGGCATCGGCTTCGTCCTGATGTCGCTGCAGCTCATCGCCACTGCGACAGGACCGCTCCGTGATGGCGGCATGCTGCCGACCATCGCCCGCTATCTGGCCGAGGACTATCTGACGGCGTTCCTGCTGGGCGCGGTCTTCACCTGGCTGATCCATTCGAGTGTCGCGTCGGTTCTCATGCTTGCCACCTTCGCAAGCCAGGGCCTGATGCCGCTCGAAGCGGCCGTGCCGATGGTGCTTGGCGCAAACCTCGGCGGCGGCCTGATCGCCTACTGGCTATCGCGTGGCATGCCGGTCGAGGCGTCGCGCCTGCCGGTCGCCAATCTTCTGTTCCGCGCAGTCGGCTCCGTCCTGGCGCTCGCCCTGTTCGAAACGGCAACCCTGCCCCTGGAATGGCTCGGCACCGATGCCGGTGCGGGCCTCGTCAACCTGCATCTTCTCTTCAATGCCGCCCTGGTCGCGCTCAGCCTGCCATTCGTGGGTCTGATGGAGCGCCTGCTCACGCAGTTGATGCCCACTGCCACCACAAAGCCGGCGGACGAGGATCCCCTGCGCCGCCGTATCAGCGCACTCGATCGCGCGGTCATCGGCACGCCGCGGCTGGCGCTGGCCAGCGCCACACGGGAACTGCTGCGCATGGGCGAACTGGTCGAAGTGATGGTCCGGCCGGTCATGGACCTTTTCAACGGGAGCGACAGGGTCGAGATCGTCCGCGTCCAAGGCGTCGATGAGGACGTCAATCAGGCGCACAGCGACATCAAGCTCTACCTAGCCGAGGTCAATCGCGGCGAAATGACCAGCGAGGAGGCGCGACGCAGCATCGAGCTCACGGATTTCGCCATCAACCTCGAACACGCCGGAGACATCGTCGCCAAGAACCTGCTGCCGCTCGCCGAGGAGCGCGCGCAGAAGCGTTGGCGCTTCTCCGACGAGGGCTGGACCGAGTTGCAGGATCTGCACCAGCAACTGCTGGAGAATATGCATCTGGCGCTCAACGTCCTCGTCTCCCAGGACCTGCCATCCGCCCGCCAGCTGGTGGTCGAGAAGGAGCGGATGCGTGAACTCGCCCGCGCCAGCCATGACCGGCACCTCAAGCGGCTGCAGACCGGGACGCCCGAAAGCATCGAGACGAGCGGCATGCACCTGGAGGTCGCGCGCGGGCTCAAGGAGATCAACTCGCTGCTGGCAACCGTAGCCTATCCGATCCTCAAGCGCAGCGGCGACCTGCTGGAAAGCAGGCTGGCACAGCCGTCCCATTCATAGGACGGCCTCGCCGCTCAGCCGCTCGTTTCGTGGGCGAACTGCTCGGCGATCTTCCAGAACGCACGCACGAGCTTGCCGCCCGAGCGCTCGCGCAGGCAGATGAGTGCCTCGTCCATCGTCACCTCCGGCGCGTCGATCCTGAGCGGCGAGAGGCCGCTGTGCCATCCGAACTCGGCAGCCGACACGAAACCGACGCCGGCGCCCGACGCGACGATCTCGCGCACCGCCTCGCGCCCCTCGGCCTCGATCACCGCCTTCAGCGGAACGCCCTCCTCCTGCGCCATCGCTTCCAGCTTGTGGCGCGTTTTCGACCCGCGCTCGCGCATGATGAGCGGATGGCCGGCAAGCTCCTGGAGTGTCACCGACTGCCGGCCTGCCAGTGCATGCTTGCCTGACACGAAAGCGATGATTGGCGTGGAGTTGAGATGCAGAATCTCGAATTCCCTGCCCTGCGGAATTTCGCCCAGAACGCCGAGGTCGGCCTCGTATGCGAACAGGCTCGAAATCACCGTCTCAGTATTACCGGACCGCACGCTGATCTGGATACCGGGATAGGCCTCCCGGAACCGCCCCAGCACATGCAGCAGATGGTGAGCCGCATCGGCGACGATACGGAGCGTGCCAGACCTCAACGCCTTCGATTCCGACAGCAGATCGTGCGCCTGCTGCTCGGTGTCGAACATGCGGTGGGTGATGTCGAGAAGCTGCTGCCCCTGCCGTGTCAGCGAAACCTGCTTCTTGTGCCGGTTGAAGAGGAGAACGTCGTATTCTTCCTCCAGCTTGCGCACCTGATCGGAGATTGCCGGCTGCGTCAGGAAAAGCGCCTCGGCCGCGCGCGAAAACCCACCGCAGATGGCGACGTAGTGAAAGGCCCTAAGCTGAACGTAACGCATGCTCTTTCCTTTTTGCCGGCTATCCGACACGCCCACCATCCATCGCCAAGACTTATTGATGGATACAAAATAACGATTTGGCAAATAGAAAAGCAGAGCGCATGGTGCGCCCACCTTTATCGGAGATGCACACCATGGCGCCGGAATTCTCGCAAACCGCCCCGCTGGAAGCGCCCGCGCTGGGCGAGCCCTACCTGCTGACGCCCGGCCCGCTCACGACCGCCTATTCGGTCAAGCAGGCGATGCTGAGAGACTGGGGTTCGTGGGATGCCGACTTCCGCGCGATGACCGCCGATCTGCGCCGCCGCCTCCTCGCTTTGATCGGCGATGACAAGGGCGACTATGACTGCGTTCCCATACAGGGATCGGGCTCGTTCTGCGTCGAGGCGA
Organism: Neoaquamicrobium sediminum; assembly: GCF_040970315.1. Classification (NCBI taxonomy): domain Bacteria; kingdom Pseudomonadati; phylum Pseudomonadota; class Alphaproteobacteria; order Hyphomicrobiales; family Phyllobacteriaceae; genus Neoaquamicrobium; species Neoaquamicrobium sediminum. The sequence goes on along the minus strand of NZ_JAZHFV010000006.1, from coordinate 423,990 downwards.
TGCTGGGTTCGTTCGTGCCGAAGGATGGCAAGGTGCTGGTGCTGGCGAATGGCGCCTACGGGCTGCGTGCTGCCCAGACGATGGACTATCTCGGCCGCGCCCACACGCTGATCGACAAGGGCGACTACCTGCCACCGCGCGGAGACGAGGTCGCCGCAGCACTCGACGCCGACCCGGCGATCACCCATGTCATCGCGATCCACTGCGAGACCAGCTCCGGCATCCTCAACCCGCTCGCCGAGATTTCCGATGCCGTGCACTCGCGCGGCCGCAAACTGCTCGTCGATTCCATGAGCGCTTTCGGCGCTGTGCCGCTCGAGGTCGGCCGCATCCCTTACGAAGCCATGGTGTCGTCGGCCAACAAATGCATCGAGGGGGTGCCCGGCTTCGGCTTCGTCATCGCGAAGAAGACGGCGCTGGAAGCGGCCAAAGGCAACAGCCATTCGCTGTCGCTGGATGTTCATGCCCAGTGGGCCACGATGGAAAAGACGGGCCAATGGCGGTTCACGCCGCCCACCCATGTCGTCGCCGCCTTTATCGAGGCGCTGAAGATGCACGAAGCCGAGGGCGGCGTCGCGGCGCGCGGCGCGCGCTACACGCAGAACCGTGACGTCATGGTTGCCGGCATGAAGGAACTCGGCTTCGAGACGTTGCTGTCGGACCAGTGGCTGTCGCCGATCATCGTCACCTTCTTCTGCCCCGCCGATCCGAACTTCGTGTTCTCGAAATTCTACGACCTGATGAAGGACAAGGGCTTCATCATCTATCCCGGCAAGCTGACGGTGGTGGATTCCTTCCGCGTCGGCTGCATCGGCCGGATGGACGCGCACGTCATGCGCCGCGTCGTAGAGGCCGCAGGCCAGTCGCTTGCGGAAATGGGCGTGACGAGCGCTGCCCCGCCGAGTGCGGCCCTCGACGAGCGTTCGAAGCTCGCGGCCTGATGCGTTAGGGAATTCATAGATCAGATCAATCGATCCAATTCAGAATTGCGATTGGGCAAATGGATTGGAATGCGCGACACAGGCAGCGACCTGCCAGTTTTGAGGAAATGCCATGAACCAGATGTCCCCTGTCACCGTGTCGGCCAACGGTCGATCCTATGCCTGGCCGCGCGTGCCGGCGATCGCGATCTGCCTTGACGGCTGCGAACCGGCCTATCTGGACGAGGCTATTCGCGCCGGCCTGATGCCGACGCTCAAGCGCATCAAGGAGAAGGGCACGGTCCGCACCGCGCACTCCGTCATTCCGAGCTTCACCAACCCCAACAACCTGTCGATCGCGACCGGCCGCCCACCTTCGGTGCACGGCATCTGCGGCAACTACCTCTACAACCCCGAGACCGGGGAAGAGGTGATGATGAACGATCCGAAGTTCCTGCGCGCGCCGACCGTCTTCAAGGCGTTCTACGACGCCGGCGCCAGGGTTGCGGTCGTCACTGCCAAGGACAAGCTGCGCGCCCTGCTCGGCCACGGCCTTGCCTATGACGAAGACCGCGCGATCTGCTTCTCCTCGGAGAAGTCGGACACCACCACCAAGGCCGCCAACGGCATCGACAATGCCTCCGCCTGGCTCGGCCGGCCGGTTCCCGAGGTCTATTCGGCCGAACTGTCGGAGTTCGTCTTCGCCGCAGGCGTCAAGCTGCTCAAGGAGTTCAAGCCGGACGTGATGTACCTGACCACGACCGATTACGTGCAGCACAAATATGCACCGGGCGTGAAGCAGGCGAACGACTTCTACGAGATGTTCGACAAGTATCTCGCCGAGCTCGACGCCCTGGGTGCTGCCATCGTCGTAACCGCCGACCACGGCATGAAGCCCAAGCACCATGCCGACGGCTCGCCCTCCGTGATCTATGTCCAGGACCTGCTCGACGAATGGATCGGCAAGGATGCCGCCCGCGTCATCCTACCCATCACCGATCCTTATGTAGTGCACCACGGCGCGCTCGGCTCGTTTGCAACGGCCTATCTGCCCAAGGGCGCCGACCGCGCCGACATCATGAAGCGCCTGGCGGCCATCGACGGAATCACCGTCGTGCTTGGCCGCGAGGAGGCTTGCGAACGCTTCGAACTGCCGGAAGATCGCATCGGCGACATCGTCATGGTCTCCGGCGAGAACATCACCGTGGGAACCTCCGAGCACCGGCACGACCTAGCCGCCCTTGACGAGCCCCTGCGCTCGCATGGCGGCCTGACCGAGCAGGCGGTGCCCTTCATCGTCAATCGCGTCCTGCCGAAAATGCCGGAGGCGCCATCGCTCCGCAATTTCGACGCGTTCTATTACGCGGCCATGGCTGCGGCACAGCAAAAGTGAGGGAGTCAGCCATGACCAAGGCGGAACCCGCCATCAAGGTTCGTCACGAGCCGATGCGCATCGCCGGCGAGAAGGTCGACGCCGACGGCGTCGTCGAGGTTCGCTACCCGTGGGACAATACCGTAGTCGGCACCGTGCCGGCAGGTGGGGCCGAGCATGCGCGCCGCGCCTTCGAAATCGCAGCCGCCTACCAGCCGAAGCTCACCCGCTACGAGCGCCAGCGCATCCTGTTGCGCACCGCCGAGCTTCTCAACGCGCGCAAGGACGAGATTTCGGATCTCGTCACACTGGAGCTGGGCATCTCCAAGCAGGATTCGCTCTATGAGGTCGGCCGCGCGTTCGACGTCTTCACGCTCGCCGGTCAACTGGCGATCCACGATGACGGCCAAGTCTTTTCCTGCGACCTCACCCCGCATGGCAAGGCACGCAAGATCTTCACCATCCGCGAGCCGCTGACCGCAATCTCGGCCATCACCCCGTTCAACCATCCGCTGAACATGGTTTCGCACAAGATCGCACCGGCGATCGCCACCAACAACTGCGTCGTTGTCAAGCCAACCGAGCTGACGCCGATGACCGCGCTGGTGCTGGCCGACATTCTCTACGAGGCCGGCCTGCCGCCCGAAATGCTCTCCGTCGTCACCGGCTGGCCGGCCGACATCGGCGACGAGATGATCACCAATCCCAACATCGACCTCATCACCTTCACCGGCGGCGTGCCCGTCGGCAAGCTGATCGCATCGAAGGCCGGATACAAGCGCCAGGTGCTGGAGCTCGGCGGCAACGATCCGCTGATCGTGCTCAACGACCTGTCCGACGACGATCTGGCCAAGGCCGCCGATCTCGCGGTGGCGGGCGCCACCAAGAATTCCGGCCAGCGCTGCACCGCCGTCAAGCGTATCCTCGTCCAGGAAAAAGTGGCCGACCGCTTCGTCCCAATGGTGCTGGAGCGCGCGAAGAAGATCGTCTTCGGCGACCCGATGGATCCGGCAACGCAGCTCGGCACCGTCGTGCACGAGAAGGCGGCGGCGATGTTCGAAAGCCGCGTCCACATGGCGGCGGAAGCCGGAGCCGAGGTGCTTTACAACCCCGGTCGGCGTGGCGCCCTGCTGCCGCCGATCGTCGTCGACCATGTGCCGCACGAATCCGAACTGGTGATGGAGGAGACCTTCGGCCCGATCGTCCCGATCATCCGCGCGCCCGATGACGACGACACGCTGATCGCCCTCTCCAACTCCACCGCCTTCGGCCTTTCCTCGGGCGTCTGCACCAACGACTACCGCCGCATGCAGAAATACATCGCGGGCCTCAAGGTCGGCACGGTCAACATCTGGGAAGTGCCCGGCTACCGCATCGAGATGAGCCCCTTCGGCGGCATCAAGGATTCGGGCAACGGCTACAAGGAAGGCGTGATCGAGGCGATGAAGTCGTTCACCAACGTCAAGACCTTCTCGCTGCCCTGGTAGAGCCCGCATGACATATGATCTCGCCGTTGTCGGCGCGGGCATCGTTGGGCTGGCCCATGCGCTCGCGGCAGCGAGACGCGGCCTCAGCGTCGTCGTCATCGACCGCGACGCACAAGCCAACGGTGCATCGATCAGGAATTTCGGCCTCGTCGTGGTGTCCGGCGAGGAGCCCGGCCGCCAGCGTAGGCTGGCCGAACGTTCGCGCAAGATCTGGCTCGAAGTCGCTCGGCCCGCCGGCATCGAGGTCCTGCACACCGGTCTGCTAGCCGTCGCGCAGCGCCCGGAGGCGCTGGCTCTGCTGGAGGCGTTCGCGGCCAGCGAGAGCGGCGCGGGTTGCACCCTGCTCTCCCCCGCCGAGCTCGGCCGCAGACAGAACGGGCTCAACCTCGGCAATCTGCGCGGCGGGCTTCTCAGCCCAGCGGAAATCCGCATAGAATCGCGCGAGGCGATCCCAAGGATCGCGGCTTATCTCGAAGGCGAGCTGAAGGTCGATTTCCGTTTCGCCACGACCGTTAGCGGCGTCTCTCTTCCGGTCGTCGAGACAAGCAGCGGGCCGATCCGTGCCGGCAAGGTCGTCGCATGCCCGGGCGACGATCTCACGGGGCTCTTTCCCGAACTGATCGCCCGGCATGACGTCCAGCGCTGCAAGCTGCAGATGCTGCGCCTTGCCCCGAGCGGCCTGCGCCTCGCCTCGGCCGTCGTCTCCGACTTGAGCCTGATCCGCTATTCCGGCTACGCGCTGCTGCCCGAAGCCTCGGCCCTGCGCGCGCGGCTCGAAGACGACAGCGCCGAAGCCCTGCGCAACGGCGTGCACATGATCGCCGTGCAGAGTGCCGACGGTTCGCTCGTCGTCGGCGATTCCCATCATTATGGGAAGACGCCCGATCCGTTCGGCTCGGAAGCCGTCGACGCGCTGATCCTCCGCGAGTTCGGCGCGGTCTTTGCAAACTCACCGAAAGTCTCGGCGCGCTGGACCGGCACCTACGCCTCCGCGCCGGAGCGCGCGCATTTCCGCGAGCAGGCGGGCGATGACATCCGTCTCGTGATGATCACCAGCGGCACCGGCGCCAGCACGGCTTTCGCCATTGGCGAGGAAACCATAAGCGAGCTATTCAACTGAAGCGTCCGGCAGCGTGAGCGGCGAGGCGCCAGACCCAGGCGGGGAGACGCGGCAATGAGCATTGTCCACACCGAAGGCGAGTCCAACCGCGCGGCGGCAAGGCAGGAATGGAACGCGCGTCAGCATCATGTGCCGACGCGTGAACTTCTCCAGCGCGACGCCGACGCCTTCCTGCACCAGAGCCTTTCGAGCCCCTGCGTGTCGACGATCGCGAAGGCCGAGGGCATCTGGATCGAGGACCTCGCGGGCCGGCGATACATGGATTTCCACGGCAACAGCGTCCACCATATCGGCTACGCCCATCCCCGGCTGGTTGCCGCGATCAAGCAGCAGCTTGACGATCTCAGCTTCGCCCCGCGCCGCTTCGCCTGCGAGCCCGCGGTGGAGCTGGCCGAGAAGCTTGGCCGCCTTGCACCGGGCGACCTCTCGAAAGTGCTTTTCACGACCGGCGGCTCGGATGCGATCGAGGTCGCCTTGAAGATCGCGCGCGCCGCGACGGGACGCTTCAAGACGCTGTCGTTCTGGGATGCCTTCCACGGTGCCGGTTTCGGCGCCGCAAGCGTTGGCGGCGAGGCAACGTTTCGCTCGCAGATCGCCGGCCCGCTCGTCACCGGCGCCGAGCACGTCGCGCCATGGGCCAGCCGCAACTGTGCCTACGGCCACGACAGCCTCGAAGCGTCCGCCTGCGCCTGCGCGAACATGATCTCCTATGTCCTCGGCCGCGAGGGCGATTTTGCAGCCGTCATTGCAGAGCCGATGCGCGCCACGCCGCTCGTTCCCGCGCCCGGTTTCTGGAAAGCCGTGCGCGAAGCCTGCGACCGGCACGGAACCCTGCTCATCTTCGACGAAATCCCGACCGGCCTCGGCAAGACCGGCAGGTTCTTCTCGCACGAGCATGACGGGGTCGTTCCAGACATTCTCGTGCTGGGCAAGGCGCTCGGTGGCGGAATCCTGCCGATCGCATCGGTCATCGCGCGACGCGACCTCGACGTCGCTGGCGACTACGCGATCGGTCACTACACCCACGAGAAGAACCCGGTGACGACCCGCGCCGCCCTCACCACCATCGGCATCATTGAAGAGGAAGGCCTCGTCGAGCGCGCCGCCGAGCTCGGCGGCTACGCCATGGCAAGGCTTTCGGAAACCCTGGCCCGCAGCCCTCATTTCGGTGAGGTACGCGGCCGGGGCCTGATGATGGGCGTCGAGCTGGTAACCGATACCGACAGCTACGCTCCTGCCCGCGAGCTGGCCGAACGCGTCTATTATCGCTGCCTTGAGGAAGGCCTGAGCTTCAAGATCAGCGCCGGCAACGTCCTGACCCTGTCACCACCGCTCATCATCGAACGCGAGGATCTCGACCGTGCGTTGGCGACCGTCGAGCGCGCGGTCATGGCCGGCTGAGCATCCGCTTTCCGGTACATGACGGCGCGATGACAAATATCGCCGTGCGCGATAGTACCATCGATTAAATAGATTTTACTTATCGCGGCACTTTCCCCACGATCCCACCATGGACGTTTTGAAGCCGGCGATACCGGCGTGCCGCAGAGCAGCAGGCGTCCCCTCGCATCCGCTTCAGGTGCCAAATAATGGGGAACACGATCATGACAACATATCGCGCAGCCGCACTCGCAGCTTTCGCGACGGCTCTTTCCGCCTCGGCTGCATTCGCCCAGACCGAGCTGACCGTCTACACCTCGATCGAGGCCGTCGACCTCGACCGCTACAAGCAGACTTTCGAAGCCGCCAATCCCGACATCAAGGTCAACTGGGTTCGCGACTCCACCGGCGTCATGACCGCCAAGCTGCTGGCCGAGAAGGACAACCCGCAGGCCGACGTGGTCTGGGGCGTGGCCGCCACCTCGCTGCTCCTGCTCAAGAGCGAGGGCATGCTTGAGCCCTATGCGCCGGCAGGCGTGGACAAGCTCGACCCGAAATTCGTGGATTCCTCCACGCCGCCGAGCTGGGTCGGCATGGACGCTTACGTGGCCGCGCTTTGCTACAACACCATCGAGGCGGAGAAGCTTGGCCTCACCCCGCCCAAATCCTGGAAGGACCTGACCAAGCCGGAATACAAGGGCCACGTGGTCATGCCGAACCCGAACTCGTCGGGCACCGGCTTCCTCGACGTGTCGGCCTGGATCCAGATGTTCGGCGAGGACGACGCCTGGGCGTTCATGGACGGTCTGCACGAAAACATCGCTGCCTACACCCACTCCGGTTCCAAGCCCTGCAAGATGGCGGCGGCCGGTGAAACCGTGATCGGCGTATCCTTCGAGTTCCCCGGCGCCAACGCCAAGAAGGCCGGCGCGCCCATCGACATCATCTTCCCCGAGGAAGGCTCCGGCTGGGAAGCGGAAGCAACCGCCATCATCGCCGGCACAGCCAATCTCGAAGCGGCTCAGAAACTGGTCGACTGGTCGATCACCAAGGAAGCCAACGAGATGTACAATGTCGGCTACGCGGTCGTCGCTTATCCCGGCATTGCCAAGCCGGTCGAGCATCTGCCCGAGGACATTCCGTCGAAGATGATCGAGAACGACTTCGAATGGGCGGCCAACAACCGCAAGGCCATTCTGGCTGAATGGCAGAAGCGCTACGACGCAAAGTCCGAACCGAAGGGCTAGCCCCTTGAGGACAAGGCCGGGTGGAGCGATGATCGCGCCCGGCCTTTTTCATGCCAAACAAAAGGTCGTGCGATGAAACACGAGACCATTCCCGGCGCGACCAGCGCTGCGGTACGCTCGCGGCTATCCGCGGAAGGGACCGAACCGGTGAAATCGCCTTATCTGCAGATCGAGAACCTCTGGAAGACCTTTGGCGACTTTGCCGCGCTCAAGGGCATCTCGCTGTCGATCCAGGAAGGTGAGTTCGTCTGCTTCCTCGGCCCCTCCGGATGCGGCAAGACAACCTTGCTGCGCGCCGTGGCCGGTCTCGACCTTCAGACCCGCGGCACCGTCCATCAGGGCGGCAAGGACATATCGGTGCTTCCCCCATCCCAGCGCGACTACGGCATCGTTTTCCAGTCCTACGCGCTGTTTCCCAACCTCACGATCGAAAAGAACGTCGCCTTCGGCCTTGAGAACACCCGGCGTTCGAAAGCCGAAATCGCGCAGCGGGTCGCCGAACTTCTCGACCTCGTCGGCCTTGCCAGCCAGGCCAGGAAATATCCTGCCCAGCTTTCCGGAGGCCAGCAGCAGCGCATCGCGCTGGCCCGCGCCATGGCCATCTCTCCCGGCCTGCTGCTGCTCGACGAGCCGCTTTCGGCGCTCGACGCCAAGGTGCGTGTCCACCTCCGCCACGAGATCAAGAACCTGCAGCGCAAGCTGGGCGTGACCACCATCATGGTCACACACGACCAGGAAGAGGCCCTCGCCATGGCTGACCGCATCGTGGTCATGAACCACGGTGTGATCGAGCAGGTCGGAACGCCGACTGAGGTCTATCGCGAACCGGCAAGCCTCTTCGTCGCCGACTTCATCGGCGAAACCAATCAGTTTCCCGCCAAGGTGCTGGCCGACGGCAGGGTTTCGCTCACCGGCACCGAGCTCGCCTGCGCGCCGCACGATTGCGCTGCCGGCACGCCGGTCACCGCCGTGATCCGTCCGGTCGACGTCATTCCTCACAGCGACGGCGCCCGCTCACCCGGCGCGCCGGATGTGGTGGCCACGCGTGAAAACCTGATAGAGGTTGACGTGCGCGAGATGGAATTCCTGGGCGGCTTCTGGCGCACCCGCCTTGCCTCGCCCCGCTTTGGCGACGGCCTGCTGGTCGCCGATTTCTCCATCAATGCCGTGCGCAGGCTCGACATCGCCGAGGGCAGCGCCATGAGCGTCGAACTCCCGCGCGACCGGGTGCTCGTCTTTCCCGAGAGGGCCGCCTGACATGACCGCCGCAACGCTCGAAATCCCCAGGGGCCGCGCGTTGCGGACCAGGGTCTCCGGCGACGATCTCGTCAAGCGCGGCTTGATGGTGGTCATCTCGCTCTATCTGCTGGTGGCGCTTGCCGCCCCGCTCTACGTCCTGCTGTCAAAGTCCGTCTCGACCTACGAGTTCGACCTGACCGCCTTCGAGCTCCAGCGCAGCGACGAAAGCGCCACGACCTGGAGCGAGCCGACGACTGTAGCCGCGCTCAATGAGGAAGTCGGCGGCGTCATCACGCCGGACCAGTTGAACACCGGCTCGGACGGTCGCCTGTCGCTGACCGCGCTCTATCCCGACTTCAGTTTCCGCAGTCCGGTCATGTACCGCATCCGCGGCACGAGCGACGACGCGGCCTATCTGGTGGGCTCGGAGCTGCATCGCGGTACCGAATGGCTGGAACTCGATTCCAACACCTTCCGCCGGGTGGTGATCCGCCCCTCGGCATCGCTCGGGCTCGACAACTTCGTCGCCTATTTCTCGACCCCGGCGCTCGCCCAATCCATCGCCAATTCGGTACTGATGGGTGTCATCAGTACCGTGCTGGTGATCAGCATCGCCTTCGGCCTCGCCTACGCGCTCAACCGAAGCTGCATGCCGTTCAAGGGGTTTTTCAGGCTCGTCACCACCATCCCCATTCTCGTGCCGTCGCTGCTGCCGGGCATCGCGCTCGTCTATCTCTTCGGCAATCAGGGTCTGTTGAAGGGTCTCATGATGGGCCATTCCATCTACGGCCCGATCGGCATCGTCATCGGTTCGGTGTTCTTTACCCTACCCCATGCGCTGCTCATCATCTCGACCGCGCTCTCGGTGGCAGACCAGCGCCACTACGAGGCCGCGCAGTCCCTCAGGTCGAGCCCGTGGCGCACCTTCTGGACCGTCACGGTGCCGGGCGCGCGCTACGGCATCATCTCCGCCGCCTTCGTCGTGTTCACGCTCGTCATCACCGATTTCGGCCTGCCGAAGGTGATAGGCGGCCAGTACAATGTGCTTGCCGTCGACATCTACAAGCAGGTCATCGGCCAGCAGAATTTCGAGATGGGCGCCGTGGTGGCGGTGCTGCTGCTGGTGCCGGCCGTCGCCGCCTTCTTCGTCGACAGCGCCATCCGCAAGCGACAGGTGGCATTGCTGTCTGCGCGTTCGGTGCCCTATCAGCCCAAGCCCGATCGCGGTTTCGATACGGCCTGTTTCGGCTATTGCTCAGCCGTCGCCCTATTCATCCTGATGATGATCGGCGTCTGCCAGTTTGCAGCGACAGTGAAATTCTGGCCCTACGACCTGACACCCAGCCTCAACAACTTCCGCTTCGACCTGATGGATGGCGGCGGCTGGGGCGCTTATTACAACTCGATCGTGATGGCGCTGCTCACCGCCGTCTTCGGCACGATCATCGTCTTCGTCGGCGCCTACATGGTGGAAAAGACCGATGGCTTCGCGGCCGGCCGCACACTCTTCCAGTTCCTTGCCATGCTGCCGATGGCCGTGCCGGGCATGGTCCTCGGCCTCTCCTACATCTTCTTCTTCAACAATCCGGCAAACCCGTTCAACGCGATCTACGGAACGATGGCGATCCTGGTGGTCTCCACCGTCACCCACTTCTACACCGTCTCGCATCTCACGGCGCTGACTGCGCTCAACCAGATGGACCGCGAGTTCGAGCCGGTCGCAGCCTCGCTCAAGCAGCCGTTCCACCGCCTGTTCTTCCGGGTGACGGTGCCGGTTTCCCTCCCCGCCATCCTCGACATATCGATTTACCTGTTCGTCAACGCGATGACGACGGTGTCGGCGGTGGTGTTCCTCTATTCCACGCAGACGCAGCTCGCCTCGGTGGCCGTGCTTAACATGGACGATGCCGGCGACATCGCGCCCGCGGCTGCCATGGGCATGATGATCTTCTACACCAATGTCGCCGCGCGGCTGCTGCATGGGCTCGTATCGCGGCTGCTGCTGAAGCGCTCGCAAGCCTGGCGGCAGCGGTAGCGCCTCGTCGGCCAAGCTCTACTGCAGATAGAGAAAGGGCCCGCACAAGGCGGGCCCTCTGCATATCGGACGGTGCCGCTTGGATCAGAACGCCGGTTCGACGCTATCGACATTCGCCTTCGTCACGACCGTGAGCGGGATCGGCAGACGGGCGCCGACTTCCTTGCCGTCGAGGATCTCGGCCATGGTCTCGATGGCGAGCTTGCCGTCTTCCACCGGCGACTGCACGATCGTCGAATACATCTCACCCGACTTGATCGACTCGAAGGCGTCCTTCTGGCCGTTGATGCCGACGATCGGCGGCGTCGGCTCGCCGGGCTTGGCTTCCTTCCACGCGTCGATGAAGCCGCGCGCCATCGTGTCGTCGTTTGCATAGACGCCGTCGATGCCGTCGCCGAAGCGGGTGATGAGGTCGCGGCTGACGACGAGCGCCTTCTGCTGGTCGAAATCGGCGTTCACCGTGTCGAGAACCTCGAGCTTGCTGCCGATCTCGGCAAGGCGATCCACGAAGCCGCCGACGCGGCCGATGGTCGTGCCATTGCCGGCCTGCCCGGCGATCACGACGACGGAGCCTTCGCCGCCCAGCGCGTCATTAAGCGAATCCGCGGCCATCTCGCCTTCCTCGTAGACATCAGGTCCGGTGAAAGACTTGATGAACTGGTTGGCCTGCTCGTCCATCGGCGAGTTGATGAGGATCGACGGGATTTCGGCCTGCTGCGCCCGCGCGAGGCCGGGAATGTAGGCCTGCGGGTCAAGCGGCCACAGGATGATGCCGTCGGCGTTGCGCGCGATGCAGGTGTTGAGCTGCTCGGTGCCGGTCTGCACGTCGAAGTTCTGGCTGAGCGTGATCACCTCAATGCCGAGTTCCTTGGCGCGCGCCTCCAGCGCCTCGTTGGCCGGCGTGGCATAGGCATGCGCGTCGGCAGCGGTGACGTAGCAAACGGTCTTGGCTTCCGCCCAACCCACTGAGGCAAGCAGCGCCAGCGCGCTGACAATCATTCCGGTTTTCGTCTTGGTCATGGTTTCCTCCTTAAAATCTCAAGATTTTCAGCCCGATGCGACTGCCGCCGCATGTGTGCGCGGGCCAGGCCGCACCGTACGGTCGAGAACGACAAGCAGAATGAGGATGAGGCCGGCGACGACCTGCTGGATGTAGGCGGGCACCGACTGGAACTCCATCGCCGTGGTCAGCGCCGCGATCGTCAGCACACCGCCCAGCGTGCCGAGCGCCGAGCCACGCCCGCCCTCGATGCGCGTGCCGCCGACCACCACCGCCGCGATCACCGTGACGATCAGCTCTGCACCGAAGACGGGCGAGCCGGTATTGGTGGTCAGGCTCTGGAGAACGCCGGCCACACCCGCCAGCGTTCCGGCAAAGACGAAGGCGAGGAACACGGTCCGGCCGGGCGCAATGCCGCTTGCCTCGGCTGCGTCGGCATTGGAGCCGACCGCGAAAAGGTTGCGCCCCGCCACGGTGCGCGTCAGCCAGAAGTGCAGCAGCAGGATCGAGCCGACGAACAGCGCGCTGCGCAGAGTGAATATTTCGAAATAGATCTTCGACAGCGCCAGCGACAGCATGATGTCTGTGCCCGGAACCGGCTGGCTGTCGGTCAGCCAATGTGCGACCGACCGGAAGATCAGCATCGTTGCAAGCGTGGCGACCAGCGCGTTGACCTTGAAGACGACCGAGAGCAGCCCGTTGAAGGCGCCAGCGGCCGCACCCGCAAGCACGCCGGCAAGTGCGGCGGGCCAGATGCCGATGGCCGGTTGCAGCATAACGGCCGTGATGCCCGCCAGCGCGAAGGTCGAGCCGACCGAAAGATCGATCTGGCGGGCGATGAGCAGCACCGTCATGCCGATCGCGATGATGCCGATGGCGGCGCTGCGGTCGAGCCCCAGGCTCAGCGTCGTGACGCTCAGGAATCCCGGAACCGTCAGCGACGCGACCAGCAGCGTCAGCCCAAGAATGACGGCGACACGGTAGCGGACGAGCCGTGCGATCGGAGTCATCAAGCCCCTCCCCGCCTGCGAAGCGCGACATCCAGCGCGACGGCGCCGGCGATCAGCAATCCGAGCACGAAGCCCTGCACCGGTGTTCGCACGCCCTGGAGCACCATCACATTGGTCAGCAGCTGCACGAACACCAGCCCGGCAATCGCGCGCGGCACCGAGCCGAAGCCGCCCATGATCGAGATACCACCGACGACGACGGCCGTGATGGCGCTGAACTCGTAGCCCGTGCCCACCAGCGGCCGCGCACTTTGAAGGGTCAGCCCCAGCAGTGCGCCGCTCAAGCCCGAGCACAGCGCGGTAATCACGAATGCGCCTGCCTTGACCGCCCGCACCGGCACCGCGCTCGCCTCGGCGGCGCTGTAGTTGCCGCCCGTGGCCACCGTCCATCGGCCCCAATAGGAGCGCGACAGCACGAAGTGGCCGACAATCGCCACGGCGAGAAAAATCAGCACGATTGCAGGTATGCCGAACACGCGGCTTTTCACCAGCGCGGCCGTGTCCGGGTTCGTGCCATAGACGATAACGCCGCCCACCGCTGCCTGCACGATGCCGAGCACGATCGTGCCCACGCCGAGCGTCGCGATGATCGGGTTGATGCCGATATAGCCAATCAGCAGACCGCTCATCAGCCCGCAGAAACCGGCCAGCGCGATCGCCGCCGCGAAGGCCGGTACCGGGCCGATGACGGGTTGCAGGGCAAGCGACAGGATGGCCCCGCACGCGATCGTCGCCGGCACCGACAGATCGGCGAGCCCGCCCACCACAAGCACGAAGGTCATGCCCACGACGACAATGCCGACAATCGCCATGGAGGTCAGTACATTGACGAAATTGCCTGCCGTGAAGAAGACCGGGCTGGCCAGCGAGCCGTAGATCAGCACCGCCAGGATCGCGATCGCAAGCCCGCCACGGGACAGGAGATCGACCAGAGGGCTTCCGCCCCGAAAACGTTCGTTCGTTGTGTCTTGCTGCATCTGTATCGGGACGTCCGTCACGCTGCCTCCTCCCCGGTGGCAAGCGCCATGATCCTCTCCTCGCTCAGGGCCGCGCGCTCGACGGGTGCGGCAGCATGGCCGTCGCGCATCACCACGACGCGGTCGCACACGCCGAGAACCTCGGGCAGTTCCGACGAAATCATCACCACCGCCATGCCGCCGGCGACGAGTTCGCCGATGATGCGGTGGATTTCGGCCTTCGCGCCCACGTCGACGCCGCGCGTCGGCTCATCGAGGATGAGCACCGAAGGGCTGGCGGACAGCCATTTGGAAATGACGGCCTTCTGCTGGTTGCCGCCCGAAAGAAGGCTGACGCGCCGTTCCGGGTCCGGCGGCACGATGGAGAATTCCTTCGTGTATCGGTCGGCCAGCTTGCGGTCGGCGCTCATGCTCACACGGCCAAAGCGGGAAAGCTTGCGCAGCACCGGCAGGCTGATGTTCTCGCGCACGCTGAGTGAAGGAACGATGCCGTCGTCCTTGCGGTCTTCCGGTACATAGGCGATGCCCGCGCGCATGGCAGCCGCCGGCGACTTGATCGTCACAGCCTTGCCGCCGATCTCGATCCGCCCCTCGGTGGCACGTGCCAGGCCGAAGATGGCCCTTGCCAGCTCCGTGCGCCCTGCCCCGACAAGCCCGGTAAGCCCGAGGATTTCGCCCGACCGCACCTCGAAGCTCACATCGCGAAAATTGTAGCCGTCGCCGAGGCCGATCACCTTCAGCACCGGCGCGCCGATGTCCGACGGCGTCTTCGGGAAGACGTTGGTAACTTCGCGCCCGACCATCAGCCGGATCATCTCCGCAGCCGTGATCCCGTCGGCCGGCCGCGTGTCGATCATGCTCCCGTCGCGCAGGATCGTCACGTCGTCGGCGATCTCCAGCACTTCCTTGAGGCGATGGCTGATATAGATGATGGCAATGCCTTCCTGCTTCATCTTGCGCAGGATGCGGAAAAGCGCTGCCGTCTCGTGCTCGCTCAGACTCGAGGTCGGCTCGTCGAGAACGATGATGCGCGGCTTGGCGGCATAGGCCTTGGCGATCTCGACAAGCTGTTGCTGGCTGATCGAAAGATCGCCGAGCCGCGCTTTGGGATCGATCGCCGCGCCAAGTTCGTTCAGGATGAATTCGGTGTCGCGCACCATGGCCGCCTTGTCCGCAAGGCCCCACTTTCGTGGCATGCGCCCGAGATAGACGTTTTCGGCAACGGTTAGGTCGGGAACAAGATTGAGTTCCTGATGCACCATACGGACGCCGAGCTTCTGGGCGTCGGCGGGCTTGCGCATGCGCACTTCGACACCGGCGATCTCCGTCGTGCCGGTCGTGGGCAGGTAGGTACCGCTTAACACCTTCATCAGCGTCGACTTGCCGGCGCCGTTTTCGCCGACGATCGCATGCACGCGACCGAACTCGACCGTCAGATTGACGTTCGAAAGCGCCTTCACGCCCGGAAAAGTCTTGCTGATCCCCCGCATGCGGAGGGCTGTTGCCGCAGCCGACATACCCTTCCTCCCGATCGCGCGCCCCTGCCCTTCGTTCCGGTATCGGATGCGCATTGTTCTATTACACTAATATAATACCCTGCGCAAGCAAGCGCCCGGGCTTTCTTCCCGCCTTAGATTGAAAGACCGTAGAAGCGTACGGCATTCAGGCCGTAGACCGCGCCCCGTTCGGCTTCGCTCAGTCGACCGTCGAGGATCGCGCGCAGCGCCTGCAGGGCCTCGGCATAACTCCCCGCCTGAAGGCACACCGGCCAGTCGCTCCCGAACATCAGCCGATCGGAGCCGAACAGCCCGGCGACATGATCGACATAGGGCTTGAGGTCTGCCGGCTTCCAGGCCCGGTGATTGGCCTCTGTAATCATTCCAGAAAGCTTGCAAAACACATTTGGAAATGCAGCGACGGCGGCCATATCCTCGGCCCAGCCACCGAACGCGCCGGATGCGATATCCGGCTTCGCGATATGGTCGATGACAGCCTTCAGGCCCGGCACCGCCTCCAGCGCGCGAGCGACATGCGGCAGATGCCGGGGATGAACGAGTATATCGAACGCGATGCCACGTTCCGCCAGCAGCTTCAGATTAGCGAGCACTGCGGGTCGCAGGATGTAGGCATCGTCGTCAAGGTCCTGCAGCATCGGGCGCAGGCCGACGAATTTGGGCTGCCGCGCAAGTGCGTCGAGCTTTGCGCCGAAGCCGCCATCCTCCATGTCGAGCCAGCCGACGACGCCGGCGACGAACGGCGTTCGCTCCGCCAGCTCAAGCAGGAACGCGGTCTCCGACTCGGTCTGTGCGGCCTGCACCACGACGGTCGCGTCTACGCCGGCCCTGCACAGCAGCGGCGCGAGATCGTCCGGCATGTAGTCGCGATAGAGCGGCTCGCCCATCTCGGGCGACATCCAGTGATAGTCGCCGCGCCCGACCTGCCAGAAATGATGATGGGCATCGATAACGGGAGCGGCGGCCATCTGCGCCTCCTACGCGTCCGCGCGGAATGTCTGCGTCTGGGTTCCGAGGCCCTCGATGCCGAGTTCGACGACATCGCCGTCCCTGAGATAGCGCGGCGGCTTCATGCCCATGCCGACGCCGGGCGGCGTGCCGGTCGAGATGATGTCGCCGGGCAGCAGCGACATGAACTGCGACAGGTAGGAGACCAGGTGCGCGACGCCATAGACCATCGTCTTCGTCGAGCCGTCCTGCATCGTCTCGCCGTTCACCTTCAGCCACATGCCGAGGTTCTGCGGGTCGGACACCGCGTCGCGCGTCACCAGCCAGGGGCCGATCGGACCGAACGTGTCGCAGCTCTTGCCCTTCGTCCACTGGCCCTGCCGCTCGGTCTGGAACGCACGCTCGGACACGTCGTGGGCGACGCAATAGCCGGCGACGTAATCCATCGCCTCGGCTTCCGAGACGTATTTCGCGGGCTTGCCGATCACCACGCCGAGCTCGACCTCCCAGTCGGTCTTTTCCGAACCGCGCGGGATCAGGACGTCATCGTCGGGACCGACGATCGCCGAGGTCGCCTTCATGAAGATCACCGGCTCGGGCGGCACCGCCATGCCGGACTCCGCGGCATGGTCGGCATAGTTGAGGCCGATGCAGATGAATTTGCCGACGCCGGCAACGCAGGGTCCGATGCGCGGATTGCCGGCAACGAGCGGCAGGCTCTTGGGATCGGTCTGCGACAGCGCCTTCAGCGCATCGGGATGCAGATGCTCGCCCGCCACGTCGGCGATCACGCCGGAAAGATCGCGGATCGCGCCATCGGCATCGATCAGGCCCGGCTTCTCCGCGCCGGGCTCGCCAAAACGAACAAGCTTCATGATGAGTCTCCCGAATGAAACGATCAGTAGGTGGCGCGGCCGCCGGAAAGGTCGAAAACCGAGGCGGTGGTGAAGCTGTTTTCCTTCGTCACCAGCCAGGCGACCATGTTCGCCGCCTCGTCCACCTCGAGGAACCGCGCACGCGGAATCTTTGACAGCATGTAGTCGATATGCTCCTGCTTCATCTGGTCGAAGATCGGCGTGCGGGCGGCCGCAGGCGTGATGCAGTTCACCGCGATGTCGAAGCCGGCCAGCTCCTTTCCGAGCGATTTCGTCAGGCCGATCACCGCCGCCTTCGAAGCCGAATACGCCGAGGCATTGGGGTTGCCCTCCTTGCCGGCGATGGAAGCCACATTGACGATGCGGCCATAGTTCTGCGCCTTCATCGACGGCACCACGGCCCGGTTAACGTAGAACGTGCCGTTGAGGTTGATGTCGATCACACGCCGCCACTCGTCCAGCGGATATTCGTCGAGCGTATGGTTCGGGCCGGCAATGCCGGCGGAATTGACGAGGATCGACACCGGCCCAAGCCGCTTTTCCGTCTCCTTGTGGGCGGCAACGACGGCATCGGCGTCGGTGATGTCGACAACCACCGTCTCGACGCCCGCACCGAGTTCGGCCTTCGCCGCAGCCAGCCGCTCGCCGCCGATGTCCCACAGGCAAACCTTCGCACCGGAGGCTAGGATACGCTTGGCAAAGGCAAAACCCAGCCCCTGAGCGCCACCTGTAATGACGGCGACCTGGCCTTCAAGATCCAACTTGTTCATTGCCCGAACCTCCCGAATCGTCGTGTCGTGTGCCTCGCCCAGCCTGTCCTGCGCAGCGGCTTTTCCCGCATTGCTCTTGCATATTACACTAGTATAATGCAAGCCTTGAAACGCCACGTAATGGCCTCGTGCAGGCCGGTTACCGCCATCGTGGCGGAAAACATGTCGTGAGGACGGGACCATAGTTTCGAAATCGCCTGACCAGCCAACCGAAGACCGGCTGTCCGCATTCCTCGGCGGCGTTGCGCTCAACAGGGCGATACCGCTGCGCGACCAGGTCTATTCGCTGGTCCGCAAGGCCATCGTTACCGGCAAGCTGGCACCCGGCGCGCCCATCAACGAAATCGACATCGCGACCCGGCTGGGCATCTCGCGCACCCCCGTGCGCGAGGCGGTCAAGAAGGTCAGCGACGAGGGCCTCGTCGAGGTCTTCGCGCAGCACGGTACCTTTGTCGCCGACATCCGGCGCGAACAGGTCGAAGAGGCCTACATCATCCGCATCGCGCTGGAGCTGGAAAGCATCAGGCGCGCGGCGGAGCGCATAACGCCGTCCCACGTGCAGGACCTCGAGGACATCGTCAACGCGCACGAGACAGCGGTGAAGCGCTCGCGCTACGACGAGGCGATTGCCCGCGACGACGACTTCCACCGCTACATCGCCGAGGTCAACGGCCTGCACATGCTGTGGAAGGTGGTCGACATCTCCAAGGCGCAGATGGATCGATGCCGCCTGCTGACGCTGCCGAGCCCCGGCGCGGGCCAGGAGACGATCGCCCAGCACCGCGCGATCCTCGAAGCGCTGGCGCAACGCGATCAGGACGCGTCGATGCGGGCCTTGAAGACCCATCTCCAGACGTCGCTCGACAATACGCTCGCCTATCTCGACGCAACGATCGGCGAGCGCGCATCCTGACCTGAGCGGCGCGGAAAAGAACAAACGACTGGAGGAATGCAGGTGAAGGTTTCGCAACGCAGGGCCGTCGGGCGGGCAGGCTTGGAACTGACGGCGCTGGGACTGGGCTGCGCCGCGTTCGGCGGGCTCTACCGGCCGATCGCCGCCACCGACGCGCTGGCTGCGCTGCGCACGGCGTGGCAGGCAGGCATCCGCCATTTCGACGCCGCGCCCATGTACGGGCTCGGCCGCGCGGAACATCTCCTCGGACACTTCCTGCGCGAGGAAAGCGGCAATGTCGACGAGGCCGTCATCAGCACCAAAGTCGGGCGGTTGATGGCCCTGCCCCGCCCCGGGCGAGAGCTACCGCCGGAGCCGCCGAAGAACCCGTTCGATTCCGGCTGGAACAACGGCCTCGGGTTCCGCGAGGTCTTCGACTACAGCTATGACGGCCTGATGCGCAGCTTCGACGACAGCCAGCAGCGCCTCGGTCTACCCGGCATCGATCTTCTTTTCGTGCACGACATCGGCCGCGTCACCCATGGCGAGCGGCACGACAGGACGTGGAAGGATCTCACCGGCGGCGGCTTCCGGGCGCTTGTCGAACTGCGCGACGCGGGCCTCATCAAGGGCTTCGGCCTCGGGGTCAACGAGACGCAGGCGATAGACGAGGCGATGAACGAGACCGACCTCGACTGCTGCCTTCTTGCCGGGCGCTACACCCTGCTCGACCGGTCCGGCGATGAACTTCTGGCCAAGGCCCGGTCTCGCAATGTCTCGATAGTGGCAGGTGGGGTCTACAATTCCGGCATCCTCGCCGCGCGCAACGCCGCCGACCGAAAGTTCGACTACCGCGATGCGCCCGCAGAGATCGTGGAGCGTGTCGACCGTCTCGCCGCAATCTGTGCGCGGTTCGACGTGCCGTTGGGTGCGGCCGCCGTCCAGTTCCCGATGCGTAATGAAGCGATCACGTCGGTGCTGGTCGGCGCCAGAAGCGTCGACGATGTCACGACCAGCATCGACTGGTTCGAGCGCGAGATACCGGACGCGCTGTGGAGCGAGCTCGACGCGGCCGCCTGATACGGCCGCAAAGCCTTACATGGTCGCGCCGACCGACCAGGGCACGAATTCGCTGTCGCCGTAGCCAAGCTGCTCGGACTTCGTCCGCTCGCCGGAAGCCACAGCAAGAACCCGCTGCAGGATTTCCTCGCCCTTCTGCGCCAGCGAGACCCCGTCGAGGACATCGCCGCAATTGATGTCCATGTCCTCGTTCATCTGCTCGTAGATGTAGGAGTTGGAGGCGAGCTTCAGCGAAGGCGTCGGCTTGCAGCCGAAGGCAGAGCCGCGCCCGGTGGTGAAGCAGAGCACATTCGCACCGCCGGCCACCTGCCCCGTCGCCGAGACCGGGTCGTAGCCGGGCGTATCCATGAATACCAGCCCCTTGGCCGTGATGGGTTCGGCATAGTCGAAGACACCGTTCAGGTTGGTCGAACCGCCCTTGGCAGCAGCCCCCAGTGACTTTTCGAGGATGGTCGTCAGCCCCCCGGCCTTGTTGCCGGGCGACGGGTTGTTGTTCATTTCCATGTTGTGGCGAGCGGTATAGTCCTCCCACCAGCGGATGCGTTCCGCCAGCTTCTCGCCGACCTGCGTGCTTTCGGCCCGGTGCATCAGCAGATGTTCGGCGCCATAGATTTCAGGCGTCTCTGACAGGATCGCGGTGCCCCCTTCGGCGACCAGCAGGTCGACCGCCACGCCCAGCGCCGGATTGGCCGTTATGCCGGAATAGCCGTCCGAGCCGCCGCACTGCAGCGCAAGCATCAGTTCGGAGGCCGGCGCTTCGCTGCGCGTCGCCTCGTTGACGGTCGGCAGCATTTCCTCGATCGCGCGCACGCCGGCTTCCACGGTCTTGCGCGTGCCGCCCACTTCCTGGATCGTCAGCGTGCGGAAGGTCGTGTCCTCATTGAGGCCGTAGGACTGCATCCAGCGCGGGATCTGGAACGCCTCGCAACCGAGGCCCACCATCAGCACCCCGCCGATATTGGGATTGGTCGCGAAGCCCCATTGCGTGCGCTTGAGAAGCTCGTAGGCCTCGCCGTGGGTGTCCAGCCCGCAGCCAGTGCCGTGAACCAGCGAGATCACGCCATCGATGTTTGGATAATCTGCGAGGATGCCGGAGCGCGTCACCTGGTCGGCGATGAAGCGCGCGGCACTCGCCGAACAGTTAACCGATGTCAGCACCGCCACATAGTTGCGTGTGCCGTATTTGCCGTTCGCGCGGCGGAAGCCCTGGAAGGTACGCCTATTCTCCGCCGCCACGAATGCGGTCGGCTTCGTTTCGGTGCCGAACGCGTAGTCGCGGTCGAACGCATGGAGATAGACATTGTGCTCATGCACCCAGCTTCCCGGTGCAATGTCCTCCTTGGCGAAACCGATCACCTGCCCGTACTTGATCACCGCGGCATCGCGGGGGATCGCCTCCACCGCCATCTTGTGGCCGCGCGGCACGCGCTGGGCAACAGTCACACCCGAGATGGTGTCGCCTGCGCTGAAGGGTTCTATCGCCACCACGATGTTGTCGGCATCGGTAAGTCGGAGTGCGCGCGCTGTCGGTGCCGTCAACATGTCGTGGAAATCGCCTGAAAAACGGTGTTGCAACCCAAAGGGAATATAAGAATACTAATATAACAGCCGGTGCCGGTCAAGGCGGCGTTCCGCCCCCCGGTCACCGCGAGAAGGGATGGCGAGAATGCAACGAATGGGTTTCTGCATCGGCCTGAAGGCCGGCGAGATCGAGCGATACCGCGAACTGCACGCGGCCGTCTGGCCGGATGTGCTGGCCGCCATCTCGACAGCCAACATCCGCAACTACTCGATCTTCCTCAAGGAGCCGGAAAACCTGCTCTTCGCCTATTGGGAATATGTCGGCACGGATTTCGAGCGCGACACGGCGATCATGCGCGAAAACCCCGCCATGCAGGAATGGTGGAAGATCTGCGACCCGCTGCAGCAGCCGCTCGAGACCCGTCGCGACGGCGAATGGTGGGCGGCGATGGAGCCCGTCTTCTTCCACCCGTGAATCCGGGCAGGTCTTCCTCTCTTACAACAGGAAGAAGACGATCGCCGGAAACAGTGCCAGTAGCAGCACGCCGAAAAGCTGGATGCCCACAAACGGCATGATCCCGCGATAGATGTCGCCGATCTTGACGGAACGCGGTGCGGCCCCCTTCAGGAAGAACAGCGCGAAGCCGAACGGCGGCGTCAGGAACGACGTCTGCAGGTTGACCGACACCAGAATCGCGAACCAGAGCAGCACCAGCGAACGCTGGTCGGCAGCCGGCAGGTGTTCGATCCCGAGGGCCGGTGCGAAATCGGGCGCGAAGCTGGCGATGATCGGCGCGAAGACGGGCAGGATGATCAGCGTGATCTCCAGCCAGTCGAAGAAGAAGCCGAGCAGGAAGATCACCACCATGAGAAGGAACAGCAGGCTCCAGTGGGTGAGCCCCATCCAGGCGATGAAGTCCAGGATCAGGTCCTCTCCGTAAAGCGCGCGAAAGACGTAGGAAAACGCCGTGGCGCCCGCGAAGATCAGGAAGATCATCGCCGACGTCAGCGCCGTCTGCATGCACACCTTGTCAAGCGATGCCCGGGTCAGCTTGCCGTTGAACCAGGCCAGCAGGATGGCGCCGAACGCGCCGATGCCCGAGGCTTCCGTCGGCGTTGCCCAGCCGGCAAAGATCGAACCGAGCACGAGCGAAATCAGGAAGACGATCGGCAGGAAGCCCTTGACCACCATGCCGATGAGATTGGCAACGCCGATCTCGTCATCGGCACGCTCCACGGGCGGCGCCTTCTCCGGCCTGAAAGCGGCGATGGAGACGATGTAGACACAATAGAGGAAAGCCAGCATCAGGCCGGGCAGTATGGCCGCCAGAAACAGGTCGCCCACCGAGATCGCCATCAGGTCGGCCATCATGACCAGCATGACCGAGGGCGGCAGCAGGATGCCCAGCGTCGCGCTGGCCGCAACCGTGCCCGTGCCGAGGCGCACGTCGTACTTCTGCGCGATCATCGCCGGCAGCGCCATCATGGTCAGCATCACAACCGATGCGCCGATAATGCCGGTCGTCGCCGCGAGGATCGTGCCCAGCAGTGTTACGGCCAGCGCCAGGCCTCCGGGCACCCGGCGCAGCAGGACCTGCAGCACGCGCAGCAGGTTGCTGGCGACCTGGCTCTGCTCGAGCATGATGCCCATGAAGATGAAGCAGGGAACGGCCACCAGGATCTGATTGTTGGCCGCCGTCTGCCACAGCCGCTCCACGAAAAGGTAAAGCTCTGACGTATGCATCACTCCGAGGCCGATGCCGCCCAGCGCGAAAAGCAGGGCAAGCCCGCCAAGCACGAGCCCTACCGGAAAGCCGGTGAACACGCACAGCGCCAGCGCCACGAACATGTAGCCGCCGAGATAGTCGTAGAGATGATTGTAGATCGCGGTCATGGCGAAACTTCACCGGGCTTGGCTTCGTCTGCGGCTTCCGGCGGATGCCCCACCATGTCGAGACGCTGCAGCGCTTCCTGGCGCAGCACAGAAGAACCGAACAGGTAGACGGCGAGCCGCATCAGCGTCGACAGCAGCGACGCCATCAGCAGGGCCGCGCCGATCAGCAAGAAGGATTTGATGATCCAGCGATGGGGCAGCCCGGTCATGGCCGGCGAGCCCTCGCCTTGCAGGAAGGATTTTTCGACGAAGAACCAGGACTGATAGATCAGCACCCCGCAATAGGGGATCGCCAGAACGAGAAGCGCAATCAGCTCCAGCCATCCGCGCCGGCGTTCAGACTGGCGCTCGCGCCAGATGTCGACGCGCACATGCGTGCCGTTGAGATAGGCCAGCCCGTAGGCGAGCAGGAAGATGACGGCGTGCAGATGCCACTCCATCTCCTGCAGCTTCGTCGGAGACAGGAAATCGTAGAGCCAGCTGTTCATCACGAACTGCTGGATGAAGATGATCTTCCGCGTGACGACGTCGTAAACGATGATCAGGATCAGCGGGATGATGAGCCATGAGCCCACGCGCCCGAAAAAGGCGCATATCCGCTCCAGAATGTCGGATGCGGCGAGGAAAGAACGCATCATGTGCTCCAATCGAATGCCGGATCGCGCGCCCGCGGAAGAAGAGGCGCGCCGCTACCGGCGCGCCTCCGACGGTTATTTCAGGTAGGCGCGCTCGCCCCAGACCTTGTAGTTCTCGCGGAACGCCGCAAGGCTTTCCCAGACGCGAGCGGAATCGGCGTTGGCGCCGGTCTCCGCGTCCAGCACCTTCTCCCACGCGGTACGGAATGCGTCGAGCATCTCCTGCGGCCATTCCATGGTCGCCACACCGTCGGCCTCGTTCTGCTGCATGATCTCGTACTGGCCAGCCTCGCCATCGGCAAACTGCTGCACCAGCGCGCTCTCGCAGGTCAGTTCCACAGTGCGCTTCTGGCTGTCGCTCAGCTTGTCCCAGCTATCCTTGTTGATCAGGAGCTCCTGGACGGTGGACTGCTGGTGCCAGCCGGGGAAGTAGTTGAACTTGGCGATCTGGTAGAAGCCCAGCCCGCGATCGATGGACGGGACCGACTGCTCGGCGCCGTCGAGCGTGCCAAGTTCCAGCGCCTGATAGACTTCGCCCGGTGCCAGGAGCTGTGTGGAAACGCCGAATTCCTCCATCACCTTGGCGCCGAGGCCCAGGAAGCGCATCTTGATGCCGCGCAGGTCCTCGAGCGTCTTGATTTCCTTGCGGAACCAGCCACCGCTTTCCGGAGGCAGGATACCGCACGGCAGCATGTGGATGTTGTCACGCGCGTAGAATTCCTGCGCGAGCTCCAGCCCGCCGCCATGGCGAAGCCAGGCGAGCATCTCGCCCGCACCGGGGCCGAACGGCACGGCAGCGAAGAACGCATAGGCCGAGTTCTTGCCGACGTTGAAGCCGGGAGAACCGTAGGCGGCATCGACGGCCCCTTCGGAAACCGCGTCGTAATACTGCGTTCCGGCGACGATCGCGCCCGGCTCGAAGACGCGGATGTCGAAATTGCCGTCGGTCAGCGTTTCGACGTCCTCGGCGATGTTCCACGCGGTCGGGCCGGCAATCGGCATGGCCTGCGCATAGGCGGAGTGAACCCGCCAGCGCACGCGCTCCTGTGCGTCGGCCACCGTGGTCATCCCCACGGCCAGGGCAAGCGCAAGGCCGCCGGCGGCTGCAAAATTCTTCATTTCGAACTCCTCTCTCGTTTCCTCCGGCTGCCCCCGATCAGGCCTGGCCGAACTCCTCTTCGAAGTCATGGAACCGGTCGTAGCCGACCATGCCCATGAACTCGTCATACGTCGCCATGCCCGATGCCGCCGCGATGGTTGTCCCGTCGTTCTTCAGCGTGTCGAGTATGGTTTTCGCCGCCCGTGCGGCGGCAAGCAGGGTCGAAAGCGCGTAGAACACGATGTCGAAACCCATCTCCTGAATGTCGTTGGCCGTCAGTTTCTGGACCTCGTTGCCGTCCATGATGCTGAGAACCTTCCGCCCTGGAACGCCCCGCGCGATGGCCTCGGCCTGCGCGATCGTGCGCACACCGTCCACGAAGACGAGGTCGACGCCCGTCTCCGCATAGAGGTTGGCGCGGCGGACCGCTTCCTCGATCCCTTGGACGCCCAGCGCGTCCGTACGCGCAATCAGCAGCATGTCGGACTTGCCGCGCGCGCTCACCGCGCCCTTGAGCGTGCGAACCTGGCTTTCGGCGGAAACGAGCTGGATGCCCGCGAGCTGGCCGCAGCGCTTCGGCAGTGTCTGGTCCTCGAGATGGATCGCGGCGACACCCACCTGCGCATAATCCTCAACGGTACGCAGCAGGTTGTTGGCGCCGCCATAGCCCGTATCGGCATCGGCAATCACCGGCAGCGAGGTCGCCCTCACCATGCGCCGCGCGTGATCGATCATCTCGCTTTGCGTCATCAGGCCGAGGTCCGGCATGCCCAGCGTGGTGGCGGTCGCGCCGAAGCCGGTCATGTAGACGGCCGGGAAGCCCGCCTGCTCGACGAGACGTGCCGTCAGCACGTCCGACGCGCCCGGCGCCTGGATGAGCCTGCCCGCGGCAAGAAGGTCTTTCAATGTCGGCATCGGAAACTCATGTCTGGATCAGCGGCCGCCAGCCACGTCGAGCACGCTGGCGCTGATGTAGGAGGATGCGGGCGAAAGCAGCCACACGGCCGCCTCCGCCACTTCGGCGGGAGCGCCCAGCCGCTGCAGCGGGATGACATCGGCCAGCGCAGCGACGGCGGCCGGATCGCCCAGCGAATCGAGCTGGATTTCGGTGTCGATGATGCCGGGCGCGAGCGCGTTGACGCGCACATGCGGCGCAAGCTCTTTGGAGAAGGCATGCGTCAGCGTGACGATCGCGCCTTTGGTCGCGGCATAGGCCATATTGCCGACCATGCCGCCGGTGCGGGCCGCAATCGACGCCATCGAGACCACCGAGCGATCCGCAAAGCTGCCTGCGCGCGTTGCAAAGGCGGCGGTGACGTAGAAGACGCTCTTGAGGTTGACCGAAAGGACGCGTTCGAGCTCGCCCGCGTCCAGATCGGCAAGCGTCATGCGCTTTCCGATGATGCCGGCATTGTTGACGAGATGGGCAATACCGCCCCACTGGCTCTGGACGAGATCGGCCGCCGCGTCGACCTGAGCCTTGTCGCTGACGTCCACGACCTGAGTCAGCACACGCTCGCCATGGCGGTCGGCCAGTTCTGCAAGGCGATCCTCGCGAACGTCCCACACGGCAACGCGCGCGCCGGCCGCCACCAGCTTTTCGGTGATCGCGCGGCCGATGCCCGAAGCACCGCCGGTCACAAGAGCCACACGCCCATCGAAAGACGATGCGGACGCGGTCTCGCTGGCTGTTGAAGACATCACCCCTCCCGTTTGCGGCTGGTCAGCCGACGGCGGCGGTATTAGCATATCAGAACTAGTATGCAATCCATTTATGCAATTTGCTCTGGTCAAGGCAGCTTCGGTGCCGCAAAACAGGGCAGGAAACGACGCGGCCGGCCGCTATCGCAACGGCACCGCCGCGCAACGATGTTGGGAACGTATGGCCGCATTCACAATTCCACAGGGGAAATCATCGCTCGCCGTCACCGTCGCGGCCAGCATTCGCGACGCGATCGTCAACGCGAAGTTCAGCTTCGGCGAGGCGCTTTCGGAGGAGAACCTGGCCGCCGCCTTCGAGGTCAGCCGCACGCCGGTGCGCGAGGCCCTCAACCTGCTTCAGCTCGAGGGCCTGGTGTCGATCGTGCCGAAGTCCGGCACCTACGTGTTCACGCCCACGCTGGAGGACATCTCGGAGATCTGCGAATACCGCGCGGTTCTGGAGACCCACGCGGCAGAGCTCGCAGCCCGCGACAATCCTGAGGCCCTGGCTGCAGAGCTGACCGCGCTCGCCGACGAAATGGAGGCGGCGATGAAGGCGCAGGACATCCCGCTCTACGGTCGCCTCGACAGCCGCTATCACGAGGCGTTCTTCGAGAACGCGCGCAACCGCTATCTCGTCATGGGCTTCCAGATGATCATGGGTCGCGTCGCCACGCTGCGGACCCAGCTCGCGCTGCATGCCCGCAACGAGCCCGAACGTTCCTACGGCGATCACCGCCGCATGATCGAGCTCATTCGCAAGGGCGACACGGCCCGGCTGAAACAGGTGCTGCGCGCCCATATCCGCCGTACCCAGGACAACTACATGCAGGCGTTCCAGGCGAACCCGATCCGCCCGCTTACCGCGCGGGAAGCGATGCGCAGGAAGCTTGGCCCGCTGAAATCGTGAGGCGCGGCCTTTCGGCGATCCCGCCTCAGATAAGCCCGGCGCTCGCGAGATCGCGCATGAACCGGCTGGCGCCATAGGTCCACGGCGTGCATTCGGTCGAAAGCTGGACGCGGTTGATCAGCGTCCCGAGCTTCGGCGAGGAAATCTCGACACTATCGCCCGCATGGTGCGTGAACCCCCGGCCCGCTTCGCCGCGATCCTTGGACGGCACGAACATGGTGCCGAGATAGAGCGCCATGCCGTCGGGATACTGATGATGACGGCCCATGGCGGCCGCGACGAGCTCTTCCGGCGCGCGGCTGATCTCCGACATCGAGCTCGACCCTGCCAGCTCGAACCCGTCCTCGCCGCGCACGTGAAGCCGCACCTCCGCCTGCTTCACGTCATCGAGCGAGAACGTGTCGTCGAACAGACGAATGAACGGACCCAGCGCGGCCGACGCGTTGTTGTCTTTCGCCTTGCCGAGCAGCAGCGCCGAGCGCCCTTCCACATCGCGCAGGTTGACGTCGTTCCCCAGTGTCGCGCCGACGATGCGGCCCTCACTGGAAGCGATGACCGCCACCTCCGGCTCGGGATTGTTCCAGGTCGAAACCGGATGCAGCCCCACATCGGCGCCGAAGCCAACCGAAGCGAGCGGCTGGCATTTTGTGAAGATTTCAGCATCTGGCCCGATGCCCACCTCGAGATATTGCGACCACGCGCCCCGTTCGATCAGGTGCTGCTTGATCGCCATCGCCTCCGGTGAACCGGGCTTGAGCTTCGACAGGTCGTGCCCGATATGTTGCGCGATGTCGGCGCGGATCGCATCCGCCTTGTCCGCATCGCCGCGCGCCTGTTCCTCGATCACGCGCTCCAGCAGCGACACGACAAAGGTGACGCCCGAAGCCTTCACCGCCTGCAGGTCCACAGGCGACAGCAGGTGCGGCCTCGCCTCGTCCCTCGCCGCCTGGTGGCTATTGGCTTCGATCTCTGCGACAGGCCCAAGCGAGCGGCCAACGCACGATGCCACATACCCAACCGGATCGGCCATCTCGCAGATGTCGCGCACGGTGGGCGCATCCCGCGATGTGATGTCGTGCACCTCCCCGTCGCGAACGGTCACGACCAGCGGATGAGCACGGTCGGCGACGCGGGCGCGGCCGACAAGCGTGCCTTCGCCGGGTGTGGCTGTTGTTGTGCTCACGAAATCCCCTCCTCCTGCTGATGAAGCGCGCGCACTATTGCCTTTTTGATTGCCAAGGCAAAGGGCCATAGCGGATTTGCGGCAAGGTTCCCGCCGATCGCAATCGGCATTGCGCTTGTGGCTGGATGTGCCAGACTTGCTCGTCACCAGCAAGGAAGCACACCGCCATGAGCCTCTATCTGCTTGCCCTGCTCGCGGGCATCGTCACCGGCCTGCGCACGGCAATGGCGCTGGCGGCTTTGAGTTGGGCCGCCTATGTCGGCGTGCTGCCGCTCGGCGGTAGCTGGCTCGGCTGGCTTGGCCATTGGCCGACGCCCTGGCTTCTCACCGCTGCGGCGGCTCTCGAACTTGTCGGCGACAAGCTGCCATCGACGCCCAGCCGCAAGGTGCCGCCGCAGTTCGGCGCACGCCTGCTGGTCGGTGCGCTGTGCGGCGCTGCCGTCGGCCTGCCTGCAGGCGCATGGATCGGCGGCTTGCTCGCCGGCCTCGTCGGCGCGGCGATCGGCACGCTGGGCGGCGCGGCGGCCCGCGCCCGCCTCGCCGCGCTGTTCGGGCGCGACCTGCCCGCAGCACTTGTCGAGGACGCGGTCGCGATCGTTGCCGCACTTCTTCTTTTGGGAATTCTCAGGTGACCACCAGCTACGACGCCATCATCGTCGGCGCCGGCCAGGCAGGCCCCTCGCTTGCTGTCCGCCTCGCCGGTTCCGGCATGAAGGTGGCGCTCGTCGAGCGCAAGCTCATCGGTGGCACCTGCGTCAACACCGGCTGCACCCCCACCAAGGCCATGGTCGCGAGCGCCTATGCTGCTCACATGGCCCGTCGCGCCGGCGACTACGGCGTTCGCGGCGTCGGAGAAATCACCGTCGACATGAACGCCGTGAAGGCGCGCAAGGACGCGATCGTCGAAGCCTCGCGCAACGGCCTCGTCGAATGGCTGCAGGGCACGGAAAACCTCACCTTGATCGAGGGCCACGCCCGCTTCACCTCCTCCAACGAACTCACTGTTGCGGACAACCGGATCGCGGCCCAGCGCATCTTCCTCAACGTCGGCGGGCGCGCCACTGTGCCCGTTTATCCGGGCACCGAGGAGATCGGCTATCTCACCAATTCGACCATCCTCGACCTCGATGAATTGCCGGCCCACCTCGTGATCGTGGGCGGCGGCTATATCGGTCTCGAATTCGCGCAGATGTTCCGCCGCTTCGGTGCGGAGGTCACCGTGGTCGAGCGCGGCGCGCGGCTGCTTCCCCGCGAAGACGAGGATGTCGCGCAGGCCATCCACGACATGCTGGTCGACGAAGGCGTAGCCATCCGCCTGAACGCCGATTGCATCTCGTTCGAGCGGCGTGGAGACAGCAAGGTCGTGGGCGTGAGCTGCACGCAGGGCGAGCCCGAAGTCGTTGGCAGCCACGTTCTGCTCGCCATCGGCCGTACGCCCAACACCGACGATCTCGGTCTCGATGCCGCGGGCGTCGAATGCGACAAGCGCGGCTACGTCACCGTGGACGACGAACTGCGTACCAGCGTGCCCGGCATCTGGGCGCTGGGCGACTGCAACGGCAAAGGCGCGTTCACCCACACCGCCTACAACGACTTCGAGATCGCGGCGGAAAACCTGCTCGACAATGCCGGCCGCAAGGTCTCCGACCGGCAGACCGCCTACGCGCTCTACACGGACCCGCCCCTCGGCCGCGTCGGTATAAGCGAGACCGAGGCACGCCGTGCCGGTCACTCCATTCTCGTCGGCAAGCGGCCGATGACCCGCGTCTCCCGCGCCAGAGAGAAGGGCGAGACCGTCGGCCTGATGAAGATCGTCAGCGACGCTGCAACCGGCAAGCTGCTCGGCGCAGCGATCCTCGGCGTCGGCGGCGACGAGGCCGTGCACGCCGTGCTCGATCTCATCCATGTCGGCGCGACGGCGGAAACGCTGCGGCGGGCCGTCCACATTCATCCCACCGTGGCCGAACTGCTGCCGACGCTGGTGGCGGAACAGAAGCCGGCCTGACGCGCAAATTCGCCCCATCTCTGGCGGGAACGACACCATGTCGTCTAGCGTTGGCGCCGCATGATTCTCGTTGTCGTCATTCTTCTTGCCGTCTGCATCGGCATACCTTTGGCCTATGCTTGGCGCATCTGGCGCCTGTCGGAACGCTCCCGCGTTGCATGGCTGCTCGTGGTCGCCGACTCTGCCGTCTTCGTGGCGCTCGTGATGCTTGTCGGCCGATGGGATATTGCCGGCTACTATACACGCTTCGTGCTGCTGGCCCTGCTGGCGGTGGCCGTTGTTCTTTCATTGCTGCGCCATGCGCGCCTGCCCTGGTTGCCGGCTGACGGCGCTTCGGTCTGGCGCCAGCACTGGCCCACGGCCGGCTCGTTGGCGCTGTTCGGCGCAGCGCTGGTCTACGTGCTTCTGGGCCTGCGGACGCCGGCCGACACGCGAAACCTGGCCTTTCCGTTGCAGGGTGGCACCTTTGTCGTCGGGCAAGGCGGCGGCATCGCACTGTTGAACCACCATGCCAGCCATCGCGAGCAGCGCTACGCCGCCGACATCACCGCGATCGGCCCCGCCGGCTTCCGTGCCAGTGGCATCCTGCCCCGGGACGTTGCCAGCTACGAGATTTTTGATGCTTTGGTCGCGAGCCCTTGCGAAGGCACAGTGCTGGCTGCCGTCGACGGCTTGCCCGACCTCCCGCCGCCCGAAAGAGACGGAGACAACGCGGCAGGCAATCACGTCGTGCTCGACTGCGACGACATCGAAGTCGAGATCGCGCATTTGCGGGAGGGCTCGGTGGCCGTCGAAACCGGCGACACCCTGGTGGTGGGCGAGCCTATCGGCCGCGTCGGCAATTCCGGCAACACGACCGAGCCTCACCTTCATATCCACGCGGTCGATCCGCAAACACGAACTGGCGTCGCCGTCACCTTCGACGGGCGCTTCCCAGTCCGCAATCGCATCTACCGCAACTGAAAACGGGCGACCGTCGCCGGCCGCCCGTCATAGTTCAGCACGCTTGTCTGCCCGCGTCTTACTCGAACATGCCCTTCGGCGTTTCACCGTTCAGGAAGGATTCGATGTAGGTGTTCAACAGGTCCACCTGCCCGATGACCGCGGTATGCGAGGTCGCAGGCAGCACCGCGAGACGCGATTCCGGCAGCGGCTCGCCCATGTCGCCCATGGCCCCGCCGCCCAGCAGCCGGAACATCGCCACCGCGTGCTCGAGCGTCATGTAGTCGGCATCGCCGGCAATGATCAGCACCGGGGTCTTCAGCGCCTTCACGTCTTCTTCCCAGTCGAGCGGCTCGTGCTCGAGCTGGATCAGCTTCTCCACCAGAGCCGGAAAGCCGTCGGGATCAGCCGCAAGCTCCTTGTACTGCTCGGCAAACGGCATCTCGACGAACATCTCTACGGTCATGTGCGGGATGAAATCGCGAAAAGCCTTCTGCGTGCCTTCGATGTCGTAGGCAACGGAAGCGGCCGCCAGCTTGTTCACCTTCTCCGGATGCCGAATGGCAAGCTGCAGGCCGGCAGCGGCCCCCATCGAATAACCGAACACATCGGCCTTCTCGATACCGACGGCATCCATGAAGGCGGCCACGTCGTCGGCGAGGTTCGGATAGGTGATCGGCCGGTCTATGTCGGTCGTGCGGCCGTGCCCCTGGAACTCCAGCGCGTAAACCTTGTGGGTCTCGGCCAGCTTGCCGACAATGCCGCCCATCGACGGGATGTTCATATAGGCGCCGTGAAGCACGACCAGCGGGTCACCCTCGCCGGACACCTCATAATACATCTGCATGCCATTGACCTCGACGCGGTCACCCACCGGCTCGGTCTGTGCGAAGGCGGGGCCGGTCATCAGCATGATGGCTGCGGCAAAAGTGGTGCGGAACATGGTCGTCTCCTCGGATATTCGGTTTGGCTGCCACTAGGACGCACGACGCAACCACCTCCCGACATTCGGCCTCGAATTTTTTCTAGCGGGGATATTCGAGCTCCATGGCAACCACGTCGGTCGTGCGTCGGCCATAGCGCTGCTCGATCGCCTGCAAGGTTGCATCGAGCACCTGCGCAGGCTTCGCATCCGCGAAATCGGCGATCCGCTCATCTCCTCGCCAGCTTCCTGAGCGGTCGGGCACGATTCGTGCGCCGTTTTTGCTCGTGATCGGCCCCTCGGCAAAGGTCAGCGCTTTCGAACGGTAGGTCCGCGACCACGCATCGGCAACCAGCGCCAGCGAAACCTCGTCCATACCCTCTTCCAGCGCAATGGCGAGCTGCTCGCGGGTCCAGAACGTGGCGCTGTTGCCGATCACGGTCCGGGCGAAGCTGCGGTTGAAACGGAAGGCACCGCTGGCATGGCGCGCGTCCCACGTATCGACGCCGAGACCGCGCGCGACTTCCACGGCCTTGTCCCGCCCGGCAATGGCCTCGATCAGCGTCAGCATCATCGGCATGGACGCTGTGATGCCGGTCGTCGTCGCCACGTTCCCATCGACAACGAAGCGCCGGTTGGCCACGTGTTCGATGGTCGGGCTGCGCTTGAGCAGTTCGGTGAGATAATACCAGTGCGTGGTGGCCTGCCGCCCGTCGAGCAGCCCGGCCGCCCCCACCACCTTGGCCCCGACGCAGACGCCGACGACGATCGCGCCCTTGGACGACTGGCCCCTGATCCAGTCGAGTGCGGCCGGGTCGTCGTCGCGGCTCATCGCCGGTACGATCACATAGTCCGCACCCTCGGGATATTGTGCGTCGAACGCCGCGATCGTCGTGTCCGGTTCCACCGTCAGCGCCGGATAGAGCGAAACCGGCCCCTCCTGCGTCGCCACCAGCAATACGTCCGCTATGTCCGCGCGACGCAGGATGCCGTAGGGCATCAGATAGTCGGTGGTCTCGGTGGCGTCGTTGATACCGATGATCGCGATCACCGGTCGCTCACGCTTGGGTGGCTTCAGCGCCGCCAGCATCGCCTGCGTTTCCTCGGGCGGCACCGCCGACGCCGCCATGGCGGGCGGGGCCGGTGGCAGGCTGTAGAGCCATCCCAGCCACCCTGCCGCTGCAACGGCAACCAAGCCCAACACGCCCAGCGAAATCATCTTCACGCTCATCCTGCGTCTCCATCATCGCAAACCGCGAAACTTGACGCCAATTCTACTGCTGCTACGATTTGGCCGAAATGACATAAATCAGGCAAAAACTGCCATGAGCCGAGCCGTTGCCATCATCCTCCATCCCGGCTTCCAGATGCTGGACGTCACCGGGCCAATCGCCGCCTTCGAGATCGCCAACCGCTTTCGCCCCGGCAGCTACACGCTGACCGTGCTCGCGCCGGAAGGTGGCGGCCGGGTGCCAAGCTCCTCCGGGCTCGATCTCGACGCCGCGCCGCTCGACAACCGCGAGTACGACACGGTTCTGGTTTCGGGCGGCGAAATCATAAGGTCGATGTCAGGGATGCAGGAGATCGTCGGCTGGCTGCCGCAGGCAAAGGCGCGCCGCATCGCAAGCGTCTGCTCCGGCGCCTTCTTCCTGGCCGAAGCGGGCCTGCTCGAGGGCCGTCGCGCGACAACGCACTGGGAAAGCACCGACCATTTTGCACGCCGCTACCCGAACATCCGGCTGGACGCGGAACGCATCTTCATCCGCGACGGCGAGGTCTGGACGTCCGCCGGCATCTCGGCCGGGATCGACCTGACGCTTGCCCTCATCGAGGATGATCTGGGATCGGACATTTCCCGCCGCATCGCCCAGCAGCTTGTGGTGCATCAGAGGCGGCCGGGCGGCCAATCGCAGTTCTCCGCGATTGTCGAGCTGGGTGGGCGCAGCGGCCGCTTCGCCGCGCTGATCGACTGGATGCGCGCACATATCGCCGAACCTTTGACGGTGGAGCGTCTTGCGGACCGCGCCGCGATGAGTCCGCGCAATTTCGCGCGGGCTTTTACTGCCGAGACCGGCACGACGCCGGCCAAGGCCGTCGAGCGGCTACGGCTGGAAACCGCGAGAACGGCGGTGGAATCGAGCGCGCGCCCGCTCGATGAGATTGCCGTATCGGCCGGCTTCGGCGATCCCGGACGCATGCGTCGCGCCTTCGTGCGGCAGTTCGGCCTGCCGCCGCATTCGATGCGCCGCGCCGCGCGCCAGATGCCCCAAACCGGCCAATAACGCCGACGAAG
The DNA here is from genome assembly GCF_040970315.1 of Neoaquamicrobium sediminum. Taxonomy (NCBI): domain Bacteria; kingdom Pseudomonadati; phylum Pseudomonadota; class Alphaproteobacteria; order Hyphomicrobiales; family Phyllobacteriaceae; genus Neoaquamicrobium; species Neoaquamicrobium sediminum. The sequence goes on along the minus strand of NZ_JAZHFV010000006.1, from coordinate 389,019 downwards.
GGCCGAAGGCTATTCGGCCGCGAGCCGCCGCGGCTTTGCCGCACGCGTCCGCTTCGGCGCCGGCTTTCGATGCTGGTCGGCCAGCGGCGAAACCTCTTCCATCGGCCACGCATCCACGGCCACGACGCGCTGAACCAGCTCGGCGGCCTCAGCCAGCCGCCCAAACTCCGCCGCGTCGATGACGCCACGCTCGCGTGCTTCCTCGGGGTCGCGGATTTCAGCAGTCCGCATCTTCTTTTCGATCGGCTCCACGTCCATAACCGCCTGAAATGCGCGTTCCAGATCCTTGAGCGCGTGGGTTTCGTGACCTTCGCCAAGATAGAGGTTCGGCGTCAGGCGATCACGCTGCTCCGATGGCGCCATCATCGTCTCGGCGACCTTGTCCGTCAGCCTGTCGGACGGCGCGCGATAGGAAATGCCGAACGGGAACGCGATGATGCGCGTCACCCACGCCGCCCACCGCGCTGGCAGATTGTCGAGCACGCCATCGAACGCCGCGCAGATGCGCTCCTCGCCATTCACCATGATGTAGTCGACGATGGGACGGTCGATCTTCTGCCGGCCCTCGTCTTCGTAACGCTTCAGCACCGCGCCCAGCAGATACAGCTCCGACAGGATGTCGCCGAGCCGAGCCGAGATCAGTTCCTTGCGCTTCAGCGCGCCGCCCATCGTGAGCAGCGCCAGATCGGAGATCAAAGCGAAGGCCGAGGCATAGCGCGAAAGCCGCTGCCAGTGATGCGGCATGCCCACATCCTTCGGCGACGGCGCAAACAGCGCGCCCGACCAGCCGCGCAGGAATGCACGTCCGGAATTGGCGATCGAATGGCCCGCATGCGCCCAGAAGCTCCGGTCGAATGCGTCGAGGCCCTTGTCCTTGTCGGCCTCCGAAAGCGCCTCCAGTTCCCTCAGCATGTAGGGATGCGAGCGGATCGCGCCCTGGCCGAAGATCATCAGATTGCGTGTGAGGATGTTCGCGCCTTCGACCGTAATGCCGATCGGCACGGACCGATACTGCCCGCCCATATAGTTGCGCGGGCCGTCGATGATCGCCTTGCCGCCATGGATGTCCATCGCCTTTTCGATCGACTGCCGCATGCGCTCGGTGGCGTGATATTTCATGATCGCCGAAATCACCGACGGCTTCTCGCCCCGGTCGAGCGCGGCCACCGTCAGCCGCCGCGCGGCGTCGATGAGATACGCGTTTGCCGCAAGGTCGGCGAGATGCCGGCGGATGCCCTCGAACATGCCGATCGGCACGTTGAACTGGCGTCGCACGCGCGCATAGGCGCCGGTCGCCCGCGCGCACATTGCCGCCGAGGCTGCCGACTGCGAGGGCAGCGAAATCCCGCGTCCCGCCGCCAGCGCCGTCATCAGCATCTTCCAGCCTTGCCCGACCTGTTCCTGGCCGCCGAGAATCCAGTCGAGCGGGATGAAGACGTCCTTGCCGTAGAGCGGACCGTTCTGGAAATGGGTGAACTGAGGGATATGGCGCTCGCCATGGCTCACGCCCGGCGTCGCTGTCGGCAGCAGGGCAACGGTGATGCCGCGCTCTTTCTCGCCGCCGAGCAGCCCATCGGGATCGTGGAGCTTGAAGGCCAGCCCCATCACGGTCGCGACCGGCCCCAGCGTGATGTAGCGCTTGTGGAAGTTCAGGCGGATGCCGAGCACCTTGCGGCCCTCGTGCTTTCCGTATTCCACGATGCCGCTGTCCGTCATCGCGGCCGCATCCGAGCCCGCATCCTCCGATGTCAGCCCGAAACAGGGAATCTCGGAGCCGTCTGCCAGCCTTGGCAGCCAGTGGTCCTTCTGCGCCTCGGTGCCGAAATGCATCAGCAGTTCGCCCGGCCCGAGCGAATTCGGCACCATGACGGTCACGCCGGCCACCACGCTTGCCGACGAGATGGTCCGCACCACCTCGGAATGCATCGTGTTGGAGAAGCCGAGCCCGCCATATTTCTCCGGGATGATCATGCCGAAGAACTTGTTCTGGCGCATGAAATCCCAGACGTCTGGCGGCAGGTCGCGGTCCTGCCAGGCGATCTTCCAGTCGTCGATCATGGAACAGAGTTCGCGCACCGGGCCGTCCATGAACGCCTGTTCGCGCGCCGAGAGCGCTGCGGGCGGCATGTCGAGCAGCTTCTGCCAGTCCGGATTGCCGGTGAAAAGTTCGCCGTCCCACCAGACCGTACCGGCGTCAATCGCCTCGCGCTCGGTGTCGGAAATCGGCGGCAGCACGCCGCCGGCCCAACGGAAAATGGGCCGGGTCAGATAGTCCCTGCGGAATTCTCGGATACCCATGTCGCTCCCTTCGCTCAGTTTGCCAATGCGGAAACCGCCCGAAAGTTCCCGCGCGGCGGCCTAACGCTGCCTCGATGCGATCATTCGCATGCCAGTCGAACGGCGGCGGCCAGCATCAGCCGCGCCCCGGCGACCGCCGCATCCCAGTCGGTCCACTCGTCCGGCGCATGGCTCACCCCGCCTCGGCTGGGCACGAAAATCAGGCCCGCCGGTGCCAGCGCCTGCATCGTCTGGGCGTCGTGCCCCGCACCCGAGGGCATCACCATCGACGGCAATGCCAGAGCCTTCGCCTCCTTGCGCAAGAGATCCGCAAGTCCCGCATCAAGCATGACCGGTTCGATGCGGCTGCGTTCCACGATCTCATGGGCCAGCCCGTGACGTCCCGCCACCGCGGCGATGCGATCGCGCAGACCATCACACAGCCGGTCCATCGCAACGCTTTCCGCATCCCGAACGATGATTGAGAACAGCGCCTCCCCCGGGATCGTATGCGGGAAGTTCGGGCTCAGTTCCACCTTGCCAATGGTGATGCGCGATTGGTCAGTCCCCCGCCCTGCGATGAGACCTGGTATCGCTGTAGCGATCTCGGCCAGCCCGGCGAAGGCGTCGGCGCGCATGTCCATCGGCGTGGTGCCGGAGTGGTTGGCAACGCCGCGTAGCGTCACGCCCAGATGCACGACACCCGAAACGCGGTCGGCGATGCCGACGGGAATCGACGCCCGCTCGAGCACCGGCCCCTGCTCGACATGCAGTTCCAGAAACGCCCTGACCGAATTCGCCGGCCGCGCCGACGCCATAACGCCAGCCGGGTCGAGGTTGTGGCTCGCCAACGCATCGGCGAGACGCACGCCGTCGGCATCGGCCGCCGTCCCAAGCCATTCCTGCGTCGTCAGCCCGGCCAGCGCCTGCGAGCCCAGCATGCCGCCGAAGCGACCCTCCTCCTCGCTGGTGGCGATCACCTCGACGGGGTGGACGAGCGGCACCTCCGCGTCGCGCATCGCAAGCGCGCATTCGAGCGCGACGGCAACCCCGAGCGCGCCATCGAACGCTCCGCCTGAAGGCACCGTGTCGAGGTGCGAGCCCAGCATCACGCAAGGCTCGCCTTCCGGCCCCAACCGTCCGGATACGTTCGCCGCGCCATCCATCGATACACGAAGCCCCTCCCCCTGCATACGTGCGGCAAACCAGCGGCGCACCGCCATATCCTCGTCCGACAGACCGGGGCGATTCCAGCCCGGCATATCCGTAACGCGCCCGAAATCGTTGATTGCGTCGAAGATCGTCTTCATCCGCCGGCCGTCGATTTCCGCCCGTCTTTCGCCTGCCACCGGATCCTCCCTTGCTTCGCGCCGCACTTTCCACCGCTTCGAAGGCTGCAGTTAATTTATATGTATAAATCATTGCCTGCCGCAAATTATAGTGATTAATTATCGCAATAACGCAGCGGAACGACGAACGGAGATACCCATGAGACGCGTACTTGCCGCCTTGGCGGCCGCATGCGCATTGGCAATCGCGCCAGCCGCCTTCGCCCAGACACCACCCAATGTGATCGTGGTCGGACAGATCGCCGAGCCACAGTCGCTCGACCCGCACGCTGTGACGGCGGTCAACGACTTCCGCATTCTCGTGAATGTCTATGATGGCCTTGTGCGTTTCGCCGACGGCTCGCTCGAAGTGGAGCCTTCACTCGCAGAGAGCTGGGAGATTTCCGAAGACGGGCTCACCTACATCTTCAAGCTTCGCGAAGGCGTCACCTTCCATGACGGCACGCCGTTCAACGCCGAGGCGGTGAAGTTCAACTTCGAACGCATGCTCGACGAGGAGCATCCCTTCCACGACACCGGCCCTTTCCCGCTGGCCTTCTTCTTCTCGGCGGTCGATGAGGTGACGGCGGTTGACGACACGACGGTCGAGTTCAAGCTGAACGAGCCGTTCGCGCCGTTCCTGTCCAACCTCGCCTACCCGACCGGCCTGATCGTCTCGCCGGCTGCCGTCGAGGCAAGCGGCAAGGATTACGGGCGCAACCCGGTCGGTACCGGCGCCTACAAATTCGAGGAATGGCAGGGCAACCAGCGCGTTGTCGTGACCCGCAACGAGGATTACTGGGACGGCGCCCCGGCGCCGGAAGCCATCGTCTTCCGTCCGATCACCGATGCCAACACCCGCGTTGCCGAGATGCTGTCGGGCGGGCTCGACATCATGGTCGAGGTGCCGCCGGATTCGGTCGCCCAGTTCCGCGACGCGCCCGACTTCCAGGTGCATGAGCAGGCCGGCCCGCACGTCTGGTTCCTCATCCTCAACATGAAGGAAGGCCCCTTCGCGGAGAAGGGCGTGCGCCAGGCGGCCAACTACGCGATCAACAAGGAATCGCTGGTCACCGACGTGTTGCAGGGCACCGCCGAGGTCGCGGCAGGCCCGACCCCGCCGGCCTTCGCATGGGCCTACAACGAGGAGGTGCAGCCTTACCCCTACGATCCAGACAAGGCGCGCGAACTGCTTGCCGAGGCCGGCTATGACGGCGAGGAGATCACCTTCTACGTCACCGAGGGCGGCTCCGGCATGCTCGATCCGGTCGCCATGGGCACCGCCATCCAGGCCGATCTCGCCGCCGTGGGCATGAACGTCAAGATCGAGACCTATGAGTGGAATACCTTCCTCGGACAGGTGAATCCCGGCCTCGAAGGCAAGGCCGACATGGCCGAGATGGCGTGGATGACCAACGATCCCGACACCTTGCCCTTCCTGACGCTGCGCACGGCTGCCTTCCCGTCGGAAGGCGGCTTCAACTCCGGCTACTACTCTAACGTGGAGGTCGACGAACTGCTCAATCAGGCCCGCGTTTCGACCGAACCGGAGGAGCGTGCGACGCTTTACAAGCAGATGCAGGAGATCGTGCACGAGGATGCCCCGTGGGTGTTCGTCGCCAACTGGGTGCAGGGCGCAGTCACGACGGCCAATGTCGAAGGCTTCAGCCTGCAGCCCTCGTTCTTCCTGATGCTTCAGGACGTGTCGAAGAACTAAGTGCCAGCCTGCCCGCGCATCCGGCGCGGGTGGGCTCACCTTCGGCGACCCGGAGCGCATCCATGGCAGCCTACATCGCAAAGAGGCTTCTTGCCGCGATACCCGTCCTGTTCGGGCTCACGCTGATCGTGTTCCTGATCATGGCGCTGATCCCCGGTGACCCGGCGACGGCCATTCTCGGCAATTTCGCCACGCCTGAAAACGTCGCCCGGCTCAACGCGCAGCTCGGCCTCGACAAGCCCCTGCCCCAGCGATACCTGATTTGGCTCGGCAACCTGTTCCAGGGCGATCTCGGCCGTTCCTTCGCGCTCAACCGGCCGGTGCTCGACGAGGTGCTGGAGCGTTTCCAGGCGACACTCACCCTCGCCGGCGCCGCGCTCCTGCTCTGCTCGATCTTCGGCCTGCTGGCCGGCATCGTCTCCGCCGTGCGCCAGTTCGGCTGGGCCGATCGCATCGTCACCCTGCTAGTGCTGATCGGCATATCCACGCCCTCCTTCTTCCTCGGCCTGCTCCTGATCCTGTTCTTCGCAGTCGACCTGCGCTGGTTCCCGGCCAGCGGCATGTACGCGATCTATGGCGGCGGCGACCTGCCGGACCTGCTCTACCACCTCGTCATGCCGGCAGTGACGCTGGCGGCGGTCGCCACCGGCGTCATCGCGCGGCTCACCCGAACCGCCATGCTCGAGGTGCTGCGGCAGGATTATATTCGCACCGCCCGCGCCAAGGGGCTTAGCGAGCGCCGCGTCATCTACCGCCACGCCTTCAAGGCAGCTCTGGTCAGCGTGATCCCGGTCATCGGCATACAGGCCGGCTTCGTGCTCGGTGGCGCGGTCTATATCGAGACGGTCTTCCAGTGGCCGGGCATCGGCGCCATGCTGGTCAACGCCATCTCAACCCGCGACATCCTGCTGGTGCAGGGCGGCGTGCTGGTGGTCGCCGCCAGCTACGTGCTGTTCAACCTTGCAGCCGACGTCATTCAGTCGACGCTCGATCCGAGGTTGAGGCGATGAGCGCAACCATCGAAACCGCAAAGCCAGCGCGCGGGTCGGGTCGGCCCGACGCCATTCGCCTGATGCTCAACAACAGGCTGGCGACGGCCGGTCTGGTCATCCTCGCATTCATGGCAGCACTAGCGCTGCTCGCGCCGCTGCTGCCGCTTGCCGATCCCGATGCGACAGCGCCTGCGCAGCGGCTGCTGCGCCCGTTCGCCGAAGGTCACCTGCTCGGCACAGATGCGCTTGGCCGCGACATCCTCTCGCGCATCGTCTGGGGCCTGCGCGTCAGCCTCGCCGTCGGCATCTCGGCGACGCTGATCGCCGCCTTCTTCGGCTCGCTGATCGGCCTCGTCGCCGGCTATGCGGGCGGCCGCACCGATACGCTGCTGATGCGCGGCATCGACATGCTGATGGCCTTTCCCTACATCCTGCTCGCGCTCGCCATCGTTGCGGTGCTGGGGCCGGGCCTCATCAACGCGCTTTATGCCATTGCCGCCGTCAACATTCCCTTCTTCGCCCGCAACATACGCGGTGTCACGCTCGGCCTTGCCCGGCGCGAATTCGTCGATGCAGCGCGGCTTTCCGGCAAATCGCACACGCGCATCCTGACCTCCGAAATCCTGCCCAACGTCATGCCGGTCATCGTCGTGACAATGTCGACCACCGTCGGCTGGATGATCCTCGAAACCGCCGGCCTTTCCTTCCTTGGGCTGGGCGCTCAGCCGCCGCAGGCCGACCTCGGCTCGATGCTGGGCGACGGTCGGCGCGTGCTGTTCAACGCGCCTCACGTCGCCCTCATGCCCGGCATCGCCATCTTCCTGCTGGTGATGAGCATCAACCTTCTGGGCGACGGCATTCGCGACGTGCTCGATCCGCGGCTGAAATCCGGCGCGCTGACGCGTCCCGTCGCGCGCACCGCCATCGAGCTTCCGGCCGGCGAAAACCACGCCGACCCGGTTCCCGGCGCAGTGCTCGATGTCGCGGGATTGAAGACCCAGTTCCAGATCGGCTCGAAGACGCTTCACGCCGTCGGTGGCGTCGACCTGCTGCTCGGCGAGACGGAATGTCTCGGCCTCGTTGGCGAATCCGGATCCGGCAAGTCGGTCACCGCAATGTCGATCATGGGCCTCGTGCCCACCCCGCCCGGCCGCATCGCTGGCGGCGCCATCCGCTTGAAGGGCGAGGATCTGCTTGCAGCGTCCGACGCTCGTATCCGGCAATTGCGCGGCGGCGCGGTCTCCCACGTCTTCCAGGACCCGCTTTCGACGCTGCACCCCCTGTTTACGGTCGGCGACCAGATCATCGAGGCGATCCGCGCCCACCAGCCGCTCGGCCATGCCGAGGCGCGCGAACGGGCGAAGGAGTTGCTGGCGCTGGTGCGCATTCCCAACCCGGAACAGCGGCTCGACGCCTGGCCGCACGAGCTGTCGGGCGGCATGCGGCAGCGCGTCTGCATCGCCATGGCGCTTGCAAACGACGCCGAACTGCTGATCGCCGACGAGCCGACGACCGCCCTCGACGTCACCGTTCAGGCGCAGATCCTCGCGCTGATGAACAAGCTCCGCCACGACAAACAGGCGTCGATCCTGTTCATCACCCACGATTTCGGCGTGGTCTCGGCACTCTGCGACCGTGTGGCGGTGATGTATGCGGGCCGCATCGTTGAAACCGGCACGACGGAGCAGGTGCTGGAGAGCCCCGCCCACCCCTACACGCGCAAGCTGATCGACTGCGTGCCCGTGCTGGGCGCGCCCGAACGCCGGCTTGATGCGATCGAGGGTCTGCCGCCTTCCGTCGACGACCTGCCGGAAGGCTGCGCCTTCGCACCGCGCTGCCCGCGCGTCCAGCCCGAATGCCGGCGCGGCGAGATCGCGCTCGACCCGCTGGGCGGCGGCCGCGCCGCGCGCTGCCTGTTCCCGCTGGTGGAAGATGATGAAAGGGCCGCAACCGATGCCTGACGTCACCGCACTGATCGAGATCGACGCCGTCGAGCGCGTCTTCGGCGGCGGCCGCACGCTGTTCGGCGGGCACAAGCCCGGCGTCCACGCCATCCAGCAGGTCTCCCTGGAGGTCCGCCCCGGCGAGACGCTTGGCATCGTCGGTGAATCCGGTTGCGGGAAGTCGACGCTGGCGCGCATGCTGGTCGGGCTCGACAAGCCGACCGGCGGCGCGATCCGCTTCAAGGGCGAGGACGTGGCCGAAGCGGCCCAAAGGGATTTCGGCACGCTGGCGCGGCGCGTCCAGTACGTGTTTCAGGATCCCGTCTCGTCGCTCAATCCGCGCAAGACGATCCGCGCGATTCTGGAAGCGCCTCTCATCCATCTCCTCGGCCTCGGCCGCAGCGAACGGCGGGAGCGGCTTGCCGAGCTGATGGACGCTGTCAATTTGCGCCCTGAATTCCTCGAGCGCTATCCGCATGAATTCTCGGGCGGTCAGGCCCAGCGCATCGGCATCGCCCGCGCGCTGGCGGCCAGCCCCGAACTGATCGTGCTCGACGAGCCGGTCTCCGCGCTCGACGTATCCGTGCAGGCGCAGGTGCTCAACCTGCTCGACGACCTGAAGGCGCGTTTCGGCCTCACTTACGTCTTCATCAGTCACGACCTGTCGGTGGTCGAAAGCGTCAGCGACCGTGTCGCGGTGATGTATTTCGGCCGCCTCGCCGAGATTGGCCCGTCGAAGGCCATCTTCGCCGATCCGCGACACCACTATACGAGGCTGCTGCTCGATTCGGTGCCGGTGCCCGGCCGTCCGGTGCTGGCGCCTGAGGACGGCAATGCGGAGCTGCCCGATCCTTACGATCCGCCGCCGGGCTGCGCCTTTGCCGCGCGCTGTCCGGCAGCCGACGACCTGTGCCGCACGAAGCGCCCCTCGCTGGAGGAAGGCGCGGTGGACAAGGAGCACCTCGCCGCTTGCTTCCACCCGCCGCTCCTGACAGGAGAGAAACGGGCAGGCTGATGGGCGACAAGGGATGACGACGGGAAACACGCCGCTGGTGGTGACGCCGCCGAAACGGCGCAAGCGCTCGGATATGCTCGCGGCGCGCATCCGCGACTTGATCTCCCAGCGGGGCCTTTCCCCTGGCGACCGCATCCCGCAGGAATGGCTGGCCGAAGAGGAGATGAAAGCCTCCAAGGGCACTGTCCGCGAGGCGATGAAAGCGCTGGAAACGCAGGGTCTCATCAAGACCCGCACCGGCCCCGGCGGTGGCGCGTTCGTCACCGCGCTTTCGGGCGAGCAGGCAATGGACCTGCTGAGCAATCTCTTCCTCTTCAACCAGCCGGGCATCGCCGACATCTACGCGCTGCGCAAGCTGCTTGAACCGGAGCTTGCCGCAAGCCTTGCCGGCAAGCTCGACGAGCAGGGCAGCACGGCCCTTCAGGCGACGATCAGGCTCTACGAAAACGAGCCGAAGACGGCCGAGGAGGAATTCCGCCAGCGGATCGCCGAGCTCGACTTCCACTCGGTCCTCGCCAGTCTCGCCGAGAACCAGTTGCTCGGCTTCGTCTGCGTCTTCCTCCAGACGCTGCTGCGCGATTTGACCGAGTGCCGCGCGATCTATGCCGAGCCGAACCCGCAGCTCCGCGAGACCGCACTCAACTATCAGGTGCGCACAATCCGCCTGCTCAAGGCCGGCGATGCCGAAGGTGCGCGGCGGCTTATGCGCGAGCATATGGAAGACGCCGAGCGCTATATGCTGGAACGCGCCCGCATCCGCAGCCAGGCTTCGCGAGAAAGTTGATAGCGCCTAGCGCGCCAGCCAGCCGCCGTCGACCGGCAGCACAGCGCCATGGATATAGTCGGAAGCATTCGAGGCGAGAAACACCGCCGCGCCGCCCAGATCTTCCCCCTTGCCCCACCGTCCAGCCGGAATTCGCTTGAGAATCTCGGTGTTTCGCTCCGAATCCTCGCGCAGCGCCCGCGTATTGTTGGTCTCGATATAGCCGGGTGCGATGGCGTTCACGTTGATGCCGCGCGCCGCCCACTCATTGGCAAGCAGCCGCGTCAGGCCGGCAAGACCGCTCTTCGCGGCGGTGTACGATGCGATGCGGATACCGCCCTGGAACGACAGAAGCGAGGCGATGTTGATGATCTTGGCCGGCACGTTCTCCGCAAGCGCGCCCGCCGCAAAGGCCTGACAGAGGAAGAAGACAGACTTGAGGTTGACGTCCATGACGGCGTCCCAGTCTTCCTCGGTGAAGTCCACCGCGTCCGCGCGCCGGATGATGCCGGCATTGTTGACCAGTATGTCGGGCCGACCGCATGCCTCGGTAACGCGCGGCATCAGCCCACGTACCGCCTTCATATCCGAGAGATCGGCCTTGACCGCCGCAAAGCGTCCGCCCTTGCCCTCGATCAGCGCCGCCGTGTCGTCCATGGCCGAACGGCCCACGCCAACAACAGAAGCACCGGCATTTGCCAGCGCGCAAGCGATCGCCTGCCCTATGCCGGTGTTCGCGCCGGTCACCAGCGCCGTCTTGCCTGAAAGATCGAAGGGAGATGCGTGCACGGTCATGCCTTCCTATGGTGTCGGAAGGCCGTAACAGACCACGGCTCGGGCGCCTGCGTCCATCCCCTGCGCGGTGCTACCGGATCGCGTATTTGTCGATCACGGTTTGCAGATAGGCAGCGGCTTCCGCTCCCTTCAGCGCGTCGCCCCACAGCCGCGCGGCAATCTCCTCGTGCAGCGACATCGCCTCAGGTGCCGAGGTTATCAGCGCCACGCCGAGCCGCACATTCGGCTGCTCGCCCAGCCGAAACGGGCTGATTGCCAGAACCGAGCGATCGGCCTGGCGGAATATCTGGAAACTCGTCGCCGGCACCTGCTCGCGCACGATGCCGATCTGGATGCCGATCGGCTGGTCGTTCAGCATCGAGAGGATGTATTCGGCCTCGTTGCGCGCCGCGCGCCTGCGCTCGTCCACGGTCGCTGCCGGCAGGTCGTGCCGTCCCACCATGCCGTGCATCAGGAAACGCTCGAGATCGGCCGAGGAGATCAGGCTTACGATCAGCGGCCGGCGCAACCGGAAGGCGGCCTTACGTTCGCGCAGGACTTCGACGAGCGCATCCACCGCCCGGGCCGACGTCCCCTCGGGATCGACCCCCTCGGGAATCGACTCTTTCAAAACGGTCTTCAGCACCGTGTCATAGCCGTCGGACGTCAGCAGGTAGGACACGGGGCTGAACAGCCCGATGATCTGCTGGCATTCTTCCTCGAGCTGGCGCATCCGCTCGAAGAACGTCGTCGACGTGCTGACATATTCCACGCCGACGCCCATCAGGCTCGGCAGCGAAACGCCGAGCTCGCCGGCGATGTTGGTCAACGTGTCGATCTTGCGGATTTCGCCCTTTTCGGCGCGATAGAGCGCCGCGCGCGACATGTGGAGCTTTTCGGCCAGGGCATCCGGGGTCAGTCCCTTACCCATGCGATGGGCACGCAGGCGTGCGCCGATGTCGCGGAAGCTGATTGCGTCTTGGTCCGAACTGCTCACATTCTCTCCCGCGTGGGCTCCAGAAGCGGTCCCGTTATCCGGCGACCGGCGCATGATTGTCAATGAAACCTCTCATATCCGCCACTTCGGATCAATTATTGGACGCATCTTAAATTCGTCTCATTTTTGAGAATTGCGATTGACAGCCAATCCGCCCCTCCATTACCGTCCATTCTTTCTTGGCCCCAAAAATAAGAGGTGGAACAGTGAACAGGGTAGTCAGCAGGCTCAAGGCAATCGCATTGTCGACCGTCATCGGTCTCTCGGCAGCTTCTACGGCATGGTCGGCGGACTTCGTCGCCAAGATCGGCCATCTGGAATCCGCGCAGCAGTCGCGTCACGTGATGCTCGAGAAGGTCGCGGCCCTCGTGGCCGAGCGCACCGACGGCGCCGTCGAGTTCCAGATTTTCCCGCAAGGGCAGCTCGGCCAGCAGCGCGAGATGACCGAAGGCGTCCAGCTCGGCACGCTTGAAGCAACCGTCGCGCCGGCCGCCTTCCTCGGCGGCTTCAACCCGCTGGTGTCGATCCTCGACATCCCCTTCCTTCTGCCGGATGACGCCGAAGCCGCACAGAAGATCCGCGGCGGCGCCTTCGGCAAGGCACTGTGCGATTCCTTCTCCACCCGCGGGGTCGTCTGCCTGACCTTGTGGCCGAACGGCAAGAAGCACTTCACCTCCAGCAAGCCGCTGGCCGCCATCGACGATTTCGCCGGCCAGAAGTTCCGCGTGATGGATTCCAACATCCTGATCGAGCAGTTCAACGCGCTTGGCGCCTCCGCAATCGCGCTGCCTTTCGGCGAGCTCTATACCGCGCTGCAGACCGGCGTGGTCGATGCGCAGGAAAACCCGCTCGATACCATCCAGCGCATGAAGTATTACGAGGTCCAGAAGCATCTCGTGGTTTCCGACCACGGCGCGATGGAAGATGTCGTGCTGTTCAACCCGGCGTTCTGGAACGGTCTGCCTGAAGAGCACCGCACCGTCATCACCGAGGCCTTCCAGGAAGTCATTCCCGAGCTCATCGCCCACAAGGCCGAGGCCGTTAAGGCGGCGCTCGCCGAAATCGAGGCGTCGGGCATCGACATCCGCGAGATGACTTCCGAGGAAAAGCAGGCCTTCCGCGAGAAGATGTACCCCGCCACGCGCGAGGCCTTCCTCAGCCGCACCGGCGATGAGGGCAAAGCGCTTATCGAGGTCTACGAGCGCGAATACGAAGCCGTAGCGCAGTAAGAACCGATGCGCGGCGCCCGCTTCGATAGCGGCGCCGCGCCCCGATCTTCGAGGAACCGGCCATGAAGGCGCTTTCCATTTTGCGGGCCGCCGAGCGGATTGCCATTGTCGCGATCTTTCTCATCATGGTCGCGCTGTACTTCCTCAATGTCGTGGGACGCCAGTTCGGCGGCTCGATGGCCTCCAACCTCGCCTGGATCGAGGAGGCCGTCCGCCTGATGAGCCTGTTCCTCGTCTTCCTCGCCATCGGGCTCGCGCTGGAAAAGGGCCGCCATGTCGGCGTCCACACATGGCGCGACCGCATCGCCGCGAAGACGCACCTTCCGGTACGCCGCATCATCGACGCGGTCGGCGTGATCTTCAGCCTCTATCTCGCCTGGCTTGGATACCAGATGACCATCTTCGTCCACTCCATGGGCCAGATCAGCCCAACGCTGAACATGCCGATCTTCTGGATGTACCTGGCGCCGACCGCCGGCTTTATCCTGCTCGCGCTGCGCTACGGGCTGAGCTTCTTTGGACTGATCGACCGCTATTCAGCGCAGGACAAGGAGTAGACGCATGTTGCTCGCTATCGTCGTAGCCACTGCCGTAATCCTTCTCGTCCTCGGCTTCGAGATGCTGCTGGTGCTTGGCGTGCCGGCCCTGATGGTCAAGGAGTTCTTCTACGGCACCCTGCCCGACCCGGTCGCGGTGCAGAAGATCGTGGGCGGCATCAACCACTCCACCCTGCTGGCGATCCCGTTCTTCATCCTCGCCGCCGAACTGATGGGCGGAGGCCAGATTTCCGCCCGCCTTACAGGCATGGCCAGCGCGTTCCTCGGACATTTCCGTGGCGGCCCCGGCTACACCACTATCGGCGGCTCGCTTGCCTTCGGCTCGGTGTCGGGCTCTGCCCCGGCGACGGTCGCCGCCATGGGACGCATGGTCTATCCCGACCTGCGCGCCAAGGGGTTCAGCGACAAGTTCAGCCTCGGGCTCATCGCCTCGGCCGCCGAGACGTCGCTGCTGCTGCCACCGTCCATCACCCTCATCATCTACGGCTGGATGACGGGTACGTCGGTAGCCAAGCTATTCATCGCCGGCATCGTGCCCGGCCTTGTCCTTGCGCTGTCGTTCGCGATCCTCGTAGCCATCGAGGCGCGCAGGAACGGCATCGAAGGCGGAGAGCGCACAAGCTGGCGGGAGCGGCTGAGGGCGGTATCGCGCGCGACCTGGGCGCTGGGCATGCCCCTCATCATCCTCGGCGGCATCTACACCGGCTATTTCACGCCCACCGAGGCAGCGGCCGTCAGCGTCGTCTACGCGATCTTCGTCGAGACCGTCATCTTCCGCAGCCTCAACCTGCGCAAGCTCATCGACATCACCGAGCGCGCTGCCCTGTCCACGGCCATCATCTTCATCCTGCTGGCGCTGGGCGGCCTGCTTTCGTACTTCGTCACGCTCGCTCAGGTGCCGAGCCACATCCTCACCTTCATCGAAACCGTCAACGCCGGTCCGATCGTCTTCCTCATCATCATCAACGTCGTGTTCCTGGTCGTCGGCATGTTCGTCGATCCCAACTCGGCGCTGCTGATCCTCGTGCCGCCGCTCTATCCGGTCGCCATGGCGCTCGGCATCGATCCCGTCCACTTCGGCGTCATCGTCACGCTCAACATCACGATCGGCATGATCACGCCGCCATTCGGCCTCGACCTGTTCGTTGCCGCCTCGACACTGTCGAAACCGGTCATGGTGATTATTTCGGGCATCGGCCCCTTCATCGTGGCCAATCTCGCCACGCTGCTGGTCATCACCTATGTGCCGCCGGTCTCCACCTTCCTGCCCAACCTGCTGGTCGGCTGACGGGGAGATGACGATGCTACATGCCGAAAGAACGATTCCGCAGATTCCATCTGTTTTCGAGCGCGACCTCCCCGTGGTCTCCAACGACCCGGTCAATGGCGAATATATGCGCCTCGTGCTGCGCGCCCCGGCCGATCTTCTGGAACAATGCCGGGCCGGTCAGTTCTTCCATCTGCTGTGCCCCGCGATTGGCGGCGAGACGCCCTATCTGCGCCGTCCCATGAGCATCTACGGCTTCTATCCAGAACGCGAAGAACTGCACTTCCTCTACAAGGTGACGGGCGAAGGCACACGCGCGCTCTTCCATCTGGGGCCGGGCGACAGCCTCAACGTGCTCGGGCCGCTCGGTCAGGGATTCCGCATCGAGGCCGACTGGCAGCGTCTCGTGCTCGTGGCGCGCGGCGTCGGCCTTGCGACGCTTGCGCCGTTGGCGCTGGAAGCGCAGCGGCTCGGGCGCAGCCTCACCGCCATCTGCAGCGCGCGCAATCCAGAGGTGCTGATGTCGACGGACTATTTCCGCGATCTCGGCGCCAACGTCATCACCGTCACGGATTCCGAGGGCACCGCCGGCGTCGACAACATCGAGCGTATCATCGAGGGACTGGTCGCCGACAGAGGCGTCGACGCGTTCTACACCTGCGGCTCCAACCGCCTGCTGCGGTTGCTCCAGGCGCTCGGCGAGCGCCACGGCATTCCCGGCGAGATCGCGCTGGAGCAGCAGATGGCCTGCGGCCTCGGCATGTGCCATTGCTGCGTACGCCCGTTCCGCAAGAACGAACGCCTCGTCAACCTGCGCGTCTGCCGCGAAGGCCCCGTCTTCGACATGCAGGAGGCGATGCCGTGGTAGATCTTGCCGTCGACATCGGGGCGCTGCGCCTCAAGAACCCGATCATGCCCGCCTCGGGCACCTTCTCGGAAGACCTCGCCGACGTCTTCGATCTCGAATGCCTCGGCGCGCACGTCACCAAGACGATCACGCGCGGCTGGCGCGACGGCAACCCGACGCCGCGCGTCTGCGAGGTCTCGGGTTCGATGCTCAACTCCATCGGCATCCCCAGCAAGGGCATCGGCTATTTCATCGAGAAGACGATCCCTTTCTACCGTCGCTATCAGACACCGCTGGTGGTCAGCATCTCGGGCAACACCGCCGACGAGTTCGCCACGCTCTGCTCAGAGGTCAGCGTCGACGGCGTCGATGCCATCGAGGTCAACATTTCCTGCCCGAACATCGAGGAAGACGGCAAGGCCTTCGCCATCCGCGCTTCTTCGACCTATGACGTGATGTGCAAGCTGCGCAAGGCGACCAGCCTTCCGCTCTGGGCCAAGCTCACGCCCAACACCGGCGAGACGCCCGAGGTGGCGCGCGCCGCTGAAGAAGGCGGCGCCGACGCGCTGGTCGTCGCCAACACGCTGCTGGCGATGGCCATCGACATCCGCACCCGCAAGCCGAAGCTAGGCAACCTCATGGGCGGGCTCTCCGGCCCGTCGCTGAAGCCGATCGCGCTGCGCATGGCCTACCAGTGCGCCAAGGCCGCCAAGATCCCCGTCATCGGCTGCGGCGGCATCTCGACGGCCGAGGACGTGCTGGAATTCCTGATCGCAGGCGCCAGCGCCGTACAGGTCGGCACCGCGACCTTCATCAATCCCACCGTCATGCCGGCCATCATCGCCGATCTCCAAAGCTATCTGGAACGCGAGAACATCGCCTCCGTGCGCGACCTCGTCGGAACCGTCATCGACGACGAGCAGAAGGCTGGCGTCGTCTTCATGGAGACGGCGCCATGACCGCGCTCAAGGCCAAGCCCGCCGACGACCGCGACGTCGACCTCGAGACCGCGCGCTATCTCTTCGAGACGATCGCCGCACGCACACCGGACACGCAGGGCGTCAGCCGCCCTGCCTTCTCCGCGGTCGAAACCGATACCCTGCGCTTCCTTGAGGACTTCGCACGCGATAACGGGCTGGAGGTCTGGTACGACGCGGGCGCCAACGCCAACTTCGCCCTGCCCGGCGACCGTGACGCCGAGCGCTTCGTCGTCATCGGATCGCATGTCGACAGCGTGCCGTATGGCGGCAATTTCGACGGGCTCGCGGGTGTCGTTGCCGGCCTGGTCTGCCTGTTGCGGGCGCAGCGGCGCGGCGAGCGCTTTGCACGGCCCGTTCATGTGCTTGCCATGCGCGGCGAGGAAAGCGCCTGGTTCGGCCCCTGCTATATCGGCTCCAAGGCGCTCACCGGCACGCTCGATGCGGCCGAGTTGAAGGCGCTGCACAAGGGCGACGGGCGCACGCTCGACAATCACATGGGCGACGCCGGCATTGCCATGGAGCCGGTGCGCGGACGCCAGCCACTCATCGATCTCTCGGCGATCGAAGCCTATCTCGAATTGCATATCGAGCAGGGTCCCCTGTTGATCGGCAAGGAGATTCCCGCCGCTGTCGTCTCCGGCATCCGGGGCAATTTCCGCCATCGCCGCGTGCGCTGCATCGGCGAAGCCGGCCATTCCGGCGCCGTGCCCAAGGCCTACCGCCGTGACGCGGTGCTCGCCATGGCCGACCTGCTGGTGCGCCTCGACGAGAGCTGGTCGACCATCCTCAACATGGGCGACGATCTGGTGCTGACCAGCGGCATGGTCGGAACCGACCCCGAGCGGCACGCCATGTCGAAGATCCCGGAAGAGGTTTCTTTCAGCCTCGACATCCGCAGCCAGAGCCCGCGCACCCTCGACGACATGCGCCGGCTTCTCCAAGCCGAGATGCAGCAGGTCGAAAAGGACCGCAAGGTCCGCTTCGAGCTCGACGAGGAGATGCGCGTCGAGCCGGCGATGTGCGATCCGGAACTGGTCGAGGGTCTGAAGGCGGCGATGGCGCGTGTCGGTCAGGAGCCGTTCGTCATGCCGTCCGGCGGCGGCCACGACGCGGCGGTATTTTCAGCGGCCGGTGTTCCCTCGGCCATGGTGTTCGTGCGAAACAGCAACGGCTCCCACAACCCGCAAGAGGCGATGGAGTTGGCGGACTTCATCGCTGCCACCGACATCGTCCACGAGTTTCTGACGAGGCACGAATGACGACGCTGACCATCCGCCGACCCGACGACTGGCATGTCCACCTGCGCGACGGCGCGATGCTGCAGGCTGTCACGCCCCACACGGCCGCGCATTTCGCCCGCGCCATCATCATGCCCAACCTCGTGCCGCCGGTGGTCACACGTGCCGATGCCGCCGCCTACCGCCAGCGCATCATGGCCGCACTGCCGCAGGGCAGCGACTTCACCCCTCTGATGACACTTTATCTGACCGAGGCGACCGACCCGGCCGATGTAGAGGCGGCTTTCCGCGCCGGCGAGATCTCCGCCGTGAAGCTCTATCCGGCTGGTGCCACCACCAACTCGCAAAGCGGCGTGCGCGACATCCGCAAGGTTTATCCGGTGCTTGAACGCATGGCCGAGATCGGCCTGACGCTCTGCGTCCACGGCGAGGTCACCGACCCATCGATCGACATCTTCGACCGCGAGGCGGTGTTCATCGACCGCGTGCTCGATCCGATGCGCCGCGCGATCCCCGGCCTGCGCGTGGTGATGGAACACGTCACCACGAAGGATGGCGTCGATTACGCCCTGTCGCAGGACGAAAACCTCGCCGCGACCATCACAACCCATCACCTCATCATCAACCGCAACGCCATCCTGGCCGGCGGTATCCGCCCGCATTACTACTGCCTGCCGGTCGCCAAGCGCGAGACGCATCGCCTGGCGCTGCGCGCGGCCGCGACCTCGGGCGACCGGCGCTTCTTCCTCGGCACGGATTCAGCACCGCATACCGACCCGCTCAAGGAATGCGCCTGCGGTTGCGCCGGCATCTTCTCCTCCATCAACACGATGGGCTGCCTTGCCCATGTCTTCGAGCAGGACGGCGCGCTCGACCGGCTGGAAGCGTTCGTGTCGCTGAACGGGCCGGCCTTTTACAGGCTTCCCGTCAACGAGGCGCGCGTCACGCTGCAAAGGCATGACGAGCCCGTGGCCTTCCCCGAAAAGATCGAGACCGGCGACGGCCCGGTCACCGTCTTCGACCCGATGTTCCCGATCCACTGGAATCTGGCTGGCGAGGCTGGCTAGAGCGAGACGAAGTTGATAGCGAGAGGTCCCGGTCAACTTTTGGGGTGAAGCCATGTTCTCCAACACTTTTCCAGATCGCGCGGTGATATCCGAAACGGTGGCCAAGATGCTGCTGGAGATCAACGCCGTCCATTTCCGCGCAGATCAGCCCTATACCTTCACCTCAGGCCTCGCGAGCCCGGTCTACATCGACTGCCGCAAGCTGATTTCCTACCCGCGCATCCGCTCGGCGATCATGGATTTCGCGGCCTCCGTCATCTTCCGCAATGTCGGCTTCGAACAGTTCGACGCGGTGGCCGGCGGCGAGACGGCCGGCATCCCCTTTGCGGCATGGCTGTCTGACCGGATGGGTCTGCCGATGCAGTATGTGCGCAAGAAGCCCAAGGGCTTCGGCCGCGACGCACAGATCGAAGGCACGCTGGAAGAAGGCGCGCGCGTTCTGCTCGTCGAGGACCTCACCACCGACGGCGGCAGCAAGATCAAGTTCGCCGAGGCGATCTCCAAGACCGGGGCGCGCGTCACCGACACCTTCGCCGTCTTCTATTACGACATCTTCCCCGACACGCCGCAGAAGCTGGAGGCCGCCGGCATGCGGCTGCACTATCTGGCGACGTGGTGGGACATCCTCAGCGTCTGCAAGGAACAGAAGCGCTTTTCCGCCGAGACGATTGCCGAGGTGGAAAGCTTCCTCAATGCGCCGGTCCAATGGTCGGCCAACCACGGCGGCATATCCGAACTGCCGCGCTCGTAGCCAAGGAAACGGATCATGTTTGATACGCTTGTAAAGGGTTTGAACGAACAGGGCGGAGGCGTGCGCGCCTATGAAGCCTGCGCGCGCGCCGCACGCGCCCGCATCGCGGACGAGCCGGAAAACGCGGCCGCGCTGTTCCTCATCTCCTTTGCCGCACAGCGTTTCGTCGAAGCCTATGACGACCAGCCGCTGACGGTGGATGCCGCCGGCGAGGAACTGGAACAGTTCACCGCCTTCGTCTCGACCCTCGACGCAGCATGGTCCGCTGGCTCGGCCGAAGCCAAGCTCGAGGCTTTGAACACCGTAGCCTCCCGGATCAACGCAACGGCGCGAAGCTGATCCTCGCCCGCCCGGCATCGTCTCAGACGAATTTGATCGACAAGCCGGACCGCCGCACTCTAGTAAAATGAGAGTGCCTGCGGCCGGTCGGCAGCGGGCGGGAGGAAAGAATGAATGAGACCGAACCGTGCTTCGACGTGGCCCATCTCGGCCATGTCGAACTCCTGACAGACAGGCCCGAGGAAAGCCTCGACTTCTTCGTCAACGTCTATGGCCTGACCGAGAGCGGCCGCGAAGGCGACTCCGTCTATCTGCGCGCGTTCGACGACTATGAATTCCACACGCTGAAGCTCACCGCGGCCGGAACGACCGGTGTCGGGCACGTCGCCTACCGCACGTCCTCACAAGCCGCTCTCCAGCGCCGCGTCGCCGTCATCGAACAGATGGGCTGCGGTATCGGGTGGCACGACGGCGATCTCGGCCATGGCCGCGCCTATCGCTTCAACGATCCCGACGGCCACGTCTTCGAGCTCTATTACGACACGAAGGTCTACGAGGCCCCGCTACAAGAGCGCCCTGCCCTCAAGAACCTTGCCCAGCGGTATCACGGGCGCGGCGTCGCCGTGCGCCGCATCGACCACCTCAACCTGCTGGCCGCCGACGTGTCGGTCATCCGCGACTTCATGACGAAGGCGCTGGGCAGCCGTGTAACGGAGCAGATCCAGCTCGACAACGGCCGCCTCGGCGGCTGCTGGTTCACGGTCAACAACAAGACCTACGACATCGCCTATACGGAGGATCACTCCGGCCAGCGCGGCCGCTTCCACCACATCACATACGCGGTGGACCAGCGCGAGGATGTGCTGCGCGCCGCCGACATCTTCCTCGAAAACGGCGTCTTCATCGAGACCGGCCCGCACAAGCACGCGATCCAGGGCACGTTCTTCCTCTACGCATACGAGCCTGCGGGCAACCGCGTCGAGGTAGCCAATGCCGGCGCGCGGCTGATCCTGCGGCCTGATTGGCCGGCCGTCACCTGGACGGAGACCGAGCGCAAGAAGGGTCAGGCATGGGGGCTTAAAACAATCGATAGCTTCCACACCCACGGCACGCCGCCGATCGAGACCGGGAAAGGCTGAGCCGGCGATGAAGATCGGCTTTATCGGTTTTGGCGAAGCCGCGCGCGCCTTCCGCAAAAGCCTCGCCGAGGCCGACCCGGCGCTTGCCTTCTTCGCCTACGACATTCTGCTCGACAGCGAAGGCTCGCAGGGGCCCTGCGCCGCCTTGATGAAGGAATGCGACGTAGCCGCCGTCAGCTCGTCAGCGGACGGATTTTCGGACTGTGACTGGATCATCAGTGCCGTCACCGCCGACCAGAGCCTTGAGGCGGCACGGGCGGCATCCGGCTGGCTGCGCCCCGGCCAGACCTTCTTCGACGTCAATTCGGTTTCGCCGCAGCGCAAGCAGGAGAGTGCTGCGCACGTCTCCGCAACCGGTGCCGCATATCTCGACATGGCCGTGATGGCGCCGGTCCATCCGCGTGGGCACCGCACGCCGGTGCTGCTTGCGGGCAACGTCGAACCCTCCACCAGACAAGCGCTTGCGGATTTCGGCTTCGATTTCGAGGTCGTCGGCCCCGAAGCGGGTGCTGCGACCGCGATCAAGATGGTGCGCAGCCTGTTCGTGAAGGGGCTGGAAGCAATCACCGTCGAGGCGCTGCTGGCCGCGCAGGCGTCAGGTTGCCTCGACTACGTTCTCAAGTCGCTCGGCAGCTCGTTCCCCGGCCTCGGCTGGCCGGATTTCGCGCACTACCAGTTCGAGCGCACGCTGACCCACGGCAACCGCCGCGCCGCCGAAATGCGTGAAAGTGCCGCAACCATGGCCGCGCTCGGGCGCAATGATCGTCTCGCCGACGCTATTGCAGACACCCAGGCCCGCATGGGGGCTATCCGATCTGACCCGCAACCGCATGCCGATCTCGCGGCCGTTCTGGCAGCGCTCGCGCCGCGCTCGAGGCCCTAGCAGACCTCTCCGCCGCAAATTCGCCGGCAAATCCTGTTCAAAGACAGCGAGCGCCTTGGGGCGTTGCCGACGTGGTCGGAACCTCGCCGTCTGGCATCCGTTGGGTCGATGCCGCTGTCAGTCGTCACAACCGACGATCCGGCGGATGCGACGTCCATTTTGCGATTTCGTCCACGCATCTGTCGTTACGAGACCATAGACACAAGTGCCGATCACGTGTTCATGTCAGTCGTTTTCAATTCCGTTACCACTTTCGCGCTTACAATGCCGGGGGCGGTTTGGGGTGCGAGCGCGGCGGCTAGACCTGTTGCGCACTCGGGGCTCTGCACGAATCGTGCAACCGCCCCGCAACAAACGAAATGGTACGGCCGGTTCACCGGTCGAGACCTCCAGGGGAGTATACCTTGAAGGTAGGTAAATATTTCTGGCCCGTCGTCGGCGTTGCCGCCGTGGCCTTCTCGATCTGGCTTCTCTACCACGAGCTGCGAGGCCTTTCACTCGACGAGCTGTGGGGCAGTCTTGTTGCGATTTCGGCGAAGGACTGGATTCTCGCCGCCTTGGCAACGCTCCTCGCCTATGCCGCGCTGGCCGGCTACGACCATCTGGCGCTGCTCCACCTGAAACGCCACGTCGGCTGGACCTACATCACACTCTGTTCCTTCACCACCTATGCGCTGTCGCACAATATCGGCGCTTCGGTCGTCTCGGGCTCGGTGGTGCGATACCGTGCCTACAGCGCAAAGGGGCTTGGCGCGGCTGAAGTCGGTGTCCTCGTCGCCTTCTGCTCGTTCACGTTCGCGCTCGGCACGATCATGCTGGCCGGCTTCGTGCTGATCCTGGAGCCCGGCCTTGCCGAACGCTTCGTCGACGTGCTTCCGGTGGAAGCCTCGGCGGCCACCGGCTTGCTGCTGCTTGCGCTTGTATTGCTCTACGTCGTCGGCAGCGCGCTACACCTGAAGCCGCTCAAGCTTGGAAGCTTCGAAATCCACTATCCGCGCCTGCCCATCGTCGCCCGCCAACTCGTGATCGCGCCGCTCGAACTGATCGGTGCAGCGGCCATCATCTATTTCGCACTGCCGGAAGCCGGCAACCCGGGCTTCATGATCGTCCTCGGCATCTTCCTGGTATCGTTCTCGGCCGCCCTGCTCTCGCATGCGCCGGGTGGGCTGGGCGTTCTCGAATTGGTGTTCATCACCGGCCTATCTGACATGGACCCTGCCGACGTTCTGGCCGCCCTGCTCGTCTTCAGGCTGCTTTACCTGATCATACCCTTCATCATTGCCCTGTTTGTGGTTCTGGGTTTCGAGCGGACCCAGCTTGCGCATCAGAAGGAATGATCGGGCGCCGGATGTCCTCCGGCCAGTTGATGGGGAACGTGTCGGGCGACATCGAGCCGCCGGAAACGATGAATGCCATGGCGTCGTTCTTGCTCCAGTCGAGCCAGGTCAACCGGGATGTCGGCACGATCTCCACGAACCCTGACGTCGGGTTCGGCGTCGTCGGCACATAGACCGTGGCCAGTTCCGGTTGGTCCTCGGTCGCGGGGAAAATCCGGGTGACGATGCCGACGACACGCATATCGCGCGACGGAAACTCTATCAGCACGACGCGTTGACCGGCTGCCACGCCATCGCCGCCCATGGAGCGGATCAGCGTGCGTGTCGCGCCGTAGATGGTACGCGCCAGCGGAACGGCGTCCACCAGCCTGTCGACCATGCCGAGAAAGCGCCGGCCCACGACGGCGTTTGCGACCCTGCCGAGCACGTAGAGGAAGATCAGCACCAGCAGCAGTGCCAGGCCCGACTGGAACCAGCCTGCCAGAATGAGGTCGGCCACTTCGGGCGACGTCGGACGCACCATGCCGGACAGCGCCAGCGTCGCCGGCCTGCCCGTCCAGATCAGCATGTCCACCACGAACCAGACGATCCAGACCGTGACGAACAGCGGAATGACCGTCAGGACTCCGGTGATGATATGGCGGGTGATCGACTGCATCGTACCTGTCCAGTTCCCGGTGGCCGGTTCCGTACGCTTACTCCTGGGCAGCGCCCGGCTCGATCACGCCCTTCGGCGGATCCATCGCCGGCACTTCGGGATTACCCTCGGCCCGGTCGCGGTAGAGCGCGGCGCGCCCCAGAAGCATCAGCGTCACCGGTGTCGTGATCGTAATGAATATCCCGATCAGCAGTTCATGGAAAACCGGGCGCGACTGCAGCACGCTGAAGCAGATCATCGACGCGATCAGAATCGCCGCCGCGCCCCAGCTCGTGCCAAGCGTCGGCGCATGCAGCCGGTCGTAGAACGAACCCAGCCGATAGAAGCCGAACGACCCGATCAGCGTCAGTCCCGCTCCAATCAGGAGGAAGATCGAGACCAGCACGGAGGCCCACAGCGGAAGCTCGGCGATATGGCTCATTCGATCACCTCCCCCCGCATCAGGAACTTCGCCAGCGCCACCGTCGCCACGAAACCCAGCACGGCAATGATCAGCGACACTTCGAAATAAAGGGTGTTGCCGGTGCGGATGCCGAAAACCAGCAGCATCAGCATCGAATTCACATAGAGCGTATCGAGCCCGAGTACCCGATCCTGCGCGCGTGGTCCCCGCATCATCCGCACCATCGCGAATGCCATGGCGACGGCGAGTGCGGCCTGCGCGATCGTGACGGCCAGGGTGAGGATCGCGACGCTCATTCGAATATCTCCATCAGCAGGTGCTCGTAGCGCGTCTTGATGAGTTCGTACCACGTCTCCTCGTCGACGAGGTCGAAAACATGGAGCAGCAGGGTGCCGCGTGAGGCGTTGTAGTCGAGCCAGGCCGTGCCGGGCGTAGCCGTCAGGATCACCGCCAGCAGCGCAAGCGCGGTCGGGTCGCGCAGTTCCAGCGGAATCGTCATGAAGCCCGACGTGTTCGGGCGGCGCGAACCCTGCAGGAGGATACGGGCTACATCGATGTTCGAGCGCACGATGTCATAGAGCACGGTCACGACCAGCTTGCCGATCAGGTCCCAGCGCCGCAGGCGCGGCTTCGATGGGTGCAGCGCAGCCATGCCTTGCGCGGCAACAAGCGCGACGGCCAAGCCGACGATGAACTGACCGAGCGAGAAACTCGTCAGAAGCAGCCACATCGTCACCAGCGACGCGGTCAGCAGCGGATAGGGAAAGACGCGGCTCATTCGCCCTGCTCCCGCTGCGGCCGCGTCGCCCGCGGCGCTTCCATCACCCCTTCGATATAGGATTGCGGCGCGTAGAGGCTCGTTGCGGTCGCCTCCATATAGCGCATCACCGGCCCGGCCTGCGTCGTTAGGGCCAGCGTCAGGAACAGCAGCCCCACCACCGGCGCGATCTCGATGAGAAGCACGCGCGGCACGCGCACCTCAAGCGGTGCCCAGAACGCGCGGATGCCGGCACGGCTCATGGAGATCAGGGCCGCGAGACCGGATGCGATCAGCATGGCGACCAGCCACCACGCACTTTGCGGGATCGTCCCGCCCTGCCCGAAACCGTCGGGATTCAGCATCGCGGTCAGCATCGCGAACTTGGCGACGAAACCCGACAGCGGCGGCAGGCCGGCCAGCAGGATCGCGCAGGCGCCGAAGCTTATGCCGAGGATCGCGAGCGTGCCGGGTATCGACACGCCGACCACCTCTTCCTCTTCCTCCTCGTCGCCGTCCTCGCCAAACGCTTCCATCGTCACCGCGAGCACGTTGGCAATCGAGTCCTGGCCGCGTTCGATCAGCTCGATCAGCAGGAAAAAGGCCCCGATCGTCAGTGTGGAGGAGACGAGATAGAACAGCGCGCCCGCCGTCACGTCGACCTGCAGCAGGCCCATCGTCGCCAGCAGCGTGCCGGATGAGACGAGCACCGAGAAGCCCGCGAGCCGCCCGAGGGCCTGCGAGGCCAGGACGCCGAATGTGCCGAAGGCGATCGTGGCCATGCCGCCGACAAAAAGCAGCCAGGAGCCGAATCCGGGCGAGCTGTCCGGCGTCTCGACGAAGAACAGCAGCGACAGCCTCAGGATGACATAGACGCCTACCTTGCTGAGAATCGCAAAGATCGCGGCAACCGGCGCCGGCGCCGCAGTGTAGGTCGTCGGCAGCCAGAACGACAGCGGCCACATGCCGGCCTTGATGAGGAACGCGACGCCGAGAATGGCCGCGCCGGTTTCGAGGAAGATGCGGCTGCCGGGATCCACGAGCGGAATGCGGATGGCCAGGTCCGCCATGTTCAGCGTGCCGGTCGTGCCGTAGATGAGCGCCACGCCTGTCAGGAAAAGCAGCGCCGACAGCAGGTTTATGGCGATGTAGTGCAGGCCTGCCTTGACGCGCTGCGTGCCCGAGCTGTGCAGCATCAGCCCGTAGGATGCCGCGAGCATGATCTCGAAGAAGACGAACAGGTTGAAGAGGTCGCCGGTCAGGAATGCCCCGTTGAGCCCCATCAGCAGGAACATGAACAGCGTATGGAAATGCGGGCCAGCGCGGTGCCAGCGGCCGATCGAGAACACCAGCGAGGGGATGGCGAGAAGGCTGGTCAGCACCAGCATCATCGCCGAGAGCCGATCGAGCACAAGGTTGATTGCAAAGGGGGGCGGCCAGTTGCCCAGAAGGTAGACTACGACCCGACCCTTGTCGGGTTCGCCGTCGGCATGCGCCATGCGCAGCAACAGCAGCGAGATCGCCAGCAGGGCCACCGACGTCAGGATTGAGACCGTCGCCTTCAGCAGGCGCTCGCGATCGTCGAAGAACAGCAGCAGCGCTCCCGCCACCAGCGGCAGCAGGATCGGTGCGATGACGAGGTGCTGGGGCGCCACGCTCATCGCTCGGGCTCCCTGCCGTCGACATGGTCGGTACCGGTGAGGCCACGGGCGGCCAGCAAGACCACCAGGAACAGTGCGGTGGTCGCAAATCCGATGACGATGGCCGTCAGCACCAGCGCCTGCGGCACAGGGTCGACGAAAGCCGACGGATCTACCTCGACCGAGGTGTCGATCACGGGGGCAAGCCGGTTAGTCAGGCGTCCCATGGAGAAGATGAAGAGGTTCACCGCGTAGGACAGCAGCGCCAGACCGATGACAACCTGATAGGTGCGCGGGCGCTGAATCAGCCAGACGCCGGATCCGACCAGAAGACCGATGCCGAGGGAGAGCGTCAGTTCCATCAGACGAACTCCTCTTCCAGTTCTTCGGCCTTCGTCGCCTCGATCGCGCGCGCACGGTGGCTACGTATGGACTGATGCGCGATGGCGATAAGGATCAGCACGGTCGCGCCGACCACCAGCGAGAAGACGCCGAGGTCGAACAGAAGCGCGGTCGCCGTCGGCACTTTCCCGATGAACGGCACCTCGGTGTACTGGAAGTAGGATGTGAGGAACGGAAAGCCGAACAGCCACGAACCGATGCCGGTAAAGGCGGCCATCAGCAGGCCGAAGCCGATCCAGCGCACCGGGAGGATGCGCAGCCTGTCTTCAACCCAGCGCGTGCCGCCTGCCAGATATTGGAGCAGGAAGCCAATTGCCATGGTGATACCTGCGGCAAAGCCGCCGCCCGGCAGGTCGTGACCGCGCAGGAACAGATACGCCGCAAGCAGGATCGTGACCGGGAAAAGCCATTGCATGATGACCGACGGAATCGTCAGGTAATCGCGCACTGTTTCGCCGACCTCCCTGTCGGAGCGGTCGTCGTCATAAGCGTCCTGGATGCGCTGCTGCTCGGGCACGCCGATGCTCTCGGCAGCGGGGCGGAAACGTCGCAACAGCGCGAAGACCGTCAGCGCCACGATGCCGAGCACCACGATCTCGCCAAACGTGTCGAAGCCACGGAAATCGACAAGGATCACGTTGACGACATTGGTGCCGCCGCCTTCTGGATAGGCTTTGAGCAGGAAAAACTCGGAAATCGATTCCGGCCACGGCGTCGTCATCATCACGTAGGACACGAAAGCCATGCCACCGCCGCACGCGACCGCCAGCGCGAAATCGCGATGCCGGCGCATGCGCGCAATCGACGTCGTCGCGTTGTCGACCTGCTCGAGGCGCTTGGGCAGCCAGCGCAACCCGAGAAGGATGAGCACGGTCGTCACGATCTCAACGAGAAGCTGGGTCAGCGCCAGATCGGGCGCGGAGAACCAGACGAAGGTGATGCAGGTCACGATGCCCGCGCCGCCCATCAGCACCAGCGCGGCGAGGCGGTGATACTTGGCCTTGTAGGCCGCGCCCAGCGCGCAGATGCCGCCAACAGCCCAGATCGCCGCGAAGATCGGGTCGATGCCTCCGAGTGTGGGCGTCTCCGGCACAAAGCCGATGCGCAGCACGGGCCACGCGCCCGCCACCAGCGCCAGGAACAGGACGAGCCGCAACTGCGGCTGCAGCCGCCGCGTCCCGAAGGCAGTCTCCATCCAGCGCGCCCAGCGCCAGGAAATCGTGACCAGGATGCGTTCGAAGATGCGCTGACCCTTGAGGTTGCGCAGGAACGGCGTTCCGTCCTCGCAGGTCGCAAGGTAGCGGCGCAGCGCCAGGTAGAGGAAGATGCCGCCCGCGAACGCCAGAAGGCTCATGATCAGCGGCATGTTGAAGCCGTGCCACACCGAGAGGCTGTAGTCTGGCGTGCGATCGCCCAGCACCGCCACCACGGCTGCGTGCAGATAGGGTCCAACGGTAATGCCCGGCACGATGCCCACGATCAGGCAGATCAGCACCAGAACCTCGATCGGCACCCGCATCCAGTGGGGCGGCTCGTGCGGCACGCGCGGCAGGTCCGTGGGTTTGGGGCCGAAGAAGACCGTATGGATGAACCGGACGGAATAGGTGACGGCAAATGCGCCTGCGATCGTTGCGACGTAAGGCGTCAGGCCGTCGAGCATCGAGCCGTGGTGCTGTTCCAGCGTCTCGGCGAAGAACATTTCCTTCGAAAGAAACCCGTTCAGCAGCGGCACGCCCGCCATGGCGGCACTGGCCACCATCGCCAGCGTCGCCGTGATCGGCATGAAGGTGATGAGCCCCGACAGGCGCCGCATGTCGCGCGTGCCCGCCTCATGATCGATGATACCCGCCGCCATGAAGAGCGATGCCTTGAAGGTCGCGTGGTTCATCATGTGGAAGATGGCCGCCACGGCCGCCAGCGGGCTGCCAAGGCTGAGCAGTGTCGTGATGAGGCCGAGATGGCTGATCGTCGAATAGGCCAGCAGCCCCTTCAGGTCCTGCTGGAAGATCGCGAAGAACGCACCGATCAGCAGCGTGCTCATGCCCGCGAAACCGAGAATGAAGAACCATTCGTCTGTTCCGGACAGCACCGGCCATAGTCGCGCCATCAGGAAGACCCCGGCCTTCACCATGGTCGCGGAATGCAGGTAGGCCGAGACAGGCGTGGGCGCGGCCATTGCGTTGGGCAGCCAGAAGTGGAACGGGAACTGCGCGCTCTTGGTCAGCGCGCCCATCAGGATCAGCAGAAGGGCAGGCGTATAGAGCTCATGCTCGCGGATCAGGTTACCGGACGCCAGCACGTCGTCCAGTTCGTAGCTGCCGACGATATGGCCGATGATGATGAGCCCGACGAGCAGGCAGAGACCACCGATGCCGGTGATCGTCAGCGCCATGCGCGCGCCGTCGCGCGCCGCTGCATTGTGGTGCCAGTAGCCGATCAGCAGGAAGGAGAAGATGCTGGTCAGCTCCCAGAAGATCGCCATCACGATCAGGTTGCCGGAGATGACCATGCCCTGCATGGCGCCCATGAACGCCAGGAAAAACGAGAAGAAGCGCGGGACGGGGTCCTTCGGAGACATGTAGTAGCGCGCATAGAGCACGACGAGGAAACCGATGCCGGTGATCAGCATCGAGAACATCCAGCCGAAGCCGTCCATCCGCAGCGTGAAATTCAGTCCGAACTCCGGCAGCCACTCGACCTGTCGACGCACGACGCCGCCATTCGCGACCGACGGAAACAGCGATGTGGTGATCGCGAACGCGACGATGGTCAACCCGCCCGAAAGCCACGCCTCGGCGTTGCGTGCGTTGCCTGGCAGCATGGCCGCCAGCACGCTGCCCATGAAAGGCAGCAAAATCAGGAGCAAGAGCAGGTTTGCTTCGGTCATGCACCAGGTTGGTTTGTTCGAATCGAGAATGCCGGGCGAGCCCGGAGCGCATCACTGAAAAGCGGCATTAGGCCCGCTCCCGTCAAGCCGGTAATTTCACACCGCATCGATATGACGCTATCGGGTGCTCTGGGCGCAACGCCCAAGGCGCGGATCAGGCTGGCGGCGGCGCGGGTGGCCGTGCCTGTACGTGTTCGGGCGGAACGGCGACTGCGGTCGTGGTGCGCATCTCGTGCAGCCATTCGCGCCAGATCGCCACCAGCAGCGCCATCAGCACAGGACCGATGAAGAGCCCCAGAAAGCCCATAGTCTTCACGCCGCCGATGAGGCCGAAGAATGTCGGCAGGAACGGCAGCTTGATCGGTCCGCCGACCAACCTCGGGCGCAGCGTCTTGTCGACGATGAAAAGCTCGGTAGCCCCCCAGGCGAAAAGCGCCACACCGGCCACCGGCGAGCCGGAAGCCACCAGATAGACGGACACCAGCGTGAACGACAGCGGCGCACCGCCCGGCACCAGCGCCATGACGCCCGTAATCACGCCCAACGTCACGGGCGACGGCACGCCCGCGATCCAGTAGGCGATGCCAAGCACGATACCTTCGCCGATGGCGATCAGCGTCATGCCCATGACGGTGGAGCTGATGGTCGCCGGCACAACCCGCGAAATCCGCTCCCAGCGCATCGGCAGGATGCGTTCGCCCAGAGTATCGAGCTGTGCCACGAAATTCTCGCCGTCGCGATAGACGAAGAACAGCGCGATCATCATGAACAGCAGCGTCAAAAGCAGGTCGAAGAGGCCGGTGCCCGCCGCAAGCACTCCACGATAGATGCTGCCGATATTGGCGCCGCTGACGATCTGCACAAGCTCGCCGATCGCGCCCGGGTGCCCGATATATCGATACCACTGCTCGTCGATCCACTGGCCGATGCCCGGCAGCGCAGCCATCCACTCCGGCGTCGTCGAGCCCGTGCGGTTGGTCTCGACCGCCCAGTTGAACCACTGCCCGACCTCGGTGATCGTGTAGCTGACCGCGATCACGATCGGTACGATCAGGAAGGTGAGGATCAGCAGGATCGCAATCGTCGCCGCGATCGTGCGGTTTCCGCCGCAGCGCCGCAGGATGTCGCGATAGATCGGCCAGCTCGCAAAGCCGATCACCATCGCCGCCAGCACCGGCACGAGGAAGCCGTGGAAGAAATAGATCCCGGCGGCCAGCACAGCCACCAGCAGCCAGCGCGCCGCCGAAATAGGCGGTATGAGGCCGATGCGCGAGGACGCGGTGGTGCCCAGCCAGCGCGGCTCCTGCGGTTGTTCGATCGGCTTCACGTCGCGAGGGTTCATTGGCAGTGGGCTATCCCGGGAAGAGGGCCTTTTCGTTCGGTACAAGGTGTTTGGGCTGTAAGCATATCGGTTGTGTGACACCGGCTCTCAAGCCCGGTCAAGTCCGATCGTCGCGCGGCATGCGCGCCTTTAGTCGCGCCTGCGGGCTTCAGGGCATCCTGAAAGCCTCGTAACGAAGCGGCATTCCGGGTCTGATCGTCTCGTCTTCAGGCGGCAGAAGGGCGATGCCGTCGGCCGCCGCCATCGCAGAAAGGTTTGCTGACGAACCGCGTCCCAGCATCTCCACGATCGGCACGCCCGCCTCGCTGCGCCCCGCTATGCGAACCGGCACGAACTCCGTCCGGCCCGCTTTCTTGCCATACTCGAACCCAGCCACTGCCGGCTGCCAGGCAGGGACGACGTCGCGGAGCCCCGCGACCGTGCGGATCGCCGGCAGCGCGATCTGGCGAAACGTCACCAGCGCGGCATTCGGGTTGCCGGGAAGGCCGAAGAACACCGCCTGGCCCAGCCTGCCGACCTTGACCGGCTTGCCCGGCCGCATGGCGACCTTCACCACCTCCAACGGCGTGCCCTCGTCGCGCATGATCGCCGCGACATGGTCCTCGTCCCCGCCCGATACGCCGCCGGTGGTGACGACCACGTCGCAGGTCGAAGATGCCGCGTTCAGCGTCCGCTCCAGCAGCGACCTGTCGTCGGGCACGATGCCGAAATCCTCGACCTGCGCCCATGTCAGCCGCGACAGCATGGCGCGCAGCACCACCCGGTTGGAGTTATAAATCTGCCCCGGTGCCAACGTCTCGCCGGGCTCCCGCAGTTCGGAACCGGTGGAGATCAGGCCGATACGCACCTTGCGGAAAAGGGATAGGCTGTTCACGCCGGCCCCCGCCAGCAGCGCGAGTTTTTGCGGCGACAGCGCCTCGCCGCTGGAGGCCAGGAGCGCACCACGTTCCACATCCTCGCCCGCAAGACGGATGTTCTCGCCCGCCCGCGGCCGTTTGCCTGAAATGATGACCTGATCGCCATCGCGCTTGCAGCGTTCCTGCATCACGACTGCGTCGAAGCCGTCCGGCACCGGCGCACCGGTGAAGATGCGCAGGGCCTGAGGCTCGCCGGGCGTCGAGCCCTGCAAGCTCGCACCAGCGGCGATCCGGCCGGCGACGGGCAAGGTCCACGGCCCGTCTCCCGTGAGGTCGCCAAGCCGCACCGCGTAGCCATCCATCGCCGAATTGTCGAAGGGCGGCACCGCCATCGGCGAGATGACGTCTGCTGCAAGCACCCTGCCCTGCGCGTCCACAAGATCGATCGTTTCGGTCTCGGCGACCGCACCAGCAATCGCCACAGCGCGCGCTGCGGCAATGTCGGGCGACACCGGCCGCGACGCGTCACCGGCCGAACAGGTCTCTTCCGATAAGGGTTCGGTTTCGCTCATGGGGTTCGGTTCGGGCATCGCTTTCAAGACAATGGCGCACCGCCTGCCAGCGATGCGCCATCTCTTGTTACAGGTCGCGTACCCGCCGGTCCATCCGGCGATGCGATTGCAGGCTCAGTCCCCGTCCATCGCAAAGGCTGTGTTTGCGCCCTTGGGCTGCATCGCGCGCCAGATCACCGGCCCCAGCACCGCCGCAAATGCGATCGCATAGATCGTCAGCGCGATCGGCGAGGTGAACAGGAAGGTCCAGTCGCCGCGATTGATCATCAGGCCGCGCCGAAGCTGCTCCTCGGCCAGCGGACCGAGGATCGTTCCCACCAGTACCGGCGCCAGCGGATAGCCGAATCGGCGCATCAGGAAGCCCAGCAACCCGAACGCAAGCAGCAGCACGAGTGCGAAGACCGACCCTTCCGCCCCCACGATGCCCAGCGTCGCGAAGGTGAGAATGCCGGCATAGAGCCACGGCCGCGGGATCATCAGCAGCTTCACCCACACGCCGACGAAGGGCAGGTTGAGCACGACCAGCATCAGATTGGCGATAAACAGGCTGGCAACCAGCCCCCAGACGATGTCCGGGTTGTTGGTGAACAGCAGCGGACCCGGCTGCAGCCCGTACTGCTGGAAGCCGGCCAGCATGATTGCCGCGGTCGCCGAGGTCGGAAGGCCCAGCGTCAGCAGCGGGATCAGCGTGCCGGCAGCCGAGGCATTGTTGGCGGCCTCAGGCCCCGCGACGCCCTCGATGGCGCCCTTCGGCCCCTCGAATTCCTCCTTGGCCACGCCTTTCGCCGTCTTGCGCTCGGTCGAATAGGACAGGAAAGTCGGGATTTCGGCACCGCCTGTCGGCAACGGGCCGAAGCTGAAGCCCAGCAGCGTGCCGCGAATATAGGGTCGGATGCAGCGCTTGAGGTCGGCGAGCGTAAGCCAGACCGAGCCTTTGATGGCTTCGACCTTCTCACCGACATTGTGCTTCTGCGAGGCGATGTAGAGCGTCTCGCCGACCGCGAACAGGCCGACCGCCACGATGGCGATCGAGATGTTGTCGCGCAGTTCGGCGACCCCGAAGGCAAGCCGCGCCTGCCCTGTCAGCTTGTCGATGCCGACGAGGCCGATGGCGAGCCCGAGAAACAGCGCCGTCAGGCCCCGGATGATCGAGCCGCCGAACGCCGCCGAAACGGTCATGAACGAAAGCACCATCAGCGCGAAATATTCCGCCGGGCCAAACGACAAGGCAACCATCACCATGAAGGGCGCGACCACAGCCAGCCCCAACGTCGCGAAGCTGCCGCCGAAGAACGAGCCGATCGCGGCAGCACCCAGCGCTTTGCCGCCGCGACCGTCGCGGGCCATCTTGTTGCCCTCTACGGCGGTCATGATCGATGCGGTTTCGCCGGGCGTGTTGAGCAGGATCGACGAGATCGCCCCGCCATACATGCCGCCATAATAGATGCCGGCAAACATGATGAGCGAACCGGTGGCGCCGAAGGAAAGGCTGACGGGCAGCAGCAGCGCCACCGTCAGCGCAGGGCCGATGCCCGGCATCACGCCGACGGCCGTGCCGAGGATCACGCCGATCAACGCGAACAGCAGGTTCATCGGCTCGATTGCAACCGCAAGTCCGTTCAGGAGAAGCGAGAATGTATCCATGAAGCTTTGCCTTCCTTAGCGGCGGAACGGGCTGTCGATCAGCCGTTCAAGCGGGCCGGCGCGAAGCGAAAGCCCCAGGCCATGGCGGAACAGGATGTAGAGAAGGGCCGAGATGCAGACGCCGACGAGAACGGTAAACCACACAGGCCTGCGCCCCATGCCGCGCGCCGAAAGACCGAACAGCGCGCCGGAGGCCAGAATGAAGCCCGCCCCGATGCTCAGCAGCGTGATTTCGGCAACGACGGCGCCGACGATCCAGCCCACCGGCGGCCAGTTCATCTCCGAACGCTCCGGAAACTCGCTCAGGATCGCAAGCCGCACTGTCAGGAAGCCCAACACGACAAGCCCGGCCGCCACCACATAGGGAAAGATTTCCGGGCCGACCTGGGCATAGTTGCGCCTGGCCGGGTAACTGGACGCATCCCACCAGATTAGGATCGCCAGCGCGAACAGGCCGAGGGCGATGGCCAGTCCGGCCAGATCACGGCCGGTGGTGTGCTGCGGCTCGGAGGGGAGCCGGCTCTCGCCGGCTCCTTCTGTCTCGGTGGACATCGCCGTCTCCCTTACTGGGTGATGCCCAGCTCTCCAAGGATAGCGCCGGTCTGCTCGATCTCGCCCTTCAGGTATTCGGCGAAATCAGGACCGTCGAGATAGGTGTTCACCCAGCCCTTGGTCTCCAGCTCCTTGTTCCAGGCATCGGATTCGGCCATCGTGCGGATGGTCGAGGTCAACGTGTCGCGCTGCTCGTCGCTGATGCCCGGCGCGCCGGCGATCATGCGCCAGTTCTGCACGTCGACGTCGAAGCCCTGCTCGACGAAGGTCGGCGCGTCCAGATAGGACTGGCGCTCCGGCGCCGTGATGCCGATCACCTTCAGCGCGCCCGCCTCGATCTGCGCCGAGAACTCGCTGTAACCGGAGACGCCAACGGTAACCTGGTTGCCGAGTAGCGCGGCCAGCGCCTCGCCGCCGCCGGAATAGGGAATGTAGTTGATCGCCGCGGGATCGGCGCCTGCCGCCTTGGCGAACATGCCGGCCGCGATATGGTCGACGCCACCGGCCGAGCCGCCCGCCCACGTCACGGCGCCCGGATCGTTGCGCAGCGCCTCGGCAAGCTGTTCTGCATTGTCGATCTCGCTGTTGGCCGGAGCGACCACCACGACATATTCACCGGTAAGCCGCGCGATCGGGGTGACGTCGGCAAGGCTCACTGGCGAATCGTTGGCGATGATGGCGCCGACCATCACGTAGCCGCCGACGATGGTCGCCGATCCGTCGCCGTTCGAATTGTTGACGAACTGCTGCAGGCCGATCGTGCCGCCGGCGCCGCCGACATTCTCTACCTGGATGTTGGAGACGAGGCCCTCGGACTGCAGCGTCGACTGGATCGTGCGCGCGGTCTGGTCCCAGCCGCCGCCGGGTGCGGCCGGCGCCATGATCTTCAGTTCGGAAAGCTGCGCGAAAGCGGACGTTGCGGAAAGCAGCCCGACGGCTGCGGCAAGCGCGAAAATTCTCATGATGTCCTCCCAGACAATGCTGTCATGACGGCCGCGTGCGGCCAGCCGGTATCCTCCCGGTTGCGGGCATTCTAGCAGCCGAACCTGTCATCCGCCTGTCACCGTCTTTCAGAGATCGTTTGAGAAGGTGCTCCGGCGAGGCAGGTGACGCGGGTTTCGAGAACCCAAGCGGAGCGTATTTTTGGGTACGCGAGCATCGGAAGCGCAGAAAACGGCGTCACCTGCCGCCGGAGTAGAGTTATGGGGCGATCTCTCAGCGGGGAGAGACGATCTCGCGCCATGTCGCCAGGAAACGGCTGCGCCGCTGCTGGTCGAGCGAAACCAGCAGCGATGGCCCCAGCGCCAGCGGCTGAACCGCGCCCCGGCCCCGCGCCGAGATCGCCTCCGAAGTAAACGGCCCGGTCGAACCCGGAACGATCGAGCCCAGCGCCGCGTCGCCAGCCGAGATCGCCTGCCCCTGCGGCGACAGCGCGAAATCCACGAACGCCCGCGCAAGGTCCGGCTCGGATGCGTCGCGCGGGATCAGCATCGTGCGGGTCAGCACCAGCACGTAGTCGTCCGGCACGATGATGCCGATCTCGGCGCCCGCGGCCTGTCGCGCCAGTGCATAGGAACCGAGAACGTTGTAGCCGAGCGCCAGATCGCCCCGCGCGACCCGGTCGAGAATATCCGGGCTCGACCCGCTCAGATGCACGCCGATCCGCCCGAATGCGGTCGCAAGCCGCCAGAAGTTCGACGAGATGAGCTGGTCCTGTGCGGCCAGCAGGTAGCCGACGCCGCTCTTGGCAATGTCGTAGGTGCCGACCAACCCGCGAAAGCGTTCGGGCTGTTCCTCCAGCAGTTCGGCAAGCCGCAGATGCGTGCGCGGCAGCTCGTCCTCGCGCACGAGGCCGGGATTATAGATGATGACGGCCGGCTCGAAGGTGAAGCCGATCACCTCGCCGCGCCACTGCGCCCAGCCCGGCACCGATTGCAGGTACTGAGACGAATGAGCGAGCGCGTGGCCGTCATTGGCAAGCTTGAGCTGCAGATCCGCCGCAGACGAGATCATCAGGTCCGGCTTCGGCGCGATACTGCCGCCGAGGAATTCCTCATACATCACCAGCGTGTCGGTCTCCCGGTAGATCACCTCGACATCGGGTCGCATCTTCTGGAAACCCTCCACGAACCGCGCGAAGAGCGGGGTGTCGGTGGTGCCGACGATGGTCAGCGAGCGCTCTCCTTCGGGCGGAGGCTGCGGGGCGGGATAGCGGTTCTCGGCCGCCTCCCCCTGCCCCGGCACAAGCACCAGCGCGGCGGCAAGAAGCGTCGCCCCGGCGACAGCCGCCGCTGCCGTGTGCGCGGCCGGTTTCCTGCGGCGCAGCGGCAGCGTGATCTCCACCGTCAGCCCTCCGCCGTCGCGGTCTGCCAAGCGGAGGCTGCCGCCATGCGAATCGACGACACGCTTGACGATGGCGAGCCCCAGCCCCGAGCCTGTCTTGCCTTCCCCGGCGCTGCCCCGCTTGAAACGTTGAAGCACCGTTTCCTTCTCCGGATCGGGAATGCCCGGCCCCCGATCGCTAACCGAAAGCAGCACGGTGCCCAGCTCGGGCGACGTCGCCGCTATCTCGACCGGTCCCGCCGAATAGAGCATCGCGTTGTCGACCACGTTGCGCAGCATCTCGCGCACCACCACCCGGTCGGCGAACAGCTCCGCGGCACCGGCGTCCTTCTCCACCGACACGGAAAGCCGCGCGGCGGCCGCCGGCTCAAGCCGCTGCCGCACCTCCTCGATCAGCGCGTCGACGCTGGTGGGCCGCGCATCGCGCATATCCAGCCGGTGCGAGATCGTTGCGTCCATCAGAAGCTGCGAGACGAGCTGGCTCGCCTGTGCAGCACTCTGGTGGATGCGCGAGACCCGCGCGCGCAGCTTCTCCGGGTCCTGCTCGTCCATGGCGATCTCGGCCTGCGCGCGAAGCGAGGCCAGCGGTGTGCGCACCTCGTGCGCGGCCTCGCTTACCAGTCCGCTCAGCCGTTCTATCGCCAGCCGCAACCGGTCGGTGAAGCCGTTCAGCGCAACGACAAGCTGGCTGACTTCCGCCGGCACCGGCACCGAAACCGGCGACAGGTCGTCGGGCGAGCGCGCGCGCAGCTCCTGCTCCAGCGTCGAGAGCGGCGCGAAAGTGCGGCCGAGCCCGAACCACACGATGCCGATCGCCAGCAGCGTCAGCGCGGCCAGCGGCAGCATGGCGTTGGAAAGGATTTCGGCCGAAAGCAGTTCGCGCTCGTTCTGCGTCTCCGCCACGCGGATCGTAACCCAGGCAGCTTCATCCGCCGACGAGATCAGCCGCCCAAGGCTCACCAGTCGCAGTGTCTCACCGCGATAATCGAGGTCCTGGAAGACCGGCTCGGCCGAATCTGCCGGCGGCAGGTCGTTGGCGAGGTCGTCATAGCCGGTCACCAGCACGCCGTCGGGTGCCCTGACCGTGTAGAACAGCCTGTCGCTGCCCGAAAACATCGCAAATGACGCGAACGGCAGCTCGACCAGCACCGTCTCGTCCTCGATCTGCACCGCGCCCGCGATCGTCAGCGCGGACGCCGCCAGCAGCCGGTCGAAGGCCCGGTCGGCCGCGCGCTCCGCGTAATCGTTGATGAAGGCGGCGAGCGCCACGGCTGCGACCAGCAGAAGCGAGACGGCCAGCGCGAAGATACGCCGGCGGATCGAGAACGCGCTATTTGCCATCGCCGCCCGCAGCCCGCGCCAGATAACCCACGCCCCGCACCGTCTCGATTTCCAGCCGCGAGCCTTCCAGCTTGCGGCGAAGGCGCGAGACCTGAAGCTCCAGCGCGTTGACCGAGACATCCTCGTCGAAATTGAAGAGCTGCGCCATCAGCCGCTCCTTGGCCACCACCTGCCCCACCCGCGCGAGCAGGATTTCCAGCAGCCGGAACTCGCGCCGCCCCAGCTCGACCTTGCGTCCGCCGACGCTCACGAAGCCGTTGGCGAGATCGACCGTCACGTCGCCCACCGTTGCAAGGCTCGTCACCTGCCCCGCCGGCCGGCGCATCAGCACACGCAGCCGCGCTTCCAGCTCGCGCAGGTCGAACGGCTTGACCAGATAGTCGTCGGCGCCGAGGTCGAGCAGGCTCACCTTGTCGTCGATCTCCGCGCGCGCCGTCATCACCAGAACCGGTGTTTCCGACTTGCGGCCCCGCAGCTCGCCAAGGATCGAGATGCCATCGCGGCCGGGCAGCGTCAGATCGAGCGCCACCACGTCGAACGTCTCGCTGGCGGCCACCTCGATCGCATCGTCGCCGTTGCGCAGCCATTCGACGGAATGACCCGCATCGCGCAGCCGGCGCTCGATCGCCTCGCCGAGATCCTCGTTGTCCTCCACCAGCAATATGCGCATCGTCGTCGCACCGCCCTCCTCCGGCGTAGCGGGAGACAATCGCACCTGCGGCCCTCAGCTTCAACGCACCCCCCACACGTTTTGCGCAACGATGGTCTTGTGTGCGCCGCGATTGATTGTCAGAACGTTGCCAGCCGTTTCCTTTCCGCATGCGCCAAGGGACAGACAATGGAAAACGACCTCGAAAGATACGCCATCGCCATCATCGTCGTGTTCGGTGCATTGGCCGTAGGCGGGCTGATGGCGGCCGGCATCGCCGCCGGCGACCGCAGCACCTTCCTTTACGCGCTCGGCGCCGCCACGGCCGCGTGGGTTGCGGGCTATGCGATGGTCTTCGGTTTGCCTCGCCTTCTTGCCGTGCTCATCCTTGTCGCGGTGGTCATGGCCATCGCCTCGACCGTCGCCTTCATCACCTGAGTTCAGGCAGGATTCGAGGCAAGCAGCGCGCGCGCGCGCTCAAGGTCGTTGGGTGTGTTGACGTTGAAGAACGGATCCGTGCCCTCCCCGGCAGCAAACTGCGCAACGGCAGCGCCGTGATTCTGCGCCCATGTGGCGACCTTGCGCTCCCCACGCTCCAGCGCGGCCCGCAAATCCCCACGCAATGCCACCGGCCACAGGCCGAAGGTCGGATGGAGCCGCTGCACGCCCTCGCCATCGACGGAGGCCGCAAGCGCCAACCCACCGCCACCGGCATCCCTTAGACGTTCAGCGAGGTCGCCCGGCAGGAACGGCGTGTCCCCTGCGGCCGAAACCAGCGAATCGCCGCCACGCGCGGCGGCCCACTCCATCCCGGCCAGAATGCCAGCCAGCGGCCCCGGCAGGCCGCCGATCGTGTCTGCAATTACTGGAAGGCCTAAACGCGCAAAGCGGGCCGGGTCGCCATTGGCGTTGATGGCCAGCGCCGCGCATTGCGGTCGCAGCCGGGCGATCACGTGGTCGAGCAGGGTCGATTCGCCCAACTCGAGCAATGCCTTGTCGCCGCCGCCCATGCGTGAAGCGCGGCCGCCCGCGAGGATCACGCCAACCGTTTTCGCCACCTGCGCCTCCATTTGCCCTGGCGCCGCCATTGAGCACGCGCCGCCCGACGCGGGCAAGCCGCTACGGAACGATCGCCGTTGGCACCCGTTGCGAGACTGGGTGGGGCAGCAAGGGAGAAGACCATGTCCGTAGCACGCATCACTGAAATCTCCTCGACATCGACCAAAAGCTTCGAGGACGCCATCAATGTCGGCATCGAACGTGCCGGGAACACCCTGCGCAACCTCAAGGGCGCATGGGTCAAGGATCAGGAAGTGACCGTGGAGAACGGCCGGATCGCATCCTACAAGGTCATCCTCAAAGTCACCTTCGTACTTGACGATTGATCCGTCGACGCCGGGCGCGGTCGAATGGCCGCGACCGGCACGTGCCCGTCAGTCGAGACGGATATTGCCGGCGAGATAGTCGAGAACGGCGCGAACGCGCGCCGTCTTCCTGAGATCGGGATGAACGAGCAGCCAGAGCTCCGTCTCCAGCGCCGCGATGGGTTCGCCTGTCCTGCGCAGCGACGCATCGTCATCGGCGAGATAGGTCGGCAGGATCGCCGCTCCCGCACCGATACGCGCGGCGTTATACATCGAAAGAATGGAGTTGAAGCGCAGCACGCAACGCGCATCCAGTCCCGCACCCTTCATCCACGCGTGAAGCGCGCCATAAGGCATGTCTGCCGACAGACCCAGCATCGGCACCTTATCGACAGTCCCGTTCGTTTCCGCCGGCACGTACAGGGCCTGCCGGATGAGCCCCAGCCGCCGCCCCGCCAGATTGAGCTCCGGGTCCGAAGACGGCCGCAGCGCGATCTCGGCATCGCGACGCGCCAGATCGTACACATCGTTCGAAACGCGTATATCGAGCACAATGCCCGGAAAAGCATTTCGGAAAGGCGCAAGTATCGGCGCGAGCAAGCTGGCAAACAGCGTATCCGTCGTCGTCAGGACGACGCTGCCGGTCGGACGATTGTCGCGTCCGGCCACTTTGCGTTCGGCCTCCGTTGCGATCTCGCGCATGTCGCGCGCCGCCTTCAGAAGCGCCTCGCCCGCCACGGTCGGCTGATACCCGTCGCGAAACCGTTCGAATACGCGCGCGTCGAGCCGCGCCTCGATGGCGTTGAGGCGACGCATCATCGTCGGATGGCTTTGGCCCGTCGAACGCGCCGCTGCCGCCAGCGACCCCGATTCGGCAATCGCCAGCAGCACGGAATAATCGGGCCAGTCCATCGCTCCTTTCAATTCTGAAACTCCCGTCGCCACTTCTGTCTATCGATAAACAAAATTGAACACATTACCCTCTCCTGGACAAGAGATCGGGAGATCGACATGCAGGCTCACATCGTTCACGTTCATCCGGAACCCGCCTCGTTCAACGCCGCGCTGACGCAGCGCGCGAGAACCATCCTTAAGGCGACCGGCGCAGCAGTCACCGTATCGGATCTCTACGCGTCCCGTTTCGATCCCGTCGAGGCGGCGGAGCACTATCGCAATCGCTCCGACCCAGCGGCCTTCTCCGCGCTCGCAGAGCAACGCCACGCATGGCAGACCGACACCGTGCCTATTGATGTGGCCCGTGAAATCGAGGCGCTTTCGAAGGCCGATCTGCTGGTCATCCAGTTCCCGCTCTGGTGGCACGGGCCGCCCGCCATGTTGAAAGGCTGGTTCGACCGCGTGTTCATGAATGGCGGGCTCTACACCAGCCGCAAGCGCTACGACGCGGGCCATTTTCGCGGTCGCAGGGCAATTCTATCGATCACAACGGGCGCGCCCGAAGCGGCGTTCGGTCCAGGCGCACGGGGCGGCGACCCGGAAAC
This sequence comes from Neoaquamicrobium sediminum, assembly GCF_040970315.1. Lineage (NCBI taxonomy): Bacteria > Pseudomonadati > Pseudomonadota > Alphaproteobacteria > Hyphomicrobiales > Phyllobacteriaceae > Neoaquamicrobium > Neoaquamicrobium sediminum. The sequence continues at coordinate 346,729 of NZ_JAZHFV010000006.1, read as the reverse complement.
CATGCTGTGGCCGCTGCACTATTCGCTCCACTATATGGGCTTTACGGTGCTCGCCCCGTTCTGGACCTTCGGTGTGCAGGGGCACGGCTATGTTTACGAACAGGACGACAGCCTCTCGACCAGACTCACCACGCAGCTCGATCGCTGGCAGCATCGGCTGGAAACCATCGGAAGAGCACCCACGCTCGCTTTTCCCGCTTGGGAGGACTGGGATCGGCAGGGCCAGCCCCTCGAATCAACGCGCGTCCGGGCACCTTCGGTCGCGCAGTCCTGACCATCCCGCCCCGCACCCCTGTCGCAACTCAATGCCGTGTCGTGCGTTTTGCCCAAAAAGATACAGGGAAAAAGTCAGATGGACGCCGCACAATTCCGCTTGCCGGTGCGTATCCAGTCAGCACCGGGCGAACCGATCAGTGAAGTCTACAGCGCCGAGCAGGCGCTGGATCTCCTGCTGGCATGGCCGCATCATCAGGGCCGGGTCTACGAAGCGGCCTTGAAGGCCTGTTTTGCCGCGACGGTCGATGTCGAGGCAGCCGAAAAAGCTCAACAGGCCTTCCGAGCCTTCGCACGGCTGTCGGGCATTCTTTCACGCGACATGATGCCGGCACTCCCCGGCGCTTTCGGCTTCCGCCCGCATCTACCGGGATAGCGTCATGAAGGGCTGCCTCTACTTGGGGGCGCCCATATCGCCGGTGGGCCCCTTCATTTCCGGCCACGACATCTGGACGGGACACTGCGACCGGTCCAGCTGGCATCGGTACTCGGCGTCGGTCATGCCCGCCGGGGGCGCGCCGCGATACATCGGACCCGATGAGCCGCAGGCCGAAAGGAGTGTCAAAGCCGACGCGACCAGCGCCAACTTAAGCGTTAGCGCGCTTGCGTTTCCGACAGGGCCGACGCCTTCCACGCGGGCCCCAGCCCCGCTAACGCTTGTTGTCACCACCAACTCGACCTCCTGACAGGTTTCAACAGCACCGCCCGTCGCCGTGCTGCGGCCTCACGGGCGCGCCTGCCTATAGCACGCGTGCAATCGTCGTATCAAACCACGGCGACGATCGCCGTCCGGGATTTTTGGCCATTCGCCCAACGAAAAAGGGCCGGCTTCGCGCCGGCCCTGTTCTGTTACTGCTTGATTTCGAAGGTCACGTTGACCTGAACCCTGTAGGTGTTTTCGCCCGCCTCGACGGGCACCGCGTCGGAAGCCGCCTCCATCCGATAGGCCTTGGCGCCGAGCGGCATCGGCGGCGGTGCGAAGGACTGCTCCGAGAGTTCCAGGATGCCCCCGAGCTCGACGCCGGCGGCTTCGGCAAGCGTCCGGGCACGGGCCATCGCGTCCTCGACCGCGCGCTTGCGCGCCTCGGTGGTGGCGGCTGCCGGATCGTCGTTGATGAAAGTGATGTTGCCGCCCTGGTTGACGCCAAGCGTCACGGAGCGATCGATTACCTCACCCACCGTCGCGATGTCACGCACGCGCACCGTCAGCGTGTTGGAGACCTGATAGGCGACTATCCGAGGCTGCTCTTCGCCAGAATTGTTCTGCGGGTAGACATAGCGCGGGTTGATCTGCAGGCCGGCGGTCTGGATATCGCGCTGCTCGATACCCGCATCCTTCATGGCCTTGATGACGGCACTCATGGCCTCGTTGTTGGCGTCGAGCGCATCGCGCGCGGTCTCGGCTTCCCGCATCACCGCGAGGCTGACAATCGCTATGTCGGGCGCGATAGCGGTCTCGCCTTCACCGGTCACAACGACGCGCGGGGTATTCCGGGGTTGAGAGTCCTGAGCCATGGCCACTCCTGGCAGGGTCATCGCTGCCGCGAGCAGCATCGGCAGGTATCTGCGGTTCATCTGGTTCTCCAATAAGTTGTTTTCCCGAGACGGGATCGGCATAGGAAGCGATTATGGGTGGATTGCGGCGGCAGTCTTGTGCCGAAGCAAAAAAGCAACTAGGTCAGCGGCGGTGGGGCCTGTAGCTCAATGGTTAGAGCCGGCGGCTCATAACCGCTTGGTTGGGGGTTCGAGTCCCTCCGGGCCCACCAATTCCGCCTCAAATACCCGCGATCAGCGGATCACCGGGCAGTTGTGCCGGTCGGCGAAGGTAATGATCGCGGTTCGGTAGCCGTGGCCGCGACCCTTCACGCGCACTGTGCGCGGGCCGGAACCGATCACGCGAACGTCGCGCAGGCCCATGCGATAGGCCTTGCGAACCGCCTCCCGGGGCGAGCAGCCACGGTCGCGATAGGCGTGGCGGCGATGGTCGCGATAACCGCGGCGTTCGCGATAATCATGACGGCCGCGATCCTCGAAATGAAGCCCGACATTGGGACCGGAATTGCCGAACCCGAAATAGATGCCGCCGTTCTGCGCCTGCGCGACAGCCGGCATGGCCGACAGTGCTCCGAGGCCGATAAGGGTGGAAAGGGCGGCGGTTTTGATGATCTTCAGCATGGTCGTCTCCGGAAGCGCTGTGCGTGTTGCGATGGGCCGCACACTGCCACCGGCAAGCTGAACCTGCCGCGAACCGCCCGTTCATCCTGCGTTCAGCCGGCCCGGTCGATCCGCCTTGTCCAGTATTCCATTGTCTTGACTGTCTCTTGCGCCTGCCCGACATCGCGCCAGGAGAATCCGGTGGTCAGCCCCTCGATGCGGGCATAGCCCCGGTGCCGCCAGAAATCGTCGAGTGGTCGATAGCCGGCCGGCCGTAACGGATGATCCGCCGGCCTTATGACGGCGGAGAAGACGCAGGCGTCAAAGCCAGCTTCCGCCGCCGCCTTTTCGCGTTCCTCGAAGAACTGCACCCCGACCCCCTGCCCGCGATAGCGCTTCTCCAGCACCGATTCGCCGAAGTAGAAGAAATTCGCGGGGTCCAGCCCGCGCTTCGCGAACGGTTCCGCAAATGCCTCGAAATGATCGTTGAGCGGCGAGGCCGTCGCTGCCCCCACGAGCCGGTTCTCGTCGAAGGCACCAATCACGACAGCGCCCGTAGATTCCATATAGGTCGCAAGGTAGCGCCGCTCGTAGTCGAGGTCGCCTTCGTAAAGATATGGATAATCGCGGAAGACCGTGATCCGCAGCCGCGCGAGATCGTCGAAGGCCGCTTCGGCTTCCGCGCGGGCGAGCCTGCGCACGTCCACCCGTTCAGTCCTTCGCCACCTGTGCGGTCCAGTCAGCAAGGTTGTAATAGGTGGTCACGCGCGAGATGAGCCCGTCATCGATCTCGAAGAAGATGCCGGCCGGTAGCGAATAGGTCTGGCCATTGGCCTCGGGCAGCCCCTCCGCCGTTGCGAGATAGGTCCCGCGTACGGTGAATTCGGCCGCGGCGCGGCCGCCGCCCTGGTTGACCATGATCGCCACGTCCGACAGTTCCTCGCGATAGTGCCCGTCCATCATGCCGAGGAACCACCGGAACTTTTCCTTGCCGATCTCGCGACCGCCCTGGTTGATGTCATGGGCGACGTCCTCGGAAAGACAGGCCAGCATGGCGTCCCGGTCGCCCGAATTGAAGGCGGCGACGTAGCGCTCGATCAGCGTGCGGGTCTCGGCTTCGCTCATGTCGGTCTGGTCCTTTTCTGCAGTCTGGTTTTTTTCTAGCCACCGCGCGGCAAGTCGGATGGATGGAAAACGGCAGCGGAAGCCGTGGCAGCGACGTGTCGCCGGCTTCAGGGCTCCTCATCCAGCATATAATCGAAATAGTCCTCCGGTTCGGCAAGGTCGGTCTCGCTGGCCGTCACCTTGCCGCGCACGGAAACGCCTGCCTCGTGCACGGTCTCGCGACTGCCGGAAACGAGATGATGCCACCAGTAGAGGTCGCGGCCTTCCGCAACCAGCCGATAGGCGCATGTCTGCGGCAGCCACCGGATGGTTGGCACGTTCTGAGGTGTCAGCCCCACGCAGTCCGGCACCACCGCCAGTCGGTGTTCGTAGTCGTGGCAGCGGCAGGCATCCACATCGAACATCCGGCAGGCGACGCTCGTCCAGTAGATCTCGCCGCTATCCTCGTCCTCTAGCTTGGAAAGGCAGCATTTGCCGCACCCGTCGCACAGCGCCTCCCATTCCTGCGGCGTCATCGCCTCGAGCGTCTTCGTTTTCCAGAATGGCTGCGTCATCGGGCCGGTTTGCGCGCTTGAGCCCGTCCGGTCAAGCGCCATGGAGACGCGCCTTGCTTTCGCCGCGAAATTGCCCGGCTTTCGACCATCTCGCCCCTTCGGCGGAACCATTGGAGGCGCGTCGAGTTGCTGTGGCGAACGGGACGATCGGACAGGAGTTTACCGCACGATGAAACGAGCACCCATCCTCACAGGCACAGCCTTGGCGCTGGTCATGGCCGCAGCACAGGCTCAGGCCGCGCCATCCGTGGCAGCAATGAAGGTGAGCGAGGCGCGCGCGACCGCACCGGTTGTTCTTGCCCAGGCAGACGAGCAGCTCAGCGAAGAAGAACTGCTGAAGCGTCAGCGCGAGGCCGAGGAAAAGGCAAAGGAAGAGGCGCCGGCCGCAGAAGAGCAGGCTCCCGCCGAGGAAGCAGCACCTGCGGAAGAAGCACCGCCCGCCGCGGAGGAAGCGCCTGCACCGGCCGAGGCAGCACCCGCTGAAGAGCCGGCGGCCGAACCTGCGCCTGAGCCAGAGGCAGCGCCGGAACCCGAAGCCGCGCCAGCGCCCGATGACGAGCCCGGCCTGCAGTTCGAGCAGGATGAGGAGGCACCCGCCGAAGAGGCCGCACCGGCACCTGAGGCTGCCCCTGCACCCGCCGAAGAAGAGCCGGCCATGGAAGAAGAAGCTCCGGCCGCAGACGAGCAGCCCGGGGAAGCTCCGGCCGCAGAGGAAGCACCCGCTCCGGAAGCCGATGAGCCCGCTCCGACGCCCGAGCCAGCGCCTGCGCAGGAGCCCGCAGCCGAGGAGGAAGCTCCTCAGGCTGATGAGCCCGGTCTCCAGTTCGAGGAGGAGCAGGCCCCGGCTGACGAACCGCAGCCGATCCCGTCCGGCGAGGGCGAACCCGTCCCGACCGACAAGCCACAGCCCATCCCTTCCGGTGAAGGCGCGGCTGTTCCGGCCGATGAGCCGCAGCCTGTCCCGTCTGGCGAGGGTGCGCCTGACGAGGAGGCGACCGGCGAGGAAGCCCCGATCCTCGACAGCCAGAAGGAAGGTGATGCCGCGCAGCAGCAGCCGGAAGGCGAAGGCGAAACGGAAGAGCAGGGCTTGACCTTCGAGGAAGAAGCCGGGCCTCCGCCCGCGTCGGATGCCGAAGCGCAGAAGCTTGAGGAACCTGTCGAAGTCGAGTCGCTTCGCGCCGAGGAAGGTCGCCGCATCGAACGTCGTGACCGTGGCGAGCGCCGCGAAGGTACCGATGTTCTACGCGAGATCGGTGACCGCTTCGTGATCCAGCTCAACAACCAAGTCGTGGTTCAGAGCGACGATCGCGAGCGTATCGGCCGCGACGCCGACGAGGTCTACTACGAGGAGCTGCCGCGAGGCCGTGTCCGTGAGACGATTGTGCGCCCCAACGGCGTGCAGGTCGTGACGGTGCGCGATCGCTATGGCGACGTGGTCCGCCGTTCGCGCTTCATGCCCGACGGTCAGGAATACGTGCTGGTCTATACCGATCGCCGCGACCGCGAGGAACGCCGCGAATGGCGCGACCCGGCCCGAGACCTGCCGCCGTTGCGCCTCACCATCCCGCGCGACGAGTACATTCTCGACGCCCGCCGCGTGCAGAACGAGGACGCCTACTACCAGTTCCTCGACCAGCCGCCGGTCGAGCCGGTGCGTCGCCTCTACACCGTCGATGAGGTGAAGTATTCGGCCCGCGTTCGCGACAGTGTGCGCCGCGTCGATCTCGACACCATCACCTTCGAGTTCGGCTCCGCTTCGATCTCCGAGAGCGAGATTCCGCGCCTCGAAGGTGTGGCAACCGCGATGGAGCGCCTGCTGGAGGAAAATCCGGCGGAAACCTTCCTGATCGAAGGCCATACGGATGCTGTCGGTTCCGACGAGGCGAATCTGGCCCTGTCAGACCAGCGTGCGGAATCGGTTGCGATCGCACTGACCAACGTGTTCGCAATTCCGCCCGAAAATCTGGTTACACAGGGCTATGGCGAAACCTATCTGAAGATGGATACGGAAGAGCCTGCGCGTGAGAACCGCCGCGTTGCCATACGCCGCATCACGCCCCTCGTCTCGCCGGTGGCGAGCCGATAGTTCCCTGCCCCGTTCCCGCCAGACGGGAATGATGGCGAAAGCCCGGCCGGATCCCCCTCCCCGGCCGGGCTTTTCATTTGGGCGTTGAACTTTCGTCCCGGTGACGAACGCATCGCGCGGTGCGACAGTGTGGCGGAGGGAGGAAACCGATGAAGCCCATCAGCGGAGCCATGCCGCTTGCCGCACTCGAGGCGGTTGCCATCGACACGGAGACGACCGGCCTCGACACCGCGCGGGCACGCATCATTCAACTCGCCGGCATCGGCATCGAACTGGGCCGGGTCAAGCCAGACGAAGCTTTCGAGACACTGATAGACCCGGGCGAGCCTATCCCCGAAGCATCGAGCGAGATCCACGGCATTCGCGACGGCGATGTCCGGGACGCTCCCTCCTTCGCCGAGGTGTTTGCCGCCTTCTCCGCGTTCCGCGCCGGTCGGGTGCTCGTCGGTCATTCGATGGGCTTCGACCTGGCTGTACTTCAGGGCGAGGCCACGCGCGCGGGCCTGCCGTGGGCGAAACCCCGCTCGCTCTGCGTACGCCTGCTCGGTGTGGTCGCAAACCCCCGCCTTCATGACCAATCGCTGGATACGCTGGCAAGCTGGCTCGGCATTTCCATTTCCGGCCGTCACAGCGCAAAGGGCGATGCGCGCGCCGCCGCCGAGATTTTCGTCGCATTGCTGCCTCACCTCGCCGAACGCCACGTGCGAACGCTCGCCGAAGCGGAACGCGCCTGCCTGGGCCTGTCCACCCGGCTTGAAGACGGTCACCGTGCCGGCTGGGTCGAACCGGTTTCCCGCCCGGACCTGTCCACCTCCACCGGCGCGATCGACCCCTATGCCTACAGCCACCGCGTCGACGACCTGATGGCCAGTCCGGTCGTGGCGATCGCGGAAAACGCCACGGCGAAAGACGCCGTCGACCTGATGGCCGAACGCCGCATCAGCTCGATCTTCGTGTCGGCCGACGGCACGCCCGATGGACCGCTGTCCGCCTACGGCATCGTCACCGAGCGCGACGTGATGCGCCGCATCGCCGCCCATGGTGCGCAGGCGCTGGACATGTCGGCCGGCGAGATCGCCACGCGTCCGCTCGCCAGCATCGCCGCCGAAGCCTTTGTCTATCGCGCCGTCGGCCGCATGGAGCGGCTGCACATCCGCCACCTGGCGGTGCGCGACGAAGGCGACAGGCTCGTCGGCGTCATTTCCGCGCGCGACCTCCTGCGTCTGCGCGCCGGCGCGGCGATCAGCCTCGACGATGCCATCGGTTCGGCCAGCAGCGCCAAAGCCATGGCTCAGGCCTGGGCGACCTTGCCCGCTGTCGCCCGCAGTCTCGGTGCCGAGGAGCTTGACGCCCGCATCATCGCCGGCGTCGTCAGCGAGGAGGTGCGCGTGATGACGCGCCGCGCGGCCGAACTCGCCGAGACCGCGATGAAGGAGGCCGGCCACGGTTCTCCGCCATGCCCCTACGCGCTTCTGGTGCTGGGTTCCGGCGGGCGCGGCGAAAGCCTGCTTGCGCCTGATCAGGACAACGCCATCGTCTTTACCGAAGGCGCTCCGGGCAGCGAAGCCTGCCGCTGGTTCGCCCAACTCGGCAGCCACGTCTCGGACATCCTCGACACCGCCGGTATCCCCTATTGCACCGGCGGCGTCATGGCCAGAAACGAAGCCTGGCGCGGTTCGCGGGAAACCTGGCAGGCTCGCATCGCCGACTGGGTGGGGCGGTCGAACGGCGCCGACCTGCTCAACGTCGACATCGTCTTCGACCAGCGCCCGGTCCATGGCGACCTGTCGCTCGGCGCGCGGCTGTTCGATAGCGCTTTCGATGCGGCCGCCAACCAGCCGGTCTTCGCCAAGCTGATGGGCGAAAAGCTGTTTTCCGCCTCGAACCCGTTCACACTGCTCGGAAATATCCGGACCGATGAGGGCCGCATCGATCTCAAGCTGCACGGCCTTTTCCCGATCGTCGCTGCCGCCCGCGTCCTGGCAATCCGCCACGACATCCGCCGCCGTTCTACCCGCCAAAGGCTAGAAGGCCTTGCCGAACGCGGCCTCGGCAATGTCGGCGAGATCGCGAGGCTGCTCGAGGCGCATCGCCTGTTCATGACACTGATGCTGGAGCAGCAAAGCCGCGACCTCGAAGCCGGCATCCCAGTCTCCAACAAGGTCGAGATCGCAACGCTTCCCACGCCCGTCCGCTCAGACCTCAAGGCAGCACTCAAGGCCACGCAGCTCGTGCCGGATTTCGTGCAGGGACTGATGTTTATGTGAGCCGCCTTGAAATCGGCGTGGCCGCAGGACATTTTATCACCATGAGCAGAAGACGCTTCACATCAAGGCTTACCTCCAGGAGCAGGACGATCATCCCCTCCGCCGTCCGCGAAAGGCTGGGCGTGGGACCGGGCGACGTTCTGCGTTATGTCGAAACGGTCGATGGCATCTTGATCGAAAAGGCGAGGACGCGAGAAGACGATCCGTTCGCCACGTTCTCCGAGTGGGCAACCGAGGCTGACGACGAGGCCTATGCCGACCTCTGAAAGCGCGCCCGTCCCGCGCCAGTGGGACGTGGTCGTCCTGCCTTTTCCCTATGCCGATCGTCTTGCCGAGAAGCGCCGCCCGGCCGTGGTGATCTCCAAACCGGAGACGGCCGACCGGCACGGCATCATCTGGGTTGCGATGATAACCAGCGCCGCAAATTCGGGATGGGAGTGCGACATCCCTATCCCGCAGGACAACGACACTGGACTGCTGGCGCCGTCCGTCATACGCCCGTGGAAGATCGCCACCGTAGATGTCTCGCGCGTGGTCCGGGTTGCGGGCCATCTCGGAGCCGAGAACGCCGCCGAACTGTCGCAGGCTCTTATGGCGGTCGTTTCTAGCTGAACGTCCCCGCCAGCTTCGTCCCCGTCCGTGCCAGCACCTCGTCCGGCACGAAGAAATCGGCCGCGAGCGGGCCTGTGGCGCCCGGCGCATAGGCGGAGAAGTCGGTCACGCCCTCCGCGCGCAGCACCTCCTCGTCGATGAAAAAGTTCCCTGTCGCCTCGCGCGACGGCCGCGTCAGGATGGCGTGGGCTGCATCCGCCATGATTTGCGGCGAGCGGCTCATCGCAGCCACCGCCTCGCCGCCGAGCAGGTTACGCACGGCGGCCGTGTCGATGGCCGTCAGCGGCCACAGCGAGTTCACGGCAATGCCGTCGCCGGCAAACTCGGCGCTCATACCCAGCGTGCACATCGACATGCCGAACTTCGCCATCGTGTAGGCCACGTGGTTCTTGAACCACTTGGCCTCCATGTCGAGCGGCGGCGCCAGATTCAGAATGTGAGGATTATCCGACAACTTCAAGTGCGGAATACACATTTTGGAGACGAGGAACGTCCCGCGCGTGTTGATCTGGTGCATCAGGTCGAAGCGCTTCATGTCCGTCTGAAGCGTGCCGGTAAGCTGGATCGCGCTGGCATTGTTGACGCAGATGTCGATGCCGCCGAAAGCCTCGACCGTCTTCTTCACCGCGGCTGAAACCTGCTCCTCTTCGCGGATGTCGCACAGCACCGGCAACCCACGGCCGCCCGCCACCTCGATCTCCTCCACCGCCGAATAGATGGTGCCCGGCAGTTTCGGGTGCGGCTCGGCCGTCTTGGCCGCAATGGTCACGTTGGCGCCGTCGCGCGCGGCCCTGAGCGCAATCGCAAGCCCGATCCCGCGCGAGCCACCCGAGATGAACAGCGTCTTTCCCTTGAGCGACATGAAATCCTCCTCCCGGCCCGGCGGGTCTATTCAGGCAATATCAGTTCCGTACGTGTCCGGCTGGAGCGCGTTTCGACGCCCTGCGTCCCGACGCTGGCGCTTCTCGACGCTGTTTCAACCGACGTTCCGCTGACGCGTGCCGTCGCCGCGCCGCCATAGACCGTGCAAGCCGAAACGGCGGCCACCAGCGCTGCCAGAACGGCATATCGCAGAATATCAGCCAAAGATCTTTTCGCCCTGCTCGTCGATGACCTGCCTAGCCTTGCGCAAGGTCACGTCGATCGCATCCTGCTTCGCGGCGAACCGGTCGGCGCGGATGAAGCGATGCTCCTTCACCTCGCCGCCGATCTCCTTGCTGATGACCCCGCAGGTCTGGTACTGGCCGCCCTCGGTGAAGGGCGTGGCGCGAATGGTGAAGCCGTTATGCTCCACGGGTTCGCCTGCGGCTTCCTCTGCCGCCTCGCCACCACTACCACCGAAAAGCTTCTTCCAGAACGACATCGCAGAATTCTCCCGTCAGGCCGCGCGAACGGCGCAGCCGCTACCGACTGCCTTATCTATAACGGCAGCGGCGCGCCAAGGGAAACCGCCATCATGCGCTCAAGTGCAGCACGATCTCGCGCCGATGCGGCCGCTCGCGGTGCTCGAACAGGTAGATGCCCTGCCATGTGCCCAGCGCCGGCAGCCCCCCCACCACCGGGATCGATAGCGAAACCGCCGTCAGCGCCGCCTTGAGGTGCGCCGGCATATCGTCCGGCCCCTCCGTCGTATGAACCACCCAGCCCATGGATGGGTCATCGGCGGGCGGCACCAGCCGACGGAAGAAGGCGTCGAGGTCGCGCCGCACGTCCGGGTCGGCGTTTTCCTGGATCAGCAGCGAGCAGGAGGTGTGCCGCACGAACAGCGTCAGCAGGCCGGCATCCACCCGCGCCTCGCGAACGAAGGCGAGCGCTTCCTCGGTGATCTCGTAAAGGCCGGGGCCGGTGGTCGCGACTGTGATCTGGGTCTGCATGGCGTGCCTCACAAGCGCCGCACCGGCTGGCGCAGCACGGTCTTGAGCTTTTCCGGCGCCGTCTTGCGCGGGTCCGAAATGTAGATTTCGTGATGGTGCCCGGTCTCGGCGAGCCCGTTCTCCGGCAGGAATTCCTTGTGCAGGCGGCGCAGCACCGGCCCCTCGTCGTCATAGGAGCCGACATGCATGACCTGCACGCTCAGCCCCTCATCGTAAGCCTCCAGCCGCAGCGTCTCCGGCGGCACGCCGAACTTCGCCTCTGCCTTGTCCACCGCCGCCTCGAACATGGCTTGCGTGATCCACTCCGGCTGCATGATCATCATCGTCCACGACCAAGCATCCTTGTCGCGGCTCAGGAAGGTGGACATGTCCTGCGCCCACCACAATCCCTCGAGCGGCATCACCGCATAGTCGCGGCCCAATTCCTTCTTCGACATGAACTTCACCGGATAGCTGACCGAATAGAGCCATTCGACCGCGCGCTTGTAGGCCGGCGCGGTGTTGGGGTCGCCATGCCCGTCGACCTTGACGAACTGCATCGGCGGAACGTCGACCACAGTGAAGCGCCCAGCCGGCGGCTGCCACAGCGCCTTCATCGTCTTCTTGAAATCAACCTTGTCCACAGACGCCGCCTCGACCTTTGCCGGGGCCAGTCAACCAGCGGCGAGGCACTGGCGCAAGTCGGCCAGCCCCCGCGACATGATCATCCTGACAACGCGGTTCCTGCAATCTCCTCGCTGGACGAGATAGGTCCAACGTGATCGGCCTGCGCGCCGTTAGGGTTGGCAATGCCTATTCCGGCATCGCTCCGGTATAGATCGCGGTCGGCCTCAGCAACCTGCCCGTGCGCTGCTGTTCGATGGCGTGCGCCGTCCAGCCCGCGCTGCGGCCCACCGCGAACACCGGCGTGAACGCCCGCCGCGGAATGCCCAGCGCGTCGAGCAGTATCGCCGTGTAAAACTCGACATTGGTGTCGAGCCGGCGATCCGGCTTGGCGATCTCCAGCGCCCGACGCGCATAGGCCTCCACCTCGGCCGCGAAACCAAGGTCGGTTCCGCGCCCGCCAAGCCGCTCCACGGCCTGCTTCAGCACATCGGCCCGGGGGTCGCGCACCTTGTAGATACGATGGCCGAAGCCCATCAGCCGCTCGCCGCGCGCAAGGGCGGCATCGATCCATTCGCCGATCCGGTCGGGCGTCGCGATGGTGTCGAGCATGTCGAGCACCGGTTCGGGCGCCCCACCGTGCAGCGGCCCCGTCAGCGCGCAGTAGCCGGCCAGCACCGACATCGCGAGGTCGGCCTGCGTGGAAGCGACCACCCGCGCGGCGAAGGTGGAGGCGTTCATGCCGTGGTCGGCCACCGTCACCAGATAGGCATCGAGCGCCTTCGCCTCGTCGTCCGACGCAACCTCGCCCCGCATCATCCGCAGAAGGTCCGCCGCGTGTCCCATCGACGGGTCAGGCTCGACCGGTGCCTCGCCCTGCGCCTGGCGCACGAGGCATGCGGCAATCACCGGCATCGCACCGACGATGGCTGCCTCCAGCGGCATGCCGTCGGCCGGCGAGATTCCCGCGACGCCGATGCGAAACGCCTCGATCGTCGGCACGCCATCGGTCACCGGCAGGACCGTTTTCATCCGTGCAAAGGCGGCAACCCTGGCCTCGCCCAGCCAGCGCCGCACGTCCGTCTCATTCACGGGCTTGGCCGAAGCAGCGCTCCACAGCCGCGCGACAAGACCCTCGAAGTCTGTCCGCTCGGCGAGGTCGCCGATACGCGTGCCGGCAACGATCAGTTCGCCGTGCTCGCCATCGACGTGAGAAAGCGCGGTCACTGCTGCCGCAACCCCGTCGAGTCCTGCTGCCGATTTGGTGTGAATGATCATCGATCTATCTCCTGCTGCATCGCAACAAGGTGATGTCCCTTCCATCATTGATCAATATTGATTAGCTTGATCAATATGAAAAATGCGCCGACGCCCGCTTATCTCACCGCCCGCGAAGCCGCTGCCGAGCTCTCGGTCACGCCCGCGACCCTCTACGCCTATGTCAGCCGCGGCCTGATCCGCTCCGAGGCGGTTGGCGACAGCAGAAGCCGCCGCTATCGCGCCGACGACATCCGCGCCCTGCGCGCGCGCCGCAACGCTTCGCCAACGACCCAGGGCGAAGCGGCGATGCCCGTGCTCGATTCTTCCGTGTCAACGATCACCGAGGCTGGCCCGATCTATCGCGGCGTGCCTGCAGTCGCCCTGTCCGATACGGCTACGCTGGAGCAGACGGCGCAGATCCTGTGGGACGCGCGCGGTGCCGACCCGTTCGAGGCCGGAAACATGCCGGTGGTCAGCACGGAGATGCAGGCAATCATGCAGGCGGCCTTGCCGGCAAAGCCGCTGCCGCGCGCGATCGCCGCCCTGTCGCTGGCCTGCGATGCCGATCCCCGCGCCCACAACCGCTCGCCCGAAGGCCGCATGGCCGCCGGCGCGCGCGTCATGCGCCTCGTCGCAGCCGCGATCCTCGGCACGGACCCATCGCCGCGTCCGCTGCACCTGCAACTGGCCGATGCCTGGATGCCGGGCGAGGCCCGCGCCGGCGAGCTCGTCCGCCGCGCGCTCGTGCTTCTTGCCGACCATGAGCTGAACGCCTCCACCTGGACCGTGCGCAGCGCCGTCTCCACCGGCCTCAGCCTCCACGACGCCCTGATTGCCGGCCTTGTCGCGCTGAAGGGTCCGCGCCACGGCGGCGCCGGCCCGCTTGCGGCCCGTTTCGTGACGGAGCTTGCCGAGGGCGACATCGCCGAAAGGGTGGCCGACCGCGTGGAACTGGGCGAAACCATCCCCGGCTTCGGCCACAGCGTCTACGCGGATGGCGACCCGCGCGCGGATGTTTTGCTGCGCGCGCTCGTCAAGGCCGGGGTCGACAGGCGGCTGGCGGCCGAGGCCCCGGCGCTCGTTACCGAGGCGACGGGCCTCCATCCCAACATCGATTACGCGCTGGCGGTGATGATGCGCATGTTCGGCATGCCTGTCGGACACGAGACGGCGATCTTCGCCGTCGCCCGCACGGCCGGCTGGGTCGCGCACGGCATCGAACAACTGGAGACCGGCACGCTCATCCGGCCCCGCGCCCGCTATGTGGGCCCGGAGCCGGGACGATCTCACTCCACCGGCTAGACGTCAGACCGGCAGTGCCTCCTCCGCATACTGCGCCGCGTATTCGGCGTTTGGCGGGATCGGCTTGATGATGTCGATCAGCACGCCGTTGGGGTCGGCGGTAATGAAGTGGCGCTGTCCGAAATCCTCGTCGCGCAGCGAGCGCAGCACCGGCAGCCCGGCGGCCACCAGCCGGTCGTGCACGGTATCCACGTCCTCCACCTCGAAGTTGAGCAGCAGGCCAGACACGCGGCCCCTGCCCTGTTCGGGGATGGTCTCATGGCTGCCGTCGAGGATCGCGAGGTTGATCGTCTCGTCCTCGCTCGATGTCAGATGCACGTACCACTCGCTTTCGAACATCGGCGTGAAGCCGAAATGCTCCACATAGAATGCCGTCGTGCCGGCAACGTCGCCGGTCATGATCACGGGATAATAGCTGGTCGCTTTCATGGTCTTCCCTTTCGCTTGCCATTAACATACAATCTGCATGTATCTATTCAATTAACATACAGGCTGCATGTATGCAAGAAGCAAATTCCCCGCGCCGCTCCAACCGCGAGCGCACGGAGGCAACCCGCGCCGCGCTGCTCGATGCCGCACGAAAACTGTTCGTCGAAAAATCCTATGCGGAGACCGGCACGCCGGAAATCGTGGCCGCCGCCGGCGTCACGCGCGGCGCGCTCTATCACCACTTTGCCGACAAGCAGGCCCTGCTGCGCGCCGTTGTCGAAGCGGAATCGCAGGCCGTGGCGGATGAAATCGACCGCGCGGCCCCCGAGGCCCTTTCGGCGCGCGATGCGCTTGTGCGCGGCGGCGAGACCTTTCTGGAAGCGATGGCAGTGCCGGGCCGCACCCGGCTCCTGCTGCTCGATGGGCCGGCCGTACTGGGCCGCGCGGCGATGGACGAGATCGATGCCCGCCACGCCAACAGCACCCTCAAGATAGGGTTGGAAGCAGCCATGCAGGCCGGCGACCTGTCCGCCCTCCCACTTGATGCGCTGGCCGCCCAGCTCGGCGCGATGTTCGACCGCGCGGCACTCGCTATCGAGGCAGGCTCCCCGCCGGAGGATCACCGCAAGGTGCTGGCCGCCGTCATCGATGCGCTGGTGGCCGCAAAGAGCTGATCTGGCGGGCTACCCTGCGTTCAGCGCTGAAGGCAGCGTTGTGTCGCCCGCACCCAACGGCCGCTGCATCAGCACGGTGTCGACCCATCGGCCGAGCTTGAAGCCCACCGAGGTGAACGTTCCGGCATGGGCAAATCCCATGCGCCTGTGCAGCGCAATCGAGCCCTCGTTGCCGCTGTTGCCGATCACTGCCAGCATCTGCCGCCACGGCCCCTTTTCGCAACGCGCAATCAGCTCGCCCAGCAACGCGCTGCCGATGCCCTTTCCCGCAAGCCCGTCGGCGACATAGACGGAATCCTCGATCGAAAACCGATAGGCCGGCCGCGGCCTGTAAGCCGTGGCATAGGCGTAACCGACCACCTGTCCGTCCAGTTCGGCGGCAAGATACGGAAGCCCCGCTGCAAGCACCGCGGCACGCCGCGCCAGCATCTCCTCGACCGCCGGCGGCACCTCCTCGAAGGTCGCCAGCCCATGCAGCACATGATGCGCGTAGATCGCCCGGATCGCCGCCATATCGGCATCGCCCGCATCGCGAACGATTACGCTTGTCCTGGGGGCACCCGCATCAGCCATGGCTTCACCTGCTCGCTCGACGTTGCATGCCCGCCATCATGCGCGATGATTTAGAATAAGGAAAGATTTGCCTGTTGATGATTCATATGAGATTTTCTTTGATATGAGAGGCCTCAATCTGGATTACCTGCGCACCTTCGTTGCCGTCGTGGAGCACGGGGGCTTTTCGGCGGCGGCCACCCGGCTGGGCCTGACGCAACCGGCCGTCAGCCTGCAGATCCGCCAGCTCGAAAAGCGTCTGGGCGTCAGGCTCATCGAACGCGTCGGACGCGGCACACGCCCCACGCCCGCAGGCGCGGAACTTCTACACCACGCGGGAAGGATCGAAGGCGAGGTCGCGGCCACGCTTGACGCTGTCGGGCGCTATGCATCCGGCACGATGGGCCTCGTGAGGCTCGGCACCGGCGCGACCGCCTGCATCTTCCTCCTGCCGCCGCTGTTGCGCGAACTGCGCGAGCGCTTTCCTGATCTCGAAATCACCGTCAGCACCGGCAACACGGCTGAAATCGTCCGGGCCGTCGAGGAAAACACGCTCGACATCGCTCTGGTCACCATGCCGGCATCGGGCCGCATTCTCGAAATACAGCCGGTCATGGAGGAAGAATTCGTGGCAATCGCCCCGCCGGGCACCGTGTTGCCCGATCCTGCGACCCCTGCCGCACTGGCGGAAATGCCGTTGCTGCTCTTCGAGCCCGGCGGCAACACGCGCCGTATCGTCGATCAATGGTTTGCCTCTGCCGGCATCCAGTTCAGGCCGGCGATGTCGCTCGGCAGCGTCGAGGCG
This sequence comes from Neoaquamicrobium sediminum, assembly GCF_040970315.1. Classification (NCBI taxonomy): domain Bacteria; kingdom Pseudomonadati; phylum Pseudomonadota; class Alphaproteobacteria; order Hyphomicrobiales; family Phyllobacteriaceae; genus Neoaquamicrobium; species Neoaquamicrobium sediminum. Next base: position 330,159 of record NZ_JAZHFV010000006.1, on the reverse strand, counting down.
ATCAAGGAACTGGTCGCGGCCGGCCTCGGCTGTTCGATCCTGCCGGCATCGTCGCTCGGCGCGGAGAAACGAAAAGGCGCAGCCTCGTATTCTCGCCTGTCGCCGCAGCTGCATCGCACCCTGGCGAGCGTCGTGCGGCGCGACAAGCCGCTCACCCGCGGCATCAGGGAAATGCTGCGCGCGCTGGAGCGGCTGGCGCCGGATGCTCCCGCCTCTCGGCCCACTTCATCGGACAAAGAAAAACCCGGCGTGTAGCCGGGTTTTTCGATTTAGCTTCAAACGCTTGAGCTTGCTTCCGGACTCAACTGTCGAGGAAGCTTCTCAGCTTGCGCGAGCGGCTCGGGTGCTTGAGCTTGCGCAGCGCCTTGGCCTCGATCTGACGGATACGCTCGCGCGTCACCGAGAACTGCTGGCCAACTTCCTCCAGCGTGTGGTCGGTGTTCATGCCGATGCCGAAGCGCATGCGCAGCACACGCTCCTCGCGCGGCGTCAGCGAAGCGAGCACGCGCGTGGTCGTCTCGCGCAGATTCGCCTGGATCGCAGCATCGATCGGCAGGATCGCCATCTTGTCCTCGATGAAATCGCCGAGGTGGCTGTCTTCCTCGTCGCCGACCGGCGTTTCGAGCGAGATCGGCTCCTTGGCGATCTTGAGAACCTTGCGCACCTTTTCCAGCGGCATCGCCAGCTTCTCGGCCAGTTCCTCCGGCGTCGGCTCGCGACCGATCTCATGCAGCATCTGGCGCGAGGTCCGCACGATCTTGTTGATCGTCTCGATCATGTGCACCGGAATGCGGATCGTGCGCGCCTGGTCGGCGATCGAACGGGTGATCGCCTGCCGGATCCACCACGTCGCATAGGTGGAGAACTTGTAGCCGCGGCGATACTCGAACTTGTCCACCGCCTTCATCAGGCCGATATTGCCTTCCTGGATCAGGTCGAGGAACTGCAGGCCGCGGTTCGTGTACTTCTTGGCGATGGAGATCACGAGGCGCAGATTTGCCTCGACCATCTCCTTCTTGGCGATGGCTGCCTCGCGCTCGCCCTTCTGCACCTGGTTCACGATCTTGCGGAACTCGAGAATCGAGATCGCCGTCTCGGTGGCCAGGTTCTGGATTTCCGAGCGGATTTCCTTGATGGTCTCTTTTTCGTTCTGGTAGAATTCCTTCCAGCCGCGGCTGGACAGGTTGGCGATCGCTTTCATCCAGTTCGGGTCGAGCTCGGTGCCCTGATATTCCTTCAGGAAATCCTCGCGCCGAACGCCGTAGCTTTCGGCCAGACGCAGCAGCTTGCCTTCGTTCTGCACCAGTCGCTTGTTGATGTCGTAGAGCTGCTCGACGAGCGCCTCGATGCGCGCCTGATTGAGCGACAGCGACTTCACCGCCGTGATCAGCTCTTCCTTGAGCTTCTTGTAGGAACGCTCCTGGCTGGAAGACAGCGCGCCGGCGGCTGCAAGGCGTGCCTCGACCTGCTGGTCCTGAAGCTTGCGCAGCCGCTTGTAGGTGGATGCGATGACGTCGAGCGTCTCCATCACCTGCGGGCGCAGCTCGGCTTCCATCGCGGCGAGCGACAGGTTGGCCTCGTCTTCCTCGTCGTCCTCTTCCTCGGCGCGGCTCTCGCCGCCGACATTGGTGATGTCGTCGTCTTCGCGGCCACGGCGTCCGCCGCGGGCATCCTCTGTCTTGGGCTTGTCGTCTTCCTCGACGCGCTCGACTGTCGGTGCCTGCTTGGCCTCGGGACCGGCATAGGTCGCCTCGAGATCGATGATCTCGCGCAGCAGGATCTTGCCTTCGTTGAGCTCGTCACGCCAGATGATGATGGCCTGGAACGTCAGCGGGCTCTCGCACAGGCCCGCGATCATCGTCTCGCGGCCGGCCTCGATGCGCTTGGCGATGGCGATTTCGCCTTCGCGCGAAAGCAGCTCAACCGAACCCATCTCGCGCAGATACATGCGCACTGGGTCGTCGGTGCGGTCGGTCGGCTCCTTCTTGGCCGGCGTCGCGGCAACGGCCGTGCCGGTCTGCTCTGCCAGCTCGTTGGCGTCTTCCTCGGCGTCGGAGTTGTTGTTGTTGTCCGCTTCCTCGCCCGCCTCGTCGTCCTCGACCACGTTGATGCCCATGTCGGACAGCATCGCCATCGTGTCTTCGATCTGTTCGGACGTGACCTCTTCGGAGGGCAGGACGGCATTGAGCTCGTCCATCGTGACATAGCCGCGCTTCTTGGCGACCTTGATCATCTTCTTGACAGCGTCGTCGGAAAGGTCGAGCAGGGGACCGTCGGTCGTGCCCTCGCGTTCGGTTTCGACCTCTTCCTTCTCTTTTGTCGCCATATTGTTTTTTCTCCAAGCGGCAGAAGCTTCGTCGAGGCGTCAAAGCCCCTGCGTGCGCGGCAAGATCGGTTTCTACTTGCGCCTAGACCGCGATAGCTGCGTTTGCCTTAATTCCCGATTAACCCTGCTATACGGCATATAAGGCGCATATCCCGGCCGTCCAACGGCAGCCGCATCCTTTTTACCCCAGCGAGGCCCAGACCTCGTCCGTCACGATTGCGATCGTCCTGATTCCGTCATTCACGCGGAAGGTCAAGCGGCTAGAGCTGATTCGGCATAAAAAAGCGAATCAAATGCTCCTCAGCCTGCCCCAACCGTCAAGCGGTCAAGGGTATCCTGCGAAGCCATCCGCCTCGCTGCGCCTATGTAGAGAGCCGTCGAAGTTTCGACAAGGGGCGCTCGCGAAAGAGATGGCCGCACGATGCTCCCGTCAACCGGGCCAGCGCGCCTCGAAGGTGATAATGTTGTCTCCGTCTCGCGGTGCGCGTCCGAAGGCGTAGTTGCCGGAGACCGTAACATCCGTGAAGCCAGCGGCCTCGAGCGCCAATCCGAACTCCGTGACACCCCACCATCGCAGCCTGAAGAGATCCAGTTCGGTGTCGACGAGCCGGCCCTCGCGCCACAGCTCATAGCGAAGATGAGACAGCGTCACCTGCGCCACATGATCGGTTTCCACGCGTTGGTCGGTCAGCGTCAGCAGGCCGCCATCATCCGTCTCCCAGCTTCGTACCGACATTGCAGGCCCCCCAAATGCACCAGCCGGGTCGAGATCAAGGATAAGTCTGCCGCCGGGCTGCAAATGGTCGCGGAACCGCGCGATCACCGCCCGTGCAGTTCCAACGTCGGTCACAAGCTGGAATGAACCGGCCGGCACGATGATGGCGGCAAAGCGCTTGTCATAAGAGAATGTATCGAACGTCTGGCGTGTCAGATTGGCCGGCAAGTGGCGAGCGCCACATATCTGGCGACAATAAAAAAGCATCTCTTCCGAAGCGTCGAACCCCTCGACGGCGAGACCGGCCTCGAGCAGCGGCACGAGAATCCGTCCGTTGCCGACGGCGGGCTCCAGCACCGGACCATCGCATCCGGCAAGCCGCTGAAGATAATACTCGACATCGCCGAAGGACCGTCCCACCGGCTTGTCGAGATCGTAGACCCACGAAGCGAGCTTCCCATAGCGATTATGCATGATGTCCCTGCGAGATTGCGCGGCTGCCCAACGGCGACGTCATAGGGGTGCCGGCTGGAACGTGCCAGCAGACTTGCGGTGTGTCGGTGCGTCAAATTGGCCTTAAGTCGCGGCCATGGTCGCAGCGAAGACCAGCCGCTACACCCGCCCGGACGAAACCCCGAACCCCTCGATCAGCGCTTCCAGCCGTTCCAGATTGGCGATGTCGGCGCTGATGGCGTTCAGCACGTGCAGCAGGTGCTGGCATGACTGCTCTTCGCCGCCCTCCACCGCTTCCGCGAGTGCGGCTTCCACGCTCGAGCGCTGCTCGCGCAATTCGCGGGTGCGCGAATGAAGTGCGGCAAGCTGGCCGAAGGCTTCCCGCACGTCGTCGAGTGCGGCATCTTCCAGCGCCGGCCAAAGGCGCGCCCGGCGCACCAGCGCGACGGCGTTATCCCACGTGCCGCTCAGCCCGGCCTGTTCCAGCGCGCCGACAAGCGTCGACCGCTCGTGCGCCGCGCCGTGGGCCAGCGCGTCGAGCAGTGCGGCATGCAGCCGCTTGAGGTCGGGGTGCTGCAGGTTCATATGCTCGAACGCATCGAAATAATCGTCGAGCAATGTCGGGTGGTTGACCATCGCCACCAGCATCGCCGTGTCACGCAGCGGCAGAGGCCCTCCGCTGCTGCGAACGAGTGCCGACCGCGCGAGGCTGTCGCTCACCGCCAGCCGGCCCGAAGCCTGCCCCGGCCGCCCGCGCCCTGCACCGTAGCCGCCGCGCTCCTGCCCGCCGAAGCGGTTGTCGCGCCCGCGATTGCTTCCGAAGAAGGCCTGCACGCGCTCGCGCATATCCTGCTGGTAGTGCCGCCGCACGCTTTCGTCGCGGATGCGGCTGGTGAGATCGCGCAGTGTCCGTTCTAGCTCGGCGCGGCGTTCAGGTGTGTCGAACACGCCGCCGGACGTCTCGCGCAGCCACAGCAGTTCCGCCAGCGGCCGGGCCTGCGCCAGCACCTCGCGAAACGCTTCCGGCCCGCCGGCCTTCACCAGATCGTCAGGGTCCTGCCCCTCCGGCAGAAGCGCGAAGCGCAACGTCCGCCCCGCCTGCACCAGCGGCAGCGCCAGTTCGGCCGCCCTGTGCGCCGCCTTCAGCCCGGCCTGGTCGCCGTCGAAACACAACACCGGCTCGCCGGTCATGCGCCACAACAGCTCTAGCTGGTTTTCGGTCAACGCCGTGCCGAGCGGCGCGACCGCGTTTTCGATGCCGGCCTGCGCCAGCGCGATCACGTCCATGTAGCCCTCGACGGCGATCACCGTGCCGGCCTTCACCTGTGCCTTGCGGGCGCGGGCGAAATTGTAGAGCACATTGCCCTTGTGGAAGAGCTCGGTATCGTTCGAGTTCAGGTACTTCGCCGGTACGTCGGCCGAAAGCGCTCGCCCGCCGAACGCGATCACCTTGCCGCGGCTGTCTTCGATCGGAAACATCACCCGGTCGCGGAACCGGTCGTATGAAACGGGGATATCCGGTCCGTGCACCACCAGCCCGCACGCCTCGATCTGCTCCCTGCTCGCGCCTTTGCCGGCCAGAAACTCCTTCAGCGCGTTACGGCTGTCGGGGGCATAGCCCATCCGGAAGGCCTGCTGCGTTACCGACGAGAGGCCGCGCTCGCGCAGATAGGCGCGCGCCTTCGCGCCGCTGGCGGACTGTAGCTGTTCCTGGAAGAACTTCGTCGCCAGCTCCATCACGTCGGTCAGCGTGGTGCGCTCGCGCTCCCGTCGTTCGGCCTGCTCGTCGCGTGCCGGCATCGGCACACCGGCCATCTCCGCCACCCGCTCGACCGCCTCGGGAAAGCTCATGCCGTCCAGCTCGGTCAGGAAGCGGAAATGGTCGCCCGATACCCCGCAACCGAAGCAGTGATAGCGGCCTTTCTTGTCCTCGCAGTGAAACGATGGCGACTTCTCGCCATGAAACGGACAGCAGGCCCAGTAGTCGCCGCGCTGGGCATTCGTCTTGCGCCGGTCCCACGTCACGCGAGCGCCGATCACCGATGAAATCGGCACACGGTCGCGTATCTCGTCGAGGAATGAGGGCGAAAAGCGCATCGGCGGAACTCTTTTATCACCCCATATAGGCGAGCCCGCCCCGCAAAGCGACACGCCGCACGCCGCCTTGCCCGGTATTCACAGCCGACCGGCAACCGTCTTCTGCTCTAGCCGCGTCGCTGCGACCATTGCGCGTGCCTCGAAATAGTTTCGCGCGCGTACCTTGACTCACCTACCCTCGGGTCAATACTGCTTCTGCTGCTCAAATAATCGGCATTTTGTGCGCCGGGCACAAGAATACCGAACGCGGGGGGCAGCTAATGCTACGTCTGGTACGCGGCGCGTTTAGACGCGCTTTGTCAGTTTTCTTTCAGAGTATTTCGACCCTGGCGAACTTGCCGGTCCGCGCGATTCGTGCCGGCCTGCCGGTTGTACTTGCCCTGGTCGGCTTCGCCTTCGCCGCGCCCGCAGCTTACGCCCAGGTCATCACGATCAGCGCAAACCCCTCGAGCTACAACAGCCAAGGTCAGATCATCACCTTCACCTACGAGCTGTCGAACCCGACAGCCTTCACGATCACGAGCATCGACACGATCACCCCGAGCAATCCTGATCCCGCCAATGGCCCCGGAGTATCGGCAAGCTGTCCCGCAATTCCCGGTGGCACGCTTGAGCCGAACGAGACCATGACATGCAGCGGCACCTACGCGATCACCTCGGCCAACATGTCGAGCGGGAATCTCTCGCACACCATCACGATGAGCGGCCAGCGCATCGGCGGCGGCTGGAACGCCAACAGCAACTTCTTCTCCATGTCGCAGCAGGGCGGCGGGCCGACCATCACCACCGTTCAGTCGCAGGTCAATCCAACGACCGCGGGGGCCAACGCCACCTTCAACGCGTCCGTCAGTTCGATGGGCTGTAATTCCGGCCTGGCGCCTTCCGGTACGATGACATTCACGATCGGGTCGGTGACGTCGGGGGCAATCACGGTCGTGCCGCCGAGCGGCATTTCGCCAAGCGCAAATGCCTCGTTCAGCACCACCGCGCTCCCGGTCGGCTCCCATCCGGTCAGCGCGCAGTTCACCCCGTCTGGCTCCGACAATTGCGCGGCCAGCAGTGGCACCGGCGCCAATCATGTTGTGAAGAGCGACACGACCACGCAGATTGCCTCAAGTCTCAACCCGTCCACGGGCGGAACCAGCGTCACCTTTACCGCCACGGTCACGGCCACTTCCGGCGGCGGCACGCCGACCGGCAATGTCACCTTCACAATAGACGGCGCGCCGCAGACCCCGGTCGCGGTCAACGGCAGCGGACAGGCCACGCTCACCACCAGTTCGCTTGCGGTCGGCACACGGTCGATCGGCGCAACCTACAACGGCGACACCGTCCACAATTCGTCGAGCGCCGCGCCTCTCAGCCAGACCGTCAACCAGGTCGCCACGACCACGGTTCTCGCCTCAAGCGCCAATCCCTCGAACGTCGGAGCCGCGGTCACCTTCACGGCCACCGTTGCGCCGGTTTCCGGCAGCGGCACACCGACCGGCACCGTGACCTTCACGATAGACGGCGCGCCGCAGACGCCGATCCCGGTCAACGGCAGCGGGCAGGCCGCACTCACCACCAGTTCGCTTGCGGTCGGTCCACATACGATCGGTGCAAGCTACAGCGGCGACGCCAACAACATCTCGTCGACGGCAACCGCCCTCACCCAGACCGTCAACCAGATCGCCACGACCACGGTCATCGCTTCAAGCGCCAACCCGTCCAGTGTAGGCGCCTCGGTCACCTTCACGGCCACCGTCACACCGAATTCCGGCGGCGGCACGCCAACCGGCACCGTGACCTTCACCATCGACGGCACACCGCAGACACCGATCCCGGTCAACGGCAGCGGACAGGCGACGATCTCCACCAGTGCGCTTGCGGTCGGCCCCCATACGATCGGTGCAAGCTACAGCGGCGACACCAACAACGTTTCATCGACGGCGACCGCCCTCACCCAGACCGTCAACCAGATCGCCACAACCACTGCGCTCGTTTCGAGTATTAATCCGTCAAATGTCGGAACATCGGTCACCTTCACGGCCACGGTGACGGCCAATTCCGGTGGCGGCACGCCGACCGGCACCGTCACCTTCACCATAGACGGCGCGCCGCAGGCTCCGGTGGCGCTCAACGGCAGTGGACAGGCGACATTTTCGACCGCGGCGCTCGTACCGGGCGGCCGCACGATCGGCGCGTCATATTCCGGCGACGTCAACTATGTAGCCTCCAGCAACTCCCTGGCGCAGACCGTCAATCAGATCGCAACCACCACCGCCCTCGCATCGAGCGCCAACCCGTCGAATGTCGGGGACTCGGTCACCTTCACGGCCACGGTGGCGGCCGTTTCCGGCGGTGGCACGCCCACGGGCACCGTCACCTTCACGGTCGATGGCGCGCCGCAGGCTCCGGTGGCGCTCAACGGCAGTGGACAGGGGACATTTTCGACCGCAGCGCTCGTACCGGGCGGCCGCACGATCGGCGCCTCATATTCCGGCGACGTCAACTACGTCGCTTCGAACGATTCCCTGACGCAGACCGTCAACCAGATCGCCACAACCACTGCGCTCGCATCCAGTGCGAATCCCTCCTCTGTCGGCGATTCAGTGACATTTACGGCCACGGTGACAGCCAACTCCGGCGGCGGCACACCCACCGGCACCGTCACGTTTACCGTTGATGGCGCACCCCAGGCGCCGGTGGCGCTGAACGGCAGTGGCCAGGCCAGCTTCTCCACCGCCGGTCTTGCAATCGGCTCGAGGTCGATCGGCGCTTCATATTCCGGCGATACCAACTATGTCGCCTCCAACGACGCGCTGACGCAAACGGTCAACCAGATCGGCACGACGGTCTCGCTGGCCTCCAGCCAGAACCCGTCCAGTTTGGGCGACAGCGTTACCTTCACCGCGACGGTCGCAGCCACGACCGGCGGCAGTACGCCAACCGGCACGGTCACGTTCTCGGTCGACGGCACACCGCAGGCACCGGTGCCGCTCGACGGCAGCGGCCAGGCGAGCTTCTCCACCGCCGCTCTTGCGCCTGGGGCCCACGCCATCGCTGCTGACTATTCGGGCGATACCAATTACGTCGCCTCGAACACCTCGCTGACGCAGACCGTCGACCAGATCGGCACCACGACCTCGCTTGCGTCCAGCCTCAACCCCTCCGCTCCCGGTGACAGTGTGACCTTCACCGCAACCGTGGTTGCTGCATCCGGCGGCGGCACGCCCACCGGCACGATCACCTTCACCGTCGACGGCACCCCGCAGACCCCTGTGACGCTCGACGGCAGCGGCCAGGCAAGCCTGACGACCGCTGCGCTGGCGTCAGGCGCCCATACGATCGCCGCCGACTATTCCGGCGACACCGACTACGTTGCATCTACCGCCTCGCTGATACAGACGGTCAACCAGATCGGCACCACGACCGCACTCGCCTCGAGTCTCAATCCGTCCAACGGAGGCGACAGCGTCACCTTCACCGCCATGGTCACGGCTGTATCCGGCGGCGGCACGCCGACCGGCACCGTCACCTTTACAGTCGACGGAACCGCACAGGCCCCGGTCACGCTCGACGGTAGCGGCCAGGCCACCTTCACGACCGCGTCGCTCGCTCCCGGCAGCAAGACCATCGAGGCAGCCTATTCCGGCGATACCACCTACACGGGCTCGACCGACACGCTGACGCAGACCGTCGAACAGATCGCAACCACAACCGCGTTGGCATCCAGCCAGAACCCGTCCAACGGCGGCGACAGCGTCACTTTCGTCGCAACGGTCGCGGCGGCATCCGGCGGCGGCACACCTACGGGCACCGTCACCTTCACCGTCGACGGCGTCGCGCAGGCTCCGGTAGCTCTCGACGGCAACGGCCAGGCCAGCTTCGCCACCGACGCGCTCGCGCCGGGCAACCGCACCATAGAGGCTGCCTATTCCGGCGACGCAGCCTACACCGCCTCCAGCGATGCCCTCACCCAGACCGTCGACCAGATCGGCACGACGACGGCGCTGACATCCAGCCAGAATCCGTCCAACGGCGGCGACAGCGTCACCTTCAACGCAACGGTCGCAGCGGCATCCGGCGGCGGCACACCCACGGGCACCGTCACCTTCACCGTCGACGGCGTCGCGCAGGCTCCGGTAGCTCTGGACGGCAACGGCCAGGCCAACTTCGCCACCGACGCGCTCGCGCCGGGCAACCGCACCATCGAGGCTGCCTATTCCGGCGACGCCGCTTACACCGCCTCCAGCGATACCCTCACCCAGACCGTCGACCAGATCGGAACGACAACAGCGCTCGTTTCGAGTGCCAATCCGTCCACTGTCGGCGAGACCGTAACATTCACGGCAACGATCGCTGCGGCATCGGGCGGCGGCACGCCGACTGGCACCGTCACCTTCTCCATCGACGGAACGGCGCAAGCCCCGGTCGCGCTAGACGCGAGCGGACAGGCGAGCGTATCGACGACGACGCTGTCGCCGGGCTCGCGGCAGGTCGAGGCTGCATACGGGGGCGATACGACCTACCTCGCCTCGTCGGATACCCTGTCGCAGACCGTCAATCAGGTGGCGACGACCACCGTCGTCACTTCCAGCAGCAACCCATCGAATCTCGGCGAGAGCGTCAGCTTCACCGCAACGGTCGCACCGGTGACCGGCAGTGGCACGCCCACAGGCACGGTCACCTTCACGATCGACGGGACGGCGCAGCCCGCTGTCGCGCTCTCCGGCGGCACGGCGGTGCTGACAACCAATGCACTGTCCGGAGGCGACCACACGATCGTGGCAACCTACAATGGCGGCAGCGGCTACTCGGGCAGCACATCACCGTCGCTGCTCCAGCGCGTGCGCGCACTAGGAACCGTCGTCATCCGCCAGACCGTCAGCGGAACGGACAGCACTTTCGACTTCTCGTCCGCCACACCGGAACTCAATCTGTCGATCGCCACCGCAAACGGCTCCGGACAAAGCGGCCCGATAGGGCTCATGGCCGGCAGCTATGTCGTCACCGCCGGTGATCGACGTGTCGAGGGTTATGCGCTCGTGGGCATCGCGTGCGACGACGGTGACAGCGCGGGCAATATCGAGGCCCGCACCGCTACCATCAACCTCACCGCCGGCGAAACGGTCACCTGCACGTTCAATTCGCTCAGCTCCGCCGACAAGGCGACTCAGATGATCGGCGAGTTCCTCGAGGCCCGCGGCGCACTCATCCTCTCGCACCAGACCGACATGCAGCGCCGCATCGACCGTCTCAACGGCACCGCTCCCTCCATGGGCAATCCGGTCTCGATGCTTTCGGCCTATCTCCCGGGCATTGTCGACGGCGGTGTGCTGTCGATGTCCACCAGCCTCGCGCAGGTGGACAGGCTGGCCGGCAAGGAAAAGCAGTCGCGTTTCGACATATGGTTCGAGGGCACCTATGGTCGGTTCGACGGCGACAGCGCTGACGGCAAGTTCGCCGTCGCCTCTGTCGGCGCGGACTATCTGGTCAACCGCAACCTGCTGGTCGGCGCCTTCTTCCAGGTCGATCATCTCAGCCAGTCCCCGCTGGCGGACGGCAGCTTCGTGCGCGGCACCGGCTGGCTTGCCGGCCCGTATGTCACCGCAAGGCTTTCCGAGCATCTGTTCCTCGATGTGGTGGGCGCGGCCGGCACGTCGCAGAACACCATCAACCCGCTCGGCACCTTCACCGACGACTTCGACGCGCGCCGCTGGCTCGCAAGCGCGCAATTGAGCGGCCAGTGGACCCACGGCGCATGGACCTTTGCACCTCGCGCGGGCCTTTCCTGGTTCGGCGAGCGCACGAAGGCCTATGTCGACAGCCTGGGCGTGACCGTTCCGTCGGTCGACTATAGCGTCGGCCAGTTCGCGTTCGGACCCGGTGTCTCCTATCGTCACCTGACGGAGAGCGGATACGTGATAGAGCCGAAGCTGCGCCTTGAAGGCGTTGCCGAGTTCCGCAACGAGGCGTCGGGTGGGCGCAGCGAAGATTTCCACGCACGCATCCAGGCCGGCACCGACATCAGAACGCCGGGCGGCGCCTCGCTGGGGCTGACCTTCACTTACTCCGGCATCGGCGGCGATACCCGAAGCTACAGCGGTAAGATCGGCGTCTCAGTCCCGCTGAACTAGAGTATTTCTCGTCTCTTCCGTTGCGGACGAAAAGCCTCCTGCGTCACCGGCCTGCCATCCGAGCAGGCCGGTGACGCAGAGTTCGGTCAAAAGCCCGACGGCCATTTAAGCGTTTCTCAACAAGCTTCAGCTAATCCAGCCAAGTACTTCTGGTGACTCATCTTCTGGGTTGGGGCTTGTCTGCATGCTGACCGTCTACAATTGCATCGTCGAAGACCATGACGTGCGGCTCGTGCTGCTCGCCGCGATCATCTGCGCCATATCCTCGCTGACCGCGGTTTCACTTCTTGATCACGTCAAGAAGGCGACAGGGCGCGTGCATCTGGCATGGACGGCCCTTACCGCCTGCTCGATCGGCTTCGGCATCTGGGCCACCCATTTCGTGGCCATGCTCGCTTTTGCGCCTTCCCTGCCGGCGGCCTACGATATGCCGCTGACGCTTCTGTCGCTTGGGGCGGCCGTTCTGATAACGGGCCTCGGCATCTATCTTGCGACCATCAGGGAGAACATTGACCACCACCTCGTCGGTGGATCGATCATCGGCGGCGGCATCGCCGCCATGCATTTCATCGGCATGGCAGCCTTCGAGGTCGAGGGCGTGCTCATGTGGGACCAGCGCTACGTCGCCGTATCCCTCGTCGCCGCCGTCATCTTCGGTGCATGCGCGATCCGCGCGGCACTCGCCATGTCCGGACGCTGGAGCAAGCCGGTCGCCGCGCTCGTTCTCACGCTCGCGATCTGCAGCCTGCACTTCATCGCCATGGCTGCCGTCTCCATCCGGCCCGACGCTTCCGTGACGATTGCGCCGTCGGCCGTTCCTGCGACCTGGCTTGCCGTTGCGGTGGCCGTCGCCGCGCTCGTCATCCTTCTGCTTTCGGCGGTGGCCCTGTGGGTTGACCTGCGCGACCTGCGCCGCTCGGATGTCGAGAGAAAACACCTGCTCGATCTCGCCAATGCAGCGATCGAGGGGCTGGTCGTCTGCCAGGCCGGCACCGTCGTCACGGCCAACGCCAGCTTCCTCACCCTTTCGGGCCTCGCCCTGTCGGATGTGATCGGGGTCGACTTCGACCGCTTGATCATGCGTCAGGCAACCAAGACGCCCGAAGACGAGACGCTGCTGCTGCGTGCCGACGGCAAGCGGCTGCCGGTCGAGGTGCTGGCGCGCACCATGAGCTACAACGGCGTCCCGCATACCGTCTACGCGGTGCGCGATCTGCGCGAACGCAAAAAGGCCGAGGCCGACATCCGCCATCTGGCCTTGCATGATGCGTTGACCGGCCTGCCCAACCGCCGTGCCTTCAACGAGCGGCTGGAGCAGGAGATCGCCACCCACGGCGCTGACGACGGCCGCCAGCTGGCGCTGCTGTGCCTCGATCTCGACCGCTTCAAGGAAATCAACGACCTCTTCGGCCATGCAGCCGGCGATGCCATGTTGCAGCGCGTTGCGCAGTCCATGGCCGGCGTGCTTGGAAGCGACCAGATGTTTGCGCGTCTTGGTGGCGACGAGTTTGCCATCATCGCGCCCGGCGTCGAGGGCTGTCACGAAGCCAGCCGCCTCGCCGAGGCGGTCCTCGAGGCCTTCCGTGTAGAAAATCGTGACGCGGCCAGCGACGGGGTCATCTCCACAAGCATCGGCATTGCGCTCTGCCCGTCCGATGCCACCGACGCCGAGACGCTGGTCGGTCAGGCCGACACCGCGCTCTACCGCGCCAAGGCAGACGGCCGGGACACGTTCCGCTTCTACGAAAAGCAGATGGGCCAGGAAGTGCGCATGCGCAGGCTGATGGAGCATGAGCTGCGCCACGCGGTGTCGCGCAACGAATTCAGCCTCGTCTACCAGCCGCAGAAGAAGCTCGACACCGGCGAGACGATCGGCTTCGAAGCGCTGCTTCGCTGGCACCATCCCGAGAGAGGCAGCATCTCGCCGGCCGTATTCGTGCCCGTCGCGGAGGACAGCGGCGCGATTGTCCCGATCGGCGAGTGGGTCCTGGAAACGGCCTGTAACGACGCGGCCGGGTGGGACAGCCACGTCACTGTCGCCGTGAACGTCTCGGCAGTGCAGCTTCACAGCCCTGAATTTGCGCACAAGGTCCACGAGATCCTGCTCAGGACCGGCCTTCCTCCGCGGCGGCTCGAGATCGAGATCACCGAGACGGCCCTCGTTCGCGACATGAACCGCGCCCTGGCCACGCTGCGCCAGCTCAAGACGCTGGGCGTGATGGTGGCGATGGACGATTTCGGCACCGGCTATTCGTCCCTTTCGAACCTGCGGGCGTTCCCATTCGACAAGATCAAGATCGATGGTTCCTTCGTGCGCTCTGTCGACACCAACAGGCAGGCGGCCACCATCGTCAAGGCGGTGCTGGGCATCGGGCGCGGTCTCGGCCTGCCTGTGCTGGCCGAAGGCGTGGAGACCACCGAGGAGCTGAAATTCCTCGCAAGCGAGTTTTGTCAGATCGGCCAGGGTTATCTCCTCGGACGTCCGGCGCCGCTGTCATCCATGAAGGATGACAAGGTAGCAACGCCCTCCGCCGCCTAGACCAGAGCACTTGTGCATCGTCGGAAATAGGCCATTTAAAGTTTATTCGGCTAAGCTATAATTGTCGGAACCAAAACGCTTTCCGGTGATTTGCAGGCCATGGCCTCACATGTGAACCAAGCCGGCCGCGCCCGCCGCGCGGCCAACTCGCGATGACGGGCTCCGTCGTCCTCATCCATCTCGCAGGCGCCGTTGCGCTGCTGTTGTGGGCCACACGCATGGTCCGCACCGGCGTCGAACGCGCCTATGGCGACGTCCTGCGCCGCAAGCTGCGCGGCACGTTGCGCAATCCGCTGCTCGCCGTCGCAGCCGGCGGTGCCCTGGCGATTGCATTCCAGAGCGCAACCGCCGTCTCCCTGCTGGTCGGCTCCTTCGCCGGGTCCGGTATCGTTACGGGTGCGGCAGGCCTGGTCGCCGTGCTCGGCGCGGATCTGGGCTCCGCCTTCGTCGTCAAGCTCCTGTCTTTCGATCTGCCACTGCTCGTGCCGATCGCGCTCTTCGTCGGCACGACGATCTTTCTGGCCACCGAGCGCCGCGCATGGCGCCAGTTCGGGCGCATCCTGGTCGGCGTCGGCCTGCTGATCCTGTCGCTGCGCCTCATCGGCGAAGCCTCCGAGCCCCTGCGTGAGAGCGGCATCCTGCCGGTTGTCGTCAACTACCTCGCAGCCGACCCCGTCACCGCGTTCCTGATCGCGGCCGTCGCAACCTGGCTCTTCCATTCCAGCGTCGCGTTCATCCTGCTCATCGTCGCGCTGGCCGCGCGCGGCCTCGTGCCAGCCGAGCTCGGCATCGTCATGGTGCTCGGCGCAAACCTCGGCGGCGGGCTGATCGCGGCGATGCTGTCGCGTACCATGTCGCCGCCCAGCCGCGTCGTGCCCCTCGGCAATCTCGCGATCCGGGCCATCGGCGCGTTGCTGGCATTGGCCGGCATTGTCTGGCTGCACCCGCCGCTGGAACTGCTGGGCGCGAGCGTGCCGTTGCAGATCGTCCACGCTCACATTGTCTTCAACGTGGCGCTCGTGATTGCGGGCATTCCGTTTGCTGGCCTCGTCGCCCGCACGATCGAGCGGCTGCTCGCCTATGCCGCGCCGCCGGTTCCGGTCTCGTTCGAGGACAAGGATACGAACGCGCTCGATCCCGAAGCGCTGGGCACACCGTCGCGCGCGCTCGCCAACGTAACCCGTGCCGTCGTCGGCGTATGCGAGACCATCGAGGTGATGTTGAAGAACATCATGGAGCTCTACGAGGAGCCCGATCGTGCGCGCATGGCGGCGCTTGCCGCGCTCGACGACCGGGTGGACCGCAGGCACGCGGCGATCAAGCTCTATTTGGCGCGCATCACCACCGGCCAGATGAATGACGACGAAGCCCGGCGTACGCAGGAGCTTCTTGGCGCCTGCGTGAAGCTGGAGCAGGTCGGCGACATCATCGTGCGCAACATGCTGGTCCATGTCGGCAAGAAGCTCGACCGTGGCCTGAACTTCACGCCGGAAGGCTGGCGCGAATTGTTGAACCTGCATGCGGCGGTGGTTGCCAATGCCCGCCTCGCCTTCAACGTCCTGATCTCACGCGACACCGAAACCGCGCTGCAGCTCGTGCGCGAGAAGGACCGGCTGCGCGATGTCGAGCGCGCGACCAGCCGCAGCCACTTCGAGCGTCTGCGCGAAGGAACGCCGCGCAGCGTGGAGACGAGCTCGCTGCACCTCGACACGATCCGCGACCTGAAGCAGATTAACTCCCTGCTCGCCTCCATCGCCTATCCTGTGCTCGAGGAGCGCGGCATGCTGGGCGGCACCCGGCTCAAGGCGGCGGAGTAGAGCGCATAGACCCGGTCGGTAAGAAGCGGAACGCTCCGTCTCGTTCAATCAAGCTGCGCGTCGTTCCAGGCATCTACGGTCTGGCCCGGCTCGCCGGCGACGCCCCCATCCCGGACTGGGCCAATGGTCCCGGCTTTTCAGCGGTAGTCCGCGCCGACGACGAGCTTACCATCGTCTGCCCGCAGGACCGGATACCGGATCAGGTGGACGCAGACCGCAACTGGCGCTGCTTTCGCAGTCTCGGCCCGTTCGCGTTCGATGCGACCGGAATCGTGCTCTCGCTGATTCAACCCCTGTCCACGCAGGGCGTCGGCGTCTTCGTCGTCTGCACCTTCGACGGGGAACATATCCTCGTTCTCGACCGCGACTGGGACAAATCGCGGGCTTTGCTTGAGCGCGCCGGCCATGTCTTTGTGGAGTGAGGATCAAGGCCCTGCCCGCCTCAATCGCCAATCCGGGGTTGGAGGGGGGCGGCATGCTGGGCGCTGCCCGGTTGAAGGCGGCGGAATGGCCGCCGCCTCCCTCCAAGCCGTCCTCGTTCAGGCGAAAACGTCCGCCACATAGCGCCCGTGGTCCCGCTCCACCGTGTCGGCCCAGTCTTCCGCCTGCGCCTCGCTTGCGCCCGAAGCCTCGCGGTAGATGCGGATCAGCGTTTCGCGAACGGCGGGCGCCATGTGCCTGCCGTCGCCGCAGACGAAGACCGTAGCGTCCTGCCGGAAGAGCGCCTCCACGCGCTGCCGCTCCGTCCAGACCCGATGCTGCACGAACGTGACCTCGCCGTCAGGCTGTTCCGAAAACGCCGGCAGCACGGTGACGACCCCGTCCCTCTCCCAGCCCGACAGCTCGTCGCGATAGAGATAGTCGACATCGGCGTGGTTGGTGCCGAAGAACAGCAGCGCAGGGCCGACCTCCTGCCCGCCGGCCTTCTGCGCCGCGCGCTCCTGCAGGAAGCCGCGGAACGGCGCAAGTCCGGAGCCGGCGCAGATCATCACCATCGGCTTTGCCGGGTCTGCCGGCGGGTGGAAGCGCGCATTGGAGGGCCGAACCGCGATCGAAACGCGGTCGCCCGCTTGCAGCGATGCGAGGTAGGACGACGCCACGCCCCGGTACTGGCCGGCGCCCGAGAGAGCCGGCGCATCGACCACAGCGATCGTCAGCGTCACATGATCCGGCTTCCACAGTGGCGACGACGAGATCGAGTACTGCCGCGCCTTCATCGGCGGCAGCATCTGTAGATAGGTCTCGAACGTGACGGGGCACGACTGGAACCGGTCGAGCAGGTCGATGACGCTGCACCGCCGGCCAAGGACGTCTGCGTCGTACCCGCCACCGGCAAGTCGCTCCAGCTCCGCCTTCTCCGGCGGGCAACGCGTTGCGGCGGCAAGGGCCCCGACCTGCGCCCGCGTTGCAGGCTGCGACAGTTCCACATAGTTCGACAGAAGCTCCGCGCAGCTCACGGGGTGGCCTACCGGCAGACCTGACGCACCCTGCGCACGGTTGATGACGACCATCGTATCCGCCGCCAGCCCGAACCGGCGCAGAACGCGATCGACGGCGGCCTCGAGGTTGCGCGCCAGGACGGCCAGATAGTCGCCCGCGCGGTAGGTCATGCCTTCCGGCAACCTGAATTCGATATGCCGCTTCGAGCGCGCGCCGGGCGC
This sequence comes from Neoaquamicrobium sediminum, assembly GCF_040970315.1. Classification (NCBI taxonomy): domain Bacteria; kingdom Pseudomonadati; phylum Pseudomonadota; class Alphaproteobacteria; order Hyphomicrobiales; family Phyllobacteriaceae; genus Neoaquamicrobium; species Neoaquamicrobium sediminum. The sequence goes on along the minus strand of NZ_JAZHFV010000006.1, from coordinate 312,429 downwards.
CGTCATGTCGACCAGCTCCCGGTTTTCGGTGACGACGCCCTGTTCGAGGTCGCCCAGCCGCAGCGCACTTTCGCGCCCGCCCTTCACGAATTCGAGTTCGAGCGTGGCGGCTGGCTCCGCGACCGCGATTGTCCGCCCGAATGCCTCGCCCAGCGCCGGCCACAGCCCCGCATACCAGCTATCGAAGCTGCCGAAGAAGTCGCCGCCAGAATCTGCTTCGCCGCGCTCGCCGGCCCGCTTTGCGCCCGCCTTTTCAAGTGCGGCATCCACCCGCTTGGGGATCGCCTGATAGGTGCGCGCCCACTGGCGGTTGCCGCAACCGAAGACGGCGAAGGTGAGCCCTTCCAGCGACCCCGCCTTCAGGTCTTCCACCGAAGCGACGAACTGGCGTGCATTGTCCGGCGGCTGGCCTTCGTAGGATGCGGTCACAACCACCAGCGCTCCTTCAGCCGGCAGGTTGTTGGCATAGTCGTCCATGGGCGCGACGACGGCGTCGAACCCGTTGGCGGCCGCGTCCGCCGCGATCCTGCCGGCAAACGCCTCGGACGAGCCGGTGTTGCTCCCGTAGAGCACCAGCAGCCGGGTCGCGGCTTCGCCCTCCGGCAGCGAAACCTTTGCCGGAGCCGCAAGCGGCTTTTGCGGCGTGGTCAGCGGCTTGCCGCGCGTCAGCGTCTGAGACGAGCGGCGCGCTTTGGCGCGGATCTTCAGGTTGTCCGGCTTGATCGTCAGCGTCTCGTGAATCTTGAGTTGGTAGGCCGGGTCGTCGAAGACGAAGTCGAACCGCTGCAGCATCATCGCAAGCACAAGCTGCGCTTCCTGCATGGCGAATGGACGGCCGATGCAGGCGCGCTTGCCGGTGCCGAAGGGTTTCCACGCGTTCGGCGGAAGCCGCTCTGCACTTTCCGGCGCGAAGCGCTCGGGGCGGAATGCTTCCGCGTCCTCGCCCCACACCGCCGGATCGCGATGCAGCATCGGCTCCAGGATCATCACGGTATCGCGTGTCGTCAGGTTGTATTTGCCCGCAAGGACGGTGTCTTCCAGCGGCTTGACCGCAAAGGCGGCGGCGGTCGGCCAGATACGCAGGCTCTCCATCAGCACCTGCTCGATGTAGCGAAGCTGTGCCAGATGTTCGACGCGGGGCACCTCGTCGCCCAGCACCTCGTCGACCACGGCGCGCGCCTTCTGCAGCACCTCGGGGTTTTTCAGAAGCAGATAGGTCGCGAACGAAAGCAGCCCGCTCGTCGTCTCGTGCCCGGCGATCAGGAACGTGATCATCTGATAGGCGATGTTTTCTTCCGAGAGCTTTTCGCCCGTTTCCGGGTCGACACCGTTGAGCATGCGGCTGAGAAGATCGTCCTTTTCAGCCCCCTTCGGATCGCTCTTGCGTTCCGCGATCAGGTCCTGCGCGACGCCGCGAAGCAGGTCGGAATCGGCCTGGTACTGACGCGCCGTGGAAAGCATCAGGTTGCTGACCAGCTTTGGCCGGCGCACCCTTTGGCCGGATTCAGCCAGCGCTCCCACCATCGCCCCCACGAACGGGTGCATCTCATTCTGGTAGAAGCTGTTGAAGCGATAGTCGAAAGCGCACAGCGCGATCGTGTCAAGCGTCAGCCGCGTCATGTTGTCGGGCACGTCGATCACCGCGTCGGGGCCGAACCGCTCCCACCGCACGAACATCTGGTCGGCGATGTCGAGCATCTTGTCGAACATCGAGCGCACGCCGATCGGCCCGAATGCCGGCATCAGGATGCGATGCGCCTTGCCCCAGTTCGGCTCTTCGCTATGGGCGGTAAACAGCCCGTCGCCGGCAAAGGCGCGGATTTCCTCCAGCGGCGCGTGCACGCGCTTGTTGAAACGCGTCTCGTCGCACAGCTCGTTCACGAGTTCCTGCGAACTCGCCACATACATCTCGCGATCGAGGATCTTCAGCTTGAAGAAGGGGCCGTACGTCCTGGCAAGCCCCATGAGGCTTTGGACCGGGTTCTGCGCGTCCAGCTCTGTCAGGTTGCCGATGATCGGCTTCAGCGGCGGTTGCGGTACATGGTTCGTTGCGGGCATGAAAGCACCTCTGGAAAAAGCCGGGGCTTGACGGTCAGCCGGCAGACAACTAAATTACAAATGTAAAATAGTAAGCAGGCAGGGGCTTGTAAAGTGGCGGATGTCAAAAACAGAAAATCGCGGGAAGACGACCCCCGTTACAGACGCAGCCTCTCGGCGATCCTCGACGCGGTCACCGGCCTCGTCGAGGCGCATTCGCTTGCTGAAATCTCGATAACGCGGGTCGTTGAGGCCGCCGGCGTCACCCGCCCCACCTTTTACCAGCACTTCGCCGACGTGCCGGCTGCGGCAAGGGTGGCCGGCCTTGCAAGACTGGAGGCGGCATTCCCGCCGCCCGAGCCGCTGTCCGATCTGGGGACGCTGACGCCGCAAGCCTTGCGCACGCATATCGTCGGCCACGTCGAGCCGGTTCTGCGTCACCTTTGCGAGCACCGCGTCTTCTATCTGCGCATCCTCGACGGTGCGGGAAACGTCGCCTTCTTCGAGGAGATCGTATCCTTCGTCTCCGGTCGCATGTTGCCGGACGTCTTCGAGATCGCCGCGCGGGAGGGAGGGGCCGAGACCGACGACCTCATCGCCGTCACCGCGGGCGGCGTCATGTGGCTGACCATCCGCTGGCTTCGGGGCGAACCGGCGCCCGAAAACGCCGAGCAGATGGCCCATCGCATAGCGGGCCTCACGCCCGCCATGGTCGCACGGATCGGTTAAGAGGACGAAGCCTGCCGACGCGTTCCAGCCTAGGCCAGCAATTCCTTGACGAAGGCGCTGGCGCGCGAAAAGTCGACCCGGCCCGGATAACGCTCTTTCAGCACGGCCATCACCGCGCCCATGTCGCGCAGGCTGGCCGCCCCCGTCTCGGCGATCACGTCCGCGCAGATGCGCCGCAGCTCGTCCTCGCCGATCTGTCTCGGCAGGAATTCCTTGACGATCTCGATCTCGGCGCGCTCCGCGGCCGCCAGTTCAGGGCGCCCGCCATCGGCGAACGCCTTGGCCGATTCCTCGCGCTGCTTGACCATCTTGGTCAGGATCTGGAGAATCTCGTCATCGCTGACCCGCTCCTTGCCGACGCCGCGATTGGCGATGTCCCTGTCCTGGATCGCAGCAGTGATCAGCCGCAGCGTCGCGACGCGGATCCTGTCCTGGCTTTTCTGCGCATCCCTCAATGCCTGGGCGATTGTGTCGCGCATGACTGTTCCTTTGTTTCGCCGGCGTGCGTTGCCGATCATTGACCGCGCCAAGGCCTTCGCCTATGGACCGGACCATACTATCTATAACGCGGCGAAGGCCAGAAGGTCCCCGCCAGGCTGCAGTCTGCGCGATATGTCCCGCCGACGGGATGATTGCAAGCGCGGTCTCTCAGGAACGGAGAACGGCGATGGTCGACAAGAACGACGCGAGCACGAGCGCGCCCTGGGCGCAGACGAAGCCCACCGCACTTCTGGTGCTCGCCGACGGCACGGTGATCGAAGGCTTCGGACTGGGCGCGACCGGCCACGTCGTTGCCGAGGTCTGCTTCAACACCGCGCTCACCGGCTACCAGGAAATCCTCACCGATCCGTCCTATGCCGGCCAGATCGTCACCTTTACCTTCCCGCATATCGGCAATATCGGCGCCAATGGCGAGGACATCGAGGACCTGAACCCGGCTGCGCGCGCCGGCGCCGTCGGCGCGGTCTTCAAGGCCGACATCACCGCACCGTCGAACTACCGCTCCGCCGAAGGCCTGAATGACTGGCTCAAGCGGCGCGGCATCATCGCCATGAGCGGCATCGACACGCGGGCGCTCACCGCCCTGATCCGCGAAAAGGGCGCGCCCAACGCCGTCATCGCCCACGCGCCGGACGGCAATTTCGACGTCGCGGCCCTCACGAAGGAAGCGCAGGCCTGGTCCGGCCTCGTCGGCCTCGATCTGGCAAAGGATGTCACCTCCGGCCAGTCCTCGGTGTGGAACGAGACGCCCTGGGAGTGGAACAAGGGTTATGGCGAGACGGCCGGCGAGCCCGCCATGCACATCGTCGCCATCGACTACGGCGTGAAGCGCAACATCCTGCGCCTTCTGGCGGGTCTCGGCGCCAAGGTCACCGTGGTGCCCGCAAAGACCCAGGCCGAGGACATTCTGGCGATGAAGCCGGACGGCATCTTCCTGTCCAACGGCCCCGGCGATCCGGCCGCCACCGGTGACTATGCCGTGCCCGTCATCAAGGAGCTTCTGGAAGCCGACCTGCCGATCTTCGGCATCTGCCTCGGCCATCAGATGCTGGCGCTCGCCGTTGGCGGCAAGACGGTCAAGATGCACCAGGGTCACCACGGCGCGAACCACCCGGTGAAGGACCACACCACCGGCAAGGTCGAGATCGTATCGATGAATCACGGCTTCGCGGTGGATTCGAAGTCCCTTCCGGAAGGCGTTGAAGAGACTCACATTTCGCTGTTCGACAATTCCAACTGCGGCATCGCGCTTGCCGGCAAGCCGGTCTTCTCCGTGCAGCATCACCCGGAAGCCTCGCCGGGCCCGCAGGATTCGCACTACCTCTTCCGCCGCTTCGCCAACCTCATCCGCGCCCGCAAGGGCGAACCCGCACTCGCCGAGCGCTAGTCTGGCCTACCTGGCCCCGGCACGCCGTCGCCTGCGGCCGAAACCCAGCAGGCGCGCGATCGCCATCGTCACCAGCGCGCCGATCCCGAACCCGGCTGCCGCCCATGCCAGCCCGTGCGGCGTGATCGGCAGCGCCGGCTCGAAGTCGCGCCACGCGCCCTGCACGAGCCTTTCGTCGTATCCGCGAGTCAGCGCCAGCGGCCGCGCGATCGGCGGCATCGCGCCCATGCGCTCCACCTGCTCGGCAAGGCTTTCATAGCGCGCCACCGCCTCGCGCATGCTGATGCCACGGTCGCGGAAGAACGTCTCCGCGGATTCGCTGTACAGCGCCAGCGCTTCCTCGCGGCTCAGCCCGCTGCGCGCTGCGTCCTCGTCGAAGCGCGCGACCACGGCCTGCATCTCCTCGATCGCGCCGCCCAGCCGCTGCCTGTACTGTTGCGCGAACTCCGGTGCCTGGCCGGCCGCAAGCGCCACGGCGATCCCGCCCGCCATGACTGCCGTTCTGCGCATGATCGCCACCAGCCTTCCTCCCGCTATCCTGCCGCCGCCACCGCGGCGCACCCAAAGACCCTCTCCAACGTCCCTGCCACCGCCATGGTTTCATCGAGGTGACCGGGTGACGTAAAGGTGCCGTCTTGCGTAAACGTCACCGCAGCCTATCTAGGGAAGCGGTTACCAAAAGATACCGCCCTCGTTCGAACCGACTTCCCACCGCAGGAACGCCCTTACCTATGAGTTTCACCATCGATCTTCTCGACGACGCGACACGGCCGAAGGCGCCCAGGATCGAGGGCGTCACCGAGCCGCAGCGCATGCAGGGCCGCCGGCTCGCCATGATCCACGCAATGCACCTGCGCCAGATGGCCGAAGTCCGGCAGGTCATGGAGCATGTCACGGCCGGCGAAATGCAGGTGGACGCGCTCGGCGAAGCGCTGTCGGACATGCAGATGAGCCACAACTACCGGGTCTTCGGCAGTCTCTGCGGTCAGGAGTGCCGCATGCTCACCTTCCACCACACCGCCGAGGATCGGATGCTGTTTCCGGCGCTTGCGGCGCAGGACAATGACGGTCTGCGCAAGGTGGTCGAGCGCCTCGCCGCCGAGCACGAGGTCATCCATCACCTGATAGAGCGCATGGAGGCCGCAGCCCGAGCCGCGATGAACGAGCCCGGCCCGGAAACCTTTGCCAGCCTGCGCGAATCGTTCGAGACGCTGGAACGCGTCGTCGTATCCCACTTCGGCTACGAGCAGGAAGAACTCGAGGAAGCGCTCGGCTACTACGAGATCGACATCTGACCTGACACGTCGGGAAAGGCGCGTCAGATCGGGTTGTTGAACGTATCGCAGTCCGCAAGCCGGCCGTTGCGCAGACCGTTGGCGAACCAGGTCGCGCGCTGCTCCGACGTGCCGTGGTTGAAGCTCTCGGGCACGACATAGCCCTGCGTGCGCCGCTGCAGCGTGTCGTCGCCGATCTGGTGCGCCGCGTTCATGGCTTCCTCGATATCGCCGTCCTCGAGCAGGCCCTTCTGCGCGGTGAAATGCGCCCAGATGCCGGCGAAGCAGTCGGCCTGCAACTCAACCCGCATCGACATGCGGTTGGCCTCGGCCTGTCCCATGGTCTGGCGCTGCCGGTTGAATTCCGGCAGCACGCCGATCAGGTTCTGCACGTGATGGCCGACCTCATGTGCGATCACATAGGCCTGCGCGAAATCGCCGGACGCGCCGAAGCGCTGCGAGAGTTCGCGGAAGAAGCCGAGGTCGATATAGACCCGCGAATCGCCGGGGCAGTAGAACGGGCCGGAAGCAGCCGAAGCAAAACCGCATGCCGAACGCACCTGATCGGTGAACAGCACCATGCGCGGCTCGGTATAGGTCTGGCCTTCAGCCTGGAAGATGCCGTTCCAGACATCTTCGGTCTCCGCGAGCACCACCGAGACGAACTGCGCCTCCGCATCGCTCGGCTGGCTGCCGGGCGCCTCATCCTGAGTGACCTGCGGATTGGCCGGCCCGCTGCCGCCCTCCAGGATCTGCAGCGGGTCGATGCCGCATGCGCGCAGCACGAAGAACAGCACAACCAGGATAACGATACCGGAAAGCCCGCCCCCGCCGACGCCCCGGCCGATGGGGATCTGCATCGGCCTGCCGCTACGCCCGAAACCGCCGGGTGCGCCGCTCTGTCCGCGACGGTCCTCGACATTGCTGCTCTGCCGACGGCCTCTCCAACGCATGGTCTGCTCCTCGCAAGTCCCGGCCTGTGCCCACTCGGCCAAGCGCAATACAACTGCAAACTAGCGAAAGCGTTGCACCGGGTCATCCGCTTTCTCGCATCGCCCGCAGCACGCGTCAGCGTTAATGAAGCGTTAAACCAGGGCGGTTAGCGTCGTGCAACCATCCAGAAAACCGGCCCAGCATGACCACGCCCGCGCCTCTCGCACCGCTGATCGAACTCGCCGCGCAGAAGAACCTCGATCTGTTCTTCCGCCTCGGGCGAGGTTACCTCACGCGCGCCATGCGCGGTGGCATGCAGAACCAGCAGGGCTGGGGCGCAAGCCCCCTCGGCGTCCAGTCGCGTGCGGAGGCCCGCATCGTCTACACGCTGGCCCCGCCATTGCCGGAAGCCCGCCTTTATGCGTGGCCCGGCGGTGCGCAGCGCCGCGGCGCCCTGCCGGTCACGCGCTGAACGCCGCTACCTGAACAACAGCACCGGGATCTTGCACGACCGGATCATCTCCGTCGTGGTAGAGCCGATGAACAGCGACCGGATACGGGAATGGCCATAGGCGCCCATGACCAGCAGGTCGATCCCGTCGCGTTCCACCGTCTCTGAAATGACCTTGTCGGGCTGTCCGGGCACCAGCTCGGCGGCTGCCTCGTGCCCTCCGGCCTTTAGCGTCGCCTGCGCGCCCTCCAGGGCCCGCCGCCCCTCCACGCTCTCGGTGCCCGCCATCAGAAGCCGGATGTCCAGACCTGCGAAAAGCGGCGAGCGCGCCACATGGTCCACGGCCTTCATCGCGCTCTGCCCACCATCATAGGCGATCAGGACCTTGCGAACCGGCCTGAATGTACGCGCGGCAACGAAGACCGGCTTCTTGGACGCGCGCGCGATCCGCTCCATGTTGGAGCCGAGATGCAGCTTGGCGAAATCCGCCGCCTCGCCCCGCTTGCCGATCACGATGCCGCGCGCGTCGACTTCGGCCTCCGCAACGGCCTCCAGCAGATCGCCGTTGCGCAGCCGCGCGCTCACCGTCTCGACGCCGGCTTGCTTCAGAACGACCTCGGCATCCTCGAGGATCGCCCGGCCGCGCTTCTGCGCCAGGCGCGCACGCTGCTCGTCAAGCGTCGAAAGCTCCTCCAGCAGAGCGGTTCGGGCGCCAAGCGCGATCGAGCCCGACAGGTCGGAGCTTGCGGTTTCGCGACGTCCGAGCACGTGCAGCAGTTCCACCGGCGCCCCGGTGCGGCCCGCGATCCAGCCCGCATATTCGCAAACGCTTCTGGAATAGGTCGAACCGTCCACCAGCGCGATGAGTTTGTCGGTCATTGTGTCCTCCCTGCCGTGCAGGTTAAGCCGCGAAGTCGAAACGTCGCAAACGGTGCAAGATAAGCTATCATCAATGCGCCATGAGCTTGTCGAGCGCGCCAGGCTTGTCGTGGATGGCAAGGCGGTCAACGATCGTTTCGCTCGCCAGGTTCATGCCGACGATCTCCACCTCCGCGCCGTCGCGGCGGAACTTCAGCACCGCCATGTCGAGCGCGGCCACGCTGGAGATGTCCCAGATATGGGCGCGCGAGACGTCGATGGTGACCTTCTCCAGCGTCTCCCTGAAATCGAAGGCCGCCATGAAGTCCTCCGCCGAGGCAAAGAAGAGCTGGCCTTCGACCGTGTAGGTGCGGTGCCGGCCGTCCGCGCTGAGCGTCGAGGAAACGGCGAAGAGCTGCGCGATCTTCCAGGCAAAGAAGATGCCCGACAGAAGCACGCCGATCAGCACGCCGATGGCGAGATTATGCGTGAAGATGACGCCGACCACCGTCGCCAGCATGACGATGGATGACGAGCGCGGATGATCCCGCAGGTTCCTGATCGACGACCACGAGAAGGTGCCGATCGACACCATGATCATGATCGCGACCAGCGCGGCCATGGGGATCTGGCTGACGAGGTCGCCGAGAACCAGGATCATGAACAGCAGCAGCATGCCGGCGGCAAAAGTCGACAGCCGTCCGCGCCCGCCGGACTTCACGTTGATGATCGACTGGCCGATCATGGCGCAGCCCGCCATGCCGCCGATAAAGGCGGTCGCCGTATTGGCGATGCCCTGTCCGATGCACTCCTGGTTGCGGTCGGACGGCGTGTCGGTCAGGTCGTCGACGATCTGTGCCGTCATCAGCGATTCCAGCAGGCCCACCACCGCCACCGCCGCCGAATAGGGCAGGATGATGAGCAACGTTTCCAGCGTCAGCGGAATGTCCGGGATCAGGAACACCGGCAGCGTCGAAGGCAGTTCGCCCATGTCGCCCACGGTGCGAACGTCGAAGCCGAAGGCAATGGCGACCGTCGTCAGCACGACGATACACACCAGCGGCGACGGAACGGCCTTGGTGAGGCGTGGAAAGAGATAGATGATCGCCAGTCCCGCCGCGACCATGACATAGGTCAGCCACGGCACGCCGATCAGCTCGGGAAGCTGCGCCATGAAGATCAGGATCGCCAGCGCGTTGACGAAGCCGGTCATCACCGAGCGCGACACGAAGCGCATCACGTAGCCGAGCTTCAGGAAGCCCGCACCAATCTGCAGCAGGCCTGCAAGCACCGTCGCGGCCAGCAGGTATTGCAGCCCGTGGTCACGCACCAGCGTCACCATCAGCACGGCGGTCGCCGCCGTCGCGGCCGAGATCATGCCCGGCCTGCCGCCCACGAAGGCGATCAGCACGGCGATCGAGAACGAGGCGTAGAGCCCGACCTTCGGGTCGACCCCGGCGATGATCGAGAAGGCGATGGCCTCGGGGATAAGCGCAAGCGCGACGACGAGGCCGGCGAGAAGATCGCCGCGCACGTTGCCGAACCACTGCGCGCGGTAGGCGGACAAGGATTTCATGAATTTCCAGCAGTATCGAAAGCCTGACGGTCGGCCCGGGCGGGTCGCATGGCGTTTCAGGCATGTTCGTTGTCCGGCGGATTGGCGGCCGGAAGAGCCACCCGGACTTTCACCGGGTCCTGACGGGATGGGGTGGTCTTAGGCAATTCGTTGCTGCGCCGCAACATCAAATCCAGGCGACCTTCGCTTTCGGGCAGGGCAATCGCTTGTGGGAAAGATGCGCGCCCCCCTCCACCGCCTTCGGCCGGCGGCCCCCTCCACCGCTTCGCAGGCAGGGCAATCGCCCATGGGCGTTCACCCCCTCTCCGTCCGCTTCGCGGCCACCTCTCCCCCACGTGGTGGGGGCGAGGAAAGGCGCCCAGCATTGCGGCCGGCATTTCCTCTCCCCCGCTTGCGGGGGAGAGGTGTCGAGGCGGAGCCGAGACGGAGAGGGGGAGAACAGCCATAGGCGATTGCCCCGGTTTTCGGAGGGCGGCGGCTTCACCTGAAGCACCGACCGTGCTATCCAGCCGGCGCTATGAAGTTCGCATTCAAATCCTCCTCGACCTTCTTCCTGGGCTGAACCGCGCGTTCAGGCCGGCGCATTGCGGTGCGCCAGGAAGATGACGGCCCGGCTATGCCAGCGGCCGAGCAGAGGATTTCGACATGCAGAACGACACCTTGCACGGGCTGAGCCCGGCGCAAATCTCAACCTTTATTTCGGACGGCTTCATCAGGATCGACGATGCGTTTGCGTCCAAGCTGGCGCAAGACGCCCGCGCCATCCTGTGGCGGGCGATGGGTCTGTCGCCCGAGGAGCCGGCCGGCTGGACCCAACCCGTCATACGGCTGGGCATGTTCACCGAGCAGCCGTTCATTGCCGCTGCCAACACCCCGCGCCTGCACGCGGCCTACGATGCACTCGTCGGTCCCGGCCGCTGGCAGGCGCCGGCCGCGATGGGCACCTTTCCGGTGCGGTTTCCGAGCGCCGACGAACCGGGCGACATCGGCTGGCATGTCGAGGTCAGCTTCGGGACTAACGAGCCGGACTTCATGCAATGGCGTGCCAACGTGGTCAGCCGTGGCCGCGCCCTGCTGATGCTGTTCCTGTTCTCCGACATCGGCGAGGACGACGCGCCGACACGCATCCGCATCGGCTCGCACCGGCAGATCGCGCGGCAATTGCTGCCGCATGGCGAGGCGGGCCTGACTTTGCGCGAACTCGCAGCCAACGGCTTTGCGGAGAGCGTGGATTGCGCTGAAACGCTGGCGACCGGACCGGCCGGCACGGTCTATCTGTGCCACCCGTTCCTGGTCCACAGCGCCCAGCCGCATCGCGGAACAACGCCGCGTTTCCTGGCCCAGCCGCCGCTGCTGCCGACCGGACCGTTCGGGCAAGACCTGCCGCCGTCACCTGTCCAAGTCGCCATCCGCGAAGCCTGCGGCCTGCATTTCTGAGCGCAACGGCCACCTACGGTAAAAGCCCTCTCCCCGCTGTCGGGGAGAGGGCCAGGTTCATTCAGGTCACACCCGCAAGCCTACTCCGCAATCGCGCCGCATGTCAGGTTGGCGACTGCGCCAGTCATCGCACCGGCCCGGTCCGAGGCCAGGAACGCGGCCGTCTCGGCCACATGCTCGATGCGCGGCAACCGCTTCAGCATGGTCGATTGCGCCGCACCGCCAAGCCATTGGTCGAGGGTCAGTCCCATGGCTTCGGCCTTCGGCTGGAACAGCTCGCCCGTATAGGAGCCGGCCGCCGGCGCATCGCCCAGCGCATGCGGCCTGATGCAGACGACCCGGATGTTGCGTGGCCCCAGTTCGTCCGCCAGCGTGCGCGAGAACGCCTCGACCCCCGCTTGCGATGCGGCGTGGCCGAGATGCCCGCCCACCGCCATGGTCGCGCCCGGCGCCGACAGCGTCAGGATCACGCCGGTCCGCGACCGCCCCATATGCGGGGAGACCGCCTTCGACGTGATGAATAGCGCCCGCAGGAACCGGTCCACCGGCAGCATGAAGGCGTCCAGCGTCAGGTCTGCGATCGTCGTTCCCTGGTCATGCGGGAAGCTCACCGCGTTGAGCGCGATGTCTATGCTTCCCGCGCGCTCGGCGATGTCCGCCGCGTGGCGGTCCACCGCCCGTTCGTCGAGCACGTCGAGTTCGGCCGTCTCCACCTGCCCGCCGGCCGAGGCGATTGCATCGGCCACCCGGTCGAGCTTTGCCCGGTTGCGCCCTGCAACGAAGACGCGCGCGCCTTCCCTTGCAAACACCTCGGCCACGGCAGCGCCGATGGCACCGGCGCCGTAGATCACCGCATTCCTGTCATTCAGTAACATGATGTTCTCGCGTGCTCCGGCTGCAGTCAGGCAAGGGACTTTTCAAGCGCTTCAAGGATTGTGGTCCAGCCCTTGATGTGGCCGTCGCGCGAATCCTCGCTCCTGAACTTGACCTGCCGCAGCGTGATCTCGGTGGCGCCGGCCTCCGGCTCGGCAAAGTCGACCGTCACCACGCTGTCGTCAAGCGAGTGCGGCGATTCCCAGGTGAACGACAGGTGCGAATGCGGGTCGATCGCAAGATAGGTGCCCGCATGCGGGATTTCCTTTTCGGGCGTCACCATGACGATCGAGAACCGCCCGCCCTTCACGGGATCGTTCGTCACCCGCGCATTGCCCGTCGTGGACGGCGGCCGCATGAATTTCGACAGCATCTGCGGCGACAGCCACGCCTCGAAAACCTTCTCACGCGGGGCCGCGATCCTGTGGTTTATCGTCAGTTCCAGTTCGCTCATCGTCTTGGTCTCCTGTAACCAGCAACTCTTCCAGCGCCGAGAGGCGCAGTTCCCAGATCGATTTCAACTGACCGAACCACTGCTCGGTGAGCCTTAGCGGCCCGAGCTCGGGTGCGATGAAATGTTCGCGCCCCACGGTCCGGCGGGTGACGAGACCCGCCTCCTCCAGCACCTTGATGTGCTTCGAAACGGAGTTCAGCGACATCTCGAAATGGGCGGCGAGCGCCGTCACCCTCAGCGCGCCCTCCTGTACGAGGAGCGTGAGTATCCTGCGCCGCGTGGTATCGCCCGCGGCCTTCAGAATGCGTGACAGGTCTTCTTCGTCCATTCATTCACCCTTATGGTTGAATATACGCCCCACGAAAATTAGTCAACCATTTGGGTGAATAATTTTTCGCGACGCGCCCCCGGTCCGCGACGTCTGGCTGCGAACCCTTGGCTATCTCGAGACCACCAGCTCCCGCTCGATCCGGTCGAACAGCGCACGCCAGGCCGTGTCGGGAAGATCGACGAGCCCCAGCCCCCTCAGCAGGAACGCCCCCTCGGCGGCGAAGAATGCAATGCGCGCCTGCTCGTCACGGCCGAACAGCTTCAGCCGGTCGCGATAGTAGTCGCGCAGCACCTCGGCATGGCCGGGCGATTCCGCCAGCGTCGCCATCAGGCTTGCGGCGCGCGCGGCAAGCGCGTCGTTTTCGTCGCGGGTCGCTGCCAGATGCGCCTGCATGCCGGCCTCCGCGCTATCCGCAAGCGTCTCCCGCTTTGCCTCGACCTCACCCAGAAACCGGTCGATGTCGCGCCTTGTCATCGCGGCTACCAGTTCCTGCTTGCTGGCGTAGCAATAGAGCACGCCACCCTTGCTGACGCCGGCGCGCCGTGCGACCGCGTCGAAGGTCAGGCTCCCTGCCCCCTCCTCGGTTACGATCGCTTCGGCTGCATCCAGGATAGCATCCCTGTCGATCGTTCTCTTCCTGCCCATCTGTTTTCCTCTTTTCAAACCGTCTGGTCGGATATATATAGCATCGAAGTTCCGGCACGTCACCCGTCGCCGGCATCGGATCGAAAGGAGTAAAGTCATGGCCTGGCTCTATCTCGGCTTTGCCGGCCTGCTGGAAATCGTCTGGGCCTCGTTCCTGAAGCAGTCCGAGGGGTTCACCCGCCTCACGCCGAGCGTCATCACGCTGGTGGCTATGGCAGGCTCCTTCTGGCTGCTGGCCTTGGCCATGCGCAGCCTGCCGCTCGGTACCGCCTATGCCATCTGGACCGGCATCGGCGCGGTCGGCGCCTTTGTTGTCGGCATCGTGGTCATGGGCGAAGCAGCCACCCTCGGTCGCATCCTCAGCGTAGCCCTGCTGATAACCGGCATGGTGGGCCTCAAGCTCTCGTCGGGCCACTGAGACCTGCCGCGTCTCATCGCCGTCTTGACCCGGCCCGTGACCATGTTGCGGGCCTTTTCCGTCAATTCCCACCCACGTCATCGCGCCCGGCCAGGCGACCGCGTAACCACGTGCAGAAAGTTGGTGCGCGGTTGTCGGGATTGGCTGCCCTCGTGCGTCCTTGGTCCGAAACGTTGGTTGACGGAAGGAAGGAACGGACAATGCGCAAGATCATCGCGGCAGCATTCACCACGCTCGACGGCGTCATGCAGGCGCCCGGCGGCCCTGAGGAAGACCCCAGCGGCGGCTTCGAATATGGCGGCTGGCTGCCGAATTTCTGGGACGACGAACTCAGCGCCGCACTGGACAGGAACTTCGCTGAGCCCTTCGACCTGCTGCTCGGGCGTCGCACCTATGACATCTTCGCTGCGCACTGGCCCTACATCCAGGTTGACCCGGAGGCGAGCGATTTCGATGCGATAAATGCCGACATCGCCAACACCTTCAATCGCATCACCAAATACGTTGCGACCCACCGGCCGGAGTCGCTCGACTGGCAGAACAGTCAGGCACTCGGAACCGACGTCGTCGCCACATTGCGCGAACTCAGGCAGGGTGACGGCCCCGACCTGATGACGCAGGGCTCGAGCGAATTGCTTGATATCCTGTTCGAGAACGACCTCGTCGACGAGCTGCGCCTTTTCATCTTCCCTCTGGTGCTGGGCAAGGGCAAGCGCGTCTTCGGCAATGGCAGCGCCCCCCGCACGCTCAAGCTTGCCTCCTCGAGCCTCTCGCCCAACGGCATCCTCATCACGCGTTACGAGCGCGCCGGCGATGTCCAGATCGGCTCTTTCGCCATGGAAACACCAACACTGGCCGAGCTCGAGCGCCGCAGCAATCTCGGCTGAACCCTGCCGGCCTCTGGCTCCCACATGGCCGCGCCGCCAGCGCGGCCATGCCGTTCTCACGCCGCCCGGTAATCCGGCGCGCTCTTCAGGTACCGCGCGTAGGCGTCGGCGTTGGGCGGCGACAGGTTTTCGGCCAGCGGATTGCGCTTGCGCACCTTGGCCCCCATGTCGTCAAGCAGCTCGTCGAAGTGCTTGAAATGATAGGGCGCAACGCATAGCCCGCCATACACGCCGGCGGCCGGCCGCTCGTGCCGCTTCCATTGCAGCATCATGTCGATATTGGCGTTCATCTCCGCGGCGCTGGGCTGCCGCGCCAGCATGCCGTCGGCGTAGCGCACCAGCCAGTTCGCCGCGAGCTCCGCGCTCAAAACCGTGCAGAAGGACGAGTTGAACCCGACGAACCCCATATCCGGCAGGTCTGGATTGGCAACGATGCGATAGAGCCTGTATTGCCCGTCCGGCTCCACCAGCTTGCGGGCATATTCGTGGGGCAGAAAGGGCACGCCGAGCTTCCAGCCCGTCGCCAGTATGGCAATGTCCGTTGGCACCCGCTCCCTGCCTGTCAGCACGACCCCGCCCTCCTCGTAGCCTGCGAAGGTGCCCTGCACGGCCTTTATCCGCCCCTCGGCGACCATGTCGAAGAAGCCGGGCGTAACGATGGGCACCGAACAGTTGAGCCCGGTCTCGATCGGCTTGGTCGGGCGAAGTCCCGTTTTCTTCAGCTTGAGCTGCATCGTCAGCAGGCTTTCCAGCGCCCGCCAGTTGGCCCACACGAACGGCCTGGCGATCGCGTGGTTCAGCCGCGCCATCGCCGTCTGGCCCCAGCCGGGAAACATCTTTTCCTGCGCCCGGATGTAGAGGATGCGCTTGAAGTTGATCAGCCCGCCGATGAAATAGGGTATGCGCCAGACCGACTCCAGATAGACGATCGTCACGCTGCTCGCCCCGGATTTCACCGCATTGACCGCAATGTCGGTGGCCGATTTGGAAAAGCCGAGCACGGTCACCCGCTTTCCCTTCACCATCGCAGGATCTGTATATTCGGACGAGTGGATTGCGTTGCCGCCGGCCGCCTCGAATTCGTCCCGTCCGGGAAATTCCGGCACGTTCCGGTCGCTGAACTGGCCGATGCAGACGGCGAGGAAATCGCAATCCGCCTCCCGTTCCGCGCCGTTTGAGTCCAGCGTCAGCGTCCAGCCCTTCCTGCCATCGGCGCGGCGCTTCATCCCCGTCACGCGCGTATCGAACGCGATCAGCGGCGCAATGCCGTTCTCGTCCGCATAGTCGCGCAGATAGGCATGCACCTGCGGTCCCTTGGGCCATTCCGGATAGTCGGCCGGCATCGGCTTGGATGTGTAGCGGTAAAGCTCCTTCGGGCTCTGCGTCTGAACGTCGGGATATGACCGCGATGGTTCCCACACGCCGCCAAGGTCGTGGCTGCGCTCGATCACGGTCACGTCGTGCCCGCGCTCCTTGAATGCCTTGGCGGCTGCAAGCCCGCTCACGCCCGCGCCAATGACGAAGACCTTCTTCCTCTCGACCATTGTCGTCTTTCCTCTCACCCCGGCACGCGCTTCCCCGCCCGGCGCGCAAGGCGCGCCGGATGAGATCGGTCCCGATCAGTTCATGTCAGGTTGGGTCTGCCGAAGCTCAGCTCAGGGCGAGTCCAAAAATGGCCGGATTTAGGGTCGTGCGGCGACGAACTTGTTTAAGGCACGTCAGCATCGCAGACGCAGAAAGCCGCCATTTGCAGGCCGCCCTCACCCGAACTTTAGTCGTTGGCTTCTGGTGGCAGGAAATCGACCTCATGCATCGCCGAAATCTTCACCACCTCTTCAGGGTCGCTGAGGTTGTCGAGCTTGGTGAAAAGTTCCTCCAGCATCCGCGCCGGCGAGACCCAGAACAGTGCCCGCGTCGGCTTGTCCGACTTGTTGAAATAGCCGTGAGGGATGCCGCGCGGCATGCGCACGAGGTCGCCCGCCTTGGCCTTCACCCACTCGCCGTCGAGCTTCAGGTCGAGCTCGCCTTCCTGCACGAGGATGAACTCGTCCTGGGTGGGGTGGATGTGCACGGGCACGAACTGGCCGGGCTCGCTGTTTGTCTCGAAGGCAAAGGTGCTGTCGCACACCGCCTTGGGAAAATAGACCTGGCCCAGGATGTTCCAGGTCTTGCCGGCGTGGCCGGTGCCTTCGCGGGTGATGCCCTTGTCGAGGTCTTTGCTCATCGTGAAGCTCCCATTCTGCTTGAGGATGCGGCCTTTGCGACCGTCATTGGTTCCGTTCCCTGTTTAGGATAGCAGGCTTCCAGCCCTCTATCCGCATCACGCGGCCACTATCCGGAAAACGCAAAAATCGACCGGCTGCGGCTCCACGTCGCGCTTTCGGCTTTGTGACGTATCGTCATGTGGTAGTGTTCAGGCATGCACATGAAAGAGGGGCATAGCAACGCAGCACCGCTTTCGGCACATATCCTGTTCGAGTCAGACGATCTCGACTGCGCGCGGGAGCGGGTTGCGGAGAAATTCTGCAGTCACCGGCTGGAGATCATCGGTGACAGGAAGCCTTTTCGCGCGGTCCACCACCACGCTCCCGGCGACATCATCTCGCTCAACTACATCAGCTACGGCGCGGACGTTCTGATCGATCCCGGCGAGCTTGGCGATTTCTACCTGATCCAGATGCCGGTCAATGGCGGCGCCACCATCCGCCACGGCGGCCGCGAGTTCATCACCAGCCGCAGCGTCGCCTCGGTGCTCAACGCTGACCTCGCCACCCGGATGCAATGGTGGCAGGGCTGCGCGCAGATCCTCATCCAGGTGCGCAAGGCGCCTTTCATGGCGCTCGCCGAACGCCTGCTCGACCGACGCCTTCCCGGCCCCGTCGTCTTCGACCCGCTGATCGACTTCACCCGGCCGCACATGCTCGCCTGGCGCGGCATGGCCAACGCCATGTTCCACGCCGCGGAGGAAACCGCCGGCGGCCCCACGCTTCAGGCAGCCCTCAACGAGCAGCGCCTGATGGAGCTCTTCCTGCGCGGCCAGCCCAACAGTTGCAGCCTGTTCTTCGACGATACCCCGTCGGGCGCGACCCCGCGCCATGTCCGCCGTGCCGAAGAGTATATCCGTGCCTTCGCCGACCGACCGATCACCCTGCTCGACATCGCCGAAGCGGCAGGCGTCGCGCCGCGCACCCTGCAACTCGGCTACCGTACCGTCCTCGGCATCTCGCCGCTGCGCTCGCTCACCCGGGAACGCCTGCGCCGTGTGCGCTACGAGCTCATCGCGGGAGAAGGATCGGTTTCCGTCACCGACGTCGCATTTCGCTGGGGTTTCGGCCATCTCGGCCGCTTCGCAGCCGACTATCGCTGCGAGTTCGGGGAGCGCCCGAGCGAGACCGTACGCCGCAGCGCAGCCGCGCCATTTCCCTCCTATTCGGAGCGTTTCAGGCAGCTTCGCTAGCACGACGTCCACACGCCGCGACGCTTCGCCGCCGCTCGCCCCATTTCCGGGGTTCCCTACCCCTTCTCCTTACCCTATAAGGCCCGCCTAGCCTGACAGAATCTTCACTTGCCCCGAACCGGCAGGGCCTCCGCGACGCGTCAGCGCAAAACGGAGAATCCCCGTCCGGCGCTTGGGCAAGCCCGAACCGACGGACGCTTCCATGCCAAAACGCACCGACATCAAGTCGATCCTGATCATCGGGGCCGGCCCCATCGTGATTGGCCAGGCCTGCGAGTTCGACTATTCGGGCACACAGGCCTGCAAGGCGCTCAAGGCCGAGGGCTACCGCATCATCCTCGTCAACTCCAACCCGGCCACCATCATGACCGACCCGGAGCTGGCCGACGCGACCTATATCGAGCCGATCACGCCGGAAGTCGTCGCCAAGATCATCGCCAAGGAGCGCCCCGACGCGCTGCTGCCCACCATGGGTGGCCAGACCGCGCTCAACACCGCGCTCTCGCTGCGCCGCATGGGCGTGCTTGAGCGCTACAATGTCGAGATGATCGGCGCCAATGCCGAGGCCATCGACAAGGCCGAGGACCGCTCGCTCTTCCGCGAGGCGATGGCCAAGATCGGGCTGGAGACGCCGCGCTCCATGCTCGCCAACGCGTCGGAAGTGAAGGACGCCGACCGCAAGCAGCACGAGGCCCGCCGCGCCGAGCTCAAGGCTTCCAACCCCGCCGATCTCGACGCCGCGCTCGACGCGCTGGAGACCGAATGGAACCTCGGTGAAGGCGACCGCAAGCAGCGCTACATCGCGCATGCCATGGGCATCGCCGCCCAGGCGCTCGACCATGTCGGCCTGCCCGCCATCATCCGCCCGTCCTTCACCATGGGCGGCACCGGCGGCGGCATCGCCTACAACCGCGCCGAGTTCTTCGACATCATCAATTCCGGCCTCGACGCCTCCCCCACCACCGAAGTCCTGATCGAGGAGTCCGTGCTGGGCTGGAAGGAATACGAAATGGAGGTCGTGCGCGACCGCGCCGACAACTGCATCATCGTCTGCTCCATCGAGAACCTCGACCCGATGGGCGTCCACACGGGTGATTCGATCACCGTCGCGCCGGCGCTGACGCTGACGGATAAGGAATACCAGATGATGCGCAACGCCTCGCTCGCGGTGCTGCGCGAGATCGGCGTCGAGACCGGCGGCTCCAACGTCCAGTTCGCCGTCAACCCGGCCGACGGCCGCCTCGTCGTGATCGAGATGAACCCGCGCGTGTCGCGCTCCTCGGCGCTCGCCTCCAAGGCCACCGGCTTCCCCATCGCCAAGGTCGCGGCGCGCCTCGCCGTCGGCTACACGCTGGACGAACTGGACAACGACATCACCGGCGGCGCGACGCCCGCCTCCTTCGAGCCGTCCATCGACTACGTCGTCACCAAGATCCCGCGTTTCGCCTTCGAGAAGTTCCCCGGCGCCGACAATGTGCTCACCACCGCCATGAAGTCGGTCGGCGAGGTCATGGCCATCGGCCGCACCTTCCAGGAATCGCTGCAGAAGGCGCTGCGCGGGCTGGAAACGGGCCTCACCGGCCTCGACGAGATCGAGATCCCCGGCCTCAACCACGGCGACGACAAGAACGCCATCCGCGCCGCACTCGGCACGCCCACGCCCGACCGTCTGCGCATGGTCGCCCAGGCGATCCGCATGGGCACCTCGCTGGAAAACGTGCACCAGATGTGCCGCATCGACCCGTGGTTCCTCGAGCAGATCGCCGGCATCCTCGCCATGGAGGCCCGCATCCGCCAGCACGGCCTGCCGCAGGATGCGGAGAACCTGCGCATGCTCAAGGCGATGGGCTTCTCCGACGCCCGCCTCGCCTCGCTTGTCAACAAGGACGCCGAAGACGTTGCGAAGCAACGCGAAAAGCTCGCCGTCCACCCCGTCTACAAGCGCATCGACACCTGTGCTGCCGAGTTCGCCTCGCCGACCGCCTACATGTATTCGACCTACGAAGTGCCCTTCGCCGGCGCGCTCGCCGACGAGGCCAAGGTCTCCGACCGCAAGAAGGTCGTCATCCTCGGCGGCGGTCCCAACCGCATCGGCCAGGGCATCGAGTTCGACTATTGCTGCTGCCATGCCTGCTTCGCGCTGGCCGATGCCGGCTACGAATCGATCATGGTCAACTGCAACCCTGAGACCGTCTCCACCGACTACGACACCTCCGACCGGCTCTATTTCGAGCCGCTGACGCCGGAGGACGTGCTGGAAATCCTGCGCGCCGAGCAGGCCGCCGGCCAGCTTGCCGGCGTCATCGTCCAGTTCGGCGGCCAGACCCCGCTCAAGCTCGCCGAAGCGCTGGAGAAGGCCGGCATCCCGATCCTCGGCACCTCGCCCGACATGATCGACCTCGCCGAGGACCGCGACCGCTTCCAGAAGCTCCTGAAGAAGCTCGACCTCAAGCAGCCGCACAACGGCATCGCCTGGTCGGTCGAGCAGGCGCGCACCGTCGCCTCCGAGCTCGGCTTCCCGCTGGTCGTGCGCCCGTCCTACGTGCTGGGCGGCCGCGCCATGCAGATCATCCACGACGAGGGCATGCTGCAGACCTACCTGCTCGACACCGTTCCCGGCCTCGTGCCCGAGGACATCAAGCAGAAATACCCCAACGACAAGACCGGCCAGATCAACACCCTGCTCGGCAAGAACCCGCTGCTGTTCGACACCTACCTGTCGGAGGCCATCGAGGTCGACGTCGACGCGCTCTGCGACGGCAAGTCCGTCTACGTCTCCGGCATCATGGAGCATATCGAGGAGGCCGGCATCCATTCCGGCGACAGCGCCTGCTCGCTCCCCGTCCGCTCCCTTACCAAGGGAGTGGTCGAGGAACTCGAGCGCCAGACCGCCGCGCTCGCCAAGGGCCTCAACGTCGGCGGCCTGATGAACGTGCAATACGCCATCAAGGATGGCGAGATCTTCGTCCTTGAGGTCAACCCGCGCGCCAGCCGCACCGTGCCCTTCGTGGCGAAAACCATCGGCCGCCCGATCGCCAAGATCGCGGCCCGCATCATGGCCGGCGAGAGCCTCGACGAAGCCTTCGCCCATTATGGCGAAAAGCCCGACCTCGCAGCCCTCTCCCACGTCGCGGTCAAGGAAGCCGTCTTCCCCTTCGCCCGCTTCCCCGGCGTCGACACGCTGCTGGGGCCGGAGATGAAGTCCACCGGCGAGGTCATGGGTCTCGACGCCGATTTCGCGCTCGCCTTCGCCAAGAGCCAGCTCGGCGCCGGCGTCGACCTGCCGCGCGCGGGCACCCTCTTCGTCTCGGTGCGCGACGAGGACAAGGTCAAGATCCTGCCTTCGGTCAAGAAGCTCGCCGACCTCGGCTTCCGCGTGCTCGCCACCGGCGGCACCCAGCGCTTCCTGGCCGAAAACGGCGTGGCGGCGGAAAAGATCAACAAGGTCCTCGAAGGCCGCCCCCACATCGAAGACGCCATCCGCAACCGGCAGGTCCAGCTCGTCTTCAACACCACCGACAGCCAGAAAGCCGTCTCGGACTCAAAATCCCTCCGCCGCGCCACGCTGATGCAGAAGGTGCCCTACTACACCACCATGGCGGGTGCGGCCGCCGCCGCGCAAGCGATCGCCGCGCTCAAGGCGGGGAGTTTGGAGGTTCGGCCGCTGCAGGGGTATTTTTAAGATATGACTTCTCGTATCTTTCGGGCTCTCGTCGCTTTTTTTCGTTGTTTTTCTTGTGTACGGAGAGATGCTGGCAATGGTTCTCGCTCTGCCTCTATAACCACTTCCAGTTGCTTCCCAGTTTTCGTCAGACCTTTTTTTGATTTCGACGCCTTGTAGAAATTCTCAAGAATTCTGTTGCGGCTTCTGGGTGCCGGGGAATATTTTCGCTTATATGCTTCTTCAAATGCCTTTATAAATCGAGCGTCATCTCTAACATGATAAAAGACTGGCCATTGCTCCAATTCTTCACCAGTCCAATCACCAGATTGGGCCATCCTCGCCATATAATATCCGACACGATCGACGTCACCCCGGACCGCCGCAACACTAACCGCAAACTCGTCTGATACAATTTCCCAATCTTCACCATCAAGAAGCTTAAGTGATTTTTCTTCACTACCGCTCAACTTGTAAGCATTTGCCAGGTTAACGATATTAACCCGCCGGCGCGCTTCATCTCTCTTTCCTCTAAGATTAAGAGAAAATTCCAGTATTCGGCACGCCAATTTATACTCCCCTCTCTCAATAAGATTGAATCCAAAATCTCCAAGTTGCTTATCTGCCTGAGCAGAATCATCTTCGTCTATTTTTCGCCATATGACTTGGCATATTTTCACGCCAAACTCGCATATGTTGTCTAATGACGAAGAAAAATACTTGCTTGAAGCAAATAACTCATGACCTACCGATATCTTGTTTGATCTTTCACCCCTAGATGTTTTCTTAATGTACCTAGTATTAGCAATTCCATTAGCGTGAGCGAATAGGTTTCTTCTTTCAATAACCTCAATTAATTCGTCCCATAGATCGTATTGCATCTTTATAGATTCTTTGATGGGTATTTTCCTTTCAAACCACCCAATCTGATCCTCGAACGATTCCCTTGTTGCCGATTCAATCTCCCTTTCTATAAGTATTTCTTTGAACTCATCTATAGAATCAGCAAGAAATACATCCTGAATAGAAACATTTTTTTCGCTGGATGAAAGCATCGCAGGGTTACGGCGAACAACTTCCCTCATTAATTGAGCAATATGGTGATCCAGACTGCTTACGACACCCATCAATAGCATCTTAGGAATTTGCTTTGAGACGAGCTGTCCGCCGCGATGACGCAAATCAATTGAATTAAAGTCACCAACTCTGCTAAGAGGAATCTCGAATATTTCTCTATTGCCATCTGATAATCTTGATAAAGAATTCTCTTCGCAGAATCTCACCAATTCTGATTCACGAATATTATATGTTATAGCAGATCCAATTCCAGCAAGAAGAGGCATCATGTCCATATAACCATTCATTGAATCACAAAATTCTTTAAATATTTCTCCAAATTTTTTATCAGATTTTCCATTATCTTGATCAATAGTTATGCTAAGCTTTTTGGGAAATTCGTTTTTGGATGATACTCCATGGCCTATTCGATCTCCATCTCGACCTTTATAGAAACAGACGTAGAAGGAATCATTCATTTTATTCTCCCAAAAACTTGCACGTGTAATTACAACAGCGAAGAAATCCAAATCCGCAGATTGGATCAACCTCTACCGAAGTTTCAGAGATTTTGTGATCCACTCTGATCGCCCATGGAGACGCGGAGAATCGCTGTACTTCAGACAACCATCACCACTTCCTTCTTCCTCGCCCTCTCAATCTTCCCTTGCGCCTTCCTGATCCGCACTGCCGCCTCCTTCGCCTTGTCGCCCTCCAGCGCCTCGCGTTTTATCACCTCGTGCTCGATCAGCGCGGCAAGGTTTTCAGGCGCCACCTTGAGGTCCGGGAACAGCCGCCGCAGCTCGTGCCGCACCACGGCGACGACCGGCTCCGAGCGCAGGATCGCGGCAACGGTGAACCGGTTGAACAACTGTGCCTGCTGATGGAACGCGTCCATCGCGTCCGTCGTCAGCCCCTCCTTGGCGAAAAGGAACATCTGCCTCAGATGGTCCTCGTTCCTCGGCGTCATGTCGGGCAGAATGAAGCGGCAGACTTCCTCGTGGCTGATCTGGTTGGAAACGTAGATGCGGATCAGCCGCCACTCGACCGCGTTGGTCAGGATCACCCAGTGAATACCCTGATGCGCGCCATAGTCGATCACCTGCCGCAGATGGTTGTCGGCAAGACTGCTTCCCGCCGATTTCACCTCGATGAGCAGGCGCAGCTTGCCGCCGATCCTGATCGCAAGGTCGCAATAGGTCGCCTTGATCTGGTGTTCCGAGGTCAGCTCTTCATATTTGTCGTAGCCGAAGACGTCGGCCAGAATATCCTTGACCACGGTGACAGTATCCGCCTCCGCCACGTCGGCCTTTTGCTGTGCGATTGCCACACGCTGATATTTCTTCAGGTTGGCGCCAACCCGATCGACGAACTTCTTCGGCAGCTTGCTCATGAATCCCCCCATTCCCACAAGCATTTTGCCCGCAAGGCGGCTCACGTTACAAGCATAAATTGAAAGGGCGGAGGACACGCCGCAACACCCCTTGCCACCGGATTTGGCAATGCTAAATTTCGGTCATGACCAAGCTTGAAAAAATCGAGCGGGAGATCGAGGCGCTCGGCCCCGAGGAGCTCTCACATTTCCGCGCGTGGTTCGCCGCCTTCGATGCCGCCAATTGGGATGCCCGTATCGACAGCGATGCTGCGTCCGGAAAACTCGATGCGCTGGCCGAACGGGCTCTCACCGCCCACCGCGACGGCCGCACGCGTCCACTGTGAACCATTTCGCCACTGCCGATTTCTGGGATTGCTACCAGAGATTGCCAGCGGCGGTCCAAAGAATTGCGGATCGCAACTTCGAACGGCTGAAGGCCGATCCTTACCACCCTTCACTGCATTTCAAACAAGCTGGCCGTTTCTGGTCGGCTCGTGTCGGCCTCCAGTACCGCGCGCTGGCCGTCAGGGATGGGGACGACATGATCTGGTTCTGGATTGGCACGCATGCCGATTATGACAGGCTTGTGGGCTGACTTCCTCACGCCACCCAGGCCTGATACTCCCTCACCAGTCCCTCATATTCCTCCATATCCGGAAATTTGTCGAAGCTGCGCACCGCGCCCGTCTGCGCGAAGGGCAGCCGGGTGGAGGTGTATGTCTCCATGAAGGGGCGGAACCACGAGGCGTCGTCCAGCATGGTCGGGCGCACGTTTACGAACCAGTCCATGCCTTGGGCGCGCGTGAACATCCACGTCATGCAGTGCCCGCAGCAATAATGATGGATGTCGTCGCCATGCAGGCCGCCGATCACCGGCTCGCCCTTGGTCACCACGAAGCCGTCGGCGGGGATGATCGCGGTCAGCGAATAGGCGCTGGCCGACATCTTCTGGCAGCCGGGGCAGTGGCAGGCGCTGGTTGCGAGCGGCGGTTTCGTCACGCGGATTTCGACGCGCCCGCAGCGGCACGATCCGGCAAGCGGCAGGGGCATTCTGGACATGGGACATCTCCGGGTGTTTTCGGCGGTGAACGTGGCGCGCCGGGCCGGCGCGGTGTCGTGCCATGGAAGAAAATTCACCCCCGCCTGTCCACCCCCTCCCCGCCCCGATCTGCCCTTTTCAGCCGCCCGCCGGTAACAACGGCGACGCGTTGCGCCACAGATGTGAATTTCGCGATCCACAGACTTTCCACACGCATAGACTGTAGCTAATCTGGCGCTTTCAATGCGGGGGTGCATACATGAAAGCGATATCGGTGCGGCGAGCATCTGCCTTGATGCTCGCGGGGGTTGTTGTGTTGTCCGGGCCGGTTGCCGCTATTGCGGAGTCGCTTGCCGGCAGTGCCGGCCAGGTTCGCCACCGCCCGCGTTTCATGGACTCGGAAGGCGTCTGTCAGGACGTCTACAAAGCCTATGTCGAAGCCTCCGGCCACTCCGCCTATGCGCAGACCCATCTGAGCTTCAACGTCGAAGCCTTTTTCTGCGGGCATTCCTTCAACGCCCCGTCGCAGAAGGTTGCCGAGGAGCGCGCGCTGGAGAACTGCAACGCCGCCTTCAAATACTACAAGCTCTCCTCTGCCGGCCGGTGCACCATCTACGCTTCCAAATAGGCGCGGGCCGCAAGCGCCATTGAGCAATGGCATGCCCCCTCCACCGCTTCGCAGGGGAGGAACGGAGGGCGTGGCCGTCCGCAGCGCTGGATCCTCCCCTGTTTCACGGGGGAGGGGGACCGTGCGAAGCATGGTGGAGGGGGCGTTTCTGTGAAACCTGAAACGATCGAGGCCGCTCCTTCCCCCCCCCCAAAAAATCCATCCACCTCCCCCCAGCTCGCCCGACAATCCCACGCCGGACCGGAATGAGGAACGGCGATGGACTGGCATGTGGCGATCGAGAGGAACCGGGAGGCGCTGAAACGCGTGCTTGCCATGCTCGTCGCCATGGTGAGGAGCGATCCGCGCAGCGGGACGGAAAGCCAACGATTTGGCTTTCCGGGCGAACGAACGGTGAGACCCCGGTGGCCCTTCGGGGGCATCGGAAGGTCCAGTGGACCTTTCGAGGGGGTCGAACGCCCGGAAGGGCAAATGGCCATAGCCGAGGGCTGGGCTCAACAGGTGGCTAGCCCCAACGAAGCGTCTGAGAACGGCCGGGACACTGCCGGAGGCAGCGGGGACCCGGAGGGGATGCGTTCCGAAAGCCGCCCGGCGCTCCCCCGTCATCTCCACCGCGCCGTGCTGCGGCTGCTGCGTCCAGCGGAAGCGGCGGCACGGCGGCTGATCGTCGTCGCTGCGCGCGACCTCGTCGTCACCCTGCCGCCGGCACGCCCGCGAAAGCCCGCGCCGCAGCCGGCCGCGCCCGCTCTGCGCCGCCTCGGCATCGCCGTTTCGCCGTTGGCCACCGGGGCGGCAGCCGCGATCACAGCTCCTGCCCGTCCGCGACCGGCGCCCAGCCTGTCGCTTGTCGACCCGATCCGCCTGCCGAGGCCCCGCCGTCATGTGCCGCCGCATCGCGCCCCGCGCATTTCCTTCCCCGGCGCGGCCGACCGGCGGCCGCTCCCGCAGCCGCCGGCGCCCGACGATCCGCTGGATGCGACACGGCTCGGCCTCAGGCTGCGTGCTCTGGCGGATGCCCTTGACGATTTGCCGAAGCACGCCCGCCGTTTCGCCCGCTGGCGGGCGCGGCGCGATCGCGAGGTGACGGCCGGGCGCGTCCGCCGCCTGTCGCCCCTGCGCCCCGGTCGCCCGCCCGGCGCGCGGCGTAGCTCCACCCGCGAGATCCATGAAGTCCTCGCCGACCTGCAATGGTTCGCTCAACAAGCGCTGTCGCGACCCGACACGTCATGATGGAGCGGTCAGAACCAACCGGCCACGGGCCGCAAGCCCGACCGGGCGTTGGGCCCTATGGCCCGCCCCCGCGGAGCGCCAGCCGCCGCAGGCGGCGAAACGGCGCGTGAGCGAAAACCAAAGGCAAGCGAAAGCTAAACCACCACTCCGATGATCTCCGCGAGCAGGTCGTTCAGCCTGTTGCGGTAGCCGTTTTCGGCCGAGCGGCGGGTCTCGTCGGAAGTCATCGCCAGGGTCAGCGACAGCGCCGGCACGATATAGGCCATCTGCCCGCCATGCCCCCAGGCGAAGCGCACCTCCTGCCCGCCGATCTCGTGCAGGAACCAGCCATAGCCGTAGCGGTAGCCGTTGAAGGGTGAGCGCGTGCGCGGCTGCCACGACTGTTCGATCCAGCCGGCCGACACGATCCGGGTGCCGTCGGGGGTGCGTCCGCCATTGCGGTAGAGCTCGGCGAAGGCCGCGAGCGAGCGCGTCGACATCGCCATCTGGTTGCCGCCGAGATAGATGCCCTGCGGGTCGCGCTCCCAGCCGCCGATGGCGAACCCCTCGAGCGGGTCGAACCAGTCCCGCGCCAGCGCCAGCATGGTCTGGCCGCTCACACGGGTCAGGATCGCCGAGAGAAGGTGCGTCGAGCCGGTCGAATAAAGCATGCGCCCGCCCGGCTCGTCCTCGAACGGCATGGCGAGCGCGGCGCGCACCCAGTTCGAGCTCGCCACCCAGCGCCCGTAGTTCGGGCCCGACGTGCGCCCCAGCCCGGCCTGCATCGAAAGCAGGTTGCCGATGGTGATCTGCTCCAGCCGCGGGTCCGGTTCGGCCGGCAGCTCGGCACGCAGCAGCGGCGCGATCTTCTGGTCCGCTCCCTCCAGCAGTCCCTTGTCGATGGCGATCCCCACCATTGCCGACACCACCGACTTGGAGGCCGACTTGATATTCGTGGGGTCGCCCGGCGCATGGCCGCGATAGCCGCGCTCGGCGATGATGCGTCCGTCGCGACACACCACCACCGCCTTCAGTGGCTCCAGCACCTCCGCCCGTTCCAGAATGGCGGCGACGGCTTCGGCGTTGGCCTCGTTGTCCTGAGAGCGGGCGGCGGTCGCAAGCGGCAGCAGCAGGGGAAGGGTGAGCGCGGTGCGGCGGGTGATGCTTATCATGTCTCGCAGCTAGGCGAAACCGGCGGCGAAATCACGGTCCCATCTCCCGATTCACGGCAAGTTTATCTGCAACGCACAGGTCCTCCCCTTCTGTTTCAGTTTCGCCTAATATGGAAACGGGACGGACGGGCGAGACCAGAAGCGAGCGAGGGAGTATCGCCATGCCCAATTCCATACAGCAGCCGCAGCCTTTCGACATCGTCGGCGACCCGGTGCTCATCGCCGGGGTCGGCCAGGGCTTCGAGGCGACGCTCAACTGGCGCGTCCATGACGGCCACGACGAGCGCACCGGCTTCTTCAATGTCGGCGGCGGCACCGGCGAGCACGGCCAGTTCCAGGTGCAGGCGGCGATCGGCAGCGCCGCGTTCCAGCTCGACCGGCTGTTCGTCGAGGTGTTCGAGGAAAGCGCGCAGGACGGCTCGGAGATCAACAAGGTGATCGTGCCGGTGATCTACGGCCCACGCATCGTCCCGGGCTATGTCGGGTCCCGCCTGCATCTGGTGAAGGCGGGCGATACGCTGTCGAAGATCGCCCAGCAGCACTATGGCGATTCCGGACAGTTCCAGCGGATCGCGCGTGCGAACCCGCAGCTCGTTACCGACCCGAACGTGATCTTCCCCGGGCAGGAGCTGAAGGTGCCGATCGGGACTTGAGGAGGACGGCTAGTCAGCCGGTGGAACCGGGCAGCTCATGTCGCCTTCCTCGCAGTCGAGATAGGTCTTGAGCTGTTCCGTCCGCGCCTCGGTGAGCGCCGTCTTGCAGTCCGCCACGATCAGCGGGTAGATGCTGCCGCCCTCGACGCTCTTTGCCTGGAACGCGCACTCGCCGTCGCGGAACGCGATCCACGCGCGCTGAGCTGCGGTCAGCGACGCCCTGGTCTTGTGGTCGTCACCGATCCGGCCGACGATCTCGCGATAGGCCGTGTTGAGCGCCTTGTCGGCGGCATCGAATTCCTTGCCCGCGCAGATGTTCATCGTGGTCTGGTCCTGCGGATCGGCGCATTCGTCCGCAGCGGCGGGCAGGCTGACGCCGCACAGGGCGACGACCGAAAGGATCAGCAGCTTTCGCGACAACGTCATCGGCTTCTTCCTCGGTTTCGCGCTCAGGACGATTTCGCCATGCGCGTGCGGGCCGGCCGCAGTCCTGTCTCCTCAAGCAGGCCCTTGCGCTTGGCGTCGTAGTAGTAGCCGCGTGAATAAAAACGCACTGCCAGATCATGGTCGCCGCCTGCGGTAATGTAGGCCCCGCGCAGATATTTGCCCGCGTACATGAGATTTGTCTCGGCATCGAGCAAACCTTCGGGCGTACCGCGATAGCCCATGGTGCGCGCCGTCTGCGGCAGAATCTGCATCAGCCCAAAATAGGGACCGTTGCGCGCAGCGGGATTGAAGGTGCTTTCACGCTCAACGACGCGCCGTAGCAGCGAAACAGGAATTTCGTGTTGAGCGGCGTAGCGTGCGATCAGCGCATCGAGTTCCGGGCTGCGTGGCGCCACCGCCTTGCCGGGCATGAAAACCGCCGCGGCAGGGTTATCCGGCGTCGGTCCCGCAAAAGCACTTGCCACGACGGCGTCGGTCGACGCATCCGTCGAAAACGCCGGCAGCGTTTCCACCGTTTCAGGCAGGACCGGATCGGAGCTTGCGAACGACATTTCCGGCTCGAGGCCGAGATCGGTCGAGGTGCATCCGGATGCAAGTGCGGTACAGAGCAGTGCGCCGGCAGCGATTGTGAAGCGGAAACGAGGCAAGGCCGCGCCCATCATTCGTTGATTTCGTGGTCCCACCCAACGTTGCCTTAACTGAAAGCGCGCCGCGAAGCAACGCCGCGCGACGCGCTTGCTGGTCGCAGTTTTACGGCAGTAGAATGAAATCCAGCCCAATCTGGAGACCTCCCATGCCGAACCGTTTTCATGGCCTTGCACTCGCTTCCTCACTCTGCGTCGCCTGCCTGCCCGCGCTGGCTGCCGAGGAGACGATCTCGTTCGAAGTGGAGGGGATGAAGGTCGTCGGCACGCTCAACCTGCCTGATGGAGTGAACAACCCGCCCGCGATCCTGCTGTTGCATGGCTTCACCGGCTCGCGCGACGAGCTGGAAATCCCAGCGGTCGGCGAAGGCATTTTCGCACGCGCGGCGCGCATGTGGGCAGAAAAAGGCATCGCCAGCCTGCGCATCGATTATCGGTTCAACGGCGAGAGCGACGGCGACTTCGCCGATTCGACACTGCATGCACACATCGCCGACGGGCTTGCAGCGCTGGATTGGCTGGCAAGGTCCGGCCGGGTCGACGACGATCGGCTGGCACTTGTCGGGTGGAGCATGGGCGGCGCGGTTGGCGCGGCCGTGGCCGGCCGCACGGAGCACGACCTCGACGCGGTCGCGCTCTGGGCGCCAGGCGTCAACATGGCAGCCTCCATCACGATGATGTTCGGACCGGAAACGGTCAAGAAAGGACTTTCAGGTGGCGATACCCCGGTGACCGCCACGCTACCCTGGGGCGACAAGATCGAGCTGAAGCCTGCATTCTTCCAGAGCCTGTTCGAGGTCGATCCGGTCGCCGAGATCACGGAATACGACGATCCGCTTTTTGTCGCCGTCGGTACCAAGGATGACGTGGTGTTTCCGCAGCCAGCCTCCGGCCAGATCCTGCTCGACTATCGCGACGACGACGATGATGACGCCACGCTGTTCGTCCGCGAGATGGACCATGTCTTCAACGCCTTCGCCGGCGTGGAGCAGGTCGACGAGCTCATCGGCGCAACCGGCGACTTCATCGCCAGGCATCTGGACGACTGAGACAGGTTGTGCCGTGCAGCAACTGTCAGGAACATTGGGCGCACACTTCGTTCCCTCTATGTTCTGTGTCGCCATTGTGATACGCTCTGCTTGAGTCAAAAAAGGCCGGGTCGATGAGCGAAGTCCCTTCCCAGCATCATCTCGTGTTCGAGACGGAGCTCGGTTTTATTGCGATTGCGTGGAGCCAGACGGGATTGACTCATCTGGCTCTGCCCGAGGGGAGTTATGAAGCTGCCGAGCACCGCGCGGCGCGCTGGTCTGCCGGTGCGGCTGGAAAGGCGGAAGAGGCTCCGGCCTTCGTTGGCGAGGCGGTTGCCCTCATCCGGCGTTACGCGACCGGCGAGGCGATCGACTTTTCAGCACTACCGCTGGACCTGACCGGCATCGACCCATTCCGGCGGGCGATCTATGCGGCAGCACTCAAGCTGGCTCAGGGCGAAGTGACGACCTATGGAGAGCTGGCTGACAGCGCGGGCTTTCCAAAGATGGCGCGTGAGACCGGCGCTGCGCTCGGGCGCAATCCCCTGCCCCTCGTTGTACCGTGCCACCGTATTCTCGCCGCCGGAGGCAAGATTGGCGGTTTTTCGGCGCCCGGTGGCACCGTCACCAAGGAGAGGCTGCTGTCCCATGAGGGCGTACAGCTAGGTCCTCCCCCGCCAGCACAGGCCTCTTTCGCATTCTAGGACCATCCCGGGCGGCTTTCCCTAAGCTTGCCGAGCGCAGCCCTTGTTCTTGTGAATGCAGGGGAAGCTGACATAATTGGGATGTCGAATCGACCGTGGTTGTCCCGACTAGTTCTTCTCTCCCAGTATTCGTCCTGTATCCCCCGAGTTCCCTGGTTCCGGGTACGCGCGCCTGCGTCAAAACCAAAAGAACAGAACGACAGGGATCGAAAATGATGCTGCTTCCACCCGATGACTACGCCAAACGCCGGCTGACGGAACCGGCCGAGCTCACCGTTGCCGCCGAATTTCTGATCGCGCGCGGTTTCGGGAGCGACGAGATCGCCGTCCAGCTCTCGCGCTTCTATTATGTCGACATCGACGCATTGAACGATGTCGTTTCGAACATGAGCGACCATGGCGGGAAGGCTCGGTGGAGGCACGTCTCCTGACTGCCTCTTGAAAGGCCGGGGATCGGTGACCACATAGGGTCTGTTCCTGCTGGTCGCGCCGCGAGGCGCTTGACCGGTCTTTCCTCGAAAGATGGCGCAATGCGCCGGCAGGAACCTTCGGCAATCATGGCTGGCCGCATGCGCCATCGACCCGTGTCGGTGATGGCGCGGCAAGTCACGGATGTACTGGCGGCCCGCCACGCGCGCGGCCGGCCTGGTTGCCCTGAGTGATTTCCCGCTTCGAGATATCAGATACGCTTGCCGCTGCCTGCGTCGAACAGATGCGCCATGCCGGCGTCGATCGCGAGTGGCAGCACGTCGCCGTCGGCAACGCGCACGGTACCCGGCAGCCGCGCGATCAGCTCACCCGCTCGCGCATCACCGTCAACCGGATAGCCGTGAGCAAGCGTGTCGGCGCCGAGCGCCTCGACCGCGGTGACCTTCATCTCGATGTCGGCGTTGTTGCGAGCCGAAACCAGCGTGAGATGCTCCGGCCGCACACCGAGCAGAACCTTGCGTCCGACGTCCGGAAGGCTCGTTTCCCGTGGCTTTACCGTGCCGCCGGCTGCGAGCTTCAGACCTTTGCCCGTTTCGCCGCCTTCGGCGGCAAGCAGGTTCATCGCTGGCGACCCGATGAAGCCCGCAACGAAGATGCTCGCCGGCCTCTCGTATATCGCGATGGGCGTATCGACCTGCTCGGCCAGCCCCTGGTTCATCACCACCAGCGTGTCGGCAAGCGTCATCGCCTCCACCTGGTCGTGCGTGACATAGACGCTTGTGACGCCCAATGACCGCTGCAGGTTCTTGATCTCGATGCGCATCTGGCCGCGCAGCTTGGCGTCGAGGTTGCTGAGCGGCTCGTCGAAAAGGAACGCCTTGGGACTGCGGACGATGGCGCGGCCCATTGCCACGCGCTGGCGCTGGCCGCCGGAAAGTTCGCGCGGGCGCCGCTCCAGAAGCTCGGCAAGTCCAAGCGTGCCAGCCGCATCGCGCACGCGCCGGTCGATTTCGTCCTTGTCCATGCCGCGATTGCGCAGCCCATAGGCCATGTTGTCGTAGACCTTCATATGCGGATAGAGCGCATAGTTCTGAAACACCATGGCGATGTCGCGCTCGGCCGGCCCCAGTGTGTTGACCACCTTGTCGCCAATGGAGACCGTACCGGAGGTGATCTCCTCCAGACCCGCGATCATGCGCAGGAGTGTGGACTTGCCGCAGCCGGAAGGGCCGACGAGCACGCACATCGCGCCATCGGGAATGTCGATCGAGATTCCTTTCACGGCCTCGACGCGGCCGCCATAGGTTTTTCTTACGTCTTTGAGTTCGACGGTCGCCATGGAGGTTGGTTTCTCACTTCTCGGTTTCGACGAGGCCCTTCACGAACCAGCGCTGCATGAACAGAACCACCAGGATCGGCGGCAGGATTGCGAACACCGAGGTCACCATTACGAGGTGCCATTCCGTATCCGCATCAGCAAACGAGATCATCTTCCGCAAAGCGATGACGATCGTGTTCATGTCGTTGCTGTTGGTGACGAGCAGCGGCCAGAGATATTGCGTCCAGCCGTAGATGAACATGATGACGAACAGGGCCGCCAGATTGGTCTTCGACAGGGGCATCAGGATGTCCTTGAAGAAGCGCCACGGCCCTGCACCGTCGACCCGGGCCGCCTCGACCAGTTCGCCCGGTATGGTCATGAAGAACTGGCGGAACAGCAGCGTCGCGGTTGCCGATGCCATCAGCGGCAGGATGAGGCCGGTATAGGAATCGATCAGGCCGAGATCGACCATGACCTTGTATGTCGGCAGGATGCGTACCTCGACCGGCAGCATCAGCGTGATGAAGATCACCCAGAAAAAGAACATGCGGCCGGGGAAGCGGAAGAAGACGATCGCGAAGGCTGACAGCACCGAAATGACGATCTTGCCGATGGCGATGCCCAGCGCCATGACGGTCGTGTTGAACAGCAGCGTGCCGACGCCCACCCCGCCGATGCGGCCGACACCGCCGAAAAGCGCCTCGTAATAATTGTCGAAGAAGTGCTCGCCGGGCAGCAGCGGCAGCGGCGGCCGCAGAATGGTCTGCAGCGAATGGGTGGAGGCGACGAAGGTGTAGTAGATCGGGAACGCGACGATGAACACGCCGACGATGAGGATCGCATGGGCGATGTAGCGCGATCTGCGGCTGATGCCGAGCATCGCGCCTTGCTCGCGCCGGCCGAGAGCGGTCGCCGTCGACTGCTGGGTGGCGGCCTCAGCCATAATGCACCTTCTTTTCCACGTAGCGGAACTGGATGGCCGTCAGCGCGATCACGATCACCATGAGGATCACCGACTGCGCGGCGGAGTCGCCGAGGATCAGATTGACGAAGCCGTCATTGTAGACCTTGTAGACCAGCGTCTCGGTAGCCTTGCCCGGTCCGCCGCCGGTGACGGCATGGATGATGCCGAACGTAT
This sequence comes from Neoaquamicrobium sediminum, assembly GCF_040970315.1. Lineage (NCBI taxonomy): Bacteria > Pseudomonadati > Pseudomonadota > Alphaproteobacteria > Hyphomicrobiales > Phyllobacteriaceae > Neoaquamicrobium > Neoaquamicrobium sediminum. Next base: position 277,677 of record NZ_JAZHFV010000006.1, on the reverse strand, counting down.
CAAAGAATGCATAGGTCGTGTTGATGACCAGCAGGAAGAAGGTCGTCGGTGCCAGCAGCGGGAAGATGATCGTCCAGAAGCGCTTGGTCTCGCCGGCGCCGTCGATCGCGGCAGCCTCAATGAGCGTCTTCGGGATCGCCTGAAGTCCGGCGACAAAGAACAGGAAATTGTAGGAAATCTGCTTCCAGGCGGCAGCGGCGATCACCAGCACCATTGCCTGATCACCGCGCAGCAATGGATCCCACTGGTAGCCGGACGAGCGCAGCATGTAGGCGAAGGTGCCCATTGCCGGATTGAACATGAACAGCCACACCATGCCCGCAATCGCCGGCGCGATGGCATAAGGCCAGATCAGCATGGTGCGATAGATGCCCCTGCCCCGGATGATCTTGTCAGCCATCACCGCGAGCAGCAGCGCAATCGACATCGCCACGAAAGCGACTGCTATCGAGAACACAGCCGTGTTCTGCAGCGCGTTGATGTAGTTCGGCTCCGCCAGCACGCGGCGGAAATTGGCCAGTCCCACGAAGGTGCTGCGCAGCCCGAACGGGTCCTCCCGCAAGACCGACTGGTAGAGCGCCTGGCTCGCCGGCCAGTAGAAGAAGATGCCCACGATCACGAGCTGCGGCGCGATCAGCAGATAGGGCAGGATCTTGTTGGGAAAGGTGACGCGCGGGGACAAGAAGCCTCCTCCACGGTGAAAGGGCCGCCCGCGCGAATGTCGCGCGGGCGGCCGGGATGAGAGACGGGACTGCTAGTTGCCGATCGCCTGCTGGATCGCAGCGTTGCCGCGTTCCACCGCGTTGTCGAGCGCCTGCTGCGCAGTCTGCTCGCCGGCAAGCATCTTCTCGAACTCCTCGTTCTCGATGTCGCGCACCTGCGGCAGGTTAACGAGGCGGACGCCGCGCGAGTTCTCGGTCGGTGCCTTGCCCATCATCTGCGTGATCGGGATCTCGCGGCCCGGGTTCTCGTCATAGAAGCCAGAGGCCTTGGTCGCCTCGTAGGCTGCCAGCGTCACCGGCAGATAGCCGGACACCTGGTGGAGACGCTCCTGGATCTCGGTCTGTGACAGGAAGTTGAAGAAGGCCGCGACGCCCTCATACTCCGCGTCCTCGTGGCCGCCGAACACCCAGAGGCTGGCGCCGCCGGGGATCGTGTTCTGCGGTGCGCCTTCTGCCTCCGGATAGTAGGGAAGCTGGCCGAGACCGTAGTTGAGGCCGGACTTCAGCACGTCGCCGAGACCGCCCGAAGACTCCGTCAGGATCGCGCACTCACCCGACAGGAAGAGCTGCTTGGCCTCGGAGGTGCGGCCGCCGTAGCGGAACGTGTCGTCCTTGGCGAGATCGGCAAGGTTCTGGAAGTGGGTGACGAAGAGGCCTTCATTGATCTTCAGCTCGACATCGGTGCCGGCAAGACCGTTCTCCTGCGTGCCGTACTGCAGATTGTTCCAGGCAGCGAAGTTCTCGAGCCCGATCCAGGTGAGCCAGGTCGAGGTCAGGCCACACGATGCAGCACCCGATTCCTTGATCTTCTTGGCGGCTTCGAACACTTCCGGCCAGGTCTTGGGCGGGTTTTCGGTGTCGAGGCCGGCCTTCTCGAAAATGTCCTTGTTGTAATAGAGGATCGGCGAGGAGGAGTTGTAAGGGAACGAGAGCATCGTGCCGTCGGGCTTGGAATAATAGGCGACGATGCCCGGCAGGTACTCGTCCTTGTTGAACGCTCCGCCGCCCATCGACAGCACTTCGGCCACCGGCTTCACCGCGCCTTCGGCGGCCATCATCACGCCGGTGCCGACGTCGAAGACCTGAATGATGTGCGGCGACTGGTTCGCGCGGAATGCGGCAATGCCGGCATTCAGCGTCTCGGGATAGGTGCCCTTGAACACCGGAACGACCTTGTAGTCGCTCTGGCTCTCGTTGAACTCCTTCGAGAGCGTTTCCACGACCTCGTTGTTGGCGCCGGTCATCGCATGCCACCACTGGATTTCGGTGACGGCGAAGGCCGCGGATGTGGACAGAACGGTGAATGTCGCGGCGAGTCCGGCCGCAAAGCCCTGGGTCTTCATGTTACGCTCCCTTTAATTCGTTGGCGAAAGATCCGGGATACCAGGCGCAACCCAAGGCTGCGCGGCCGGTAGCCGGCTCCGCAATCGGGAGTATTGTCGCTCTATGACGGCTCGGCAACAGTTTTGTTTCACTTTCATGAAATTTCGCGGCGAACATTCCACAGAGAAACGCGAGCGAAACGAAAATCAGGCGAAAGTCTGCGTTTAAACCGCGCGCAGATTCTAGGGCAGCCAGTCGATCGGCACGTGGCCTTCGTCGGCGCGCACCCGGGCGAGCCAGGCCACGACGTTCGCAAAGCGCGCCATCTCGTAGCCGGCGTAGTCCGCGTCCTGCGTATAGGCAAACAGCGCGATGTCGGCGATGCTGAGCGCCTGCCCCGCGACGAACGGCGTATGCGCGAGCTGGTCCTCCATGACGGCGAGCGCGGCGTGCCCACCCTGCAGCAACTGCTCCATGCGTTCGGGCGTCGCCTGGCTTGCCCGCTCCGGATATTTCCTCAGCGCCCGGCGAACCGCGATGAACGGTTCGTGGCTGTATTGCTCGAAGAATAGCCACTGATAGACCAGCGCGCGTTCGTATGCGTCGTCAGGCAGAAAGCGCGTCCCTTCGGCGAAGTGGAGAAGCATCGCATTCGATTCGGCCAGAAGCCGGCCATTTTCGAACTCCAGCAGCGGCACCTTGCCGTTGGGGTTCTTCGCCAGATAGTCGGGACGCCGGGTCTCGCCGGTGATCGAGTTGACCTCGACGTGCCGGAACGGGCGCCCGAGCTTGGCCAGCAGCAGGCGCGGCTTGTAGCAATTGCCGCTGTCGTGCATTCCGTAGACTGTGAGCATGGCTGTTCCCTGTGTTCGCGGTCGTGGCACTATCCGCGATCGCCGTCACAGGCGCCAATGACAAGAATTGCTCTTCTCTTCAGCGGCGTTGATGCGTCTCAGCGTCGCCCGCCGAACAGAGGGATCACCTTGGCTTCGCCGGCAAACATCTCCGAGAATTCGATCTCGGCGGCATCCGTTGCCGTACCGGCCAGTTGCGGAGCGGAAAGCAGGAATCCCTGATAGAGGTCCGCACCGGCGTCGAGCGCAGCCGAAAGCTGCCGCCTCGTCTCGATACCTTCGATCAACACCTGCGCGCCGTCGGCCTGAAACCCCTCGACCAGCCGCGGCAGCAGCCGCGAAGCGCCTTCGCTTTCCGCCACTCGCCGAAACCACAGCCCGTCGATACGCACGAGGTCCGGTGCAACCGTACGGATAAGGTCCAGCGGTGGCGGCTCGCCGGCGATGCCGCCAAGCGCGATACGCAGGCCGTGCCCTCGCAGCGTCCGGACAATATCAGGTATGGTCTCGAAATCGAACGCGGCAAGGTTGCGGAAAGTGCTGGTAATGCGATCGACCGGTAGTTCCACACGGTCCAGCAGCTTGGCGATGTCCTCGGCAAATCCCCGCGACGAGCCAACCCCGATTATGCAGTCCAGGCCCTGCAGATCGAAATGTCGGTAGTTGCCGAGATGCAGCGCAGCCGCAAGACGCTCGGCGAAGGCGCGCTCTCCGGCCGGCAGAGAGGCGAGATAGGGCCTCGGCGGCATTGGAGTGCCGTCTCTGAAAGGCCGTAGGAAACCTTCGGCATGCGCAGCGACAAGACCACCTGCCTTGCGCTGGTAGACCGGCTGGAACGCGCTGCGAAGGATGAAGTCGCCGAGACGCGCGGTCTCGATCCCTATTTCGTCAGCGGAAATCGCATCGTCAGGTACCCGCTGCGGTCTCATGAAGACTTGCGCCGTCCAAAGGTTGGGTGGGGATATCTGGCGAAAGCTGCCGGCGCTGCTCCAGCAGATGATGTCGCGCCGGCGCTTGCACCGGCGCCGAAGCTGCCAGGCACGACTTCCGGCCGCGCAAGAAGGAAGCCCTGCACCATATGCGCGCCGGCGGCTTCCGCTGCCTCGAGTTGCCAGTTCTCTTCAATGCCCTCGAAGATAACGGTGATCCCCTTGGACACAAACTCTTCGACCATCACTGACAGCAGGGCGAAGCCCGGCTTGGTTTCCATCAGCCGCGAAATCCAGCGCGCGTCGAATTTGACGATGTTGGGTCTCAGCGCTTCGACGCGTTCCATATCGGAGGCCTCCGCACCAAAGTCGTCGATTGCGACCTGGAAGCCGCTGCTGCGCAATGTCTCTACGAAAATGGCAAGTGCCTGTTGCGACGACGACTTCTGCTCGGTCACTTCGCAGACGACCCTGCGCGGGTCGATGCCGGCTTCGTTCAGGGTGACGCGCATTTCATGCAAGGTCATGTCGGCAATCTGACGCGCGTGGAAAACCGACGGGTCGAAATTGACGAACAGCATCTTTTCCGGATCGAGGAACCTGCCCGCATTGAGCACATGGAGAGTACGCGTCAAAGTCTCGACGTTGAGCCGCTCTGCCGCCGGTATGGCCAGAAAGAAATCTTGAGGCGGGACGCTCTGCTCATCTTTGAAGGGACGGATCAGCCCCTCATAGGCCGTAACCTTGAGCTTGCCGTGGCCAAGCGCAAATATCGGCTGAAATGCCGACCTGAGCACGTAGGGTTCCCATATGCCCGTGGCAGTGCCGTCGTCCTGCTCCTCGATGTGCGCCAAGATTGTGCTGCGCGACACGCAGTGTCCTCCAAGCTGCCCGCATTTACCCCATCGTGGGACCTTCCCACCGAAGGATTTACTATCTGTTAACGGCAGTCCGGAGCCGCGCTGCACCAACGCTTCGCGCTTTCCGCGCTTGCGATTCCGTGTGCAATGCGACATTAAACGCGCGGCCGCGAAGGGCGGCCTTTCCCGGAACGGAGATTTGATTATGGCCTTCCTCGCCGATGCCCTTTCACGCGTAAAGCCTTCCGCGACCATCGTGGTGACGCAGAAAGCGCGCGACTTGAAGGCGAAAGGACGCGACGTGATTTCGCTGGGCGCCGGCGAGCCGGATTTCGACACGCCCGACAATATCAAGAACGCGGCCGTCGAAGCGATCCGGCGCGGCGAGACCAAATATACGCCGGTCGCCGGCATCACGCCGCTACGCGAAGCGATCGCGGCGAAGTTCAAGCGCGAGAACAATCTGGACTACAAGCCCGAGCAGACCATTGTCTGCACCGGCGGCAAGCAGGTTCTGTTCAACGCTTTCATCGCCACGCTGAACCCCGGCGACGAAGTCGTGATCCCGCGTCCTTACTGGGTCAGCTACCCGGAGATGGTGGCGCTCTGCGGCGGCACCCCGGTCTTTGCCGAGACGTCGATCGACAACGGCTTCAAGCTGACGGCCGAGGCGCTGGAAAAGGCGATCACGCCGAAGACCAAGTGGTTCCTGATGAACTCGCCGTCCAACCCGTCGGGCGCGGCCTACACCGAGGCCGAGCTTCGCGCGCTGGCCGACGTGCTGATGAAGCACCCGCATGTCTGGACGCTGACCGACGACATGTACGAGCACCTGACCTATGGCGACTTCAAGTTCCGCACGCTCGCCGAAGTGGAACCGGCCCTCTACGAGCGAACGCTGACGATGAACGGCGTTTCCAAGGCCTATGCGATGACAGGCTGGCGCATCGGCTACGCGGCAGGCCCGCTTCAGATCATCAAGGCGATGGACATGGTGCAGGGCCAGCAGACCTCGGGCGCCTGCTCGATCGCCCAGTGGGCCGCAGTCGAGGCGCTCAACGGACCGCAGGATTTCATCGAGACAAACAGGACGCTCTTCCAGGGGCGCCGCGATCTGGTCGTGTCGATGTTGAACCAGGCACGCGGCCTCTCCTGCCCGACGCCCGAAGGCGCGTTCTACGTATATCCGTCGTGCCAGGATCTGCTCGGCAAGAAGACGCCCGCAGGCAAGGTGATCGAGACCGACGAGGATTTCGTCTCGGAACTGCTGGAGGCCGAAGGTGTTGCGGCGGTCCATGGCTCGGCCTTCGGTCTCGGCCCGAACTTCCGCATCTCCTACGCGACGTCGGACGCGCTGCTGGAGGAAGCCTGCACCCGCATCCAGCGCTTCGCTGGCTCGCTCACCTGACGCGACACGCGCCAGCTTCGCCTCGCCATTTGAGGCACTCCCTGAGCCCGGCCCGTCGGCCGGGCTCTTTCGTTGAACAAGCCTCCACTGCACTTTGTGTTGTGCGATTGTCGTCTGCGTGTGCAAACTGCCGGCAACGTCCGGCGAAAACGCGAGGGAGGAAGACCCATGCTGAAACAGGTTACGATCGTGGCAACGGCAGCAGCAATGTGGAGCGGGATCGCCGCGGCACAGGAAAACCGGATCGATATGGTTCGCCCGGATGCGCCGGAGCTCGCCGCGCACGGCCAGCAGGCGATCGGCGTACGAACTATCGAACTGGTCAACCCGGACCAGATCGACATCGTCAATGTCGAGGCTGGCAAGGATCATCCTCGCTACGACCGTCCACTGACGGTCGAAGTCTGGTATCCGGCCGATACGACGGAACAGGGCGGGACCTATGAAGGTGTCTATCTGCGCGACGGCGAAACGCAGGTCACACTGACCGGCAGGGCGGTGCGCGATGCCGAGCCGCTGGCAGGCGACAACGCCCCCTACCCGCTCGTCATTATCTCGCACGGCTATCCCGGCAATCGTTTCCTTCTGAGCCATCTCGCCGAGAACCTGGCGACCAAGGGCTACGTGGTTGCTTCCATCGACCACACGGACTCCACTTACAACGACCAGAACAAGTTCGGCTCAACGCTGGTCAATCGCCCGCTCGACCAGAAGTTCGTCCTCAACGAGATGGAGCGGCTTTCCGCCGAGGCGGACGGCTTCCTCTCCGGCATGGTTGAACCCGACAACGCGGCGATAGTGGGCTATTCGATGGGCGGATACGGCGCGATGATCAGCGCCGGAGCCGGCGTAACCCAGGCAAGCACGGAATATGACTGGGGCGCACCCGACGGCACGCTGGGGATCCATCTGTCGGGGTCCGACACCTATGCCACGCTGCCGGACGAGAGGGTCAAGGCCGTGGTTGCTTTCGCGCCATGGGGCATGAATACAGGTTTCTGGGATGCGGAAGGGCTGAAGGGCGTGTCCAAGCCCGTCTTCATCGTTGCGGGCAGCGTCGACGATGTCTCGCTCTACGAAGGCGGCGTGAAGACGATCTACGATCTAAGCGTCAACGCGCCGGAGCGCTTCCTGCTGACTTTCGAGAACGCGAACCACAACGCGGCCGCGCCCATGCCGGCGCCGGCGCAATCGTGGAAGCATTCGGAGAAGCTGGGGTTCGCGCCCTTCGAACACTATGCCGACGCGGTGTGGGATACGGTGCGCATGAACAACATCGCCCAGCACTTCGTCACCGCGTTCCTCGGCAAATATCTCAAAAAAGACAACGAGATGGAGGCCTATCTCGATCTTATTCCCAATGCGGCGGACGGCGTTTTCGCGCTGGAGGAGAACGGCAATCCCAAGCCGGAGCACACCTACTGGAAGGGCTTCGGGGATCGCACCGCAAAGGGACTGACCCTGCAGCACGCAACAGCAGCGGAATAGTCCTGCTTCCCCGGCGTCGGTCAGTCGCTGTCGTCGGGGATCTTCAGCATGTGGCCGCAGGCCTTGCAGTAGACCGCATCCATTTCATGCCGTTGAAGCGCGCATTGCGGGCACGGGAAAAACACCTTCGCCGGCCGAAAGATCGCCTGCGCCAGCCGCACGAATAACGATATGCCGACGATCATTGTCACGATCGCCGTCAGCTTGCCCCACGTGCCGGGCAGCACGATATCGCCGAAGCCTGTGGTCGTGACGGTTGCGACGGTGAAATAGAACGCGTCGACATACCCCACCACACCCGACCCTTCGTTGAAGAAGAAGGTGTAGACGAAACCTGTGACCACGAAGAGGAAGGTCAGCAGGTTCATGACCGCGTGCACAGTCTCGCGCCATTCGCCGTAACCGTTGCGCTCGAGCGGCCCCCAAAGCACGCCGCTGCGCGATAGCGTCCACAAGCGCAGGATGCGCAGGAACCCCAGATTGGCGAGCGTCTGCGGAAAGAGCAGCGTCACCAGCACGAGCAAGTCGACCCAGATGGTCGGCTGCCTGAACCAGCGCCCGATATCGCTCGAAGCCAGTGCACGCGCGGCGATGTCGATGCCGAGGATCGCGGCCACGGTGTAGTCGATCCACAGGAACGACGGCCGGTCGCGCAGCATCGGCGACGCGATAAAGAAAACGATGGCTGCCAGATCAACGACGGTAACGGCAAGCTGGAACCGCAGGGCGGCGCGCGTGCGCCCATGATAGAGCTTTCGAAGCTTCGCGCGTAGCGCCGCGAACCTGGTTTCTTCGGCGGCTGGTGTCTTGTCGATGGTCATACGGCCTCGATAGACGCTGCAGCCATCGGCGTCCACTGCCTCCTCGGCGCCCACTTGCTCTCGCCCAAATCCCGTGGGACGATGATCACATGGCCCCGCACGGCCGCAGAGCCGTCGTGGTCATGCGACGGCCGAAGGCCGGCCGCCGCTCATGAGGTAACGCGTGAGAGGAGGTCAGGTCATCATGGGTGCAAGAGCGGGAGAACGACGCAAGGGACCGAAATGCATAGCCATCGTCGGTCCCTTCGCGAGCGGCAAGACAACGCTTTTCGATGCGATTCTGGCGCGAACGGGCGCAATCCCGCGACAGAACGCGGTGTCGTCGGGCAACACCGTCGGCGACCACACGCCGGAAGCCCGTGCCCACCAGATGAGCGTCGAGGCGACCTTCGCCACCACCGAATTCCTGGGTGAGAGCATCACCTTCGTCGACTGCCCGGGTTCCGTCGAATTCGCTTTCGAGGCCCAGCCAGTGCTGGCTGCCTGCGATCTTGCGGTGGTGGTCGCCGAACCGGACGAGAAGAAGTTTCCCGCCCTGCAACTCATCATGCGTCAGCTCGACGCGATGGGCGTGCCGCGCATGCTGTTTCTCAACAAGATCGACAAGGCAACTGTCGGCGTGCGCGATACGCTGAAGCTCCTGCAGCCGGCAAGCTCGATCCCGCTTCTGCTGCGGCAGATCCCGCTGCGCAAGAACGGCATCGTCATAGGCTCGATCGACCTCGCCCTGGAGCGCGCTTACATCTATCGCGAGTATGCCGAAAGCTCGATCGCGGACATTCCCGACGACGACAAGGCACGCGAGATCGAGGCGCGCTTCTCCATGCTGGAGACGCTGGCCGACCATGACGACCTCCTCATGGAACAGCTTCTTGAGGAGATCGAGCCGCCGCGCGACAGCATCTTCGACGACCTCGCCGCCGATCTGCGCGAAGGCGTCGTCACCCCGGTGCTGATCGGCGCGGCCGAAAAGGGCAACGGTGTGCTCCGGTTGCTGAAGGCGATCCGCCACGATTCTCCCGATTCGGAAGCGACACGCGCGCGCCTTGGCGTGCCGTCCGGCCAATCCGCGCTTCAGATCATGAAGACGATCCACACGCCGCATGGCGGCAAGCTGTCGCTGGCGAGGGTGCTGTCCGGGACCATCTCCGATGCGACGGAGGTGTTCTCTTCCTCCGGCACCACGGGCAAGGTTTCCGGCATCTATCGAATGCTTGGCAAGGACCAGTCCAAGATTCCGGCGGCGGAAGAAGGCGAAACCGTCGCGCTCGGCAAGCTCGACGACTTCGCGACGGGCGACACGATCAGCACATCGAAAGGCGTATCCGGGCTGGTCGAGCTCGATGTGCCCTCTCCCGTCTTCACCGCCGCGCTGCGGCCCAGGGAGCGCAAGGACGACGTCAAGCTTTCGACCGGCCTGCAGAAATTGCTGCAGGAAGACCCGTCGCTTTCGATGGAGCAGAACCAGGATACCGGCGAGACCATCATATCCGGCCACGGCGAGATGCATCTGCGCGTCACCGTCGAGCGGCTGGAGGGCAAATACCAGATCCCGGTCGAATCCCACACGCCGCAGGTCCCCTATCGGGAGACGATCCGCAAATCGGTCACTCAACGCGGCCGGCACAAGAAGCAGTCCGGCGGCCACGGCCAGTTCGGCGACGTGGTCCTCGACATCAAGCCGCTGCCACGCGGCGCGGGCTTCGAGTTTACCGATACGATCACCGGCGGCGTCGTACCGAAGCAGTACATACCGTCGGTCGAGCATGGCATACGGGACTATCTCAAGACCGGGCCGCTAGGCTTTCCGGTCGTCGACGTGGCCGTCAACCTCGCCGACGGCTCCTACCATTCGGTCGACTCCTCCGACATGGCGTTCCAGCAGGCCGCACGGCTGGGCATGAAGGACGGCATGGCCGCCTGCTCGCCGGTTCTGCTCGAACCGGTGCTGAAAGTGGAAATCTACACGCCATCGGAAGCGACCGCGAAGGTCACCGCGATCGTCCCGCAAAGGCGCGGCCAGATCCTCGGCTTCGACGGCCGACCTGGCTGGCCCGGATGGGACGTGGTCGAGGCGATGATGCCTCAGGCGGAGATTGGAAACCTGATCGTCGAGCTGCGATCCGCAACCGCGGGCGTCGCCACCTATGTGGCGACTTTCGATCACATGGCGGAGCTGACCGGCAGGCTTGCCGACGAGGTGATGAACGCGAACGGCAAGGCCGCGTAGAACCATCCCCAAACAAGAAACGGCGTCTGGATGATAGCCAGGCGCCGTTTCCTTGCAGACCGCCATCGTGTCGTCCGATTTCGGCAGGCCCGCCGCATATTACCGGAACAAGCCGGGACGGTTGTGAGTGGGACACGGCGTTTGCCTGAACGCCTCTTCGTTGCGACAGATGCCCCCATCTCCCGCTACGCCTCAGCGCCACCGCGTCCTGACTTCAACTTCTAACCGACCTGCGCGCGCTCGCGCAGCTTACGGAGGGTTACAAGTCACCGTTACGTGCCCGCTTTCCCGGCATTCGCGGCTGCGGACGAGCAACAATCAGGCATGCAGACAAGAAAAAAGCCGGATCTGGGAAGATCCGGCTGAGTTATTGGAAGTGCCGTTAGGCAAAACCTCCAGAGGGGAACACTCGCGGGCGCTAATGGGAGGAGGAACGCGCCCGGGAGATGATTAGGATATGAGCGTTATCTGCCCAAAATGCAAGCAAGGTATTTTGCATTGCACCTATGCAGGTCGCGCATGGCTTGTTTGCCGGGCAACCTGCCACCCTGCCGGGCAGCGACTGGCGTCAATATGACCAGCTCCGCGCCTTGGCGATCAGGAAGTCGCGGAAGACGTGCAGCTTGACCTGGTTCTTCATCGCGTCCGGATAACAGAAATAGGTGTCGAACGACGGCACCTCCGTCTCGGGCATGAGCTGGACCAGTCCGGAATCCTTTTCGACCATGTAGTCGGGCAACATGGCGATGCCTGCACCACGTTGTACTGCGGCCTTAATCGACATGATGTTGTTGATCTGCAGCGAGGCCACGCGCTTCGATCCCTCCGGACGCCCGGCCGTCTCCAGCCAGTTCATGTCGGCGAGATGCGACGGCACCGGCTCGCCGAAGCTGACGATGCGGTGCTGGTCCAGCTCGTCTATGGAGCGCGGCTTGCCGTGCTTGTTAACGTAGGAAGGTGCTGCATAGAGGTGGAAGTGCACCGTAAACAGGCGACGCTGGATCAGATCCGGCTGCTGCGGCTGCCGCAGGCGGATGGCGCAATCGGCCTGGCGCAGAGTCAGGTCCAGTTCCTCGTTGGCGAGGATGAGCTGGAGCTGGATTTCCGGATAGAGGTCGAGGAACTCCTGCACGCGCTCGGTCAGCCAGCCGGAGCCGAGGCCGACAGTCGTCGTGACGCGCAGCGGCCCGGACGGCCGGTCCTTGGCCTCCGTGAGGCGCATCTTCACGCTTTCGAGCTTCATCAGCACTTCGTGCGCCGCCTGGTAGAGCATTTCGCCCTGCTCGGTCAGAACGAGGCCGCGTGCATGCCGATGGAACAATGCCACCCCGACATCCTGCTCAAGCGCACTCACCTGCCGCGAGATCGCCGATTGCGACAGGCGCAGGCTCTCGGCGGCATGGGTGAACGACCCAGCCTCCGCGGCTGCGTGGAAAACGCGCAGCTTGTCCCAGTCCAGAGCCATTTTCCGGTCCCCTCAACCAGATTGCGGGACGGCTATTCCGCCGCTTCCCGGTGCGCTTCCATTTCAGCGATGTAACGCTCGGCTTCAAGCGCGGCCATACAGCCGAGACCAGCCGCCGTGACCGCCTGGCGATAGATATCGTCGGTGACATCGCCAGCCGCAAAAACGCCCGGCACATCGGTCACGGTCGAATCCGGTGCCGTCCACAGATAGCCGTTCAGCTTCTGCTTGAGCTTGCCTGCGAACAGTTCCACGGCCGGCGCATGGCCGATCGCGACGAACAGCCCATCCGTCGACATTTCAGTCACTTCGCCTGTTTTGGTGTTCTTGAGCCTGAGGCCGGTCACCGACGGCGGCAGCGGCGCCTTGCGCACATCGCCGACGATCTCGTCGACCTGATGATCCCAGAGAACCTTGATGTTGTCCTTCTTGAAAAGGCGATCCTGCAGGATGCGCTCGGCCCGGAATTCGTCACGGCGGTGAACCACCGTCACGCTCTTGGCGAGGTTTGCAAGGTAAAGCGCTTCCTCGACCGCGGTGTTGCCGCCACCGACCACCACCACATCCTTGCCACGGTAGAAGAAACCGTCGCAGGTGGCGCAAGCCGAAACGCCAAAGCCCATGAAAGTCTGCTCGCTAGGCAGGCCAAGCCATTTGGCCTGCGCGCCCGTAGCGACGATCAGCGCATCGCATGTGTATTCCGTGCCGGAATCCGTCGAGATGCGGAACGGCCGCACGTCCAGATCGACGTTGGTCACGAGGTCGGTGACGATCTCGGCGCCGACATGCTCGGCCTGTTTCAGCATCTGCTCCATCAGCCAAGGCCCCTGAATAGGGTCGGCGAAGCCGGGATAGTTCTCGACGTCGGTGGTGATGGTGAGCTGCCCGCCCTGCTGCATGCCGGAGATCAGCACCGGCTCCAGCATTGCGCGCGCGGCGTAGATCGCCGCCGTATAGCCGGCCGGACCCGAACCGATGATGAGGACAGGCGCGTGTTTCGCTGTCATGACGTTGCCTTCTGCCGCTGCTGCTGCGCGCCGGAGCGCGTCGCAAAATCGCTGTGGAATTGTTGCCGCTAATCTAGGTGTTGTGGCCCGGCCGTTGCAAGGCGACGAATTGTTCCGCCCGGCAAAGGCTGGGGAAAGTCGTTCTCCCGCCTCACCTACCGGCGCAAAGCGGCCAAAAAGCTTTGGATGCTGGGACATTATCCGCTAGTTTCGCGACCGAAACGCGACAGATTCTCTCTCCTCGCCCACCCGGAACCACCAGATGCCCATTAAGGCCGACCTCGACGCCATCGACTGGAAGATCCTCAAGGAGCTTCAGGATGACGGCCGGATGACCAATGTCGAATTGTCGCGCCGCGTCGGCATATCCGCCCCGCCCTGCCTGCGGCGGGTCAAGCGCCTCGAGGATGCGGGGATCATCCGTGGATACCGGGCATTGCTCAACGCGCGTGAACTGGGGCTCGATGTCGTCGCCTTCTGCCTGATAGGGCTTCACCACCAGTCGGAAGCGGAATTGAAGGCTTTTGCCGCCCGCACGCTCAACTGGCCGATCGTGCGGCGCGCGTGGATGGTTTCGGGCGAGTCGGATTTCATGCTGCATTGCGTGGCGAGCGACCTCACCGCTTTCCAGACCTTCGTCATCGAGGAACTGACCTCAGCCCCCAACGTCGACACCGTGCGTACCGCACTGACTATCCGCCAGGTGAAGGACGAGGGGCTCGTGGGCATCGGCGAATAGGGTTTCGACAATGACCGCGACAACCAGACCGCTTTCCAGCGAAGAGCATGAAGGCGTCGATCGAGACGAGCACCTGCCATTCGGGCACTTCGCGCCCGATGGCCGGCAGAAGGCGCTGATAGCGATTGCCCGCGCCAGCTTTCTACACCGTGGCCTCTTCCGCGGTGCGGTCACCCGTGCCGTTATGGGGAGCGCAGGTGGACCTCTGGACGTTCGGTTCCGCGATTGCGCGTATCGCCTTCGCGGCCTGGACAACTCGATTCAATCGGGGCTTCTGCTTAATCCGAATTACAATGCGGCCGATCTGGATTTCCTGATCGAAGGCGTTCCTTCGGGCGGCACCTTTCTGGATATCGGGGCCAATATCGGCCTCTACACGCTTCCCCTTGCGAAGCGGGCAGGCCCAGCCGGAAAGGTGGTGGCTATCGACGCGAACCGGCTGATGGCACGGCGGCTCGCCTGGAACGCCACGGCGTCCGGCATCGACAACATCGCGATTTTCCCGTGCGCCGTGAGCGACCATGAAGGCACGGGGTCTCTCAGTCTGCGCAAGAACAACATTGCCAGCGCCGCGCTTGCCGACGACAGCGAAGGCGGCATCGTGATCCGCACCCTGCCTTCCATACTCGCGGAAGCTGGAACAACTCGGATTGACGGCCTCAAGATCGACGTCGAAGGGCACGAGGACCGTGTCCTGGCTCCGTTTCTCGAGACTTGTGACGGCGAACTTCTTCCCGCGCGGATCGTCATCGAACGTCCGAACGGAAGCGACGACTACCCGGCCTGCAGGGCTGCTTTCAAGAACCGCGGCTACCGACCGGTGGGGCGCTCGCGCTACAATTCATTCTACATGCTCGGCTGAGGCGTTCCGCCAAGCCGCCTGTAAATCTCGATCAACCGCTCCGCCTCGCCTTCGAGCCGGAACCGCGCAGCGACATGCCGGCGGCCGTTTTCCCCGTGAAGTTCCGCCCGCTCCGGATCGCGCAGGTAATCTTCTACCGCTGCCGTCATTGCCGCGAGGTCGTCCGGAGCGATCACCGTGCCGGTCTCGCCTTCCTCGACAAGCTCGGAAAACGCGCCGACATCCGCGGCCACGACCGGCACCCCGCTTGCCATCGCCTCGAGCGGCGTTAGCCCGAATCCTTCCCAGCGCTGCGGCGCGACGAACAACGACAGCGCCCGATACCAGCGTTCGATGTCGCGATGCTCGCCGACGAACAGAATGCGGTCCGACAGGCCGGCGGCGGCAACGCGTGCACGTAACTCGTCCTCGAAGGCCTTGTGCTGCGCCGTCGCACGTCCGGCGACCACGGCTGCCCATTCGGGATGTTTCGGCAGCAGCGCAACCATCGCATCGACGAACAGGTCTGTGCCTTTCTGCCGCCGCACGCGCCCGAAGCAGCCGACATAGCGAAACGCGGGGTCGAGCCCGAGCGCGCGAACGGCCTCGGCCTTTTCCTCGGCCGGGTGGAACCGGCCGGTATCGATGCCGTGCATGATGACGCTATGTGGCACTTCGAGATAGCCAGCCGTCTTGCGGCTGGTGGCGACAACCTCGTCCATCCGGCGAATGAGGAAACGCGTCCAGCCGGTATGCGCGCGCTGTGAGGCGGACGTGAAGACAAGCTTCAGCGGCGCGCGGAACACGTCCCTGAGGATGAGGCCGCCGAGCATCTCGACATTGCGGCGCGCATGCCAGACCCGGAAGCGTGCACCCGCCGGGCGCTTGATCAGCGCCGGCACCTGCCACCATCGCATCTTCGGCAAATGGTCGGGCAAGCCCGGGCCCAGCGTCACAATGCCGATCGACGCGGCCTGCAGCGGCACGAGCTGGATGATGGTGCTCGTGACGCCTGAAAGTCGGCGCTTGAAATTCGGCGCTATCGCAAGGACGCGAGACATGGCGACGCGCGCCGGTGTCCCGGCCTGCTCCGCCTGGCTCACGCCCAGCGCAGCTCGACGATCTCGTAACCGCGCGCGCCGCCCGGCGCATTGACCTCGACCTCGTCCCCGACGCCCTTGCCGATCAGCGCCCGCGCGATCGGCGAGGAAATGGAGATGCGGCCGGCCTTCACGTCGGCTTCCTGGTCGCCGACGATCTGGTAGGTCTTTTCTTCCTCGGTGTCCTCGTCGACCAGCACGACGGTCGCGCCGAACTTGACCTTGTCGCCGGACAGCTTCGACACGTCGATGACGTCGGCGCGCGCGATCAGATCTTCGAGTTCGTTGACGCGGCCTTCGTTGAGGCTCTGCGATTCCTTGGCAGCGTGATATTCCGCGTTCTCCGAAAGGTCACCATGAGAACGCGCCTCCGATATCGCCTCGATGATCCGCGGACGCTCTTCCTGCTGGCGCCAGCGCAGCTCCTCCTTCAGCGTCTCGAACCCACCGACCGTCATCGGGACCTTGTTCATGTCAGTCGACCCTTTCCTTTGTCTTTTTCCGGTCCGCGCATCCATGGCGCGAGACACAAAAAGAAAACGGTCCGGCAGCCGCGGCCAACGAACCGTTTATTGCTTGTTCGACCAAATATAACGGTTCTGCCGCGTTTTTCACGAAGAATTTTGACTGGTCCAGACCAGCGTCACTTCGCCGCCCGCCCTTCACCCCCTGAATATCAGGGCTGCGCCGCCCGCGATCAGGGCGAAGCCGGCAAGGTGGTTCCAGGTGATCGCCTCCTTGAGGTAAAGCACCGAAAACACCGCGAAGACCACCAGAGTGATGACTTCCTGCATGGTCTTGAGCTCGGCCGCCGAATAGACCGAATGACCGATCCGGTTCGCAGGCACCGCAAGCCAGTACTCCACGAACGCGATCATCCAGCTCGCAAAAACCGCCATATAGAGCGGCGCGGTCTTGAATTTGAGATGGCCGTACCACGCCAGCGTCATGAAGACGTTGGACGCGACAAGCAGCAGCACCGGCAACACCTTGGGCGACAGCAGGAACGACATGCGGGACCGTTTTGCGCGAGAGGAAAGCGAAGATCAGCCATTGCACAACTCCGACATGAAAATCACCAGAAATCCGCTATGATGAACCGTTCTTCAGGGAGCGAGACGTTGCAGAAACGGATCCAGAAGGAATGGGAGCTGACCATCGGCCCCGATACGGTGCGGCTCTTCGTGCTGAAGGCGAAGGCGATCAGCGCCGCGCTTAACCACGACTACGAGGCAGGGAGTGAACACGAGATCGAGCTGGACGACAGCTCGCACGATTCGCACCATCATGACGGGCTGGCCGAGGAGGAGGCGGAAGACCTGACCGAGCGCGAGCTGCGCGCCCTCATGAACGACTTGAATGTCGACGAGGCCGCCGAACTGATCGCGATCGCCTGGATCGGTCGCGGCGATTTCGACGCCTCCGAATGGGAGGCCGCCGTCGCGGAGGCCCGCCAGCGCGGTGCCGGACGGCGCGCGACGAAATATCTGCTCGGCATGCCGATGCTCGGCGACTGGCTTGAAGAGGGCCTCGAAGCGATCGGAGCCTGATGCCTGCAACGCTCCGTTACGGTAAGTGAAGGGCGCGACTGTTGCCGCCGCCTGCCCTGACGCCCACGTCAACATGATGCGCCTCCTTCAGAAATCCCGACTGATGCTGTTGTTGCTGGCGAGCCTGACCTTGCCGGGGTGGTCATACGCAGCCGAGGTCGGCGAACTGCCTGCGACGATGGCCGCGCCGGACCCGAAGCCGCAGACCACCGAGACCCAGCCGGCGCAACCGGCAACGACAACTCCACCGGCCATGCCGGCCGAAGAAGCCCAATGTCGAGAACGGCTTGAGACATTGGGCGCTGTCTTCGAGGAGCACGAGCCGCTCGCGGATGACCTGGGCTGCTCGGCAACGCATCCAGTCACGGTCTCGCGGCTTTCAAAGGATGTCGAACTGACCCCGCCTGCGGTGCTGACATGCGCGATGGCGGAAGCATCCGCGAGGTTCGTTCAGGACCATGCCGGCCCGCTGACGCGAGGCGCATTCGGATCGGATCTCGCCGCCATCGAACAGGTATCGGCCTATGTGTGCCGGCCACGCAACGGCTCCAAAAAGCTATCCGAACACGCTTTCGCCAACGCGCTCGATTGGGGTGCGCTGGTGCTTGAAGATGGAACGCGCATAGAGGTCCAGGCGCATGGATCGGCGGCCCCGCGCCGTTCCAGGCTGGTCAAGGCCATCCAGAAGGCAGCGTGCGGTCCTTTCAAGACCGTGCTCGGCCCCGGTAGTGACGCGGACCACGCCAACCACTTCCATTTCGATCTCGCCCGAAGGCGAAACGGTGGAACGTGGTGCGAATAGCTGCCCCATTGCCGCCACAGCGGTGAATCCGCCCGCACAGGTTTCCTTTACCCTTCCCGCCTAGACTACAAGCGTACGGGACAGGGAAGACGGGATGCCCAAAGTATTGCGTAGCGGGGCAGCGAAACTCTTTGGATCGATCCGCAGACGCGCGCGCACCCTGGTTCGGGCGGCGGCGATCGGTGCGGGTGCGCTCGCTTTCACCTCATGCTCGGTCAGCAGCGTGCTGACGCCGACCGTCGATGTCGGCGCGCAGACCTCCTCCATCTCGCAGCCGCGGGGACTTGCAAGGCTCGCGCCACTGAGCGCGATGACGGCCGCCTACCCTCGCCTGTCGACGCCTCGCGCCTCGCCCGGCGCGGCAATGCCCGCGAGCGAAGTTGAGTGCCGCCGACAGTTGCGCAGGATGGGCGCCACCTATCAGGATCTGGCGCCGATCAACCAGGGAGGGTCCTGCCGCATCGACCACCCGGTGCAGGTGAGCCGCCTGTCCGGCAATATCCAGATGAAGCCGGCCGCAACGCTGAGCTGCGACATGGCGCTGGCCTTTGCGAGCTGGACCAAGAAAGAACTCGCGCCCGCTGCGCGCTGGCGCTATCTGAGCGGTGTGAAGACCATCCATCAGGGCTCCAGCTATTCCTGCCGCAACATCGCCGGTTCGGGTGGCGTCGCCTCGGAGCATTCCAAGGGCAACGCGCTCGACGTTATGCGCATCGAGCTCAAGAACGGCAGCGACATCGACGTGCGCAAGCCGGGCTGGTTCAGTTTCCGCCAGCGCAGCCTGCTCAACAATGTCCGCACAGGTGGCTGCGACTATTTCAGCACCGTTCTCGGACCGGGCTACAACGCAGCGCACGCTGACCACTTCCACTTCGACATCAAGAACCGCCGCAACGGTTACGTCGCCTGCAAGTAGGCCTGTCGGGCGCAAGCGCAGCAAGTTTCCTGTCGCGCGAAGGCATTGTCGGTGCTAAGCGGAAATCATGCTTACAGTCGAAATCGCCATCGTCGTTGTTCTCATCTGCGTCAACGGCCTGCTGGCCATGTCGGAACTGGCGGTCGTCTCGGCGCGGCCGGCGCGTCTCGCCGCGATGGCCGAGCGTGGTAACACGGGAGCCGCAAAGGCCGCGAAACTTGCCGCCGATCCGGGCAGGTTCCTTTCCACGGTTCAGATCGGCATCACGCTCGTGGGCGTGCTGTCGGGCGCCTTCTCGGGCGCGACGCTTGGCCTGAGGATGTCTTCCTGGCTCACCGAACTGGGGCTTTCCCCAAACCTGGCCGGCACGCTCGGCGTGGGCACGGTCGTTGCGCTCATCACCTATGGATCGCTGATCATCGGCGAACTCGTGCCCAAGCAGATTGCCCTGCGCAACCCGGAGGGCGTGGCCTCACGTGTCGCGCCTGCCATGCATATCCTGTCGGTGCTCGGCGCTCCGCTGGTCTGGCTGCTGGACATCTCGGGCAAGACGGTGCTGAGCCTGCTCGGCCAGTCGGACGAAGGCGCCTCCAAGGTGACCGACGAGGAGATCGTAAGCCTCATCGCGGAAGCTGAGAGCCACGGCGTCGTGGAAAGCGACGAACGCAAGATGATCGCGGGCGTGATGCGGCTCGCCGACCGCAGCGTCCGCGCGATCATGACGCCGCGAACGGAGATCGACTGGCTGGACGCCAAGGACAGCAAGGCCAACCTGCGCACCAAGCTGTTGGAAGCGCGGCATGCGCTGCTGCCGGTCGCCGACGGCAGCGTCGACCAGATGATCGGTGTGGTGCGCACGAGGGAGGCGCTGGCCGCACTTGTCGGAAAGCGAACGTTCGACCTGCGTACGCTCGTCCATCCTGCGCCGATCGTTCACGACAACGCCGACGCGCTCGATGTGCTGACGACTTTGAAAGAAGCCGATATGCCAATGGCGCTCGTTCATGACGAGTATGGCGACTTTGAAGGCGTGGTCACACCCGCCGACATCCTCGAGACGATCACCGGGGTCTTCAAGTCGGATCTGGATGATGAGGAAGAAGCTGTCGCCGTGCAGCGCGACGACGGCTCATGGCTGCTTGCCGGCTATATGCCGATTGACGAGATGGCTGATCTGCTGGGGGTAACGCTGCCAGCAAAGCGTGACTACCAGACGCTTGCCGGCTTCGTGCTGTCGCACATGCATCACCTGCCGGCAACCGGCGAGTCCGTGCACGCGCTCGGCTGGCGTTTCGAGGTCGTGGACCTCGACGGCCGCCGCATCGACAAAGTGCTGGCGATCCGCTCGATCAAGACCCACCGCGAACATATGCCATGAGGTCTCGGAACGGCGCGAACCGGGTTCGCGCCGTTCCGGAGAGATAATCGTCAGGCAGCCTTGGCGGCGGCCTTGTCGGCATCGCGGGCGGTCTTGAGCGCCCTCGTCCACCAACCGAACTGCTTCAGCATGCCGTCGGCCGCGTCGTTCAGGTGCGCGAAATCGGAGAGTTTCTTGTCGCCGGAGGCGATCTGCGCGTAGTCGGCCCAGACGATGTGAACGCCATTGCGGATCGGGTTCATCTGAAGCTCGACCGCATGCAGCCGAAGCTGCTCGATCGCGCGGGCACCGCCGACGCCGCCATAGCCCACAAAGGCCACCGGCTTGTTGTTCCACTCATTGTAGGCGTAGTCGAGCGCGTTCTTCAGCACTGCCGTCGGACCGCGATTATATTCGGCGGCGGTCATGATGTAGCCGTCGAGGCTGGCGATCTTGTCCTGCCACGCCTTGGCGCCATCTGCGTTCGAGGGGGCGTATGCGGGCGACGCCTGCTCGTCGAAGAACGGAAGCGGATAGTCGCGCAGGTCGACTATCTCGACCTCGAACTCGCCGGTGGCCTTTGCGCGCTCGGCGATCCACTCCGCCGGCTTGTCGCCGAAGCGGCCCGGGCGCGTTGAACCGATGATTACCCCAATCCTTGGCTTTGCCATTTTTGTGTCCTTTCACGGAAAGCATGGTATCCTTTGGATACTGGGGCTATATAGGAGACTGGTTTTGCAGCGCACAAGGAGGCACTTTGTTGACACTCAGTCACCGTGACCATACCGCCTGTCAGGCTGTCAGTGACGTGCTGTCCCGTGTCGGCGACAAGTGGACGGTGCTCGTGGTGGAACTGCTCAGCGACGGCCCCATGCGCTTCAACGAGCTCCGCCGGCTGATCGGCAACATCTCGCAGAAGATGCTGACGTCCACCCTGCGCGGCCTCGAACGCGACGGGCTGGTGACGCGAACCGTCTATCCGACGATCCCGCCGCGCGTCGATTACGAGCTGACCGATTTGGGCCGCGACCTGCGCGTGCCGGTCAAGGGGCTGGCGCTGTGGGCGCGCGCAAACATCGGCAAGATCAATAACGCGCGCACCCGTTTCGATGCGGATCAGGTCTAGGATCGAAACGTTACGCTATTTGCGCGAACGCGGCGCATCCTCGGTCTGGTAGACCGATATCTGGTGACCGTCGGGGTCCGCGAACTCGCTCGACCAGCCGCCCGGCGCGTGGCTTACCGGCGTGACGATGGTCGCGCCCTTTTGCGCGAGCCCCTCGACGACATCGTCAATGCCGCCCTCAGCCAGATCGAAGACGACAATCGGCGAATTGCCCGGCCGGGACTCCATTCTGAAGAAGAGGAGGTCGATATTGTTGGCGATGCTGGCGATCAGCCACGCATTGCCGTCGCCGTCGTCATCCATGCGCTGCACGTCGAGACCCACCACATCGCGGTAGAACGCCTCCGTGCGGTCGATATCACTGACGTAATAGCAGATATTGCCGATGCGGGATTTGGAAAGCATGGATTTGCTCCTTGATCTGTCATGCGCCCGTCAGTTGCCGCCGGTGGTGGTTTTGTGAGGTCTCCGGGCGAGAAATTCTGAAGGCGATCGGATGACCGTCTGGATCGTGGCTGGCGAAATCGACATAGCCGGCGCGCACGACGGGCAACAGGCCGCGGCGTATGGAGCCGAACGCAAGCGCACCGTGCAGCGCCGGCAGGCCGGACGGCACTTCCCGGCCGAACCGGGCCAACGCGCGCCGGAGTGCTGCAATACGCTGGCGCAGCGCCTCGTCGGAGATGCGCAGGAGAGAGCGTATCTCGGCCTTGTTGTGTCCCGATAGCGCGAGCACCGCGACGATCCGCAGAGATGGCGCCAGTCCGTCGAGTTGAGGGAGCGCTGCACAGGGCGGCGGCTCGTCCGCCACCGGCGCTGCCAAAACTGCCTGACTTTCGCGATTGCTCCTGCGCACTGCGCTGCGCGCGCTCATCCGCGCAAGATTGCGCATCACACCGCCAAGCCATGCGCGGTTTTCGATAGAAGGCGCGCGCCCGGACGATAGCGCCACCGCCAGCGTATCCTGCAGAAGATCGTCCGCCTCGACACCCCTGCAAGCATGCCGCCGCGCCAACGCCAGAAGGTCGAGATAGGCGGCGCGCGTGAGCGGGGCAGACATTGTCGGTGTCGCTACTTTTCGTCGGGAATCGGCGTCGGCTTACCCTGGCTGTCGAGCGCCACCATCACGAAATCGGCGTGGGTCACACGCTCCATCAGGTCGCTGAGGTAGCGTTGCGCCCAGGCCTCGACGCGCAGCGTCATGGAGGTGCGGCCGACCCTGGTGATGTCGATATAGATGCAGAGCGTATCGCCCACCTTCATCGGCTTGGCGAACGACATCTCCTTGACCGCAGCCGTCACGACGCGGCCTTTGGCGCGTTCAGCCGCCCGGATGCCACAGGCAAGATCCATCTGAGCCATCACCCAGCCGCCGAAGATGTCGCCGGCAGCATTAGCGTCGGCAGGCATGGCCAGCGTCCGCAAGGTCAATTCGCCCACAGGATTGACGTCGTTGCGGTTCATTGCGGCTCCTCTCCTGCAGGCACTGTTCTTTCTCGCCTAGCGTTACGTCGCGCCGCGGTCAATGCGCGGCGATGGCGTAATTGCGGCGCGCGGCGTCGCCTTTTTCTCGCGTCCGCACGGGGAGCTGTCCTAGGCTGCGGCCCGCAGCGAACCCGGAGTAGACTGTGACACGCATAAAGGCCGCCATCTGCCATCGTTTCGGAGAGCCGCTTTCGATCGAGGAGATCGACATCGCCGATCCCGGTCCCGGCGAGGTTATGGTCGACGTGAAAGCCTGCGCCATCTGCCATTCCGACATCTTCTACGCCGAAGGCGCATGGGGCGGCGGCCTGCCCGCAGTCTACGGACACGAGGCCGCCGGCATCGTGTCGGCGATCGGCGATGAGGTCGACGGCGTCGCGCTCGGCGACCGTGTCGTCGTCACGCTGATACGCTCATGCGGCGGCTGCCATTATTGCGGACAGGGCAGCCTGGTGATGTGCGAGGAGGTGTTTCCGCTCGACGCAAAAAGCCCGCTGACCGGAACGGACGGGACACCATACGTGCAATCCATGCGCACCGGAGCCTTTGCCGAGAAGGTGGTCGTGCATAAAAGCCAGCTTGCCAAGCTCCCCGACGATATGGCGTTCGAACCGGCTTCCCTGCTCGCCTGTGGCGTCATCACTGGCTTCGGCGCGGTGGTCAACACTGCGAAAGTGCGGCCGGGACAGGCGGTCGCCGTGGTCGGCTGCGGCGGCGTCGGCCTCAACAGCGTTCAGGGTGCGGCGCTGGCCGGCGCATCCATGGTGATCGCGCTCGATCTTTCTGAAGACAAGCTCACGGCGGCACGCGCGTTCGGAGCGACCCACGCGTTGAACCCCATCACTACCGATGCGGCCGCAGAGATCATGGCGCTGACAGCCGGCAGGGGTGTCGATTATGTGTTCGTGACCGTGGGCGCGAAAGCTGCCTTCGACGGCGCTTTCTCATATCTCACCAAAAACGGCGCGGTGGTCATCGTCGGCATGCCCCCATCGGGCGTGATGGCCGCCTACGACCCCGGCACCATCGCCGCATGGAACCAGCGCATACTCGGGTCCAAGATGGGCGAGACGGACGTCTCGCGCGACATCCCGATGCTGGTCGAGCACTACCGCGCCGGCAGGCTGAAACTCGACGAACTGGTGAGCGCCCGCTACCCTCTGCACGAAATCAACGAGGCGATCGCCGCGGTCAACGCGGGCAAGGCGCTACGCAACGTGATCGTATTCTAGGCTGGAGTCCTCATGAAAATCACCGACGTCAAAACCTGGGTCGTGGGGAACCCGCCCCCGGGCATCGGTGGCAAATATTTCATCTTCGTTCGGCTGACGACCGATGGCGGCGTGACCGGCTATGGCGAGGCCTACAACGCCACCTTCGGCCCGCATCTGACCGCCGCAATGATCGAGGATTGCGCCGAACGCTACCTCGTCGGTCGCGACCCGCACGACATCGAGACCTTCTTTCGCCGGGCCTATTCGTCCGGCTTCACGCAGCGCCCCGACGTCTCGATGATGGGCTGCGTCTCCGCGCTCGAAATGGCGTGCTGGGACATCATCGGCAAGGAAGCTGGCAAGCCGGTCTATGTGCTGCTCGGCGGCCGCGTGCACGAGACGCTGCGCTCCTACACCTACCTTTATCCGCACGAAGGCAGCGTGCACTCCGAGGATGCCCGGGGAAGGAACGTCTACAACGACCCTGACCTCGCCGCAGAATGCGCTGCCGAATATGTGCGTCAGGGCTTCAACGCCGTGAAGCTGGACCCCGCCGGCCCTTACACCGCCTTTGACGGGCACCAGCCGCGCCTCGTCGACATCGACACCTCGACCCGAATGGTCGCGGCGATCCGCGAGGCCGTCGGCATGAAAGCCGACATCCTCTTCGGCACCCACGGCCAGTTCACCGCTTCCGGCGCGCTGCGCATGGCGCGCGCGATCGAACCCTACGATCCGCTATGGTTCGAGGAGCCGGTACCGCCGGACATGCCCGAGGTGATGGCGCAGGTGGCGCGCGGAACCTCGATTCCGGTGGCGACCGGCGAGCGGCTGACGACAAAGTGGGAGTTTGCCCGGGTCATCGAGAACCGCGCCGCATCGATCATCCAGCCCGATCTCGGCCGCTCGGGCGGCATCCTCGAGACCAAGAAGATCGCCGCGATGGCGGAAGCGTTCCACATCCAGGTGGCGCCGCACTGCTATTGCGGACCGCTGGTCGGCGCGGCCAACATCCAGCTCGCGGTGACGCTGCCGAACTTCCTGATCCTGGAATCGCTGAAGCAGTGGGACGGCTTCCACGCGAAACTGCTGAAAAAGAAGATCGAATGGCAGGACGGCCACGTCATCCCGTCCACGGAACCCGGCATCGGCGTCGAGCTCGACGAAGCCGTCTGCGAGGCGCATCCCTACGACGGCGAGCACCTGCACCTTCAGATGGCGCAGGAACCGCTGTTTCCGTAGCGCATAGATTTCAATCCCTTAACGCCGAAACGCGATTCAATTCCGCAAGTCGTTGAATCAGTTTCTCAACGCACTGCTGCGCCGGCATGCAAGCGGTCGACGAGATCGCGAACCGTCTCGCGCAGGCTTCTGGCGCCGCCCGGCTTCCAGCCGAGGCTTGTGATCTTCTCCGTCGTCATGACATTGAATCGCGAGGTATCGGACGCGGGCGGAAGCGGGTTGGAACATCCCGTCGCCTGCTGCACCATCACCAGCAGATCGCACCGGTCGACCATCAGATCGGAAACGTTGAAGACCTGCCCGGATACGGCATCGAAGGACGCATCGAGGACCACCGCCACCGCAGCGCCGACATCCTCGCCATGGACTTCGCTGCCTGCCCGCGGCTCGACAGGCCTGCCGGCGAGCCAGTCCCGCAGCAGCGGGGTCCATTTGTCCTCCGGACTGTCGCGTCCGGCCAGCCCATAGACGCCGGTCACGCGCAGCGAAGACGGCGCGAACCCCTCGCCCGCCATCGCATGCAGCCGCCGCTCGACGGCAAGCTTGACCTCGCCGTAGAGCGTGTCGGGATGCGGGCGCATCGCCTCATTGAGCTGCGTGCCGGGCGGCTGGGTGCCGTAGACCGCGCGTGAGGACAGGAACACGGCGCGCCGCACACCCGCGGCACGCGCCTGCTCGAAAAGCGCCATCGAGCCGTCGACGTTGCGCAGGCGGAAGCCCGCCGGGTCGTCGCCCTCGCCGCCACGGTAACGGCCCGGGAGATGATCGAAGGCGGCGTGCACGAAGCTGTCGACGCCGGCAAAAGCCGCCGATTGGTCGCGGTCTGGATCGAGCGAACCTTCCACGAATTTCACCGGCGCCACAAAGGTGCCCGGCGGCGGCGCGCGCCGCCCCATCACGACCACGTCGTAGCCGCGCTCCAGCAACACATTGACAATAAAACGCCCCACATAGCCCGCACCGCCGGAAACCAGCGTTGTCGGCATCGCTACTCCTTACGCTCGGGATTGGGCAGCCGGTCGATGTCCGGCGGGGAACCTTCGAGATAGCTCTGCCAGAGGTCTATCAGGGGTCGCAGCAGGTCTGCCTTGGGGTGTTGCCGTTCCCAAGGCTTCTCATACTGGTAATGCACGATGTGCACCGACTTCCAGTCCCACAGTTCCGGCAGGTTGAACCAAACATACTGCAGCATGTTGTAGAACACGGGCAGGCCGTGCCAGTTCGGAAAGAACGACTGCAGGAACGTCTGGTCCGTACGGGGCCAGTACGCGTCGGGCGCATCAAGGCGAGATAGCATCTTCTCGAAGGTCACGCGCGAAGGCTTGGCGACAAAGACGCCGGAATTGAGACGATGGAAATCCGCCAGCCCCTCATAGACATTCGGGGCCGCGCTGAACTCCGGATAGAGGAAAAGCCTGTCGATGTTGCGCACCACGACAGCGTCGGCATCGATGAAGACGACGCTGTCATAGTCTTCCAACTCCCACAGCCGCAGCTTTGCGAAATTGTCGAGCGGCGTATGGAAGGCCGGCTTGCGCCCCTTGGTGAACGGGTTCTCGGCATGGATGCGCTCGCGCTGATGGCGGGCATTGAACGCATCGGAGGTCGGCAGCAGTTCGGCTAAGTGAAGCCGCGCGCCCAGCGCTTCCAGCGGCGCGAGCGCAGCATGCTCGACGCCGCCGGTGTGCATGACGACGATCTCGGCCGTGGTTGCCGTGGCACGCAGAGAACGCACCAGCGCCGTCGCGCCGAGCACGTAGTCGGCATTGGTGACGAGGGTGACATAGGCGCGAGAAATCATCGGGACGGCAAAGCAAGTGCTCTACGTTGCCCCCCTCTGTCCTGCCGGACATCTCCCCCACGTGGGGGGAGATCGGCCTTCACATCCGCTGCCGCCCATCGCCAGCGTGGAAGGGGGAGGGTGGCCAGCGATGAAAGCTGATCTCCCCCCTTGCGGGGGAGATGTCCGGCAGGACAGAGGGGGGCAACGTAAGGCACGGACGTCCGCAAGAACGAATTACCCCACGCTCTTCAAGCGTTTGCCTTCCGGGTCGCGTTCGATGACCGGCTCGATGTCCTTGGTCCACGCCGAGACGGCAGGGATGCGGCTGCGGTCGACGCGGTAGGCGTATTTCTTCGCCACCTCGATCACCTCCTCGAGCAGCCCCTCGGCCAGCGTGGTCGGGTTGAGACCGAGCTCGAGGAACTGCTCGTTGCGCACGACGAGATCGTTCTCGGCCGCTTCCTTGCGCGGATTTGGCAGCCACGCGATCCGCGCGCCGGTGATTTTCGCAACCAGCTCGGCAAGATCGCGCACGCGGTGCGTCTCGGTCATCTGGTTGAAGATCTTCACCCGGTCGCCCTTGGCCGGCGGGCTCTTCAGCGCCAGCTCGATGCAGCGCACCGAATCCTGGATGTGGATAAAGGCCCGGGTCTGGCCGCCCGTGCCGTGCACGGTCAGCGGATAACCGATGGCAGCCTGGATCAGGAAGCGGTTGAGCACGGTGCCATAGTCGCCATCATAATCGAAGCGGTTGATGAGCTGCGCGTGCCGGCGCGTCTGCGCGGTGTGCGTGCCCCACACGATGCCCTGATGCAGGTCGGTGATACGCAGCCCGTCGTTCTTGGCGTAGAACTGGAACAGAAGCTGATCCAGGCACTTGGTCATGTGGTAGATCGAGCCAGGATTGGCGGGATAGAGGATTTCCTGCTTCGCCGTCTCCCCCGACATCGTATCGATGCCGACCGGCAGGTAGCCCTCGGGGATCGCAGCACCAACCGTCGAATAGCCGTAGACGCCCATCGTGCCCAGATGCACCAGATGCGCATCGACACCGGTCTCGACCAGAGCGTTGAGCACGTTGTGGGTCGCGTTGACGTTATTGTTGACCGTGTAGTTCTTGTGCCGGTCGCTCTTCATCGAATAGGGCGCGGCGCGCTGCTCGGCGAAATGCACGATCGCGTCTGGCCGCTCCTTGCGGAGCCAGCCCTTGAAGATCTCGTAGTCGCTGGCAAGGTCGATGAGGTGGAAGTGAATCCGCCGGCCCGTTTCCTGATACCAGATGCGCGTGCGTTCCTGGATCGAGTCCATCGGCGTCAGCGACTGTACGCCCAGCTCCGTGTCGATCCAGCGGCGCGACAGATTGTCGATGATGTGGACGTCATGCCCTGCATCGGAAAGATGCAGGCAGGTTGGCCAGCCGATGAATCCGTCACCGCCGAGAACAGCAATCTTCATATCAGGCAATCCCCTTCGTCATGAAAACCAGCTTCTAGCAACGCATCGTGACGACAATGTATCCGCCGCAAACGAGTTTTTCACCCGCTTTATCCGAGCCTTAGCGCAACGACCCCGCCGACGATCAGCAGTGCGGCGGCCGCGCGCCATCGCGTCATCGATTCGCCGAGCATCACCACCGACAGAACCATGGCGAACAGGATTGACGATTCGCGCAGCGCGGCCACGGTGGCGATCGGCGCTTTTGTCATTGCCCATATGACGATGCCATAGCCCGAGGCGCTGAGCAGCCCGCTGACGAGGCAGACCTTCCATTCGGGCACCATGACGCGGATGACCCGCGTGCCGCGCACCAGAATGCACGCCGCGATCGCCGTGATGCCTTCGATCACGAATAGCCAGACGATGTAGCTCGCCGCCGTCGCGGCCGAGCGTGCACCGGAGCCGTCCGCAAGGGTGTAGCCGGCGATGAAGACCGATGTCGCCAGCGCGTAGATGACCGGTCGCCTGCCGAGCGCGTTCATGCCGCCGCCACGCATCGACATCAGGAAGGTGCCTGCGCAAAGAAGCAATATGCCCAGCACCGCGATCTTGCCCGGCACTTCGCCGATGAGAACCAGACCGCCCAGCGTGGTGAACAGCGGAGCAGTGCCGCGCGCCAGCGGATAGGCCTGCCCCAGTTCGCCGGTCTCGTAGGCGCGGGCCAGAAAATAGTTGTAGCCGATGTGCAAGGCGGACGAGAGCCCGAGCCAGAACCAGGTGATGCCGGTGGGCATCGCGACGAAGGGCAGGAACGGCAGGGAAACGACACCCATGCCGAACCCCATCAGCGAGATCGCGGCGAAGCGGTCGAGCCGCACCTTGAGCAGCGCGTTCCACGTTGCATGCATCGCCGCTGCCAGCAGAACGGCAAAAAATACCGCCGCGCTCACGTCACGCGGTCCGGTTGTGCTGCCATCATCTCAGGCGAGGCGGTGGAAACGGCCATTGGGAGAAATTCGGGTGTTGAGGTGTGAAATCTGCCACGGCGCATAGCACAGCGGGAAGCCCGCAAGCAAAGCCGGCAAAGAGATTTCGTCTGGTCCAGGATTGCGGCGGAGACGACCGTTTCACCTTCCCGACAGGGCCGGGATAGTGTTTCAGGTGCCGAATTCCAATCTTTCGAGCCGATTTCAGCATCAGATCGCCCGATTCACGCCTTGATAAGGTCCGAAATGCGCATAAACTCATGGTAGGCGGTGCCAGGGCAGACTGCGCGGCATGAACCGCGTGCGCGAGAGGAGCGAGGCCGATGTCTGCGGCGACGACAAGGTGGACGGATGGAAGCGAGGCCCACCTGGGCTTCGAACCGCATGAACTCGAAAGCATGCAACCCATCATTGAGGCGGTATGCCTCGAATTGGGCGTGACCGAACGCGAGAAGTCGCGACGCAAGGCCGTCGCCGACCGGGTAATGGCAGCCTACAGCCGTGGCACCCGTCTGCCGCTCAATATGGTAAGCGCCGGCCTGTCAGAGCACCGGGCCTGAGAGGCCCGCGCCGAAGCGTGCCGTCGGCGCGGGAATGGAAAGCTGGAACACGCAGACGGCCCTAACCGGACGGATATTGTCCGGCTCCGCCGACTCTCGACGTATTGCTTGCCAGCATAATGAGCCGCCGAAAGCCAGCGCAAAGAACCCCTCCGGATCATCCACCTCCACGAGCTTCCTTTGGTTGATCAACCAGAAACGGTTCGCCACGGCGCGAATGAACGACCGATCATGCGAAACGAGCAGCGACGTTGCCTCATGTGCAAGCAGCTCTGATTCCAGCGCTTCCTGCCCTTCGATGTCGAGATGGTTCGTCGGTTCGTCCAGCAGGTAGAAGTTGGGATAGGCCAGTCTGAGCATCAACATCATCAGGCGCGCCTTCTGCCCCCCCGGAAAGCACTTCTATCTTGCGTGCCTGTAGCTCTATCGGAAGCCCAGCGCCCGCAAGCAGCGAACGCGCCCGCTGGTCTCCGATATCGAAGCGCCAGGAGAGCAGCGCAAAAGGCGTTGTTTTAGGATCGACATCGGACAGGTCCTGATCGGCATAGCCCGGCACCACCCGAAGGCGTGACCTTGACGCCTGCGACCGAGCCGGGTTCGCCAATGGCACGCCGCATCATGTCGACCAGCCGCGTCTTGCCGACACCATTGCGGCCCAGCAGCACGATACGGTCGCCCTGATTGATGCTGCGCTTGCCCGTGCGAAACAGCAGCGTGCCGTCCGGCGTTACCACCGGCACGTCGTCAAAGCTGACCAGTACCTTGGCATGGGTGCCACGATTGGCAAGCCGGATCGTACCGGCCGAGCGCTCCCTGTGAGCCGACTGTGCGGCGCGCTCCAGCCGCTCGGCACGCGCCTTAAGCTGTTTGGTCTTCACGGTTAGCAGGTCGCTGCCGGAATTTATGCCGATATTGTTGAGTTTCGCCGCTTGCCGCCGCAACTGCGCCGCCGCCTTTACGTCGCGCTCGAACTTGCGTTCAGCCGCCGCGTCGATCTCGTCCAGCGCAGCACGGGCGCGCGAATAGGGCAACGCGAAGGTGGGCGAATGTTCGGGACGCAGAAACAGCGTACGGTTGGTGACGGCATCGAGAAAAGCGCGGTCGTGGCTGGCAATCACCACCGGCACCTCGTGCGGCAATGCGTTGAGCCAGGTTTCGAGAAGACCGATCTTTTCGAGATCGAGATGATTGGTTGGCTCGTCAAGCAGCAGCACATCCGGCTCTGCAACCCACACACGAGCGATCAACGCCAAGCGCTGCCAACCGCCCGAGAGTCTGCGAACCATCCTGTCGCGGAGCTCCTGCGGCACATCGAGCGAATCCAGCACCACGTCGACACGCCAGCTTTCGCTGGCACGCTGTTCTTGCGGCAACGCGTTGGCGACGGCCTCGTGGAAGCTGGCATCCATGAGACTGTCGGGCACGGCCTGTTCGACAAACCCGACAGCAACGCCGCGCGAATGGGTGATCTCTCCAGCCGTCGGCTCCATTTGTCCCGTCAGGCATTTGAGCAGAGTCGACTTGCCACGGCCGTTGGCGGCAACGAGGCCCAATCTGTCACCACGGCCGATGACGAGGTCGAGATTGGAAAAAAGCGGCGCATTAAGGCTGACGCCAATGGATTTCAGGTTGATCAGGGACATGGTTCGTTCTCGGGTCCGACCGGTCGCCGGGCAATTCATGCCACGAGCGAATACCGGGATTGTGCACTTCGGCGCGGCTGGATCAGCCATGCGCCACGAAGGGCGGACCAAGAGAAACTGAAAGCGGGAAAAGAAACCCGGGACCGTTCCTGGTCAGCCCTGCAAGCAAGCCTGCAGGGCGTGGACGGGACCGCGCTGACGGTGTTGATTGAAGATCATCACGCAGCCCTCCTTTCCGAAACATGTGTGGCCACAGGAAAGCAGTTACATCAGAACCGTCGGATATTTCAAGCGTACTCAGCACCTGTGCTGGCCGGACGATGTGCCCAAACAAAATTCGAGGGTTCAGACACGCGGAACCCGCGCCGAAGCCTCAAGCCGGCGCGGGACCATCGTCTTTCGTTCGCCTAGCTGGCTGGCGCGTTCATCGCCCAGACCACGCCGAACGGATCGCGGAGCTGACCCCAGCGATCGCCCCAGAACATGACCTGAAGCGGAACGGTCACCTCGCAGCCGGCATCGACGGCGCGCTGCCACCATGAGTCGATATCGTCATGGCTCAGATGAAGCTGCAGGACGTAGCCCTGCGCTGGCTCATGCGGATGGCCATGCTCCGGATAGGCATCGCCGAGCATCAGCGAAGAACCGTTGACGTGAAGGTGGATATGCATCGTCCGGCCCTGGTCGTCGGCGGGCACGGCGTAGACCTCGGTTGCATCGAAGGCGCGGCCATAGAATTCGGCCGCCTTGATGGCGCCGTCCACCTGCAGGTAGGCGTTGAGGCCTCCGGTTGGGGTCGGCATGGCTTGCTGGGTCTCGTCGGACATCGGCGTCTCTCCTTTTTGCGGCTGTCTCGCCTTCAAGACGTTCGGCGAAAAGCCGTCCCGACATCCACCCGAAAAAAGCTGACTCGCTCAGATCCTCAAGCCACCAAGCGTCATGGTCACCGGCCCGGCCGGCCGGTCTTGCGTGACCTGCGCGTCTCCTTGCGAGCATCGGCCGGATCCTCGTAGGAGCCGATGCCGGCGCGTTCGCGCTTGACCGCCTTGGCTTCGTTGTCCGGCTTGGCCGGCACCTTGCCTTGCACCGGCTTCTCCGTGCGGCCGACGGTCATCTCGTCTAGCGTGTTCTTGCGGAACATGCCACCGGCGGCGGGGGTCGCGTGGTCGCCGGAGGTGCCCATCTCGTCGAGGTCGGGCTTGCGGAAAAGGCTGCCATCGTCGCCGACCGTGCGGTGCCGGGCCTTGCCCTTGTTGTGCTGGCCCTTGCGGCGCCCGGAATCCGGGCTCTCCAGCTCCACTTCGCGCGCCAGAGGATCGTCGGAGATCGCCAGTTCGGTATCGCGCAGGCGCTTGACCTCGTCGCGCAGCCGCGCAGCGCGCTCGAAGTCGAGATCCGCGGCCGCGTCCCGCATTTCCTTCTCGAGATGCTCCAGATGCGCCTTGAGGTTCGCGCCGACGAGCTGGCCGCCCTTGGCGACCTTCGAAATGTCCGGACGGACATGATCGCGCTCGTAGACCGAGTCGAGAATGTCGCCGATGTTCTTCTTGACCGATTCAGGCGTGATGCCGTTGGCCGTGTTGTATTCGAGCTGCTTCTCGCGACGGCGATTGGTTTCCGCCATGGCGCGGTCCATCGAGCCGGTGATCTGGTCGGCATAGAGAATGACCTTGCCGTCGACGTTACGCGCCGCGCGGCCGATGGTCTGGATCAGCGACGTCTCCGAGCGCAGGAAGCCTTCCTTGTCGGCGTCGAGGATCGCCACGAAACCGCATTCGGGAATGTCGAGGCCCTCGCGCAGCAGGTTGATGCCCACCAGAACATCGAAGGCGCCGAGGCGCAGATCGCGGAGGATCTCGATGCGTTCGAGAGTGTCGATGTCGGAGTGCATGTAGCGCACCCGCACGCCCTGCTCGTGCAGATATTCGGTCAGTTCCTCGGCCATGCGCTTGGTCAGCACCGTGACCAGTGTGCGGTAGCCCTTGGCCGTCGTCTCGCGGATCTCGCCCAGCACGTCGTCGACCTGCGTGCGCGCCGGCCGCACCTCGACCGGCGGATCGATCAGACCGGTCGGACGGATCACCTGCTCGGCGAACACGCCGCCCGCCTGCTCCATCTCCCAGCCGCCCGGCGTCGCCGACACCGCGACCGTGAGCGGGCGCATCGCGTCCCACTCCTCGAAGCGCAGTGGCCGGTTGTCCATGCACGACGGGAGGCGGAAGCCGTATTCGGCCAGCGTCGCCTTACGGCGGAAGTCGCCCCGATACATGCCGCCGATCTGCGGCACGGTGACGTGGCTTTCGTCGATGAAGACGAGCGCATTGTCGGGCACGTATTCGAACAGCGTCGGCGGTGGATCGCCCGGCGCGCGGCCAGTGAGATAGCGCGAATAGTTCTCGATGCCGGCACAGGAGCCGGTCGCCTCGAGCATTTCGAGATCGAAGCGTGTGCGCTGCTCCAATCGCTGCGCCTCCAGCAGGCGCCCTGCCCTCTCCAACTCGACCAGCCGGTGCTGCAGCTCTTCCTTGATAGACTTGATTGCCTGATTGAGCGTTGGTCGTGGCGTCACATAGTGCGAGTTGGCGTAAATCTTGACGCTCTTGAGGTCGCCGGTCTTCTGGCCGGTCAGCGGATCAAATTCGGTAATCGTCTCGATCTCGTCGCCGAACAGCGTGATCCGCCAGGCGCGGTCTTCAAGGTGGGCGGGGAACAGCTCGATGGTATCGCCACGCACGCGGAACGAGCCGCGCGTGAAATTGATGTCCTGCCGCTTGTATTGCTGGGCAACGAGGTCTGCGAGAAGCTGACGCTGATCGAGCCTGTCGCCCACCTCCATCTGGAACGTCATGGCCGTATAGGTTTCGACCGACCCGATACCGTAGATGCACGACACCGACGCGACGATGATGACGTCGTCGCGCTCCAGCAGCGAGCGCGTGGCCGAGTGGCGCATGCGGTCGATCTGCTCGTTGATGGAGGATTCCTTCTCGATATAGGTATCCGTCCGGGGCACGTAGGCCTCCGGCTGGTAGTAGTCGTAGTAGGAGACGAAATACTCGACGGCGTTGTTCGGAAAGAAGCTCTTGAACTCGCCGTAGAGCTGGGCTGCCAGCGTCTTGTTGGGCGCCAGGATCAGTGCTGGGCGCTGCGTCTCCTCGATCACCTTGGCCATGGTGAAGGTCTTGCCCGACCCGGTGACGCCCAGCAGCACCTGCGTGCGGTCCTGCTCCTTCACGCCGCCGACAAGGTCCGCAATGGCGGTTGGCTGGTCGCCTGACGGCTTGAATGCCGTCTCCATGCGGATTTGGATGCCGCCTTCCGACTTTTCCGGCCGCGCGGGCCGGTGCGGCACCCAGGCCTCGTTCTTCAGGTTGGGATCGCCGCCCTCGATCAGGCGCGACAGCGCCGCGACCGTGGCAGTGACACCCGACGACGACAGCTTCTCAACATCCTCGAGCGCGATGTCGAGGCCGGGCACCGGGTTGAGGCCGGCGGCCGCACGCTCCTTAGGCGACGCTGCACCGCCCATCGATGTTCCACGCGCCGAGCGCGTCGGCGCCGATGATCGTTCAGGCACCTTCTTCCTCGGCTTGGCGGGCGCCTTTTCGGCCTCGTCGGCGATCTGCTGGGCCCAGTCCGAGATCGACCCACTCAGCGGCGCGCCCTCGAATTCGCTTTGCGGCGCTTCGCCGAAACCACGTGGGTTCAGCGGCTCGGAAGCATCGAGATAATCGGTGAGCGGACTCTTGCGCGAGCGCGCACCGAAAACGGCATCCTTCGCGCGCGAGGCGTTCTTCTTGTCAGGGGTATCGGCCATTGCGCGAATATGGGCAGAGTCCGCCGCAATGGGAAGGGGCCCCTTTCACACGCACGCCAATCGGCCCTCCATACTGACAAAGCGGTGTCAGGAATGCGGCGCCGATATTCCGATGGATGTCGATGCGTGTTCAGCGTCGACTTCCTCACCTCACCTTTTGACCTGCACCCATCTCAACATAAAGAAATTGTCGGGCCGCTGGACGACGTCGATGGCGTCGCGTGCGGCCCAGACCAGGGGCTCCACGTAAAGCGGGACATAGGTCATGTCGTCCTGCACGATGCCGGCGATCTCATCGAGCATTGCCTGCCGTTTTGCGGCATCGAGCTCCTGCTGCACCATGGGCAGCAGTTCATCGACCCGTGCATTGGAATAGCCGCCGAAATTCCAGGTTCCGAGCGTATTGGACGGCGTGTGGACCAGGAAGCGGATCGGGTGCTCGGCATCGAAGGTGCCGGGCGACCAGCCAAGCAGGAACACGTCGAAACGGTCCTCGCGCAGCTCGGTCCAGTATGTGCGCACGGGCATCGTCTCCAGCTGCGCCTTAAGCCCAACTGCAGCCAGCATGCCGGTGATCGCCTGGCAGACGGCATCGTCGTTCAGGTAGCGGTCGTTGGTGCATCGCAGGCTGAAGGAGAAGCCTTCCGGATATCCGGCTTCGGCAAGCAGGGCGCGCGCCGCATCGGCGTCGTAGGCTGGGCGCGAAGAATGCGCGGTCGAATAACCAGATAGCCCCGCCGGGACGAGCTGGCTGGCAGGTTCCGCCATGCCGTTCATCAAAACGCGGTCGATCGCATCGACATTGATGGCGCTGGCCACGGCCCGCCGCACACGCACGTCCTGGAACGGGTTCTTGCCCGTGGTTTCGAGGGAACCGTACAAGGCCGCGTGATCGTGGGCGAAGCCGAGCACGATCACGCGCGCTTCGAGGCCTTCCAGCGTCTTTATCCCGTCGAGCGAGCGCAATCGTTCGGCGTCCTGCACCGGCACGCTCTGCAACATGTCGATCTCTCCGGAGACAAGCGCGGCGATCGCGGTGGCAGCGCTGCCGATCGGCGTGAAGACGGCTTCGGTGACATTGTGCTGCGGCTCGTCCCACCACTCTTCGTTTACGGCAAGGCGGGTCTGCACGTCGGGGTCGCGCGCCGCGAGCTTGAACGGTCCGGTTCCATTGGTGTTAAGCGTCGCGAATGTCGGCTGGTCCTTGGCGGGCATCGTCGAGTTGTTCGCGGCGGCCCAGTCGCGATCCATGATCATCCAGTTCGCGATGCTCTCGGGAAAGATCGGATCCGGCGCCTTGGTCACGAAATCGACGGTGTAGTCGTCGACGACGCGCACCTCCTGCACAGGCGCGAACCAGGAGCGCACATCGGACTGTTCGGAGATGCCCCGCTCGTAAGAGAAGAGCACGTCGTCGGCAGTGAAATCCGATCCGTCGTGAAACTTGACGCCCTGCCGCAGCACGAAGCGCCAGCCGTCCTCATCTTCGAGCGGCTTCCATTCGGTCGCCAGCGAGGGTTCGATCGACATGTCGGGCGCACGACGCACCAAGCCCTCATAGATATTGTTGAGGAACGATGTCACCGGCGCGAGATTCGCCGCATGCGGGTCCATGGTCTGTGGGTCCGTGGTCGCCGACCAGCGAAACGTTTCCGCGTGAGCGTTCGCCGACAATGAAACGCCGAGCGCAAGCGCAGCAGCCGTGAAAATCCTTGAATTCATTGGTCCCTCCACTGCCCACATGCAGCCGCTTTCGTGAGCCTTTCGCACAATCTGCAAGCTATCTTGTCGCCCAAGGCAAATCCAAAGGGAAATCACGCGCGCGTCAGCGCGCGGTCAGATAGAGCCAGACCATAAAAAAAGCGGCGCGATTTCTCGCGCCGCTCTTGCAAACCGCCGTGCCGGTGACCCGGCACGATGCCCTTAGGCTGCGGACAGGTTCACTGCCTTCGGACCCTTGCCCATACGGTCGGGCTCGACGTCGAAGGAAACCTTCTGACCGTCGACGAGGGTACGCAGGCCGGAGGCCTCGACAGCGGAAATGTGGACGAAAACGTCCTTCGCGCCGTCGTCAGGCGTGATGAAGCCGAAGCCTTTGGTTGCATTGAAAAACTTTACGGTGCCGGTCTGGGCCATGGGGGGAAAGCTCCTGTTCCCTTTGGTAAGCTGCGTCTGCGCGACATGCGCAGGGTCGCCGTCGAGAGTTCACGATGTCGGGGAAAGGTCGTCCTAAACGGTCCAGTCTCCGGGTCAGCAAATGCCCGAACGTCAGCGTTATTCGCACGAAATCAACGAAAATAC
The DNA here is from genome assembly GCF_040970315.1 of Neoaquamicrobium sediminum. Classification (NCBI taxonomy): domain Bacteria; kingdom Pseudomonadati; phylum Pseudomonadota; class Alphaproteobacteria; order Hyphomicrobiales; family Phyllobacteriaceae; genus Neoaquamicrobium; species Neoaquamicrobium sediminum. The sequence continues at coordinate 239,671 of NZ_JAZHFV010000006.1, read as the reverse complement.
AAGCACCTCAACGTTTGCCCGGAGGCACATTTCCATCCAGCAGCGGAACGAAGGGCTCCTCGGAAACGGGTGGCGGCGGGGCGTCAGCCACGCTTGCCTGCTCGGCCGGCTTCTGATCGGTCGCGGAAGCAGGCGCCGGCCGGCGCTGCACCTCGGCAACGATGGCCAGCAGCGAAGCGAAATCGCGCGCCATCGGCTCCAGATGCGCCTTGTAGTCGACCTGCCTGTCCAGTGGCGGCAATTCAAAGAAATCCTTGTCGCTGGGCAGCATCAGGAAGAATTCGGCCTGGCGCACGGCAAGGCGCGGGCTTCCCCGCCGCCACCGCTCGTTCACCCAGCCCAGAACGTCGCCCAGCCCCCCGGCAAAGAGCGCCCGCGCCTCCTCACGCCTGTCGCTGCGAAATTCGTAAAACTGGTCGAGCGGGGTGCGGCTGAAGACCGTTTCCAGCCGGTCGCCGCCAAAGAAAGCCGACAACGACCGCATCAGGTCGCTGAACGGCTGCATCAGGCTTGGCTCCGGCTTGCGCACCGCAACAAGGGTGCCCGGAAAACTGTCCCGAACACCGCAGCAGAGCACCACCCCCTTGAAAAGCACGATCGTCGACGACTTGTTTCTGCGCGACAGGGTCATCTCGCAGATTTCGAAATGCTTGCCGTCGAGCCGGCCGGTGATGATGTCGCCGAATTCGGTGTGATTGTAGTCGCCCTTGAGCACGGCTGGAAGGCGCCGAAAACTTCCCGGTTCGTATCCATGCGAATACCGCAACCCGTTCACGAAACCGAACATCACCGGCAGGATGTGATCGCGAAAGCCCTGCTGCGTATCGACACCGACCCGGTGCGCGAAGCGGTGTACCCCCACCCCGCCGACGATGGCCGCAATACCGCCGCCGATCAGGAGGATCAACGCGACTTTCTCCGGCATGGAGCTGAAATTGGCGATGATGAAATAGAAGACCACCGCGCAGGCAAGCACGTAACTCCCGAGCAGCATCGGCACCCGACGACCGATCTCGGCCTGGGCATGGCGCCGCCGCTCATTGTAGTTGGCGACGTCCTTCTCTATCGCGGCGATCGTTTCGGCGTTAGGCAGATATTCGTCGGCATTCATGGTGACGCCCCGCGCAATGCTTGTTCATCATATCATCCGGACAGCGGCGTGAGTAGCGGTGACGCCCAGAGCGGACGCGACGTGCAACGGGAACTATGCTATCTTCACCAAAGAACGGGTTGTGGGTCGCGTGCGGCCATCCTCCCGGGCGGGGTTCGCGAAGCTGGCCGCAGACCACGACCGCAAACAAGCGGTTGGAGGAATGGTCATGACGAACTTTCATGTCTACGCCGGAGCAGAGGGCGCCCCGGCCTATCCGGATGTGCGTTCAATCGAGATCGGCGACCTCTATGACTGCCTGCGGGCAGGCTACGAGGATTTCATGGCGAAGCCCTCGCACATCATCTTCCTCATCGTGATGTATCCGCTGATCGGCGTGGTGCTCGCCGCCTGGACCTCGGGCGCAAACGCGCTGCCGATGCTGTTTCCGCTCGCGTCCGGCTTTGCCCTGCTCGGTCCGTTCGCGGCAATCGGCCTCTACGAGATCAGCCGCCGCCGCGAAGCGGGCATGGACACGTCATGGCGCCATGCACTCGAACTGCGCCACTCGCCGGCCCTGCCCTCGATCGCCGCGGTTGGCGCCATGCTGTTTGCCGTGTTCATCGCCTGGCTGCTGACCGCACAGGCACTCTACTCAGCGATATTCGGCCCGGAGCCGCCTGCTTCGTTCGGCAACTTCCTGTCGCAGCTCTTCTCGACGTCCGAAGGGTGGACATTGATCCTCGCAGGCAATGCCATCGGTTTCGTCTTCGCGGTGGTGGTGCTGTCGACGACGGTGGTGGCGTTCCCGCTGCTTGTCGACCGAGATGTCGGCGCGTGGGCGGCGATCTACACCTCGGCCAGGGCCGTCATGGCAAATCCCCTGCAGATGCTCGCCTGGGGTTTCATCGTCGCGCTGTTGCTCGCGCTCGGCAGCCTGCCGCTCTTTGCCGGCCTCATTGTCGTCATCCCGATCCTCGGCCATGCCACCTGGCATCTCTATCGCAAGGTGGTGGTGGAGGAACGCGGCTAACGCAGCAGGGAACGCGCGGTCGGGGCGAGCCTCAGCCGCGCGACCGGAGTGCGGCGCGCAAGCTCTGCCAGCACCGCTGCGCCGGGCGGCGTATCCTGCAAGCGCTCGAACCCGTTCTCGCCGGCCACCCGTATCAGCGTCACAAACACCGATACGTCTTCCCGCACCGGCAGTCTGGGAAACGTGTTTTCGGAGGTTTCCGTGACCAGGCTTGCCACGGTCTCGCCGCCGACGGCCTTAAGCGCTGGCACGAACGCGTCCCGGTACCAAGCCACGAAACCGTCGAGATCACCGGGATCCACGGGGCATATGAGCGCCTCGAAATTGCAAGCCGGCGACATCGACACCGCCTGCTGTGGCCGGTTCCTCGGATCGAGCGCCCCGAGAGTGTCTCCGCCGCAGGGACGGAGCAGAAGCACATCGTCGAAATCGATCATCGTCGCATTCGCGGCGGCACTGTGCGCGGCCCAGACTGGCCCATCATAAAACAAGGCAAGTGCTGCGGCCCGGCTTTCCATGCCGGAAAACCCGCGCAGCCAGACGAACCGGTCGGGCCGGTCGAGATCGCGGAACTGTCCCAGCACGGATATGCCGCAAACCTCCTGCGTTTCGACGAATTCGCGGTCGAACAGGTCGATCAGCGTATCGCGCGCACCCGGATGCAGGGTGTATTGGCGCAGCTCGACGACGGCGGTTTGAACCGTTTGGCTGGCTGGTTCTGTAGCGGAAAGGTGCATGGGTTTCCTGGTCTACGTGCTTATCGGAGCCACGCCGATACCACCCCGCGCGGCCGGCATCCTGTCAGGAGACTGGGCGGAAAGTCCGGCGTCAGCGTTCGATTAAGGTTAAGAATAACCTAAAGTTGCGGTGCCGCGCGGCGCTGCGCTATGGGATGGCATACACTCTCACCGCGGAATGCAGGCAGAAGCGATGGCCCAGAGCTACAACATTTCCGCCGGCTTCATTCAGTCGACGCAAGACCATCACGATCGCCCGTTCTATTGCGACGCGGCCCACAACCTGACCTATGGCGAGATGGGCGCGATTGTCCGGCGCCTGGCCTCCTGGTTTTCGAGTGGCGGTCGCCCGCGACGTGTCGGCATCCTCGCGACGCGCAGCCTTGAAGCCTATGCGGGCATGCTGGCAGCCGGCCTTGCAGGCGCCGCCTACGTCCCGCTCAACCTGAAATGGCCCGAAGAGCGCATCATCGCGCTGTTGAACGCGCTGTCGCTTGACGCGTTGGTCGTCGACGCAAAGGCGGTGGCTCTGTTGACGCCAGCGGTCCTGGCGGCGGCGCCCGACAGGATCGTGATTGCAGACGGCGCGCCTGCCATCGAGCCCCGGGCCGGACAGGAGATCGTCCGGCTGGCCGCCGTGGATGCCCCGCCGCTGGTCGCTCCTGCTCAGGTCGATCCGGACGATCTCGCCTACATCATCTTCACCTCCGGCACGACCGGCATGCCGAAGGGCGTGATGATCTCGGCCGCCTCTTTGAGCAGCTACCTCGAGCAGAGCCGCGGCTGGACGAAGCTCACGCCGGATGACCGGCTGGCCGAAACCTGCGACGTCACCTTCGACCTGACGGTGCACAACCTGTTCCTGTGCGTCGAGGCGGGTGCGTCGCTGCATGTGATGTCCGCGCTGGAAATGCTCGCACCGGGGCGTTTCGTGCGGGCCCGTGAAATCACGGTTTGGCTGTCAGTGCCGACGCTCGTGGCGATGATGCGCCGCAACGGTTCGCTCAAGCCCGGCATTTTCCCAAGCATGAGGCTCTCGCTGTTCTGCGGCGAGCCGCTGCCGGCTGCGGCCGCGCAGGCCTGGGCGGAAGCGACCCCCAACGGCGTGGTAGAGAATATTTACGGACCGACTGAGGCAACCGTCGTCTGCATGCGCCAGCCCCTGACGGAGCCGGCCGTCGTCACCCCGAGCCGCGGCATAATCGCCATCGGCACGCCGTTCGAGACCATGGAGGTGGCGATCCTGGGTGACGACATGCGCCCGCTGCCCGATGGCGAACCCGGCGAAATCGCGCTCTCCGGCCCCCAACTCGCGGTCGGCTATTTTAATGCGCCGGAACAGACGGCCGACCGCTTCCGCGAGATCGACGGCAAGCGCTGGTATCTGACCGGGGATCTCGGCGTGCGCGACGGCGACGGTGTATTCCACCATCTCGGCCGCACCGACAACCAGATCAAGCTCAAGGGCAACCGGATCGAGCTGGAAGAGGTGGAGATGCACCTGCGCCGCGCCGCCGGCAGCGACATGGTTGCCGTCGTGGCCTGGCCGGTCGTGGACGGTTCGGCGCAGGGGCTGGTCGGCTTTTGCAGCAGCCCGCTCGACGCAGAGACCATCGCGGGTGCGATGGTCAAGACGCTGCCGCGCTATATGATGCCGGATCCGATCCATATCGTCGATTCGCTGCCGGTCAACGTCAATGGCAAGGTCGACCGGCGCGCTCTGGTGGCGAGGCTGGACGAAATGGAAAAGGCGGGTGAGCCGGCGCAGCCGCGCCCCCAAATGGCAACGGCGGGAGGCATGTCGTGACAGAACTGGCGAGCGCGCGCATACGCGAAACGATTTTTTCCGTGCTGGCACAGCGTGGCCAGCCTGCGGTGGCCGAGGACGAGCCGCTGTTCTCCACGGGGCGTCTCGATTCCCTGGCAGCGACCGAGGTTCTGACGATGCTCGAGGCTGACTTCGGCATCGACCTCGCGGACGAGGATTTCGACATCCTCCAGATCGATACGCTGCGCGATATCGAGGCTCTTCTCTCGACCCGCAAGGCGGCGTAGCTGTCCGTCAACCTTTTCGGCTCATAATGAATACTCGGGCGGCGGGCTTTTCCCGCCGCGGCTTTTTTTGGACGATGCCGTCGAGGATGTTTTGAAACTGCGGCCGATAGAAATTGGCGACGCTGGCAAGGCCGCCGCACTGCTGGCCGAAGGCTTTCCCAGCCATTCGCACGAAGCATGGGCTGGAACCGTCCAACGCCTGTTCGCCCATGCGCAAGAGATCGGCGAAACCTCCATCGGCCAGTTCGTCATGGCCGGAGGCGACGAGATTGGGCTGTGCCTGGCGATCCCGTCATATCGCACCGCCTATACGGACCAGCCGACCAGGATCGTGAATCTGGCCTCATTCTTTCTGAGGCCCGGCAGCGAATGGATGGCGCCGCTGCTCATGCGTCGCCTCACAGCCGACCGAAGCGTCGAATACACCGACCTCACGGCGTCGCCATCCATGCGCAAGATCAACCGGCAGACCGGTTTTGTCGATCATTCAGAAGGGTCCGTCTTCATACCGGTACCAGTTGCCGCCTTGCGCGCGGGGCGTGGGGCAAGGGTCCTTCCGCTCGGCTCAATCCGTCCGGGCGCATTGCCCGACGCACATATCCGGCTGCTGGAGCAACATGCCGCGCTTGGCAGCATTGCGGTTGCGCTTGAAGTCCACGGGACGTGCCACCCGCTGATCCTCACATCCTCGCCGCGCCGCCGCATGCCGAGCGCCCGCGTCATTCTGGTGCGCGATCGCCAGCTGATCCGCAAAGGCCTGGGTCCCATTGCCAGGCACCTGATGAAACGGGGGTTCGCTTTCCTCGAATTCGACGCCCGCGCCAAAGTCGGCTTTCCGGAGGCGATTTTCCGCACGGAAGTCGCGCCTGTCCAGTCGACGAGAGACACCGCGGACGAAGCGATCGACCATACCTTCTCCGAGATGGTATTCCTGCGCCCCGGCTGAAACACTGCCGCGAGCGAAGTACTTCAAATCCAAGGTGTTATCAAAACGGCGCACCGCAGGTGAACGGGCGCGGTCACAAATCTTTTGCTTGCCCGATGCTCCAAAATGAAGGAAGGTTTCTTCCGTTCGGGCGTTTGCCGGCCCGGAGACTGGAATAGGATACCCCGGTGCAAGTGCAGTTTATCGAGCTTATCACCTGCCATGTCGCCCGGGACGACCGCGGAACAAGAGGGTTCCGGCAAGGCCCCGACGCGAGGAAAGCTGTTTCTTCTCCCCCAGTAAAGGCGCGAGATTGAGCGGGATTGACACCCCCGCAAGAGACAACAAGTGGGAGATAAGGAGCTTCCCATGCCCCAGAGCGGAACCGTGAAATTCTTCAACCATGCCAAGGGCTTTGGCTTCATAACGCCTGACGACGGCCAGAAGGATGTGTTCGTGCACATCTCTGCCGTGCAGGCATCCGGCCTGCCCGGGCTCGAGGACGGTCAGAAAGTGTCCTTCGAAACCGAGCCCGACAAGCGCGGCAAGGGCCCCAAAGCCGTCAATCTGACGGTCCTCTAGCAGGGTCATAGCTGCAACCTGGATCAATTGGATGCGCCGGGTCTCCGGCGCATCTGTTTCAGCCTGTCAGCGAGAGTGATCGCTCGTTCAGGTGCCGTTCAGCCGGCGAAGCCTAAATTTCTCCTCAAGCACGCGCTAAACAACGCGCATTGGCTTTTGGAGATGAACGGCATGACAAGTCTCTTGAAGAAATCGGCGATTGCCGGCCTCATTGCGGCAACGGCAATGACTGCGGCTATGCCTGCCGCGCAGGCGGGCGAACGGTGGCGCCACCGGGATCGCGGCGGCGATATGCTGGCCGCGGGTGTGCTCGGCCTCGCCACTGGCGCACTCATCGCAGGCGCTGCACAACCTGCCCCGATCTACCGTGAACGCTACTACGACGACGGCTATTACGCTCCTCCCCCGGTGGTTTATGAGCGTCCGGTCCGGGTCTACGAGCAGCCACGCCGGGTGTATGTCGAACGTTACGCGACATACGAGCCGTGGACGGATGAGTGGTACCGCTATTGCTCGGACCGCTATCGTTCCTTCGATCCGTCCAGCGGGACGTTCGTCGGATATGACGGGGTTCGCCGGTTCTGCGAAGCCAACTGATTGAAAAAGGCCCGGCATTGCCGGGCCTTTCTTCAAACCAGGAACGGATTTCCACGCCGCTCGTCGCCAAAGCGGCCCCCGGGTCCATGACCGCAGATGAAGCCGACATCATCACCCAGCGGCAGCAATTTTTCCTTGATTGAGCGAATGAGGGTATCGTGGTCACCGCCCGGCAGATCGGTGCGACCGATCGAGCCGTGAAAGAGAACGTCGCCCACATGGGCGAATTTCGCCGCCCGATTGTAGAACACGACATGTCCCGGCGCATGGCCCGGGCAATGCAGCACCTCGAAATCATGCCCGGCAAACGAGACGGTCTCGCCTTCCTGCAAATAGCGGTCGGGCGTGCAGTTGCGGACCCGATCGGGCAGGCCGAACATCTGCGCCTGGCTTTCCAGGTTCGAGAGCAGTGAAGCATCCGCCTCGTGCGGCCCGACGATGTCGACGTCGAGCGCTTCCTTGAGCGCCATCGCACCGCCGGCATGGTCGATATGGCCATGGGTGATCCAGATCGCCTCGATCGCCAGCCCGTTATCGTTGATCGCGGCAAGGATCCGCTCGACCTCCCCGCCCGGATCGATCACCACCCCGCGCTTCTCACTCTCGTCGAAAAGGATCGTGCAGTTCTGCTGAAACGGCGTGACGGTAATGATGCCGGCTCTCAATTCGCCCATGGTTGTCTCCTCTGTTACGCCACACATGGAGAGGGCGCGGGTCAACGAAAAGGGCGGCCGCGAGGCCGCCCTCGATTTCAGCTAGAGCGGGCCGGATCAGCGATTGCCCATCTGCTTCATGACCATGCCGACGATACCGGTCAGCACGGCACCGCCCGCGCCGCCACCGATCACATCGCCCAGAATGCCGCCGAGCGCGCCGGCGTCGCCGCCCATCCCGCCAAGCAGCAAGCCGCCGCCGAGACCGCCCACACCGCCGGAGATGATCTTGATGACCTGGCTCATGTCGACCTGCTTGAGCGCAGCGCCGACCGCCTGGCCGCCGATGATCCCCGTCACGACCTGAATGATGATAGGAAGAAGCGCTTCCATATGAAGTTTCCCTCTATAACACCGGCGCGAGTCTCGCCGGCGTCGGAAGTGGAAACCCGAATTCGACTAAAGTCAAACGGAGCGACGACCTGTGGTTGCGAAGAAATGACGGCCTATTCGGCCGCCACCGCCTGCTTCGGCTGCACCTCGGCCATGTAATCTTCCATCAGGGTCTTGGCGATCTCGCCGACCTCGAAATTATAGGGGCCGATCTCCGAGACCGGCGTGACCTCTGCCGCCGTTCCGGTCAGGAACGCCTGCTCGAAACCCTCGAGTTCTTCCGGCATGATAGCCCGCTCGATGACTTCGAGGCCGCGCGCCTTTGCAAGGCCGATAACCGTGCGACGGGTGATGCCGTCGAGGAAGCAGTCCGGCGTCGGCGTATGGATCTTGCCGTCCTTGACGAAGAAGACGTTCGCACCCGTCGCCTCGGCAACCTGCCCGCGCCAGTCGAGCATCAGCGCGTCGGCATAACCCTTTGCTTCGGCTGCATGTTTCGACAGCGTGCAGATCATGTAGAGGCCGGCGGCCTTCGAGCGTGACGGCGCCGTGCGCGGGTCGGGACGGCGGTATTCCGCCATGTCGAGCCGGATGCCCTTCAGCTTCTGCGCGGGATCGAAATAGCTCGGCCACTGCCAGATGGCGATCGCGCAATTGATGCGATTGTTCTGGGCCGAGACGCCCATCATCTCCGAGCCGCGCCACGCGATCGGGCGGACATAGGCGTCTGCGAAACCCTGCATGCGCAGGAGAGTGCGGCAGGCATCGTCGATCTCGGCAACCGAGTAGGGAATGGTGAATCCGAGGATGCGGGCGGACTCGTGCAGACGCTCGGTATGCTCGGTCAGCTTGAAGATCTCGCCGCCATAGGCGCGCTCGCCCTCGAACACGGCGCTGGCATAGTGCAGCCCGTGGGTCAGTACGTGAATCTTGGCCTCCGCCCATTTGACGAATTCGCCATTCATCCAGATGTGACCTTCAAGCTGGTCGAAAGGAACGGATGCCATAGAAGTCTCCCTAGGGGCGCAAGGCCCTGTTTTCATTGGACGTGCGGTGCGGGATCGCCTAACCGGATACGCCGGACCGCAACTTTATGCCGAAAGCGAGGCGAGTTGAAGGAAGTTCCGGGCAAACAGCCCCTGGCTTTTCTTTTCGTTCGCATTCCGGCCGAAAGATTGGCAAAAATTACCATCGGACCGAATTTATGTCAACAAGGCTGACATAAATTCGGCGAACAGGAACGACGAGCAGGATATGACGCAGCATCCGGAGCGAAACGAGGACCCGATAAAATCGGCGTTGACGGGCGAAGACGGCATCGACTTCGCCATCATCGAGCTGTTCTTTTTCGCCTATCGCGACTTCACCTCCGACCCCGACCAGATCCTTGGCGAATACGCTTTCGGCCGTGCCCACCATCGCGTCCTGCACTTCGTCAACCGCAGGCCGGGACTCACCGTTGCCGAGCTTCTCGACGTGCTCAGGATCACCAAGCAGAGCCTCGCGCGGGTGTTAAAGCAGCTGATCGACACCGGCCACATCGTGCAGGTGCAGGGTCCGCGCGACAGGCGCCAGCGCGAGCTTTACCCCACCGCCAAGGGCCGCGGGCTTGCACTTGCGCTGGCAGCGCCCCAATCCCGCCGCATCGCCGCTGCATTGGCGGAAGCGGCACCTGGCGACCGCGCCGCAATCGAGCGGTTTCTCCTAGGCATGGTCAATCCCGAGCAGCGCGCGCAGATCGACGATCAGACAGCGACCGGGGATGACCGGCGCAGGGAGGCAGGCTAGGATCGCCGCAGGGTGGGGCATTGCACTTGAAGGACTTGCCTATGACGCAGGATTCGCATGTACCGGGCGACGATGCCCCCCATCTGCTCGTGGTCGACGACGACACCCGCATCCGCACCCTGCTGAAGCAGTTCCTGAGCGAAAACGGCTATCGCATCACCGTGGCCGGCAATGCGGACGAAGCACGGCGCAAGTTGGCAGGGCTGGATTTCGACCTGATCGTGCTCGATGTGATGATGCCGGGCGAGAGCGGCGTGCAGCTTACGAAGTCGCTGCGCGAGCAAAAGAACGTGCCGATCCTGATGCTGACCGCGCTGTCGGAGACTGACAGCCGGGTGGCCGGCCTCGAAGCCGGCGCGGACGACTACCTGCCCAAGCCGTTCGACCCGCGCGAGCTGCTGCTGCGGCTCAACAACATCCTGCGTCGCGGCGGCCCGCAGCAGACGCCGAAGGTGGAGCAGATCGTCTTCGGGCCCTACACGTTCCAGATCGCCCGGCGCGAACTCAAGCGTGGCGGCGAAATCTTGAAGCTGACCGACCGCGAACAGGAAATACTGGTCATCTTCGCCGAGCGGGCGGGCGACACCATCCCGCGGCACGAGCTGGTGGGCTCGGACGCGGAGGTCGGCGAGCGCACCATCGACGTGCAGATCAACCGCCTGCGACGCAAGATCGAGCGCGACCCGTCCAACCCGGTGTGGCTGCAGACGGTGCGCGGTGTTGGATACAGGCTCAGTGTCGAATAGACTGATGCCCCAGATGTGCCCTTGAAACCGGGCGCGGGAAAAGGCTGATGGCGAGTTCCGACACACCGGCGCGCGATAAGTCAGAACGGGCCGGCGGGTACCTGCGTCCGTTTGCCGGCCTGTGGAACGGGTTCGGCCGCGTCTGGCGGGTCGTCGCGCGCTATCTGCCCAAGCGCCTCTATGCGCGTTCGCTCATCATCGTGATCGCGCCGATGATCCTGCTGCAATCCGTGATCGCCTTTGCCTTCATGGAGCGGCATTGGCAGACGGTGACCCAGCGCCTTTCGGCTGCGGTGACACGCGACATCGCAGCCGTCATCGACATGATCGAGACCTATCCGCCCGGTGACAACTATGCCGACGTGATTCGCATCGCCCAAGAGCGGCTGCAGCTCAAGATCGACATACTGCCGCCCGATCCCCTGCCCGCCCCCGGCCCCAAGCCGTTCTTCTCGATCCTCGACTACTTCCTGAGCCAGCAGATCAACCAGCAGATCAACCGGCCCTTCTGGATCGATACGGTCGGCGCCTCCAACATCGTGGAAATCCGCGTCCGGCTGGAAGACAAGGTGCTGCGCGTCTTCGCCCGCCGCAGCCAGACCTACGCCTCCAACACGCACATCTTCCTGTTGTGGATGGTCGGCAGCTCGCTGGTGCTCATCGGCATCGCCGTCGCTTTCCTGCGCAATCAGATCAGGCCGATCCTGCGCCTTGCAGAAGCCGCGGAGAGCTTCGGCAAGGGACGGCCGACGCCGAGCGACTTCCGGCCGCGCGGTGCGGAAGAGGTCCGGCGCGCCGGTGCTGCGTTCATACAGATGCGCGAGCGCATCGAGCGACAGATCGAGCAACGCACCGCGATGCTCACAGGCGTCAGCCACGACCTGCGCACCATCCTCACCCGCTTCAAGCTGCAGCTTGCTCTGGGCGGCTCGAAGATGGACCGCGAAGCGCTCGACCAGGATATCGACGACATGCAGTCGATGCTGGAGGGCTATCTCGCCTTCGCTCGCGGCGAGGCAGGCGAGGATACCGGCCAGTTCGACATTGCCGCATTCATGGAGAAGCTGTCGGAAGAAGCGAAGCTGCGCAAGCGCACGCTGACGACGTACCTGACCGGCAATCCGGTCGTCTATGTGCGGCCCAATGCCTTCTCGCGCCTGCTGTCGAACGTCGTGGGGAATGCGTTCCGTTACGCAAAGACCGTGAGCATCAAGGCGACCCACGCGCGCGGGTCGCTGCTAGTCATCGTCGACGATGACGGCCCCGGCATACCGGCGGAAAAACGCGAGGAGGTCTTCAAGCCCTTCTACCGGCTGGACGACGCCCGCAACCAGGATTCCGGCGGCACGGGCCTCGGCCTGTCCATCGCGCGTGACATCGCCCGCAGCCATGGCGGCGACATCACGCTCGATGAAAGTCCGCTCGGCGGCCTGCGTGCCGTTATCCGTATCCCGGCCTGACGCCGATCAGGCCGGGCGCTCGCCGATCTTCACCGTCAGAGGCTCGAGCCCATCGATGGTGCCGACCAGTTCGTCGCCCGGCTGCACGGGTCCGACGCCATGCGGCGTGCCGGTGAGGATAATGTCGCCGGCCTTGAGCTCGAACAGCGTCGACAGGTTCGCGATGATCTCCGGCACGCGCCAGATCAGCAGCTCGATGTCGGATTCCTGCTTGGTCTCGCCATTGACGGTCAGCTTGATCGCGCCCTTGGAGATGTGGCCGACCTTTTCAACCGGCGAAAGCGGTCCGCACGGGCAGGACTGGTCGAAAGACTTGGCGATCTCCCACGGCTTGCCGTTGCCCTGGATGTCGCGGCGGGTCATGTCTAGACCCGCGCCATAGCCCCAGATGTGGTTCAGCGCATCGCTCTCGGCGATGTTGTAGCCGCCCGACTTGAGCGCAATGACCATTTCCATCTCATGATGGAAATTCTCGGTGATCGTCGGATAGGCGATCGTGGAACCGCTCTCCACCACCGAATCCGTCGGCTTCTGGAAGAAGATCGGGGGATCACGATCCTCGTCGCCGCCCATCTCGCGAACGTGCGCGACGTAGTTTCGACCGACACAATAGATGCGTCGTACCGGGAAGCGCTCCTTGCTGCCCGCTACAGCCAGGCTGGCCTGTTCGGGCGCGTCGATCACATATCCGTTGCTGGCCATCGTCTCCTCCTTGGTGAAGCCATGTCGGCTGGCATAATGCACATTAAGAAAGGCCGCGCATCAAAAAATAGGTTTTTGACAGTCGGAGTAAGAAATGTAGATTATGTGAGCCGCAGGGTCGGGAGGATCCTGCAAGGCGAACAGGGAGGAATGACCATGAAAACGGGTTCGGATCTTTGCCGCGCCGCGACGGCGGCGCTCGCGCTTTCCATCGCATCTCTGACGGGCGTCACGGGCGCTGCCTATGCGCAGGACAAGAACATAACCATCGTCGTGCCGAATCCCTCGGCCATCAACAATTTCCCGCTGCACGTCGCGATCGGCGAAGGCTACTTCGAGGAAGCAGGCATCAACGTCACCGTCGAGGCGGTCAACGGCTCGGCATCCGTGCTGCAATCCATGGCGGCAGGCCAGGCGCAGATCGGCAATCCCGGTCCCGGCCCGCTTCTCGGTGCCAGGGCACGCGGCGAGGATGTCGTCTTCATTTACAACCAGTTCCCGAAATCGATCTTCGGGCTCGTCGTGCGTGAGGAATCCGAGGTCCAGGGCCCGGCTGACCTCAAGGGCACGGTGGTCGGCGTCGGCACGGCCGACGGCGCGGAAGTTGGCTTCAGCCGCGCGATCCTGACCGATGTCGGCCTTGCCGAAGGCACCGACTACGAGTTCCTGGCAATCGGCGACGGCGGTACTGCGGCAGCGGCGTTCCTCAATGACGAGGTCTCATCCTACGCGGCCGCAGTCAGCGACGCCGCCATCATCGAATCGCGTGGCATTCCCCTTCGCGAGATCACGCCGGAAGCCTACCTTTCCTATTTCGGCAATGGCTGGGCGGTGACCCGCAGCTATCTCGATGAAAATCCGGACGTCATCGAGGCCTTCGGCAAGGCGCTCGTGAAGGGCACCAAATTCGGCATGGACCCCGCCAACAAGGACAAGGTGCTGGAGCACACCACGGCCGGCAACCCGCAGGAAGGCGAGGACCGCGAATTCGCCGAAGCGCTGCTGGCAGCCATCCAGGACCGCATCACGCCGCTCGACATGTCCAACGGCTATGGCTACCAGCCGCCGGAGCACTGGCAGATGTGGCACGACAGCTCGGTTGAATCCGGCGCGCTGTCGGCACCGCTCGACGACCTCGAAGCGGCCTACACCAACCAGTTCGTGGAAGCGTGGAACGCGGAATGACCGTCCTTCCACGGACAGATGCCATGACGGCCGGCTCGCAGAGCCGGCCGGTCTACGAGCTCTCCGGCGTTGCCAAGAGCTATGCGCGAGGCAATCTGCGCGCGCTCGACCGTGTCGACCTGACGTTGCGCGAAGGCAGCTTCTCCTCGGTGATCGGCCCGTCGGGCTGCGGCAAGTCCACGCTGCTGAAGATCATGGCGGGGTTGATCCCGCCATCGGAGGGCGGCGTCTATCTGGAGGGCACCCCCGTCACAGGCACGCGCGAGGACATCGGCATGATGTTCCAGCAGGCGACGCTTTTTCCGTGGCGCACGGTGCTGGAGAATATCGTCCTGCCGATTGAGATCCGCGACGGCAAGGCGGCAGCCCGCGCCAAGCATCGCGATGCGCTTGCCTTGCTTGAACTGGTCGGGCTTAAAGGCTTCGAAGGTCGCTGGCCGCATGAGCTGTCGGGCGGCATGGCCCAGCGCGCTGCCATCTGCAGGATGCTGGTGACGGAGCCGGCGGTGCTGCTGCTCGACGAGCCCTTCAGTGCGCTCGACGAGCTCTCGCGCGACTTCATGAACATGGAGTTGCAGCGCATCTGCATGGAGCGCAACGCCACCGCCTTCCTCATTACCCATTCGATTCCCGAGGCCGTGATCCTGTCGGATACGGTCTACGTCATGTCGCCGCGCCCGGGGACGTTCGTGGAGACGGTCGAGATCGACCTGCCTCGCCCGCGCACCCTCGACATGATGACCGACGCCAAGTTCGGCGACTACGTACGCCGCATCCGTGCGCGACTCGACAAGGGAGCTTTCCTGTGACCATCGCGACCGACCCGCAGGCTCGACGTCCCGACACGGTCTGGACCGAGCATGTAACCTTTATCGACCGCATACCGCGCTCCATCGCGATGGCCGGCATCATGATCGCCTTTCTGGCGATGTGGCAGCTTGTCCACATTTCCGGGCTGGTTTCGCCGATCATCCTGCCGGGGCCGTGGGAGACCGGCGAGGACATCGTCTTCGTCGCGAAGAACCTCGCCAGCGGCGGCTACATGCTGGGCGCGCTCTGGATCACGGTCAAGGAAGTCATCTACGGCTTCGCCATCGCGCTTGCGATCGGCTTCACGCTGGGCGTGCTGGTCGGCGAGTTCACCTTCGGCGAGCGTGCCGTGTTGCCGTATCTCGTGGCCATCGACACAATGCCGAAAGTGGCTTTCGCGCCGATCTTCCTCGCCTGGCTCGGCTTCGGCATCTCCTCCAAGGTCGCGCTCGCGGCCTTCATCGCCACCTTCCCGATCGTGGTCGGCACGGCGGCTGGCCTGCACGCAGCCGACGAGAACGCGCGCGCCCTCTTCCGGACCATGGGCGCGAGCCGCTGGCAGACGCTGTTCAAGATGAAGCTGCCGCTCGGCATGCCGCAGATGTTCACCGGCCTGAAGATCGCCGCAGTCGGTGTCATGGCTGGTGCGATTACCGGGGAGTTTCTCGGTGGCGGCAAGGGTTTCGGCGAGCTGATCCGCGTTGCCGCCTCGCAGCTCAACACGCCGCGTGTCTTCTCTCTCATCATCTTCCTGAGCCTGCTCGGCCTCGCTCTCTTCTGGACGGTGGTCTGGCTGGAGCGCCGTCTCGTATTCTGGCAAAGGTCCGGTGCTGGAAAATTCGGCTGACGCGTGGCACGGGAGCACGAAAACTGCGGAACGCTGCATGGCATTGAACGAAACAGAGATTGATGCCGCCGGGCGCGGGGAAAAGACGACGGCGGCGACCGCCGTCTACCGTCAGCTCCGCCAGGACATTCTCAAGGGCAATTTCAAGCCCGGCCAGAAGCTGCAGATCGACCAGGTGGCAACGCGCTACGGCAGCGGCACCAATCCGGTGCGCGAGGCGCTCAACCGCCTCTCGTCGGAACATCTAGTCGATCGGCACGACCAGCGCGGCTTCTTCGTGCCGCCGCTGTCGATGGAGCGCCTGCGCGAACTGGTGAAGACACGCTGCTGGCTGGAATCGATCGCGCTGGAAGAATCAATCGCCAACCGCACTCCCGGCTGGGAGGATGGCATCGTCCTGACTTTCCACCACCTTTCCCGCACACCGATCCGCACGCCGGAGGAAGGCGGCGACAACTCCGAATGGGAAGTCAGGCACCGGGCGTTCCATAACGCGCTGATTTCCGGCTGCGGATCGACATGGCTGATCGGCTTCTGCAACGAGATGATGGATCACGCAGAGCGCTACCGCTACATTTCCATGAGCACCTATCCGCGCCGCGATTCCGTCGTCGAGCACCGGCTGATCATGGAGGCTGCGCTCGATGGCGACGTGGAGCTGGCGACGACGCGGCTGACCGATCAGTACCGGCTCACCCTGCGCCATCTCGAGGAACAGGTGGCCGCCGCCGGCGGCTGACCGCCCTCTCAGGCCGGCAGATTGGCGATCACGAAATCCGCCCGCTCGGCGACCGACGCTTTCGGCACCTCCACCAACTCGTAGCCGGCGGCGAGATAGCCGTCGACAAGCGCATCATATTCGCGGCATGCATCCTCGAAAGATTTCGAGCGCTCTGCCTCGTCGACATAGATTTTCCGCCAGGGCGGCGTGACGAAGACGGAAGGTGCGTAGCGATAGGTCTCGACCGCGCGGCGCAGGTGTGCCGGAACATCGAGCCCTTTCATTTCGAGAAACGACGTGAGGTCGACAAGCGAGCGGTCGAAGAAGATGGCGCGTTCGCTGGGGGCTGTGGTGTTGAACAAGTGCATAGTGCGCGATGCGGCAAGGGCGACGAACTGCGTTGCATCGGTCCATGGCAGCGCGTCACCGCCCAGATGCATCTGCTCGCGTACGATCTGCCGGCCGGCCTCGGGGCAGACCGCGTAGCCACGATCAGCCAGCGCGCCGAGGAGCGTCGACTTGCCGCCACCGGAACATCCTGTGAGCACCACTGCCTGACGGCTGGCGACCAGCGCCGGATTGCCGGGCAGATAGGCATCTTCGTCGAGCATGATGGTTGTAGAGCTTGGCTAGAAAAGCTTGCCGCCGTTAGGCACCGGCTTGTCGATCGCGGCGAGCACAACCTCGCCATCCTCGTCTGGGAAACCGACCGTCAGCACTTCCGACATGAACTTGCCGATCTGGCGCGGCGGGAAGTTCACCACCGCCATCACCTGCCGCCCAACCAGCGTTTCCGGCGTATAGTGTCTGGTGATCTGCGCCGAGGTCTTCTTCTCGCCGATCTCCGGCCCGAAATCGATCCATAGCTTGATCGCCGGCTTGCGCGCCTCCGGGTACGGCTCGGCCGCCACGATGGTGCCGGCGCGGATGTCGACCCGGTCGAAATCGTCATAAGTGATCTCGGGCCTCGGCCCGGCATCCTTGCTCATGGCGATGCCCCTCAGCAGGAGCCCTGCGTCTCGAACAGCACGTTCGAGAGCGCGTCGCGGGCGCTCGATCCCGACCAGATGACGAACTGGAATGCCTGGAAATAGCATTCGCAGGCTTCGAGCGCCGACGACAGCAGCACCTCGACCTGCTGGCTGGTAGGCTCTGCGCCGCCGGCCAGCAGCAGCGCCTGGCGGAACATGATCGCGCCCTCCTGCTCCCACAGGTCGAAATGGCCGAACAGCATCTGCTCGTTGATGAGCGACAGCAGGCGCATCACCTCGAGCGCGCGGTTCTCGGGCACCTTGATGTCGAAGGCGCAGGCCAGATGCAGCGCCTCGAAGTCCTCCATCCAGGAGAAGGAAACGTGATAGTCGGTCCATGTACCGGCGACCGATATGGCGATCTCGTCGTCGCCGGTTCGCTCGAACGACCAGTCGTTCATGTTCGCGACGTGCTCGATGACATCCACCGGGTGGAGGTCGCGCGCTACGTCAAGTTCAAGCAGGTCCATCAAAAGTCTCTTCCCGTCGGTCATGAGGCGGCATTCACGCACACCTGATTACGGAGCACGCGGCACGAGAAATCGGCTACTGAGGAAGGAAGGGAGGCAAGCAACGCATACAAGGCTCTGCCGGTCCCCACCGCCCGGCACATGCGGGCCGCCAAATCGCGTCCCGAATCATGCAACAAATTCAGTCTATTGATGCAGAGTCGCCTGAACACCCCTTTTTTTAGCGGAGTGGCATTCTGCGATGTGGATAGAGATTCAGGGGCTGATTCAAAGCCGGAGTCTAAGCGACTCTCGCCAAAGCGTTTTTCGCAGTGGCCGAATGTGGAAAACTTGACGCGGATTTTACGAAGTTTTTTTGGTCCGCGGCTTCGCAGCGGGCTTTTCGGCCGCCTTGGACGCGCCTCCGCCGAGCTTCGCTTCAAGCTCCGCCACGCGCGCCACCAGCTTTTCGTTTTCCGCGCGCGCTTTCAGCGCCATCTCGCGCACGGCCTCAAACTCTTCCCGCTGAACGATTTCCATCGAGTTGAGGATGCGTTCGGCCTGTCCACGGAACGCAGTCTCGACCTCCTTGCGCATGCCCTGCGCGGCGCCGGCAGCGTCGGTCATCAGCTTGGCGAACTCGTCGAGAATGCGGTTGGGTCCGGTCGACATGGTCAGGGGCCTCGCTGTTTCTTCACATGAGGAAGTAGTGGGCGACGCGGGCGAATGCAAGACACATGGCGTCGCGCCCGCGCCTTGACCTCGCCATGGCCTCGGCTCATATGGTCGCCAACGCAACCGGCAACCGGGGTGCCAGACTTGACCGAACTTCTCCTGCCGCTGGCCGCCCTGCCGTTTCCCGAAATCGACCCCGTCATCGTCCAGATCGGCCCGCTGGCCATACACTGGTATGGGCTGGGCTATGTGGTCGGCATCCTGTTCGCCTGGTGGTATGCGCGCAGGCTGGTCGCCACCGACAGGCTCTGGGCCGGCGGCAAGGCGCCACTGACCGCCGAGGACATCGACGACTTCCTGATCTGGGCTGCCGCCGGCGTCGTGCTCGGCGGCCGCATCGGCTACATCCTGTTCTACGATCTCGCCCGCTACATCGAGCGGCCAGCCGACATACTGGCCGTCTGGCAGGGCGGCATGTCGTTTCATGGCGGGCTGGCAGGCGTCACCGTTGCCATGATCGCGTTTGCCTTCCGGCGCGGCTTCAGCCCCTGGAGCCTGTTCGACACCATCGCTGCAGGCGTGCCCGTCGGCTTCGGTCTGGTGCGCGTCACCAACTTCATCAATTCCGAGCTTTGGGGTCGCCCGAGCGACGTTCCCTGGGCGATGGTGTTCCCCAATGGCGGGCCGGAGCCGCGCCACCCGAGCCAGCTTTACGAGGCGCTGCTTGAAGGGCTTGTACTCTTCATCGTGCTGCGCCTGCTGACCCACTCGGCGCTGAAGCTCAAGCAACCAGGTTTCGTCGCGGGCGCGATGGTGGCCTGCTACGGCGCCGCGCGCATCTTCGTGGAATTCTTCCGCGAACCCGACGCCCATATCGGCTACCTCGTCGGCGGATGGCTGACCATGGGCATGGTGCTGTCCGTGCCGCTCCTCGTCATCGGTATATGGGCGATGCTGCGGGCGAAACGGGCCGCCGCCGCCGCACAATGACGGCACTGAGGCAAAAGCTGATCCGGCTGATTGAGGCCAGCGGCCCGATTTCTGTTTCAGAGTACATGGCCGCCTGCCTGTTCGACCCGCAGGACGGCTACTACACGTCGCGCGAACCCTTCGGCGCTTCAGGCGATTTCATCACCGCGCCGGAGATCAGCCAGATGTTCGGCGAACTGCTCGCGGTCTGGACCTGGTCGGCCTGGTCGGCCAACGGCAAGCCGGTGCCGTCCATCCTAGCCGAGATCGGACCGGGTCGCGGCACGCTGATGGCGGACATGCTGCGCACGCTCGGCCACCTCGACCCGTCCTTCGTGACACTCACACGTGTGGCGATGATCGAGGCGAGCCCGCGCCTGACGGAAATCCAGCGCGGCAAGCTCGAAGCCGGACGTGCGCGGCCGACATGGTACCGGGACATATCGGACCTGCCCGACCTGCCGCTCGTCATCGTCGGCAACGAGCTGTTCGATGCCTTGCCCGTGCGCCAGTTCGTCAAGACGCCGCGCGGCTGGCGCGAGCGCATGGTCGCGCTCGACGATCAAGGTCAGCTCTCGTTCGCAGCCGGTATGAACGGGCTCGACGAGGCCCTGTTGCCTGCAGATGCAGCCGACGCTCCCGATGGCGCGATCGTCGAGCTGGCGCCAGCGCGCGAAGCCCTGATGGATATGATCGCGGCGCGGATTGCAAAGCGAGGCGGCGCCGGCATCTTCATCGACTATGGCCATCTACAGCCAGGCACCGGCGACACGCTGCAGGCGATGCGCGCGCATCAGTTCGACGACGTGCTCGCCAACCCGGGCGAAGCCGACCTGACCTCGCATGTGGACTTTGCGGCACTTGCAGCCGTTGCGCGGGCCCGTGGTCTGGAAACGCGGCTGATGACCCAGGGCGATTTCCTGGTCGGCATGGGGTTGCTGGAACGCGCCGGGGCGCTGGGGGCAAACTGCGACGCCGCGACGCGGGAGCGCCTGGAAGGCGCAGTGCACCGGCTTGCAGGCCCTGATGCAATGGGCACGCTGTTCAAGGTTCTGATGATTATGCCGGAGGGCACAGCGCTGCCGCCGGACATCGCGACGGATTGACTTTTCCCCCTCGCCTGCCCCACGATCCGCGCTCAAACGGTCACCGTGAAAACGACAGGCAATGTTGCGCAACGGTGGCACGAAGGGACAAAGGCGGCGCATGCTGGAAACTGTTCGACCGGACCCGATCCGGTCTCCGGTGCTTGAGAGATTCGCGCAAAGCGGCGTCAGGCACGGGTTCTTCACCCGTGCCGGCGGTGTCTCGGATGGCATCTACAAGGGCTTGAACGCCGGTGTCGGATCGCAGGATTCAGCAGAGAGCGTCACCGAGAATCGCCGCCGCGTTGCGGCATGGATGGGCGTCGGAGCCGACCGGCTGCTGACCCTTTATCAGGTTCATTCGCCCGATGCGCTCGTCGTACGCGAGCCTTTCGGCTTACCGCGACCCAAAGCCGACGCCATGGTCACCGATAGGCCCGGCATTGCGCTCGGCGTACTGGCTGCCGATTGCGGTCCGGTGCTCTACGCCGATAGCGAGGCCGGCGTAATCGGCGCCGCCCATGCCGGCTGGAAGGGCGCGCTGACGGGCGTGCTGGAATCCACGATCGAGGCTATGGAAGGGCTGGGCGCGAAGCGGGAGCGCATCGCCGCCGTGCTTGGCCCATCGATCGGCCCGGAAAACTACGAGGTCGGCCCGGAATTCGTTCAGCGTTTCGTCGAGGCTGATCCGGCGAACCAAGATTACTTCACACCCTCAAAGCAGGCCGGCCACGCGATGTTCGATCTCAACCGCTACACGGTCGAGCGCCTGCTGCGGGCCGGCGTGGCGGCGAGCGCGATCGGCCGTTGCACCTATGCCGACGAGGCCAGTTTCTTCTCCTACCGGCGCGCAACGCACCGCAAGGAGCCCGACTATGGACGCCAGATTTCGGCGATCGTTCTGGAGGACCGCTGATGGCGCTGCATTTCGAAAAGACCGAGTTCGACGCGCGACGTGATCGTCTCATCATCGAGATGGCCGACCGCAAGCTGGATGCCATGCTGCTCTTCGCACAGGAGAGCATGTACTGGCTGACGGGTTACGACACGTTCGGCTTCTGCTTCTTCCAGTGCCTTGTAGTAAAGGCAGACGGCTCGATGGTGCTGATGACGCGCTCGGCCGACCTGCGTCAGGCACGCCACACCTCCATCCTCGACAACATCGTGGTGTGGACGGACCGTGACGGGGCCAATCCGGCCGCCGAACTGCGCAACCTGCTCAACGACATGGATCTGCTGGGCTGCCGCATCGGCGTTGAATATGACACGCACGGCCTGACGGCGAAGAACGGCCGGCTGCTGGACGAGCAGCTCAAGACGTTCGCAACCGCCGAGGACGCCTCCGACATCATGCAGCGGCTGCGCCTGCTCAAGAGCGCGGCCGAGATCGCCAAGGCGCAGAAGGCCGCAGCACTCGCCGACGATGCGCTCGATGCGGCGCTACCGCTCATCAAGCAGGGGGGCGACGAGGGTGCGATCCTTGCCGCCATGCAGGGCGCGGTCTTCGCAGGCGGCGGCGACTACCCCGCCAACGAGTTCATCATCGGCTCCGGCGCCGATGCGCTGCTCTGCCGCTACAAGGCGGGCCGCCGCAAGCTCAACAAGAACGACCAGCTCACGCTCGAATGGGCCGGCGTCTTCCACCATTATCACGCGCCGATGATGCGCACGATCCTGACCGGCAAGGCATCCAAACGGCATCAGGAGCTGTTCGAGGCTGCACGGGAAGCGCTGCTTGCCGTGGAAAAGGCCATGGTGCCGGGCAAGACCTTCGGCGACGTGTTCGATGCACATGCCCGGGTAATGGAAGCGCACGGCCTGACCCGGCATCGGCTCAATGCCTGCGGCTATTCGGTTGGCGCACGCTTCACGCCGTCCTGGATGGACATGCCGATGTTCTATGGCGGCAATCCGGAGCCGATCGCGCCCGACATGACCCTGTTCGCCCACATGATCATCATGGATTCCGACAGCGAAACCGCGATGACGCTCGGCCGGACATATCTGACGACCGATGGGGACCCAAAACCGTTGTCCCGCCATGATCTCGACTTGATCGTACAGTGATTCCATTATGAGGGACGACAACCGGTGCGCCCGCATCCCGGCGCACAGGAGGACTATCGGCATGTCACGCCCGGCCCTTTACACAATGTTGTTCGGCACCGCGCTGGTGCTTTCCGCCTGCACCAGCACGCAGGACGTGCTCGAACCGTCGGCACTCGTCAGCGCCGACACGCCGACCTTGCCGCCGCAGCCGGATTCGCCTTCGGTTGAACCGGCAACACCCGCACCTGCCGCGCAGCCTGCGGCCGGCCAGCAAACCAACGTGGCGGCGATCAGCACCGACGCCCGCGTGCAGTTCGCGCCGGTTGTGGGTGCAGCCAGCGAGGCATCGACGCCTTTGGCAGCACGGCTCACCGCACGCGCGACCCAGCGCGGCATCACGCTGGTGCAGTCCGGCGACAGCTCGGCCACGCTGGTGATGAAGGGCTACTTCTCGACGATCGCCGACGACGGACGCACGACGGTCATCTATGTGTGGGATGTGGTCGACCCCGCGGGCACGCGCATTCACCGTATTCAGGGGCAGGCAACGTCGGCCGCGCGCGGTGAAGGCTGGTCGTCGGTGGACCCGGCAACGATGGAATCGATAGCCGACCGCACCGTCGACGAGCTGGCCAACTGGCTCGTGGCGCGGCCCGGCTGATGCGGCAAAAGCCATTTGCCGAGCGAGATAGAGGGGAAATCGTCCCCTTCGCGCTTGCAATACCGGCTCACACCGGTAAAAGCCCGCTCATATCCTTCGCCGGGGAAATTTCATGAAGCTTTTTGCGGGCAACTCCAACCGGGTGCTGGCCGAAGCCGTCGCCCGCTACCTCAATATCTCGCTGGGCAAGGCCAGCGTCAGGCGCTTCGCCGACCAGGAGATATTCGTCGAGATCCAGGAGAACGTGCGCGGCGAGGATGTTTTCGTTCTCCAGTCGACGTCGTACCCGGCCAACGACCACCTGATGGAACTGCTGATCATGATCGACGCCTTCCGTCGGTCCTCGGCGCGCCGCATCACGGCGGTCATTCCCTATTTCGGCTATGCCCGGCAGGACCGCCGCGCCTCGGGCCGCACGCCGATCTCGGCCAAGCTGGTCGCCAACCTGATCACCCAGGCCGGCGCCGACCGTGTCCTCACGCTCGATCTTCACGCCGGCCAGATCCAGGGCTTCTTCGACATCCCGACCGACAACCTCTTTGCGGTGCCGGTGCTCGCCCGCGACGTGAAGCGCAACTACGAACTGCCGAACGTGATGGTGGTATCGCCTGACGTCGGCGGCGTCGTGCGCGCCCGCGCGCTCGCCAAGCGGCTCGATGCGCTTCTCGCCATCGTCGACAAGCGCCGCGAGAAGCCGGGCGAATCGGAAGTCATGAACATCATCGGCGACGTGCGCGGCAAGGACTGTCTGCTGATCGACGACATCGTCGATTCCGGCGGCACGCTCTGCAATGCCGCCGATGCGCTTCTGGCAAACGGCGCCACCAGCGTCACGGCCTATATCACCCACGGCGTTCTGTCGGGCGGCGCGGTCGCGCGCATCGCCTCCTCGCAACTCAAGGAACTGGTGACCACCGATTCCATCCAGCCGACATCAGGGGTCGAGGCCGCGCACAACATACGCGTCGTCTCGATCGCCGACCTGATCGGCGAGGCGATCTCGCGCACGGCCACCGAGGAATCGGTTTCCAGCCTCTTCGACTAGGCTCAGGCGAGCAGCCAGACCATCCCGGCCAGCGCCGACGCGGCCAGCACCGGGATCATCCCGATTTTCAGGCGCACGAGTGCGATGGCCGCAGCCAGCCCGATGACGGCCGCTGCCGGATCGAAGCTGGCGGGGTCGGGCACGGCGACGCTGAACGGGCCTAAGCCGCGCTCGTCCACCGTCGCGAAAAGCACATGGATCGCGAACCACAGGGCCAGATTGGCGATCACGCCCACAACGGCAGCCGTCACCGCCGCAAGCGCGGCGGCCAGCCAGCGCACGTTGCGCACCGTCTCGACATAGGGCGCGCCGGCGAAAATCCACAGGAAGCACGGCGCGAAGGTGAACCACAGCGCCACCAGCGCACCCAGCACCCCGCCGGTGACCGGCTCCAGTGCCGCAAGGCGCGCGCCGCCGAGATACCCCACGAACAGCAGAACGAGGATCAGCGGCCCGGGCGTCGTCTCGGCCAGCCCCAGCCCGGTCAGCATCTCGTCTGGCCGAAGCCATCCGTAGACCTCGACCGCCTGCTGGGCGACGTAGGCCAGAACGGCATATGCGCCGCCAAAGGTCACCGTCGCCATGACGGAGAAGAAGCGCGCTTCCTGCGAAAAGACGTGCTCCACGCCAAGCGCAGCCTGCACCAGGAAGAGCGGCAGCAGCCAGATTGCCAGCCAGACGGCACTGGTGCGAATGAAACGCGACCACGATGGCCTTGCCCATTCCGGTATGGCCTGTCCGGTATCGGCTAAATCCGCCGTATCGCTGTCCGAACGCCCGGAAAGCAGATGCGCAGCGGCACCCACGAGTGCGGCGCCGAGCACGATCAGCGGGAATGGCACCTGCAGGAACGCGATGGCGACGAACGCAACAACGGCGAGCGCCCCCAGCCATCGGCTCTTCAGCGCGCGCGTGGACAACTTGATTAGCGCTTCCAGCACCACGGCCAGCACGGCTGCCTTGAGGCCGAAGAGCAGGCCCTGGACCAGCGTCACCTCGCCGGCCAGCAAGTAGATCGTCGACAGCGCGATGAGCACGGCGGCGCCCGGCAGCACGAATAGCAGCCCGGCCACGATTCCACCGCGCACGCCCTGCACGAGCCAGCCGGCATAGGTGGCAAGCTGCATCGCCTCCGGCCCCGGCAGGAGCATGCAGTAGTTGAGCGCGTGCAGGAAACGCGGCTCGTCCAGCCAGCGCTTTTCCTCCACCAGCACACGGTGCATCAGTGCGATCTGGCCGGCCGGGCCGCCGAACGAGAGTAGGCCGATCTTGGCGAATACGGCGAAGAGCTCTCCGATGGCGGGTTCCGAAACGGGTCTCACCCGGTCTTTCTGATCCATCGTATCCAAGGCTCCGGTGACAACGCCCTGCGTCCTTCGAGGCTCGCTGCGCTCGCACCTCAGGATGAGGACTGTAGCGCAACGATCTGGCCAACTCATCGGCTTGAGAGTCGTTTTGCCGACGTTCATAGAGCCTGTCGCGAGTTCGCCGGATCAGCCCACCTCCCCTCATCCTGAGGTGCGAGCGCAGCGAGCCTCGAAGGGCGCACTACTGTTTTATGCTACTGCCTATCCGCGTATCTGCGACAGCTTGATAACGTTGCCGCCTTGTTCAAGGAAAATTTGCCGCTCGATACCGATCGCCTCCAGAAATGCTTCATCGTGGCTGACCACCAGCAGCGCGCCGCCGAAGGTGTTGAGGCCGTCTTCCACCTCGGCGACGGAATCGAGGTCAAGGTGGTTGGTCGGCTCGTCGAGGATCAACAGTTCCGGCGGTGTCTGGCCGGCGGCCACGCACGCAAGCCCCGCCCGCAACCTTTCGCCGCCCGATAGCGTACCGACGATCTGCAAGGCGGCATCGGCGCGAAATGCGTAGCGCGCCAGCGCCGAACGACACTCGAACTCGCTGGCGCCCGGGTTGATGCGCCGGTAGTTTTCGAGGATCGACATACGCGGTTCCAGCAGGCTGACATGCTGGTCGAAGAAGGCAAGGCTCGCCTCGACGCGGAGTTCGCCTCCGAGCGGCGGAATGATGCTCGCCAGCGTTTTCAGCAAGGTGGATTTGCCGGCACCGTTCGGCCCGACGATTGCGATCCGTTCTGGCCCGGTGACGTTCAGCGTGATCGTGGCCGGCGGCCGACCATCGAACCCGACCGCAAGGTTGCGGGCGTCGACGAGCAGCTTGCCCGCCGGCACGGCGCGGGAAGCGACGCCCGCCGTGAACGGGGTCGCCCGCTCGAGCGCTTCACGGCTGCGGCTTAGCCGTTCCTGTGCCTCTGCCTCCAGTCGCCCGGCAATCCCGCTGTTGCGCGCGGCGGTCGCTTCGGCTCGCTGCTGGCGTGCATCGAGGAGAATTTTCGGGTCGGAACTGGTCGCCCGCGCCTTGCGCCCCGCAGAATCCCGTTTCGCCTGGCGTTCAAGTGCGGCCTGGGCGGCGCGGGCCACCTGCCGTGCGTTGCGGTCGGCGGCCTCGGCCTCTCGTTCCGCCAACGCCTTCTCGGCATCGTGCTGCTCGCGGTAGGCATCATACCCGCCGCCATAGCTGCGCGCGCCGTGCGACGAAAGCTCCACGATCCTGTCCATCCGGTTGAGCAGCTCCCTGTCATGGCTGACGACGATCGCGCCGCCCTTCCAGCTTTCGAGGAAGCCGTGCAACATCTTCCGCCCGTCGCGGTCGAGGTTGTTCGTGGGCTCATCCAGCAGGATCATGTCGGGCCGGTCGAAGGCGAGTGCCGCCAGCGCCGCGCGTGTTCTCTGGCCACCACTGAGGCTCACGAGCTGCCGCCCGGGCGCTATGCCTGCAAGCCCGACATCGGCGAGCGCCTTGTCGAGGCGTGCTTCCAGCGTCCAGTCTGCTTCGGCGATCTCCTCGACGCTGGCGCTACCGGCTTCGATTTTCTCCAGCAATGCCAGCCGATCGACGACGCCGAACAGGCTCGCCACCGTTTCGTCATCGCTTGCATCAGCCATCTGCCGCAGCAGCGCGACACGCGCGCTCCCGCGGACAGCGCCCGAAGTCGGCCGCAGGTCGCCGGCCAGGATCGCGATCAGCGACGACTTGCCGATGCCGTTGCGCCCGACAAGGCCGGTGCGTTTGGGCCCAAAGGCGAGATTGAGGTTTTCGAAAAGCGGACGGCCGTCAGGAAGCCGGAAGGAAAGATCGTGAATGGAAAGAACAGGCATGCGACACCGGAATAATGGATGCGATACGGGCGGAGATGGCTCGCTTTGCATCGTTCATCGGTGTCACTCCTTCAGCGGTTCGCCGCCGATATAGGGCTTTTCAGCCGCGGTTTGAACCCCTGGCTTGTCAGGTTGCCGCAGTTCCGTGCTGCATCCTGAACGCATCGCGGATCGCATCGGCCATGCCGTTGACGGCCGCGCCGCGCGCGGTCGGGCGCTGGTAGAGCACGACGTTCGACGCGTCGATCCCGCCAAAGCCGTCCTCCGTCGTCAACTCACGGCAGCCGGACGGAATGTTGCTGCGCGACAGGGGCGCGATCGCAAGCCCAGAAGCCACGGCAAGCTTGAGCCCGCTGCTCATGTCGCTGCGATACGCGACGCGATAGTCCAGTCCGAGATTTTCCAGCGACCGGATGGCGAACTCGGTACACCAGCCGGAATTCTCGTAGAGCGCTATCGGCACCGGGGACTGTTCGTGGACATGATGGGTCTCGGAGGTCGCCCACACCGTCGGGTCCACCATGAGCACCTCGCCGCGCGGCGAATCCTGCCATTCGAAGACGACCGCAAGGTCGAGATCGCCCCGCTCCAGCGCCGCCATCTGTGCCGACGAGCTGGCATAGCGCACCATGATCTCGACATTGGAATGCATGTTGTTGAACGTGGCCAGCGCGCGCGGCAGCACGGTCGTCCCGTATTCCTCGGGAATGCCGATGCTCACCCTTCCTTCGAGCGCCGGCGCCGTCAGCGACGCCGCCGTCTCGTCAAGCAGCGAGACGATACGCCTAGCGTTGACCAGCAATTCCTCGCCGCGCCGGGTAAGCGCGACGCCGCGCGGGCCGCGCTCGAACAGCGGATCGCCGACCATGTCTTCCAGCCGCTTGATCTGGAGGCTGACCGCCGACTGCGTACGCCCGACCAAACCGGCGGCCTTGGTGAAGTTCTCCATGTCGGCCACCGCGACGAAAGTGCGCAGCAGGTCGCTGTCGAGGTGCATGGTCACCACAAGGCATTCCCATTTCTCATGCCAGCCATGATGGATATTCGTTTGTCAAATGTCAAAGCGACACCTACTTCGTGGGCAAGCAAATGAAGGAGTTGTCGTCATGGCTATGGCGATCGGCCTGTCCGGCCTGGAGGACACGCGGAGAAGTAGCAGAGAAGAGCGCACGGCCAGCGAAGGCCGCATCGGCGCCACTTTGCGTGCCGTGCTGAACAAACGTGACGACCGCCTGCTGCGCGACGCGGGGCTGACCCGCGAGGACGCGCTCGGTGTCGAAGCCGCGTTCTGGCACGAGCGGTCCCGCGAAAGGACGCTGTGGTCGCTTTAGACGACGCGCGAACCGCCGCGCCGCGCCGCGCAACGAACCTCGCTCGCCCGCCGACGGAAATGTCGGCGGGTTCTTTTTGCAGGAACGGCAGACCTCAGCCGTCCGGCTGTCCGCGCATGTAGCGGCGAGGCGACGCACCGAGCATGCGCCGGAACATGGTGGTGAAAGCCGGTACGCTGTCATAGCCAAGATCGAGCGCGACGGTGGTCACAGGCACGCCGTCGGCCAGGCGCGGCAGCGCCGCAAACAGCGTCGCCTGCCGCCGCCAGACGGACAGGCTCAATCCCGTCTCGCGCAAGAAGGCGCGCGTGAAGCTACGCCTGCTCATTCCGCATGCCGCGGCCCAATCATCGATGGTTGCGTGTGGTGACGGCGTGGTGACGAACCGCCGGCAGAGCGCAGCCAGCCGAGGGTCGGCGGGAAACGGCAAGGCAAACGGGCGCTCCTCGAGATTGGGAATTTCCAGCAGGATGAGGTTCATGATCGCCGCCGCACGCCCTGCGGTGCCCTCGGCGGTCCCGATCTGCACGGCTTCCACGATCAGGCTGCGCATCAGGTCGGTCATGGCCAGCACGCGCAGCGTATCGGGAAGGTCGGGTGCTGCACCCTGCAGCACATAGGCCGAGCGCATCCGCACCAGACCCAGCATGTCGACGGCATGCTCGACGCCTGCCGGAATCCACATCGCATGATCCGCCGGCACCATCCATCGCCCTTGCCCGGTCGAGATCATCACGACGCCGGAAAGCGCATGGAGGAGTTGCGCGCGGCCGTGCCGGTGCGGCGTCACGCGGTGCCCGTCCGGAAAGTCGGAGGCCGACGCCACGACAGCACCCGACGCGGTCTCGATCCAGTCGAGACGGCCCTGCAGATCGTCGGACATTGCCGCCACCCGATCATCGCTGGTTTGTTTCAAAACCTCCGCCTCCAAGCATGGCCCACTTGCGAAAGAAGTCGACCAAACCACGAAGGACGGTCGTTCGCAACGGCGCTATGGAGCAGACGAACCATCATCAGGGTGAGCATCTTGTCCGACATCGCAGCAGGCGCGTCCCGGCCGGCGGCCGAAAACACCGTCTTTCCCGTCATTCTGGCGGTGAGCCTGTGCCACCTGCTCAACGACGTCCTGCAATCGTTGCTGGCCGCCATCTACCCAATGCTGAAGACGGATTACGCACTCGACTTCTGGCAGATCGGCCTGCTCACGCTCACCTTCCAGGTGACCGCCTCGCTGCTGCAGCCCGCAATCGGCCTCTACACCGACCGCAGGCCGATGCCGCAATCACTGCCTATCGGCATGGCTTCGAGCATGTGCGGCCTGCTGCTGCTGGCTTTCGCGTCGAACTATCCTTTGCTGCTCGCCGGCGCAGCGATGATCGGCATCGGCTCGGCAATCTTCCACCCGGAGGCCTCGCGCGTCGCCCGGCTCGCATCCGGCGGCCGCTACGGGCTAGCGCAGTCGCTGTTCCAGGTCGGCGGCAATTTCGGCACGGCAATCGGGCCGCTGCTCGCCGCCTTCATCGTGGTTCCGCGAGGGCAGACGAGCGTTGCCTGGTTTTCGCTGATCGCTCTTCTGGGCATGTTTATCCTGCGCCAGGTCGGCAACTGGTACGGACGCTACCAAGCCGCCAATGCCGGACGCAGACCCTTGAGCACCACGCTGCCGCTGCCGCGCAAGCGTATCGTGATCGCGCTCGTCGTTCTCGCGCTACTGGTCTTCACCAAGAACATCTACACGGCCAGCGTGACGAGCTACTACACCTTCTTCCTGATCGAGAAGTTCGACGTGACGGTGCAGCAGTCGCAGATGATGCTGTTCCTGTTCCTGGGCGCAATGGCGCTGGGCACCGTGATGGGCGGCCCCATCGGCGACCGGTTCGGCTCCAAGACGGTGATCTGGTTCTCGATCCTCGGCGTGTTGCCGTTCACGCTCGCCCTGCCCTATGCCGACCTCTTCTGGAGCGGTGTGCTTTCCTTCGCGATCGGCGTCATCATGGCGTCGGCGTTCCCTGCCATCGTCGTCTTCGCACAGGAGCTCGTGCCGGGTCGTGTGGGTATGATCGCCGGCATCTTCTTCGGCTTCGCCTTCGGCATGGGCGGCATCGCGGCCGCCGTACTCGGCGTGCTGGCCGACACAAACGGCATCGAATGGGTCTATCAGATCTGCTCGTACCTGCCGTTCCTCGGCCTGCTGACGATTTTCCTGCCCGGAACGCGGGAATTGCGCGTCGGGAGCCCCAGCGGCTGACGCGATTGTTCGTTAAGGTTCAAGGTCGACCGCAGCCCGAAAACTGCCATCCATGTGGAATGGCACTGACGTGTGTTCGTGGACGATCTTCCATTCTCCATCGGTTCGGGCGAGACACACGGTCAGCCGCTGCCACCATTCGGCACTCTCGCCCTCCCCCGTGATGGCAGCCACCTTCTGCAGGCCGTAGCAGACAGCAAGGTCACCGCTGACGACGACCTTCAGGTCACGCTCTTCGATCTCCACAGGCCCCTCCCACTTGTCGAGCCACGCCGCCATGCCCGGAACATCGAACCCGTGAGCCAGCGGCGGTGCCAGGTCGAAAAGGACTGCTTCAGTCGCAAACTGCGCGCCAATGGCAGCGGCATCCTTTCGGCGGTGGCCTTCACGAACTGCACCGAGCACTGCCGCGATGCTTGCCTTGTCTTTGTCGAATGTCATGGTCGCCCCCATCGATTGCATTATTTTCCTTCCAAGGACGCAGACGCCTTGTGGATCCCGACACCGGAGGCCACTTTTTTCGGATCGACCGGAAATGTTGCGTCGGGGCCCCTCTTCCGCTATAGGACCGCCACCCGCGTAGACACCCTTGGAGGCAACGCGGATGGGAGCGGCTGCAGAGCCGCTTTCGACGTTTGAGGGCTCAGGCCCGCGAACGCTCCAGCTACGAAACGAAAGGAAATGCCATGAGCCAGTCTTACGAGCTCAAGGCCGAGGCGCGCGAACGGGTCGGTAAGGGGTCCGCCCGGGAACTTCGTCGCAACGGTATGGTGCCAGCAGTCATTTACGGCGACAAGCAGACCCCGCTGTCTATCGCCCTGAACTACAAGGACGTCTACTACAAGATCCATGGCGGCGGTTTCATGACCACTATCGCCACGATCAACGTCGACGGCAAGAAGATCCAGGTCCTGCCCAAGGACTACCAGCTCGATCCCGTGCGCGATTTTCCGATGCACGTGGACTTCCTGCGGGTCAGCAAGAACACGGTCGTCACCGTCAACATTCCGGTCCACTTCATCAATGAAGAGAAGTCCGTGGGTATCAAGCGCGGCGGCGTGCTGAACGTCGTGCGTCACGATATCGAGGCGCATGTCCCGGCCAACGAGATTCCCGACTTCATCGAGGTCGATCTGGCAGGCACCGACCTGGGCGATTCGATCCACATCTCCTCGGTCAACCTGCCGAAGGACGTGAAGCCGACGATCACCGACCGCGACTTCACCATCGCGACCATCGCCGCGCCGGCAAGCCTCAAGTCCGAGGCCGACGAAGAGGCGGCTGAGGTCGAGGACGAAAACGAAGAAGAGGGCGACGAGGAATAGTCGCCGCGCCGGGAGCACCCGCCATGCTGCTCATCGCTGGTTTGGGCAATCCCGGCCCGAAATACGAAGACAACCGGCACAATGTCGGCTTCATGGCGGCGGACGAAATCGCCCGCCGCCATTCCTTCGCCCCTTGGTCGAAGAAATTCCAGGGGTTAATCGCCGAAGGCCGCATTGCCGGCCAGAAGGTGCTTCTCATCAAGCCGCAGACCTTCATGAACCTATCCGGCCAGTCGGTCGGCGAGGCCATGCGCTTTCACAAGCTTTCGCCGGCCGACCTGCTGGTCATGTATGACGAACTCGACCTTGCGCCCGGCAAGGTGCGCATCAAGACCGGCGGCGGCGCCGGCGGCCACAACGGCATCCGCTCCATCGACGCCCATTGCGGCAAGGAATATCGCCGCATGCGTATCGGCATCGGCCATCCCGGCGTCAAGGAGATGGTGACCCACCACGTACTCGGCGACTTCGCAAAGTCGGATCGGGAGTGGCTGGAGCCGCTGCTGGAGGCCATTGCCGACAATGCGGACAAGCTCGTTGCCGGCGACAACAACGGCTTCATGAACAAGACCAGCCTTGCCGTACAGGGCAAGGAAGAGCCGGCCCCCAAGGCCGAGCGGCCCGCCGCGCCCGGCAAGAGCCATATCCGGCAGGCACGTCCCCGGCCGAATGCCATGCAGGTTCCCGAGACCGGCCCGATGGCGGCGATGCTCAAGAAGCTTTTCGGCGACAAGGGCTGAATCGGGCTTTCGCCGGAACCAATCGGCACTGCCAGGCGTCTGTTGACATCATGAAGGACGATTGCGAACCCGAATCGGTCGAGGACGTGCTCGAATGCGTCGAGGAAGCCGGCGCTGCGGAGGAACGTGTGTCGGTGCGCGAAATCGTCCACCGCATCGGCGACGACGCGTTCCCGCCACTCATTCTGGCGCCTGCCCTGATTATCGTGACCCCTGCCAGCGCAATCATCGGCCTGTCGACGTTCTGCGGGACGATCGTCGCACTGGTGGCGATCCAGATGGTCATTGGCCGAGACAGGCTGTGGCTGCCGGCCTTCATCCTCAACCGCACCATCGAGCAGCAGCGCCTGGAGCGTGTCATCGGCCGTATAGAGCGGCCCGCCCGCTATATCGATCGCCTGACACGGAAGCGGCTGACAATGCTGGTCGATCCACCCATGGCGCGCGTGTGGGCGCTCGTCTGTTTGCTGCTGTCAATGGTCATTCCGGTGCTGGAACTGGTGCCGATGTCATCCACCATAATCGCGGCGACGATTTCGCTGTTTGCGCTGGCGATGCTCGCGCGCGACGGGCTGCTTGTAGTGATGGGGCTGCTCGTGCTTGGTGGCGCGGCATCGCTCGCGTTGGGCGTTGTCTCGACTGGCTAGACCTTCGGGGGTTGACGATCATCGACCGTTTCGCCCATAGCCCTGTGCAAATTCTGCTTTCCCGATAGGACCACATCATGGGTTTCAAATGCGGCATCGTTGGGTTGCCCAACGTCGGCAAGTCGACGCTGTTCAACGCACTGACCAAGACGGCCGCGGCACAGGCCGCAAACTATCCCTTCTGCACGATCGAGCCGAACACCGGCGAGGTCGCTGTGCCCGACAGCCGGTTGCAGCAGATCGCCGGGATCGCCAAGTCCAAGGAGATCATCCCCACCCGCATATCATTCGTGGACATTGCCGGTCTGGTGCGCGGCGCCTCGAAGGGCGAAGGGCTGGGCAATCAGTTCCTGGCCAACATCCGCGAGGTCGACGCCATCGTGCATGTGCTGCGCTGCTTCGAGGATGACGACATCACCCATGTCGAGGGCCGCATCGATCCGGTCGCAGACGCCGAGACCGTCGAGACGGAGTTGATGCTCGCCGATCTCGAAAGCCTCGAGCGCCGCATCGTGCAGGTGCGCAAGCGCGCCACCGGCAAGGAGAAGGAAGCAATGACGGTCCTGCCGGTGATGGAACAGTCGCTCGCGCTGCTTCAGGACGGCAAGCCCGTACGCATGATGCTCGATGGCATCGCGGCCGAGGACCTCAAGATCCTGCAGGGCCTGAACCTGCTGACCTCCAAGCCGGTGCTGTACGTTTGCAACGTCGCCGAAAGCGACGCGGCCGGCGGCAACGAGCACACCAGCGCTGTCGAGGCGATGGCCGAGAAACAGGGCGCGAAGACGGTCGTCATCTCCGCGGCGATCGAAGCGGAGGTCGCACAGCTCGCCGACGAGGAGGCAAAGGAATATCTCGAGGCCATAGGCCTGGAAGAACCCGGCCTCGACCGGCTGATCCGCGCCGGCTACGACCTGCTCAATCTCATCACCTATTTCACCGCCGGTCCGAAGGAGACCCGCGCCTGGACCGTGGAGAAGGGTTCGAAGGCCCCGCAGGCTGCCGGTGTCATCCACACCGACTTCGAGCGCGGCTTCATCCGCGCCCAGACAATTGCCTTCAACGACTACGTCACGCTCGGCGGCGAAACAGCGGCCAAGGAAGCCGGCAAGGCCCGCGACGAAGGCAAGGAGTACGTCGTGCAGGACGGCGACGTGCTGCTGTTCAAGTTCAACACCTGAACATCGAGCCCGGCTGATCCGCTCCCAACTACCTCCTTAGAGGTAATGGCTACTCCGTTTGGATGATGCCGGACGCAACAGGAAGCCGTTGCGCCGGCAACGGCCGGCAATATCATCGCGGGACCGTGATGGCTCCGATGCGGAGTCAAGGGAAACACGGACAGGGTGGGTAAACGGGGACGGACGGAACAGCGCGTTCCGGTCCGCTATTCTTTTGCGACGCCATCGGCCCACGGGGGCAATGGGGGTTAGCCGAGCACGCCTGTAGCGCGCTCCAGCCAACGGAGTTTGGCTATGTCGCTGAAGACCAAGACGATACCCAGGAAGACCATGTCGAGCCTGACAACCGAACTTGTCGGCTCGCTCAAGATGAAGGCAAATGCGGTGAAGACCACGCCCGGCCACGGCCAGGCGGGTCGTCATCCGACCCGGGAGCTGCTCGATACCCTGTCGGGCCACAAGGACCCCGGCATGTTTGGCCGGATGTTCCCGAAACTCGAACCCTTGCGCGTTTCCGACGCGAAGCTGGAAGACCTGGCAAGGGCGATGGTCGACTCCTCGCCGGGTTCGCCCGACGGGAACAATGACGACATCCCCTCCGGCTTCACCTATCTCGGCCAGTTCGTCGATCACGACATCAGCCTGGACATGACCTCGCTGGGCGACAAGGAGAAAGACCCTCTCGGCATCGAGAACTTCCGCACGCCGAGCCTCGACCTCGACGCCATCTACGGGCTCGGGCCGGATGGAAGCCCGCACCTTTATGCGCGCAATCCTGACAACAGGAACAAGCCGGGGCCGAAATTCCTGATCGGCAAGAATTTCGACACCGGCGAAGGGGCATTCCGCAACGACCTGCCGCGCAATCCTGAGGGACGCGCCCTGATCGGCGACCATCGCAATGACGAGAACCTGCTGGTGGCCCAGACGCACCTGGCGTTCCTGAAGTTCCACAACAAGGTCTGCGACATCGTCGCCGGCGGCGCCAACCCGCCGGATAATGTGTTCATGGAAGCGCGCAGGATGGTCACCTGGCATTACCAGTGGATGATCCTGCACGATTTCGTCGAACGGCTCTGTGGCGACGGGATCGTCGCCAAGATCCTGCACGACGGGCGCAAATTCTACCGCTTCAAACGCGTGCCATACATGCCGGTCGAATTCTCCGCGGCCGCATACCGCCTTGGGCACTCGATGGTACGCCAGCGCTATCCGCACAACCGCATCTTCACCGGCGCGGATTTCGATCTCTTCTTTGGCTTCTCCGGCCTGTCAGGCCAGATCGTCGGTGATCTCGCACCCGTACCACCAACGGGACCGCTGCCGGTGTCGACGCTGCCATCGAACTGGATCATCGACTGGCGGCGGTTCTTCAAACTTGGTGACAGCGGCGGCGCACCGGTAGCGACGACGCCGTCGCGCAAGATCGATCCATACCTCGTGCCGGCCCTGGCCAAACTGCCTGGGGAGGATGAAAACAGCCTGAGCGCCATACTCGCCTTCCGCAACCTGAAGCGCGGCGTTACCCTTGGTCTTCCTTCCGGCCAGGATGTCGCCGCCGCGATGAGGATCAAGAACCCGCTGACACCTGATGAGATCGCGTCCGATTCTGGTGGTTCGACCGACGGTGCCGTAGCCAAACAGCACGGCATGCATACGGCGACGCCCCTCTGGTACTACATCCTCAAGGAAGCCAAGGTTCGGCATGACGGAAAGCGTCTCGGGCCCGTGGGCGCGACCATCATATCCGAGGTGTTCGTCGGGCTCGTCCACGGCGACCACGCCTCCTATCTGTGGCAACGCGCCAACTGGAAGCCGACGCTGCCGTCTGCCCAGGCGAACGACTTCACCATGGTCGATCTGCTGCGCCTCGTCGACGACATCAATCCGCTTGGCGACTGATCGGCGGGCTTGCAGTTGAAGATCGCCGGCGCGGCTTCCCCGCCGCGCCGGCACTGGCCGAACCCAAATGATGCCTTGGGGAATTGCCTTTTGCGGTGCGCGGCGGCATTAGTCTTGTTCAAGCATGAACAGGATTTGCCGATGACTGGGAAGCGTTGGGCATTCGAGGATTTCGCCGAAGGGGCGACGATCGACCTCGGGCAGAAACACGTCACAGCCGAAGAGATCGTCGAGTTCGCGAGCGAATTCGACGCCCAACCGATGCATCTCGACGAAGAAGCGGGCAAAGCGAGCATCCTCGGCGGGCTTGCGGCATCGGGCTGGCATACCTGCTGCATGTTCATGAGGCTGATGTGCGACGGCTTCCTGCTCGACTCGACCTCGCAGGGCTCGCCCGGCATCGACTACGTACGCTGGAAGAAGCCCGTGCTGGCGGGCGACACACTTACCGGCACGAGCACGGTCACGGCAAAGCGTGCCTCGTCCTCGCGACCCAATCTCGGTCTCGTCACGGTGCGCCACGAACTCGTCAACCAGCGCGGCGAGGTCGTGCTGGAA
Organism: Neoaquamicrobium sediminum; assembly: GCF_040970315.1. Lineage (NCBI taxonomy): Bacteria > Pseudomonadati > Pseudomonadota > Alphaproteobacteria > Hyphomicrobiales > Phyllobacteriaceae > Neoaquamicrobium > Neoaquamicrobium sediminum. Next base: position 202,269 of record NZ_JAZHFV010000006.1, on the reverse strand, counting down.
CTGCAGAACACCGGCATGTTCCTTAGGCGCGTTGCGGGAGAAGCGGCATGACCCTCGACGCCTATTTCCGCATCGGCGAGACGATCACGCTCGGCTCTCACACCTTCGAGGCCGATGAGATCAAGGCGTTTGCCGCCAAATATGATCCGCAGCGCTTCCACATGGACGAGGACGAAGCCAAACACAGCGTCTTCGGCGGGCTCTGCGCGTCGGGCTGGCACACGGCCGCGACCTGGATGAAGTACAACCTCAAGAGACGCGAGGACGCAGGCGAGCAGCCCTGGAACGGACCCGGCGAGGCCCCGCAATTCGGCCCCTCGCCCGGTTTTCAGAACCTCAAATGGCTGAAGCCCGTCTATGCCGGCGAAACCGTCACCTTCACGCGCCGGGCGCTCGCCCATCGCGCCCTCGCCTCGCGGCCCGGATGGCGCCTGCTGACGATCGCCTGCGAGGCATTCGATTCAACCGGCGACAAGGTGCTGGAATTCGAGAGTGCCGTCCTCGTTAAGGCCGCCTAGAAAACCAGCGATCGGTGGGTGGCAACGCCTGCCATCACCCCATCGGCCGAAGCAAAAGCGATGCTGTGCGCGCCCCGCGCGATGTCGCCTGCGGCAAAGACGTTCGGCACGCTGGTCATCTGCATTCCGTCCGTGCGGATGATCTGGCCGAATGGTGCCTCATCCATAGCGCAGCCGAGTTGGCCGGCGATGTCGCTGTTCATATGCGAGCGCAGGCCGACGAAAAGCGCATCGACGTCCCGCATGCGGCCGCCGGAAAGCTCGACAGCCGACAGGGCGTCACCCTCTCCGTGCAAGGCGGTGACTGCGCCGCGCTCGACTGCCACGCCGCGCCGGTCGAGTTCGGCCAGCACCTCGGGCTCCGGCTCCAGCACGTCGTTGACGAAGATAGTGGTTGGCCCCCATTCCGCGATCAGCATCGCCTGATGCACCGATACCGGCATGGTCGCCAGCACGCCGAGACGCTGGCCCGCATATTCGTAGCCGTGGCAATAAGGACAATGAAGCACAGAGCGACCCCAGCGTTGCTTTAGGCCGGGAATCTCGGGCAGTTCGTCCGACAGCCCATAGGCAAGCACCAGTCGCTCGCTTTCCAGCGCTTGGCCGTCCTCCAGCTTCACGCCGAAGCCATCCCCTTGTGCCTGCGCGCTTGCCACCTTTCCTTTGACGAAGGTAACGGTTGGATAAGCCGCGACCTGTGCGCGTGCCGTATCGAGAATCGCGCCAGGCGCGCTGCCGTCCTGCGCGAAGAAGCCGTGCGAGTGTTCGGCAAAGCGGTTGCGCGGCGCGCCGGCATCGACGATGCATACGGAACGGCGCGCGCGTGCCAGGTACATAGCCGCCGAGAGGCCGGCGAAGCTGCCGCCGACGATGATCGCATCATGATGCATGAGCAGTCTCCAGATCGTGTTTTCCGCCTCGCGCGGCGAGGCGTTTGTGGAAATCGGCGCTCAAGCTTGCCAGCGTCACCTCGCCCAGGCGAGCAAGCAACAAGGCCTCGGCATCCCGGAATGTCTGGTCGAGTGCGGCATTCACCGCCTGCTCGACGAGACATCCGGGCGATTCCGACCGATTGCCCATGGCCAGCAGAACGGGGCTTCCGAGTGCGTCGTAGACGTCGCGAAGCGTCACCTTCTCCAGGTCGCAGGCGAGCGTCCAGCCGCCGCCATGCCCCTTCTCGGCGCGCACATAGCCCTCATCCCGCAGCCCCGCCATGATCCGGCGGATTACGACTGGGTTGGTACACATGGCAGTCGCCAGTACCTCGGATGTGATCGGCCGTGGCTGCTCGGCCATGTGGAGCAGCACGTGCAGAACGCCTGAAAGTTTGCTGTCACGCTTCATGTAACTTCATATGTTACACGATGCGATACAAGTCAATAGCGCCGCTGCGTGCACATCCAGGCCACGCGAATGTCCACTGGAACCCGCTTTCGTTCGCAACGCGGCGGTGTGTGCCATCGAGCCACCGCCATGGGCAGACGGAAGCGTGCCTCTCGCGTCAGGTTTCGAAATCGAGATCTGCCGGCGAGATCAGCACCGAGAAGTGCTCGCACCAGATCACGACGCTTTGGTAGAGACTGAGATCGACACCGGCCGGGATCGTGTAATTCTGACTGCCCTGGAAGGCACGCAACTGGCCAAGATCGACGAACATCGTGTCCTCCACGTCGGCGGAGGAACGGATCGAGGCCTTTGGCACCAGATAGACGTGATACTTCGGCCCCGGCCCGACCTCGAAATCCTCGTTGAGAAATACGGTGTCAGAATAAACCGAAACGCCGCCGCTTCCATAATGGATCGGGTCGCTCGGATTGGCGTGGATGAACGTTCCCTTTGCCACCAGCCGGCTGTCGTTGGACGCCTGCAAGGTTTCGGTCGCCTGCGGCGGGGGAAATACGAACGGAAACAGAAAGAACCCTAGCGCCACGCCACCGGCAGCGCCGAAAACCGCCCCGAAAAGAAATGCCAGAAGCCAGCGCATACCACTCCCCCCTTTGGTCAAGGGCAGGTTATGGGAGCCCGGAGCGTTGTCAAACCTGCATTCCCTCACGCCCCCTGGAATGGGACCACTTGGAATGACTTAGTCACCCTCGAACGCGATCAGGGTGCGAACATCGACCCCGAGCGCTTCGAGCTTGGCTCGGCCCCCGAGGTCCGGCAGGTCGATCACGAAACAGGCGGCAACGATCTCGCCGCCCATCTGGCTGATGAGCTTGACGGCGCCCTCAGCCGTACCACCGGTCGCGATCAGGTCGTCGACGAGGATGACTTTCTCGCCGGCGGAGACCGCGTCCTTGTGCATCTCCATTTCGTCCAGCCCGTATTCCAGCGAATAGGCGACCCGTACGGTCTCGTGCGGCAGCTTGCCCTTCTTGCGAATGGGGATGAAGCCGGCCGACAATTGATGCGCGATCGCCCCGCCGAGGATGAAGCCGCGCGCCTCGATACCGGCGATCTTGTCGATCTTGGAGCCGGCCCAAGGATGCACGAGCTCATCCACCGCGCGGCGGAAGGCGCGCGCATTGCCCAGAAGCGTCGTGATGTCCCGGAACTGGATGCCCGGCTTGGGATAATCCGGAATCGTGCGGATCGCGGAGAGAAGGGTTTCTTCGAGAGTATGTTTCACAAGCCGGTTCCCTGTTGCCGATCATTCTTGGCCCGCCGAACGGCAAAAGAAAAGGGCGGCTGGTAGCCGCCCTTGACCTTTGATGTGGCTTTTCGGTCAGTGGTCGACGTTCGACCACACCTTACGCTTGGTGAGATAGACCAGCCCGCCGAACAGGACGAGGAAGATCATCACGTTGAAGCCCATGCGCTTGCGCTCTTCCATGTGCGGCTCGGCCGCCCACATCAGGAATGCGGTGATGTCGTGCGCATACTGGTCCAGCGTTTCGGGCGCGCCGTCGTCATAGGTGATCTGCCCATCCGCGAGCGGGGGCGGCATCGACAGCGCCGAGCTGGCCATGAAATGTGGGTTGTAATAGGTGCCCGGCTGCAGCTCGACGCCCTCGGGTGCATCCTCGTAGCCGGTCAGCAGCGCATAGACGTAGTCCGGCCCGCCCTCGGCATACTGGGTGAAGATGTCGAACACGAATGTCGGGAAGCCGCGCGTCACGGCACGCGCCTTGGCCATCAGCGACAGATCCGGCGGAGCCGCGCCGTTGTTGGAAGCCGCAGCTGCTTCCGGGTTGGCGAAGGGCGACGGGAAGTGGTCGGACGGGATCGCGGCGCGCATGAACATGTCGCCAGAAGAATCCGGGCCGTCCTGCACTTCGTACTCGGCGGCGAGCGTCCTGATCTGCTCCTCGGAATAGCCGAGGTGCTCGAGCGTACGGAAGCTCACGCGCTCCAGGCCATGGCAGGCCGCGCAGGATTCGCGATAGACCTTGAGCCCGCGCTGAAGCTGTCCCTGATCGTAGGTTCCGAAAGGACCGGCAAAGGACCAGTCCTGTTCCACCGGCTTGATCAGCGGATAGTGCGGCGTGCCGCCCTCTTCCTCAGCCGCCTGGGCCGCCCCGGCGAGGCCGAATGCGATACCGAGCGCTGTCAGTCCCTTGATGAAAGAATTCATGTCGAAGTCCTTGTCTGCCTGAAGCCGCTCAGCCTTTGGTTTCCGGGGACGCCGTAGCACCGGCGGGCTGTGCGGTGGCCGCACCCTTGTTCTTGTCCAGCACCGCATCGGTGATCGAGTTGGGCAGACGCCGCGGCGTCTCGATCAGGCCCAGCAGCGGCATGACGATCAGGAAGAAGCCGAAGTAGAACAGCGTCGAAACCTGCATTGCCGGGATGTACCAGCCTTCCGCCGGCTTGGAGCCGAGCCAGCCGAGGAAGACGGCGTTGGCGGCGAAGAGCCAGAAGAACAGCTTGTACCACGGACGGTAGACCGCCGAGCGAACCTTGGAGGTGTCGAGCCACGGCACGAAGAACAGCACCGCGATAGCGCCGAACATTGCGAGCACGCCGCCCAGCTTGGAGTCGATCGGGCCGATGTTGAAGGTGATGGCGCGCAGGATCGCGTAGAAGGGCAGGAAGTACCATTCAGGCACGATGTGCGACGGCGTCACCAGCGGGTTGGCCGGAATGTAGTTATCGGCATGCCCCATGTAGTTGGGGATGTAGAAGACGAAATAGGCGAACAGCATCAGGAAGACGATCATGGCAAAGCCATCCTTGATCGTCGCATAAGGCGTGAAGGCCACGGTGTCGGTCTTCGACTTCACCTCGATGCCGGTCGGATTGGTCTGGCCGGTGACATGCAGCGCCCATACGTGCAGCACAACGACGCCGGCGATCATGAACGGCAGCAGGTAGTGCAGCGAGAAGAAGCGGTTCAGCGTCGGATTGTCGACCGCGAAGCCGCCGAGCAGAAGCTGCTGAATCCACTCGCCCACCAACGGGATCGCGGTGAAGAAGCCGGTGATGACGGTCGCGCCCCAGAAGCTCATCTGGCCCCACGGCAGCACGTAGCCCATGAAGGCGGTGGCCATCATCAGCAGGTAGATGATCACGCCGAGGATCCACAGCAGCTCGCGCGGCGCCTTGTAGGAGCCGTAATAGAGACCGCGGAAGATGTGGATATAGACGGCGATGAAGAACATCGACGCGCCGTTGGCGTGGAGATAGCGCAGCAGCCAGCCCGAGTTCACGTCGCGCATGATCTTCTCGACCGAATCGAACGCGAGCTCGGTCGACGCGGCATAATGCATGGCCAGCACGATGCCGGTGACGATCTGAACCACCAGCATCAGCGAGAGAATGCCGCCGAAGGTATAGGCATAGTTCAGGTTGCGCGGAACCGGATAGGAAACGAACGAGTCGTGCACCAGCCGCGGCAACGGCATGCGTGCGTCGAACCAGCGGCCGATGCCGGTCTTGGGCGAATAGGTCGAGTGTCCACCGCTCATGGTCTAATGCTCTCTCTTTTCCCTCAACCGATCCTGATGACCGTATCGGAGATGAATTCGAAATGCGGAATGAGAAGGTTCTCCGGCGCGGGGCCCTTACGGATACGGCCGGCCGTATCGTAGTGCGAGCCATGGCACGGGCAGAACCAGCCGCCGAAGTCGCCGGCCTGGCCGAGCGGCACGCAGCCGAGATGGGTGCACGAACCGATCATGACGATCCAGTTCTCCTTGCCCTCGCCGGCGGAACGGGAAATGTCTTCGGCAGGCACATCGGAAGCAAGGTTCTCGTTGCGCGCCAGCGGATCCTTAAGCTCCGCCATCGGCACTTCCTTCGCCTCCTCGACTTCCGCTTCCGTACGGTTGCGGATGAAGACGGGCTTGCCGCGCCACTTGGCCGTCACCGACATGCCGGCCTCGATCGCGGAGACGTCGACATCGATGGTTGCCAGCGCCAGCGTCGAGGCATCGGGTCGCATCTGGTCGATGAACGGCCATACGGCCGCGCCGGCCCCAACCACGCCTGCCATGCCGGTGGCGATGTAAAGGAAATCGCGGCGGTTATGATCGGTCGCTTCGTTCGCGCTCACGGGCACAGGGTCCTTTCGCCTCATTGTCGCCGGAAGAAACCCGCATGACCTTTTCGGTCGTCCCGCTCACCACCTCGTCATATGCACTGGCGGCTGGCGACGGCTGGCGGATTCCCCCTGCATTTGGCGATGGTTTCTATGCGCGCCTTCCGCGATTGTCCAGTATCACGAGCGCGCGGGGGCAGATTGTCGCGGGGCGTGTGGACGCAGGCGGCAACACCAGCTTATGCAAGGCGCCGTGTTGCGGCGGAAGTGAACGAGGGGAGGTTTCATGCACAGTATTATCGACCGGTCCGAATGGGCGGAGGAACCGGACAAGTGGCTCGGCGAGGTCCAGCTTGGCGCGCATGGCGGCAATCTATGCCTCATCTTCAACCTTGTGGCGCCCGGCCAGGGGCCAAGGTTGCACAAGCATCCCTACCCCGAAACCTTCATCATCCGAGCAGGCCGGGCATTGTTCACCGTCGGTGACGAGACAGTCGAGGCAGGGCCGGGAAAGATCGTGGTGGTGCCGGCGGACACGCCCCACAAATTCATCAATCCAGGCCCCGATGTGCTCGAGACCATCGACATCCACGAACGCGGGAGCTTTATCACCGAGTGGCTGGAGTAACCGCGCTCAGGACGCGCCCAGCCTTGCAAGCACCTCGCGCGGAATCTGGTACTCGCGGATCGCGTCGTGATGCCGCCGCAATCCGCACAGCTCACGCTGGATGAAGTAGGCATAGACCGCCTCGGCCGCATCCTTGAGCAAAGCATTGCGCGTGGGCGATGCCTGCTCCGCTTCTGCGAGATGTTGCAGAGCGCGTTTGACCCTGTCTCCGGCGCGCCCGAGCGAAGCCGCCTTCTCCGCCGCGATCTCGTGATCCAGCGGATTGGCTGCATCGCCAACCTGCCCGCTCCCGCCGGAAAGCGCGGAGGCCGTGTAGCGCGATGGCGGTCGCAGCGACAAACGATCACTCCGCCGCGAGGCTGGAGGCAAGGAAACCGCCGGACTGGCGTTTCCAGAGCTGAGCGTAGAGCCCGTCGCGGGCGATCAGCTCGTCATGTGTGCCCTGCTCCACGATCCTGCCCTCGTCGATGACCACGAGCCGGTCGAGCGCCGCAATGGTCGACAGCCGGTGTGCGACCGCTACCACAGTCTTGCCCTCCATCAGCCGATAGAGATTCTCCTGGATCGCGGCCTCGATTTCCGAATCGAGAGCCGAGGTTGCCTCGTCCAGGATCAGGATCGGCGCGTCCTTGAGCATCATCCGGGCTATCGCGATTCGCTGCCGCTGGCCGCCGGACAGCTTGACGCCGCGCTCGCCGACATGGGCGTCGTAGCCCGTCCTGCCCTTCGGATCGCTGACGCCGACGATGAAGTCGTGCGCCGCGGCACGCTTCGCAGCCTCGACGATCTCGGCATCGCTCGCGCCGGGCTTGCCGTAGGCGATGTTGTCGCGGATGGAGCGGTGCATCAGCAGCGGATCCTGCGCCACAACGCCGAACTGCGCGCGCAGCGAGGCCTGCGTGACGGATCGAATATCGGTGCCGTCCAGCAGGATGCGCCCGCCTTCAACGTCGAACAGGCGCAGCGCAAGGTTGACGATCGTCGTCTTGCCGGCGCCGGACGGACCCACCAGCGCCACCCGCTCACCCGGCTTCACATGCAGGTCGAGATGTTCGATGACACCGGCATCTTTCCCCTTACTATCCTTGCCGTAGTTGAAGGTGACGTCTTCGAATTTCAGGTCGCCGCCAACGCGCGACATCACGGCAGCATCCGGCGCGTCGCGCAGCTCGGGCCGCACCGAGATCGTGCCGGTCGCGTCCTGCACGGTGGCGAACGATCGGATCAGCCCGTTGATGTTGAACATCATGTAGCCGGACATCTGGTTGAGCCGGAAGACCAGCCCCATCGCGGCGGCAATCTCGCCGGTTGTGGCGCTGCCCGCCATCCAGCCGCGCAGCGCGAGAATGAACACGGCCGCCATCATGAACCCGTTGAGGATCGCAACCGCCGAGCGCACACTGGTGATGGCGCGGGTCAGGCGTTTCACCGCTCCCAGATAGCGGTCCATGCCGTCGCGCACGTAATCGTTCTCGCGATGGCCGCTGTCGAACAGCTTGACCGCCATGATGTTGGTGAAAGCATCGACAAGGCGCCCGTTCAGGATGGAGCGCTCGTCGGCGGTCCTGCGGCCGGCCGCCCGCAGCGGCGGCAGCAGCCACCACGCAGTTGCGCAATAGGCGACGAGCCAGACGGCAAGCACCAGCCCCATCGCCGGATCGAGCAGCACGAGAATGGTGCCCGCCAGCACGAGGAACGACAGGAAGCTCCACATCGTCTGCAGCGACGACACGATAAAGTCGCCGGTCGCCTCACCGCCCTGCAATATCTTTGTGGCGATGCGGCCGGCGAAATCGTTCTGGTAGAAGGAATAGGGCTGCTCGATCACGCGGCGGAACGACTGCCAGCGCACGAGCTGGTAGAACGACGGCACGATCACCTGCTGCTCGACGATCGCATTGGCGACCATCACCGCCGCACGAACCACCAGAACCAGCACCAGAAAGGCAGCGATCTCCCACCAGTGGTCGGCGAGAAGCCGCGCTGGCGAGGAGGTTTCCAGCAGATCGATCAGCCATCCCAGCGACCAGTAGAGTGCGGCATCCACCGCGCCCGACAGACCGCCCACGATGAGTAGAAGGACGAACGGCCCCTTCGCCTGGCGCGCGAAGAACAGGATGAACTGCCACGCATCGCGCGGCAGCACGTCCCGTTCCGTATCCGCGAAGGGCTCGATGACGCCCTCCGCCTTGCGCCAGATGCGCTCGGCGAAGCCGTCATCCTTGCGTTCGTCCACCTGGCTCATTCGGCCGCGATTTCCTTCTCCGGCCCCGTGGCCGGTTCGTCATGCAGCAGGAATCCGCCCGACTGCCTCTGCCATAACTGGGCATAAAGCCCCTCCTTGGCAATCAGCTCCTCGTGCGTTCCTTCCTCTATGATGCGGCCCCGGTCCATCACGACCAGCCTGTCCATCGCCGCGATGGTGGAGAGCCGGTGAGCGATGGCGATCACCGTCTTGCCTTCCATCAGGCGATAGAGATTCTCCTGGATCGCGGCCTCGACTTCCGAATCGAGCGCCGAGGTCGCCTCGTCGAGAATCAGGATCGGCGCGTCCTTGAGCATCACGCGTGCAATCGCGATGCGCTGCCGCTGGCCGCCCGACAGCTTGACGCCGCGTTCGCCGACATGGGCGTCGAGGCCCTTGCGGCCCTTCGGATCGCTGAGCCCGCCGATGAACTCCAGAGCCTCGGCGCGGCGCGCGGCCTCGACCACCATCTCCTCGGTCGCATCGGGACGACCGTAGAGGATGTTGTCGCGAACCGAGCGGTGCAGCAGTGACGTATCCTGCGTGACGACGCCGATATGGGCGCGCAGGCTGTCCTGCTGGACTGCGGCGATGTTCTGGCCGTCGATCGTCACCTTGCCGCCCTCGATGTCATAGAAACGCAGCAGGATGTTGACCAGCGTCGACTTGCCGGCGCCCGAACGGCCAACGATGCCGACCTTCTCGCCCGGCCGAATGTTAAGCGACAGATCCTCGATCACGCCCTTCTGCTTGCCGTAGTGGAAGCGGACATGATCGAACCCGATCTCGCCCTTCTGAACGACGATCTCGTTGGCGCCGGGCCGGTCGTCGACCAGACGCGGCAGCGAGATCGAACGGATGCCGTCCTGCACCGTGCCGATGTTCTCGAACAGGCCTGACACCTCCCACATGATCCACTGCGACATGCCCCAAAGGCGCAGCACGAGGCCGAGCGCCACGGCGACCGCGCCGATCGACACCGCCTGCCCCAGCCACAGCCAGATCGAAATCGCAGCCACGGCCGCCAGAAGCAGCGAGTTGAGGAAATAGAGGATGCCGTAGAGGCTCGTCACCAGCCGCATCATTCGATGGACGGTTTCGAGGAAGTCGCTCATGCCTTCACGTGCGAACGCCGCCTCGCGCCTTGCATGGCTGAAGAGCTTCACCGTCTGGATGTTGGCATAGCTGTCGACCACGCGGCCGGTCATGATCGCGCGGGCATCCGCCTGCTCCTCGGATACCTTGCCGAGGCGGGGCACGTAGTAGCGCAAGAGGCCGACATAGGCGACGAGCCAGACCGCCAGCGGCAATGCGAGCCGCCAGTCGGCAGAGCCAACCAGGAACAGCACGCCGATGAAATAGACGATGACGTAATTCAGAACATCGATCAGCTTGATGACGCATTCGCGCACGGCAAGCGCCGTCTGCATCAGCTTGGTGGCGATGCGCCCGGCAAACTCGTCCTGATAGAACGTCATCGACTGCTTCAGCAGATAGCGGTGCACCTGCCAGCGAATCCGCATCGGGAAATTGCCGAACAGCGACTGGTGGTTGAGCCACGAGTTGACCAGCACCGTGAACGGCAGCGCCACCAGCACGACGAAGGCCATGCCGGCGAGCTTCCAGCCCTCCGTCTGCAGGAAGGTTTCGCGGTTCTGCGCAGAAAGCCAGTCGACGATGTTGCCGAGGAAGCCGAACATCCACACCTCGGTCAGCGCGATGATCGAGGTGAGGATCGCGGAGATGACGATCAGCGGCCAGGAACCCTTGGTGTAGTGGACGCAGAAGGCGACGAGCGTCTTCGGCGGTTCCACCGGCTCTTCCGGCGGGAACGGGTTCAGGAGGGATTCGAAAAAGCGGTACATGCTGAGATCTTCTCTGTGCTCAATTCTATTTGTGCCCGCTGCGCGGGCCAATATGTGCTGCGCGTGGCGCGCCTTTGTTAGAGGACGCCGGCTTCCCGGCTTTCGCATTCGGCGCAGGCTCCCGCTCTCTCCTGTATGACGAAGCAGGAAGATGGGCCCCGACGGCCCCGCCGCCAAGCGCGCGCTCGAAAGCTGCTGACAACCGGGTGTCAGCAACGGGCAACGGGTCCGTCCTTATCGATGGGAGCGCTATCGCGGAGTGTTTCGGGTCACCGTGTTTTCCGGCGTTCATGGTGCGTTTCCTCTTATGGGACTGACAGGCTGACGGCGCTAGGCCGCCAGCCTCTCATGGTCTTTTTGCTGTGCCGGCGCCCAGTCGCTTCCAAGCTGGTCGGAGGCATCTTCCGCTGCTGGATCACCGGCCGGGTCGGAGCGGCGGAAGCGGGCGAACAGCCATGCTAGCAGCGACGGGCGCGAAGGCGCGCGGAACTCCGGCACATCGGGCAGCAGGCCGCGATGCGGCCGCTGACGCGGCGCCGGAGCCCCCGGCCCCAGCACGAGCAGCGCCCAGGCATATTGCCGGGCATCATGGATGGAGTGCGGCCCCGAACGGGCGCGCGGATACAGGGTACGCATGGCGAAAATCCTCAAGGATCGGAACTGGCGATCCGGCGGAAGTCGCGTCGATGCTGGCTAATCAGGGAAAAAGCGTCGAACCGAATCCGCCGTCAGGCGATAAGCCCACGGATGGGGCGAATGGCGTCTATGAGCATCATGCAATCCATTTGACTCCCCCTCGGTTCGAGTTGACGATGACAGCCCTATAGACCCGTTCCTCGCGACTGGCTAGTTCGAAGCTGACGTTACGGAGCCGCGCCGGAGCAACTGTTGCATTCCGGCTACTATTTAGAAGACCACGATATTGCCTTCCCCTGCCCCGCACGACCTGCACATCGCGCTCTATCAGCCCGACATTCCCGGCAATGCCGGCGCCATCCTGCGGATGGCCGCATGCCTGGACCTCGCCGTCGACATCATCGAGCCGGCCGGCTTCGACATGTCGGACAGGGCGCTCAAACGTGCGGGCATGGACTATCTGGAGATGGCTGCCCTGACCCGTCACGTTTCCTGGGAAAGTTTCGCGGCGTGGCGGACCGGGCAAAGCCGCCGGCTGGTGCTTTTCAGCACGAAGGCTGCCGCCCCCTACACCGGCTTTGCCTTCGCACCCGGCGACATTCTGCTCTTCGGGCGCGAATCGGCCGGGGTGCCAGACCATGTGCACGATGCTGCCGACACGCGGCTCACGATCCCGATGCGTGCCGGCGCCCGCAGCCTCAACCTGGCGCTTTCGGTGGCCATGGCTGCCGGCGAAGCGATCCGCCAGACGCGCTGACCGCGTCGGCAATGGTGCATTGTCAGAAGCAGTCCGGGTCATCGATTCATCCTTCTCCGTCCATCGAAGGATGATTTCATACAACCTCAACAATAGTTTAGGTCAAGCGCGTCCCGGCATTTTTTGCTCAGCGGCCCAGTCCCATCCGGGCGAGCAACCGGTCGCGCTTTACGAACTGGTGATAGAACGCTGCAGCCACATGCAGCAGGACCAACGCGATCAGCAATGTGCCGCCGATGCCGTGCGGCGCGCGCGGCGGATAGGCATGGAAATCCGGCAATTGTGCCTGAGATGCGCCTGCCAGAATGTCGCCGGCGCCGGAAAGCAGCACCATACCGATACCGCTCGCGCCCATGCCGATGATGACGACATAGAATAGCCCGTGGACGATACGAGCTGCCCGCGCCTGCCACAGCGGCGTGCCGGCCGGATCCACCGGTTTCTTGTCCGCCAGCCACCACCAGAAAAGCCTGAGCAATGTGAGCGCCAGCACCGAGACCCCCATCACCGCATGGATACGCAACAGGGCCAGCTTCGCCGCCGGATCGCTCATATCCGCGGCCCGCAGGCCCGACACCAGCATGCCGATCAAGGCCACGGCCGTGACCCAGTGCATAGCCACCGCAACGGCACCATAGCGGTGAGTGCTGCTTTTCCAGCGCATGACCTGTCTCCTTGCCAGCTCGCCTGTCCGCTGATTATATAGCATGCAATGTATATAGATAGCAAGCTATGCAAAAACGATTCGAACGAACCAGATCTTCCGGCTACATGACCAACTGGGCCGCGCGCCTCTTTGCCCGGGCCATAGACCGCAGGCTGAAACAGTTCGGCGTCTCCTCGGGCCAGATGCCGGTCTTCTTTGCGCTGGGCGACGGTGCAGCGCTCAGCCAGAAGGCGCTCGCCGCCATCGCGTCGATCGAGCAGCCGACAATGGCGGCCACGCTCTCCCGCATGGAGCGCGACGGGATGATAGAGCGCCGGCCCGACCCTAGGGACGGACGCAGCCAGTTGGTGGCGTTGACGCCGGAGGCGATGGAAAAGGCGCTGAAGGTCAAGGAGGCAGGAATGTCGGTCAACGCGGTCGCGCTTGCCGACCTGACGGAGACCGAACGGGAGCAGTTCCTGGAACTGCTCGGCAAGGTCATTACCTCGCTGGAAAAGATGCTCGAAGACTAGTCGGGCCGGTCAGTCGGCCGTCGGCAGCCTGCGGATCGTGAATTCGATCACGTCGTCGGGGCGCTCGCACCAGCTCTCGATTTCAGTCCAGTAGGCCTGCTTCGGCCAGCGGTCGAACCACTCGCGCGCCTTGTCGCGCGCGGCCTGGCGCGGCAGCATGAAGGTCTCGCGGATAAATCCGTCCCGCACCTTGCGGCCGGTCTCGGCGCGGCGCCTGTCGAGGCTGCGCTTGAGACTGTCGAGCGGCGGTCTTGCGGGAACGCGCACCGGTATCTCCCGGAAATTCCTTGACCCTCACCGGCAACAGATTAGGGATCGCCGCGAGACTTTACGAGTCCTTTTGATTGGCTCCGCTTTGCCGCACCGGCCGGGGCCCTATGGAGACATGAATGCAGCGTCCAGAGTTGCCGGCAGGCCTGCCGGACGGAATCGAGGAGAAGAAGGCAGCCGCGAAGGCCTGGTTCGAGGAACTGCGCGACCGCATCTGCGACACCTTCGAAAAGATCGAGGACGATCTGACGGGACCGCAGTCGGGCTGGTCGCCCGGCCGCTTCGAGCGCACGCCGTGGGAGCGCGACGGCGGCAAGGGTGGCGGCGGTGTGATGTCGATGATGTATGGCCGCGTCTTCGAGAAGGTCGGCGTGCATGTCTCCACGGTTCACGGCGAATTCTCGCCGGAGTTCCGCAGCCAGATCCCGGGGGCGGAGGAAGACCCGCGCTTCTGGGCTTCGGGCATTTCGCTGATCGCGCACCCGCAGAACCCCAACGTGCCGGCGGTTCACATGAACACGCGCATGGTGGTGACGACCCGTCAGTGGTTCGGCGGCGGCGCCGACCTGACCCCCATGCTCGATCGGCGGCGCGTCCAGGAAGACCCGGATACGATGGCCTTTCACAAGTCGATGAAGTTCATCTGCGACAAGCATGCCGCGGTCGCCGACCATCAGAAATTCAAGGCGTGGTGCGACGAGTATTTCTTCCTGCCCCATCGCAATGAGGCGCGCGGCGTTGGCGGCATCTTCTACGATTGGCTGAAAAGCCCGGAAGAAAAGGGTGGCTGGGATGCCGATTTCCGCTTCACGCAGGATGTCGGCCGCACCTTCCAGATCGTCTACAACCACATCGTCCGGCGCAATTTCAACGACAACTGGACCGAGGCCGACCGCGAGGAGCAACTCATACGGCGCGGCCGCTATGTCGAGTTCAACCTGCTCTATGATCGCGGCACAATCTTCGGCCTCAAGACCGGCGGCAATGTCGACTCGATCCTGTCGAGCCTGCCGCCGGAAGTGAAGTGGCCCTAGATTAAGGCACGCACTCGGCGTCATCCCGGCCGACCGAGCGTAGCGAGGAAGAGCCGGGATCCATTGGTCCGGAAATCGTGTGGCGCGGCCCTCTTCCGGAGGTGGTGCGCAGCCATTGCCGTGAGTCGTGCATGTGGTTGCCGCCGCGCGAACCCGCGACCCGGCCGTGCTGATCAATGGGTCCCGGATAGCCTCGCTGCGCTCCGGCTTCCGGGATGACATGGAGAGGCAGCGGCGCTTCCCTTGGCCGGGATGACACGGTGGTTGCAATGTCAGCAACCGCCTTCAACCAGCCTCCGTGGCAGCGATGCGTGTCCGATGGGCAGGTCGCCCAGTTCGGCCTGGCTCATGCCCCTGAGCGCGGGATGAGCAAGAGGGTCCATCCGCCACTGTTCGGTCTCGGAGAGGTCGCAGCGATGCAGGACCCGACTGGCAACGTTAAAGAGAAACTGGAGCATTTGAGCCTCCTGTGAACCTGATCTGGCGTCACAGTCTCATGGATAGCCAACGCCTGCTATGGAGTTTGCCTGCGGCTTGGTATAGATAATCTATATGAAAGAACTGAATCGGGTTCATCTCAACGGACTGCGCGCGCTGGAGGCGGTGGGGCGGATGGGGACGCTCCAGAAGGCCGCCGAGGAACTCGGCGTTTCAGTCGGGGCCGTCAGCCAGCAGGTGCTGAAGTCGGAAGCCCAGCTTGGCCGAACGGTCTTCGACCGGTCCGGACGCGGCCTTGCGCCGACGGAATTCGGCGCCGCGTTCCTCGCACGGCTGACCGCCGGCTTTCTTGCCCTCGATGAGGCCGTTGCGTCGTCCCGCAGTCATGCCGAATCGATCCTCACAATCTCGGTCGCTCCGGTCTTCGCGTCGAAATGGCTCGTACCCCGGCTCAACGCCTTTTCGAGGCTCGTACCCGACATCATCGTGCGCATCGATGCATCGACGACACTCATCAATCCGGACACGTCCGATGTCGACATCGCCATTCGTGTCGGGGACGGAACCTGGCCAGGCGTGAAGACGGACTATCTTCTGCCGCAGGAAGTGTTTCCCGTATGCGCGCCGGAACTCGCCGGGACGCTGCGCGAACCCCGCGACCTGCTGCATGCCCCGATCGTGCGCGATGCGCATTCGACGCTGAGCTGGAACGTGTGGCTGTCCAGATTCGGAATGGACGAAAGCCAGCTTGGCGACGGCCATTCCTTCACCGATGCGGCCCTGTGTCTCGATGCCTGCATCGCCGGACAGGGTGTCATGCTCGCCTGGCAGACGCTCGCCCACTATGCGCTGTCGGTCGGGCAGGTCGTTGCCCCCTTCCCCGAGCGCGCAACGACCGGCCTCGGCTATTATCTCGTGTCGTCCGCGACTCGCAGCGAACCGTCCAAGGTGACCCGGTTCCGCCGCTGGATTAAGTCCGAGATCGCCAAAGACTTCGAAACGAAACCTGCCGAACTGGCCGGAAAAACGAAAACGCCCCGCTGATGCATCGGCGCAACAGCGACCACCCAAGCATTTGAAACGACTCTGTTTTTGAAAAGCCCGAATGGGCCCAAACGTCCCTTTCAAGGCTGTTTTCGCCCGATCCGCGGCGAGGCCAGCATCTCACGCCAGATGACAGGCCGAAACAAATACGTTAGACATCATACCGGCTTGGGGAGAGGCGGACCGCTGGGGGGCGGCCGCCTTTCGGGCGCGGGCCGGCCGGCAGCGGTCGGACCCCGCCACATCCTCTGTTTACGGTAAAGTTTCTGTAAAACTTTAAAGATCAGGATCGCATCATGGCTCCTGCACGCACCCTCACGCTCGCCTCGATTCTGACCCTTGCGGCGACTACACTCTCCGTCCACGCAACGGAAGGGGTAGTGACAACCGCCATGCTGCAACAGGCAGCCGTATCGGTCGACGAGGTCATCCGGCTTCCCGCTTTCGTGCATCGCATGTTCCGTCCGGAGAAGCCGAGCGACCGCACCATTATCATGCTGCACGGCTCGGGCGGCGACGAGACGACGCTTGCCTCGCTCGCCTCGACCATCGCGCCTGACGCGACGTTGATCGGCGTTCGCGGGAGGGTCGTGCAGGATGGCGTCAAGCGCTGGTACAAACGCATCTCGCCGACGCAGTTCGACCAGGAGGACGTACGCAAGGAAGCAGCGGCGTTTGTCGATTTCCTGAAGGACATAGCCGCCGAGCAGAAGCTCGACCTGTCGAAGGTCACATTCCTCGGCTATTCCAATGGCGCGAACCTGATCGCTGCCCTGACACAGCTTTATCCGGGCATCGTGCGAAGCGCCGTTCTGCTTCGACCGATGCCGGTGCTGGGCGACACGCCGAAGGTCGACCTGTCGGATTCGCGATTTCTCACGATCGCCGGCGCGGACGACAAGCTGTATTCCCCTTTCGCACAGGCGCTCGAAAGCCAGTTGCTGAATTGCGGCGCAAGCGTCGACGCGCGCATGATCCATTCGGGTCACGCGATCGGCGAAGAAGATGCGAAGATCGCTGCCGAATGGCTGGGCAGCGCCTCGAAATAGGCGAACATTTCAGCAACCGGATACCGGCCTTCCGTGTTATCCTTTGGTACCGTGAGCAGACGGACAAGAAGGAGAAGAACGATGAAGGAATTTCATTGCGGCTCGCTCGTCCCCGGTTGCGACTGGCACACGCGACACCCGGAAGAAGCCGAGGTCATGCGCCGCGCGATCGAGCACATGCGTGAAACCCACGGCGAATCGACCATTCGCGAAACGATGGTCGAGGCAATCCGCTCGCGCATCGAGACGAAGCGCGACGCCGCCTGACTATTCATCAGCATTTCAAGACTTTGCGACGCACTTTTCGTGCGTCGCACCCGGGATTCTATAAGTTAAGTGCTGCACTGTGGGCTTAAGGCTGCCCATCACGCGCCCTATCGATGAGCTTTTCGCGATCCAACGAGAACCCGGAGTCGATCCAAGCGTCCTCGAGTGTGCGCAGCGTCACGCCGACACCAGGGCCCGGCTGTATGCCAAGCGCCGTCAGGTCGCTGCCCTTGAGGGGGAAAACCGGCCTTTGCCATGCATCGAGAAAGCGCAGCAGCCGCGCGTTCCCGCCTGCCTCTATCAGCGCGCCGTCATCCTGCGCTGCCCTTGCACGGGCCGAGGCCAGCGCCAGCCGTAGCCGGTCGCGCAACCCGCCCACATCGCCGCGATAGGCAACCTTCGCCATCGCCGCTTCACTGGTGGCGTGATGCACGGGGCTGGCCCCTGCCCAGGCGCCGAGCCGCTGCGCCTCAGCGTTCGACATCTTCAGGCGTTCGGCCATCGCCGACACACGCGCTTCGTCTGGCGGGATGATCGCCGCCAGCCGCAGCATGGGATCGGCCTGCCAACCAAGATCGCGTTCGGCAGCGACGAGGCCGTGGATCGCGTCAATGCCCCATTTCTCGCTTTCCGGCAGGATCGCGGTCAGAACGCCCGATTGACGCATCCACAACAGCGCGCGCGATGGATCAGGCGCGGCGAGAAGCTTCCTGAGCTCGCTCCACACCCGCTCCGCCGAAAGCCGCGCGAGGCCGTCCTTGAGCCGCGCGCAGGCGCGAATGCCGTCCGCATCCGGCCGCCCCGCGCCATACCAGGCAAAGAAGCGAAAAAAGCGCAGGATGCGAAGGTAGTCCTCGCGGATCCGCGTCTCCGCGTCACCGATGAAACGCAGCGTCCGCGTGTCCAGATCGGCCAACCCTCCGACCAGATCCACCACATCGCCCTGCGCGGTCGCGTAAAGTGCGTTGATGGTGAAATCGCGCCTTTCGGCATCGCGTTTCCAGTCGCGGCCGAAGACGACCCGCGCGCGCCGGCCATCTGTCTCCACGTCGTCGCGCAGCGTCGTCACCTCATAGGCGTGGCCGTCGGCGATGACGGTTATTGTGCCATGCTCCTTGCCTGTGGGCACGGTCTTGAATCCAGCCGCCACCGCACGACGCTCCGTTTCGTCCGGCACATTCGTCGTGGCGATGTCGATGTCCGTTACGGGTTGCCCCAGCAGCGTATTGCGGATCGCGCCGCCGGCCACGCGCGCCTCCTCGCCATCTTCGGACAGCACGGACAGCAACCGCTGCAGGCTTTCGTCACGCAACCAGCCAGCCCGGTCTGCGATCGATGCACCGCTCACGTGTAGAGCCTCTCGTAGAGCGTGCGGATGATACCCGCGGTCACGCCCCAGATATACCGCTCGCCGAAGGGCATCGTGTAGAAGAAGCGTTCCTTGTCCTGCCACATCCGGCTCTCGCGGTTGTGGTTGGCGGGGTTCATCAGGAAGGACAGCGGCACCTCGAAGGCGTCGTCCACCTCGTCTTCGTTGAGCGTGAGCAGGAAGCCCGGCTTCACCACCGAAAGCACCGGCGCGATGCGGAAACCGCTGCCCGACACATAATCCGGCATGCGCCCGACGACATCGATGAAATCCGTGCCGAGGCCGATTTCCTCTTCGGTTTCGCGCAATGCGGCAAATTCGGGTGTCGGGTCGGTCGGGTCGATGCGACCGCCCGGAAAGGCCACCTGGCCGGAATGGCTGCGCAGCTTCTCGGTGCGTTTGGTCAGGATGACGCTTGCCTCGTCGCCCCGGTCGACCACCGGAATGAGCACCGCCGCATCGCGAAGTTTGGCATTCGCGAACAGCACCTTGAGATCCGGGTTCAGGCTGTGGTCGCCATAGTCGGTGTCGTGGTGCGGCGCCTGCTCGCCAGCGGCGCGGCGGCGGAAATCCTCCGCCGAGAATGTCCCGATCGTCGAGGCGTCCATCGTCACGCGCTGAGCCTTTTCAGTGTGTCGGCCGGCATGATGGGGAACACCGCTCCCTTGGAGCGCACTGCGAACATCGTCCGTCCGTCGACATCGATTTCCTCACCGAGTTCCGCCAGCTCGTACATCACCGGCCGCGCGACCAGCGCTTCCAGCCGCCCGCGCACCAGAAGGTAGGGTTTCAGCCCGTCGGTTCCCTCCTCGTCGACGAAGCGGAGCGGATTGTCGGGGCCAGCCTCGACCACGTCGCCGACATTGGTGCGGAAGGTCAGCACCTGATCGCTCCCCTCACCACTTGCGTCAACCTCCACCGCCACGAAAGGCGCATCCTCGACGCGGATACCGACTTTCTCGACGGGCGTGACGAGATAGGTTTTGCCATCGTCGTCCTTGCGCAGCACGGTCGAAAAGAGCTGCACCAGCGGCATCCGGCCGATCGGCGTCCCGAGGTAGAACCACGTGCCGTCGCGCTTGATCTCCATGTCGAGATCGCCGCAGAAGGGCGGATTCCAGCGCTCGACCGGCGGAAGACCCTTTCCGGCCCGCGCGGCTCGCCCGATCAGCGCCTCCAGTCCGGCGGCGTCGGTGGCCTCGCCGAGGCCCGGAGCGTCATTATCTGTGCGTATAGCCATCGTCACGAAATAGTCACTGTTGTTCCGCTTGTCAGCCTTGTTGCGTGTTTTAAGTTTAACCAAGCCGCACCGCCAAGGGCGATGCCGAGTCGCAACTGACAAGGAACCGGACGCTTATGAGCGTGACGATCAAGGAACCCGCCCTCAGCGAGACCCAGATGGTTGCCCAGGCGGAGGCAGCGCTCGCAGACATTTCCAAGGTGCGCGACGCGGTCGGCAAGGTAATTTTCGGCCAGGAAAGCGTGGTCGAGCGAACGATGGTGGCCCTGCTCGCAGGCGGCCACGCGTTGCTCGTTGGCGTGCCCGGTCTGGCGAAGACCAAGCTGGTCGAGACGCTGGGCGTGGTGCTTGGCCTGGACGGCCGCCGCATCCAGTTCACCCCGGACCTGATGCCGTCCGACATCATCGGCTCGGAAGTGATGGATCAGGACGAAAAGGGCACCCGGTCCTTCCGTTTCATCCGCGGACCGATCTTCGCCCAACTCCTTATGGCCGACGAGATCAACCGCGCCTCGCCGCGCACGCAGTCGGCGCTGCTCCAGTCGATGCAGGAATACCACGTGACCGTGGCAGGCCAACGTCACGACCTGCCTGCTCCTTTCCACGTGCTCGCGACACAGAACCCGCTCGAGCAGGAAGGCACCTACCCGCTGCCGGAAGCGCAGCTCGACCGGTTCCTCATGCAGGTCGACATCCTCTACCCCGAGCTGGCCGCCGAGCGTCGCATCCTGCTGGAAACGACAGGCGTCGAGGATGCGACTGCCGAAAACGTTCTTTCGGCGACGCGTCTCCGGGAAATCCAGACGTTGATCCGCCGCATGCCGGTTCCTGAAAGCGTGGTGGAGGCGATCCTCTCGCTGGTGCGCTCCGCGCGACCGGGACAGGGCAATGCCGAGACCGACAAGCACGTTTCCTGGGGCCCCGGCCCACGTGCCAGCCAGGCCCTCACATTGTGCGCCCGCGCTCGCGCCCTCTTCGACGGACGGCTTGCCCCCTCCATCGACGACGTACGCGCGCTCGCCGAACCCGTGCTACAGCACCGCATGGCGCTTACCTTCGCGGCCCGCGCCGAAGGCATGAGCGTGCGCGACGTCGTGGCCAAGCTGGCGAAAGCGGCCGGCTGATGGCACGCGTCGGCGAGGCCGCACCCCCGGTCGCGGCTCGCGACGCCCTCGCCCGCGCCCGACTGCGCGCTTCGCTGGTGCCCGACCTGCTGGTCGAGGCCCGCCGCGTCGTCAACACTGTGATCGCCGGCTGGCACGGCCGCCGCAAGCGCGGCATCGGCGAGAATTTCTGGCAGTTCCGCCCCTATGTCGAAGGCGAGACGATGTCGCGCATCGACTGGCGGCGTTCCGCCCGCGACGACCATGTCTACGTCCGCGACAAGGAATGGGAGGCTGCTCACACCGTGTGGCTGTGGGCCGACCCCTCGCCGTCCATGCTCTACCAGTCGCGCGGCGCTTCGGTGTCCAAGGAATCGCGTGCGCTCGTCCTGATTCTGGCCTTGGCGGAGCTGCTCTCGCGCAGCGGCGAGCGCATCGCATGGCCGGGTCTCAGCGATCCGTTCACGGCGCGCAACGGCGCCGAACGGCTGGCCTCCTACCTGCTTCACGCCGGCGAGTTGCCTGCGCGGCCCAATCTTTCGCAGTTGCGCCGGTTCAGCGACATCGTCGTTGCCGGCGATTTTCTCGATCCGGTCGAAGAAACGTTTGAATGGCTCGATCCGCTGGCCCAGCGCGGCGTGCGCGCGCATCTGGTCGAGATCAGCGATCCGGCCGAAGAAAGCTTTCCCTATTCCGGCCGGACCGAATTCACCGATCCTGAAACCGGCCAGAAACTGACGGCCGGCCGCGCCGAAACGCTCGCGGAGGACTACCGCCGGCTCTACACGGCGCGCCGGCAGGAACTCGCAAGCCGCTGCGCCAAGCTCGGCTGGAGCTACACGGTCAATCATACGGATCGGCTCGCCTCGGACGCGCTGGTCAAGGTTCACATGGCGATGACCGCCGATGTCGGGCATGGAGGCCACTGATGGGTTGGCTCCCGATTTCGTTCGGCTTTCCCGCCATTCTGTTCGGGCTTCTCGCCCTGCCCGTGATCTGGTGGCTGCTGCGCCTGACGCCGCCGAAGCCGCAGACCGAGACCTTCCCGCCGCTGCGCATCCTCGCGCGTGTGATGCGCAAGGAGGAAACGCCGCACCAGAGCCCATGGTGGCTGACACTGCTGCGGCTGCTGATGGCGGCGCTGGTGATCTTCGCGCTCGCAGACCCGGTCTTCAACGCCCGCGAGGCAACGCCGGCAAGCGGTGGCGCGACCGCGATCGTGATCGACAATGGCTGGGCGAGCGCGCCCGACTGGGAGGTTCGCGTCGCCACCGCCGAGCGCCTGATCGAGGATGCCAACGATGCCGGGCAACCGGTCGTCCTCGCCTTCACCGCCGAGCAGACCAACACGGAGATCGGCCCGTTTGATGCCGCCACGGCACGTGAGCGGCTCGCGGCGGCAGAGCCCCGCCCGGTGCCGGTCGACCGGGCCGCAATGTTCACGCGCGTGTCGCAGGCGCTGGAGGCCGTCCCGGACGCGACCGTAGCCATGCTTTCGGATGGGCTCGCGACAGACGGCGATGAAGCCGCATTCCAAGCGCTGCTTGCAGGCAGCGCGGGCCAACTCGTCTGGATCGAACCGAACGAACTGGCCATGATCGGCGTACGCGAAAGCGACAACCTCGCCGACGCATTCACGTTCAGCGCCGTGCGCAGCACAACCGACGCGTTGCCACGCCAGGCGACAGCAGCCGCGTTCGACGATCGCGGCCGCCGCATCGCCGAGACGACACTGTCCTTCGGCGCCGGAGAAACCGAGGCACAGGGACAGTTTCGCGTGCCGTTCGAACTGCGCAACGACTTCGTTTCGATTGCCGTCGACGGGCAGAACCAGGCCGCGTCGGTCTATCTGCTCGATGAAAATTCCCGCAGGCGCCGCGTCGGCCTGATTTCGCAGGCCGAAGCCGACGCCGCGCAGCCGCTTCTGTCGCCGCTCTACTACATCCGCCGTGCGCTGGAGCCGTTTTCCGATCTGGTCGAGCCATCGAGCACCGACCTGAATGAGGCGATCCCGGAAATCCTCGAGCAACGCCCGGCCATGATCGTCATGGCCGATGTCGGCACGCTGCCCGATACGGCCCGCGAGCGCCTCGTCGAGTGGATGAACGAAGGCGGCACGCTCGTCCGCTTCGCCGGCTCGCGCCTCGCCGCCGCCGGCAATGACGAGGAACTGCTACCGGTCAGGCTGCGCACCGGCGAGCGCGCGCTGGGCGGCGCTCTTTCGTGGACCGAGCCTCAGCCGGTGACAGAGTTCCCGTCCACCGGGCCGTTCGCGGATCTAGCACCGCCGACCGAAGTGACCGTCTCGCGGCAGGTGTTGGCCGAGCCGACCGCCGACATCGTCGAGCGCACCTGGGCGAACCTTGCCGACGGCACACCATTGATAACGGGCGCGCCGCGCGGCGAAGGCACGCTGGTTCTGTTCCACGTCACGCCCGAGGCGACGTGGTCGAGCCTGCCGATCTCCGGTTCCTTTGTCGAGATTTTGCGCCGCATCGTGCAGCTTTCGCGAAACCAGGGCCGCATCGACGCATCCGGCGAGGGTGCCGCCGGCTCGCTCGCGCCCTACCGCATGATCGCCGCCGACGGCCAGCTTGTGCCGCCGGGACCCGAGGCACGGCCGCTGGAGCCCGGTCAACGGCCTGCCGTCACCATCGAGAATCCGCCCGGCTTCTACGGCACCGAAGAAGGCGTGGTCGCGCACAATCTGCTGACGCCCGATGCTACCTTCAGCCCCATCGAGCGCCCTGAGACCGGCCTGCCCGTCACCACCGCCGCCTATGCGTTCGACGAGGCTGTCGACCTGAAGGGCCCGCTGATCGCCGCCACGCTCGCCCTGATGCTGCTCGACACGCTGGCCGTCTTCTGGATGGGCGGAATGTTCGCGCGCCGGTCAGGTCTGCGGTCGGGTCCGGCCCAGACGGCTAGCCTTGTCGTAGCAGCGCTCGCAGGCGGCCTCATATTCCTCCCGACCATTGCCGACGCGCAGGATGCCCAGCCCGACGACGAGGCAGCAATCGCCGCGATCTCGCAGACGCGCATCGCCTATGTCGTCACCGGCAACGGGTCGGTGGACGCGGTCAGCCGCGCCGGCCTGCAGGGCCTGACGCGCTATCTGGTCGAGAAGACGGCGCTCGAACCCGCCGATCCGGCCGGTGTCGACATCGAGACCGACGAACTTGCCTTCTACCCGCTGATTTACTGGCCCATCGACGAAGGAGCGGCGATGCCTTCCGAGGCGGCGCTGGCGCGCGTCGACGCCTATATGCGCGAGGGTGGCACGGTGCTTTTCGACACACGCGACCAGTATACGAACGGGTTCGGTGCAAACGCCGCGAGCCCTTCCACGCGGCGGCTGCGCGATATCCTCGCAAACATGAACGTGCCACCGCTGGAGCCGGTGCCGCAGGACCACGTGCTGACCAAGACCTTCTTTATCATGCCGGATTTCCCCGGACGCTTCGCCGGTGGCCCGCTCTGGGTCGAGGCCTCGTTTGATGCAGCGAACCCCGACAACCGGCCGGTGCGCACCGGCGATGGCGTCTCGCCGATCATGATCACTGCCAACGATTTCGCTGGCGCCTGGGCGATCGACTCCTCCGGCGCACCCATGTTCCCGACCGTACCGGCGGACCCGATGCAGCGCGTCTATGCCTACCGGGCCGGCGTCAACATCATGATGTACATGCTCACCGGCAACTACAAATCCGATCAGGTGCATGTGCCGATCCTTCTCGAACGGCTGGGGCAGTGACGATGACCCTTTCCGCGCCCTGCTCTTTCGCGCCAGCCGATGATGCACAGGCGGGCACCGCATGAACTGGTCGCTCTCCTTCGAACCCCTGGTTACCTGGGGCTGGATGGCCGCCATCTTGCTGCCGGTCGCCGTGCTTGCCATCGTTGGCCTCGCGCTGCGACAGCGCGGAGCGTTGCTGCGGCTTGCCGCCTTTGCGGCGCTGGCCATCGCCTTGCTCAACCCTGTGCTGCTGGACGAGGAACGCGATCCGCTGCAAAGCGTCGTCGCCCTCGTGGTCGACCGCAGCCAGAGCCAGGACATCGGTGACCGCGCGGAGACGACGGAGGCCGCTGTCGAAACGTTGCAGGCGCGCCTTGCGCGTTTCCCGCAATTCGACGTGCGGGTGGTGGAGGCCGGGCGCGCAAGCGCTGCTGACGACCGCACGCAAACCCGGCTTTTCGGCGCTCTCGACAACGCATTCCGCGACGTGCCGCCGTCGCGGGTCGCTGGCGCGATCATGATCACCGACGGGCAGGTCCACGACGTGCCTGCGCAGGTCGATGAATCGGGTGCGCCGCTGCACGTGCTCGTCACCGGCGAAGAGGACGAGTTCGACCGCCGCATCCGGTTCGAGCGCGCGCCGCGCTTCGGCATCGTAGGGCGGCCGGTGGACCTGACCTACCGCGTCGTGACCACTGGGGACGAAGAAGGGCTGATCGACGTCCGGGTGCTGGTCAATGGCGAGATCGTTTCGGTGGAGCAGGCGATCATCGGCCAAGAAATGCCGCTGGAGCTGATCGTCCCGAACGCCGGCAAGAACATTGTCGAACTGGTCATCGACACGGCGCCTGGCGAGCTCACCGACACCAACAATCGTGCCATCGCCATGCTTGACGGCATTCGCGAAAACCTGCGCGTGCTGCTTGTCTCCGGCGAGCCGCATGCCGGCGAGCGCACCTGGCGGAATCTGCTCAAGTCCGACACTTCGGTCGACCTGATCCATTTCACCATCCTGCGCCCGCCGGAGAAGCAGGACGGAACGCCGATCAATGAACTCTCATTGATCGCCTTCCCGACGCGCGAGCTCTTCGTCGAGCGCATCAACGACTTCGACCTGATCATCTTCGACCGCTACCAGCACCGCGACGTGCTGCCGATCCTCTATTACGACTACATCGCCGAATATGTGGAAAATGGCGGCGCGCTGCTGATCGCAGCCGGCCCTGAATATGCCGGCAACCAGTCCATCGCGCGTACGCCGCTGATGTCTGCACTTCCCGCGATGCCCACCGGCACGGTTGTCGAGCAGGGCTTCTATCCGCGCCTGACGGACATCGGCCAGCGCCACCCTGTGACACGCGGGCTCGAGGGTTCAGCCGCTGAGCCGCCGCAATGGAGCCGCTGGTTCCGGCAGATCGACATCCAGTCCCCCGAGGGCGAGGTCGTCATGAACGGCGCCGGCGACCGCCCGCTGCTCGTGCTCAACCGGCGCGGCGAAGGACGCGTCGGCATGCTGTTGTCCGACCAGGGCTGGCTGTGGGCGCGCGGCTTCGAGGGCGGCGGCCCGCACGTATCGCTCTACCGGCGCATGGCGCACTGGCTAATGAAGGAGCCGGAGCTAGAGGAAGAGCGCCTCACCGCCTCCGGCCGCGGCATGACGCTCGACATCACCCGCCAGACCATGAGCGACGATCCGGGACCCGCGACGGTCGTCTCGCCGTCCGGCCAGTCGATCGACGTTACGCTTGAGCCGTCGACGCCGGGGCAGTTCACCGGCAGCGTCGAGACCGACGAGATCGGCCTCTACCAGATCGGCAATGGCGATCTGACGACGCTTGCCCATGTCGGCCCGGTCAACGCGCCGGAATTCCAGGATACGGTGTCGACGACCGAGGTGCTGCGGCCTGCTGCGGAAGCATCGGGCGGTAGCGTGAGGCGTCTGGCGGCAACGCTTGCCGGCGGCGTATCCGTGCCCAATGTCGTGCCGGTTCGCGCGGGCGGCGAGGCTTCGGGCCGCGACTGGATCGGCCTGCGCACCACCAATGACAGCGTGTTGCGCTCCGTTAGCCGCGTGCCGCTGTTCGCAGGCTTCTTCGGCCTCGCCCTGCTGCTGATGGCGCTGGGCGCGATGTGGTATCGGGAAGGAAGGTAAGTAATCAGGTGAGTAGGGCATTAAGGCAGTAGGCAGCCGGACATATTGCCCTACTGCCCTATTCCCTTATTCCACTACTCTGCCGCCTTCAGCCTCTTGCGCTCGACAGGCCCGCTGGCAGCGGCAGCGCCCGCATGCCCCACCTCCCCGGCAAACCCTGCCAGTGCACCCGGCTTCAGTTGCGCAGCCAGCAACCGCCTCGGATCGACCGGGCGCGGCATGATGAGCTGGCCGATCGGCACCACCACATCGAAGCCGAGAGGCGCATAATACGGCGCGTCGCCGACGAGGATGACGAGGCCCCAGCCATCCTTGCCTGCCGCCTCCAGCGCGATCGCGACAAGCTTCTTGCCGATGCCCAGATTCTTGTAGGCCGGCCGCACCGCCAGCGGCCCGAGCAGCAGTGCGGTGGCGCCACCGGCCGCGATCGGCGTCATGCGCACCGATGCTACGACCTTGCCGTCCACGAGCCCGACGAAGGACAGGTCGCGCCGGTGCGGCCCGCCCTCGCGGATCTTGTAGGCGGCGCGCGCGAAGCGACCCGGCCCGAAGGCTTCCGCGTTGATGTCTTCGATTTCGGGGTCGTGCGCGGCAAGTTCCTGCGCGTAGGCGACGTCAAGGCTCATGGTCGTATCCGGTTTGCAAGCGTGAGAACGGTTGATGCGGCAAGCGCCGCCAACGCCCCTGGGGGCGTTCAGCCAATTCGTCGTCGCTCGAAACGGATCGTGGTCACGGCAGTCTCCTCCGCCCGGATAGTCCGGACGAAATTTCCGCTAGCACCAAAACCGGCGGTCCGCAATCGCAGATTCTCACGCGTGGTGACGAACTGTTCATCGCCCGGCGCATTTCCCGGAGGTGGGCACGTGCCTAGATTGGAAGGAACAAAGCAAGGAGCAATGCAATGGGACGTCTCGTCGACGGTATCTGGAAAGACGAATGGTACGACACGGGCAGCGACGGCAAGTTCAAGCGCTCCGAGTCCCAGTTCCGTGACTGGATTACGGTCGACGGCAAGCCGGCGGAAGGCCGCGAACGAGGTTTCAAGGCCGAGCCCGGACGCTATCACCTCTACGTTTCCTATGCCTGCCCATGGGCCCACCGCACACTTGTCTACCGCAAACTGAAGAAGCTCGAGGACGTGATCTCCGTCGACGTCGTGCATCATTTCATGGGTGAAAACGGCTGGACCTTCGTGGAGGAAGACGGTGCCACAGGCGACACGCTCTACGGCAGCGAGTTCCTGCACCAGATCTACACCCGGGCCGACCCGACCTATTCCGGCCGCGTGACGGTCCCGGTGCTGTGGGACAAGAAAGAACAGACGATCGTTTCCAACGAGTCGTCCGAAATCATCCGTATGCTCAATTCAGCCTTCGACGCGTGGGGCGACGCGTCGGTCGATCTCTCGCCGGCACATCTGCGGCGGGAGATCGACGCAGTCAACGACCGCGTCTATCCGGCGATCAACAACGGCGTCTACCGCGCGGGCTTCGCCACCACGCAGGGCGCTTACGAAGAAGCTTTCGACGAACTCTTCGACGCGCTCGACGATATGGAGCAGCGCCTCGCCCGCAGCCGCTATCTGGTCGGCGACAAGACAACGGAAGCGGACTGGCGGCTTTTCACGACCCTGATCCGCTTCGACGCGGTCTATTATTCGCACTTCAAGTGCAACCTCCGGCAGATCCGCGACTATCCGAACCTGTCGAACTATCTGCGCGATCTCTATCAGGTGCCGGGTATCGCCAGCACGGTCAACATGCTGCACATCAAGGCGCATTATTATGCGAGCCATGAAACCGTGAACCCGACGCGCATCGTGCCAAAGGGCCCGGAACTCGACTTCACCGCGCCGCACGACCGCAACCGGTTCAGGAAAGCAGCCTGAGGAGCCTGCCGGCGGCTACCAGTAGGCCGCCGTTGGTTCGCCTGCGAACAGCTCCGCAATGCGCCGGCGTGTCGCCGGCGTCGTTTCCTCCGGCAGGGCATCGATCGGGAAGAAGCCCGCTTCGGCGACTTCGGCATCCGGCTTCTTCGGCGCCGTCTGTCGATAATCCGTAATGAGATACACCGCGACATGATCGCGCCGGCTCGATTGTCTGTTGAAGTGAAGAGACTTCAGAACGGGCATCGAGAGCAGCTCGATATTGGCTTCTTCCACCAGTTCGCGCCCCAGCGATTCAAGCGCCGTCTCTCCAGCCTCCACGCCCCCGCCGGGAAAATGCCAGCCTGGCACATAGGTGTGGCGCACGAGGAAAACGGCATTGTTGCCGGCGTCATGGATGACCCCGCGTACCCCGAACGTCATCGGTCGGCGCAGCAGGAACCAGGCGTGAAAAAGCCGCCCACGCAAGCGTGCCCAAAAACGCTGGCGCATGAATGGAGGTTCGGCGTCGCTCACCGGCAAGCATCCCGAATATTTGGAGACAGGTGCGGCATCCCGGCGCGGCAGATCCGCTTTTCGCCGAAATGCGGTTCCCACCCTTCGCGCTCATGCTCTAAAGAATAAGGATGTTCAGGCTTGCACATCTTTCCGACATCCATCTCGGCCCCCTGCCCGACCTAGCCTATCGCGACCTCGTCTCCAAGCGGATAACGGGCTACATCAACTGGCGCCGCCATCGGCGCTCCAACCTGCACGAAGGCATCATCGACGCCATTGTCGCCGACCTCAAGGCTTCGGAACCCGACCACATCGCCGTCTCGGGAGACCTTATGAACCTCGCCCTGAGTGGCGAGGTCGAGCTCTCCCGCCTCTGGCTCGAGGCGCTGGGCGCACCTGACAAGGTGTCGGTTGTGCCCGGCAACCACGACGCCTACGTGCCCGGTGCGCTCGACAAGGCCTGCGCTGCCTGGGGTCCGTGGATGCATGGCGATGGCATGGAGGAGCCGGCCCGGCGCGGCGCGTTCCCTTTCATGCGCGTGCGTGGACCTGTCGCCGTGATCGGCGTCTCGTCGGCACGCGCGACCGCGCCGTTCATGGCAAGCGGCTTCTTCGGCGACGGCCAGGCGGAACGGCTGGGGCGACTGCTCGACGAGGCCGACGCCCAAGGCTTGTGCCGTGTCATCATCATCCATCATCCGCCGGTGCGCGGCGCAGACCCCGCTCACAAGCGGCTGCTCGGCATCGGCCGCTTCCAGAAGGTGATGCGCAAGCATGGGGCGGAACTCGTGCTGCACGGTCATACGCACCTGCCGACCACGCACCGCATCGAGGGGCACAAGCGCGACATTCCTGTCGTGGGCGTTGCCGCGGCCGGCCAGGCGCCGAAGGGCAAGCGCCCGCCCGGGCAGTACAATCTGTTCGAGATCGGCGGCGATGCCGGAACGTGGCGCATAGCCCTGACGCGCAGGGGACTTTCGGACGACGGTACGAAGGTCCAGACGATCAAGACCGAGTTGCTGGCGGAGTAGCGCGCTCCCCGCATCCAAAGTCAGAAAGAACGCCCCAGCATATCCGCAACCTGCGGCCACGACAGCATCAGGATCACCGCCACGCCGACCAGCCCGCCGAGCAGGATGATACCGAGGCCGCGCAGGACGGACGAGCCCTTCTTTTCCTTGTCATTGTCCTGAGACACATAGAGGCGAGGGTCGAGCAGGGTCACCTCGCCTTCCAGCATCCGCCGTCGCTCGATGACCCGTTCGGCGATGTAGCGCGTAACCTGGTCCGCGACCTTGTTGATATCGCTCGACTCGGCAAGCACCACACGTCCCAGCCGCGTATCGCGCAGGAACCGGTAAGTGCGACGGTCACGCCCCATCGTCACATGGGCGACGGAATCGATCCACAGGCGCGGCTGTGCGCCGGCGGAGATGGCGAAGTCGAAGCGTTCGTCATCCTCGTCCACATCGGCGAAAACGGGTTTCAGATCCTCGGCCAGCAGTTCCAGCCGCGTGCGCTGCGCCTCACGAATGTCGACGACGACATCGTCACGGTCGGCGACCGCGTTCTTCACGTCGCGGATCGCCTCGGCAAGGCGGCTGCCCACCTTCTGGTGCTCGGCATTCATGTCCTCGACTGGCTCGCTCATCGGCCGGCCTCCAATGCTTGGTTAAGCAATCGTTAACACAGACAGTCGGCGAAATCACGGCGCAACCGATTTTGCGCACCGCTATCGCAGCCTTAAGTCGCCTCACTCGCGGAGGCCGGCCGTACGACGGATGATTGTCAGCATCTCGTCGGGTGCTTCGTCGGGCAGCATATGGCCGATATCGGGAAACAGATGAACCGCGAAACGCCAGGGCAGCCCCTGTGCGTGTCGTGCGGGCAGCACGTTGTCGAGCCCGCCCCAGACGACGCTGACCGGCATGCGAAACGCTTCCAGCCGTTCCCTCGGAAGCAATCCCTGCCGGCCGTCCCGCACCAGTCCGGCCGCGATGGCGATCAGCTTCTCGCCGGCACCGGGTGCTGCGCGCGCGGCGAGCGTGTCGGCGATAACCGTATCGGAAACAGGCGACATCCAACCGTACATCGCCTCCATGCAGGGGCGCAGCTCAGCTTCGTCCCGTGCGGCCGCGTAGCGCGTCAGCAGGCGGTGGTTGATCTCGGGTCCGAAACCGCCCGGCGATAGCAATGTCAGCGAGGCGACCCGCGCAGGCTCCAGGATGCCCATCAGCGCGGCAACCGCGCCGCCCATCGAGTGGCCGACGAGATGAACGCGCTCCAGTCCGCGTGTGGCAAAATCCTCGAGCAGCGACTGCGCCGCGACTTTTGCCGATCCGGCTTCGGGATAGGCAAGCGAAGCACCATGGCCCGGCAGGTCATAGGCAAGGGTGGCCGCACCGTCCGCAAGACGCTCCTGAACATGCGTCCACGCCGCGTGGCTGCCGCCGAAGCCGTGCAGCAACGCGATCGTTTCACTGCCGCTGCCCAGTTCCCGCGCGAAAAGCGCCATGCTCCACCTCCCGGAATCAACAATTAAAGGAAGCGGACGTTTCCATGAACGCGGGTTCGGGTAAAGGTATCGTGGGCTAGCTTAGCTTGCGCCCATCAAACCGGCTGCCCTGAGCGTCTCGACCAACCGGTTTGTCAGGCTTTCCGGATAGTTGCCCTTGCGGAAAAATGCCTCGGGATTGGCCGCGAATGCGGAATTGCCGGCGCGAAGCCGACCCAGGAGTGCGTCCACTTTCTCCCTGTCGCCGAGTTCGTAGGCAACCACGAGCCGCGCTGCGAGGTAGTGGGCTCGGTCGCTCGACGCCAGCGGGCTAACCGCGCTGGAGGCGGCTTCCATCTCGCCAAGCATGAAGCGCCCCAGGAACAGGCCATAATCCCACCAGGTCGGATGCGCGCTGGCTGCCATCACCGCGCGATGCAGGATGGGCGTGCCGGCTGCATAGTCGCCCGCGAAGATCAGGGCGTAGCCGTAGGATGCGGCCATGCTGAGATCGAACTCGTTCAGTGCGTAGGCTTTGTGAACCCAACGCATTGCCTCGGACAGGTTGGCGGTGCGCGACAGCACATAGCCCATCGCCCTGTGGGCCGACGGGCTGCTGGGCGCGAGCTGTACGGCGCGGCGCGCGTAGTCGAGCGCCTGCTGCTCCGATGCCTGTTCGGGATAGTCATATCGATTGACGATGCTCTGCATGTGCAACGCCGCCAGTTCCGCATAGATCAGGGCGGACGAAACCCGCGCGTTCCTGAGATCTTCGAAACACTCGTAGGCGGTGCGATGGGCATCGGCCTGCTGGTCGCGGTAGAAGGCCTCGTTGAGCGTCAGGCATCGCGCCAGCGGTGTTTCGGCCCGGTTCTCCGCAAGATCGGCATACAACACACCGGATACGGAGGCGACCGTCGTCAGCAGGTCGGCGACGATATCCTCGATTGCCCGCTGATCGCGATCGGCAATTGCAAGATTGCGCGACAAGACCACCTTGCCGTTGGAGACGTTTTGCAGTTCGACATGCACCTCGCCCGGCGTCGAGGCTTGCCCGATCAGAAACAGGAAGTCGGTCCGGCGAACCTTGCCGCTCTCACCCGGCTGCATCGGCGGCGCGATGACATGCACCGTGTCGAAACCACTGAGACCGCGCCGCACCGCCGCGGCAATCCTCTCCCCGCCGTAGTCGCCCGCTTCAACGCTCATGTAGACCGACGGCAAAAGGTCGCCAGGCACGGAACCCGTCGTATCGCTAAACCCGAACGGTGCGGCGGCGCGCTGGACGCCTTGAACGTCCGCACTTCCTGGTGATGGAGGTGCGAAACTGCGGTAGCCAGCCACCCCGCCCAGAACCGCGAGCAGAAGAAGACCGATCGCGAGAAACGGCAAGGCTCGCCGGTTGGCCGTCTTGCCGACATCGTTCTGTTCGGGTGTCGCCGCACTTGCCACGCAGGCTACGGTGGAATCCGCTACATGATATTCCGGCACGTAGCTGCCACGCGGCACCGATATACGCAGCGGGTCTGAAGCCCCGTCGCCTTCGTAATACTGTTGCAGTAGATCCCGCAGTCGCCCCGCCTGCACCCGAACCACGGTGTCGGTCGCCGGATCGAACTGGTCGTCCTTGTGGAAGACGTCGACCCCGATGGAGAACCCCTTGAGGCGATCCGCGTTGCCGGCGACATCCTGTTCCACCAGATAACGCAAGAGATCGCGCGCGCGCTCTGACCTGGCGAACACGTCGCTCGCAAGAATACGCTCCAGCGCGTCTCGAACCTGATCGGCGGGGGGCATGATACGCCGCAAGCTTCGGCCCTTTCCCTGGCAGAGAAAGCTAAGGGAGCCGTATCATACGCGCGATTTTGTCCCGAACAAAACCATAAGCAGTTGATAAAGTGCCACGTCGGCGCAACTGCTTGTCGCGCCGACGAAAAACTTTTGCAGTCGCTTGAGCCGCCGTAACGTCAGCCCACGATCCGGTTAGCCGCCGACACTACCGCCTCGAGCGAAGCCGCGACGATGTTGGTGTTGATTCCCGCACCGAAGATGCGCCCGCCCGGGTGCTCGACCTCCATGTAGCTGATCGCAGCCGCGTTCGAGCCACGCTGCATGGAATGCTCGGAATAGTCGAGGACCGAGAGCTCTACGCCGAGATGGCGCGAGAGCGCATCGACGAAACCGTCGATAGGCCCCGTGCCGGTTCCGGTTATCGTGACCTCCTTGCCGCCATCGACAATCACCGCCTCGACAACGCGCTGCCCCTTGCGCTCCGTGGCCGGGAAGGTCTGGTGATCGACGAATTTCAGCCGCGCGCCGGGCTGGTCGACATAGACCTCGAGGAACCGTTCGTGGATGCGCTTGGCAGGCACTTCCTTGCCCTCGGCGTCGCTGATCTGCTGGATGTCCTGGCTGAACTCCACCTGCAGGCCGCGCGGCAGATTGAGGCCGTAATCAGCCTGTAGCACATAAGCAATGCCGCCTTTGCCCGATTGCGAGTTGATGCGGATGATCGCCTCGTAGCTACGGCCCACGTCCTGCGGGTCGATCGGCAGATAGGGCACTTCCCATTGGGGTTTGTTGGCGGTCTTGATCGCCTTCATGCCCTTGTTGATCGCATCCTGGTGCGATCCCGAGAAGGCGGTGTAGACGAGCTCGCCGACGTAAGGGTGACGCTCGGGGATCTTCATCTGGTTCGAATATTCGAACACGTCCTTCATCCGGTTGATGTCGGTGCAGTCCAGTTCCGGATCGACGCCCTGCGTGTACATGTTCAGCGCCAGCGTCACGATATCGACGTTGCCGGTGCGCTCGCCATTGCCGAAGAGTGTGCCTTCCACGCGGTCGGCGCCTGCCATCAGGCCGAGCTCCGTCGCCGCGATGCCGGTGCCGCGATCGTTGTGCGGATGCAGCGAGACGATCAGGCTGTCGCGATTGTCGAGGTTGCGACACATCCATTCGATCTGGTCGGCGTAGATGTTGGGCGTCGCCATCTCCACGGTTGCCGGCAGATTGATGATCAGCTTGTTGTCCGGCGTCGGCTTCACGATCTCGGCGACCGCGTTGCAGATTTCCAGCGCTACCTCGAGCTCGGTTCCGGTGAAGCTTTCGGGCGAATACTCGAAGCGGTATCCACCACCGGCCTTGGCGGCCATGTCGGTGATCATCTTCGCCGCGTCGGTGGCAATCTGCTTGATGCCGGCAACATCCTTGGCGAACACAACGCGCCGCTGCAACTCACTGGTCGAGTTGTAGAAATGCACGATAGGCGTCTTCGCCCCCTCAAGTGCCTCGAAGGTCCGGCTGATCAGCTCTGGCCGGCACTGCACAAGCACCTGCAGATCGACATCGGCAGGCACGTTGCCTTCCTCGATGCACCAGCGGGCGAAGTCGAAATCGGTCTGTGATGCAGACGGGAAACCGATTTCGATCTCCTTGAAGCCCATGTCGAGCAGGAGCTGGAACATGCGCGCCTTGCGGTCGTGCCCCATCGGGTCGACCAGAGCCTGATTGCCGTCACGCAGGTCGACGGAACACCAGATCGGCGCCTTCTCGATGCGCCTGGCCGGCCAGGTACGGTCCTTGAGGTCGATCGCGGGATAGGGCTGGTACTTTACCGGGGCGTCGCCCATGCCCTTTCGCGAGGCATTGGGCGCGATGCGGCTTTGCTCGTTCATCGTCTTGTCTCCAGCGCCAGCCGGGCTTTCATTGCCACGGCGCGGGCGCGCTTCCATCTTTGTTTCGCAACTGGTTCGGCAAGGAGCTGGCGCCGGCGTCGGCAAATCGACCGCCGGGTGCTCCTTCAGCGAGCCCGGCGATCGCCGCTAAGGCCGAGAAGGAGAAGCGTGGAGAAGAGCGCGCGCACGGTCTCGCCCGCAAAAGCGGTCGAACGTGTCGTGTGAGAGGCGCTGCGCTTGGTCATGAGCGGTTCAATAGACGATGCCGTGCCGGCTGGCAAGTGTACGCGAGCAGCGTCTGCCCGCGCTCACACCCGACCGTTTCTGGGCAGGTGATTTCGATAGGGCCTGGCCGGGTCGACCTCGTCCCACGAGCCATCGAGGGCCGCGTAAACGCTCTCGGGATCGAAACCCATGTCGCGAATGACATGAACAGGAAGCCGCGACAGTTTCACGATCGTCCGCCGTTCCTCACGGTGAGCGAGCATCGCTTGCCAGCCCGCCTGCAATGTCCCGAGAAAGTCGTACCGCGCTCCACGAAAAGGCACGGGTCCCCGAAGCTCCATCACAGACATCTCAACACTCCACCGAATGAGCGCGCAAAATTGAACCGGTTCATCAGCCGTGCAGATCTGCGGTTTGAACCGGTTCAAAGATACGCCTTGCATTCCCGTGGTCAAGAATTATTTTGAACCGGTTCAAGTCCGCGCCGAAATCAAGGACTTGAGACCGAATTTGTGAGACGATTGCCCTGATGGGAAAACTGATACTCGACAAAAGCCCCAAACTGGCCGACGTCGCGAGCGCGGCGGGCGTTTCCAAGGGAACGGCTTCGAATGTCTTCAATCGGCCGGAAATCGTCAGCAAGGAGGTTCGCGAACGCGTCCTCGCGGCCGCCGCATCCATCGGCTATAGCGGACCCGATCCGAAGGGCCGCCTGCTGAGCGCCGGCAAGGTCAACGCGATCGGCGTCGCGACCGTCGAGCCGCTCGGCTATTTCTTCACCGACCCTTTCGCCCGCGTGCTCATGACCGGCATCACCGAGGCGTGCGACGCCAACGGCACCGGTATCTCGCTGGTCTCTGCGGCGAACGAGGATGAGCTGATCTGGAATGTCCGCAACGCGCTGGTGGACGGCTTCATCCTGTTCTGCCTGGAGGGTGCCGAGCGGCTCATCGACCTGTCGCGGGAACGTCAGTTGCCGTTCGTCGCGCTTGCCTTCGGACATCGCGACGAGACCATTTCGGTGGTTGCCGTCGACAATGTCGCGGGCGCCCGGGTCGCTGCCCGGCACATGGCGGAACTCGGCCATCGCGACTTCGCCATTCTGGCCATGGAGTTTCAGGAAGGCGGCTTTGGCCGCGCAACCGCAGAACGCATCTCAGGGTCGACATTCTCCGCCTCGGGCGACCGGGTGAAGGGCTATCTCGACGAGCTCGCAGGTTGGAACATCGACACATCGTCGATCCCGATCTTCGAGACGCTTGCAGACGAGGCGACCGTTCATCCGGCACTGGAGGACCTGTTTTCCTCACCCACACCGCCGACGGCCCTGCTCGCACAATCCGACCGCATCGCCTTCATTGCGATGGACTGGCTGCGCGCGCGGGGGATCTCCGTGCCCGGGGACGTCTCCGTCATCGGGTTCGATGGCGTTCCCGAATGCGAGCGGTCGACCCCTCCCCTCACTACCATCCAGCAGCCAATCGCCGAAATCGGCCGCCGCGCGGTAAAGGCCATTCTCGATCATGGACACGAGGTCTGGCGCGAGACCATGGACGTCCAACTCGCCATCCGCAACTCGACCGCGCCGCCGCCGGCCCAGCGTATGCGGTAGCCGGCCTACCGGACAGCAGGCAGCAAAGCGTCGGCTGAAATACGTCCGCCGCCGTAAACGACAAGCGCCAGCGCCATGGCCGCCCATGGCAGATGGAAGTTGGCCCAGCCATCGGGAATCGTGAGTTGTATGACGGCGGTCATCAGCAACACCCCGAACGCGGCAAAGCGTGTGAACAGGCCGGCCACGAGCAACACAGGAAAGACGATCTCGCCAAGAGACGAGCCCCATGCCGCAAGCGTCGGAAACGGAAAATCCAAAGCCTGCCCGAACAGATGCAGCTTGAATTCGTTCGCGAAAAGGTAGTTCACCGACGGTGACAGGCTCAGAAAGCCGTCCCATTTGGTAAGGCCCGACCGGAAGAAGGGAACCGCCAGCGCTATACGCAGGACCAGCAACGCCAGCGACGGCGGTATCGACGCGAGCAACGCATCAAAACGGTGCAGCAGACCGGTGCCGCGTTCCACCACGGTATTCATTAGAACGTCTCCTGGCTGTTGACTTGCAGTCCCGAAATAGCACCCAGCGAGATCAGACCCGCCAACGCCGCTCCAGGATTGAAATCGCTGCTGTGCCTACCTGCCTCTTCGGCGGCATCGCCGATCGTATCGCCGGCAAGCAGCGCGGTAATGAAGGGCGCGTCGACCGCGGGCAGGATCGATGCCTTAACCTCCGCTTCGGGGCGCGTGACAAGAACGGTTTGGGCCATCGCCGTTTGCACCGGCGCGACACGCTCTTGCTGGTGCGCAGCCCAGATCGAACCGATGGCATGGCTGGACGCAAGCAGACGCGTCGCCGGGTGCGCGATCAACCGCGTGTCGGGAAGCATCTCGGAAGCAACGGCCGCAAGGCTCTGCAACCCGATCGGGTCCACGTCAGCGGCATGGTAGGCTTCGCTCCACGCATATTCGAGGCGCGCAACATCGGCTAGATAGGCAAGCGAACCTGCCGGGGTGAAGCTGGCTATGAAGTCTGAGAAGCTGGCGCCGTAGCGGATCAGGACTGCGTCTTCCGGCTTGTGGACCGCCACATAAGCACGCGCCATGGCACGGAAGAACGTGTCCCCGACAATCCGGTAAACAACGGGAAAGGCCCGCACCAACGCCTCGACCAGGCTGACATGCACATTGTTGCGATAGACTGCGAAGCGGAGTTTGTCCGGCTGCCCGCGTGCACTCGTCAGGCCTTCCGGCAGCGGAAGTTCCGGGTCCGTCAGTGCAGCTGCAAAGCGGGCCTCGAGAGTGGCGTGTTGCATCATGCCACCCGACGGCCGATGTCCGGCAGACGCGCAAGTGCATCGTCGACCCGTTCGGCTTCCGCGCTCAGTGTCGGAAAGTCAGGAACGTCATTGTCCCACTCCACCAGCGTCGGGATTGGTCCCGTGCGGCCGAGCGCGAATTCATAGAGCGCGAACACGTCGTCATGCACGGTCGAAGCGTGCGCGTCGATTGCCAGTCGCTCGCCCGCTTCGTCAGCGGTCTCATCGTAGCCGGCAAGATGGATCTCGCCGACACGCTCGACGGGGAAACGGCGGATGTAGTCGTACGGATCCAGCCGGTGGTTGATCGCAGAGACCATCACATTGTTGACGTCGAGCAGCAGCCCACAACCGGTGCGCTCTGAAATCGTTCGCAGAAAGTCGATCTCATCGATCGTGCTTTCCTCGAAAAGCAGATAGGTCGACGGGTTCTCAAGCAGCATGCGCGTGCCGAGCGCTTCCTGTACCTGGTCGATGTGCGCGCAGATGCGATCCCGCGTTTCGTCTGTATAAGGCAAGGGCAGTAGGTCGTTGAAATAACCGCTTTCGTGCGTCGACCACGCAAGATGTTCGGAGAAGGATGCCGGGCGATAGCGCTCGATCAATTTTTTCAGGCGACCAAGATGCGTCTTGTCGAGTTCGCGGCTACCGCCGATCGACAGTCCAACGCCATGCAGGGACAGCGGATAGCGCTCCGCAATGGCCGAAAGGTAGCGATGCGGCGGACCGCCCTCGCCCATGTAGTTTTCCGCATGCACTTCGAAGAAGCCGATGTTCGGATTGCCGGAAAGTATGTCTCCATAGTGTTCGGGTTTGAGCCCGAGACCGGCACGTTGGGGCAAGGTGTTGAAGCGCGTCATCCTGGCTTCCTTCGTCATGCATTTCGGGAGATTGCCGGGGCGCCTAAATCGGCGCCCCGGCGGCTGTCAGTCTCAGGAGGGAATGTCGCGGGTAAGCGCTTCGAGACTGCCCATGCGGTTGTCAGGCAGTTCCATCGTTTCGCACGTGCCAGCCGGAACCAGCTTCCAGGAATTACCCTGGTAGTCGACCTTGGACGTGCCGGCGCACGTCGTGCCCGGACCGGCGGCGCAGTCGTTCTGGCCGGCCATGGCGACGCCGTAGCACTTCTCCATGTTTTCCTTATCCTGGGCCGAAGCGGACGAGACGGCGGCGGCGCCCATAGCGGTTGCAAGCGAGCTGGCAAGTGCGAGCGAGAGAATCTGACGGTTCATGTCCTGGATACCTCCATGTTGGCTGAAGCCTGATCGGCTTCGTGACAGAAGCCGGGAGTGGCTTCATGCAGACCAATTCGATGGAGAAGCGAGCATGTTACAGCCGACTGTTCGGGACACGGCTTCGTGATGGCTTCGTGAATTCGCGTGCGCTACACACGCTTGTGTTCGGCACCGAGAGAGTGGATTCGACAATTCGACCCGGTACTCTGTAACAAGTTGGCATCGTCGCACGAATTGGAGACACGTATTGACGCCTCAAATGGATGCACGGCTTTCCGAATTGTTGCGGGCCGCGCTGGATGGCGACGAAGCGGCCTACGCCAACTTCCTGCGCGAGATCGCGGGATTGGTCAGAGCGACTGTCGGCAGAAGAGTCGGATCATCGTCGGGATTGGACCCGGAGGATATCGTGCAGGAAACATTGCTGGCCATTCATCTCAAGCGCCACACATGGCGCGCCGACAGCCCGCTGGGGCCGTGGGTGCACGCAATTGCGCGCTACAAGATAGTGGACGCCTTCCGCCGGCACGGCCGCGCTGTTTCCGTCGACATCGATGACTTTTCCGACCAGCTCGCCAGCGAGGAGCAACGGACGGTCAGCGAACGCGAACTTGAACGCGCTCTGGAGTGCCTGACCTCCGGGCAGCGGGATGTGGTTTCCGCGATAAGCCTCGAAGGCAAGTCGATTACCGAGACGGCTACGCGCCTGGGCATGAAGGAAACCGCCGTGCGCGTCGCGCTTCACCGCGGCCTTGCCGCAATCGCTCAAAGATTTGGAGGTGGCGGCTGATGCGCACCGACGATCTGATAAAGGCGATTGCCGCCGACACCGGACGCAAGGAAGCGCCGATCGGCAGGACGTGGCTGCTTTGCGTGACGGCGGGCTTCATGCTCGCCGCGCTGGTCTTCAGCGTCCTGCTGGGCCCCCGGCCGGATTTTCAGGCGGTGCTGTCCACGATCCGCTTCCCGCTCAAGTTCCTGCTGGTTGCGATCCTGCTCGCCAGCACGATCCCGCTCGTCCAGGCGCTGGCACGCCCCGGCGCGCGGCCGCCGATGTGGGCAGCACTGGCCGCCCCAACCGCCGTGGTGATCGCGGTTCTGGTCGAGCTGTCGGTGCTGCCGAGAGAGGCGTGGGTTTCGTCCTGGATCGGCACCAATCTCTGGGTTTGCCTCACCTACATCCCGCTGATCGGGCTGGGGCCCTTGGCGATCATGATCGTGGCCCTGCGCAAGGGCGCACCGACGCGTCCTATTCTCACCGGCGCCATGGCGGGCGTGGTGGCGGGCGGCGTGGCGGCGATGTTCTACGCCGCCCACTGCACGGACGATTCACCCCTGTTCGTGGCCGCCTGGTACAGCGTCGCGATCGGCATCCTTGCAGGTGTGGGCGCACTTGCCGGTCGCTACGCGCTGCGCTGGTAGGCTGGCCGCCGCGGCGCATCACCCCGCGGCGATCATTTCTACTTGTCGACGCCACCCCAGATCGTCTCGGCTGTTTTCACCACCAGGTCGAGCTTCCGCTTCTGGTCGTCCTCGGTGATCTTGTTGCCTTCCTCGGTGGAAGCGAAACCGCATTGCGGCGCGATGCCGAGCTGGTCGATGTCGGCGAACTGCGAAGCCGCGTCGAACTTGCGCTTCAGGTCCTCGAGGTCTTCGAGATCGCCCACCTTGGTGGTTATGAAGCCCGGCAGCACACGCTTCTTGCCCTTGGGCAACAGGCGCAGCGGCTCCAGCCCACCGGCCCTCTCGCTGTCATACTCCATGAAGTAGATGTCGACGCCCGTCTTGTTGAAGATCGCGTCGGCGGCCGGGTCGTAGGCGCCCTCCGCCGCATAGGTCGACACGAAGTTGCCGCGGCACATATGCATGCCGATCACCATGTCGTCCGGCCGGTCCTTGATCGCCTCGTGCATCATCCACGCATAGCGGTCGATCAGCCAGTCCGGGTCCTGTCCTTCTTCCGCCTTCGCCGCGCGGTGCTTGGGATCGCAGAGGTAGGCAAAGAAAATATCGTCCATCTGCAGGTATCGGCAACCGGCGTCGTAGAAGGCGCGCACGGCCTTGGCATAGGTGGCGGCAAGATCGGCGAACAGCGCTTCGGCGTCCTGATATTCCTTGGGATGGATGTCGGACTTCGCAACCCGGAAATGGCAGCAGCTTGGACCGGGTATCGAGATCTTCGGCATCACGTCAGTGGCGCCAGCCAGAAAGCGGTAATGCTCCAGCATCGGGTGATCGTCGGGGAAGTCGAGCTTTCCCGTGATGGTCGGGAAGATCGGACGCAGCTTTACGCCGTGGAACTGCACGCCCTCGTCGCGCTCCTCGAGGTCGAGCCCCTGCAATTCGCCCATGAAATCGTAATGCCAGAAGGAGCGCCTGATCTCGCCGTCGGTCACGACCGGCAGCCCAGCGTTCTCTTGCATGCGCACGACGGAGCGGATCGCCTCGTCTTCAACCGCCTTGAGCTCTTCGGCGTCGATCGCCTTTTCCTCATAGTGGCGCCGGCGCGCATCCTTCACGGATTGTGGCCGGAGCAGGCTTCCGACATGGTCGGCGCGGAAAGGTGGCCTCAGCTTGGTCGACGGGGCGTTGGATACAGTGCTCATGGCGTCTCCTCCGAAATGCTGCAGATATGACTCGGACGCAGGCTCGCTAGCATGGAGCAGGCGCAAGCACCATCCACTTGACAGCTTGTTGTATACAGAACGTACTGGCGCGACGGAGCCCACGGCGATGTGCTAAGGACACGCCGATACGACACGAAAGGATGATGCCATGGCCCGCGAAGCGCGCCAGGAAAAGGGTTCTTCCCAGACGCTCAAGGCGGTTCTGGGTGTACGCGATCTGGTCTTCTCCGGGGCAATACCGCCGGGCGAACGTATGTCCGAAGTCAGCGTCAGCGAGCGGCTTGGCCTGTCGCGGACACCCGTGCGCGCCGCGCTCGCCCGCCTCGAGCAGGAAGGCATCCTCGATGCGATTCCATCGGGGGGCTACTCCGTGCGGCTCTTTACCGAAGCCGACGTGATAGACGCGATCGAACTGCGGGGCGTGCTGGAAGGGACCGCCGCCCGCCTTGCCGCCGAGCGCGGCGTATCGCCGGCAAAGCTCGCCATTTTCAAGGCCCTCGTTCGTCAACTTGACGATGTCGTCGCCGTGCCGCCCGAAACGATGGACCTCGACGCCTATATTGCCCTCAACGCCGAGTTTCACGAGATGCTGGGCACGCTGTCGGGCAGCCGGATCGTCCAGCGCGAGATCGAGCGGGTCATGCACCTGCCTTTTGCTGGCCCAAGCGCGTTTCTCAACGCCCAGACCAGCGTGCCAGCCTTCCGCGCCTCGCTCGGCGTCGGCCAGGCGCAGCACCGCGCGATCACACTGGCAATCGAGATGCGCGAGGGCTCGCGCGCTGAAGCGGTGACCCGCGAACATGCGCGGCTGGCGCGGATCAACCTCGACTTCGTGATGAAGGACAAGGACCTGATCGAGCGCGTGCCGGGCCTCGTTCTCGTTGCGGGCTGACTCAGGCATTGAAACAGGTGCGGGCTTTCCCCGCGAAAAGTTCTATTATATAACAATCAGCGGTTCTTTTGGGAGGATACCTGACATGCGTAAGCTGAAATCGCTGCTTCTAGCCGCAGCCGCCCTTGGGGCGATGACTGCGGCATCCTATACGCAGGAGGTGACGCTGCGCCTCCACCAGATGTTGCCGCCACAGGCGACGATTCCCGCCAAGGCGCTCACGCCCTGGCGCGAGAAAGTGGTGGCCGATTCCGGCGGTCGCATCCAGATCGACCAGTTCGACGCGATGGCGCTCGGCGGCACGCCGCCTCAGCTCGTCGACCAGGTAAACGACAATGTCGTCGATCTGATCTGGACCGTCATCGGCTATACGCCTGGCCGTTTCCCATCAACGGAAACGTTCGAACTGCCGTTTTTCATGACCACCGGCGAGGCGACGTCCAAGGCGTTTCATGAATATTGCGAAAAACGCTGTGTCGACGAGTTTGCCGGCATGAAGGTGATTGCGTGGCACGCGCACGGGCCCGGCCTCATTCACTCCAAGAACCCGGTCAACAAGCTCGAGGACATGAAGGGCTTGAAGATTCGCGGCGGCTCGCGCGTCATCAACCAGATGCTCGAGGCGTTGGGCGCCACTCCGGTGGGCATGCCAGTTCCGGCGGTGTCCGAAGCATTGTCGAAAGGCGTGATCGACGCGACGACCATCCCCTGGGAGGTGACGCCGTCGCTGCGCGTCTCGGAACTGGTCAAGAACCACACCGGCTTCTCCGGCTCGCATGGCCTCTACACGCAGACCTTCGTCT
The DNA here is from genome assembly GCF_040970315.1 of Neoaquamicrobium sediminum. Taxonomy (NCBI): domain Bacteria; kingdom Pseudomonadati; phylum Pseudomonadota; class Alphaproteobacteria; order Hyphomicrobiales; family Phyllobacteriaceae; genus Neoaquamicrobium; species Neoaquamicrobium sediminum. The sequence goes on along the minus strand of NZ_JAZHFV010000006.1, from coordinate 158,054 downwards.
TCGCCATGAGCCAGGCTTCCTACGACAAGCTGCCCGACGACCTGAAGGCGGTGATCGACGCCAACTCCGGCATCGAGACGGCCGCGATGTTCGGCCGCGTGATGGACGAGGGCGATGCCGGCGGTCTCAAGATCGCCCAGGACCTCGGCAACAACATCATCACGCTCGATGAAGCCGAGACCCAGCGCTGGAAGGATGCCGCCGCGCCGCTGATCGATGCCTGGATCGCAGAGATGAGCGCCAAGGGGCTGGACGCTGAAGCAATGGTGACGGAAGCCCAGGAACTCATCACCAAGCACACGCCGGAGATGTAGGCGTCGCATTTGCTCGTGGCCGGCCGCGTGCCGGTCACGATGCTATTCTTCGACGATGACCAGCTCGAACGTGACGCAGACCGGATTGCTGCCGTGCGCGAGCAATCCCTCGTGGATGTCGCCGTTCATGTCGACCAGCGCGACGTCCAGTTCGCAGCGCCCCTCGACAACCGTCCCGCGCCGCACCATCACTTCGGTCGCGTAGGACGCGACATGGGAACCGTCGGCAAAATCGACGCCTACGAGACTGCCAACACCGACAACCGACGCATTCATGAAGCCGTGGCTTTGGCAGACGCGTTCGATCGCCGCCGAAATATCGCCATTGGGGCGCATGGTGCATGCCAGCGCTCGCTGCCTGGAAGATAAATCTCCATCGTCGGCTGCCGCCCCGGCGGAGAAAAGCTTGAAGTTGGTTTCGGCGTCGTCTTTCGCCACGAACATGGCGCCGTCGAGGCCCCAGGCCCGCACATCGGTGTCCCTTGCCACGATCGCCTCATGCGGCAGCAGGTGGCCGGCACGCCGTTCACCGTCGTTATGCAGCCAGATGCCATGGCAATGGATGAACGGCTCGCCATCGCGGATGCCGGCGATGACGCCCGCCCGCTCCACGGTGACGACGCCGGCCGGCGAACGTGTGTCGCTGTACCAGGCGGCATGCGACGTATCAGGTGCAGCAGCCGGGATGACGTAGTGCATCGGCTCGATCGCGAGTCTGTCGAGATCGGCATAGCCGGATGCGTACCCGGCCTGCGCCAGCGCTCCAGTGACCGCCGCGTTGACGCTTTGCCCGGCCCGCAGGCGCAGGACCAGCGGCACGGCGCGGCCGGCAGCGACCCTTTCCCGTACTGGCGCAACCGGGCCGGGATGGCGGATCGAACGCATGGCCATCAGCCGGCCAGCCCCGCGGTGACGAAGCCGCCGTCGACAGCCAGCACCTGGCCGTTGACGTAGGCCGCATCGTCGGAAATCAGGAACGCCACCGCCGTTGCGATCTCGTCGGGTTGACCGTAGCGGCGCAGCGGCACCCGCTCGTGCCACTGGCGGCGGACATCTTCGGTGTGGACGGCACGCGCCAGCGGCGTATCGATTGGCCCAGGCGCGACAGCGTTGACCCGGATGCCGCTCGGCCCGAGTTCGTTCGCCATCACCAGCGTCAGAAGGTTCTGCCCGCCCTTGGACGAGCCGTAGGCGCTGCGCCCCTTGTTGCCCATCAGGCCGGAGATCGAGGTGATGTTGACGATCGAGCCGCCCTGCCCGCCGGCCAGCCAGATACGGGCAGCCGCCCGCGAGACGATGAAGGTGCCGGTCAAGTTGACGTCGACGATGTGCCGGAAGTCCTCGACGCTGGTCTCGACGGCCGGCTTGTCCATGCCGATGCCCGCGCAGTTCACGACGCCGGCCAGCGGCCAATCGGCGGCGATGCTGGCCATGGCTGCCTCGACGGCGTCCTCGTCGGTCACGCTCAGCGCCACACCGTGCTCGCGTGGCAGGGCGAGTGCGTCACAGGCCGCATCCAGCGCCTCTCGGTTCAGGTCGAAGAGCCATGGATTCCAGCCACGCTCGTTCAACAGGCGGGCAGTCGCGAATCCGATGCCGGACGCCCCGCCGGTGACGACGACGGCCCCGCTCACGCCGCCGGCTCCTGCGTGCGCTCGCCGAGCTCGCCGCGCCGTTCCAGCTCCTCGCGGATCAGTTTCTTGGCGATCTTGCCGTAGGCAGATTTCGGCATCTCCGGCCAGAACACGAAGCGCTTCGGCATCTTGTAGCGCGCGATCTTCGCTTCCAACCAGGACCTGACGTCGATGTCGGCCGCGGCCAACCCCTCCCGCGCCACGCAGACCGCAACGCCGACCTCGCCCCAGACGGGGTCCGGCACGCCAAGCACCGCCACCTCGCTGATGGCGGGGTGCTGCAGGATCTTTTCCTCGATCTCGCGCGGATAGATGTTCGAGCCGCCGGAAATGTACATGTCGGACGCCCGGCCGGTTATATAGACGAAGCCGTTCTGGTCCATGTGACCGAGATCGCCGGTGCGGAACCATCCGTTGCGGAACGACTTCGCGTTGGCTTCGGGGTTGTCGTAATAGCCGGCAAAGACGGCCGGACCGACGACGCAGATCTCGCCGGTCTCGCCGGGCGCGACCTCGTCTCCGTCGTCGTTCTGGATTTCGACCTGCATGCCAGTGCGCTCGAAGCCGCAAGTGCCGATGCGCGCATGCGGACCATCATCCGGCGTGTGGAACGCCGGGGGCAGCACGGTGATATTGCCCGTCACTTCGCCCAGCCCGAAATACTGCACGAGCACCGGCCCGAGCGTGGCGAGTGCCCGCTTCTGGTCCTCGCGATACATCGGCGCGCCGGCATAGATCACGTAGCGCAGCGAGGAACGGTCGATCTTTTCGACGGCCGGGTCCTCGATCAGCATCTTGAGGATCGTCGGCACAGTGAAGAGATTGGTCACGCGCCACTTCTCGATCAGAGACCAGACGGCGCCCACTTCCAGCTTCTCGGAAGCAGGCAGGATCGTCTTGACGCCATGCGCGACCTGAACGAGCTGGTGCACTCCCGCGCCATGCGACAGCGGCGCAACCACGATGGAGGCGTCGTGAGGCCCGGTGCCCGGCATCAGGTCGCACAGGTGGTTGGTGATGACGAACGCCATCTGGCCATGCGTCAGCACTGCCGCCTTGGGCCGGCCGGTCGTGCCGGACGTGAAGAAGAACCAGCATGGATCGTCGCGGTCGACCGCAGCACCACGCACCTTGGCGCCCTCATGCCGGGCGACGATCGCGTCGTAGTCTTCGCCGAACGAGGAGCCGCCGATCGAGATGACGAAGCCGATATGCGGCGAAGCCTGTCGACAGGCCGCCGCATGATCCGCAAAAGCCGCGCCGCAGATCATGCCGCGCGCGCCGCTCGCCTGCGCCAGATAGGCGACATCCTCCGGCGTCTGGCGGTAGTTGGTCGGCACCCAAACCGCACCAACGCGGAAGCAGGCGAACATGGATTCGAACATCTGGTTGCAGTTGGAGGATTGAACCAGAATGCGGTCGCCCTTGGTTACACCGAATTCGGAGACGAGCGCTGCGGCCATGGCATCGACCCGCGCCTCCATCTGGGTCCAGCTCCAGCTCCGCTCTCCCCAGACAAAGCCGATACCCTCGGGGTCCCGCCGCGCCGCCTGCGTCAGGAAGTGCGACAGGTTCATCACCCGCGTTGAGCTCGACGTCATCCGTGCACCTGTGTCCACCGTCAACTCTTTCGCTCCGCTGTCACAACCGTATTCATCTGGAAAGTCTTCTGTCAGGGGCCTTCACGTTGCCGTTTTCGCGGCTAGCGTGTCTGGCTGCGAACATCTGCGCCAATTTGCCTTCGACCAGCCGCGCCTCCTGCAGCAGATAGCCGGCCAGTTCCGCCTGGCGCGCCTCCTGCATGCGGCTGTCGATCGCCGCCACGCTCAGCGCGCCGGCAATCCGCCCTTCTGGCGTTCGCAGCACGACGCCGATGCCCCAGGAGTTTGCGAAGATCAGCCCAGGATTGAGCGCGTAGCCCTTGCGGCGCGTTTCGGCCACGTCCTCGCGGATGCGGTCCTGTGACAGCATGGGATATTTCTGCGCGAGCACGTCGGAATTGGCTGCAAGCATCGCCTCGACCTCGTCGTCGGGAAGCGCCGAAAGCATCGCCAGGGAACCGGCACCTACGCCGAGCGGATGTTCGAAACCCGCCTGCAGCGCATGCGTGCGGACCGGATAGGTCCCCTCCTCCCGGTAAAGGCAGACCGAATAGGTATCGCGCCGCACCGAGAGGAAGGACGAATCCTCGGTCTTCCGGGAAAGCCGCAGCAGGCTCTCCATGGAGAGCTGCAAAAGGCCGAAGCGACGCGACGCGAGGCTACCGAGCACATAGGACTCTTCGCCCGGAAAATAGCGGCGGCTCTCGGCATCCTGATCCACGAACCCTGCGCGCATCAGCGCCAGCAGCAGCCGGCGGCAGGTCGGCTTGTTGAGACCGGTTTCTGCGACGAGGTCCGTGAGCGTAACACCACGATCGGCGTGCCTGCCGACGGTCGACAGAAGGCCGAGCGCGCGATCGACGCTTTGCGAACCGGTCGCGTCGCGATCCATCGGCGAAACCACCACCGTCATGTCACACCGCCCCGCCGGCCGCGCAGCTCTGCCCGCCATCCACCGGCAGGCAGACGCCGGTGATGAAGCGTGCCTCGTCCGACGCCAGAAAGACCGCGGCCGCCGCAACGTCCCAGGCCGTGCCCATATGGCCTAGCGGCACCATCGCGTTGCGCGCCGCCACCATATCGTCGGTGGTTTCGTATTGGCTGGAGATCTGTTTGTAGATCAGCGGCGTGTCGATCAGGCCGGGCATGATGCAGTTGGCGCGAATGCCTTGCCGCGCATATTGCATCGCAAGCGCCACGGTCGCCTGGTTCACCGCCGCCTTGGTGGCGTAATAGGCGAAATAAGGGTAGCCGACATAGCGGATCGCCGCGAGCGAAGAGATGTTGACTATCGCCCCGCTGCCGCGTTCGAGCATGTGCGGCAGCACCGCCTTGGCGGTGCGGTAGACCGGGCCGATATTGAGGTCGAGCGCGGCCTGGAACGCCGCTTCATCCAGTTCGACGGGTCCGCCCATGTGCGTGACGCCGACATTGTTGTGCAGGATGTCTATGCCGCCGAACGCATCGGCGGTCGCTGAGGCTGCGGCCTCGACCGAGGCAAGTTGCGTCACGTCCGCCGCAATCGCGATCGCCTCGTTGCCCTCTTCGCGGATGATTGCAGCCGTCTCCTCAGCAGCGCCCGCGTTCAGGTCGATACAGGCGACGCGAGCGCCAGCGCGCGCATAGGCGACGGCCGCAGCTTTGCCGTTGCCCCAGCCGGGGCCCGACGAGCCGGCACCGAAGACGATTGCGCATTTTTCCTTGAGACGCTGGCTCACGCCGATCTTTCCCCGCAGGCATAGGAGTTTCAGTAGCGAGCGGCCCGGAGGCCGCCCGCAGATTTGTGTTTCAGGCCGTTAGCCGAGATCGGCGCCCACAGCCTTCTCGAGGATCGCCCAGGCATCGTCGCCGTATTTGCCCTTCCACTCGGCGTAGAAGCCGGCTTCCTTCAGCTTCTCGCGGAAGGAGGCAGCTTCGGCGTCGTTGATGGCCATGCCGTTCGATTCCAGCTCGCCGCGCAGCGTCGCATTGAGCGCAGCCACGTCCTCGCGCTCCTTGACGGCTGCCTCGTTGATGTTGCGGGCCACGATCTCGCGCACATCCTCGGGCATCGCTTCCCAGGCGCGCTTGTTGGCCAGGAACCAGAAGCCGTCCCACATGTGGTTGGTGACGGACAGATACTTCTGCACTTCGTAGAGCTTGGCCGTGGAGATGATGGCCAGCGGGTTCTCCTGCCCGTCGACGATGCCGGTCTGCAGTGCCGAATAGACCTCGGCGAAGTTGATGCTGGCGGGTGCGGATTCGAAGGCGGTGAACATCGAGGTCCACAGCGGGCTCACCGGCACGCGGATCTTGAAGCCCTTGAGGTCTTCGGCCGTGGCAACCGGCCCCACCGACGAGGTGATCTGGCGGAAGCCGTTGTCCCAGATCTTGTCCATAACGACGAGGTTGGACTTCTCGATCTCGCCGCGTACATAGGCGCCGAGCTCGCCGTCCATCGCCGGCCACACCTCATCGTAGCTCGGGAAGGCAAATCCGATGCCGCTGATCGAGGCATTGGCAACGAGTGTCGACAGGATAAGCGGCGACAGCGTGAAGAACTCGACGCCGCCCGAACGTACCTGGCTCAGCATGTCGGTGTCGGCGCCGAGCTGGTTGTTCGGGAATATCTGGATCGCAACGCGGCCGCTGGTCTCCTCACGGATCTTGTCCATGGCCTCCTGCGCGCGCACGTTCATCGGGTGCGAGAGCGGCAGGTTGTTGGCGTATTTGTAGTTGAACTCGGCCGACTGGGCGCCGGCGTAGCGGATCGTGCTGACCAGCGGCAGCGCGGCCGCCCCCAGCACCAGTGTTCTGCGGGTGACGTTCATGCGGGTTTCCTCCTTGGTTGCATGTTTGATGGGCGTCACAGATACGAAATCGACAGCGCCGGAACGGCTGCGATGAGAAGCAGGCCGATGAGTAGCGCGCCCAGATAAGGCCATATCGCGCCCATAGCCTCGTCCGGCGAGACGTCGCCGATCTTGCAGGCGATGTAGAAACCGATGCCGATGGGGGGCGCCATAAGGCCGATGTTCATCGCCGTGACCACGACCATGGCGTAGTGCACATCGTGAATGCCGAGCTGCTTGGCGATGGGGAACATCAGCGGCGCCATCAGCACGATCGCCGGCAGCCCTTCCAGCACGCAGCCAAGCACCATGAAGACTGCGATCGTGACCAGCATGAACGAGAACCAACCGCCGGGCAGTTCCTTCATCGCGGTTGCGAGCTGGAACGCGAAGCCGGTCTGCGTCAGCGCCCAGGCCATCGCCGAGGCAGTGCCGAGGATCAGCAGGATCGCCCCCGACATTGCGGCAGTTTCGACCAGCATCGCATAGATCTTGGCAGGCTTGATGCCGCCATAGAGCACGATGCCGATGACGAAGGCATAGAGCACCGCGATGGTCGAGACTTCCGTCGCGGTGGCGATACCGCCGCCGACCGCGCCACGGATGATGAAGGGCAGAAGCAGTGCGGGCGCTGCGATCAACAGGGTGGTGCGTATCACCTTGAAGGACGCACGCTGTACGCCATCCATGTTCTCGTGGCGCGCCTTCCATCGGGCCAGCACCGCAAGTGCCAGAAGCAGCACCAGCGCAATAATGAAGCCGGAGGTGAACAGCGCTGCGATGGAGACACCCGCAACCGAACCGAGCACGATCAGCACGATGGACGGCGGTACGGTGTCTGCCATGGCAGCACCCGTTGCCAGCAGCGCGATCATCTCCTTCGGCTTGTGGCCACGCCGCTTCATCTCGGGAAACAGCGCCGGCGCCACGGTCGCCATGTCGGAGACCTTGGAGCCGGAGATGCCCGAGACGAGGAACAACGAGCCCAGCAGCACATAAGACATGCCGGCTTTCACGTGGCCGAGCAGCGAGCCCATGAATTCCACGATCGCCTTGCCCATGCCGGTGGCGTCGAGAATGCAGCCGAGCAGCACGAAGATCGGCACCGACAGCAGGATCAGGCTCGACATGCCCTCGTCCATGCGGCCGATCATCACGATCATCGGCACATGCGTGGAAAATGTCAGGAAGGCGATGGTGCCGAGGCCGAAGCAGAAGGCAATCGGCACGCCCATAACCAGGCACAGCGCGGCCACGCCGACAAGGAAGATCAGGATGTTGCCGTGGCCGAGCCCCAGGAAGACCGGTTTCGCCAACCAGAAAAGCCCGCCGATCACCGCAAGCGTCACGACAGCCATCGCGATGTCGACTGGCCTCGATTCGCGCAGCAGATGGCCGATCGCCACAATCAGCATGAGCACGATGCCAAGCACGATGGCCGACACGCGGTAGCTGACCGATATGTTGAGCGCGGCAGACGTGATGAACGATTCCTCGCGCACATATTCGATCGCCGGCAGGATCAGCGCGCCCAGCACCACCACCACGATCAACAGCGCCAGCGCATCGACAAAGCCGCGTAGCCGGTCAGGAAACATGCCGATGAACACGGTAAGCCGCAGATGCTCGTTGCGGTCGATCGCGATCGCCGCGCCCATCATCGCGAGCCACAGGAAGGAGATCGAGGCGGCCTCGTCGACCCAGATGATCGGGGTATGCAGCACGTAGCGCGCGACGACGCCCGTCAGAAGCAGCCCGACAATAACGACGAGAAGCACCGCAGCCACGGCTTCGACCGGGCGCATCAGTGCCGAGCCGGGCCTCGCCCCCACAACCTCGGCCTGCGTCTCTATCGTCAGCGCTTCCTCATTGGCAGACGCCATGCAGGCTCCTCCTCCCCGTCGAATCCGCGAACACAGGTCGCGAAACACACCCTGGATCTAAAGCCGGCAACTACCTCTGCGCGGTAATCGCTCCTCCCGACCGATCCTGGCGAAATCCCATCTATGATCCACATTATGGACCACAGATTCCCTACATCCTGCTTATTTGCACAGAACGCCTTTTACGGCAAGCATAGTGCGCAGAGACAGCGATCCATATAGTGGATCAACAGCGCGAGGCAGGTGCTCTATGGAAGCGTAACGCAATTCAAATCTACCAGTGGTTGCATCTGCGTTGTACCACTTCCCTACCCCGTGCGTGCTCTTCTTCGGATATGAGCAGGCAATATCGCACATCTCGACTTCGCATGTTCGGCACCGACCGGTCGGCCACGGCGGCGGTCGAGTTTGCGATCCTCAGCCCGCTCTACATTTTTCTCATCATGGGCATGACGGCTTACGGCATCTATTTCGGTGCCAGCCATTCCGTCCAGCAACTGTCTGCCGACGCAGCGCGAGCGGCCATCGCCGGCATCGATGCCACGGAGCGCCAGACGCTGGCTTCCAACTTCATTGGGCGCAACGCCAGCGGCTATCTCTTTATCGATGGTGACAAGCTGTCGGTCTCCGTCGGCGACAATCCCGCAGTGCCCGGCCAGTTCAATGTCACCATAAGCTACGACGCCAGCAATCTGCCGATCTGGGGCCTGTTCGACCGCCTCGCAATGCCGCATCGCACGATCCTGCGTCGATCCACCATTCGCATCGGAGGCATATGATGGGCTCGTTGTCATCCGGGTTGCGCCGCGGAATGAGGGTCCTGCGCGACACGTCGGGCCAGTTCGCGTTGATGACCGCCATCCTTGCGCCCGTCGCGATCACCCTTGCGGCATTTGCCGTCGACGCTGGCTCGCTTTATGTCGAAAAGCGTCAGGCTCAGGCACTCGTAGACCTGGCCGCGATCACCGCGGCGGCCAATCTGGGCAAGGCCGAGCAGGCCGCGATGGTCACCTTCGCAGACAATGGCGCAACGGACGCAGCGTCCGGTGTAAACGTCTCGGTGGTAACGGGCCATTACAACGCTACCGGCCCCATACCCCAGGAGCGTTTCACAGCCGGTGCCGGCCCGGTCAACGCAGCAAGGGTCGTCTATCGGACGACGGGTTCGCGATATTTCGCCGGCGCGATCATTCCGCCGCCGGAGATCGTGGTCGCCGCCACCGCAGGCACTGAGGCAGAAGCCGCGTTCTCCGTCGGGTCGCGCCTGGCCGCGCTCGACGGCGGCATCGTCAATACGCTACTGAGTGGCCTTACCGGCTCCAGCATCTCGCTATCGGTGATGGACTATAATGCGCTGCTGGATGCGGATGTCAGCCTGCTATCCTTTCTCGACCAGCTCGCGATAGAGCTCGACCTTGGTGCGGGCAGCTACAAACAAGCCCTTGAGGCGGCCGTCACAGTTGGCCAGATTGCAAAGTCCCTCTCAAAAACACCCGGTCTGGGCGGCAGTGCGAAATCGGCAGCCGGCAAGCTGGCGTTCCAGGCATCGGGCGGCCGCGCACCGACCTTGCAGCTTTCGCGGCTTATCGACCTCGGGCAGTCCCACGGCAACCTCCTCGCCTCCAATATCGAGCAGATCGCCGCCGATGTCGGGGTACTTGAGCTTCTGGCACTCAGCACCGTCGTTGCCGGCAAGGGCAAGCAGGTCGCACTCGACCTCGGCGCGAACGTACCGGGCCTGCTGGCCGTCACCGTCGATCTTGCGATCGGTGAACCGCCCCAGCAGTCTCCCTGGCTACGGATCGGCAGCAATGGGGACATTGTACGCACAGTCCAGACAAGGCTATCGCTGGTGGCCGAGATCGGCGGACTCGGCGGCTTGCTAGGTACAAAAATCCGCATCCCCCTCTATCTCGAACTGGCGTTTGCGGAGGCACGGCTGAAAGGCGTCACCTGCCCGTCCGGCTCACCCGCTGGCGTCAAGGTCTCCGTGGAAGCGCGCCCAGGGATCGCCAATCTCTATCTGGCGGAAGTGGACCCGGCGAAGATCGTGAACTTCGCCAATCCGGCCCCGCGTTCCCCGGCGCGTCTCGTTCAGATGCCACTGGTGAATGTCACCGCACAGGCTCACGCAGAGATCGCCGAGATGGACTACAAGACGCTCGCATTCTCCGCGTCAGACATCGCGTCCGGCAAGATCAAACAGGTTTCGACGCACGCGATCGTCGGTTCGCTGACGAAGTCGCTGTTCTCGAGCCTGCATCTCGACGTCAATGTCATCGGGCTCGGCATCGGCCTACCGTCGAATCTGACCGGCCTTCTCGGGCAGACTATCGGCGCTGCCGCCCCCGCTCTCGACACGGTGCTGGCCAACCTCCTGTCGACGCTCGGCCTGGCGCTTGGCCAGGCGGACGTGCGCGTCCACGGGGCGAATTGCGGCAGGGCCGTTCTGGTGCAGTAGTCAGGAAGGCTTCACCTGCCAGCCAAGCGGCGGCAGTTCGGTCCCCTCCGGGCCGGCAAGCCGCACCGTCTCCGTGCCGAAATTGAAGGCGCAGAGCAGCCGCTCGCCTTCCGCCTCGCGCTCGAAGGCAAGCACGTCCTTGTCGTGGCCGTCGACCAGCCTGATGGTGCCGCGCATCAATGCCGGCCTTTCCCGCCGCATCTTCAGCATAGCGCGATAGTGGTTGAGTACTGAGCCGGCGGTCTTGTCCTGAACGTCGACAGCGCGCGCGATATGCTCAGCCGGCACCGGAAGCCACGGCTTGGCGGTGGAGAAGCCGCCATTGGCTTCCCCTTCATCCCACACCATCGGCGTGCGGCATCCATCGCGCCCCTTGTAACCCGGCCAGAAGCGGATGCCGTAGGGATCGCGTAAATCCTCGAAAGCCAGGTCGGCTTCCGTCAGCCCCAACTCCTCCCCCTGATAGATGCAGATCGAACCGCGCAGGCAGCAAAGAAGCGCGATCGAGAAACGCGCCATCGCATCGACATCTTCGTCGGGCCGCAGCCAGCGCGAGACATGGCGTGGCACGTCGTGGTTGGAAAAGGCCCAGCAGACCCAGCCCTCGGGTGCCGCCTCCTCGAACGCCTCGATATGGCCGCGGACATAGGCGGCAGAGAATTCCGGGCTGAGCAGGTCGAACGTATAGCACATATGCAGCCGCTCGGGGCCGCTTGTGTAGCTGGCAACCGTCTGCAGCGATCTGTGTCCATCGCCGACTTCGCCCACTGACGCGCGCGCGTCGTAGGTTTCCAGGAGCGCCCGCAGCCGCGTCAGAAACACTAGGTTTTCAGGCTGCGTTTTGTCGTAGACGTGATCCTGAAAGCCGTATGGGTTGGCTTCCGGCACGTCGCTGCCCCTGCCCTTTGGAAGCGGCGGATTATCCCGCAGCAGCGCATCGTGCACATAATGATTGACGGTATCGAGGCGGAAACCGTCAACGCCGCGGTCCAGCCAGAAACGCACGGAATCCAGCAACGCGTCCTGGACGTCGGGATTGTGGAAGTTCAGGTCCGGCTGTGAGGCGAGAAAATTGTGCATGTAATATTGCCGCCGCACCGCATCCCATTCCCAGGCCGGCCCGCCGAACACCGAAAGCCAGTTGTTCGGCGCCGTGCCGTCAGGCTTGGCGTCCGCCCAGACATACCAGTCGGATTTCGGGTTCGTACGGCTCGCCCGGCTCTCGACAAACCATGTGTGCTGGTCGGACGAATGCGACAGCACCTGGTCGATGATGACCTTCAGCCCCAGCCGGTGCGCCTCCTCGACCACCGCGTCGAAGTCGGCAAGCGTGCCGAACAGTGGATCGACGTCGCAATAATCTGAAACGTCGTAGCCCATGTCGGCCATCGGCGACTTGAAGAACGGCGACAGCCAGACAGCGTCGACGCCGAGCGAGGCCGCATGATGCAATCGCCGGACAACGCCTTTCAGGTCGCCCACACCATCGCCCGTCGTATCCTGAAACGAGCGCGGATAGATCTGGTAGATCGAGCATCCGCGCCACCAGTCCCGGTCAGTCTCGGCCATCGTCGCTCTCCATCTCATGCCATTTCACCTCGTCGGGGCCGATCTCGACCCGCAGACCGCCGACCACCATCGTCAGGTGCTGCCGCGCCGGATCTTCCCAGTCCGTGACGGTCATCGGCGCACCGTCTTCACGCAGCCAGCGGACCTCGCTTTCGTCTAGCCGCGTCGTCTCGCGCAAGGCCGCGATCCGGCGGCGAATGCCGGATAACGCGCGCACGAAGGCCTCCAGCTCCTCATCGCGCCCCTCCCAGTCGAGCCAGGTGATGGCGTTGTCCTGCGCATAGGCATTGTTGTTGCCGCTCTGGGTGCGCCCGAACTCGTCGCCTGCCGACAGCATGATCGTTCCGCGCGAAACGAACAAGGTTGCAAGCAGCGCTTTGATGTCCTGCCGGCGCGCGGCCACGACCGTCTCGTCGGCGGTCTCGCCTTCAACACCGTGATTCCACGACAGATTGTCGTCGTGCCCGTCGCGATTGTCCTCGCCATTGGCAAGGTTGTGCTTGCACTCGTAGGAGACGAGATCGCGCAGCGTCATCCCGTCATGTGCGGCGAGGAAATTGACGCTGCGCGTTGCATTGCCCGAAAACACGTCGAACGACCCCGCAAGCCGCGTCGCCAGCGAGCCGACCATGCCGGCATCGCCGCGCCAGAAGCGGCGCACATCGTCGCGGAAACGGTCGTTCCATTCAAGAAACGGCGGCTGAAAATTGCCGAGCTGATAACCGCCCGGTCCGATGTCCCACGGCTCGGCTAACAGGACACGATCGCCGAGGATTTCGTCTTCGATCATCGCGCGCAGCAGCGGTGCGTCGGCCCGAAAACCGTTCGCATCGCGGCCGAGAATGGGCGCCAGGTCGAAGCGAAACCCGTCGACGCCGGCATGGCGCACGAATGCGCGCAGCGAATCCAGCACGAGGCGCTGCATCGCCGGATGGTCGCATGCCACCGTATGGCCGGTACCGGTGTCGTTGACCAGCCGGCCGTCAGCGTCGTGGCGGTAATAGGCTCGCGCGTCGAGGCCGCGCAGCGAGAGCGTCGGGCCGAGCGCATCGCTCTCCGCCGTGTGGTTGAAGACGAGGTCGAGGATCACGCCTATGCCAGCCTCGTGCAACGCCGCCACCGTCTTCCGCAATTCCGCCCAGCCGCCGGGCGCAAGCCGGGGGTCGAGCGCCATGAAGCTGACGGGATTGTAGCCCCATGCGTTGCGCAGGCCGAGCGGCGGCAGATGGCGCTCGTCCATCCAGGCGGTGATCGGCATCAGCTCCACGGCATCGACGCCCAGCCCGACGAGATGCTCGATGACCCCAGGATGCGCGAGCGCACCGATCGTGCCCCGCACATGCTCGGGCACAGCCGGATGCCGCATTGTGAAACCACGTACGTTGAGTTCGTAGATCAACCCGCCAGGCCTGAAACGCGGCGGCGCGACATCCACCCGCGGCAGCTTGCGAACCAGTGCCTTGGGCATCAGCGGCGCGGTATCGCCGTCCTCCCCGCGCCGCGCTGCAAGCCTGGCATCGTAGGCAAATGGCCGGTCGATCTCCAAAGCGTATGGATCGACCAGCAGCTTGTCGGGATCGAACCACAGGCCGTGCTGGGGGTTGTAAGGCCCGTCGGCGCGCAGGCCGTAGCGGACGCCTTCTCCGAGGTCGGCGATCTCCGCCGAGAATATGCCTTCAGCCCCGCGCGCCAGCTCGACGCGGTCCGTCTCGCGGTCAAGTTTATCGAAACTCGAGACCCAGATGCGCTCGGCAGCGCCGGACCAGACGGAAAAGCGGACGCCGTCGGGAGTGGCAAATGCTCCGAGCTGAAGGCTCATGAGGCGGCGGTGATAGCCGATCTACCCCCTTGTGGGGGAGAT
>NZ_JAZHFV010000006.1:0-143860 GCF_040970315.1 Neoaquamicrobium sediminum | reverse complement strand
GGGGGAGATCAGTCTGCATCGACCGCATCACGTAATAACGCTCGGCGCCGAGCGGCCGGTATGCTTTTTGATGCCGGCGATCTCGTCGGCCGCCGCGATCAGGTCAGCCAGCGCTTCCTGCGTCTCGATGTCGTGCCTGTCTGCGTCCGGCTCGTAGCGCTCGATATAGACGCGCAGCGTCGCGCCCGACGTGCCCGTGCCGGAGAGGCGGAAGACGACGCGCGAGCCGCCGGTAAACAGAACCCGCACGCCCTGCTTTTCGCTCACCGATCCGTCGACCGGATCGTGATAGGCGAAATCGTCGGCAGCCTCGACCGTCAGCCCGGCAACCGTTCGGCCGGGCAGGTTAGGCAGCGCCGTGCGCAAAGCATCCATCAGCCGGTTCGCGGCATCCGTCTCCACGCCCTCGTAATCGTGCCGCGAATAGTAGTTGCGGCCGTAAGTCTTCCAGTGACCACGCACGATCTCGGCGACACTCTCCTTGCGCACGGCGAGGATATTCAGCCAGAGAAGGACGGCCCAAAGCCCATCTTTCTCGCGCACATGGTCCGAGCCAGTGCCCGCACTTTCCTCGCCGCAGATCGTTGCGAGCCCCGCATCGAGCAGATTGCCGAAGAATTTCCAGCCCGTCGGCGTCTCGTAGATGCCGATGCCCAGCTTCTCGGCCACCCGGTCGGCCGCCGCACTCGTCGGCATCGACCGCGCGATGCCCTTCAGCCCGTCGCTGTAGCCCGGGGCCAGGTGGGCGTTTGCGGCAAGCATCGCGAGCGAGTCGGAAGGCGTGACGAACATGCCCCGGCCGATCACCAGGTTGCGATCGCCATCGCCATCCGAAGCGGCGCCGAAATCGGGCGCGTCGTACGACATCATCAGGTCGAAGAGGTCGCGCGCATGAACGAGGTTCGGGTCGGGATGGTGGCCGCCGAAATCGGGCAGCGGATCGGCATTGCGTGCCGTTCCCTGCGCCGCGCCAAGCCTTCGCTCGAGAATCTCCACCGCATAGGGCCCGGTCACGGCGTGCATGGCGTCGAACACCATCCGGAAACCGGACGCGAACATCGCCCTGATCGCGTCGAAGTCGAACAGGCTTTCCATGAGCTCGGCATAGTCGGCAACCGGATCGACGACCTCGACAGTCATGTCGCCGGCCGAAAAGCTGCCCACCGTGTCGAGATCGATGTCAGGCACATCCGCGATCGCGTAGCGGTCGATCTCGCGACTGCGGGCATAGATCGCTTCGGTGACCTTTTCCGGCGCGGGGCCGCCATTGCCGACATTGTACTTGATGCCGAAATCCTCGTTCGGCCCGCCCGGATTGTGGCTGGCCGAAAGCACGATGCCGCCGAAGGCTTCGTTCTTGCGGATGAGATGCGACGCGGCCGGTGTCGACAGGATCCCGCCGCGCCCGACGATCACCCGCCCGAAGCCGTTGGCCGAGGCCATCTTGATCGCGATCTGGATCGCCTCGCGGTTGAAGTAGCGGCCATCGCCGCCGATCACCAGCGTCTCGCCCCGGTAGCCCGCCACCGAATCAAAGATCGACTGGATGAAGTTCTCGACATAGTTCTTCTGCTGGAAAACCGGCACCTTCTTGCGCAGGCCGGACGTGCCCGGTTTCTGGTCGTCATACGGCGTGGTCTCGACGATCGAGATCATATGCAAAGTTCCTCTGTCATGCGGCCAGCGAGCGGAACAGCGCGACATAGTCCCGTGCGCTCGCCTGCCAGGATACGTCCGTCTTCATGCCCTGCTTCTGCATCGCTGTCCAAGCCCCGCGATCGGCGAAAACGCCGCACAGGCGCTGCACCGCGCCGACAAGCGCGTCCCCCGATCCAGGGGCGAACTGGAACCCGGTTGCCACGCCTGCGGAGAGCGCGGCATGGTTAGCGTCGATCACTGTGTCGGCAAGTCCCCCCGTGCGCGCCACCACCGGAACGCAGCCGTAGCGCAACCCGTAAAGCTGCGTCAGCCCGCACGGCTCGAACCGCGACGGGATCAGGATCGCATCTGCGCCGCCCTGCAGGAGGTGCGACAGCCCCTCGTCATAGCCGACCACCACGCCGATCCGGCCGCGATGGCGTGCGGCCCCTGCCAGCAGCGCGCCCTCGAGCCCCTGGTCGCCGGAGCCCAGCACCGCCAGCCGTGCGCCGAGGCCGGCAATCGCGTCGAGCTCGGCCGCGAGAATATCCATGCCCTTCTGCCACGTCAGGCGGCTGACCACGCACAGAAGCGGGCTTGCATCGGGGTCGAGGCCGAAACGCTGCTCCACGGCACGTCGGTTCTTGCCCCGCGCCTTGAGCGATTTCGCCGAAAAGGTCTCCGCCAGATGCGGGTCGGTCTGCGGGTCCCATTGCCCCGTGTCGATGCCGTTCAGGATGCCGTGCAGATGCCCGGCCCTCAGATTTATCAGCCCGTCGAGCCCCATGCCGAATTCGGGCGTGCGAATTTCCTGCGCGTAGGTCGGGCTGACGGTCGTGATCGCATGCGCCGCCTGCAAGCCGGCCTTGAGGAAGCCGACGCCGCCGAAATATTCCACGCCGTCGAGCGCCATCGCCTGTGGCGGCAGGCCGAGCTCGGGGAAGATCGAGGCGGGAAACTGCCCCTGAAAGGCCAGATTGTGCACCGTCATCACCGAGGGCGGAGATGGCCGCTCGTCATAGCGCAGATAGGCCAACGTCAAAGCCGCCTGCCAGTCATGCGCATGAACGATGTCGGGCCGGAGGTCTCCGACGGCTCCGCTCGCCACATCGGCCGCGGCACGCGCGAATGCGGCAAAGCGGCGCCAGTTGTCCGGCCAGTCGACCCCACCGCCATCGCCGTAGGCTCCGCCCGGCCGGTCGAATAGATGCGGGGCGTCGAGCACGATCAGGTCGAGCCCGTCGAGCGTGCCGGCGACAATCCGCGCCTTGCCGCCGAAGAGGTCGGCATAGCTGTGCAGCGCCTTCGTCTTCTTCGGCAGCCGCGCAAGCACCGAAGGATAGCCGGGCAGCATCGTCGACACCGAGACGCCGAGTGCTGCCAACGCCCCCGGCAACGCACCGGTCACGTCGGCCAGCCCGCCCGTCTTGACCAGCGGAAACACCTCGGATGCGACAGAGAGGATTTTCATGGCGCGCGGACCTCGGGCGAACGGTCTTGACGTTGCCCCCCTCTGTCCTGCCGGACATCTCCCCCACGAGGGTGGAGATCAGCCAGCGGCGCGGGTTTCGCTAATCGGCGACGTGGCAGAACAAGTGACGAGAGCGAAGCTGCCAATCTCCCCCCGTGTGGGGGAGATGTCCGGCAGGACAGAGGGGGGCAATATAGAGCGAGGACTTTATGCAACCGATCACTCCAGCCGGTCGATCATCTTCTGCGTGATCAGGCATACGCCCTTTTCCGTACGTCTGAAACGCTTCGCGTCGAGCTTTGGATCCTCGCCGACCACCAGCCCCTCGGGAATCTTCACGCCACGGTCGATCACCACGCGGGAAAGCTGCGCGTTGCGGCCGACATGGCAATTGGGCAGCACCACCGCCTCGTCGAGCGAAGAGAACGAGTTCACCCGCGCGCCGGTGAAGATCAGGCTGCGCCGCAGCGCAGCGCCCGAGATGATGCAGTCGCCCGCCACCAGCGACGAGATAGCCGAGCCTCGCCGCCCTTCCTCGTCGTGGACGAACTTCGCCGGCGGCTTGATCTCGGCATAGGTCCAGATCGGCCAGTCCCGGTCGTAGATGTCGAGTTCGGGCGTGATGTCGGTCAGGTCGATATTGGCTTCCCAATAGGCGTCCACCGTGCCGACGTCGCGCCAGTAGGCTTCGCGTTCAAAGCTGGAACGTACACACGAGGTGGCGAAGCGATGGGCTACGGCCTTCCCGTTCTTGACGATGTAGGGGATGATGTCCTTGCCGAAATCGCGGCTGGAGTCCTTCAGTTCCGCGTCGCGGCGAAGCTGGTCCATCAGGAAGGCGGTGCGGAAAACGTAGATGCCCATCGAGGCCAGCGCGAAGTCCGGCTTGTCGGGAATGCCGGGCGGATCCGCGGGTTTTTCGACGAAGGCGATGACGCGGTCCTTCTCGTCGACATGCATGACGCCGAAGCCGGTCGCTTCCATGCGCGGCACTTCCAGACAGCCGATGGTGACGTCGGCACCCTGGTCGACGTGCTGGCGCAGCATCAGCTCGTAATCCATTTTGTAGATGTGGTCGCCGGCCAGGATGACCATGTATTCGACGCCGTAATCTTCGATGATGTCGGCATTCTGGAACACCGCATCGGCGGTGCCCTCGTACCACTGCGTTTCAGAGACGCGCTGGCTCGCCGGCAAGATGTCGAAGCTCTCGTTGCGCTCCGGCCGGAAGAAGTTCCAGCCGCGCTGCAGGTGGCGGATCAGCGAATGCGCCTTGTACTGGGTGGCGACGCCGATACGCCGGATGCCGGAATTGAGCGCGTTGGAGAGCGCGAAATCGATGATGCGCGTCTTGCCGCCGAAATAGACCGCCGGTTTTGCACGTACGTCGGTCAGTTCGGCAAGCCGGCTCCCTCTGCCGCCAGCGAGCACATAGGCCATCGCGTCGCGGGCCAGCGGCTGTGGTCGTTTCTGTTCCATCGTTCCCTCCTCCTCCCGACCTTTACGGTTCGTATTCAAGCATGATCGTCGCGAGCGGCGGCAAGGTCATCCGTGCGACGATACGACCCCCATCCTCCGCAACCGCCTCGACCGCGCCGCCATTGCCCTGCCCGCTGCCGCCATAGTCGCCTGCATCGGTGTTGACGATCTCACGCCATGTTCCGGCGTTCGGCAACGGCACGCGGTAGTCAGAACGAGCGACCGGCGTGAAATTGGAGATGACCGCCACCGGCGGCGCATCGGGCGCCATGCGCAGCCAGGCGAAAACCGAGTTCTGCGCATCGTCGGCGATCAGCCAGCGAAAACCTTCCGGCTCGCAGTCGCGCGCATGCAGCGCCGGCGTTTCGCGATAGGCGTGGTTGAGATCCCGCAGCAGGCGCCGCACACCCTCATGCGCCGGCGCTTCCAGCAGATCCCAGTCCAGCGCGCGCGCCTCGCTCCATTCGCGGCGCTGGGCAAATTCCTGCCCCATGAACAGGAGTTTCTTGCCGGGATAGCCCCACATGAAGGCGTAGTAGGCGCGGAGCGTCGCAAATTGCTCCCAGTCGTCGCCCGACATCTTGGAAAGGAGCGTGCCTTTCCCATGCACGACCTCGTCATGGGAGAGCGGCAGGACGAAATTCTCGGAGAACGCGTAGAGAAGGCCGAAGGTGATGTCGTTGTGATGGTGCTTCCGGTGCACCGGCTCGCGCGCCATGTATTGCAGCGTGTCGTGCATGAAGCCCATGTTCCACTTGAAGCCGAAGCCCAGCCCGCCTTCGTGCACAGGATGCGAAACCTTGGGCCATGAGGTGGATTCCTCGGCGATCGTCATGATGCCGGGATGGGAGCCGTAGACGGCCGCGTTCATCTTCTGCAGGAAATCGACGGCCTCGAGGTTCTCGCGGCCGCCCAGCTCGTTGGGTATCCACTCGCCCGCCTTGCGCGAATAGTCGAGATAGAGCATCGAGGCGACGGCATCGACCCGCAGCCCGTCGAGATGGTATTTCTCGGCCCAGAACAGGGCGTTGTTGACGAGATAGGCCAGTACCTCGCGCCGGCCGAAATTGTAGATCGCCGTGTTCCAGTCCGGGTGGAACCCCTTGCGCGGGTCGGCATGTTCGTAAAGCGCGGTGCCATCAAACCGCGCCAGCCCGTGCGCATCGGTCGGGAAATGCGCCGGCACCCAGTCGAGGATCACCCCGATGCCGGCCCTGTGCGCGCCGTCGACGAAGCGCGCGAACCCCTCCGGCTCGCCGAAACGCGCCGTCGGCGCGTAAAGGCCGGTCGTCTGGTAGCCCCATGACGGATCGTAGGGATGCTCGGTGATCGGCAGGAACTCGATATGGGTGAACCCCATGTCGACGACATAGGGGATCAGCCTTTCGGCCAGTTCGTCCCAGGTCAGGAAGGACCCGTCGTCGTGGCGCTGCCAGGAGCCGGCATGCACCTCGTAGGTCGAAACCGGCTGCCGGCGCGCATCGGCATCGCGCCAGAAACTGCGATGCGCCGCGTCACCCCAGTCGTGGGCAGGCGAATGGTCGGTTATCGAACCCGTCGCCGGGCGCAGCTCGGCGCGGAACGCGAACGGGTCCGCCTTCAGCGGCACGCGCTTTCCGTCCGGCCCGACGATCTCGTATTTGTAGACGCGCCCGGCGTCGATGTCGGGCACGAACACTTCCCAGATGCCGGTGTCGACGCGCCGGCGCATCGCATGCCGCCGCCCGTCCCACTCGTTGAAGTCGCCCACCACCGAGACGCGCTGCGCATTCGGCGCCCACACCGCGAAGTGCACGCCATGCGCGCCCTCATGGTCGATGACATGCGCGCCGAGCTTGTCGAACAGCCGCAGATGCGAGCCTTCGCCGATGTAGTAGTCGTCCATCGGCCCGAGTACCGGCCCGAACGAATATGCGTCGGTCACCCACCACTCGCCGCCGGCATTGCGCGCCAGGTATTTCAGTGGCTGGCGCTTGCGGATCGTCAGCCTGCCGTCGAAGAAGCCCGCATCGTGACGGCGCAGGAGTTCGGCTGCCCGTTTGCCGGCGAGCGTGAAGGCGGTGACGCTTTCCGCGTGAGGAATGAAGCAGCGCGCGAGAAGCCCTTTCTCGCCCTCATGCACGCCCAGCACCGCGAAGGGGTTGCCATGGGAGCCGGAAACGACGGCATCAATGTCGCCCTGCGGCGTCAGCGCCATCTTCCCTTCGGGTTCCCTCCTCCCGGATGCTGTCATCTGGACGCGGCCTTCTCCTCCACCGAACTCACAAGCCCCAGCGTTTTCCTCACCCTATCACGCCGGCACGTTCCAAATCTCCTTCGCATATTGCCTTATCGTGCGGTCGGAAGAGAACCAGCCGACGCGCGCCGTATTGCGGATCGTCATGCCGTACCAGCGCGGGCTGTCGCGCCAGAGTTCGTCAACGTGGCGCTGCGCGCCCGCATAGGCGTCGAAGTCGGCCGCGACCATGAACCAGTCATGATCGTAGAGCCCACCGATAAGATCGCGATAGCGCTCCGGATCGTCGGGCGAAAACACGCCGGACGCGATCGCTTCAAGCGCCTGCCTCAGCTCGGGCGATTTCTCTATGATCGCGCGCGGATCGTAGCCGCCGGCCCGGCGCTCGGCCACCTCGTCGGCCTTCAACCCGAAGATCACGATGTTTTCCGCGCCGACGCACTCGCTGATCTCGACATTCGCGCCGTCGAGCGTACCGATCGTCAGCGCACCGTTGAGCGCGAACTTCATGTTCCCGGTGCCGGAAGCCTCCAGCCCCGCAGTAGAAATCTGCTCGGAGAGGTCGGCCGCGGGGATCATCACCTCGGCCGTGGAAACGTTGTAGTTCGGCACGAACACCACTTTCAGCAGCCCCCGGACTGACGGGTCGCTGTTGATGACCCGCGCAACGTCGTTGGCGAGCTTTATGATCAGCTTGGCATTGTGGTAGCTCGGTGCCGCCTTGCCGCCGAAGAATTTTACGCGCGGCAGCCAGTCCTTTTCCGGATGCGAGCGGATCTGGTCGTAAAGCGCCACCGCCTCGATGATGTTGAGAAGCTGGCGCTTGTATTCGTGGATGCGCTTGATCTGGATGTCGAACAGTGCCGACGGATCGAGCCGCAGCCCCATCCTGTCACCGATCAGCGAAACCAGCCGTTCCTTGTTGGCGCGCTTCACCGCCGCGAACTGCTCCTGGAACGCCGCATCGTCGGCGAAGGCGTCCAGCTCCTTGAGCGCGTCGATGTCGTCCAGGAACCTGTCGCCGATGGCCTCGCGGATCAGGTTCGTCAAACCCGGATTGCATTGCATCAGCCAGCGGCGCGGCGTGATGCCGTTTGTCTTGTTATTGATGCGTTTGGGGTAGAGCCGATGGAGATCGGCGAACACCGTCTCCTTCATCAGCTCGGTATGCAGGGCCGAAACACCGTTGACCGAGAATGCGCCGACAAAGGCGAGATTGCCCATGCGCACGCGGCGCTCGCCATCCTCGTGGATCAGCGAGATCGCCCGCACCTGTTCGTCGGAGAACTTGCCGGTCGAGCGCACCCTCAGCAGCACCTCGGCGTTGATCGCATAGATGATCTGCATGTGGCGCGGCAAAAGCCGCTCGAACAGCGGCACCGGCCAGCTTTCCAACGCCTCCGGCAGCAGCGTGTGGTTTGTGTAGGCAAAAGTGCGGTTGGTGATGTCCCACGCCACGTCGAAATCGTGGCCGTGCACGTCCATCAGGAGCCGCATCAACTCGGCAACGGCTATCGCCGGATGCGTATCGTTGAGGTGGATCGCGGCCTTGTCCGGCAGCGATGTCAGGTCGGGATACTGGCTCAGATGGCGGCGAACGATGTCCTGCACCGAAGCCGCCGAGAAGAAATACTCCTGGCGCAGCCGCAGTTCCTGACCCGCCTGATGGCTGTCAGCAGGGTAAAGCACCCGCGTCAGCGCCTCCGCCTTGTTGCTCTCGCGCAGCGCACCGATATGGTCGCCGGCGTTGAAAGCGTCGAGCAGGATCGGATCGATTGGCATCGCCGACCATAGCCGCAGCGTGTTGACGCGCTTGGCCCGCCATCCAACCACCGGCGTATCGACGGCAACCGCGAGAAACCGCTCCGTCGGTTTCCAGACGTGACGCTCCAGCCGGCCGTCCTTGGACGTCACGGAGCTGACTGTGCCGCCGAAGCCGATCTCGTAAGCGCCCTCGCGCCGTTCGAACTCCCACGGATTGCCGTGTTCCAGCCACGTTTCCGGCAGCTCAACCTGCCAGCCATCGTGAATTTCCTGCCGGAACAGCCCATGTACGTAGCGGATGCCGTAGCCATGCGCGGGTATGTCCACGCTTGCCATCGATTCCATAAAGCAGGCAGCCAGCCGCCCGAGGCCACCATTGCCCAGTGCCGCGTCCGGCTCCAGCCCGGCGATCACGTCGATGTCGACGCCATGGATCGCCAGCGCCTCGCGCATCGCGTCCATCAGGCCGAGATTGGAGAAGGCGTCGCGCATCAGCCGGCCGATCAGGAACTCCATCGACAGGTAGTAGACCCGCTTGTCGCCCTGCTCGTAGGCGCGCCGCGTGGAATCGATCCAGCGATCGACTACGCGGTCGCGCACCACCTTGATGGAGGCGGCGAGCCAGTCGTGACGCGTGGCGACCGACGGCTCCTTGCCGACGCGGTATTTCAGGCATTCGATGATTTCCGCCGCCAGCTTGAGCACATCAACCTGTCTCGCGGCGGCATGATCGGATGCGGAAGTTCTGGTCAATGTCATAATGCCCCCGGCTTGGCGCAATCGCGAAGCGACTGCACGCGAGCGATTATCCAGACTTCCTCCCAGTTTCAAATGCTAGCGGATTGAAGAGCTGCATTCAATCGATTAAAGCAACCGCGTCCGAAGGACGAAGGGGAGGAACTCCATGATCCTGTGTTGTGGCGAAGCGCTGATCGACATGCTTCCGCGCGAGACCTCAGCGGGCGAAGCAGCATTTGCACCCTATGTCGGCGGCGCCGTGTTCAACACGGCCATCGCGCTTGGCCGCCTCGGCAGGGAAACGGCCTTCTTTTCGGGCATTTCCAGGGACCTTTTCGGCACACGCCTCAGCGAGGCCCTGGAAGCGAGCAAGGTCGATCTGCGCCATGTGCGTTTCTCCGACCGGCCGACCACGCTGGCCTTCGTGCACCTCACCGATGGCCATGCCACATACACCTTCTACGACGAGAACACGGCCGGGCGCATGCTGGAAGAAGCCGACCTGCCGGTTCTCGATGATAATGTCAGGGCGCTGCATTTCTCCTGCATCAGCCTGATACCGGAACCCTGCGGATCGACCTACGAGGCACTCATGCGCCGCGAGCATCAGCACCGCGTAATGATGCTGGATCCCAATATCCGCGCCGGTTTCATCGCCGACAAGGAGCGCCATCTGCTGCGCATGCGGCGCATGATAGCCATGGCCGACATCGTCAAGCTGTCCGACGAGGACCTCGCCTGGTTCGGCGAGACCGGCAGCCACGACGAAATCGCCGCGCGCTGGCTGCAGGCGGGGCCGAAGGTGGTCGTCATCACCCGCGGCGGCAAGGGCGCCGTCGGCTATGTCGCGGGCGAACGGATCGATGTGCCGGCGCAGCGGGTGACGGTTGCCGATACGGTTGGCGCAGGCGACACGTTCAATGCCGGCATCCTCGCCTCGCTTGACGAAGCAGGCTTGCTCGACAAGGAAAGGCTGGCGACGCTCAGCGCGGGCGAGCTGCGCGCCGCGCTCGATTTCGCCATGTCGGCGGCTGCGGTGACGGTGTCGCGGCCGGGAGCGAACCCGCCCTGGCGGCATGAACTCGCCTGATGCCAGTCGGGCATCACATCGGACGGAGGTGACGATGACGGAGGCAACAGGCAAGCCAGCGGAAACGGGCCGCTTTCCGCCCGTGATAGTCATGGGCGTCGCCGGTTGCGGCAAGACCGAGGTCGGCTCCGCGCTCGCCCGCAAGCTGGGTGCCGAATTCGTCGAGGGTGATGCCTTCCATCCGCCGGAGAACATTGCGCGCATGGCCAGCGGCATTCCGCTCGACGACGAGCACCGGGCCGGCTGGCTCGATACGATCGCCGCCGAGATCGCAGCCCGTACCGCGCGCGGCGCGACGGTGGTCGCCACCTGCTCGGCGCTCAAGCGGCGCTACAGGGACCGGTTATGCAGCCTGAACCCGAACCTTGTATTCCTGCATCTGGCGCTCGACCGGCAGGCTTCGTGGGAGCGCGTACAGGGACGCGGCGGGCACTTCATGCCGTCGAGCCTTGTGGAGAGCCAGTTCGCCGATCTCGAACCGCCATCGGCTGACGAGGCGGCTCTGCGCCTCGATGCGCTGCTGCCTGTCGACACTCTGGTCGAACAGGCGGCTGCATTCCTGAGGGGCCGGCCGGGCACATAAACACGTTGACGGCAGATCGTGCCGACCACGACGCCGAGGAGGGAGAAGACATGCCCGAAAGCCCCTACGAAATCCTCGATCCGCGCTTCGCAAAGCTGATCAACGGCACGGCCAGACTGGAGCGGCTCCATACCGGCAGCCGCTGGACCGAGGGGCCGGCATGGTTTCCGCCCGGCCGCTATCTCGTCTGGTCGGACATCCCCAACGATCGCATGCTGCGTTATGACGATGCCGACGGCCATGTCAGCGTCTTCCGCCAGCCCGCCGGCAACACCAACGGCCACGCGGTGGACAGGCAGGGCAGGCTGGTTTCATGCGAGCACAAGGCCCGCCGCATCAGCCGCACCGAGCATGACGGCAGCGTCGTCACGATTGCCGACCGCTGGCAGGGCAAGCGGCTGAACTCGCCCAATGATCTTATCGTCAAATCCGACGGCTCGATCTGGTTCACGGACCCTACCTACGGCATCGATTCCGACTATGAGGGCGACAGGGCCGACAGCGAAATCGGCGCTTCGCACGTCTACCGCATCGACCCGACAACCGGCGCGGTCGAAGCGGTCGTCACCGACATGATAAAGCCGAACGGCCTCGCTTTCTCGCCCGACGAGACGAAGCTCTACGTGGTCGATACCGGCCGCACGCATGGCGACCATCATCCGGCCCACATGCGCGTCTTCGATGTCGGCGACGGTGGGCGTCTCAGCGGCGGATCGGTCTTTGCCGATTGCACCGCGGGCCTGTTCGATGGCTTCCGGCTCGACACGGCCGGCCGCATCTGGACAAGCGCGGCCGACGGCATCCATTGCTACGATCCCGACGGAACCCTGATCGGCAAGGTTCTGGTGCCGGAAATCGTCTCAAACTGCTGTTTCGGCGGCCAAAAGCTCAATCGTCTTTTCATCACCGCCACGACGTCGCTCTACGCCGTCTATCTGAAGGTCAATGGCGCCAGAACCATCTAGGCGAACGGAACCGCCGGGGTTCCGGGCGGCAGTTTCGCCTCGTCTTCCGGCTCGACGTGGATGACGATACGCACCGACGGAATTTCCGCCTCCAGTGCCTCCTCGATCCGGTCGCAGATTGCGTGGCTCTCTCCGACAGTCATATGTGCGTCGACCACCATGTGGAACTCGATGAAGGTCGCGCGGCCGGCGATCCGCGTCTTCAGGTCGTGAACTTCCAGCGCGCCCCTAGAGTTGGCCGAGATGATGTCTCGGATCCGCACATGCTCCTCGACCGGCACGGCGCGATCCATCAGGCCGTCCAGCGATGAAGTGATGACCTTCCACCCCTGCCAGAGGATGTTGATGGCGACAAGCAGCGCCAGCAGCGGATCGAGAAAATACCATCCTGTCAGAACGGCCCCGACGAGGCCGGCAATGACGCCGACCGACGTGACCACGTCCGTCATGACGTGGTGACCGTCGGCTTCCAGCGCCGGCGACTTGTCCTTGCGCCCGACGCGGATCAGCATCAGCGCCCAGACGCAGTTGATCGCCGCCGCAACGCCGTTAACCGCGAGACCTTCCCAAGCCTGCTCAATCGGTGCCGGATTTTGCCAGCTTCGCCACACCTCGCCCATGATGAGCAGCGCGGCGACGACAATCAGCACGCCCTCAAGCACGGCCGAGAAATATTCCGCCTTGTGGTGCCCATACTGATGGTCGCGATCAGCCGGTTTGTGGCTGACGGAGATCGCCCAAAAGGCCGCGAAACCGGCGATGACGTTGACGATTGATTCCAGCGCGTCCGAGTAAAGCGCGACCGACCCGGTCATCCACCAGGCGACGAACTTCAGACCCATCACGCCGAAAGCGACGACGATGGACCATGCCGCAAGGCGTCGTATGCGCTGCTTGGCAGTCATGACCGCTCGTGACGCTCCCGAACGTGAGGGATGGCAAACGTCATGATCTCGTTCCTCACGCGGCCTTTACCTTTGCCTTGCGCGGCAGATGCGCGACCACGTTCTCGATCATCCGCATGCCGGCGTTCTGGCCGAGCGTCATGATCGATTCGGGGTGGAACTGCACGGCGGCCACAGGCTCGTGCTTGTGCTCGAACGCCATCACCACGCCGTCCTCGGTTTCCGCCGTGACGATGAACGCATCCGGCAACCGCACCGGATCGGCGAATATCGAGTGGTAGCGACCGACAGTCACTTCCTTGGGCAGGCCGGAAAAGATGACGCCGGGCCTCGAAACCCGGATGCGCGACGGCTTGCCGTGCATCGGCACATGAAGCTGGCGCAGCTCGCCACCATAGGCCTCCGCGAGCGCCTGCAAACCGAGGCAGACGCCGAAGATCGGCAGGTCTCGCTTGCGCGCCTTCTCGATCGTCGCCTTGGTGTCGAAATCCTTAGGGCTGCCGGGGCCGGGTGAAAGCACGACAAGATCAGGATTGACCCGGTCGAACACTTCTTCCGGCACCGGGGAGCGCACGGTGGAGACACTCGCGCCGGTCTGGCGGAAATAGTTCGCCAGCGTGTGCACGAACGAGTCCTCATGGTCGACCAGCAGGATCGAGACGCCCTCGCCCACCTTCGCGCCCTCGCGCTCGCTCGTTGCAGCATTGCCGGCCGAGGCCTCGCGGATCGCCGTCAGCATCGCGGAAGCTTTCAGCTCCGTCTCAGCTTCTTCCTCCGCAGGGTCGGAATCGTAAAGCAGCGTCGCGCCTGCGCGGACCTCTGCAATGCCGTCCTTGATGCGGATGGTGCGCAGCGTCAGGCCGGTGTTCATATCGCCGTTGAAATGCACCATGCCGATGGCGCCACCATACCAGGCGCGCGGGCTCTTCTCGTGGTTCTCGATGAAGCGCATCGCCCACAGTTTCGGCGCGCCGGTCACCGTCACTGCCCAAGCATGCGACAGGAATGCGTCGAACGCGTCCATGCCCTCTCGCAGTCGACCTTCGATGTGGTCGACCGTGTGGATCAGGCGCGAATACATCTCGATCTGCCGCCGCCCGATGACACGCACGGAACCCGGTTCGCAAACCCGGCTCTTGTCGTTGCGGTCGACATCGGAACACATGGTCAGCTCGCTCTCGTCCTTCTTCGAGTTCAGCAGCTTGAGGATCTGCTCGGAGTCAGAGATCGCATCGTCGCCGCGGCGGATCGTGCCGGAAATCGGGCAGGTCTCCACGCGCCGGCCGTTGACCCGCACGAACATTTCCGGCGAGGCACCAATCAGGTATTCGCCGCCACCGAGGTTGATGAAGAACGAATAGGGCGACGGATTGATCTTCTTCAGTCGTCGCGTGATCTCCGAAGGCCTGGAATCGCAGCGCTCGAAGAACATCTGCCCCGGCACCACCTCGAAGAGGTCACCGCGCCGGAAGCTTTCCTTGGCCGTTTCCACCAGCTTCGCATATTCGCCGGGCTCATGGTCGCCGCGCGGCGGGATGCGGCTGCTCGGCCGGAAAGGCTCCTGTTCGTTGTCGCGTGGCAGACCTGCGGTCGAAAACCCCACGCCGGAATAGTCGTAGCGGTCGTGCCAGGCTTTCGCCTGGTGGTGGTCAACCACAAGGATCTCGTCGGGCAGGTAAAGCACAACGTCGCGCTGGTCGCCGGGACGTTCGAGCTTCTGTTCGACATGGTCGAACTGAAAGGCGATGTCATAGCCGAATGCGCCGTAGAGACCGAGATTGCCATCCTCCGGCGATCGGAAGAGATCGACCAGCGCCCGCAGAACGGTGAACACCGTCGGTGCCTTGCTTCGCTCCTCCTCGGCAAAGACACGACCGGGCTCGGCCACCTGCAAAGTCATGAGACGCGACGAGACCTCGCCCATCGTCACGGCGGAGAGCGTCTCCACCGCGCGGCGAATTGCCGGCAGCAGCACCTCGCCGCGCGCGTTCAGCGCCTCGATACGCATCGCCCGGCCTTTGGCGCTGATGACGACCGGAGGGTCGATCATCGCCGTATCCCAGCGCGTATAGCGGCCCGGATACTCGTAATTGGAGGAGAATACGCAGCCGCGCCGTGAATCGAGCGCGTCGATATAGGTTTCGATCGCCCCCTCATAAGGTGTGTCGTGGCGTTGCCGCGTCACCGTCACGCCTCCGGCGGTGATGAACTGTTCGGCGCCGTCTTCAAGCAGTTCGACTGTCATTCCCTGTCTCCATCCGTTTCCGCCTGGCGGACCCGGGACGACTGAAAACAAAATGGCCGCCCGGAAATCCGTTGCGGCCATCACATTTCACGCGCACGCGTTCGCCCGGCCGCTTGTCAGCAGGCCCACCACCACAGGGTCTTGATCGAACGAACCGTCATGGCGAAATCCTTAGCGGCGAACGCCCGCCTGCGCAACCTGATTTCCGCGCCCTCGCACAACCCGCTGTCACCCTCGTGTCACGCGTGTCGCTTACGCGGACGGTCCGCGCCGCAGGAAAGGAACGTGCCTTGGCATACGCGACGAACGACGAATTCGGCCGAAACTTCATCTCGACCGGGAAAGACACGCCACCGCGCCACTTAGGCACCCGTTATGACGGCGCCGGCAACTTTCTCTATGAGCCGGGCAACACCTTCGTCTCGCACGTCGTCGACGGTTCGCAGAGCCAGAAAGCACTGATGGAGGTTCGCGAGCGCCTGCGCGCCCTGCCCCATGCCGACCACTTCACATTCACGCCGGTATCGAGCCTGCACAAGACGCTTTTCCAGGGCGTGATCGAAGGCCGCCGTGGACGCGAATACTGGCCGGCGGCACTGCCTGCCGACGCCGCAATTCCCGAAACGACAAGCTGGATCGACGAGCGCCTCGAAGGCTTCTCGGTCAAGGCGCCGTTCCGCATCAAGGCCGACATGGTCACGCCGCTCGGTGTCGTCGTATCAGGCCTGACCGATGCCGACGAAAAGGTCATGCGCGAGGCACGCGACAACCTTGCGGAGCGCCTTGGCTACCGCCACCCGGACCATGACGACTACACCTTCCACATCACGCTGGCCTATCAGCTCGACTGGCTGCCGCCCCAGGCGGAAGCGATCTATCTGCCGGCACTTGCCGAGATGAAGACGCTGCTCGACGCCCTTCCCGAAGGCATCGAGCTCGATGTGCCCGCCTTCTGCGTTTTCGACGATATGGAGGACTTCAGGCCGCTTCGCGAGATCGGTTGAACGCCCGCAGACCGCTGACCACCAGCCAGGTCAAGCTCGCCCAGGCCGCGCCCAGCGCCCAGCCGGCGGCAACGTCGCTCGGCCAGTGGACGCCGAGATAGACGCGGCTGAAGCCAACCATGATGGTCAGGAGCACGGCCACGCAGATGACGTAGACGCGCGCCGCAAGACTGTCGACGAGACGGACGATCAGCGTGGCAAGCGTGAGATAGACCAGCGCGCTCATCGTCGCATGGCCGCTCGGGAAGCTCGCCGTATGCGTCTGCACGAGATGATCGACGATATCGGGCCGCGGCCGGTCGTAGAGCATTTTGAGAAGCTGGCTCAGCGCCGTCCCCGAAACGATCGACAGGAAGACGAACAGCGCCGGCCCATAGCGTCCGATAACCAATAGGAACCCCAGCACCGCGGCAACCAGCACGACCAGCAGCGGATAACCGCCCAGCGCCGTGATCTCGGTGATCGTTTCAACCAGCCAGCCAGGCCCAAGCGGCCTCGCACTGTCGGTCGGGTCGCGCAGCATGAGAAGCAGCGCACTATCGATCCGCGCGATCTCATTTTCGCTCACCTCGTCGGCGATTGCGAGGAAAATATAGACGCCGCTTGCCACCACCGCGACAAGCAGCACCGGCACGGTCGCGAAACGCATTTCGCGCATGCCGCGCACGAGTTGGAAAAGTCTGTTCATGCGCCCACCATCGCAGCCGCCGCCCTGGCGCGGCCGATATCGTTCGGGAAATCCATGGCCAGGGCCGCGCGCTCCAGCGCCTGCTCGGACTGGCGCCGCGCATTCTCGACGAAGCGCGGATCTCCCGTTCGGGCAAGTGCTGCAAGCGCCTTCTGCAACCTGACCTGCACCTCCACGACACCGGCGCCATCCCGCGCAATCGGCACGAAGATGTCGTCGAACAGTTCGGCGATGTCCAGGTCCGGCACCCAGACCTCGGGAAACCGCGGCTCAATCTCTTCGTCTTCACTCGCCCATATGGCCAGCACGCGCACCGCTCGACCGATGACGTCGATCGCCGTACCCGGATCGTTGATGCCCGGCGATAGTGCACGCGACGCGATCTCCGCCAGAACGCAAAGGCCGAAGCGCGGGTCCTGGTCGAAGCTGCGCTCGTCGGCGATGGTCACGGCATCGAGGATCGCGTCGAAATCGGTGGCCGTATCGAAACCGCTGCACCAGGCAATCGGCCGGCCGGGGTCGATGAAAGTACCCGGCAGGCTTGCGAGATACACCCGCCCGCCCACCGTCTTGGCGGCCCTGGAGATGGCCGCCGTGTCCACATGCTGGATATAGCCGATGCGATCGCTGTAGACCGGATGCGCGCCGTCATCGACGACGTCGCGGCCGGGCTCCAGCCGCCTGCCGCCGAGATAGGGCGTACTACGCCGCGCGCGCATGGCCTTTGCCGTCGCCTCTTCCACCACATCCGTGGTCTCGCCCACACGGCCGAGCCGCAGAAGGTAGTCGATCCAGCGCAACAAGGTGATGACGATCAGCATCACGACGGCCAGCGTCATGAAGAACAGCACCACCCGGCCGCGCTCGCCATAGGCGCCCATCGACAGGGTGATGATCGCGACGAGGCTGTAGAGGAACGAGCCGACGAATGCGGCCAGCACATTCTGCGTCGTCTTGTCCTCGATCAGCAGCTTGGTCGCGCGGGGCGTGACATTGCTGGTGGCGGCCGAATATGCGGCAACCATGGTCGACAACGAGAATGTGGTCACGGCCAGCATACTCGAGGCAATGATCTCGAGGATGCGGTCGACCGAGTTTGCGCCGAGCTTGTCGGCAAGCCCGGTTGGAATGAAAGGCGAGATCAGCAGTGAGACGAGGGCCGCGAAGATGGCCAGCAGCGAGATCACCGAGGCGCGAAACCACAGGCGCCTTGTCAGCAGGCTGAACAGCCATTTCCACTTCGATACCATGGGTCCGCCTCTCCGGATGGAAGCCAGATATGGCGGCTCGGCAGGCCCATGGCAAGCCGCCACGCCGGGGCTGCGGCAAGGCGGCTCAGCTTGGCGCGGCCAGCGGCCGCGCGCGGGTGCGGATCAGAAGAGCCCTTCGATCTGCCCCTTCTCGTTGAGGAAGATACGCTCCGACGATGGCGACTTCGGCAGGCCGGGCATCGTCATGATCTCGCCGCAGATGGCGACGACGAAGCCCGCGCCGGCGGAAAGCCGCACCTCGCGCACCGGTACGACATGATCTGTCGGTGCGCCGCGCAGGTTGGGATCGGTGGAGAACGAATATTGCGTCTTCGCCATGCAGACCGGCAGGTTGCCATAGCCCTGCGCTTCCCACTGATGGAGCTGGTCGCGCACCGACTTGTCGGCGATGGCCGCCGAGCCGCGATAGATGCGCTTGACGATGGTGTCGATCTTGTCGAACAGCTTCATGTCGTCCGGATAGAGCGGCGCGAACTGCGAAGTGCCGCTTTCGGCGAGTTGCACCACCTTGTGCGCGAGCTCTTCGATACCGGCGGAGCCCTGCGCCCAGTGCCGGCACAGGATCGCCTCCTCGCCCATCGAGGCGACGAAATCCTTCACTGCCTGGATTTCGGCTTCCGTATCGGAGTGGAAATGGTTGATCGCAACGACGGCCGGCACGCCGAACTGCTTCACGTTTTCGATGTGGCGGCCGAGATTGGCGCAACCCTTCTTCACGGCGTCGACATTCTCGGCGCCGAGATCGTCCTTCTTGACGCCGCCGTTCATCTTGAGCGCGCGCACCGTCGCCACGATCACCGCGGCCGCCGGCTTCAGGCCGGCCTTGCGGCATTTGATGTCGAAGAACTTTTCGGCGCCAAGGTCGGCGCCGAAGCCGGCCTCCGTCACCACATAGTCGGCGATCTTGAGCGCCGTGGTCGTCGCGACCACCGAGTTGCAGCCATGCGCGATGTTGGCGAACGGTCCACCATGCACGAAGGCCGGATTGTTCTCGAGTGTCTGTACCAGGTTGGGCTGCACGGCATCCTTCAGCAGCACGGCCATGGCGCCGTCGGCCTTCAGGTCGCGCGCGAAGACCGGGCTCTTGTCGCGACGATAGGCAACGATGATGTCGCCGATGCGCTTCTGGAGGTCCGCCAGGTCCGTGGCCAGACACAGGATCGCCATGACCTCCGAGGCGACCGTGATGTCGAAACCGGCCTCGCGCGGAAAACCGTTGGCGACTCCGCCCAGCGAGCAGATCATCTGCCGCAGCGCACGGTCGTTCATGTCCATGACGCGCCGCCAGGCGACCCGGCGCACATCGATGCCCTGTTCGTTGCCCCAGTAGATGTGGTTGTCGATCAGCGCCGAAAGCAGGTTATGCGCGGTGGTGATCGCATGAAAGTCGCCGGTGAAGTGGAGGTTCATGTCCTCCATCGGTATCACCTGGGCATATCCACCGCCGGCAGCACCCCCCTTCATGCCGAAATTCGGTCCGAGCGACGCCTCGCGGATGCAGACCATCGCCTTCTTGCCGATGCGGTTCAGCCCATCGCCGAGACCCACGGTGGTGGTGGTCTTGCCCTCACCCGCCGGCGTCGGATTGATCGCCGTGACCAGGATCAGCTTGCCGTCCTTGTTGCCCTGAACCTGCTTGATGTATTCGGCGGAGACCTTTGCCTTGTCGTGGCCGTAAGGCAGCAGATGCTCGGCTGGAATGCCCAGCCCCGCGCCCACGTCCATGATCGGCTTCTTCTTGGCTGCGCGTGCGATCTCGATGTCGGACTTGAACTCGGCCATGCGATCTCCCCCTGGGACGGCTCGTTTGCGACGCGGCACACACGCCGCTGTTGGGCGCATAGAAGCCCGAGCGGGTCAATTCGCGCCGTCTCAAAACAGCCGCGCAATGCGCGAAATGCGACAGGGTCTGGATAGGGCAGTATAGGGATTAGGGTAATGCGGCGGTAGGGATTATCGAGCGACACGCAGCGCGTCCGTGGCCCGAACGAGTTCCTTCCGCTGTTTCACCTCCTGCCTTACAGCTCCATGCCCCTATCGCCTCAATCCGCTAGCGATCCAGCACCTGCCGCACCTCGACCAGATTGGACCGTACCCGCAGGACGTAGAAGCCCATGGTCGCCAGGTGCGTCGGCATGATCCAGCCCGCCTCGTTGCCGTTGGAGATGATGAACGGCCGGATGTTCAGCGCGGCGCGGAGCTGCTGCTCCGTCTGTTGCCACAGGGGGCCGATGGCACGCTGGCGAATAACGTCCTCGAAATCGGCACCGGCTGCATGCAGGATGCCGTAGTAGCCGTAGAGCTGGCCGTAGGCGAACCAGAACCGGTCGTCCGCGCGCGTATCGAACCAGCCGTAATTGTAGGCCTCGGACCGCTCGCGCAGGATCGCCGAGGTCGAGCCAATGTCGTTGGCGATGCGGTCGATGAATTGGATCAGATTGTCGGCGCGGGCGTCGAAGACTGCATTGCAGGCTTCGAGCCGGTCGTTGAACGTGTTCAGGTCACGGATTGCCGAGCGATAGAAGCTGGGCGTCGGCGTCTTGGGACCGAACGGGTTGAGCCCGAAATACCACGTATATTCGTCGAACTGCAGATTACCGCGTGCGTCCTGCAGGTTCTGGTCGATCTGCGATGTACCGCGGATACGGCCAAGCGTGTCAACCAGCTCGATCGAGGTGCGGCGGATCGCCTGATTCACCCCGCGCTGGAAAGACGCCTTGTTGTCGAGCCACGGGGTATGATCCCAGTCGATGCCGAACAGCCCAAGTTTGTAGAGGATCATCGACGAGATCCACGCATTCTCGTTGACGTTGAAGTCCACGAGGTCGGCCGTGACATCTGCAACGGCAGAGCGACCGCAGGTGCGCGTCGTGTCACCGCCATCTGCCGCCGAAACCTGCTCGCCAGCCGAGAGGTTGCGGCTGGCAAGGTTGTAGGCCTGAACGTAGTCGGGATCGAAGCCCGTCCAGCGCTGCGTATTCCAGATGAAATAGCCGTAAAGGCCAATCAGCACGAGAAGGCCGATGCCGATGGGGCCCTTGATGAGCCAGCCGCGCCGCGCATACCAGCGGCTGGCGGCGACAAAGGGCCAGCAGATCCATGCGATCACCAGGCCGATGCCACGGCCGATCGCCTGAAAGACGCGAGTGAAGAAATTGACGATCGGATCGAACATGGTTCCCCCTCAGTCGTGGAGCCCGTAAAGCCGCGCGCGGAAACCCGCCTTGTCTTTCAGATACGTATCTTTCAGCGTCTCGACAACATGGCGCCGCCAGACCTCGTCGAAACCTTCGTAGTCACGATAGAAGCCCTGCTTGTTGAACACGTAGCGCGACACGAAGTCGAACGGCACGAAATCCGATATCAGCCGGCTCGTGAGCCATGCGTCGGGATGGTCGGGCTTCGCTCTGATGACCAGGAAACGGCGTTCGGGCCGCACGTCGGCGATCTTCATCTGGCCGAGCTGAGCGAGCTCCCGCTTCGCCGCGTTGAGGAAGGGGAAAGTACCCTCGCGGTTGATGAGATCGGCATGGCCGTGAATCCAGCTCTGCAGCCAAACGCGGTCGACGCTCGACAATTCGCGCTTGGGATCTGACTGATGAATCAGCGTGCGCACGATCATCTCGGCGCGATGTTCGAGATAGTTCGACTCGTCGATCCACGAAGCCCGTGGCAGCTCGATCCGTCCCGTGGAAACAAGGAAGTCGAATATGCGCTCGGTGTCGTGCAGGGAAAGGTAGCTTACCTGCCACGGTCGCGAGCGCCGGAAGCCCGGCGCGGCAGGATCGCTGATGACCGTCGTCATACCCGGATCGACGAACACGTAGAGCCCGCCGAAATGGCTGGTCCAGTAGGCGTTGTGGCGGAAAATCACCTGGTCCGGCACCAGGGCGTTCTGGCGGATGTCGCCCGTCACCTTGGCGAGATCGACCATGTGTTCCAGCATCGTCGTGTCGCGCCACGCCTCCGGCTCCTGCTTGAGCCTGTCGACCAGTGTCGCGAGCTCCGTCGCCTTGCCGGTCACATCCTCAGCCGAGAGCACGCGGAATTCCACCTGGTTGATCGACAGCAGGTCCTCGATGTCCTCGACCTTGGCGACCGAATCCTCGATCTCGCCGTAGATCACGTCCTTGATCGTCAGCGCGTTGATGACGCGGGCATTGGCGGTCAGGAACTCGTAGAGGAGCTGCGAGGTGTTTGAGAATGCCGTGTGCACCACCGGCAGGTCGGCCTGCTGCGGGGTCAGGATGATGAAGCGCCGGTTGATCTGGTTCGGATCGAGATAGTTGATGTCGCCGAGGTCCTCGGCCACCTGCGGCGAGAAACCCGTGCGGTCGATCTCGATCCGCTCGCGCTCCGTCGGCTTCAGCCCGAAAGCCTTCAGCGCCTTGTTGTAGCGCTCGATCAGATGCGGCTCCTCGATGGCAAGCAGCCTGCCATAGATCAGCTCGTTGTCGCGCAGAAGGTCCATTATCCCTTCTCCCCGTTCACGGAGATCAGGAACCACTCACGCATTCCAAAGGCCCTTCTTCTGCAATTCGGCCATCTCCCGCGCAGCCCGCTCGCGCAGGCGCGCGTCGCGCAGAAGCGTCTCCACCGCCGCGTCGTCTGACTTGTCGGCGTAGCGGAATTCGGAATCGGCGTAGCGATTGATCTCCTGCATCACCATGTCCATCGTGAACGGACGCCGTAGGTCCTCCACCATGGCCTTCTTCTCGTCGTAGCCTTTGCCCATGAAGGTCTCGGGCTTTTCGAACCATTCATCGGGCAGCTCGATGTCCATGGCGCGCATCTTGATCGCGTCGGTGACGTTCTTGATCGCCCGGCCGGTGAAGCGCGGCTCTGCCTCCTTGATCCGGTGGAGATAATCGCCGACGTCGGCGAGCGTCGTCGGCTCCCCGCGCTCGTCCATGAAGCGGTCGTAGACCTTTTGCAGCCCCGCCTCCTGCGGCTTGGAATGCGCGTCATAGGCCGTCTGAACGGCGCGCTTGATCTCCTGCGCTGCATAAAGCGTGTGGTCGCCCAGCGGTATCTTATGGTTCTTGCCGGCCAGGAGCGCGAAGATGTCGATATAGTCGTCGCGGGTCTGCGGCCCGTCGACCAGCCAGCGCGCGCCGGCGCGTTGGCGCAGCGCGTCGTCGACGTTCTCCGGATAGTTCGAGAACATGCCGAAGGAGCAGTTGCCGCGCACGACGGTCCCGGCGCCGGCGAAGGCGTCCATCAGCACGCCGGTGATTTCGTGCTGGCCGGCCGAGGCGCGGTCGTCCGAGCGCTTGGCCGCCACCTGATCGATGTCGTCGATGGTTCCGAACGCGATGGCGCGCGGGTTGAGCACGTTGTTGACGAATTGCCGGCAGTTCTGCCCCGACTTGCCTTGGTATGACGAGATCTGGTCGACGCCGAAATTCTCGTAGTGGAAGGGCACGCCCGCCACCTGGGCGTAGTCGTTGACGAGGCCGGCGATCATCTGGATCAGCGTCGTCTTGCCGGTGCCCGGTGCGCCGTCGCCGATGAAGGTGAAGATGAAGCCGCCCAGTTCCACGAACGGGTTGAGCTGCCGGTCGAGATCGTAGGCCATCAGCATCTTGGCGAGCTTGACCGACTGGTACTTGGCGACGTGGTTGCCGACCACTTCGTCCGGCTTCTTGAAGGTCATCACCAGCGCCTTGGCCGTGCGGCCGGGCGCGACGTCGAAACCGTCGATGGTGAAGTCGTCCTTCTCGATGCGGATATGCGCGTCGTCGAACGCACCCAGCGCATCGAAGCGGCTGCGCCGCGACAGCAGCCCCTCGATCGCAACAGTCGCATAGGCGCGCGTGCGCGCCGGCAGGTCGTGATCGTCCTTGGCGCCGGCAAGCGCGCCGTCGAGCCCGGCGATCAGCGCCTTCATTGCGTCCTGCTGCGTGTCGAACGCATAATCTGGCTCCGCCACGTCGCTGGGCGCCTCGGCGTCGCTCTCGACGGTCTGCAGCAGATAGGAGGCAAAGGTGAAGGCCGCGACATAGGCTGCCGCCGAAAGCAGCCGCTTGTAGTGGGAAACGTCCTCGCCCTCGAGCGGCGAGCGTGCGTTCTTCGCCTGCAAATCCTCAAGTGCCGTCGATTTCGCGAACACGTCGGCCACCGCCATCGCGATCGCCAGTCCACGGCGTGCGCGATAGAGCAGCGTGTGCTGCGGGATCGACATGAGCTGGTCGTCGGGCCGCACCGCCTGCACGGTCTTTGCCAGCTCCACCTCGCGAGTGCGCCGCACCGAGCCGGTCGAAACCGTCGACACGAAACGTCGCCCGGTGCCTGCCAACTCCGTCTGCGAGCGACCGGACGAATCCTCCAGCACCACAATGCGCGTGATGAAACTCTGCGCCAGGGCGCGGTGGTTCTCGATGTCGGCTTCGGATATGGCGGTGAGGCCGGTGTCCATGGTCAGGCTCCCCTAAACATCGCTGATCACCTGCCCGTTGGAGATGATGTGAACCTGATAGCCGCCGAAGATCTTCTGCGCCTCGCCGGCGGCGTAGAGCGCCTGATAGGCCTCGTGCGGGATCAGCGCGTGGCGCTCGTAGCTCGAAACGCCCTGCCGGGTCGCCTCGAGGTCGTCGGTGTTGATGTGGAATTCCTCGCGCGCCGGCTGGCTGGAAAACAGCCCCTTGCGTGCCGGCTGCTCGGACTTGGAGAAGACCTCCTGCACCGTCCAGGTCAAAAGCCACGCATTCTGTTCGCGGCGTACCTTCGACAGCACCTCGGCGACGGTGGAATTGTGCTCGGTGATGCCGGCGGAATAGAAGGGCCCCAGCACGACGCGGCGCAGCTGCTTGGGATGCAGCGCGTCGAAATCCTTGTCAAGATTGCCGGCTATGGTGGCCGGCGACAGGGAATAGGCCGAGTTCTTTTCCGCGAAATCGTCGAAGCGATGCGCGAGTTCCGGGTTGAGCAGCCCCTCGACCGGCAGCGGAATCTTGACGTTCTCGTCGAGCTTGCCGTCCCGGGAAACCAGTTCGCGGACAACGTTGTCGGAGGAATCCTCTACTGTCGCCATATAGACCAGTGGCAGGTTGGCTGTGCCGTCGAACGCACCCCAATGAACGACGTAGATCGGCCGTCGCGTCTTGGGGTTCACGGACACCTTCACTGTCCGGGGCAGGACGAAGGGCGCGAAGATCAGCCCCTCGGAGACCTCCTCCAGATAAAGCCGCTCAGCCATCGATTTGCGCAACGCGTGCGGCATCGCACGTTGCCGCAGGATGAAGTCGGCCATCTCGGCACGCAACACCTCGGGTTCCGGAATGCCCGCCAGCCGCTTCTCGGCACTGCGCCGGTCGTTCTCAAGTTCCAGCACGTTCTGGAAAACGGGATAGCCGCTTTCGGCGCGCGAGATGCGGAACGAATCCATGAAGCCGAGCCGGTTCTTCCAGCAGGCGAAGGAATTTTCCAGCCGCACAAGATATTCGGCCATCACCTTGGCGACGAGGTCGTGCCGGTAAAGCGGCGAGCGCTCGTCACGCAGGAACACGTCCAGCCCGCTGAGTGCCGCGGAAATGGTGTCGAAATAGCGCACTGCGGCGTCGGTGGTCGTCATGCCCATCCTTTTGCGGGATGGCGTTCCTTCGCGCCTCCCTCTGTCCTGCCGGACATCTCCCCCACGAGGGGGGAGATCGGCTTTCGTATATGACTTCGCCAATCGCCAGCGTTGGAGGGTGAGCGGTTGTATCGCGGCCGGCTGATCTCCCCCCTCGTGGGGGAGATGTCCGGCAGGACAGAGGGGGGCAACATAGGGCTCAAAGCTCGCAGAAGTTGCGCTACTGCTTCACGTAGTCGGCCGAGTTGTGCTTCTTGAGCACCTCGTCGAAGCGCCGGGCAAACGCATCGTCGGCGAGCTTCTTGCGGCGCTGGATGTCGGCTGTGGTGACCATGTTCTTCTCGTGCAATTCGAGCAGATCGCCGATGTGACGCTGTGCGGCGGCGCCGATGCCCGCCATCGTCTCCTCGGCAGTGTTGTCGACCTGGCTGCCGAGCGTATTGATGCGGTGCGCAACTTCCTGCTGCGCCGCGGTCTTCAGCGAATCCTCCAGCGCCTTGTAGAGAACGATGCGCTGCTCGGTGTCGATGGTCAGCTTGTTGATGAGCGTATTCTGCGCCGCGATCTGATTGTTGAGCGAATCCACGAAGGTCTGGAACATCGAGGTGTAGCGTTCGAGCGTCTGGCTTTCGGCCAGCAGTTCCTGCTCCTTGGCCTGCGCCTGATTGTATTCGGTGGCCAGCTTCGAGCGTTCGGCTTCCAGCTCGGTACGTTCCGTCTGGCTGGTCGAGGCCGCGATCCGGTTCTCGACGTCGAGCAGCGCCGGGTTGAGTTCCTCGATGCGCTTCTGGGTTGCCGTCAGGTTGTCGATCGTCGCCTTGCGGCGCTCGATCACCTCGCCGAGGCTCTTTTCGGAGGTCGCGTAGCGCTGGTCTAGAATGTTCTTCTGCTCGGTCAGGATGCCGACGATTGTGTCGGACTTCGCCAGCAGCTCCTGCAGGTTGCCCGCCAGCGACATGTTGCGTACGCGCTCGGTGCGCATGCGCTGCTTGCGCTGGTTGGAGAAGATGCCGATGAAGCTCTCCCAGCCCGTATAGCTCTTCATGCTCTCGAACTCGGCGCCGAAGACGTTGGTGGCATCCTCCAGCCCGATGATGAGGTCGGCGATGTTGCCTTCCATCACCTTCTGCTGGTTGAGCACGTCCTGGATGCGGGCGTTCTCGATGTCGAAGTCGCTGGCGCCGATCTTCTGGTCGGTCTGCGCAAACTTCTCCAGCACAACACCGGACTGCTCGATCTTCGAGCGCATGTCCTCGACCACCCGTTTCGTCTTGGCAATCTCGGCGTCGAAATTCTGCAATGTCGCCATGCGCTCCGCTCCAGCTAATCGATAACTTTGTAAAAATGACTTCGCGGAATATATGTGGGCGCCATTGCGATTGAAAGACAAAGTGCTGCCGGAAATCACGCTGCGGCAGACAGGCGCCCTGCCTCGCTTTCACTCGCCGGCGAACCCGATCAGGTCTTCCGGTGGCATACGCCCCATTTCTTCTTCCCAGTGCCGGCGGCACAGGGAGACGTAGACATCCTTGCCAATCGCCACCTGCGCGCCCTGCTTGGCCACCTTGCCGTCGGCGCCCAGCCGCACCACCATCGTTGCCTTGCGTCCGCAACGGCAGATCGTGCGCACCTCGCGCAGCTCGTCGGCAATCGCCAACAGCGCCCGCGAGCCGGAAAACAACTTGCCCTGGAAATCGGTCCGCAGCCCGTAGCACATGACGGGAATGCCCAGCCGGTCCGCCACCCGTGCAAGCTGCCAGACCTGTTCCTCCTCCAGGAACTGCGCCTCGTCGACGAAAACGCAGTGCGTCGTCGTGTGATCGTGGTGCTCGCGAATGCGCTCGTAGAGGTCGTCGCCGTCGCGGAACATCTCTGCATCCGCTTCGAGGCCGATGCGCGAGGAAATGTAGCCGGCAGCGTCGTCGCGGCGGTAGTGGCCGGCCACGAAAAGCATCGTCGTCATGCCGCGTTCGCGGTAGTTGTACGAAGCCTGCAGCAGCATGGTCGTCTTGCCGGCATTCATCGTCGCGTAGTGGAAATAAAGCTTCGCCATCGGCCTATTAACCCCAACACGGCAGATGTTGGGAGGTAGGGCTTTGCACCTTCCACCATTTTTGCGCATACCCCGGAAACGACGCGGGCTTGTCGCGCTCAGGCAACCCCGCGACGCGCACCGTTGCGCCGCCAACCTTGAAACCGGCAACAAATGATGTTTGGCTCATGACAATCATCTAAAGCATGGCGAACCGCCAGGCCATCCAACATTGGGAGACGTTTTCATGTCGCATCGCAGGACTATTCTTATTTCTCTGGCCTTTTCGGCCGCACTGAGCACAGGCAGCGCTTTTGCCGCCGATCCGGAAAGCTGCGAGACCGTCACCTTCTCCGACGTAGGCTGGACCGACATCACCGCCACCACAGCCACCGCCTCGGTCGTCCTCGACGCACTCGGTTACGACGCCGAAACGCAGGTCCTGTCGGTACCGGTCACCTACGCTTCGCTCAAGAACAAGGACATCGACGTCTTCCTCGGCAACTGGATGCCGACCATGGAAGCCGACATCGCGCCCTATCGCGAGGACGGCTCGGTCGAAACGATCGTCACCAACCTCGAAGGCGCGAAATACACGCTGGCCGTACCGAAATACGCCTACGATGCCGGCCTCAAATCGTTCGCCGACATCGCCAAGTTCAAGGACGAGCTCGGCGGCAAGATCTACGGCATCGAGCCCGGCAATGACGGCAACCGCCTGATAATCGACATGATCGAGGCCGGCCAGTTCGGTCTCGACGGCTTCGAGGTTGTCGAAAGCTCGGAAGCCGGCATGCTGAGCCAGGTGCAGCGCTCGGTGAACGCCAAGGAGCCCGTCGTCTTCCTCGGCTGGGAGCCGCATCCCATGAACGCCAATATCGAGATGGCCTATCTCGAAGGCGGCGATGACGTGTTCGGCCCCAACTATGGCGGCGCGACGGTTCACACCAATGTGCGGCAGGGCTTCACCGAAGAGTGCCCGAACCTCGGCAAGCTTCTGACCAACATGGTCTTTTCGCTCCAGATGGAAAACGAGATCATGGGCGCGATCCTCAATGACGGCGAAGATGCCGAGGACGCTGCCGAAGACTGGCTCAAGGCCAATCCGCAGGTGCTCGATGCATGGCTCGCCGGCGTCACCACGCTCGGTGGCGAAGATGGCCTTGCCGCTGTGAAGGCCGATCTCGGCCTCTAGCAGCTAGCAGATAGAAAGCGAGGCGGCGCGCGGAGGGCGCGGGCCGCCCCGGCCATTTGGCAATCGACCGGGGGACATGATGGATCCTATCTCCGACTGGATCGCCGACCGCGATCGCAAGATCGAGATCGGTAAATGGGGTCGGGATTTCTTCGACTTCCTGACCACCAATTTCGCCTGGTTCTTCGATTCTCTGGCGAGGGGCATAACCACTGTCCTCGACTTTTTTGTCGACCTGCTTCTGGCGGTGCCGCCCGTCGCGATCGTGCTGGCCATGGCTGGCCTCGCCTATCTCCTGCAACGATCCTGGAAGCTGGCGCTCGGCGTGGCGCTCGGGCTGCTCTTCATCATCAATCAGGGCTTGTGGGGAGCCACCGTGGAAACGCTGGTACTCGTCATCGCCGCGGCCTCTGCGTCGATGGCGATCGGCGTACCGATCGGCATCTGGGCGGCGCATAACGAACGCGTCTATCGCGTCCTGCAGCCGATCCTCGACCTGATGCAGACCCTGCCGACCTTCGTGTATCTCATTCCGGTACTAATCCTCTTCGGTCTCGGCATGGCGCCCGGCCTGATCGTAACGGTCATCTTCGCCAGCCCTGCCCCCATTCGCCTCACCTATCTGGGCATCACCTCCGTGCCGACGCCGATGCTGGAGGCCGGCGAGGCATTCGGAGCGACGAAGCGGCAGCTTTTGTGGAAGGTCGAGCTGCCGGCCGCCCTGCCGACCATCATGGCGGGCCTCACACAGTGCATCATGCTTTCGCTATCCATGGTCGTGATCGCCGCGCTGATCGGCGCGTCCGGCCTAGGCACGCCGGTGGTGCGCGCGCTGAACACGCTGAATATTCCGCAGGGTATCGAGGCAGGGCTTGCCATCGTCATCATCGCGATCATTCTCGACCGCATGACGCGCATCGAACAGGGCACCGGCAAATGAGCGTCGCCGTCGAGTTCAAGAATGTCGACATCGTCTTCGGCAAGGAGCAGCAGGCCGCGTTGAAGATGATCGACGCGGGCGCCTCCCGCGCCGAAATCCTCGACGCAACGGGCGCCGTGCTGGGCTGCGCCAATGCAAGCCTCACTGTCGAGCAGGGCGAGATTTCCGTGCTCATGGGGCTTTCCGGCTCCGGAAAGTCTACGCTGCTGCGCGCGGTCAACGGCTTGAACAAGGTCACGCGCGGCGAAGTAGTCGTGCACGACGACGACTGGGCGGCCGACGTCGTCTCCTGCCCACCCGCCGAACTGCGCAAGATCCGTCGCGAATGTGTTGCCATGGTGTTCCAGCAGTTCGCGCTGTTACCCTGGCGCACGGTGCGCGAGAATGTCGGCTTCGGGCTGGAGTTGTCAGGCGTGCCCGCCGCGCAACGCAAGGA
This sequence comes from Neoaquamicrobium sediminum, assembly GCF_040970315.1. NCBI lineage: Bacteria > Pseudomonadati > Pseudomonadota > Alphaproteobacteria > Hyphomicrobiales > Phyllobacteriaceae > Neoaquamicrobium > Neoaquamicrobium sediminum. Next base: position 113,607 of record NZ_JAZHFV010000006.1, on the reverse strand, counting down.
GCGCGTGTCCGCGCAGCTTGAGCTGGTCGGCCTGTCGCAATGGGCCGACAAATATGCGCACGAGCTGTCCGGTGGCATGCAGCAGCGCGTCGGGCTAGCGCGCGCCTTCGCCACCGAAGCACCGATCCTGCTGATGGACGAACCCTTCTCGGCGCTCGATCCGCTGATCCGAACCAAGCTTCAGGACGAGTTGCTGGCACTGCAGGAGCGCCTCCACAAGACCATCATCTTCGTTAGCCACGATCTCGAGGAAGCGCTGAAGATCGGGAACCGCATCACCATCATGGAGGGCGGCCACATCGTCCAGACCGGCGCACCCGAAGAGATCGTGCTCTCTCCCGCCAACGACTACGTCCGCGACTTCATCTCCAACGTGAACCCGCTTTCCGTCCTGACGGCATGGAACGTCATGCGCGACCGGCGCGATCTTTCCGATGCCGGCGAGGGTTGGGTATGGCTCGACCGCCGCAAGACGACGCGCTTCCAGCTTGACGCCAACGGGCTCGTCACCGGCGCGGAAAGAAACGGCCGGCCGGCGATATGGACATCGTGCGATCCTTTCGAAGCGCTGCCTGAAGACGCCCACCAGGTCTACTGGGCCAAACCCGGCACGCCGCTCAAGGCGGTCATGCAGGCCATGCACCAGTCGCAGACCGCGCCCGTCGCTCTCTTCGACGAAAGCTCGCGCTTCGTCGGCGCAATCGGCATCCGCGACGTGTTGCGCGCCGTGCTGCGCCGGTAAGCTTTACCCACAGCCACAGGAAGAAAATCCTCACGAGGGTGGATTTTGCAACGCAGCAAGGTTATGCTGCATTGCGATCTCGTGTTTGGCCCGTTCGAGGCACATAACGGGAACCGTCGAAGGCGCGAGACGTTCACCTTGGCAAAGCCAGGAGGCAACGATGCTCGGCACAGGCCCGTCAAACAAGAACATCCCCCGTCGCAAGACAGCGCTCAACGCGCGTCAACGCACGGTTGATCTCAAGATTTCGCTGCCGTCCGGCAGCGACGGCGCGGCAAAGCGCCTTGCGCGCAAGATTCAGGATTCGGTTTCGCGCACGCTGTTGCGCGAGGGTGAAGACGCTTCGTGCGTCACCATCGTCGAGGACGGCTCGGCGCAAGAACATAAACGCACCAGCAAAGCCCGGTTGGGCCCGACCCCGGTCGGCTGCGGCGCCTGGTGGAACTTCTAGTCCGCTAAAGATGCCCGAAGAAGACGAACTCGACCCTTACAGTACCGCCCTGTTTCTCGATTTCGACGGCACGCTCGTCGACATCGCCGATCGCCCTGACGCGGTGATCCTCCGCGCGGAAGTCCGCGACGCACTCGACCTGCTTCACGATGCGCTGGACGGCGCGCTGGCCGTCGTATCCGGCAGGCCCGTTTCCGAACTCGACAGCTTCCTTGCCCCGCTGTTCCTGCCAGTCGCGGGCGTTCATGGCCTCGAAGTCCGCCACGGCACCACCGACGTGCAGCGCCACGGCTACGATAGCGCAGCGCTGGATCGACTCGTCGCATCGGCGCGCGCCTTTGCGGCCGACCATCCTGCCCTGCTGGTCGAGACGAAGGCAGGCTCCGTAGCGATCCACTACCGCCAGGAGCCAGAGCTGGGCGAGGCAGTAGAAAGCTTCGCCGATGACTGCGCACAGGCAGAGCCAGGCGTGGAAATCCTGCACGGCAAGATGGTCGCCGAGCTTCGCCTGGGCGGCCGCAACAAGGCCGACGCGGTTTCCCATTTCATGGAACGATCACCCTTTGCGGGCCGCACGCCGTGGTTCTTCGGCGACGACGTCACCGACGAAGACGGATTTCGCCGCGTCAACGAACTCGGCGGGCAATCGGTGAGGATCGGGCCCGGCCCGACGGCTGCTCGTCACAGCTTCGAAAGCATCGGCGCGTTTCATCGCTGGCTGGTGCGCGCCGCCGAAAGGGCAGCACTGGCAAAGACAATGGAGGAAGACGAAGTGACGGGAGGCAATCAGGCTCGCGGAACCAGACCCGGTATCCGCCCGGCCAGGACCATGGGGAACGTGACATGAGCAGACTGGTGATTCTTTCAAACCGCGTGGCTGACCTGCGCAAGACCAGCCAGTCGGGCGGGCTCGCGGTGGGCCTTGCCGATGCGCTGCGCCAGCGCGGCGGCGTCTGGTTCGGCTGGGACGGCGAGACGCTGCAGACACAGCCCCGCGAGGCCACCGTGGAGCAGGTCGGCAACGTGCGCATGATCTCGGCCGCGATGACGGTCGAGGACTACATGAACTACTATGTCGGCTACGCGAACAGCGTCCTGTGGCCGCTGTTTCACTACCGGCTCGACCTCGTCGACTTCCACGCGCCCTATTTCGACGCCTATCAGCGGGTCAATGCCAACTTCGCCGGGCTGGTCGCACCCTACCTGCAGGACGACGACCTGATCTGGGTCCACGATTATCACTTCATTCCCATGGCCAACTGCCTGCGCCGTCTCGGCTGCCGCCAGCGCATGGGCTTCTTCCTGCACATCCCGTTCCCGCCGCCGGACCTGCTGGCCGCCTCCCCGAACCACCGTTATCTCGTAGAGGCGCTGCTCGACTACGACGTGCTCGGCTTCCAGACGACAGCGGACACGATCAACTTCCGCCATTACCTGGAGGAATGGGGCGTGGGCGAAGTGCTCGACGAGCGCACGATCCGCTACAAGGGCCGCACCATCGCCATCGACCGCTATCCGATCGGCATCGACGTCGAGACCTTCCGGGATATGGCTCGTAATGCGCCCGACGACGTGCGTATCGACAGCGCGCGCCGCGAAAAGCTCGGACGCAAGCAGATCATCGGTGTCGACAGGCTCGACTATTCCAAGGGCCTGCCGGACCGCTTCCAGGCTTTCGGCAAGCTGCTGGCGCAGCATCCCGAGCTGGAAAAGCAGGTGACCTTCCTGCAGGTCGCGCCGCCCACCCGAGAGGACGTCAATGCCTATTCAGACATACGCGACGAGCTGGAGGGCCTGACGGGCTCGATCAACGGACGCTTCTCGGACTTCAACTGGACGCCGCTGCGCTACATTCACCGCCCCGTCCCGCGTGAGACGCTGGCAGCCCTCTTCCGCGCCAGCCACGTTGGCTTGGTGACGCCATTGCGCGACGGAATGAACCTCGTCGCCAAGGAATTCGTTGCCGCGCAGGACGACGAAGACCCTGGCGTCCTGGTTCTTTCGCAATTTGCGGGTGCCGCCGAGGACATGACGGAAGCGCTGATCGTCAACCCATATGACACGGACACGATGGCCGAAGCGATCCACCAGGCGCTTATGATGCCACTGGACGAGCGCAAGGCTCGCCACAAGGCGCTTCTCGATCATATCCTTCATCAGGACACGCAGCGGTGGCTGGCGACGTTCCTCAACGACCTTGAAACTGCCGGCGGTCACACCAACCCGCCGCCCGACAGTCTCATCGCCGCCGACGCGGCCTGACCGGCGGGTTTGCATCCCGTCGGCCGGGCGGCTATCAGGTCGACCGTCAGCACAAGGAGCCTTATGCGCAGCAACGTCATCACCGGTTTTCCCCGCGGGGAGTGAACGGCCCAAGGGCCGAATGACACGTTGTGCGCCGCAGGCGCCTTACTGACGGAATATCTTACATGACCGAAAAACTACGCATCCGGGCCTATGGTCCGGACGACAGGCAGCGGCTGCTTGCCATCTGGCATGCCGCATCTCTGAAGGGGCATCCCTTCTTCACCGCCGATCAGCTTCGCGAACAGGCCAAGCTTGTCGGTGAAGCCTACCTGCCCAAGGCTGAAAACTGGGTTGCCGCGCTTGCCGACGAGCCCATCGGCTTCATCGGCCTTCTGGACACCTTCATCGGCGGATTGTTCGTCAATCCTGCTCGTCATGGAACAGGCGCAGGTCGGCACCTTGTCGAGTACGCATTGTCGCTGAAGGGTGAGTTGTCGCTGGAAGTGTTCGCCCTCAACACAAGCGCCATCGGCTTCTACCGCCACATCGGCTTCGTGGAGACCGGCAGACGCATCAGCGACGAGCACGGCATGCCGCTCGAACTGGTCGCGATGCGCAGCAGCTAGCGATACCCGGTCGCGGCGGCACGCCTGCCGCGACCGACCACTTGCGCGTTCCGGAACACAGGTGAAAGGGCCATGCTCGCATCTTGCATCGCCCGGCAGGGCACCGCTAAGATGGTGTCAAATTGTTCTATTTCATAACAATATTTGCGGAGGAATTTCCATGAACCCATCAGGTCAGGTCGCGATCGTCACCGGCGGCGGCTCCGGTCTCGGTGAAGCGACGGCACGTGCGCTTGCTGCGAAAGGCGCGAAGGTCGCGCTGTTGGACATCGGCATCGAGCGCGCCGAGGCTGTGGCCGCCGAACTCGGCGGCATCGCGGTCAAGTGCGACGTCTCCAGTGCCGAGGCAGCGGAAGCCGCCATCGCCGAGGTCGCAGACAAGCTCGGCACGCCGCGGATTCTGGTCAATTGCGCCGGCATCGCGATCGCCATGAAGACCACGGGCAAGGACGGCGCCCACCCGCTCGACCTTTACCGCAAGGTTATCGAGGTCAATCTCATCGGCACGTTCAACATGATCCGGCTCTTCGCCGCTCGCGTCGAGCAGGCCGAACCGCTTGAGGGCGGCGAGCGCGGCGTCATCGTCAACACGGCGTCGGTCGCCGCCTATGACGGCCAGATCGGCCAGGCAGCCTATTCCTCCTCCAAGGGCGGCGTCGTCGGCATGACGCTTCCGATCGCCCGCGACCTTGCCCGCTCCGGCATCCGCGTGATGACGATTGCGCCTGGCATCTTCCGCACGCCGATGCTCGCCGGCCTGCCGGAGGATGCGCAGAAGTCGCTCGGCCAGCAGGTGCCCTTCCCTTCCCGTCTCGGCGACCCTGCGGAATATGGCGCGCTTGCCAGCCACATCGTCGAAAACCAGATGCTCAACGGTGAGGTGATCCGCCTCGACGGCGCGATCCGCATGGCGCCGAAATAAGCGCGGAACCGGCGGCGATGGAGGAGGCAACCCGCAAGACCGGCCCATTGACCGGCTTCACCGTTATCGAGATGGCGGGACTGGGTCCTGTGCCGCATGCCGGCCTGATGCTGGCCGAGCTTGGCGCGCGTGTGGTGCGCGTCGAGCGGCTGGCCCGGGAGCAAGCCTTCCTCAACCTGCCGCCGCAATACGACCTCGACAGGCACGGCCGCGAGATCATCCGCATCGACCTGAAGCGTGCCGAAGGCACCGCGTTAATGCTGCGGCTGGCAGCCGGCGCCGATGCGATCCTGGAAGGCTTTCGCCCCGGAGTCATGGAGCGGCTGGGGCTCGGTCCCGAGGCGCTGCTCGTCTCAAACCCACGCCTCGTCTACGGGCGGATGACCGGGTTCGGCCAGGACGGCCCACTTGCTGCGCGGGCCGGACATGACCTGACCTATCTGGCGCTGTCCGGCGTGCTGCATGCGATCGGTCCGAAGGACGGCAAACCCGTGCCGCCACTCAACCTGGCGGCGGACTATGGCGGCGGCACCATGTTCATCATCATGGGCGTGCTCGCCGCCCTGCTCGAGGCGTCGCGCTCGGGCAAGGGTCAGGTGGTCGACGCCGCGATGATCGATGGCGCGTCCATGCTGGCGGCGCCCTTCTTCGCTTTCATGGCTGCGGGCATCTGGCAGGACCGACGCGGAGTGAACCTCCTGGATTCCGGTACGCCCTTCTACGACACCTACACCTGCGCCGATGGCCGCCATGTCGCCGTCGCCTGCCTGGAGCCGCAGTTCTTCGCCGAGTTCTGCCGCCTGCTGCCGCTGGACGGGCGCTTCGCGCGCGCGCAATACGACCAGTCGCTATGGCCGGACATGCGGGCTGCGATCGCGTCACGGATCGCCGAGCGTCCACGCGACGACTGGGCAGCGCTGTTCGAGCCGACCGACGCCTGTGTCGCCCCGGTGCTATCGCTTGGTGAAGCGCCGGAGCATCCGCACAACAAAGCGCGCAGCACGCACGTCGAGGCCGACGGCCTCACGCGCCCTGCCCCGGCACCCCGCTTTTCCCGGACCATCACGACCGTTTCGCCGCAGGCCCTCCGCGACAGCGCAGCCACGCTCCGGGCGTTCGGCATCGACGAATCGGAAGCGGAGCATCTTGCCAGCGAGGGTATCGTCGGCCGATAATAAGACTTTCACAGTCAACTTATTGGAAGCGATCCGTTGTCAGAAAAGAAGAAGGACGTCCTGCGCGAAACCGACGATGAGGCGATTCGCCTCGCGCGCACGCTGTTGCGGTCCTCGCGCTATGGCGCGCTTGCGGTACTCGATCCTGAAACGGGGGCACCGATGGCCAGCCGGGTCGCGGTTGCAACCGACCATGACGGCGCCCCCATCATCCTGATCTCCGCTCTTTCCGCCCACACTGGCGGCATTGTTGCCGATCCGCGCTGCTCGCTGATGTTGGGCGAGCCCGGCAAGGGCGATCCGCTCGCTCATCCGCGCATCACCATTGCCTGCAACGCGGAGAAGATCGCGAAAGACGACCCGCGACACGGACGTATTGAGTGGCGTTTCCTCTCGCACAATCCGAAATCGAAGCTTTATGCTGGGCTGGGCGACTTCGCCTTCTTCCGCCTCGTTCCACAGCGCGCCAGCCTCAACGGCGGGTTTGGCAGGGCTTATGCGCTGACCGTCGATGACCTGATGATCACCGGGTCATCTCTCGACGCGATCGCGGCAGCCGAGCCGGGCGCGGTCAAACACATGAACGAGGACCATGGCGACGCCATAGGCCGCTACGCGATCTATTTCGGCAAGGTGCGAGAGCCCGCCGACTGGATCATGACGGGCATCGACGCCGATGGCTTCGATCTTGCCTCTGGCGACCGCACGATGCGGATTTTTTTCCAAAAACCTCTCGTCGACGCCCAGGATATGCACAAGACACTTGTCGCCATGGCTGTCGAGGCTCGCCAGGCGCTAACCGCGATTGGTCCAGTTTGAACCAAGCGGTGCGCAATGATGAAACTGTCTCATAAACGCTTGTTATCTTGGAAGTTTGCGCTACGTTAGGTTGCAGGCAGGTAATAACTGGGCCGATTTACAACCTGCCTTTCGTTCGATGTTGTTGCCCCCACAACGTCTTCGAAAGATGCGGCAACGGGGATACGATGGTTTCTGATCAGCTTGTCGACAACGCCGACATGGTTGCCGAGTTTCTGTCTGCCATCGGCAACGGAAAAAGGCTGGCGATCATGTGCCACCTCCTGAGCGGCGAAATGTCAGTCGGTGAAATTGCGGAAAAAGTGGACTTGAGCCAGTCTGCGCTGTCGCAACATCTGGCGAAGCTTCGCGCAATGGGCCTCGTGGAGACCCGTCGCGAGCGGCAGATGATCTTCTATTCCTGCTCCTCGGCAAAGGTGCGCGAGGTGCTGGTGACGCTCGACGGCATTTTTGGCGCAAGGGCCGCAGCCGAGTAGGATTGCCACTGCGCCGACCCGAGTTTACCTCTGCCGGTATCCGCTCGCGAATCCGGGAGAGCCACTTTGGCGCAGGGCCTCAGCCACATCACCTTCATCGTCCGCGATCTCGATCGCATGGAAACGATACTGTTGTCCGTGCTCGGTGCCCGCAAGGTTTACGATTCCGGCGACGATACCTTCTCCCTGTCCCGTGAGCGCTTCTTTCTGGTCGGCGACGGCGACAACGCCGTGTGGATCGCAACGATGGAGGGCGATGCGCTACCTTCGCGCACGTACAATCATGTCGCCTTCAAGATCGACGATGCCGACTACGATGCCTGCCTCGCTCGCGTGACAGGGCTAGGCCTGGAGATACGCGAGAGCCGGCCGAGGGTCGTGGGCGAAGGCCGGTCGATCTATTTCTACGACGACGACAACCACATGTTCGAGCTGCACACCGGAACCCTGGAAGAGCGCCTGAAGCGTTACGCCAGGGGCGCGGGAGACGCCGCGTGACGCAAGGCGGCTACGACCCGGCAATCGCGATCCGCATCGAAACTCCGGACGATCCGCGCATTGCCGCCTACCACGCCATCCGCGAGCGCGACCTTGTCGGCCGGGAGGGCCGTTTCATCGCCGAGGGCAAGGTTGTCCTGAACGTGCTGTTTTCCGCCCGCCGCTTCGCGGTCGAATCGGCGCTGATCCTGGAACAGCGCCTTCCCGGCATGGCTGAAACGCTGGCGCTGGCTCCCGCCGCGATGCCGGTCTACGTCGCCTCGCAAGCCGTCATGGATGCGATCGCGGGCTTCCATATCCACCGCGGCGTGCTGGCGCTGGGCCGTTGTCGCGCCGAAGACGATCCCGAGGAGATGCTCGCCGGCCTGCCCGCCGACGCGCTGGTCGTCGCACTTGTCGGCATTTCCAACCACGACAATATGGGCGCAATCTTCCGCAACGCCGCGGCTTTCGAGGCAGATGCGGTACTTATCGATCCAAGCTGTTGCGATCCGCTCTATCGCAAGGCGATCCGCGTTTCCGTCGGGGCGGCACTCAAGGTGCCTTTCGCCCGTATCGCCGACGAAGCGGCGCTGGTCGACATGCTTGCCCGCCACGGCTTTCGCCAGTTCGCACTGTCCCCATCCGGCAGTCGCGCCGTCGATACCGTAAACCGCGACGGCCGCACGGCGCTTTATCTCGGCACGGAAGGGGCCGGCCTGCCGCCTGCCCTGATGGCGCGCATGGAAACGGTGCGCATTGCGATGTCTCAGGACTTCGACAGCCTCAACGTCGCCGCCGCCTCCGCCGTCGCGCTGCACCGACTGTGGCGGGAACGGTAGGGATAACCGTCAGCGTGGCGTGGCTGCGGCTTTCTGCAATGCACGAATGCGCTCTGCAAGGCTCGGCGTGCCGCTCTTGCTCTCACCCGTGTCGGCCGCCAGCGCCTTGTGTATCGGCGAATCCGGCTCATCCAGCATCGCCGTCAGGTTAACCACCTCGGCCGCCAGATCGTTGATCTGCTCGCGAAGCACCGCGCTCTCGCGCCGCTCTTCGTCCCATCCGTCGGAACTGGCGCGCTCCACACTGTCGAGCGAAGCCCGCAGCTTCTTGTTCTCACGTGTCAGCACGGTCAGCCGCTCTTCCAGCCGCTTCCGGTCGCTTTCCAGTTTTGATGTAGCCTTGTCGACGTCGCCGCCGGTTGCACCGGCAACCAGTGTCGAGAGCCGCACCGTCAGCTCCGCCACTTCCGCCTCGAGCTTGGCGCGTTGTTCCTGTTCTTCGGCCAGTGCCTGCTGAAGGTCGTGCTCGGTCGCGCCGCCGCCCTTGACCTGGTCACGCAGCCGCGCCAGTTCCCGCTCGCGCCGCTCCAGCTTGTCGTCCCGGTCAGAAAGCGTGGTCGTCAGGCGTTCCACCTTCTTTTCAAGCGCGGCATGTTTCTTCTGCTCCTCGCGCAGCGCATCGCGCGCTGCCTTGTGCTCGGCAACGACCTCGCGAACTCGCCTGTCGGCTTCCTTGCGTTCGTTGCGCAGCGTCGCGACATCGTCGGTGAGCTTTTCCAGCTTCGATTCCTGCGCCACGATCTCGATCTGGCGGCTCGACGCGCTGAAGCTTGCCTCGTCATACATGCGACCGAGCTTTTCTAGCTCGATCGCCCGTTCGCCCAGCATACGCTCGTGCTCGCCGAGCCGATCGGTAAGCCGCTGGAGTTGCTCCTCGCGCTGACGCAACTCTGTGCGCAGTTCCGCAGCGCGCGTTTCCATCTGGGTGACAGCGGCGTTCTTCTCGTCGCGCTCCTCGGCGATACGCTTCAGCTCGTCACGGTTTCTGTTGATCTCGACGATCTGTTCCGACGCTTTCTCGCGAAACGATTTGAGGCTCATTTCGAGCCGCCGCGTCGACATCGCGAACTCTGCCCGCAGCCGGTCCTTGTCGGCCTGGATCTCATCCATGGTCAGCGGCACAGACGCCTCGATGCGCTTGCGCGTCAAGGCGACCGCCCGTCGCCAGATGGCTGGTGCCACCATCAGCGCGAGGAATGCCGCGCACAGGAAACCGAGAATGAAGAAGAGCGTCGTCTGGATCACTGCGTTTCGTCCAATCCACGCCGCGCGGCGCGCGGAACCCAGGCTCTATGTGCCACGGCGGGACAGCAGGAATCCAGTGCCGTGCGCGCCGTTGCGCACGGTAAGGTTAAATGAGCGGGCGCACGCTCAGAAGGGATTCCAGGTCGGCGACTGCGTCAGCTTCAGATAGCCGACGTTCAGCCCGAGCCTTGCGCCTACGCCGGTACGCACCGGCACCAGCAGGACCGGGCCGTTCTTGAGCACGGTGAACCCGAGCCCCGCCACCACATAGGCAGAACCCGCAACGCCGGCATAGCGGCGATAAAGCGCAGGAATGCTGTCGAGGTTGTAGACCAGGATCATCGTGCGCGAGCCCTGCCCGCCGAAATCCCATCCTAGCGAAGGGCCCTGCCAGAAGACGGAATGGTCACCCACATTCTTGGTGTAAAGGGTGCCTTCGCCAAACGTCAGGCCGCCGATCAGCGCGCCGGAGCCTTCCTCACCGAGGATATAGCCATTCGGCATGCCGTAGGATGAAAAAATCTGTTCGACCACCGAGGCGAGCCCGCCCGATGTTGTGCCGAAGAACTGGTGCCCGGAATCGAGCACCTCCTGGGCCGTATAAGCCTCGCCGGCCGCAGCCCGGGCCGGCAGCGCCGTCGATGTCGCGGCAGCCACGGCAAACAGCATCGCAGCTACCACGCTGATCACGTTTCGAGGAAAGAGCCTGCAGAACATGCCTTCTATCTCCGTATCGAACTGCCCCACCGCGTCGCGGCGCATGCGGACCTTCGGGACCGCATCGACACGCCAATATCATTCAAACTATGACCGAAACCTTATCCAATCATTAACCATTGGCCTGCCGGCCGCCGAAACGCGTAAACCGTTGCTTTACCGAAGCGTATTGGAGCGGCTTGCCAGCGGTGGTCGTTCGGGTTTCCTTGTCGCGCTGCCTTCCTTGTGTAACCAATATCCGGCAATTGAAGGGGTGATTCGCCAGCGGCGCACGGCGCAACGCTGGTGTTTTGTATGAACCGAAAGACAGACGACAGGGACGCTTTCCGAATGGCCGATATTTTGACCCTTTCCGCACCGGATCTCGCGGCCCTTCTTTGCAGCAGGGTCTGTCACGACATCATCTCCCCGGTGGGTGCGATCAACAACGGCCTCGAACTACTCGATGAAGGCGGCGCCGACGAAGACGCCATGCGCCTCATCCGCACCAGCGCGCGCAACGCCTCGGCGCGGCTGCAGTTTGCCCGCATCGCCTTCGGCGCGGCTGGCTCAGCGGGCATGCAGATCGACACTGGCGACGCGGAGAGCGTGGCGACCGCCTTCCTCGCCAACGAGAAACCTGAATTCGAGTGGCAGGGTGCCCGCGCGCTCTTGCCCAAGAACAAGGTTAAGTTGCTGCTCAACCTGATACTGGTCGCCAACGCCGCAATTCCGCGCGGCGGCAAGCTGACGGTTCAGCTTCACGATCTGGATACCGCGCCGCGCTTCACGCTGACGGCCAACGGACCGATGGTGCGTGTGCCGGCCCGTTTCCTGGAACTCCATTCGGGCGTCAAGTCGGACGAGCCGATCGACGCGCATGCCGTTCAGCCCTATTACACCCTGCTTCTGGCACATGAGGCAAGCATGACGATTTCCATGCGGGCCAGCCCCGAAGAGATCGTGCTGACGGCAGCCTGAGAGCTGCTTCCAGTCCACGCGGAGACAGGTTTGCCGGGCTTGCGTGCAAGGCCGTTGCGGCCGATTTAGCACCAGGCCTCTATGCGCAGCGTTTAACGCATTTTTTAGCTAGCCAGTTACGGTGATTTTTACCCAAAGCCCCTAGTCTGCCCGCAATGCAAGTCGGTGTGCATGAAAGGGGTGGACTATGAAGCGCTGCATGATCGTCGATGACTCGAGCGTCATCAGGAAGGTCGCCAAGCGTATCCTGAGCGGTCCGGAGATGACCGTGACTGAGGCTGGGCTGGCGGTGGAAGCACTGGCCATCTGCGCAAGCGACATGCCCGACATCATCGTGGTGGATTCAAGCCTCCCCGACATGATGACCGACGAGTTCATTCGCCAGGCAATGTCGATCAGTGAACTCTACACCCCGTATATAGTCATCTGCATGACCGAATTCGATGTCGGCACGATCATGCGTGCCAAGCGGGCCGGTGCAAAAGGCTATATCCTGAAGCCATTCAATCGCCCGCAGCTTCTCGAGCGTTTTCGCGAGATGCAGGTCGCAGCGTAGCGAACAGCCTAATGAAACAGGGCCGCTGACGACGTCAACGGCCCTGAGATTCTGTGAAGCGCTAGTCGCTTTACGCGCTTTCGCGGATTTCCTCGGGCTCACGCAGCACATAGCCGCGGCCCCAGACCGTTTCGATGTAGTTCTGTCCGCCGGATGCGGCATCGAGCTTCTTGCGCAGCTTGCAGATGAAGACGTCGATGATTTTCAGTTCCGGCTCGTCCATGCCGCCATAAAGGTGGTTCAGGAACATTTCCTTGGTGAGCGTCGTGCCCTTGCGCAGCGAGAGCAACTCCAGCATCTGGTATTCCTTGCCGGTCAGGTGCACGCGCTGACCACCGACCTCGACGGTCTTCGCGTCGAGATTGACCAGGAGATCGCCGGTGTTGATGACCGACTGTGCATGGCCCTTAGAGCGACGCACGATGGCATGGATGCGCGCAACCAGTTCGTCCTTGTGGAACGGCTTGGTCATGTAGTCGTCGGCTCCGAAACCGAGGCCGCGCACCTTGTCCTCGATGCCGGCCATGCCGGAGAGGATCAGGATCGGTGTCTTAACCTTGGAAAGCCGCAGCGTCCGCAGCACCTCGTAACCCGACATGTCGGGCAGATTGAGATCCAGCAGGATGATATCGTAGTCGTAGAGCTTGCCCAGATCCACGCCTTCTTCGCCGAGATCGGTCGTATAGACGTTGAAGCTCTCCGATTTGAGCATCAGCTCGATGCTTTGTGCGGTCGCACTATCGTCTTCAATGAGCAGAACGCGCATTAATGTCCCCTTTCCCGCCGCCAGACCGGGTTCGGCATGCTTCCGGCACCGGAACAGTGATTTTCTGAATCGGAACCTGCCACGCAATGGTTAACAAAATATGATTCCGCATGGCAAGCGATATTAACCCTTTTCAGCTACTGCCCGTACCTTCTTGAATCTAAATGTTAATCCCATGAGTCGTGAGCTCATGTGATGGTTGAGCAAATTCCGGCAAGTGACTCAATAGGAGTCATTTTGTCGGCTCGACCCTCGGTTGAGCATCTTTACCCGCCCTTAAGTCCTCTGCGCTATGATTAACAATGCGCGTAAACGAATGGTTACCAAGAGCGCAGGGTTAGTAATTTGTTTCCAGATTGCCCCGATAGTGACGGACGGGGCGCGTAGCGGGAGACAGGCGCCGCGTTTGACGGTGCGTAGTATGCGTTTCGGGAGTAGCGAGTGATGAAGTCACGTGAGAACCTGGTGCGGCTCAAGCAGTTTCAGGTCAACGAGAAGCGCAAGCAGCTCTTGCAGCTCGACATGATGATTGCCGAGTTCGATCGTATGGCGACTGAGCTGGATTTGCAGATCGTGGCGGAAGAAAAGAAGGCGGGGATCACCGATACAGGTCATTTCGCCTATCCGACCTTCGCCAAGGCGGCACGGCAGCGCCGCGACAATCTCAAGAATTCGCAGGCTGACCTCCAGCAGCAGCGCGAAGCCGCCGAGTCGGCACTGAATGAAGCCGAGGCCGAGCTTTCCAAGGCCGAGATGCTGGAATCCCGCGACGGACGCGGCCGCGATGTAGACAGCGGTGGTCGCAGTGCGATGATCGGCTAGGTCGTCCCGCCCGCTGGGCGGCACGACCATCAAATGCAGCCGGCGCGCTTCAGCGCCGCGCGAAACGGACGGGGCTGACAATTATACAGTGTGCGCCCCTCCCTATCACTCCCGGCCTTACCCGAGATGACAGCGCCTGGCAGCGCCTGTCGCCACCCCGTGGTTGAGGTTGGTGCTTGGGACACCTGCTAACGTTTCCTCCCTCAAGGTCACGGCTGGCACATCCCGCAGCCGGATCTTAGCGCAGGCTATCCGAACCTCCATTCAGCAGCACGGCCGGGTTGTCGGCACGGTACATCCTTCGAGGCGACGCTGAGCTCGTAGAACGGAAGTGTCGAAGGGTGCGCCATTTCCGTTAACCGGCCGCACCATCGGATCGCGCGGACAAGGGTCAGGTGTAGTGGTCGCTAAGCTTCCCTGGCCGGGCTGACGGCAGCAGGGTGAGCGCTATTCGCTGGATGCACTGAAAAGTCGCGTGAGCGAGAAGCTGCTCGCGTGCCGGCGACAGCGGGTCGCCCGTCGTCCGGCGCCCTCGCGAAGTGCCAGCGATCCAACCAATCGGCCGCAGGCCGCAAGCGCGACCGGGCGTCCGAGCTGATGCGAGGCCGTCGCAGAGGGCCAGCGAGCAATGCAGCCCGTGAGCGAAAACTAATGTCGATATTGCTGGATGCGTGTCGTGCGAAGGCCGGCGAGGCCGTATTCGTCGATCGAAGCCTGCCAGGAGAGAAATTCCTCCACGGTCAGCTTATAGCGCTGGCACGCCTCCTCAAGGCTGAGCAGGCCGCCGCGAACCGCAGCAACAACTTCGGCCTTGCGTCGGATGACCCAGCGCCTTGTATTGGTGGGCGGCAAATCCGCAATGGTAAGCGGGCTGCCATCCGGCCCAATCACATATTTGACCCGCGGTCTAACCAGATCGGTCATCGTACTCTCTAACGCAAACTCTAGGACCTAATCACGCTGAGCCTAACCCGGTGGTTTTAAAAAATGGCTAAGCACGCCATAATGCTTAAGTAACGATTATGAATCCCGCGTTAGGCTTTTCGGGCTCATTTAAGTCGAATGTGAACCAACGCTTTTCCCGGCCTCGGCCGTGGCGGCGGCACGAGCCTTGACCTATATTGCGCGCGGGGGCATGAAGCCGCCGAAACCAGACCGAAGCGGAACGAACGCGCCATGAACAGCCTCGATCTCCCCGGCCGCCCGGAAGAGACGCGCATCGTCGTCGCGATGTCGGGCGGTGTAGATTCCTCAGTCGTCGCCGGCCTTCTCAAGCGTGGAGGCTACGACGTCGTCGGCGTCACGCTGCAGCTTTACGATCATGGCGCCGCAACACACCGCGCCGGTTCCTGCTGTGCGGGCCAGGATATTGACGATGCGCGGCGTGTGTCGGAGACGCTGGGCATCCCGCATTACGTCCTCGATTACGAGAAGCGCTTCAAGGAAGCGGTGATCGATCCATTCGCCGAAAGCTACGTCGCCGGCGAAACCCCGATCCCGTGCGTCTCGTGCAACCAGACTGTAAAGTTCGCCGACCTGCTGGAAACCGCGCGCGAGCTCGGCGCCGACGCGCTCGCCACCGGCCACTATATTCGCAGCAGGGCCAATGGTGCCCATCGCGCGCTTTATCGCCCCGTGGATGCCGACCGCGATCAGAGCTATTTCCTGTTCGCCACCACGCAGGCGCAGATCGATTTTCTGCGGTTTCCTCTCGGCCATTTGTCCAAGCCCCAGGTTCGCGCCGAGGCCGAGGCCATGGGGCTGGTCGTCGCCAACAAGCAGGACAGCCAGGACATCTGCTTTGTGCCGCAGGGCAAGTATTCCGACATAATCGCGAAGCTGAAGCCGACCGCGGCAACGCCCGGCGACATCGTCCACATCGATGGCCGCGTGCTCGGCAGCCACGAAGGCATCCTGCGCTATACGATCGGCCAGCGGCGCGGCATCGGCGTCGCCTCCGGCGAGCCTCTTTATGTCGTCCATCTCGACGCGGATCGCGCGCGCGTGATCGTCGGCCCGCGCGAAGCGCTGGAAACGCACAAGATATATCTGCGCGACCTGAACTGGCTGGGAGACGAAGCGCTCTCCTCGCTGCCTACAGGCGGGCTGGAGCTGTTTGCCAAGGTGCGTTCAACCCGTCCGCCACGGCCGGCCGTGCTGCACCATCGCGACGGCGCGAGCTGGGTCGAGCTTGTCGATGGTGAATCCGGCATCGCGCCCGGTCAGGCCTGCGTGCTCTATTCGGACGATGGCGACGACGCCCGCGTATTCGGCGGCGGCTTCATCGAGCGTTCGGAGCGCGGCGCCGAGGCCGAGGCGATGCTGTCGCGTCTCGCTGCCCAGCCGGCACGCCAGAGCGCCTGAGCCTAACAGGCAGCGGCATCTGCTTCCGGCCGAAAAATTCTTGAATCAATCGTGGGTGACGGTTCCCGCCGTCAGGATGCGCAGCACGCCGATCGCTTCTTCGCCGTCGGTGCGCGGGTTGGCGCGGGTCTGGATGCAGTCGATGAAATGCTCCAGTTCGCGTGTCAGCGGCATGCCCGACGTGACCGGCACGTAGGACGGCTCGTTGGTCGTGAACGCCCAATGGCCGCTGTCCTGCCAGACGGCGTGGCGATAGACGGCGAGCTTGCGGTCCCAGGGTTCGACGTCGTCGAAGACGGCCATCGCCTTGGTGCCCACCACGGTCAGCCGGCGCTCACGATAGGGATTGAGCCTGGACGTGAAGAGATGGCTGCGCAAGCCACCGGGAAAGCGCATGTGAAGGTGCGCGAAATCGCTCAGATGATCGAGCAGCGCGGCGCCCTCGCCGCGGATTTCCGTCGGCGGTGCACCGGTGATGGCTAGGATCATCGACAGGTCGTGCGGCGCCAGGTCCCACAGGGCGTCGTTCTCGGTGTGGAACTTGCCGAGACCCAGCCGGTGGGAGTGGATGTATTTGACCGTGCCGAGCTCGCCGGCATCGATGAGCTGCTTGAGCTGCTCGAAGGCGGGGTGAAAGCGCAGCACATGGCCAACCATGAAGACGCGTTCATTGGCCTTGGCGGCGGCAACGGCGCGCTCCGCGTCCGGCACCGTCAGGGCGATCGGCTTTTCCACCAGCACATCCTTGCCAGCTTCCACGGCGCGGATCGCGGCGGCGGCATGGTGCTGCGGAGGCAGCGCCATCACGATCGCATCGACGTCGTCGCGGCCGTAAAGCTCGTCCGGGTCGACCGCGATGCAGTCCTGCTCGCTCGCGAATCCCTCCGCCCGTGCAGCGTTCGCATCCGAAACGGCATGCAACGCCCCAAGCGATTTGAGGGTGCGGATGTGGTTGGAGCCCCAATAGCCGCATCCGAGGACGGCGATACGCGGTTTCATGAACCCTGTAGCTGGAAAATGTCGACGCCGAGACATAGTCGCGCGGCCAGCCGAACTCAACCCCGCCACGCATGAAAAGCGGCAATGCGCACCGCAACTTTTCGCACACGCACAATGCTTGACAGCGCCGCCACCGCCCCCTTATATCCGCCCGACCTTGGCAATCGCCCTGCCGCCCCGGAAACCGACGGGCGACAGATTTCAAAGCGAGCGCAGCGGGGCGGAGTAGCTCAGTAGGTTAGAGCAGAGGAATCATAATCCTTGTGTCGGGGGTTCGAATCCCTCCTCCGCTACCATCAAGCCCCACACCCGCTTGACCCGATTGGGATAGGCTCGTCAGGCTTGGCTATCTTAACCCACGCGATGTGAAGGGCGGCCGTGTCGTCTTGTTCGACATGGGCGGCACAGCAGTCAGGATCGATGACGATGGTCCGAAAACTTGCCTGATCGTTCCCGATCTAGATACCGAACGGGACAAACATCGCGCCGGCCCCTGCGCGGCGTCGATTTGCTCAGTAATCATACTGCACGCATCGTACCGCCGCATACGGACCGCGAGCTGACGGTGTCAGATACGGACATCGTCAAGGTCGACACGTCGGTAGATCGCTTCGGCAAACGAGTATGCCGCGAAAGCAATGAGGCCGACACCCATCAGGGAGAGCAACAGCCAGCCCAGCGGAAGCCCCTGCACGAACTCAAGCGCAGCTTTCGAGCTCGCCTGTTCCCCACCGCGCACCGAGCGCGTTGCGAGGAGGAAGGCCAGCACCAGGAAGATGATCCCCCGCGCGATCAAACCTGCCCTGGCGATCGGGTGTAGGACAAGCATCGTTTCGTCATCGGCATTTATGTATCGGGCGTAGCGCTTGCCGACCGCCTTGATGAGATGAGCCACACCCACGCCCGCTAGCGCTATGGCCAGGGCGGCAGCAACCCAGCGTGCGCCCACGAAGCCGGCAAGGGTGTCGGCCCAGCCGCCCTCACCTCCTCCGCTCCCGAAGCCGCCAACACCCGCAAGCGACAGACTGTAGGAGGCAAGGACGCCGTAGGTGATACCGCTGACCAGCAGTCCGCCACGGATTGCAAGGCCCTTGGCTCCTGTGCCGTGGTTGTCGGTGTCGAATCCAGCCTGAATGAAGCGCCAGAGGGAATAGAAGACCAACCCGGCGACCAGCAGATAGGCAATGACACTCCCGCCGACGCCGGAAAAAAGCACCGACAGCGCGTCGCGTGAGCCCATGGTTCTGCCGCTCCCGACAGCAGCCAACGCGGCGAAGAAACCAATTACCGCGTAGATCAGTCCTCTAGCTGCATAGCCCGCGCGAGCGAACAGTCGGAACCAGCTCTTCACCTCATTGGCCACGACGCTCTCCTGCTGGCGCGCGTTTCAATGGGAGATGAATGCTCCAAGGGATCAGTCGTTCCGCGGCACAAGGGCTTGCCGGGGACGAGACGGGATCTGCAGTGTCTTCAGGGAAACGCTGGCGGCGCTCAAACCCGTGGCCGCCGATTTCGATGTTTGGGGTGCCGGTCGAATAGCTCGCAAGGTTGGGAAAGCCTAGGGAATCCGAGAAAGAAACATCAACCCGCGTAAACCCAAAGGGATGACTGTCGTGGATCCGCTCCTAGCGTTTCGTAGCGAGCCACACGAGGTGCCTCGCACCACCAGCACGCACGCGCACCTCCTCGACCTCCAGACCGGCTTGCCGCAGACGTTTTGCAAACCGTTGATCGGGGGCGGCGGACCAAATGGCCAAAACACCGCCGGGATTGAGCGCCGCGTGCGCGGCAGCCAGTCCCGTTGCGTCATAGAGCTGGTCGTTCTCCGAGCGGGACAGCCCATCCGGGCCATTGTCGACATCGAGCAATATGGCGTCGAACGGCCCGTTGTGGCGGATCACCGGCGCAACGTCGCCCTCGTGAAGGATGACACGCGGACACGTCAGACTTGCGCCATGAACGCCGGCGAGCGGACCCTTCGCCCAGGCAATGACGCTCGGCACCAGTTCGGCAACAATGATCTCACACTGCTCGGAAAAATGCGCGAGCGCTGCCCGTAGCGTAAAGCCCATGCCGAGACCGCCGATCAGGATCCGGGTCCCGTCACGCTTACCGATCCGCTTTGCCGCCAGGATCGCCAGCTGTTCCTCAGAGCGGCCCCGGCGGCTGTTCATCAACTCGATCGTGCCCGACATGATGGAAAACTCGCCGCCCCGTTGCATGAGCCTGAGTTCGCTCCCGCCGGGCACAGGGGCTCGATCCACTTGCTTCCACGCCAGCATGCTATGTCTTCATCTGTAAGGAAAACCAGGTTGTGCTTAAGGGGCAGTCACGCTCATGTCTTCATGAACGAGGCGCGCCCATAGGCCCGTTCAGCCGGGGCGCTTCGGTTTGCCCTTGTTTTTCCGGGCATTGCCGGAATCGGCAGCGGCCGCCTTGCCACGGTGCGGAGGCTTCTTCCGCGTCGTTGCGTCCTTGCGGGCTTTCGGTTTGGCCTGCCACGCTCTCTCGCGCACCTGACCAGCCGGCGCGATGATGATACCGCGTTCGGTGCTACCAGGCCGATTGATCTGCTCCGCAAACGCGGCTGCCTTGTCGGCGGCGATCTCGAACCGGGTTTGTGCATCCTCGATCCTGATCGCGCCGACGTCGCGTTTGGTCACACTGCCTGCCTTGCAGATCATCGGCAGCAGCCACTTCGGGTCGGCGCGCTGCTTGCGACCAAGCGATAGCGTGAACCAGACGCCACCCTCCATGTCTGGCCCCCGGGGCTCTCGCGCGGCGGCTGGGCCGCGCTCTTGCCCGTTCTTTTTGTCATACTTAGACTTTTTCGCGTGAAGCTCGGCCGCAGGCAGAGGGGTGAGGTCTTCCGGCACAGGGCGCGATGCGAGCTGCAGGCGCAGGAAGGCCGCGGCGATGCGCTCCGGAGCGACCTTCGCAAGCAGGTCCGCCACGAACGCGGCTTCTGCTTCGTCCGGCTCGGCAGTGGCAAGCGCGGCGTCGGTTATGTCTTTGCGATACCGCGCCTCGATTTCAGCGATGCCGGGCGCGGTGCGTTCGACAGCCGTCAATTTGGCCAGCGCAAGAACGCGCTGCGCCGCGCCGCGCCTGTGTTGCGGCACGATGAGGACACACACGCCCTTGCGGCCTGCACGTCCCGTCCGCCCGGAGCGGTGCAGAAGCGTTGCGGGGTTGCTCGGCACGTCGGCATGGATGACGAGGTCCAGATTCGGCAGGTCGATGCCTCGGGCCGCGACGTCGGTTGCCACGCAAACATGTGCCCTGCCGTCTCGCATTGCCTGTAGCGCGTTGGATCGCTCCGACTGGGCCATTTCGCCCGAAAGCGAAACCACGGAGAAGCCACGGTTGGAAAGGCGTGCGGTCAGGTGGCGCACTGCCTCGCGTGTGTGGCAGAACACCAGCGCGCTCGTGCTGTCGGAGTTGAGCAACGTGTTGATGACGGCGTGTTCGCGCTCGTCACGCCTCACCAGCATCAATTGATATTCGATGTCGGCGTGTTGTTCGGTCGAGGCGGTCACCGCGACGCGTTGCGCATCCCTCTGGAAGGTTTTCGCCAGGTCCGCGATGCCACGCGGCACAGTTGCCGAGAACATCAGCGTCCGGCGTTCCACCGGAGCCGCGCCGAGGATGTATTCGAGATCTTCGCGGAAGCCGAGATCGAGCATTTCATCGGCCTCGTCGAGCACCACGACGTGCAGCCCCCCAAGGTCCAGCGCGCCTTTTGCGATGTGGTCGCGCAGGCGCCCGGGCGTGCCGACGACTAGATGCGCGCCGCGCTCAAGCGCCCGGCGTTCCTTGCGCATGTCCATGCCACCGACGCAGGTCGCAGTGTGAATGTGCGCCGCCCCGTAGAGCCAGTCGAGTTCCCGCTGCACCTGAAGCGCCAGCTCGCGAGTCGGCGCGATAACGAGACCCAACGGCCGCTCCGCGGGACCGAAGTGGTCAGCGCTCCCCAGCAGGCTCGAGGCAATGGCGATGCCGAAGGCGACCGTCTTGCCCGAACCGGTTTGGGCCGAAACCAGCAGATCGGCTTCAATGTAGCGCTGGCTCGCCATCTCCAGCTGGACCGGCGTGAGATTTTTGTAGCCCTTCGCCTCGAGCGCTGAAGCAAGGGATGGATGGATGGATGGCGGGGAGGAATGGGCGTCGTGGGCTGCGGTCATCTTGGGGAAACCTCTGTGAGCGCGCCGCATACCATAGCCGGCGTGTCGACGCCTAAGGATTCCTGAAATATCCGACCTTGATGATTGCTCGCGCCAGCTTTGCATCCGGCAGGCGGCGCAGTCGTGGCGCTAGTGCGAGGGCATGGCGTCGTGAAGGGATCGGCACCTGGCGTATGTTCCGCCGCTGACGAGTTCAGCCACGTCACCGGTTTCCCAGATCAGCAGCGCATCGGCCGGACTGCGGTCGACGGGCGCCAGGGGCTGCCCAAGGGCCTTCGCCGCGTTTTGCATGACGAGCGGCAGCCGGTCACCCAGAGGCGGCGGAAGGTGAGCGGCCAGGACGCCCATGGCGAGCGTACGTTTTGGATCGTGGATGCCCACCGGGCAGAACGCATCCTGGACGTTGTCGGTACCGAACGCCACGTTGACGCCGGCAGCTAGAAGCTCGGAGACGGCCGTCAGCCCACGCTCGCGCGGAATCGTTCTGTCCCGATCCTGCAGATAGAGATTGCTCGACGGCAGCGCGACCACAGAAAGGCCAGCGCGCGCCGTCAGCTCGATCCGCTGCTTCCGCACATCCTGCTCGATGACTGCAAGATTGCAGGCGTGGCCGCACAGCACCGGCTCGGCATGAGCGGTCCTGGCTGCTTCGCGGGCGATGAGTTCGAGCCCGTCGAGCTCCGGCGAAAGGCCTTCGTCGACATGAAAGTCGAGCGCGAGGCCATGCCTGGCCGCAACGCTGAACATATTGTGGATACCGGCAGCTCTTTCAGGCTGATCGAAGACGAAGGCGCCCAAGGCACCTCCGGATTGAGCGATCACCCGGCCAACGGCCTGCGAATAGCCGGCATCTGCCATTGATGCGATGGGCAGCAACGCGGCACGCTGGATAGTGATCCGGCCGCGCCATTCCTCAGCAAGATCCCCGATCACACGCCACGCCAAAGGCAGGCGGTCAGGGTCACGCATATCGACCTCCCAGTCGACATGGGTGCGCACCATGCGCGTGCCCGCGGCAACCATCTCTCGGATACCGCGCTCCGCGCGTCCGCGCAGGTCGCCATATGTCCAGTTCGCCTTGTCCGCCGATTGCGCCGTGATGGCGTCGAGCAGGCTCCCGCCGGCGAAATCGAGGCGTTCGATCGTGAAGCATTTGTCGAGATGGCAATGCGGCTCGACGAAAGGCGTTGTCACGAGACGCCCCCCGAGATCGGTATCGACCGGGCCATCCTGCGACATGCCGGCGACCGATCCACCGCGGACGACCAGATTGCCGGCGAAACAATCGCGGTCGCGCCGGCCTCCGAAACGCTGCGCGTCGGCGACAAGCGACGCCGGCACCCGCGCATTGCCCAGCACCGCATCCAGCCGCGCCGTCATCAGGCGACCCGCTGCCCCTTGGGTGCCGCCGAAGCCGCCGCTGACCACCGTTTGAACGAAGCACCCACGGTGCCGTCTGAAATCTCCTGCGGGGCCGGAGTATAGCCGGCAGCAATCATCTTGCGGCCCAGCATGTGGTCGGCGGGCCGGTTGACGCTGTCGATGGCAATCAGTCTTCCCTGCCGGAAATGGTAGACGGCGAACGCCCCCTCGACCGGATCGCCTGCAACCACATGATCGTCCGCATCCATGGAGAGCCCGACCATCTGCAGTTTCATGTCGGCGATGTCGGACCAGAACCACGGCACCGCCGTGTAAGGCTCCTGATGCTTGCCCGCGATCACGCCGGCCAGATGCCTCGCCTGATCCGTGGCGTTCTGCACCGATTCGAGCCTTATGGACCGATCAAGCTGCCAGTGCGGGAAACGCGCGCAATCGCCAATCGCGAAGACGCCTTCTGCCGAGGTTTGCATCTGTGCATCGACGACAATGCCCCCGTCGACGGCAATGCCGGCCTCAACGGCCAATGCGACATCTGGATCGGCGCCGATGCCGACCACGACCATGTCTGCCGAAATTTCGTCACCGGAATGCGTCCGCACCGCATTCACGGTGCCTTCGCCCAGGAATTCGGCAGACGCAGTACCGAACCAAACATCCACCCCTGCCCCCGCCAGCCGCGCGAGAACGTGTGTCGAGATCAACGGCGAGACTGCCCGCGCAAGCAATCTCTCGCCGATTTCGAGAACGGTCACGCCTTTGCCGGCAGCCGCCATCGTGGCCGCGATCTCGAGACCGATGAAACCGCCACCGACGATGACGACATTGCGCGCCGTCGCCATGGCCGATTTGATCCGACGAGCATCTGTCGCCGTGCGCAGCGCAAAGACGCCATCGAGGTCATCGCCCTTTACGGTCGGGCGCCGCGGGACCGCTCCGGTTGCCAGGACGAGCTTGTCGAACGCAATCGCCTCCCCATCCACGATGCAGAAGCGAGCCGCGGCATCGATCCGCTCCACCCGCTTGCCAGGGCGGTAGTCGATGGCGTTGTTGACATAGATCGCTTCGCCCCGAAGCGGCTGGAGACTGTCGTCGGCACCCTTGAGAAACGCCTTTGAGAGCGGTGGGCGGTGATAGGGATACTCAGGCTCGTCGCAGATCAGCACGATCGGATTTTCGTAGCCTTCCTGACGCAACGAGACGGCGAGCTGCGATCCGCCATGCCCGGCCCCGACGATGACGACGCCCCCCATCACGAAGCCTTCCGCACGGGCTGGTGAGGCGGCAGCGCCTCGATCTCGTCGGGCGTCAGATGCTTAACCTCATCCCAGAAGCGCGACTTCGGCGAATTGAGCAGGCCGTGCGGGTCGAGCCGCTTTTTCCATGCGAGATGCCTGAAGTCTGGCTTCATCGACCCGCCCTCGACATAGGGCACGTGCGGATTGGATGTCGGGCAGCCATGCTCGTCGTAAACGCGCGCGAGCTCGAACAGTCGCTCGTCGCTCGTGTAGCGCACCACCGGCAGGTCGAAGGCGACGAGCTCGCCGTTGAGCAGTGCGAACTCGTGGTGCATGAGAACCTCGTCGCCGAAAATGCGCCGGAGCGGATCGAGCTTCGCGCTGTCGAGCGGCGCGCGGAAGGTGACCTGTAGATTGGTCACCGAGCGATCCTGCTTCAGCACCTGCAGTGTCGTGTGATTGTAGGAGAATTCGGACAGGGCCGGCAGGCCGGAGGCCTTCATCGCCGCATCGTCCAGCTCAAGTTCTGTCGTCCCGCCATGCTCTTCGATCAGGCGCAGGGCGTCCGCGAGATGCTCGTCGGCGACCATCACCAGAAGGAGGTCGCGCCCACGGCTGGAGATGTCACCGAGTTGCCTGATCGACGAGGCGATACGTCCGTCGACAGTGGTCAGGAGCTTCAGGTTCAGTTCCCGCGCCGAACCCAGCGCAATGCCGGCCTCGAAAGCCTGCTTGTAGGTGTCGAACGACGCGATCACGTTGATCCAGCGCGGCGACGGCACAGTGCGCAGGACCAGATCGGTGATGATGCCGTTCAGCCCCCACGCGTGGTGGATCGCGGAGATGTCCTTGCCAGAGAACACATGACGCTGCGGCTCCTTCTCGATCGACAGGACGCCGATACTTTCCACATTGCCGCCATCGCGCAGCATGCCATGCCGGATCGAGCCGATACCACCCGAACCGCCGGCGATGAAGCCGCCAATGGTCGCGATTGCCTCGGTCGACGGGAACAGGGGCAGTGCGCGCCCGTGATCGGCGAGCGCTTCGTTGATCGCGCCGATCTTCGCGCCGGCCTCGACATGCACGGTGGCCGGTCCGATCTCGAGGACCTGGCCGACGCCGGTCATGTCGATGATAAGGCCACCCTCCATGGGCACGGCCTGCCCGTAATTGCCGGTGCCGCCGCCACGAACGACCATCGGCACATTCCACTCGACAGCCACGGCGATGCAGCGTTTGAGCTCCTCGACCGACTTCGGCGCGGCGACCAGATCGCCGAAGCAGGAGGCGAGTTCCCGGTTGAGGATCGGGCTGTACCAGAAGAAGTCGCGCGAACGCTTCTTCACGATGGACGGCGTGTCGAACGTTTCCACATCGCCCAGCGCCGATGCAAAGGCGCTCCAGTCGATGTCGTTCTTGCCTGAAATGGACATGTATTTCCTCCGGCGTTCTTCTTCAGCGGGCGCGGTTTTGCCGGTCCTGCTGATCGCAGAACCGGTCGAATTCGGACAGGAATGCAGCGAAGTTGCGCGCGGCGGTCGCGAGCAGTTCCTCGCCCAGTTCGGCAGTCGCCGCTGAGGCGTTGCCGCAGGCACCTGTCTCGCTGAGATCTTCGATGGTCCACGCCGGCCGGGCGCGGCCGGGGGTGAGTCCGATATGGCGGAACTCTTGCTGCCAACCTTCGGCCGCGTTGCCGAAATCGGCGGCGGCATCCATGGCGACGAGGTCCGGCTTCAGCGCCAGCATCGCGCTGGTCTCGACCAGGCCGGCGTGGATGCCAAAGGAACGCTCGCGCGCGTCTCCATGCCGGTCGGCCTCGTTGAAGTTGTACCAGTTGCAGGTCGCGACATGCAGGCCGTACTCCACCTTCAGGTCGCGCGCAGCGATGTCGAGCACCGGCGCGTTGCCGCCATGAGCATTGAGCAGCACCAGCCGGCGAAAGCCGGTCCGCGCGAGGCTCGCGGCAATGTCCGCCAGAAGCCGCAGCATCGTTTCGGCGGAGAGGCTTATCGTGCCGGGTATCGCGCCATGCTCGTTGCTCTTGCCATAGGCAAAGCCCGGCATGGCCAGCACCGGCAGCTCTGCCGGCAGATGCGCGAGCGAGCGCTCCAGCACGGCTTCCGCCAGATCGCGGTCGACCGACACCGGCAGATGCGGGCCATGCTGCTCGATGGCGCCAACCGGCAGCACAGCAATCGTGCGGCTTCGATCGATGGCTGCGAACTGCGCGCGTGAAAGATCGGCCCATCGGGCGAGATGACGCGTCATGACGGCATGCTCCCATAGATTGATGGCAAGGGGCGGCTGAGGCGCGAGAAGCGTCGCCGATCGATTCGATGGTGGGGGATATTCATGAGGCTCTTTCCGAACATCTCGCTTTTCCGCTGATCGCCATGCGACCGGTCGAATTGCGGCTCGTTCCGTAAAAGCCCTGTGCCATGGGGTAGCGCAATGTCATCGAAGGCGACGGCACTGTCAAGCGCCGGATACCCGTGCCCGCCACGGGAGAAACGGTTCCGCAACCGGCACTTCTGTCCTACAGACTTAAGCAGCATCAAAGAACCCGGCAGGGAGATTCGACATTGCCCAAATCCGTCAACGCAGGCGACATAGCTGCCCCCTTCTCCAACTACAGTCACGGCATGCTGGTGTCGGCGGAAAGCGATGTGCTGTTCTGTTCCGGCCAGCTTGGCAACGCGCCCGATGGCAGCGTTCCGGAAGGTTGTGCCGCGCAGGCGGAGCAGTGCTTCGCCAATGCCGAAGCGATCCTGCGCGCGGCCGGTATGGGGCTTTCGGATGTCGTGCGCATCAACGCCTATGTCACCGCGCGCGAGCATATGGCTCCCTATATGGAGGTCCGCAACCGGCTCTTTGCCGAGCCATATCCCGCATCCACCCTCGTGATCGTATCCGGCTTCTCGCGACCCGAATTCGTGGTCGAGGTCGAGGTGGTCGCCGCGCGCCAGCCCTGACGCCGCCTACTGGTAAGATGCGCCTGGAATGAACGGATATTTCTCGATCACCGTCTCGTCTATCTCGACCCCGAGCCCCGGCGCATCCGGCGCGAGAATGGTCCCGTCGACGATTTCGAACGGGGTGCCGAGCTCATCGCGGAACGCGTTGATGGCGGAGACATCCGCCTCGTAGATAAAGGCATTCGGCGCCACCGAAAGCACATGGGTGGACGCAGCCGTGCTCAGCACCGATGCGCTCGTGTGCGGCGCGAACTGAAGGTGCCATGCGCCTGCCAGGGCAGCAATTTTCAGGATCTCGGTGATACCGCCCGTCTTGCAGCAATCCGCCTGCACGAACTGAATGACCTCCTCGCTGATGAGTGTTCTCAGTTCATGCCGTGTGAAATGGTTCTCGCCGGCCGCCAGCGGCGTCGCCGTCAGGTCGCGCAGACGCCGGTAGCCCGGCAAGTTGTCCGGCGTGAACGGCTCCTCCAGCCAGGCAAGGCGACCTGCCTCGCAGACCTCGGCGATGCGGGCGACGTCGGCGGTGCGGTAGCGGGTGCCGGCGTCCGCCGCAAGCGTGATCTCGGGACCGAATGCCGCCCTGACTGCGCTCACGCGCTCGAGGTCCTTCTCAAGCGTATCGCCGACGCGCAGCTTCATGAAGTCGTAGCCGCGCGCGATGAACCCCTCTATCTCACGCTTGAGATCGTCCACCGGCTGGAAGCCAAGGCTGATGCCGCCGGCATAGGCGCGGATCGGCCTCCTCTTGCCGCCGAGCAGCCGATAGACCGGCTGGCCGAGGTCCTTGCCCTTGATGTCCCACAGTGCAAGGTCGACGCCGCTCAGCCCGATCACGGCAGCAGCTCCCGGTCCGTGCGTCGCTATGTAATGCCGGTAAGACTTGTCCCAGATCGCTTCCGTCTCGTGCGCGTCCATGCCGCTGAGCGATGGGCCGAGCGCATCGTTGATGAATGCGGCAATCGTGCTCGGCGTCTGCGCGTGGTGCGCCTCGCCGTAGCCGACGATGCCGCACTCGGTCTCGATCCGCACCAGCACCATGTCGCGCTTGGCGGACCGGCCGACGGCGAAAACCGCTCCGCCCGGAGTCGGGCAGGACAATGCGAAGGCCTGGATACGCTTGATCTTGGTCATGTGCTTTAGCCCTTCACCGCGCCGCCACCGACACCGGAAACCAGATGCTTCTGCAGGAAGAAGAAGACGAGCAGGATCGGCGCCGAGGTGATGACACCGCCGGCCATCAGCATTCCCCAGTCTGTGGTGTACTGACCGATCAGACCTGAGAGACCGAGCGGCAACGTGCGGTTCTTGTCCGAGAGGATGAAAGTGCTGGCATACAGGAACTCGTTCCAGGTGTGGATCATCACCCAGGTCGCGACCGCGACGATGCCTGGCCGGGCCATCGGCAGGATGACGCGCCAGAACGCCTGCCAGCGCGTGCAGCCGTCGAGCCTTGCCGCATCCTCCAGCGAGTGCGGGACCTGCGAGAAGAACCCGCGCATGAGCCACACGCAGAGCGGCAGCATGTAGCTGAGATAGACGGGGATCAGGCCGTAGAGGCTGTCGAGCCAGCCCAGCCAGCGAAGCTGTATGTAGAAAGGAATGAGCAGCAGCACCGGTGGGAACATCTGTCCATAGAGCATGAACAGCGGCAGGGCCACCGATCCCTTGAAGCGGTGCCGCGCCATTGCATAGCCGGCCGTCACCGAGATCGCGACGCTGATGATTGTGACACTGGCCGTCAGGATGAGGCTGTTGAGGGCGAACCGCCAGAATTCGGCGCCGACAAGCAGATCGACATAGCTCTGGAACGTGAACGAATGCGGCACGAGGCTGGGCGGCCTTGCGAAAAGCTCGTCCTTGGCGCGCAGCGACGTCGCGATCATCCAGTAGAACGGAAAGACGCACCAGACGAAGGCGACCCAAAGGCCGACATAGAGGAAGCCGACACGGAGCCATTTCGGCGTCCAGCTCCGGCGCAGCGGCGGTACAGAGACGGTCGTCCCGGCTGGAGTGGCGGTGATGGCGGCGCTGCTCATGGTCACTCGCCCTCCTTTGCCTGGATAAGCTTGAGATAGAGCGTTGTGGCGATCACCAGACCGACGAACAGCATTGTGGCCACGGCCGAGGCCATGCCGAGATCGTAGCGCTGGAAGCCGTATTTGTAGGCGAGCGTGAACAGGATTTCGGACGAGTTCAGCGGCCCACCTTCGGTCATCAGCCAGATGGCGTTGAAGTTGTTGACCGTCAGGATGAAGGTCAGCACCGCCGCGATCGCGAACGAGACCCGGATTTGCGGCAGGATCACATGCCACAATTTGCGCCAGCCGGACGCGCCGTCCATGGACGCTGCCTCCAGGATCGAGCGCGGGACGAGCTGCAGCGCGGCCAGCAGCAACAGCATGACGAACGGCGTTCCCTTCCAGATGCTCTCCACGGTGACCGCGTAGAGCGAGGTCGCCGTATCGCCGAGCCAAGGATGGTAGTCCTCGATGATGCCCCAGCGAACAAGAAGCTCGTTAACGATGCCGACGCTGGGGTCGTACATCCAGCGCCATGTCAGCACGGCGACAACGCTGGGAACCACCCACGGAACCAGGATGCCCGACCGGAAGAAGCCGATCCCGGGGATTGCCCGATGAAGCAGCAACGCCAGGCCAAGGCCGAGAGAAAGCTGCACGACGACGTTCAGCACCACCCAGACAAGGGTGTTGAACGACGCAATGCCGAAGCTCGGATCGGCAAAGACGCGCTCGAAGTTGCGCAGGCCAACGAAGGCCATGTCGCCGCTGTTGAGCGTGCGCAAGGTGACGTCGTAAAAGGCCGACATAACGCCGGACACAAGGGGATAGACCACCACGCCGACCACGATGATGATGGCGGGAAGCACCATGAGATAGGGATAGATGCGCGCGCCCGTGCCCGTCTCGAAGACGGACGACCAGGTTCGCCGCAGCTGCTGGTTTCTTGGAGCGCGCGCATTCATGGCGTTACTGACCCAGTATCTGTCTGATCTGCGTTGCAGCCTGCGTCATCACCTCGTCGATGGGCTCGCCGCGCAGTGCCGAATCCCAGACCGTGCCGAACACGTCGGAATGGATCTGGCTCCATTGCGCAACCACTGGACGGGCGTGGCCGGCACTTGCCTGCATCATGAACGGCTGCAGCTCTTCAGGCAGCTTGGCGATAGCCTCGTCGGTTGCAGCCGCCGCCTGAGCGGAGAGACGATTGTACTGCGCCATGAGTTCGACGCTGCGCGGACCGGTCAGCCACTCCACCAGCTCCCAGCTCGCATCGGACACACCGGAGTTGGCGTTGATCGCGAGGTTGTAGCCACCGATTACCGTCGCGGCCTCCTTGCCGGCAGGCAGCGGCACGATCGAATAATCGAGATCGGGATTGCCGTTGTTGAGCGCACCGATCGCCCAGTCGCCGCTGATCAGCATGCCAGCGCGTTCCTGGATGAAGGGCGCGTTGACCTCGTCCCACGAATTGGCGGTCAATACCGATGCGGGCATGGCTTGATGTTCGGTGTAGAGACCGGAAATGAACTGTACCGCCTCGATGGCTTCCGGAGAATCGACGCCGACCGTCCCATCGTCGGCAATGATCTCGGCGCCGCTCTGCCAGATGAACGGGTAGAGCTGGAACGCGCCGACGCGGCTTCCGCCGAACGTAAGGCCGAACGTGCCTGCGTCCTTGTCGGTCATGGCGATGGCCGCTGCCTGGAATTCGTCCCAGGTCTTCGGCGCCGCGTCGATGCCCGCTTCCGCCAGCATCTTGTTGTTGACGTAGAGCGCGACGTTGTTGGTGTAGAGCGGCATTGCATACTGGCGCTGCTTGAACCGGCCGGCCGACAGAGGTCCGGGCTGATATTGATCGGCGATCGGGTCGCTTTTCTCGGTCACATCGGCAAGCAGGCCAGCATCGGCCAGACCCGCAACCCAGGCGATGTCGAGCGCCATGACGTCCGGTCCAGCACCGCCAGACATGGCGACGAAGAGGTTGCGCTCCATCTCCATGTGCGGAACTGCCTGGATTTCGACCGTGTGGCCGGTCTCGGCCTCAAAGGCCTTCAATTCGGCGTAGATCGGCGCATCCGGCGCAGAGGCGAGCGGTGCGTTCACCCACAGAACGACGTTGTCGGCAAAGGCCGGCGTCGCGCCGAGCGTGGCGGCGAGTGCTGCCGCGGCTGTGCTGTATTTCAGAAAATGTTGCATAGGTATTCTCCTCCACTGTGCGCCCTTCGGCGCTGCTGCTGTTATCAAGTTGAGCTGCCTGCCTCGTCTGTTGAGCGTGTCCAGGCAAACCCGGTTCCAAACCACGCCTCCAGGTCCTCGCCCATCGGTAGCGTCGCTGGGCTTCCGGTCGAACTGCCGGCGACGCCGATGGCATCGATCGACCAGCCACCCTCCGGTTCAGGCTGAACCGAATCTCCCGCATCGCCGAAGACAAGCTGAACCGCGCGGCGAGCATCTATGTCGCTGGCCAGCGTCAGCCGCGCGCCCTTGCGTATGAAGATCGGCATCCGGTCGAGCGGAACGTCGTGGATGCGCCACGCCAAGCCGGACACGTACTCGCCCGTCAGCACGTCGAACCATTCGCCCTCCGGCAGGTAGATCGCGCGCGTGTTGCCGTAGAACGCCACGGGAGCGACCAGGATGTCGTCGCCGAGCATGTACTGCTGATCCCAGTCGTTGACGGCCGACCAGTCGATCTCGGGGAAGGCGAGCGGCATCATCCGCATCATCGGCGCGCCGCCCTGCGCAGCTTCCTGCCCGTAGCGCTCGAAGATCGGCCGCAGCGCCAGATGCAGTTGGCCGTAGGTCTGGTAAACGGCGGCGGATTGCTCATCCATGTCCCAGGGTTCGCGGCAGCCGAGGCCGTGCAGCATCATCAGCGGCGTGAAGCAGGAGAACTGCGTCCAGCGCGCAAAGACCTGCGGCGTCGGCGTGCCGAAATAGCCGCCGAGGTCGCTGCCCACAAAGGACCAGCCGCAGAATGCAGCGCTCTGAACCGCACGCACGGAAGACGGCAGACCGGTCTTGGGGCAGAAATCCGACGTCTGGTCACCCGTCCAGATCGGCGCCCGCACGCGCGGCGAACCGGATCGGCTGATGATGGCGGGTACCTTGCCGTCAAAGGCGGCGATCGTCGCCTCGAGATAATAGCGCACGAAGGCGTTGTGCGCCTTGCCGCCTGTCTCCCCGGAATGGAGCACGGCATGTTCGGGCAACTGTTCGCCGAAGTCGGCCTTGAAGCCCTTGATGCCCTGCCGCAGCAGGCCGCGCAGACTGTCCGACCACCATGCGGCAGCTTCCGGGTTCGAGAAGTCGATCAGCGCCGCCACGATATTGGGGTTGGCGCCCGGCCTGCGCGTGATCAGTTCGCCCTCCGCGTCGACGATCGTGTATCCCTTCGCCCGCGCGAACTCGAAGGATTTGGTGCCGACCACGACCCAGGGGCAGAGCCACAGATAGATTTCGGTGCCGTCTTCCGCCATCCGCTGGATCATGGCGTCGGCATCGGGGTATTTCTGTGTGTCAAAGGCAAAAGAATGCACTTCGCTCGCCCAATAGGCGTCGATCAGCTTGACGCCCATCGGCAGGCCGAGCGCGGCGTGGCCATCGATGTCGGCCTGCACGGTCTTCGCATTTTCGATCCGCCAGTCGCCAGCCTTCCAGAGATCGAAGAAGCTCGCTTCCGGCATAAGCGGCGGACCGATCCTCTCGATCAGCGCAGCGTAGAGGTCGCCGAGGTCCCCGAGATGGATTTCGAGGTCGAGGCGGCCGCCTTCGACCTGGATGCGCAGCATGTTCGGATCGAAAGGTGCCGCGATGTGGAACACCGCCGGCGCTTCTTCAGGCAGGTAAAGGCCATAGCCGAGCGTCGTCGCGATCCAGGGCGACGGAAGATAGGTGCCGTTTCCGAGGCCGAAATTCTCCAGGTAGTAGCGCACCGACTGGCCGCGCAGGTCCAGCGTCTCGAAACGCTCGCCGCCGCCGAAGGCCTGAAACTTGCGCGGCACGGCGAAGGCGACGTCGAGCGCCGCCGCATCGTCCTTTTCGAGCGTGATGAGCAAGCGCCGGCCATCGGCTTCGGCGCTCACCGTCATTCGCACGCCGTCGGCACGGTCAGCCGGCAGATGCGTCCAGGAGCCGCCATCGGCCCTCCAGCCAATGGACACCGGCCGCCATGCGGCATCAGCGGCGACCTTGTCGAGACCTATGACCATCGGCGCGTCAGACATGATCGACCTGCACGCCAAGCTGCCGTCCGAGATGAAGCACGGCATCGGCCCAGCGCCCATAGACAGCGGTCACGTGATGCTCGTAGCCTTCATCGATGAACCGACGAACAAGTTCCTCCGCGCCTGCATCGGCGGGGCGGAAATAGCCCGCCGCGCGATTGGCACGCGACTTTTCTGCCTCGATCTCGCCTTCGCAGACAAAAATGCGCAGCGTGCCATCGTCGCGCAGCGACAGCCGTATCAGCGTCATCGAGCCGGCCTTGAGCGGGAAGGTTTCCTGCTTCAGCACAGGATCGAGCGAGCGCGGGCCGTCGGCAAGGCGCGGGCTGACGCCATAGTGCCAAAGGACCAGCCGGTTTCTTGCCCGGTCGAGCCCGGAAATGTCGGTAAGGAACGGCAGCGACGCCGGATCGAACGCGCGCGCCACGAGAGCGGTCGCAGCACCCATCACATCGCCCTCCGGCGCGATCGGCACTGCGCGGTCGGAAAGCTCGCCCAACGCGCCCCAGGTACCCTTGAAGTTCTCGGCGTAGAGAATTTCCGGCCAGTCGCGGATTGCGACGGCATCAGCTTCGATCCGGTCGAGACCCGCGGCAAGCTGCGCATAGGTGCGCCCCAGCGCGAGGCGGCCCGCCTCCTCATCGCCTCCGTCGAAGGAGGCCTCCGCCCAGCGGCTGGCACCAAGCCGCACGGCATCGTCATCTGCCTTGCACGCTTCCAGGAAACGCACCAGCGTCGTCTGCTGGATGGTGATACCGAGACGCTGGCGCAGCATCCAGGGGTCTACCGCGAGGTTCGTGAACCAGTCGGCATGCGAGCCGATCAACGCGATCCGTGCGCCGCGCAGGCGGCTGTGCGCACGCGATGCCGCGGCGAATGCGGTGAGTTCTCCGGCAAGGGCCGGATCTTCCGGGTTGCCGAGCAGCAAGGTGAAACCGTGACCGAAGCGGCTCAGTGTCGATGCCCAGAGCTGCGCACCGCAAAGCGAATTGGTGACGATCTCCTCGGCCTCCTCGAGCGCCCAGATCGCAATCGGGATCGGCCGGTCGCCGACGGCGTCGAGCACATCATGCAGGAGTTCGGCAGTGCAGAACGTAGAAAGCTGGACAACCAGCCCGTCGAGGGCGTCGAAATCGAGCGACGAAAGCGCTTCACGGCAGCTCTCGCCGTCGCGGGCGAGCTTGCCTGCCAGCGTGAACCGCCCTTGCAGCCCGCCCTCGCCCATCAGCCGGCTAGTGCGCGTGATCAGCTCAGCCGCGGCGGCTTCCGAAAAGAGCGGCGAAGCCACGAAGAGCACACCGATATGGCGCCCGTCCGTATCGGCCGGCTTGGTTCTGGTCAGCATTTCAGGCAGTCTCCTCCATCGCGCGCGCATCGGAAGCCGCCTCGAGCCCGCCGCCGCTTACAAAACAATAGGCCGCATAGCTGAGCGCGGCTTTGGGGTCGTTCCCGATCGACGGCGCTATGAAGGAGAGCGAAAGCCGCCCTTCGTCATAGCCGCCAAGCAGGCTCTGGTTCAGTCCGTCAAAAATTGCGCTGCGGTCCGACTCGGGCGTCAGCGACGGCCAGCCGCTGATCACGACTGCCGGGACCGGATGCAGGTTGAGCGCGTTCCCCAGCGCCAGGCCGAGCAGGAATTGGCGCTCGCGCAGCATCTCGCGCGCAACGTTGTCGACTTCGAGCGCATCGAGGAACCGGTCTCCCCGCGCGAGAATTTCGTTGCCCGGCACGCCGATGATCGTCGAAACCGCGCGCAGGGAGGTGTAGGCCTCAACGCAGCCGCGATGGCCGCAGCGGCATACGAGACCGTCGCGCTCGATCACCATGTGCCCCATCTCGAACGGGGAAAAGGCATCGATGGGCTCGGCCTCGTTGACGATGACACCCGCCACGCCATGGCCAACGAACAGGAACAGGTGATCGCCTTCGACAGCATAGGTGGATGGCATCGCATATCGGTTGAAGGCGGCCTGAGCGACGACCGAGTTCGTCAGCGCGAGCGGCAGACCCGGAAGCACTTTGCCCAGGAACCCTTCCAGGCGCGCCATGTCCCACGGAAAGATCGGGTTGCCGGCCTCGCGCCCGTAGCCCGGGATGGACATTGCTGCCTGGCGCAGGTCGATGCCGCGGGCATCAACCCACTCGCGCAACGCCACGGCGCTTGCCGAGAACAGCCTTTCGAACTCGTCCTGATCAAGGTTCGGCGACGCCGGCATTCGCTCGACGTAATCGAGCGTACCGCCAAGATTGCCGACACCCAGCGACAAACGACTGTTCGACAGCTCGATACCGAGCACGTTGATATTATTACTCAATGTAACGAGGGCGGTCGGCCCACCGGCGTGAGGGGCAGATTCCTTCCTCTCTTCGACCAGCTTTTCACTACGCAAATCCGCTACGATGCGTGAAACACTCGCCTCGGTGAGGCTTGTTTCCCGAGCCAAATCAGTACGAAACGCGCCTTTCGTGCGCAAAAGGCTTTCGAGAACGGTCGCTCTCGTCTGCTTTCTGCTACGGGGGACAAATCGTCCGGACATCGGCTCTCCGCCATGTTTACACTGTGTAATTATTCTGCTTTATGGGAGCGACTTGTCAACAGGGAGCGAGAACAAAGTGGCAGAGTTGACACTGCGGGCGGTGCAAAAGCAGTTCGGCGGGGTGGAGGCGGTGAAGGCCGTAGACCTCGACGTCGATCATGGCGAATTCATCGTGCTGGTAGGACCCTCCGGCTGCGGCAAGAGTACGCTGCTGCGCATGATCGCCGGTCTGGAAGAAATCACCTCCGGCGAAATCAAGCTTGACGGACACAGCCTGAACCAAGTGGCGCCCCGCGACCGCGACATGGCCATGGTGTTCCAGGACTACGCGCTCTACCCGCACATGACGGTCGCGGAAAACCTCGGCTTCGCGCTCAAGATGCGCGCGCTCTCCCCCGAACAGATCGACGCGAAGGTTTCCGAGGTCGCGAAGATGCTGGAACTCGACGCCCTGCTCGAGCGCAAGCCGCGCGCGTTGTCCGGCGGGCAGCGTCAGCGCGTCGCGCTTGGACGCGCCCTGATCCGCGACCCCAAGGTGTTCCTGTTCGACGAACCGCTTTCCAACCTCGATGCAAAGCTGCGCGTCGGCATGCGCATGGAGATACGCAAGCTCCAGAACGCGCTCGGCACGACGAGCATTTATGTTACGCACGACCAGATCGAGGCCATGACCATGGCCGACCGGATCGTTGTTCTGAAGCTGGGCGAGGTGCAGCAGATCGGAACGCCGGGCGACATCTATCAGCGCCCCGTCAACAGCTTCGTCGGCACCTTCATCGGCTCGCCGCCGATGAGCCTCGTGCCCGCCACGCTGCGGCGGGATGGCGATGCCTTCCTTCTCGATTTCGGCAAGGACCAGACGATCCGACTGCCGGTCTCGCGCAACGAGAGCATCGAGCGTGCCGGTGTCGAACATGTGGATGTCGGCATGCGTGCGGAACACCTGTCTATCGCAGACGGTGCGAAAGGGTCGGATGAATTCGAATCCGACGTTGTGCTTGTCGAGGAACATGGCGCCGACTCGATTGCCGTAGTCACTCTCGGGCGGCGCGAGGTCATGGCCCGCATCCGCCCCGGCGCGGCGGACACCGGCGACAAGGGCATGCGCTTCCGCATCGACAGCGAAGCCATCCACCTTTTCCATCCGGATACAGGTGTGCGCCTTGTCTGACCGGCGTCGCGGCGAGGTCTTCTGCGTCGGCCTTGCCATCCAGGATACGATTTTCTCGGTCGACGAGATTCCCCGCGAACCAGTGAAGATCTATGCGCGGGAACGCCGAGAAGTCGGCGGCGGGCCGGCCGCGACGGCAGCCGTTGCGATCGCCCGGCTTGGCGGGCGCGCGGCGATTGCAGCGCGCATAGGCGCGGACGCCACCGGAAATGCGATTACCGATGAGCTTGGCGGCGAAGGCATCGACACCACCTGGCTGCGCGCATTCGATAACAACCGGTCGCCCGGGGCCGTAATTCTGGTGGACAGGCACGGCGAGCGGCTGATTGTCGCCTATGTCGATCCCGATACGCCGACCGAAACCGATTGGTTGCGCCCGGAAACGCTAGGCGGCGCGCTGCTTTGCGATCTGTCGTGGCCGCAGGGCGCGCTTGCCTGTCTGCAGCAGGCGAAACGGGAAGGCATTCCATCGGTGCTGGACGCCGAGATTACACGTCACCCGCGCGAGGTGGTCGAACCCGTCATCGCCGGCTGCGACCATGTCATATTCTCCCGACCGGGCCTCGCCCAGTTCACGGAAACGGATTCGATAGAAGAGGGTTTGAGGCGCGCCCGCCGTCCCGGCCACAAGGTCGTGGGCGTTACCGACGGTGCGGACGGCCTCTACTGGCTCGACGGCGATGCGCTGCGAAATGTCCGTCCGCCACGTGTCGAGGTTGTCGATACCGTTGGCGCCGGCGACGCCTTTCACGGTGCCTTTGCATTGGCTCTCTCCCACGAACGAGAGCTCGAAGAGACGATCCGCTTCGCCAACAGCGTTGCCGCCCTCAAATGCACTGTCCCCGGCGGTCGTGCCGGGCTCCCGACACCGCAGGCGCTCCAGCGCTTCGACCCTGAACTCGATCTGAATTGGATTGCTGCAAGATGACTGAAGGTTTCACCCCGACCCCGATGGAACGCAACACCAGGCTTGACGAGAAGCTGGCCGCGATCAGGCGCGACCCGTCCGGTTCGAAGGAATTTCTGATCTGCGACGCCAAGGACCCTGACATGGCGCGCGGCATTGCCGCGCTGGGCATGGTCCGCGACGAGAACGGCAAGGAAAGGCCGCGCAATCGCCGGGAATTCCTCGACATTGTCCGGGCGGTCGTGAAGCAGGACATCGTCGACCTGATGCTGCTCTCCGCGTACAATCTGCATAAGCTGGCGATGGAGGAGGACCTTTTCGCAAACAGCAACATGGCCCGGGCGGCTCGCGTCAACGACACAAGCGAAATCTGGCTGCCGCGCCACGGCGCTTATCGCGCCTCTCCGTCTCAGCCGTTCCGCACCGCCGACCTGTCGCGCGTCATGCATGGCGGCCGTCCTCCGTTGACGAAGGGTGTGGCAGGTGCCGATCTCGGCCTCTACAGCCTGACCTTCACCAACGACGTCGATGCCGACCATCGCACGTTGTCCGCCTACAATGCGTTTCGCGCGGAGTGCAACGCGCTTGGGTTCAGGCACTTCCTCGAAGTCTTCAACCCGAATGTCGGCACGCTTGCCGGCGAAGAAGTCGGCCAGTTCGTCAACGACTGCATCGTGCGATGCCTGGCGGGCGTCGATCGCGATGCAGCACCCATTTTCCTCAAGGTCGCCTATAACGGGCCGCGCGCGATGGAAGAACTGGTGGCGTATGATGACGAGATGATCGTCGGCGTGCTTGGCGGTGCCGGCGGCACCACCCGCGACACATTCGAACTGCTCGCTCAGTCAAAACGACATGGAGCGCGGCTTGCGCTCTTCGGACGCAAGATCAATCAGGCGGAATCGCCGCTCGACCTGATCGAAATTCTTCGCCGCGTTGCCGATGATGAGTTGACACCCGCCGACGGCGTGTCGCTCTATCACGACCGGCTGACAAAAGGACGCATTCCGGCGCGCATCGCGCTGGACGAGGATCAGCTTGTCAGCCAGCCGGTCCTCAAGGCAGCGTAAGGAGCATTTATCAGTGACACGGACGACGCCAAATTACCCATCGACACAGCTCTTCATCGACGGTGAATGGCGACCCGGAAGAGAAGGCAAGACGATCGACGTGGTCGATCCGGCAACCGGCGAGGCGATCGGCACGGTCGCCCACGCAACGCGCGTGGATCTCGACGCGGCCCTGGAAGCGGCCGAGCGTGGCTTTGCCACCTGGAGCGAAACCTCGCCATTCGAGCGCTACAAGCTGATGCGCAAGGCTGCCGACATACTCAGGCAGCGCGCCGACGAGATCGCACAGGCGATGACACTGGAACAGGGCAAGCCCGTGGGCGAAGCGCGCATGGAAACCCTTGCAGGCGCCGACATCATCGACTGGTTCGCCGAGGAGGCCCGCCGCACCTACGGACAGGTCGTGCCGGCACGCGCGCCGGACGTTACCCAGATGATCGTCAAGCTGCCGGTCGGTCCAGTCGCCGCTTTCACGCCTTGGAACTTCCCCATCAACCAGGTCGTGCGCAAGCTTTCTGCTGCGCTTGCCGCAGGCTGTTCGATCATCGTCAAGGCTCCGGAAGAAACCCCCGCAGCACCGGCGGCACTGGTGCGTGCCTTTGCCGATGCCGGCATCCCGGCTGGCGTGATCGGGCTGGTCTACGGCGTTCCCGCCGAGATTTCGGAATACCTCATCCCGCACCCAACGATCCGCAAGATCTCCTTCACCGGATCGACTCCGGTAGGCAAGCATCTGGCGGCCCTTGCCGGGCAGCACATGAAGCTCGCCACGATGGAGCTCGGCGGCCACGCTCCGGCGATCGTCTTCGACGACGCGGATATCGACAAGGCGGTGAAGGTTCTGTCGGCGTCCAAATACCGCAATGCCGGCCAGGTTTGCGTGTCCCCGACACGCTTTCTCGTGCAGGAAAAGTCGTTCGACGGTTTCGTGGACGCCTTCACGGCGGCCGCGAAGGCAGTAAAGGTCGGTAACGGCTTCGAGGAAGGTACCGCCATGGGGCCGCTCGCCAACGAGCGGCGCATCCCCGTGCTCGAATCCCTGATTGCCGATGCCGTTGAGCAGGGTGGCGAGTTGCGAACCGGCGGCCGGCGCATCGGCAACAAGGGCAACTTCTTCGAGCCGACCGTGCTGGCCAATGTGCCAACGGACGCGCGCATCATGAACGAGGAGCCGTTCGGGCCTGTCGCCATCATCAACCGCTTCGCCACCACCGAGGATGCGATCGCGGAAGCAAACCGCCTGCCCTACGGCCTCGCAAGCTATGCGTTCACGCGCTCGACCGAGACGGCGGATCAGCTCGGCAAGCGCATCGTGGCAGGCATGACCTCGATCAACCAC
Organism: Neoaquamicrobium sediminum; assembly: GCF_040970315.1. Classification (NCBI taxonomy): domain Bacteria; kingdom Pseudomonadati; phylum Pseudomonadota; class Alphaproteobacteria; order Hyphomicrobiales; family Phyllobacteriaceae; genus Neoaquamicrobium; species Neoaquamicrobium sediminum. The sequence continues at coordinate 73,347 of NZ_JAZHFV010000006.1, read as the reverse complement.
AACGGCCTCGCCCTCCCGGAAATCCACTTCGGCGGTGTCCGGGATTCCGGATATGGCAGCGAAGGTGGGTCGGAAGCGATCAACGCCTATCTCGTGCCGAAACTGGTGACCCTCGCCGCCTGAGGCGACGCAGCTTAAACAACCTGACGGCCGCCATCGCACCCGCAATGGCGGCCGTTTTTATCGCCGCGCTTCGGCCCTGAAGGTCTTCTTTGTCAGCGGTGAAGGTGTTGCACGCCCAGAGCCGTCTCGTTCAGCCCCGCAACCTCCGCCAACAATGCCGACACGAGCGGCGTGTGCGGTTCGCGCCGCGCTGCCACGAGCCCCACCATATGGCTTACAGCCGGCGCGACGATCGGAATGCGGCGTATGGGCTCGGCGAAATCGAGAGCCGCCGGAAGGTTGAGCGGCATGATCGACGACCATTCGCCCGTACGCACATGCGAGAACAGGACGACCATCGAGTTGGACTCCAGCGTCGGCCGCACTGTTGCGCCGGCAGCGGCCAGATGCCGGTCGATGATCCGCCGGTTCTGCATGTCGGGCGTCAGCAGGCAGAGCGGCACCTGCGCGACCTCCGACCACGTCACTTCCTCGCGGTCGGCGAATGGCCCGCCCGCACCGACGATCAGATGATAGCGCTCGCTGTAGAGCGGCACGGCGGCAACGTTTCCCAAGGGTTCATGATCGAGATAGGTGATGCCGACATCGATGTCGAAATTGCCGAGCATCGACAGGATTTCCACCGAGGTACGCGACAGAACGGAGAAACCGACGCCAGGATGCCGCTCGCGAAAAGGTGTGGTGATGCCGGCGACCATGGCCAGCGCCGTCGGAATGGCCGCGATGCGTATGCGGCCCGAGAGGCCGAGCCGCGCGGCGCGCATCTCCTCGCGCATCGTGCGGGTGTCGGAGACGATGCGGCGCGCCCACGTCAGCACCTGCCGGCCCTCCGGCGTGAGACCGCGGAAACGCGAGCCCCGCTCCACCAGCATCACGCCCAGCATGGTCTCGAGCTGCTTGATGGCCGAAGACAAGGTTGGCTGCGTCACGCCGCATTCCTCGGCGGCGCGGCCGAAATGGCCTTCCTTGGCCAACGCGATGAAGAGTTCGAGCCGTTCGATCAGCATGACACGCAACCCTTGAGCAGTGCGTGACCGTCGCATGGTCCCCGGCGCGCGAACCGCGCCGGGGATGGTAAGCGCGTTGATCAGCCGAAGAGCGCGGCCGTCTTTTCGAGCGTCACCCAGATGCCCCAGAGGATCGGAACACCGACAGCCGTCCAGGCGATGGCTGCCTTGGCGTCGAGGCCACCCTTGCCGATGCCGAACGAGCCGGTCTGCTCGGTCTGGGAAGCGGCCGTCTTGGCCTGCAGGCTGGCAACCTCGGCGTCGGACTTGAACCATTTGTCCGCGAGGGGCCGCACGAAGAAGTTGGCCACGACGCCGAGCGCGAGCATGCCGGCCAGGATGTACATCGTGAAGTCGTAGACCTGCGCCCGTGGAATGCCGGCTGCAAGCTGGAATTCGCGGATGTAGTTGACCACCACCGGCCCGACGATGCCCGCCGTCGACCATGCGGTCAGCAGCCGGCCGTGGATCGCGCCCACGAACTGGGTGCCGAAGATGTCAGCGAGATAGGCGGGGATCGTCGCGAAGCCGCCGCCATACATCGACAGGATGATGCCGAACATCAGCACGAACAGAAGCTGGCTGCCCATATGCGCCGCGGTCGGCGCGAGCGCGTAGAGCACGATGCCGAGCAGCAGGAACGTATAGTAGGTGTTCTTGCGGCCGATATAGTCGGAAAGCGACGCCCAGAAGAAGCGCCCGACGATATTGAACAGCGACAGGAGCCCCGCGAAGCCCGCGGCAATGCCGGCGATGGCGGTCTTCTGGCTGGCGTCGAGTTCGTTGAAGGAAAGATCGGGCAGGCCTATCAGGTCGCCGGCGAAGATTTCCTGCAGCATCGGCGAGGCCATGCCGATGACGCCGATACCGGCCGAGACGTTGAGCATGAGCACAGCCCAGATCAGCCAGAACTGCGTCGTCTTGTGGGCGTCGCGCAGGTGGACATGCCGGGTCGTGATCATAGCCTTGTTGGTGTTTGCCGGCGGGGTCCAGCCTTCCGGCCGCCAGCCCGATGGCGGAATGCGATAGCCGAACGCACCGAGCGTCATGGCAACGGCATAAAGCAGGGCCATCACGACGAAGGTCTGCCACACACCGACGGAATCTTCCGTGCGGAAGGTGTTCATCAGGAAATTCGCCAGAGGCGCACCAATCATAGCACCGCCGCCGAAGCCCATGATCGCCATGCCGGTGGCCATGCCGCGCCGGTCGGGGAACCATTTGATGAGCGTGGAAACCGGCGAGATGTAGCCGAGCCCGAGGCCGATACCGCCGATGACGCCGGCGCCCAGCCACATGAGCCACAACTGGTGGGTGATGATGCCGATCGCGGCGATGATCATGCCACCGCACCAGCAGACCATGGACGCCAGGCCCGCCTTGCGGGGACCCGCGCGCTCGAGCCAGCCACCCCAGATGGCAGCCGCCGAACCGAGGAAGACGAAGAACAGCGTGTACATCCAGCCGAGATCGGAGACGCGCCAGTCGCAGGTGGTGGTGAAAAGTGCCGTGAACACGTTGAGATCAGCGCAGACGACCGGCTGATCGATGCCGATGGCGCGCGAGAGCGGCAGCCAGAACACGCTGAAGCCGTACGCCATGCCGATGCAGAGATGAATGGCGAGGGCTGCCGGCGGCACGAGCCAGCGGTTGAAGCCCGGCCGCGCGATGATGCGCTCTTTGTCGAGTATGCCGACACCGACACTGCCGCCCGTGTAGGTTTCACTTGCTGTGGACATGAATTCTCCTCCGCCCGCCGAAGTGCATCCGCGCGGGTCGTCCTGCTGGTTACGTCTGGTGATTGTCGGCTGCCGCGCCGTCCTCCGTGGCAGCGGCCGCCCGAACGTCTATGGCTTGCGGCGTCCCCGCCTCATCCGCACTCCTCCCGTTTGGTTGCCTTTAACGATAAGCAACGGGCGTGCCAGTTGCGCGGCTCAACGATTTCAGAGACTTATCGATTAAGAGAAAAGCCCTATGGACATTTTGTCCGGAGGGCATGGACAAAATGTCCGAAGGTCTCAGGCAGCTTCAGGCAGCCAGATCGTGAAGGTGGTGCCCCTGCCCTCTTCGCTCTCGACCGCAATCCGCCCACCCTGGCGCTTTATCAGGGTCTGGCTGATGGAAAGGCCGAGCCCCGTGCCCTCGCTGCGCTTGGTGGTAAAGAACGGGTCGAAGACCTTGCGGATCAGTTCATCGCTCATGCCCACGCCAGTATCGGCAATGACGATTGCCAGGCCCGGCCGCCCGTCGACGTCCTCGTCGCGTGTAACGAAGGTGAGCTTTCCGCCGTCCGGCATCGCATGGATGGCATTGACGATAAGGTTGACCAGCACCTGCTGCAGTTCCGTGCGGTTCATCAGCAGGAGGCGCTTCGCGCTCTTCTCGCGGACGATGTCGATCTCGGCCTTATTGAGCAGATGCTGCACCAGTGGCAGGCAATCGTCGATGACGTTGTCCGGGGCATGCCGCTCGACATAGCCGGCATACTCTTCGGGCTTGGCGAATTGCAGCAGCTTGGTGACGATCTGGCTGATGCGATGGATCTGCTCGTCGAGGAGGCGGAATTCGGTTTTCGCCTCGTCCGCCCTGTCGCCCATGACTGCCCGCACGACTTCGAGATTGCCTTGCATCACGGCGATCGGGTTGTTGATCTCATGCGCCACGCCCGCCGTGATCTCGCCGATCGCTGCGAGCTTCTCGGACATGATGAGCTGCTTGGTCGTTGCCTCGAGCTGTCGGTTGGCAAGCTGCAGTTCGCGGGTTCGCTCGTCCACCCGGTCATTCAGTTCCTCGTTCCAGGCACGCAATTGCCGGTCGCGCTCCTGCAACTGGTCCAGCAAATGGTCGAGGTGGACAGCCACCCGTCCGATCTCGTCGCGAGCCTCGGCCACGTCCGTTCGCGCACCGAGATCACCGCTCTCGACCCTGGCGATGGTCCCGGTCATGCGCTCCAGCGGCAGGAAGATCGACCCCGCCCAGCGCAGGAAGATCGGCACGCTGACCATCGCAATGGCCAGGAACGCCAGCAGGATCGTCAGCAACGTCTCGCGCTTGGCTTCTGTGAACGGCGCCTCGAGGAAGCCTACATAGAGCATGCCGACCCGCTTGCCGTAGCTGTCGATGACCGGTTCGTAGGCGGAGACGTACCAGTCGTTGACCACGAACGCGCTGTCGAGCCAGGTCCGGCCCTTGTCGAGCACGGCGGAGCGCACGATCGCCGAAACGCGGGTCCCCAGCGCACGCCGTCCTTCGAACAGGCGCACATTCGTGCTGATGCGAACGTCGTCGACGAACAGCGTGGCGGTTCCCTGGCTTCCTTCCGGCAGGCTCGCCTCACGATAGACGAGGTCGTTGATGGTATCGATGAATTCGAGGTTGCGGTTCAGCAGCACACCGCCGACGAGCGCCCCTGTCTCGCCGTTTCCGAGTGCGGCCGGGCTGGCCGAATGCACGACCATACCGCGTGTCTCCTCGCTGCGATCGGTCGGCACGGCATTAGCCGTCGGCACCAACTCGACGCGCGCCTGCGCGGCGAGGTCGGGCGAGATCGCAGCCAGATCTTCGCCGCTGAAAATATCGATGGCTGTTTCAGGGTTTCCTGCCAGAGCGGACACGATAATCGGCCAGTCGGTCCGTCTTCGCCCGTCAGTCAGCGAGCGCGCCGACGCAACCACATCGCCTGCCTCGTCGGTCAGGTACAGAAAGTCGAACGCAAGCGCGCGGCGGGTTTCCTCCAGAAGCTGCTCGAGCGAGTCCGGCGCGGTCCGCTGCAATTCGACGGTGTCGCGATAGCGGGCGGAAGCGCCCAGCGCAGCGATCTGCTCGCCGGTGTTTTCAAGGATGCGCGCCAGATATTGATGGGCGATAGTGAGGTCGCCATTGACCTTGGAAATCAGCGTTGCATCAAACTTGGCGTTCCAGCGGAAGACGGTGACGCCCAGCAACAGCGGCAGCAGCACGAGCGTCGGCAGAAGCGCGATGGCGAGCAGCCTGAAGCGGACCGAGCGGCCGCGTTCCCTCGTCTTTGCAGTTGCAGCGGCTGTCGTCTCAGACATTCCATGCCGCGCATTTGCGGTCGATCGTCTTGCGCGAGACGCCCAGCCGCCGGGCGGCCTCCTCCCGGTTGCCGCCGCTGTCCCTCAGCACGGAGAGGATGTGGCGGCGTTCGAGGTCGGCAAGGCTGCCGTCACTCTCGTCAGCCCCGCGCTGCGGTGAGCGGCTTGCACCGAGCTGCTCCAGCGGGAAGCGCCCAAGGATCAGGGTACGCTCGATGACGTTGCGCAGTTCGCGCACATTGCCCGGCCAGTCGTACCGCGCCAGCGCGGCCCGCGCCTCCTCCTCGAGATGTACCGGCGGCATGCCGAGCTGCTGAGAGAGCTTGCGCATGAACAGGTCGGCGAGTTCCTGAACGTCGTGGTCGCGCTCGTTCAGCGGCGGAAGATGGATCTGCATCACATTGATGCGGAAGTAGAGATCGGCCCGAAACCGCCCCTCCTCGACAGCGCGTGCAAGATCGGCATTGGTCGCAAAAACGAACCGCAGATCGACCGGGACCTCGCGCTCCGATCCGACGGGCCGCACCCGACGGTCTTCCAGCACCCGCAGAAGCTTGCCTTGCAGGGCAAGCGGCAGGTCGCCCATCTCGTCAAGGAACAGCGTGCCGCCCTGCGCGTGCATGAAAATGCCTTCGCGCGATCCTTCGGCACCGGTGAAGGCGCCTTTGACATGACCGAAAAGTTCGCTCTCGATCATGTCGGGCGGGATCGCCGCGCAGTTTACGGGCACGAAGGGCTTGTCGACACGCTCGGACAGCGAATGCAGCGATCGCGCCGCCACCTCCTTGCCCGTTCCCGATTCGCCTGTGAGCAGCACCGACGTGGGAAGCGGCGCAACGCGCGCTATGGTCTCGCGAACCTGGCGGATGGCCCCGGACTCCCCGATCAGCCGGTCTCGAAGCAACATGTGGTCCGAGGCCGCGCGCAGTTCGTAGCGCAGCACGTAGTTCTCACGCTGCAGGCGCACCCGGTCGAGACACCGCGCCACCGCGTTGAGGATCTGGTTGGACCGGAACGGCTTGAGCACGAAATCCGCGGCCCCTGCCCGCAGCGCCTGGATCGCGGTTTCAAGGTCGGCGAATGCGGTGATAAGGATGGCGTCGGCGAAGAGGCCGATTGCGCGCTGTTCGGCCAACCAGTCGACGCCGTTCTTTCCCGGCATGATGTTGTCGAGAATGACAACGTCGAAGTGATGCTCGTCGAGCTTGCGGGTCGCCTCGTCCGTATCGGCGGCCTCCTCTATGCGCTTGCAGCGCGGGCCGAGCGTGCGCATCAGGAAATTGCGCATGCCCGGCTCGTCATCGATGATCAGGATCGATGCCTGCGCCAGCCAGGGGCCGAATTCCGGATCGCCAACAGGTTCCCGCAGCTTGCGTGCCGCCTGCACCGCCATCGCATGTCCTCCCCCATGCTTATCGAACGGGAACGTTAGCCGCAGGCGCGCGCGAACGCAAAGCCGTTGACGCTACCGACCGACAGCGTAGGCCTGCATCAAACGTGGCGTTGCAGCAGCCCGCAGCATCCCATCCTCGTCGCGCGCGGCAGCGACCATGCGGCCGATCGACCATTCCGGCGTCACGTCGACACGGTGGCCACGCGCCTTGAGCGCCTCGATTGTCTCCGCGCCGAATGTTTCCTCGATCGCAAGGTTTCCGGGCTTGCGATCACGCGGATAGAACGAGTTCGGGAAGTGCGCCGTATGCGACATTGGCAGGTCGATTGCCTCCTGCAGGTTCATGCCGTGATGGACATGGCGCAGGAAGAACTGGAGCTGCCACTGCTCCTGCTGGTCGCCGCCCGGCGTGCCGAACACCATGTAGGGGCGGCCGTCCTTCTCGGCGAGGCTTGGCGTCAGCGTCGTGCGTGGGCGCTTGCCGGGTGCCAGGCTCGCCGGCAGCCCCTCCTCCAACCAGAACATCTGGGCGCGCGTGTTGAGCATGAAGCCGAGCTCGGGAATGTAGGGCGAGGACTGCAGCCAGCCGCCGGAAGGCATCGCCGCGACCATGTTGCCGTCCCTGTCGATGGCGTCGAGATGGACGGTGTCGCCACGGCGCACCGAGCGCATGTCCGCCATGGTCGGCTCGGCCGACGCCGCGTCGGGATTGGCCACCCGCGACAGGCGCTCGAGGGCGGCATCCATGCGCGCGATCTGGTCCTCGTAGCCGGCAATCCGGCCCGGCCGCAGCTCATGCGACGCCGTCTCGGCGATCAGTTTGCGCCGCTCGTCGCTATAGGCATCCGACAGCAGCGTCTCGATCGGAACGTCGATGAAATTCGGATCGCTGTAGTAATATTCGCGGTCGGCGAAGGCGAGCTTCATCGCCTCCGTCAGCGTGTGGACGAAATCCGGCCCGCGCGTATCCATTGCGCCGATGTCAAAACCCTTCAACAGCGCGAGCGTTTGCAGGAACACCGGCCCCTGCCCCCACGGGCCGATCTTGTTCAGGCGATAGCCATGATAGTCATAGGTCAGAGGCTTTTCGTAGGTCGCCTGCCAGCCGGCCATGTCGTCGGCGGTGATCACGCCGCGATGGCGGGAGCCGCTTTCGTCCATCACCTCGTTCTCGCGCGCGAACCGGTCGATCGCCTCGGCAACGAAGCCGCGATAGAACGCGTCGCGGGCGCGCTCGATCTGCTTTTCGCGGCCGCCGCCGCCCGCCTGCGATTCCGAGATGACGCGCTTCCAGGTGTTCGCCAGCGCCTCGTTGCGGAACAGCTTCTTCGCTTCCGGCAACCGGCCGCCGGGCGTGAAGAAGGCCGCCGAGGTCGGCCATTCGCGGGTGAAGAAGTCCTTCAGCCCCGCAATGGTGTTGGCAACGCGCGGCAGCATCGGATGACCGTTCTCGGCATAGTGGATCGCAGGCGCCATGACATCGGCCAGCGGCAGCGAGCCATGATCGCGCAGAAGCTGCATCCAGGCGTCGAAAGCACCCGGGATCACGGTCGCCAGCAGCCCGTTACCGGGGATCAGCGTCAACCCCTGCCCCTTGTAGTGTTCCATGGTAGCGCCTGCCGGCGTCGTGCCCTGCCCGCACAGCACTTCGGTCTTTCCGGTTCTTGCCGAGTGGAAGACGATCGGAACTTCGCCGCCGGGGCCGACGAGGTGTGGTTCAACCACCTGCAGCACGAACCCGGCTGCCACCGCGGCGTCGAAGGCGTTGCCGCCACGCTCCAGCATCGCCATGCCGGATTGCGAGGCGAGCCAATGGGTGGTGGTGACGACGCCGAACGTGCCGAGGATCTCGGGCCTTGTAGTGAACATGGATGCTGCTCCGTGGTCTGGTCAGTTGTCGCGTGGGTCGAGCGCATCGCGCAGCCCGTCGCCGAGAAGATTGAAGCCGAGCACGACCAGGAAGATCGCGCCGCCGGGGAATATTGACATCCAGGGGGCCTGGGTCATGAAGTTCTTTGCAGTGTTGAGCATCGAACCCCAGGACGGGTTCGGCGGCTGCTGCCCGAGGCCGAGGAAGGAGAGGCTCGCCTCCGCGATAATCGCGGTCGCGATCGTGATCGTCGCCTGCACCACGATCGGCGGCAGCACGTTGGGGAAGATGTAGCGGATGATGATGAGTACGTTCGGCAGGCCGATGGCGCGCGCGCCCTCGACATAATCCTCCGTCTTGACCGCAAGCGTCTGGCCACGCGTCAAGCGCACGAAGATGGGGGTGGCAGACAGACCGATGGCGATCATCGCATTGGTGAGGCTCGGGCCCAGGAACGCGGCAAGCGCGATGGCCAGGATAAGGAACGGGATCGCCAGCAGCGCCTCGGTAACGCGCGAGATGGTGGCATCCACCCAGCCGCCATAATAACCCGCAAGCAGACCGAACGGCACGCCGACGGCAACCGCGATGGCGACCGAAACCACGCCCGCCATGAGCGAGGCGCGCGCGCCATAGAGCATGCGCGTGTAGATGTCGCGACCCAGTTCGTCAGTACCCAGCCAGAACTCGGCCGAAGGCGGCTTGCGGATAGATGTGAACGAGGTCGCAAACGGATCGTACCCGGCAAGCAGCGGCGCGAACAACGCGAGCAGGATGAAGGTTGCAACGAGCACACCGCCGAATACGGCGCTGCGGTTGGAGAGGAACTTGGTCGCCGTACGCCCAAGCTTGCGGCGCGGCGCGATGGCTTCTGCCTGGACGCTCATTGCGGATGCCTCAGACGCGGATTGATGAGGATGTAGAGGACGTCGGCAATCAGGTTCATGAAGATGAAGCCGACGGCCGTGCACAAGACGACGCCCTGCACCACGGCATAGTCGCGGGTAAACACGGCGTCCACGATGAGCTTGCCGAAACCGGGAATGGTGAAGACCTGTTCGGTCAGCACGGCGCCGGCCAGCAACTCGCCGAACAGCAGCGTCGAGAGGGTCACAATGGGCATCAGTGCATTGCGCAGCGCATGCTTGAGGATCACCGTCTTCGGCAGCAGGCCCTTCGCCCGCGCTGTCCTGATGTAATCGGAGGTCAGCACGCCGAGCATCGCCGAGCGCGTATGCCGCATCAGATATGCAGCCAGCGCCGTACCAAGCACGAAAGACGGCATCAGCATCGTGCGCAGCGATTGCAGCGGGTCTTCAGTCAGCGGCACGTAGCCGGACGCGGGCAGCAGCCGCCACTGCACCGAGACGATCATGATGAGGATGATGCCGAGCCAAAAATTCGGAATGGACATGCCGGATAATGCGACGGCGTTGGCGGCATAGTCCGTTACCGTCCCCTTCCGCACCGCCGCGATGATGCCGGCTGGAATGCCGATCAGCATCGCCATGATGATCGCCATAACCGCAAGCTGCAGCGTCACCGGCAGCTTCTGCGCGATCAGCGTCGAAACCGGGACGCCGGTGCGCAGCGAATTGCCGAAATCGCCGGTGAGGACGTTGCCGAGCCAGGCGAGGTACTGGACGTGGAACGGATCGTCGAGGCGATACTTTTCGCGCAGGAAGGCAAGCACCTGGGGGTCCCGCTCCTCGCCTGCCATGGTCAGCAGCGGATCGCCCGGCAGTATCTTCTGAAGCCCGAACACGATCAGTGTCACGAGCACCAGCGTGGGGATCGCGACGAAAACGCGCCTGGCGATGATCTTCAGCATCCGGTTTGGCTCACGCAATGCAGGGGCGACGGCGCAGAGGCCGCCGTCGCCCGGTTTCGACTATTCGGCCATCGTCACGCCCTTGAGGCGCAACATGCCGTCCGGATAGGGCTGGAAGCCCTCGACGTTCGAGGCGAGCACGAACGGCCAGGGCTGGTGGTAGACATAGATGATCGGCAGATCGTCCTGCAGGATCGCCTGTGCCTGGTTGTAAAGCGGCAGGCGCGCCTCCGGGTCCGGCGTTTCGCGCGCTTCGTTGAGAAGGCGATCGACCTCCTCGTTGCAGTAGTTGGAATCGTTGAGGGTTCCCTCGCAGGTGACGAACTGATGCAGGTTGCCGTCCGGGTCGACGCGACCGGACCAGCCGATCTGCGCCGCCTGGTAGTTGCCGGCCTGCATTTCCTGCTGCATGGCGGCGAACTCGGTCGGCTGAAGGCTGATGTCGAAACCGGCTTCGGTCGCCATAGCCTGAATCAGCTCATTGATCGCCGTGGCTGTCGTGTTGTTGCCGAAGCTGAGCGTGAAGGCGACGCGCTCATGGCCGGCCTCCGCAAGCAGCGCCTTGGCCGCCTCGACGTCGCGGGCGACGACCGGATAGTCGTCGCTGTTGTAGGGGCTCGCCGGCGGGAACGGCTGCTGCGCGGGCTCGAACAGGCCATTGCCCACCACCTCGTTGATGATGTCGCGGCCGATTGCGAGCTGAAGCGCCTGACGCACGCGCTTGTCCGTGCCGAGCGGATTGTCGCCATCGCCTTCACCGCTGGTGTTGATGGTGATGCCCTGATAGCCGAGCCCGGCGATGGGCATGAACTGCAGGTTCGCATCCTCGCGCACTGCAGCCGCATCAGACGGGTTCAGCCGCTCGAGCATGTCGAGGTCGCCGGCGCGGAGGTTGGCGAGCCGCACGGTCGAATCGGGGATCGGCTGGAAGACAAGCCGCTCGAAATGATAGTCGTCCGCATCCGGATGATCGGCGAATTTTTCCAGCACGATGCGGTCGTTCTGAACACGGCTGACGAACTTGTATGGGCCGGAGCAAACCGGGTTCGTGCCGATGTCGCTCTCGAAAGTGGCCGGAGACAGAAGCATGCCGGCACGATCCGAAAGCTGCGCGAGCAGCGTCGCGTCGGGCTGCGCCAGCGTCAGCACTACGGTCGTGGCATCGGGCGCCTCGACACCCGTTACCGAAGTGAGCTCGCTCTTGCGCAGGCTGTCCGGCAGCGTCCGCGCCCGTTCGAGATTTGCAACCACGGCAGCAGCGTCCAGCTTCGTGCCGTCATGGAAGGTCATGTCGTCGCGGATGGTGAAGGTGAGCTTGGTATTGTCTTCGTTCCAGCTCCAGTCGGTGGCGACGCGCGGAACGAATTTCAGCTCGGCATCGACATCGATCAACTTGTCGCAAAGCGATGCGTAGACGAGACGGCCGACGAAAGTGCGCGACTTGTGCGGGTCGAGCACGTCGGGGTCTTCCTGAAGCCCGATGCGGAACTCCTGCGCCGAGGCAGCACCCGCGGCCAGCAGCATCGTTGTCGTCAGCAAGGATGATAATAGCAGTTTCATGATGACGTTCCCCTGTTGTGTGTTTTTTTGTCAGAAGTTCGGGGAGCCGGCCGGGCCGGCTCCCAAAGAGGCCTATTCGGCCATGGTGACGCCGGCGAGCCGGATCATCCCGTCGGGATATGCGGTGAAGCCCTCGATCGAAGCCTGGTGCACGAACGGCCAGGGCAGATAGAAGAGGTAGATGATCGGCATCTCGTCACGCAGGATTTCCTGCGCCTGATCGTAGAGCGCCTTGCGTTCCGCCTCGCCTGTCACCGTACGCGCTTCGTTAAGCAGCCGATCGACCTCCTCGTTGCAGTATTTCGCATCGTTGAGGCTGCCCTCGCAGGTGACATACTGGTGAATGTTGCCATCCGGATCGACGCGGCCGGACCAGCCCGACTGACCAACCTCGAAGTCGCCGGCCTTGAGCGCGGACTGAAGTGCCGCGAACTCGGTCGGGCGCAGCGTGATGTCGAAACCGGCTTCCGCACCCATGGCCTGCACCAGTTCGAAGACCTGCTGCATGACGGTGTTGTTGCCGAAGGTCAGCTCGAAGGCGACACGCTCGTGTCCCGCCTCGGCAAGCAGTTCCTTGGCCCGCTCGACATTGCGGCCGTCACCGCCAGTCTCGGGGTTGTAGGCAAAGCTTGCCGGTGGGAATGCCTGATAGGCCGGCTGATAGGTGCCGGCGCCGACGACCTCGTTGATCACGTTGCGGTCGATGGCAAGGTCGAGGGCCTGACGGACCAGCTTGTCCTGACCGAGCGGATTATCGGCCCGGTCGCCATTGGCCATGTTGACCTCGATCGCCTGGAAGCCGAGACCTGTGACGGAGGCGAGCTTGATGCTGTCGTCGCCTTCGACGGTTGCGAGATCCGACGGTGCGACGCGCTCGATGATGTCGACGTCGCCCGAGCGCAGATTGGCAAGGCGCACTGTCGTGTCCGGAATCGGCACGAAGGTGACCTTGTCGAAGGCATAGGCATCCGCGTTCCAGTGCTCGGCGAACTTCTCCAGCACGATGCGGTCGTTCTGCACCCGCTCGACGAACTTGTAGGGGCCGGAGCAGACCGGGTTCTGGCCGGGATCGTTTTCGAACGAAGCGGGCGACATCAGCATGCCGGCGCGGTCGGTCAACTGCGCAAGGAACCCGGCGTCCGGCTGCGACAGCGTGATCTGGAGGGTCTGAGCGTCGACCACCGCGATATCCGAGATGGACGCGACCTCGCTCTTGCGCAGGCTCTCCTCGTCCGTACGGGCGCGGTCCAGATTGGCCTTCACGGCCTCCGCGTCGATCGGCGCGCCATCGTGGAACGTGGCACCCTCGCGCAACGACATGGTCAGCACGGTGCTGTCATCGTTCCACGACCATTCGGTCGCGATCTGCGGCACGATGGCGAGCTTCTCGTCGATGTCGACCAGCTTGTCGCAAAGCGAGGTGAAGACGATGCGGCCAACGAAAGTGCGCGCGCGATGTGGATCGAGCACGTCCGGATCGTCCTGCAGCGCGATCCGCAGATCGGCAGCCGATGCGGCGCTCGCCATCAGCATCGCACCCAGTGTCAGTGTCAGCAGTCTTTTCATGTCTGGCCTCCTTGTTGGTTGATCTCCGGTGTCGACGGCTCCGCCTCGCGGCGGGCCTGGAATGCGCGATAAACTTCGAGGCGACGGCTGAGCGCGGTGTCCGCGCTGTCGTCGACCCCGATGCCGGGTTCGGCCTCACCGATCTCGCGCCAGAAATGGCAGGCGACCAGCCGCCCGTCGCCGGCGTCCTCGAGCGCCGGGTGCTCCTGCGCGCAGCGCGGCTGCGCATGCGGGCAACGCGTGTGGAAGCGGCAGCCGGAAGGAAGGTCCGTCGGATTGGGCACGTCGCCCTGCAGCAATTGAGGCGCGACCCTGTCCTTCGGATCGGGTGCCGGGATGGCCCGAAGCAGCGCCTGCGTATAGGGATGCAGCGGCTTTTCGTAGAGCGGGTCGACGGGCGACATTTCGACGATCTCGCCGAGATACATCACGGCGACGCGATCGCTCATATGGCGGATGACCGCCAGATCGTGCGCGACGATCACCAGTGTCAGACCGAAGCGTTCCTTCAGGTCCTCCAGCAGGTTGATCACCTGCGCCTGGATAGAGACATCGAGCGCCGACACCGGCTCGTCGCCAATGATGAGCTTCGGCTCGCCCGCCAGTGCGCGGGCAATCCCGATGCGCTGGCGCTGTCCGCCGGAGAACTCATGCGGGTAACGATCGGCATATTCGGGCCGCAGTCCCACAATACCGAGAAGCTCGGAAACGCGGGCACGCACCGCCGCGCCGCGCGCCAGCCCGTGCAGGCGGATCGGTTCTGCGACGATGTCTCCGACCGTCATTCGCGGATTGAGGGACGCGAACGGGTCCTGAAAGATGATCTGCAGGTCGCGCCGCAGGCGGCGCATGTCCCGCGACGGCAGCGACGTGATCGACTGCCCCTCGTAAAGTACGTCACCCTCGCTGGGCTCGATCAGCCGCAGAAGAAGGCGGCCGAGTGTCGATTTTCCGCAGCCGGATTCGCCGACGATGGCGAAGGTCTCACCGCGGCGTATCTGCAGCGAGACATCGTTCACGGCATGCACTGTCGGCGAGGACTCAAACAACCCGCGCCGCCCGCCGAAGCGCTTGACGAGGCCACGCGCCTCGAGGATCGGCGCTTCTGCCGTCGCAGCGCTCATTGCCGCGCCTCCATGGTCTGCTCGATGGGCGCATACCAGCAGGCCGCGCTATGCCCGTCGCCGAACGGCACGGTCGGTGGGACCTCATCGTGGCAGCGGCTGTCGGCAAGGGGGCAACGCGGTGCGAAGCGGCAACCTTTCGGCATAAGGTCCAAAGGCGGCACGGCGCCCTTGATGGTTGCGAGCCTGCCCTGTCTGCGCCCGAGCGACGGCACCGAACCGAAAAGCCCGATCGTGTATGGATGCTGGGGATCGCCGAAGATCGCCTCGACCGGGCCGCTTTCGACGATGCGCCCGGCATACATGACAGCCACATCGTCGGCCACCTCCGCGACAACGCCAAGGTCGTGGGTGATGAGGATCATCGCCGTGCCGGTCTCGGCCTGGATCTGACGCACGAGAGCGAGGATCTGCGCCTGGATCGTCACGTCCAGCGCCGTCGTCGGCTCGTCGGCAATGAGGAGCTTCGGCCGGTTGGCGAGCGCCATCGCGATCATGACCCGCTGCCGCATGCCTCCGGAAAGCTGGTGCGGATAAGCATCGAGCCGTTTCTCGGGCGCGGGGATGCGCACCCATTCGAGCATCTTCAGCGCCTCGGCTCGCGCTTCTGCCTTCGAGACGTCGCGATGGCGCATGATGCCCTCGGCGATCTGCTGCCCGACCGTAAACGCCGGATTGAGCGACGTCATCGGCTCCTGGAAAATCATCGCCATTTCGTTGCCGCGCAGGTCCGCGCGGGCCCGCTCCGGCATGGCGAACAGGTTCCGGCCGTTGAACTCGGCAGTGCCCGAGACAATCCGCGCCGGCGGCGACGGCAGCAGCCCCATCAGCGCCAGCGAAGTCACGCTCTTGCCGCAACCGGACTCCCCGACGATGCAGAGCGTCTTGCCAGGTGACACGGAAAAGGAAACGCTTTCGACAAGATTGGTCTCGGCGCCCGCCTTGAACGTTAACGAGAAGTCCTTGACGGCAAGAACAGGCTCCATGACCGGCGAGACTGACGGCGTAGTGCCGTTATCCAGGGCTTGCGGCCGGCTCATGCTCTCGTCCTCACGTTCAGTTCCTCGGCTTCGTCGATCTGCGCTTCCGCCCGACCTTCCTCGTCGTCACCCAGCGCTATCGACTGAAGGTTGGCGTTGATGGCGTTGAGATGGCGCCGCATCGCACGCTCGGAGGCCGGAGCATCCCGGTCGGCGATCGCCTCGACGATCACCAGATGCTCGCGGAAGGAGCTGTCGCGGCGTTCATCGTTGCGCGCCCGCGCACGCAGGGCCCGCCAATCCGGCTCGCGGCGGATGGTCTGCACGACATCGAACAGCGACAGCAGCAGGCCGTTGCGGGCGCATTCGGCGATGCGTCGATGGAAGGCGCTGTCCCACAGCTCCCAGCCGTCATCGTCGAGCGCGGACGATGTTTTCTGTGCGAGGCGGCGCAGTGCGTCGATGTCTTCCGCAGAGCATCGGATCGCCGCCATACGCGCGAGCGCCGGTTCGATCTGAAGCCTCGCTTCCATCACTTCAAGCGGATTGGTTCGGTCAGCGAGATTGCCGACGAGCAAAGGCTGGATGGCGGGACGACGTCCGATGAAGGTTCCCTTGCCTTGCCTCCGCCAGACGATTCCTTCGGCCTCCAGCACTTCCATCGCCCGGCGAACGGCCCGACGCCCCAGCCCCATGGACGATGCCAGGTCGCGTTCCGGCGGCAGTCGCCACTCCACATCGTCGCGATGCTCGCGCACGAGCTGGCGCAGCTTCTCCAGCGCGATAGACGAATTCGATGTCGGCCGTTCAGCCTGCAATCCCACCCCTCCGAGAGGAACCATTTCATGAATTGGTTCCCTTCGTTTATTTTGCCGATCCGGCGGAGTGTCAAGTGAAAGCGGTCAGATGCCCACGTAATCGTTCACAAATGCGTGCGATCCCCGTGGCGAGGACCGGACGAAGGCAATTGAGATGTTGTGGAAGTTGTCGTTAGCCGCGACGGATCGCGGCAACGAGATTGCGCAGTTCGTCCGGTGCAACGGGCCGCCTGTAGAGCGTACTGCCGACGATGAAGCCGGGCGTACCCACCAAAGACAGCGCTCGCGCCTGCGCGTGATTGCGTTCGAGCAACGCGTCTATGGCGGGCAGGTGCACATCGAGCGCATCCCGCACCGCGCCGACATCCACGCCCGCATCGCGCATCGCATCGTCTATACGGCGCAACGTCAGGCGCCCCTTGAGCGCCATAACCGCATCATGCGCTTGCGCATAGACGCCGATCGCATTGGCGGCGAGCACCATCCTGGCGGGGTAGAGAACCTCGCCGCCATTGATCGGCCAGTCCTTCATGATGAGGCGAATGCCCCCATCTTCCGCCACGGCGCGTTTGAGATGCGGGTGAAGCGCCTTGCAGGTGGGACAGGCATAGTCGAAGAACTCCGCCACCGTGACATCGCCGTCCGGATTGCCAAGCACCGGCAACATCGGATCGAACAGGATATCCGACAGCCCGGGAACCGGCTGCGCGGGAGAGGCACCGGCGGCCATGCACGTTACGCCAGCTACGAGCAGCGTTCTTCTCGTGATCGTCATGGCAACTCCTCTACCGGTATCGACAGGACAGCCCGGAGGCCGTGCGGCTCCCGGTTGCCCAGAGACAGATCGCCTCCCATTCGCGAGACCGCCTCCTTCGCGATCGCCAAGCCGAGCCCGCTGCCTTCCGACGAGCGATGCCGTCCGCGAAAAAACCGATCGGTCGCGCGAGACAACTCGTCTGCGGCAATGCCGGGCCCTTCGTCTTCGACGCAAAGATCTAGACGCCCCTTGCGCGCAGAAAGCCGGACGACGATTCTTGCCCCCTGAGGCGAATAGACGATCGCGTTCTCGATCAGGTTTCGAAGTGCCAGGGTCGCCAGCACAGGGTCGATCCGCACCGGCCTGTCGGCATCCAGACCATCATAGACGACCTCTATCGGCGGCGCTGACGGCAACGACAGATTGCCGGCGATGCGCGCTACCAGTTCGCTCGCCCGGACGGCCACCGCGGATGATTGTTCGGCATCACCCTCCACCGCAGCGAGATCGAGCAACTGGCGAACCAGTCGCGACGTGCGGTCGACCCCGGCCGAAATTTGCCGGAGCGCATGGGCATGTACCTCGCCGTCTGCGCTAGCCAGCGCGATCTGCGCCTGCGTCTTGAGCCCGGCGAGCGGGGTCTTCAACTCATGGGCTGCGAAGGCAGTGAAACTCTTCTCGCGGTCCCGCGCATCTGCAACACGTCTGAAAAGACCGTTCAGCGCCTCGACCGCCGGCGCGATCTCCTTCGGCAATCGCGCTTCGGGCAAGGGGTGCAAATCGTTGGCATCACGTCCTGCCAGTGCATGCTCCATATCTTTCAGGGGCGACATGCCGCGCCTCACGCTGAACCAGATCGCGCCGCCGAGAAAAGGCAGAACCAGTGCTGCCGGCGCGACCAGCCCCTTGATCACCTCGCTGACAAGCCGGTCGCGGATGCGGATGCTGTCGCCGACCATCACCCGTACGCCCAGCGCTTCGTTCTCGATCGCGAAGACCCGCCAGGTCTCGCCACCGACGTCTGTTTCGGAAAAGCCCTGCTTCACATCCGTCAGGCGACCCTGCGGAGCGTGTTCGGACTGCCCGACCAGTGTGCCGTCGAGCGACCATATCTGGCAGGAAAGCTGCCTTTCGTATGACTGCGGCTCAACCGCAAGCGACTGCGGAACGCTGGTGCCGCTGCCATCGATACTGGCCAACGCCAGATCCACGCGGCGATCGGTCAACAGCGAATCGACCATGCGCGCAGCTTCCATCAGGCGGGCATCCAGTACCCGCTCAAGCTCCGCCTGCGTGCTGAAATAGATCCAGACAACCGCAAGAAACCAGACGAGCCCGGTCGACCCCAGAAGAACGACCAGCAGCCGGGCACGGATCGATCTCATGCACCCTCCTCCGCCAGACGGTAGCCAAGGCCACGCACGGTGCGGATGAAACCGGCGCCAAGCTTGGCGCGCAGATGGTGCACATGCACCTCGACTGCGTTGCTTTCGACTTCCTCCTGCCAGCCATAAAGGGCCTCTTCGAGCGTATGTTTGGAAACCGTGATGCCAGGGTGTTCCATCAGCGCGCGCAGAACGCCGAACTCGCGGCGCGTGAGCATCAACGGCTCGCCGTTCAGCGACGCGGTCTGACGTGCAGTATCGAGCATGACGCCGCACCATTCGAGCTTCGCAGCCGCGCGGCCCTGCCCGCGACGCGCGACGGCTCGAACCCGTGCCGACAATTCGTCGAGATCGAACGGCTTGCCGACATAGTCGTCGGCACCCGCATCCAGGCCGGTGATCCGGTCGGATATTTGGTCGCGCGCGGTCAGAAGCAGCACCGGTGTGGTGTTGCCGCCGCCGCGCATCGAGGCGAGAATGTCGAGGCCAGAGCCGTCGGGCAGCATAAGGTCGAGCACGACGGCATCGTAGGGCTGGGCTGACAGCGCCGCGTCGGCATCTTCGCAGGTCGCGACGGCGTCGACCGTGAAGCCCGCGAGACCAAGCCCTACCGAAAGACCGTCGAGCAGCAGCGCATCATCCTCCACGACGAGAACTCTCAAGATATCGTCTCCAGGGCTTCCCTTATGCCGCACCGCTGCCCGCCGATCCGGTCAGCCGACCAGCAAATGCTCCATGGAGGGGTCGGGTATCACGACAATCGGGCTTCCGTCCCTCACTTCTGCGTGCAGATGGATGATGTCCTGATTGACGAGCCGGATGCACCCCGAAGACACAGCCTTGCCGATGCTCCAGGCTTCGGGCGAACCGTGGACGCGATAGAGCGTATCCTTGCCGCCCTGGTGAATATAAAGCGCCCGCGCTCCCAGCGGGTTTTTCAGACCCGGGTCCATGCCGCCATTGGCGATGCTGTAGGGTTCGAGCGCCGGCTGACGCGCGACCATTTCGTCCGGCGGGGTCCAGCGCGGCCACTCCCGCTTGTAGGCGACGATCGCCGCACCGGCCCACGAAAAACCCTGCCTGCCGACGCCCACACCGTAGCGCGTGGCCCTGCCTCCCTGCTTGACGTGATAGAGATAGCGGTTCGGCGTATCGACGACGATCGTGCCCGGCCGGTGTTGCGTTGCATAGTCGACATCGGTTCGCCAATAGCGCCGGTCCATCTTGCTGACATCGACGGCGGGAAGCGGAAACCGTTCCTCCGGCATGGCGAAATACATGGGTGGAACAGAGGGCGCCGGCGGGGGCGCAGGTGCGATCGGCGCCGCCGGCACCGTCGGGCGGGCAGCCACGCATCCCGACGCCAGCAACGCACTCATCCCTGCCAGCACGGCCCGGCGCCCCATCCGCACGGTGGCCGGCGCACTCTTCTTTTCGTCGTCGGAAGATCCAAAATTCCGCGTCATCCGCATACCTCGTCAAGTTCATCAAGGTCGCGCTCAACAACGCCAAGCTTAAGGCTGCCTTACGTACACCGTTGACGTCGAGGAATGAGGCCGGATCAACCTAGGTTGGGCAGCGATGAGTTCGCCTCATCGCCTCATGACGAATACTCGTTGGAGGTGCCCTCCCGAACCGCGCTATCGTTCAGGTGGCGGAATGGGAATATGCAGCGACAGTGTCCCGCAGCAACCAGCGCCATGAGAGCGGCTTCGATGAAAGGATGTCGCAATGTTCAGATGGTGGAAGAAGATAAGCACCGCGACGAGCCCACAGACGGCGTTCAACCGGCGCAGGCTCGCCAACACGATGCCCGGCGAAACGGGGGCGCTCGCCGCCAACCGGCTAGGTTGGTTCATCGGTTGAGGCTTGCGGCGGCAAATCCGGAGCATCCTGCGGGATCGGATTTGCCTCTATGTCCGCGATCAGGCGATACATCTCGTCGATCTCGCGAACCTGCGCCTCGATGATACCGTCGGCGAGTTCGCGCACGCGCGGATCGCGTATATGGGCCCTTTCGCTGGTCATGATCGCGATGGAGTGATGCGGGATCATCGCCCGCATGTAGGACACGTCCGAAACAGTCTCCTGGCTCCTGACGAGCCATAGCGAGCCCGCGAAGACGACGACGCTGGTGCCGATGATGAGGGCGTTGGCCGTCCTGTTGCGATACATCGACCACATGAAGGCCAACATGATGATCGCCATCGTAGCGCCCATTAGCAGCGCCATCCATGTTCGGGTCTGGCTAAAAGCAACGTGATCCAGGGCATAGGTGTTCAGGTACATCAGCCCGAACATCACCACCGTCGACGTTGCGATCATTGCGGCAAAGCGAGCGTATGACATGGCAGCGGCTCCATCTGGTTGCTTGTCCGACAAGCAACCAACAGCTCAGCGCCGGATAGGTTTCATCACCTGCTGCGCGCTCCCAGGGAACGCATTGCGTCAGGCAAACAGTCGCCAGAAGAAGATCGTGCTCATGGCCGCGCCGACGACGATGACCACCGCGCGGACAACCGACCGGGGCAGCGCGCGGGCCAGCGGCGCACCGGCATAGCCGCCCGCCGTGGCAGCCACCATCATCACGAGGGCTTGCGGCCAGGCAACGAGACCCGCCAGCGCGAAGGTCGCTACCGAAATTGCGGATAAAACGAAGGACAGGCCGTTCTTCAAGCCGTTCATGAGGTTGATGTCGCGCATGCCCCACAACGAGAACAGCGCAAGCAGCACGATGCCGAGCCCGCCGTTGAAATAGCCGCCGTAGATGGAGACCAGCACGGCTCCCACCGGCCCTTCCGCGGAACCGAAGCTGTGCCGTTGTGCCCAATCCCTGATCTTGTCTCCAAACGCGAAGGCAAGGGTGGCGAGCGCCAGCAGAAAGGGCACGACCGCTGAGAACGCTTCATTGGAGGAAACCAGCAGCAGCACCGACCCGATCAATCCGCCGATGGCCGTTGCCGCAACGATCTTGACGAGCCTTGTCCGATCAAAAGTGGCAATTTCCCGCCGGAAACCGGCGGCCCCCGCAAGGTAGCCGGGAAAGACCGCGACGGCACTGGTCGCATTTGCCGCGACCACCGGCACGCCGGTGTAGACGAGAGCGGGGAACGTCAGAAACGTGCCCCCGCCCGCCACCGTATTGAGCATGCCTGCGAAAAATGCCGCCGCGGCCAGCACCAGATAGTCTGTCATGGATTTCCTCTCCGCCGACTCGCGGCGGCAAAGCCTATGCCGCAGAAGGACCGGGATCGTCAAAACCTTCCGGCCCTGCCGGAACGGGCTGGCGCACCGCTCCTCCAGCGGAATGGACGAGCCGCAGCACGGGCTTGCGCGTCGAGGGACGCGAAAGCCCGCTCATCGCTTCCTTCTCGCGCCGGACAGCCTCGGGCTGGTAAAGGACCTGTTCCAGCATCACCCGGCGCTCCACCCGGTCGGGGTCGGTGAAGCAAAATTCCTGTCCCTCGATCAGGCCGAGCAGCGCCAGTCCGCGCGGATTGCTGATTGGCAGAAAGAGGCCGACCGGAGCGGACATGTTTCCGTCCGAGATAACCCGCGTGTCCCGCTCACCACCGTTGACGCTGAAATTGACGCGGCTGCTGAGCGTAGCGACGTTTGCGGGCACATCGTCGCGAAAGACGACAAGGGCGGAATCGAGCTTTCTTTTCAGAAGCAGCGCAAGCGGGTCCTCGCGCCCGAGACATCGGTCGCGCATCACCTCGAGAATGGTGAAGTCCTTGGTTGTGAGAATGCAGCTCTCGGCCGACATCGCAGTTCTCCATCGCTCCGCCAGAAGGCGGCAAAATTGAAACGAGAGTGGAGAATCCCCTGGCCGCTGACGCGGCACAGGGGCTACGATCCTGCGATGAGACAGCCTCCGAAGAGCTTGAGGCGGGAGAGAAGCGGAACGCGGTTCATGCCAACGCTAGCTGTCGCTGACGGCATTTACGGCGGCTGTCGCAGCCGCTTCGCCAACGCTCTCGACGGTCAGCCGGTGGCTGCGCCCGTCCCGCGATGCCCAATCAATGGATTGCCCGGCCGACAGTCCGATCAGCGCCGCGCCGATCGGCGTAAGGATCGAGATTTTCCCCGCGGCGATGTCCGCCTCACCGGGGAAGACGAGCGTGACGGTACGATCCTCGCCCGCATCCGTCGTGAAGCGGAGGGTCGAGCCCATGCGCACGATGTTGTCGCCAAGCCGGCCGTCCGCGACCAGGCGCGCACGGTCCAACTCGGCGAAGAGCTGTTCGGCGACGGCGGGGTTGCGCTCGGCGAACGATTCCGCGAGCAGCGACAGCCGCTCATGGTCGGAACGCGTCATGGAGATCGCGGGCTTGCGGTGTTTCTTGTTGTCTGCGGCCATTGCTGGACATCCTGTTGACCGTGTGGCCGCGCTTGCATCGGCAAGGGCCTGCGGTCCGTTTAGAAATTGCTGATTTTTTGTCGCGTATCCAGCCTACCACCCATCAGGCGAAAGCCGATGCCCCGCGGCCGGGGCGCGACGCGACCGAGCCGCGGGTCAGTGTCCCGCGATAGGACACACCCGGTAACGGATGGAAATGCGATGCTCGGTCTTGCTCATACTGGCAGAGGTGGGCGATCGCCTGGCGAATGTCAAGCCGCACCAGTTGGATGACGAGCGCCGGACATGCCGGAGCGCCTTGCTGGCCAAGCTATTCACGCCTTTTACCTCCGGTGTGACAAAGCGCGCGA
Source organism: Neoaquamicrobium sediminum (assembly GCF_040970315.1). Classification (NCBI taxonomy): domain Bacteria; kingdom Pseudomonadati; phylum Pseudomonadota; class Alphaproteobacteria; order Hyphomicrobiales; family Phyllobacteriaceae; genus Neoaquamicrobium; species Neoaquamicrobium sediminum. Next base: position 50,165 of record NZ_JAZHFV010000006.1, on the reverse strand, counting down.
ACCACCTGTTGCCAGTTCGATTTTCCGTTGCGTTTGCCGATTGACAAGGCGCCGGCTCCCGCCTAGCGTTGCAAATGTGACCGGGTGTTCACATTTAGCCCGGCAGCTCGAAATGTCGCGCGACATGGCGCAGAAGGGGTAGTCCTTGACGATCGGCATCGCTTCCTTTGGCACCCGTTCAGGGGCGGCTGTTTTCAATGCCGTGCTCGCTGCCGAATTGCTTGGCCGGGGCGCCATTGGCGGCTTTGCCGTCTTCGCGATCCTCGACGCCGACGGCAAAGTGCATCACCGCTGGACGCAGGATGGAGGCGTCGGCACGCTCGACATTCCAGCTTCATGGCATGACGCGGGGATCGCGGCGTGTATTTCGAGTGGCCCGAACCGCCCCGAACCGCTGATCCAGTTCCTGCCCGGCGCAAACGGATGCGCACTGGTGACCGGCCATCGCCTGCCGCACGCGCCCAATACCAGCGACGTTCCGATCAATGATGCCGTGCTTGCGCGCCTGAATGCCGGCGAAACACCGCAGGCGGCAATCGATGCAGAGTTTGCGCAGTCACCCGAGATCGACGCGGGCCTGATCGCGATCACCGCCGATGGTGCGCTTGGTTGGGCGAATTCGGCGCGTGTCCAGCGCCGCAGCGATCTTGGACAAGCCTGCCGCCGCGACGCCGATCGCGGCTTTGCCCTGCTCCACAATTCGATCTTCATAGCCGACGGTCCCTGCCAGAACCTCGCGGACGCGTTGTCGGGCATCGCATGGGGCGCGCTCACCAGCAGCCCGGCTCGGCATTCGTTCCTGAGGCTCACTCATCCCGTTGCGTTCCGCCTCGCCGAACGGGACCGGATCGTCGTCGACGGGGCCGGTGACATCATCGGGCTGGAAACGGCGAACCCGGCCCTTCTGACTGCCGAGCGTGTCGGCACGGCGGGCTATCTGTCGGCGGAAGTCTGGCAGGGCGAGCGCAGCATCGGCATCGCGGCCACCGAGCTTTTCGCCCGGATGTCTGGGGGGACCGCCCATCCGCAGACCGATCCGGATTCCCGAAACTTGATGATGGTGAGGCTTTCCGATGTCGCGGCGTGAGCGAACCGAACGCGCGATCCTCCAGGCGCTGGAGGACCAGATTCGCGAGACCGGCATGGCCGGCGTCGGGGTCAATTCCGTGGCCAAGCGGGCCGGCGTCAGCAAGGAGCTGATCTACCGCTATTTCGACGGCATGCCGGGCCTGATGATGGCCTGGATGCAGGAACAGGACTTCTGGACGAAGCGCGCCAACGTCGTGAAAAACGACGAGTCGAGCGAGCAGACACCCGCGGCCCTGATCCTCGCGATGCTGCGCGAGCAGATGGACGGCCTGGCAAACAACCAGGCACTCTGCGAGGTGCGCCGCTGGGAGCTGATCGAGCGCAATGAGGTAAGCGCCAAGCTCGCAGACCGCCGCGAAAGTGCAGCGCGTGCCTTCATCGACCGTGTTGACGGCCTGACCGACGATGTCGATGTGCCCGCCGTAGTCAGCATCATGCTGGCCGGCATTCTCTACCTGATGCTCCGCTCCAAGACCGAGGAATACTTCCTCGGCGTCTCGCTGCGCACGCCCGAAGGCTGGGACCGGCTCTGGAAGGCCACCCAGCACCTGACGGGTGCCTTGCCGCCAGACCTCAAGGAACAGTCGCTGCGCTCGCTCGAGACGCGCCGCACTCCGAAGGAAACCGACCAATGACGCGCGCGGCCGACCTGCTGGTGAATGCACTGGTCGCACATGGCGTCGATCGGCTCTTCTGCGTGCCTGGTGAAAGCTATCTCAGCGTGCTGGACGCACTGACGGCGCGCGATGAAATCGACGTCGTCACCACGCGGCATGAAAGCGGCGCGGGCTTCATGGCGCTCGCCGATGCCCGCCTGACCGGGCGCCCCGGCGTGGCCTTCGTCAGCCGAGGGCCCGGTGCGATGAATGCGGCCATCGCCGTGCATTCGTCGCAACAGGACGCCGTGCCGCTGGTGCTGTTCATCGGCCAGGTGGAACGCGCCCATCGCAACATGGGAGCGTTTCAGGAGGTCGATTACGGCCGCGTGTTCGGCCCGATGGTGAAATGGGTCGCCGAGGTGAACGACGCTTCACGGCTGGCCGACACCGTGGCAACCGCTTTCCATGCGGCGGCGAGCGGAACGCCCGGCCCCGCAGTGGTCGTGCTACCCGAGGACATGCTGGACGACGACGTGACCGAAGTCCCGGTGACCGTCAACCGTCTGGCCCGCGCTGCAGCCCCTCACGAAGACATCGAACGGCTGAGGACGTTGATCGACGAGGCAAAGCGGCCACTAATTGTCGCTGGCGGCCTTCTGAAGGCAAATGGTGGCGAAGCAGCGCTGCAATCGGTGGCCGAGGCCTTCGGCGTGCCCGTTGCCGCCGCCGTCAGGCATGCCGACCTCATGCCCGGCGACCACCCGAACTATGCGGGTCACATGACCTATGGCGCGCCGGCCGAACTGCTGCGCGGCCTCAAACAGGCGGACCTCGTGATCGCCGTGGGCACGCGGCTGGGAGACGTCACCACCCAGGGCTATGCCTTTCCAGCGGCACCCGCACCTGAACAACGCGTGGTGCAGGTCTGGCCGGATGCAGCCGCGGTCGGCAGTGTTCGCAGCCTCGACATGGGCATCGCCGCCGATCCGCTCCTGTTCCTCGACCAGCTACGCGCCGTCGCGCCTGAGACGCCGAGCGAGGATCACATCAAATGGTGCGCCGAGCTTCACGCCACCGCGACAGCCCTGCGCCAGTGGAGCGGAACGGCAGAGGCGCCGGACGGCATCGTCTTCGGCGCGTTCGTGGAGGCGTTCGACCGGCTGCTGGGCGACGAGGCCATCATCGCTCTCGATGCCGGCAACTTCGGCGGCTGGGTGCAGAAGCATATGCGCTTCGGCGGCGGCCGCGCGATGCTGGCGCCCGCGTCCGGCGCAATGGGCTATGGCGTGCCGGCAGCCGTCGCCGCCAGTCTGCGCCACCCGGATCGCAAGGTCGTGTGTTTCGTGGGCGATGGCGGCTTCCTGATGACGGGAAGCGAGCTTGCGACCGCCATGCAAAGCGGCGCGGCGCCCATCCTCGTCGTCTCGGACAACGGTTCCTACGGCACGATCAGGATGCATCAGGAAAAGCACTTCCCGGGACGCGTCGGCATGACCGCCCTGACGAACCCGGACTTTGCCGCCATGGCAACCGCCTACGGTGCGCTTGGACTGCGGGTCGAGACTGCCGGCGAGATCGAAGAAGCGATCACGACCGCGCTTTCGGCTGACCGCCCGGTCGTGATCTCGGTCAAAACCAGCCTCCAACACATATCGGCAGCGGCGACCATCGATGCGCTGCGCACGGCAAACAGGTAGCAGGGCTTATGCGCATCGCCGTCATAGGAGCGGGCATTATCGGCATGACCACGGCGTATTTCCTGCGCCGCGAAGGCTATGCCGTAACGGTTATCGACCGGCAGAGCGAACCCGGCATCGAAACGAGCAAGGCCAACGGCGCGCAGTTGAGTTACAGCTTCGTCGCGCCGCTGGCCGATCCGGGCGTGCTGCCGAAACTGCCTTCCTGGCTCACCGACAGGGACGCTCCACTGCATTTCCGTCTCCGCGCCGACCCGCAGCAATGGCGCTGGGGGCTGTCCTTCCTGCGCGCGTGCCAGCGCGCCACGGCCCGCCGCGTCACGATGGAGCTGCTGGAACTCGGCATCTCCAGCCGCGAGTTGCTGCGCAAGATGGTGGCGGATGAGGGCTTCGACTTCGACTTTTCACCGTCCGGCAAGCTGCTCGTCTACGAGGACGATGCGACGTACGCGAAAGCCCGTGCACAGATGGCGTTTCAGGATGGCTCCGGTGGCGAGCACAGCGTGCTGACCACGCAGGCCTGCCTCGATATGGAGCCGACTTTGGCGCAAAGCGGACGCGGCATCGTCGGTGGCATCTTCTTGCCGGAGGAGGATGCAGGCGACTGCCTGAAGCTCTGCGCCCAGCTTCACCGCAAGCTCGCGCATCCCGCGTCCGGCGTGGACTTCCATTTCGACACCGAGGTACGCGGTCTGAAACTGGAGGGCGGTCGCGTGGCCGCGCTCGATACGAGCGCCGGCTCTCTGCAGGCAGACGGATACGTGATCGCCAACGGGCTTGGGGCACAGCGGCTTTCCACGCAAGCAGGTTTCAACCCGCTGATCTATCCGCTCAAGGGCTACAGCCTCACCTACCAGTTGACGCCCGAAAGCCAGGCGCCCCGGCTGAGCGTCAGCGATATCAGGACCAAGGTTGTCTATGCGCGGCTCGGCGACCGGCTTCGCGTCGCCGGAATGGTGGACATCGGCGACGGGGACGCGGGCATCCGCAGCCGCCGCATCGAGTTGCTGAAAACACAGGTCCACGATTTCCTGCCGCAGCTCGCACCGGCGGCGGAACCCGAGCCTTGGGCTGGCCTGAGGCCGGCGCGTCCGGACAGCACACCGCTGATCGGGGCCACGCCCTACACGAACCTCTGGATCAATGCCGGGCACGGAAGCCTGGGATTCACGCTGGCGGCGGGAAGCGCCGGCCTGCTGCGGGACAGGATTGCGCGCCGTCCCACAGCCATCAGGGAGGGCAAATTCGCGCTTCACTAGCAGAGAGCATCAATCCGCCAAAGGGGCAGGAACGTCCCGGCGATCAACGAGAAGGGGAATATCATGATGCAGACATATGGACGATTTTTCAGGCATGCCCGCGCGCTGCTATGCGCGGCAGCGGTGATGGTGCCGATGGCAGGCCATTCGGTGGCGCAGGCTGAAACCCTGCGGGCCGTGATGCAGTCCGGCCTTCGGGTCATGGACCCGGTGCTCAGCACCGCCTTCCTGACGCGCAACCATGGCTACATGATCTACGACACCCTGCTTGGCGTGGACTCCGACTTCAAGGTGCAGCCGCAGATGGCGAGCTGGACCGTCTCCGAAGACGGCAAGCTCTACACATTCACGCTGCGCGACGGCCTCAAGTGGCATGACGGCGAACCGGTCACCGCCGAGGACGCCGTCGTCTCGCTGAAGCGCTGGGCCGAGGTGGACACCACCGGCCAGGCGCTCATGACCATGGTAGAAGGCATCGACGCCGTCGACGACAAGTCGTTCGAGATCAAGCTCAGCCAGCCGACGACGCTGGTCCTCTCCGGCCTCTCCAAGCTGAGCTCGCGGCCGGCCTTCATCATGCCGAAGCGCATCGCCGAGACGCCCTCCTCCGAACCGATCACGGAATTCGTAGGCTCGGGTCCGTTCAAGTTCGTCGAGGCCGAATTCCAGCCAGGTATCTCCGTCGTCTACGAGAAGAACGAGGATTACGTGCCCCGCGACGAGCCGTCGAGCTGGACCGCTGGCGGCAAGGTGGTCAATGTCGATCGCGTGGAATGGGTGACGATGCCCGACCAGATGACCGCCATCAACGCGCTGCAGAACGGCGAGGTCGACTTCATCCAGGAAGTGCCGTTCGACCTGCTGCCGTTGGTGGAAGCCGCCGACGGCATCAAGGCCGAGGTCATGGACGAGCTCGGTGCCTGGACCTACTTCCGCATGAACCACCTGTACCCGCCCTTCGACAACAAGCTTGTGCGGCAGGCGGCGATGGCGGCCGTCGGGCAGGAAGACGTGCTCAAGCTGCTGGTCGGCAATCCGGATTTCTACCAGACCTGCGGCGCCGTCATGGGCTGCGGCAACCCGAACGGCGATGAGTATGGCGCCGAGTGGGTCGTCAATTCCGACATCGAGCGCGCGCAGTCCCTGCTGAAGGAAGCCGGTTACGATGGCACGCCCGTCGTGCTTCTCCAGCCGACCGACATCGCCATGCTGGCCGCCCAGCCGATCGTGCTCGGCGACGCGCTGCGCAAGGCCGGATTCACCGTCGAGATGAAGACGATGGACTGGCAGACGGTCGTGACCCAGCAGGGCAACCAGAACGCGCCTTCTGAAGGCGGCTGGAACATCTTCTCGACCTACAGCATCCTGGCGACCAGCGGCGATCCGTTCGGCAACACCACCCTGTCGACGGCCGGACGCTCTTCATGGGCCGGTTGGCCCGACGTGCCGGAAATCGAGGCGCTGAGGCTCGACTATGCGCGCGCAGCAACGCCGGAGGAGCAGAAGGAGATCGCGGTGAAGATCCAGAAGCTCGCGATCGACGAAGGCGTCGTGGGCCCGCTGGGCCAGTTCCGCATCCCGGCCGCCTACAGCACCGAATGGACGGGCTTCCCGAAGGCTCCGGTCACCCTGTTCTGGAACGTCCAGAAAACGGCTGAGTGAGGAAACGATGTTCCCTTATGTCATCAAGCGGGTACTGGCGACGATACCGGTGATGACGATGGTCGCGATCGTGGTCTTCGCCATGCTTCGGCTGACGCCTGGCGACCCGGCCGCGATCCTTGCCGGCGATGATGCTTCGGGCGCGCAGCTCGAGCAGATTCGCCGGACGATGGGACTGGATCAGCCGATCCTGACCCAGCTCTTCGTGTGGCTGAAGCAGTTGCTTCAGGGCGATCTTGGAGTGTCCCTTATTTCGGGCACTCCGGTCGTCAGCATGATCGGTTCGCGCGTTGCCCCGACCATCTCGCTCGCGCTCGCCACCATCGTACTGACGATCATCGTCGCCGTACCGATGGGCGTTGTGGCGGCGCGGCGCCCGGGCAAGCTGCTCGACCGCACCGTCATGACCTTTTCGGTGATGGGATTTTCAATCCCGACCTTCGTCATCGGCTATCTCCTGATCTACCTGCTGTCGCTCAAGCTGGGCTGGTTCCCGGTGCAGGGCTACAGCCCGCTCGAAAAGGGCATAGGCCCGTTCCTGCATCGCCTCGTGCTGCCCACCGTCGCGCTCAGCGGCATCTATGTCGCGCTGGTTGCCCGTATCACGCGAAGCAGCGTGATCGACGTGATGGGCGAAGACTACATACGCACCGCCCGCGCCAAGGGCGCGCGCGAAAGCACGGTCCTGCTGCGTCATGCGCTGCGCAACGCCGCCGTGCCGATCGTCACCGTCATCGGCATCGGCGTAGCGTCTCTGATAACCGGCGTCGTCGTCACGGAATCCGTTTTCAACCTGCCGGGCCTGGGACGGCTCGTGGTGGAAGCCGTGCTTGCCCGGGACTACCCCGTCATCCAGGGGCTCATTCTCCTGTTCTCGTTCACCTACGTGCTGATCAACCTCACGGTCGACATTCTCTACACCGTGTTTGATCCGCGGATCCGTTACTGAGGCCGCGATGATGAAGACCATCCAGAATCCGGCCGTCGCAGAACTGCCGCCGGTAGGCGCCGGCATCGACCGGAAGAACTCGACCTTCAACCAGCTCCTGCTTTCGCTGAAGAGCATCCCGGTCCTTGTGGCCCTTGTCGTGCTCGTCACGGTCGTGGTGCTGGCGGCTTTCGCGCCCGTGCTCGGCACCGTCGACCCGATAGCCATCAATCCAGGTGGGCGCTTCAGTCCCATCTCCGAAGCCTACTGGCTGGGGAGCGACGCCTATGGCCGAGACCTCTATTCGCGCCTGCTCTACGGCGCGCGCATCTCGCTCATCGTGGGCCTTGGCGCGGCTGCGGCCAGCATCGCAGCCGGGCTCGTCATCGGCGTGGTGGCAGGCTATCTCAAGGTGCTCGACGCCATCATCATGCGCGTGATGGACGGTGTCATGGCGATCCCAAGCATATTGCTGGCCATCGCGCTCGTCTCGCTGACCGGCGCATCGCTGGTGACCGTGCTGGTCGCCATTACAGTGCCCGAGATACCGCGCGTCGTCAGGCTGGTGCGCAGCATCATCCTCAACGTCCGGTCGGAGGCCTATGTGGAGGCGGCCGTGTCGCTCGGCACGCCGACGCTGCGCATCCTGACGCGCCATATGGTGCCAAACACGATCGCGCCGCTGATCGTCCAGGGCACCTTCATCTTTGCCTCGGCCATCCTGACGGAGGCGACGCTCAGCTTCCTCGGTGCCGGCCTTCCTACGGAAATCCCGTCATGGGGCAACATGATGGCCGATGGGCGCATGTACTTCCAGCTCTATCCCGGCCTCGTGCTCTACCCCGGCATCGTGCTGGCGCTCACGTTGTTGAGCGTCAATATCCTGGGCGACGTGTTGCGCGACGTGCTCGATCCGAAAATGGCGAAACGCACATGACCAACCAGAAAAAAGACGGCGGCAACGCAAAAGGTCAGCCGGTCCTCGACGTTCGTAACCTCGACGTCAGCCTTGTGGGTGCGGGTCAGACCAGGGTCGTGCGCGACGTGAGCCTCACCGTGAACCCGGGCGAGACCGTCTGCGTCGTCGGCGAGTCGGGATCGGGCAAGTCCGTGACCGCCTTTTCGATCATGGGCCTGCTATCGAGCGAGGCGCTCCGTTGCACGAGCGGAAGCATACTTCTGCAGGGCGAGAATGTGCTCGAGGCCAGTGCTGAACGCCTGCGCGACCTGCGCGCCACGACGATGGCGATGGTGTTCCAGGAGCCGATGACGGCGCTGAACCCCGTCGAGACGGTCGGCGATCAGATCGACGAGGTCCTGCGCATTCATCGCAAGGAGCTCGGCAAGCGCGAGCGCCGGCAGCGGGTCATGGCGATGCTGGAATCCGTGCACCTGCCGGACCCCGAACGCATCTACAATTCCTATCCGCACCAGCTTTCCGGCGGCCAGCGGCAGAGAGTTGTGATCTGCATTGCCCTGATCCTGGAACCCAAGCTGCTGATCGCCGACGAGCCGACGACGGCGTTGGACGTCACCACCCAGCGGCAAATCCTACTGCTGATCCGCGAATTGCAGGAAAAGCACAACACGGCCGTTTTGTTCATCACCCACGATTTCGGCGTGGTGGCCGACATCGCCGATCGCGTGGTGGTGATGAACCGTGGCGAGGTTGTCGAGATGGGTCCGCGCGACCAGATTCTGGCAGAACCGGCGGAGGACTACACCCGCATGCTGGTGTCGTCAGTGCCGAGCCTTGTGCCTGATACGCGCGCCGAAAACCGCAACGAGATCGTGCTGTCGGTCAAGGAACTCGGCAAGACCTATTCGGAAAAGGGCTTCCTGAAACGGCGCCGCGACGTGGCTGCGGCGGTCGACATCAACCTGACCCTGCGTCGCGGCGAAATCCTCGGTGTCGTTGGTGAATCAGGTTCTGGAAAGTCGACGCTCGCCCGCTGCGTCGTACGTCTGCAAGACCCGACCAGCGGCGAAGTCGTCATCTGCGGCGAAAACATCGCAGCGTTGCGCGGCCAGCCGCTGCAGGCGATGCGCAAGCGCGTCCAGATGGTTTTCCAGGACCCGTACCGGTCACTGAACCCGCGATTGACGGTGGGCGATTCCATCACCGAGGGTCTGACCAATTTCGGCGTCAGCCGCGATGCAGCCCTTGCCAGGGCACGCGAACTGATGACGCTGGTGGGCCTGTCGCCGGACGTGCTGCAACGCTTCCCGCACCAGTTCTCGGGCGGCCAGCGCCAGCGCCTGTGCATAGCGCGTGCTCTCGCGCTCGAGCCGGACGTGCTGGTCGCGGATGAGGCCGTCTCGGCACTCGACGTATCCGTGCAGGCGCAGGTTCTGGCGCTGCTCGACGATATTCGCGAGAAGACCGGCGTCGGCGTGCTGTTCATCACCCATGACCTGCGGGTTGCCGCGCAGATCTGCGATACGATCATGGTGATGCAGAACGGGCGCATGGTCGAGTTCGGTGCCGCAGCCGATGTCCTGACTGCCCCCCGTGAGGCCTACACGCGCGCCCTGCTCGACGCCGCCCCCGGCCGCCATTGGGATTTCCAGCATTTCCGCCCTCTTTGAGAGACAACGCCATGCAGCAGACCTTCGACATCCTCATCCGCAACGCGACGATCATCGACGGCACCGGCGCCGAGCGCTTCGCCGGAGACATCGGCATCGTCGGCGACCGCATCACGCGGATGGGCGACCTTCGCGATCCCAGGGGCGAGCGCGAGATCGACGCCAATGGCCGGGTGGCAGCGCCCGGCTTCATCGACGCCCATACGCATGACGACCGCATCCTGCTGTCGGCCGGGGATATGACCGCAAAGGTCAGCCAGGGCGTGACGACGGTCGTGGGCGGCAATTGCGGCATCTCGCTCGCGCCGATGCCACGCCCGGTCAATCGCCCGGTCACGCCGCCGCTGGACCTGCTCGACGACAGCGGCGACTGGTATCGCTACCGCACCTTCGGCGACTATCTGGACGCGCTGCGGCAGCAGCCGGCAGCTACCAATTGCGCGATGCTGGTCGGTCACACGACGCTACGCGCCATCACGATGGACGACCTGAGCCGTACGGCGACCGCTGCCGAAATCGCCGCCATGCAGGAACACGTCGTCGAGGCGATGGAAGCCGGCGCGATCGGCGTCTCGACCGGCCTTGCCTATCCGCCTGCCAAGGCCGCGACCACCGAAGAGGTCATCGAAGTCTGCAGGCCGATGGCAAAGTATCGCGGGCTCTATTGCACACACATGCGCGACGAGGGCGACCATTCGATGGACTCGCTGGACGAGTCGTTCCGCATTACCCGCGAAGTCGGCGTGCAGCTTCTCATCTCGCACCACAAGCTCGCAGGCGAGAAGAACCACGGCCGCTCGGTCGAGACGCTGAAGCACATCGAGGCGCATATGGCACACCAGCATGTCTGCCTCGACTGCTATCCCTATGCGGCATCGTCGACGATCCTGACCGCCGATCATGCCAAGAGCTCTCCCAAGACGATCGTCACGTGGTCGAAGGCCATGCCGCAGCACGCCGGCAAGGAACTCTCCGACATCATGACCGAGATGGACTGCGACCTCGACACGGCAGTCGAGCGCCTCCTGCCGGCGGGCGCGGTCTATTTCCGGATGAACGAGGAGGACGTGAAGCGCATCCTCAAATTCGATCCGACGATGATCGGTTCCGACGGCCTGCCGCATGACGAGCAGCCGCACCCGCGTCTGTGGGGCACCTTCCCCCGCGTGCTCGGCCACTACAGCCGCGACCTCGGCCTGTTCCCGCTCGAAACGGCGGTGCACAAGATGACCGGGCTGACCGCTATGGAATTTGGTCTCAAGGATCGTGGCGTGCTGCGCGAGGGTGCCTTCGCCGATGTGACGCTGTTCGATCCGGAGACGGTGATCGACCGCGCCACCTTCGAAAAGCCCATCGCCTTATCGGCGGGCATCGACACGGTGCTGGTCAACGGCAATATCGTCTGGCGCGAAGGCAAATCGACCGGCGCACGACCGGGCCGGGTGCTGAGACGCGAAGCAGATTAGGCTTCGCGGCTGCGCACGGTTCGCAGGGGAATGGGAGGGACTTTTCCAATGTTTGCACGAAATATCGTTACCTGCGTCGACCACCATCATGGTCAGGCGTCGCGAACGATTCTCTCCGGCTATCCCGCCATTCGCGGCACGACCATGCGCGATAAGGCGGACTACTACATTCGAAACATGTCCTGGCTGCATGAATCGATGCTGCGCGAGCCGCGCGGCCATCGCAACATGCTGGGCGCCGTGCTCACCGATCCGGTCAGCGATGAAGCCGCCTACGGCGTTATCTTCCTGCATCCATCGGGCATGTTCGACGGGTGTGGCGACAGCACGTTCGCCACCGCCGCAGCCTTGATCGAATCGGGCATGGTTCCCGCAACCGAGCCGGCAACACGGTTTTCGCTCGATACGGTCCTGGGGCCGCTCGAGATCGAAGCCGACGTCAAGGACGGCATTGTTCGCGAAGTTCGTTTCCGCAACGTGCCATCCTACCATGTCGGCGACTTCGAGGTCGCGCTGCCCGACGGCCGCACCATCGGCATCGAGACGGCATTCGGCGGGCTGTTCTACGGCTTCATCGACGCCGCATCGGCCGGCATCGAGCTTTCCCAGAAGGCCGAGCGGGAGATCGTCAATACGGCACAGGCGCTGTGGGAAGCGATCGGCGAAACGACCGCTCTGGCAGACCCCGCCACCGGCAAGCCGGTACCGGTCGATCTGTTCACTTTCGTGCAACGGCGGGAGGCCGATCGCGGCAGTAGCTATCTGGCAGCAAACGTCTATCGGCCCGGCCGCATGGGCCGCACGCCGTCCGGCACAGGCAGCAGCGCCCATCTGGCGCTCCGCGTCGCCAAGGGCATTCACGACCCGGACGAGCCTTTCGTGCAGCACAGCTTGCTGGGTACACACTTCACCGGCACGGCCACACGCTCGAAGCTGCCAAACGGCCATCCCTGCGTCGTGCCGAGCATCGGCACCAAATCCTTCATGATGGGCATGAATCAGTTCGTGATCGATCCGGCGGACCCCTTCGCCCACGGTTTCATCGTCGAGTCCTGACGCCGACTTCATTGTCGGAGGCGTATCTCCATTCCCACGCATGGTTCGCCCATGTGTCATCTCAAGCGTTTGGTCGATGGAAATCGGCCAGACGACCTGAGGCCGTAAATTTCAATCAGCCCCCCGATTGCTTTCGCGCAGGAACCATGTCGATATATTCTCATAGAAATAACGGAGGGTTTCATGTTTCGCGAATTTCGTGTTCGACTTGCCTGCAGCCTGTTGCTGGCTATTGGCCTGTTCTCCACAACTGCCAGCGCTCAGGAAGACGCACCCGTGGTCGCGGCAGCGGCAAACCTCCAGTTCGCCATTGAAGAGATCGCGAAAAGCTTTGCAGCCGATACGGGCAAGAAAGTGCGCCTTTCGATGGGGTCCACCGGTAATATCGCCCGCCAGATTCGTCAGGGCGCTCCATTCGAACTTTTCCTTGCAGCCGACGAGAAGACGCTGCTGGATCTGGCAGCAGACGGCCTGACGCGTGACGAGGGGACGGTATATGCCGTCGGACGCATCGTTGCGATCACGCCGAATGGATCCAAGCTGGCTGCGGATGGCAGCCTCGGCTCGCTGAAGGAGGCACTGGCGGGCGGTACGCTGGGACGCTTCGCGATCGCCAATCCCGAGCATGCGCCCTTCGGCGTTGCCGCGCGCGAAGCCTTGACCCACGAAGGTTTGTGGGATGCCATCCAGCCGCACATCGTGCTCGGCGAGAATGTCAGCCAGGCCACCCAGTTTGCGCTATCGGGCAACACAGACGGCGGCATCATTGCGTATTCGCTTGCTCTCGCACCAAGCAACAGGGAGCGCGGCACCTTCGAACTTGTTCCGGAGGAATGGCATGAGCCCTTGCGCCAGCGCATGGCCTTGCTCAAGAATGCAGGTCCGGTAGCGGAGGCATTCTACGAATACATGGACCAACCGACTGCACGCGAAATCCTGGAACGCTACGGCTTCGCGCCGCCCAAGGGCCAATAACCAGTGGACTGGACAGCGCTTTGGCTGTCGCTTCGCCTGGCTGGCTGGACGGTCCTTATCCTGTTGCCGCTGTCGATCCTGCTGGGGCGATTGCTGGCCTATCGGAGATTTCGCGGCAAAGGCCTCACGGAAGCTCTGATCATGCTGCCGCTGGTGATGCCGCCGACTGTATTCGGCTTCTATCTGCTCGTCGCGTTCGGGGCGAACAGCCCGGTCGGCGGGATATGGCAATCGCTGGTCGGCCGGCAACTGGTCTTTTCTTTCGAGGGGCTGGTGCTGGCATCAGTCGTGCTCAATCTCCCTTTTGCCATCCAGCCGGCCCAGCGTGGCTTCGAGGCAATTCCAACGGAAGTGCGGGAGGCGGCACAGTGCTGCGGCCTCTCCCCGCTTTGCTCGCTTTGGAAGGTTGAGCTTCCGCTTGCCTGGCCTGGCCTGCTGACGGCCATGGTGCTGACCTTCGCGCACACGCTCGGCGAGTTCGGCGTCGTGCTTATGGTCGGCGGCTCCATTCCCGGCGAAACCAAGACGATCGCGATCGCCATCTACGACCGGGTCCAGGCCTTCGACGATCAGTCTGCCGCCATCATGTCGGCAGTGCTGCTGGCGATTTCGCTCGCCACCATCTCACTCACCTTCTGGCTTTCGGCGCGTGTCGGGCGGAGGCTCGGCTGATGGCGCTGGACATGTCAGCGAAGGCGGCAGGGCCGATCCCTCTTGATGTTTCCTTTCGCGTGGCACCCGGCGAACTGATGGCGCTTGTTGGCCATTCAGGGTCCGGCAAGACCACGATCCTGCGCTCGATCGCAGGCTTGTGGGCGCCCACGCACGCAAACATCTCGGTCAGCGGCGAGCCATGGCTGGACACGGAAACCGGTGTCGATCTTCCCGCACATCGCAGGCGCGTCGGCATCGTCTTCCAGTCCTATGCGCTCTTTCCGCACATGAGTGCCCTGGCAAACGTTGTGGCGGCGATGGGTCATGTCCCTCGTCGGGATAAGGTCGACAAGGCAATGGAACTGCTGTCGCTGGTAAACCTTCCCGGCCTGGAGCATCGCAAGCCAGCCGCGCTGTCGGGCGGCCAACAACAACGCGTGGCGCTTGCCCGCGCGCTGGCGCGCGAACCGGCGGCACTGCTGCTCGACGAGCCGTTTTCGGCCGTCGACCGCGCGACACGCCAGATTCTCTACCGCGAACTGCGCGCGCTGCGCTCGCATCTCAGAATGCCGACCGTGCTCGTGACGCACGACCTGGAAGAGGCCCGCGAACTCGCCGACCGTATCGTCGTGATCGAGCATGGCCGCCTTGTGCGAACCGGCACCACAGCGGAGATCATGTTCGACCCGGCGGCATTGCGCGCGATGGGCCTGCGCGATCTCGTTTCCGTGCTGCCGGCATCGGTGGAAGCGCATGAGGATGACGGACTGACGCGGCTTTCCACGCCGGCGGGCCAGATCTGGCTGCCCGGCATGGATGCGGGTCCCGGCGCGCGCGTTCAGGTTCGCATCCATGCGCACGAAGTCATCGTTGCACGCCAGCGCCCGCAGGAAATCTCGGCGCTCAACGTATTGCCTGCTGTCGTGAAGGGATTGGCCGAGGGCGACGGTCCAGGGGCAGTGGTGCGGCTCGACCTTGCCGGCCACGAGCTGCTGGCGCGCATTACGGCCCGGTCGGTCCATGCACTCTCACTCGAAGAAGGAGCGCCCTGCTTCGCCATCCTGAAATCGATGGCGGTGGCGCGCGACGACGTGCAGCACGATGCGTTGTAGGGGACGGCAGAGACTTCAGAAAGTCTGATTGTACGGTCCGACCTGGGGATGGCGGCGCAGGACCATATCGACAGCGTCGAACATGGCCCGCCTGCGCTCGCCAGAGACGGGGCTTTCCACGACCACGACGATCTCCGGCTTGTTGGACGAAGCCCGGACAAGCCCCCAGGTGCCATCGTCGAGCACGATGCGAATGCCGTTGACGGTGATCAGTTCGCGCACCGAACCGCCGCCGATCATCTCGCCGTTGCGCGCAGCATCTCCGACCAGCCGGCTGACGGCACTGACGACATCGTATTTCTCGCCGTCGTCGCAATGCGCAGACATGGTCGGCGTTCCGTAGGTGACGGGCAGCTCGTCATAGAGGCGAGAAAGGCTTGGCGCGCCCTCGCGGTCGAGCATCCGGCAGACGGCAATCGCGGTCATAAGCCCGTCGTCGTACCCGCGACCGATCGGCTCCCCGAAGAAGAAGTGGCCGGATTTCTCGAAAGCGGCGATGGCGCCTGTTTCGCTCATCCGCCGCTTGATATGCGAATGGCCGGTCTTCCAGTATTCAGTCGCGGCGCGGTTTTCGCGCAACAGCGGATCCTCCTTGAACAGGCCCGTGGACTTCACATCCACGACGAAGCGCGAGCCGGGATGCTGCACGGCGATGTCGCGCGCAATCATCAGGCCGATCTTGTCGGCGAATATCTCCCGCCCCGTATCGTCGACCACGCCGCAACGGTCTCCGTCGCCGTCGAAGCCGAACCCGAGATCCGCACCGGTGCGCAGCACCTCGTCGCGGATGGCATGCAACATCCTCATGTCTTCGGGATTCGGGTTGTAGCGCGGGAAGCTGTGGTCGAGCTCGACATCGAGGGGAACGACCTCGCAGCCGATACGCTCAAGAAGCTCCGGGGCAAAGGCGCCCGCGGTACCGTTGCCGCATGCCGCCACCACCTTCAGGCGCCGCTTCGGCGTTATCCGTCCGGCAAGATCGTCAAGGTAGCGCTCCCGCATGCCCGATACGGCCACGTATGCGCCTCCGGGCGCCGGCTCTCCTGCGCCCGAAAGAACGATGTCGCGCAATGCGGACATCTCGTCGACGCCGAACGTCAACGGCGGCTCGACGCCCATCTTGACGCCGGTCCAGCCATTTTCGTTGTGCGATGCGGTCACCATGGCCACGGACGGCACGCCAAGCGCGAACTGCGCGAAATACGCCATCGGCGACAGCGCCAGCCCGATGTCGTGCACGCGTATGCCAGCCGTGATCAGACCCAGCGTCAGCGCCTGCTTTACGGACTGTGAGTAGGAGCGGAAGTCGTGCCCGGTGACGATCTCGGGCGGCTTGCCCATGCGGCGCAGGAGGGTGCCGAGACCGAGGCCTAGCGCCTGCAGGCCTGGCAGGTTTATCTCCGGCTCGACATCCGAGCCCGGATAGCCGAACCACCAGCGCGCATCGTATTCGCGAAAGCCGGACGGCTTGACGAGGGGCGTGGTCTCGAACGCTACGCTGTTGCGCTCCAGCCGATCTGCGGGCTTGCCGAACATGAGACCCTCCCCCACTGCTATCCGCTAGAAGACGACGGTTGCCTTGCGAATGTGAAACGCTTCCGCATAGCGTTCAGGAGCACGACACTCCATTCCCCGCAACCGCGCAAGCCCGCGGAACGTTTCCTCGTCGAACCAGTCCTTCGAGCGTTGGGTCGCGAAGTGGCAGGACAGGAGATCGATCTTGCGATCCATCGCGTCCCTGCTGAGCGGCACGTAGACATTGGGACGCCCGACGTCGCCATCCCATTTCGGTATCTCGTATTCCAGGATGAACTGGTCGCGAAACACGTTCCAGGTCAGCAGACTGATCTCGCGATGATCCTGATGAGCGTCGTCGCGCGTATGCGTGAAGATCACGTCGGGCACGACGGTGTCGCGGATCTCGGTCATCCACTGCTTGATCGATATGCTCTGCGACGGGAAATAGCTGTCCTCGAAATTGCCGAAATGCGTGTGGCGCTCGACCTGGGGACCAAGAAACGCATTGGCTGACGCCTCGGCTTCGTCCGCCCGAATGCCGTTGGCGCTGCACACGCACCAGAAAACCCGCAAAGGCCGGTCGGCCGTCACCATGGAGATGAGTGTGCCGCCTAGCCCGATCTCTATGTCGTCGGAGTGCGCGCCGAGGCACAAAACGGTCAACGGCTCGTTGCCGCGTGTGAGTTCCAGCGACCTCATGGCAATGCGAGCTCGAGCCTCTTCGAGGCAGCCGGCGCAATCGTGTGGCGCTTCCAGGGCATCTCGCCGCGCTCGACCATCTCCTCCAGCGCCTGCCAGTCGCGCAGCGTATCCATCGACCGCCAGAACCCCTCATGCTTGTAGGCCATGAGCTTGTCCTCCCGGATCAGCCGCTCGAACGGTTCCAGCACGAGTTCCTCGCCCTCGCGCATGTAGTCGAATATCTCGCGGCGGAAGAGGAAGTATCCGCCGTTGATCCAGATGTCGGACCGATCGGAAGTCCTGAATTCGACCACCCGGCCGTCTTCCGCAATATCGGCCAGGTGATAGGTCAGCGGCGGGCGAACGGCCAGGAAACAGGCAAGCTTGTCGCTGGCCTTGAAACGCCGGACCATGTCGTCGAGGTCGACGTCGCACAGTCCGTCGCTGTAATTGGCGAGGAACATGTCCTCGGTTTCGACCATCTCGCGCACCGCCCACAGACGCTCGCCGATCTTGCGCCAGATGCCGGTGTCGATCAGCGCGATACGCCAGTCGGTGGGGATATCGCCGAGATATTCAACCTGCCGTCCGCCAGCCGACACCACGCAGTCGGCAAAGGACTGCGGCCTCAAGTTGAGGAAAAAATCCTTGATGACGTTCGCCTTGTAGCCGAGACACAGGACGAAATCCTGGTGCCCGTAATCTGAATAGTACTGCATGACGTGATGGAGGATCGGCTGTTGCCCCAGCGGGATCATCGGCTTGGGCACACCTTCCTTGTACTCGCGGATGCGGGTCCCGAGACCGCCGCAGAAAAGAACGACTTTCATTTTGCGAACTCCGTAGGCGATGCAATGCGGACGTTGGGGATCGGCACGACGAGTTTGGCGCCCCAGCCGGCGACATAGCTGAGCTGCTGAGCGATCTCGTGCCGCAGGTTCCACGGCAGGATCAGGATGTAGTCCGGCCGGGCCTGCTCGATAGCCTCGACCGGCAGGATCGGGATGTGCATGCCGGGCGTATAGCGACCATGCTTGTAGGGGTTGCGATCGACCGTGAAGCGCAGCAGGTCGGGACCGATGCCGCAATAGTTGAGCAAAGTGTTGCCCTTGCCGGGCGCGCCATAGCCGCAGACGACCTTGCCTTCGCTCTGTGCTGTCAGCAGGAACGAAAGGATGTCCCGCTTGGCTCGCTGGGCGCTGGCCGCAAACGAGGTGTAGGTTTCCATCCGGTCGAAACCGAGTTCGCGCTCCCGCGCCTCAAGTTCACCGACGGCTGGACCGACGTCTTGCGCCGAGTCGGCATGCGCGAGATAGACGCGCAGCGAACCGCCATGGGTCGGCAGCTTCTCGACGTCGAACACTTTCAACCGGTGGCGTCGCGCCATCTCCTGGATGGTCAGCAGCGAGAAGTAGGAAAAGTGCTCGTGATAGATCGTGTCGAACTGGTTTTCGGCGATAAGTCGTTCGAGGTGCGGAAACTCCAGCGTGACCGCACCCTCCGGGTTCAGCAGCAGCTTGATGCCGGCGACGAAATCATTGAGGTCGGGCACCTGCGCCAGCACATTGTTGCCGATGATGAGATCTGCACCAATGCCTTCCTCGATCAACTGGCGCGCCAGCCGCACACCGAAGAAGTCGACGCGGGTAGGAATGCCCTTTTCGATTGCGACCTGCGCGACATTGGCGGCCGGCTCGATACCAAGCACCGGTACACCCAGCGCGCCAAAGTGTTGGAGAAGATAGCCGTCATTGCTGGCAAGCTCGACGGCGAGATGGTTGCCGCACAGCCCGAGCCTGTCGGTGATCGCTTCGCAATAGGCCTTGGCGTGCGCGACCCAGCTCGTCGAATAGGACGAGAAATAGGCGTATTCGGTGAAGATCGCGTCCGGGCTGACATACTCCTTAAGCTGAACAAGGAAGCACTTGTCGCACACCTGCACGTGCAGCGGATAATGGACTTCCGGTTCGTCGAGCTGCTCCGCCGTCCGGAAATCCTCACAGGGAGGCGACATGCCGAGATCGACGAACGTTGCCGACAAAGGCGAGCCGCAGAGCCTGCAACTGGCGGCCGGATGAACCGACGAAACTCGATACGTGGTCTCCACCGCCTGATAATTCATCGCGTCTCTCCAGCTATCGACTCTGCGGTTTCGGGAAAAGCGGATGACATCAGGTTGCATGTCCCCGCCAAGCCTGGATTGAACGATACGAGCCGGCCTCCGCGAAGCCGAGACCGCAGAATGGGCAAACGCATCCCCCAATGGAGTAGGCGGGCTAAGGTTGAGGCCGAACCCGGCCTGCCCTTGGCTATGCGAGATGCCGCGATACCCCGTTCGTAGAACCGACACGACCGACATCAGCCGAAAGCGTGTTTTGCATCACGCGCCCGCACACCCGATCATCGCCGCATAAGAACAGCGTGGGCGAGATCATGAAATTCATCGAAACGCAGTTTAATGGGGCCTGGATCGTCGAACCAGAACCGTTCCGGGATGACCGGGGCACCTTTACCCGCACATTTTGCTCAAAAGCGTTTGAGAGCCGTGGGCTCGAACATCGCTTCGTGCAGCACAACCACTCCTACTCGGTAAAGAAGGGGACACTGCGCGGCTTGCACTTCCAGCGGGAGCCGCATGCCGAAACGAAGCTCGTTTCGTGCATCAACGGCGCTGTGCTCGATGTAATCGTCGACATGCGTCCCGGATCCAGCACCAGATGGCAATGGCTTGCGGTCGAGCTTTCGGCCGTCAACCGCCGGCTCCTCTATGTGCCGAAGGGCTTCGCGCAGGGCTTCATCACGCTCGCAGACCATTGTCTGGTCAACTACCTGATGTCGACCTACTACGTGCCGGATGCGGCGTGTGGCCTTCGGTTCGACGATCCCTTCCTCGGCATCGAATGGCCTGCCCGGCCGACGACCCTTTCGGACCGGGACCGCGCATGGCCTCTCCTCGAAATGACGGAAGCCTGACGGGTAACTAGCCCGGACGCAGCAGATCGTGCTCGCGCAACCTGCGCGCTGCTTCGATGATCTGCGAAAATGGCAGACCCGAGCGCTCGGCCATGTCGATCAGCGAGTGCCGGCCATCCGCCAGGTTCAGCACCCACAACATCGGCATGGTGGAATGGCCTCCCGACGAAGGGCCTCCTACCGACGCGTAGAGCCCCCGGCGCCCCAGTTGCGGCTCGCCCTTCGGGTTCAGGCTGATCGGAATCCAATCCTCTTCCAGAATGTCGATTGCATCAGTGACGATGCGATAGGAGCGCGCAAGGTGCTCGGGACGGATGAAATCCAGATTGTCCGCCGACGTGTGGTACTCCGGAAAGGTACCGAAAGCACTGTTCTGGAAGAGGCCGAACGGCATGTCGAAGCCCGGTGAACAGAACTGGCGCTCATCATATCCATAAGGCGAGAATGGCACGGATCGCGCCTGCTCGCCCTCCCCGGTCAGTATATGCGTCATGACGCGATCGATGACCGCATTGTCGCGCCGGCTGCGTTTGTAGGTCGGGCCTCCCCCGTCACCCACGCAGGACACTGCCATGCCGTGCTTGACCCTGCCGACCCGGTCCTCGTTCGCCGACAGCCAGGCCAGTGGGCCGAGTGTGCCGGGCGCGAACAGAAAGCGGTAGGTGTAGCGCGTGTCGCGGCCGCGCATTGCGTTCGCCAACATCGCCAGCAGCGCCAAGCCCGAACAATTGTCGTTGGCAAGCGACGGATGGCATATATGCGTCGTCAGAAGGATCTCATCCTCGGTGCGGCCGCGATGAATGTATTCGCCATAGTCGAGCTGTCCGTCCTTGAGCTCGGAATCGATACAGACCTCATAAACGGCGTCCGGAAGGGACATGAGCTTGGTGTGGCTCATGCAGAAGCCCCATGTTCGACCGTAATAGGACGTCCGGTAAGGGATCAGGTCGGGCTGATCGGGTAGCGTGAAGACATGGCGTTTCAGCTCAGCCAGGTCGATCAGGCGGCGGATCGGCATGCTGTAGCCGACGACGTGCAGATTGGACGCGGAAAAGTCGAGGACGCGTTTTCCATCTGGCGCCTTGATGAACGCATCCCTGATGGTCCATTCCGGAGGCACGACCCAATCGAAGAGCGGCGTACCGGTGGCGACAGCACGGCGCTGCAGTTCGACGGTCTGCGCCAGAACATCAAGCGTATCTCGCACCCCCTGCCCGGTCAGACTGCGGCAGATGGGAAAGAGACTGCTGGCAAGCTCGTACATGGCTTGACCGACGTCGGTCTCGCCGGCGCCGGTCATATTCGAATCGAGGACACGAACTTCCATCGCTTGCGGCGATCAATCGACAAGTGACAGTGTCTTGCCGACCCTGGCTTTTTCCGTGTGACGCAATTCGCTGTCGATGACACCATCGCGCATGAGCTGTTTTATGTGGGCAATGCGCTGGAAGCGCGGCCCCTCGAAATCGTCGCGCGACACGCCGGACTGCGAGAAGGCGGCGTAGAGTTCCTTCGCACCCGCTTCGGCATCCCATTGCGGCCGCGCCGCCGGCAAGACCGTGGCGAGCTTCTCGAAACTGACACGATAGGAACGCGTATCCGGACCGGCACCTTCGGCATAGTCCACCCGGCAACCTGGAACTACGCTCGCGACAATTTCGGCGATCTCGCTGATGCGGTAGTTGTGGGCGGTGGTGCCGACATTGAATGCCTGGCCGTGAACCTTGTCCGTCGGCGCCGTCAGCCCTGCAGCGAATGCGCGGGCAATGTCCTGCGCATGAACGATCGGGCGCCATGGCGTGCCGTCGGATTTCAGGAAGATGCTGCCGTCGGCGACGGCGCCGGCCACGAGGTTGTTGAGCACGATGTCGAAGCGGATGCGTGGCGACATGCCATATGCCGTCGCCGGCCGGAAGAAGACAGGACAGAAGTCGGCATCGGCCAGCTTGGTGATGTCGCGCTCGGCGAGGACCTTCGACCAGCCATAGGGCGTCACCGGGCGCAGCGCACCAGTCTCGTCAATCAGCTCTGCAGTCGACTGGCCGTAATTGCTGCAGGACGACGCAAACAGGAAGCGGCGCACACCCGCTTCCTTGGCCATGCGCGCCACATGCACGCTGCCGCGATGATTGATGTCGTAGGTCACGTTGGGATTGAGGTTGCTCAGCGGATCGTTGGACAACGCGGCCAGATGAATGACCGCATCCTGCCCCTCGAAATCTTCCGGTACGGCGTCGCGGACATCCTTGCGGATATGTGGCACTGCCGCCTGCGTGCCGCCTCTGTCGTAGGTGCATCTCTCGTACAGGTCGGAATCGAGACCGGTAACCGTGTGCCCCGCCTCAAGCAGGTGCGGCACCATCACGGATCCGAGATAGCCTTTGTGGCCGGTAACAAGCACGCGCATCGCATATGTCCGTTTTCAGCGTTTCGGTTGCTGCAAGGCTAGCCTCTTCGCCCGCCACGCAACGAGGTCGCCGAAAGGATGAATGCGGCGGGTGATGGTGGCCTGGCATCACCCGTTGGGAGGTATACTGACCGTTCGTTGGCGGTCGGCTTCCATGCCAAGGATGATTTCGCCACTTCGACAGCATCTTCGACCTGTGCGTATCGTCATGAGACATTCCTCTTGGACATATGACGATGACAGCGCAGCCGCCGCTCAACCTGCAACGGAAGTTCTGGGACAGTTGGGCCGCCATTTCGGGCGACAAGGGATACGAGGAAATATCGGCGCGTCAGGCCAGAACCGTTTGCGACTGGCTCTCATCGCTCGACGTCACCAATATGAAGCTGCTCGAAGTCGGATGTGGCACGGGGTGGCTTTGCCCTCGGCTTGCAGCGTTCGGCAACGTCACGGCAACCGATCTGTCGCCGACGCAGATCGAAACCGCCCGAACTTTGTTCCCACAGGTCCGTTTCCTCGCGGGGGACTTCATGACACTGGAACTGGAGCCAGAGCAGTTCGACGTTGTCGTCACTCTCGAAGTTCTGGCTCACGTTGCCGACCAGCAGGCATTTGTCGAGCGCATCGCGAGATTGCTGAAACCCAACGGCTTGTTGATGCTCCCGACTCAGAACCGCCCGGTGCTCGAGCGATACAACCGGATCGAACCGCCTGGGCCGGGGCAGATCAGACGATGGGTCGACGCCCGCGAATTGACCACCCTGCTCTCCCGTTCCTTCCGGATACTCGAACTGAAGTCGGTGACGCCGAGAGCCAATCGAGGTGTCATGCGCCTGCTGAACTCACGCAAGATCAACTATCCGGTCCGGGCTCTCTTCGACGACAGGTTCGAACGGCTCAAGGAGCGGCTCGGCCTTGGCTGGACGCTTGTGGCGCTCGCGCGAAAAGTGTCGCCGTAGAGCTATTCTCCTGCCGAAACGAGCAGGACCCAGTCTGCGAAGCCTGCCCGGTTTTGTGGTGCCGGTGGCGCTACTGCTAAAGGTTTTCCCTGGTCGGCCGAAACCGCGGTCGGTTGCCCCATCACTCCAGCCGAGGGGTCGTACCACCGTATACTCAGTCTTTCGGCACCGAACTTGGAGGGGTCGATCTCGACGCCAGTCGGCGCCACCAGATAGGAAATCGACCAGCTTCGGTCGGGAGCGACCGCCGTCATCAGCCGGCCTCCCGCTGCTTGGATCGGGCCATCCACCAAAGCAGGCTCAAGCGTCCACCACGCGATCCCATCGAACAGCGTTTTCAAATGCGTCATGCTTTCCGCGCCGCGGCTCGCGAGCGCCTCGCGCCACGTCTCCTCGACGGAGTAGATACCGGGTCCGCTGAAATGCCATATGGGATTGTTGCCAAACACCTGTCCCGCTGCACCGCCGAGAAGAGCGCCATAGGCGATTTCACGCAGCGATTGCTCGCTCGAGTCGTGTTCGCCTTCGTATACCCCCTCCAACAGCAGCAGAGGTCGGCCCAGCTCCATCTGGTATCTTTCGAGGACCTGACGATGCACATCGGAATAGGAATAGATCGTCTCGATGTCCATCCAGTCGGCATTCCGCCACACCTGCGCAGGGATCGAGTCAGGCGCTCCGTGCGCGGCAGCCAGAGCGCTATCGCCCCCGGCGCGCAGGCCATCGATCACCGCCTCGACAAGCGACGGGTCGGCCGGATCGTAGTCACCGCCGTGTAGCCATATGATGTTGTCGAGCCCACGAAAATGCTCGGCCAGATACCGGCCGTAGGCCTCGAGTTTCTCCGTGCCGGCAGCCTGCATCTGCGCGTACCAACCTTCTTCGCCGCCACCGAAGCCAAGATAGGCGGGCGTCAGCAGCACGACGAAGCCCTCCTCCCGCGCCCGCGACAAAACCCATCGCGCATGATCGAAAAAGGCATCGTTCGGCTCGAAGGGCCGCCCCTCGGCAAACGGAAGATTGCCATAGGCATTTGCCGGCGCGTTGCTGGCGAATTTGTGCTCGATGAGCGACACGACGAGTGTATTGAAGCCACGCGATCGACGGTCAGCCAGATAGACGTCAACCTCCTCCCTGGTCAGTTCCGCGATGAGCGACCAAGCGGTATCGCCGTGCAGGAGGAACGGGCGGTCGTCTGAATCGACGAGGTAGCTCCCTGCGTCATCGATGCGAAGCGGGAAAGCGCTCGCCCAGGCGGCCGAAGCCGTCGCGAGCAGCAAAACGGATACGAGAATGGCACGCAGGGTCGCCGGCATTCCGTTATCTGACGGCCGCAAGCTGCTTGTGCCCCGCCGTAGCAGCACCGTTGAACGCTCTGAAAACCACTTGCGACGGCCGACCGACGAGGTGGCGTTCGACGCCATCTTCAAGCGCCCGCGCGTAGATCTCCAAAGCGGCATCGACGGCTGACACGGTTTCGTCTATTTCCGCGTCACCATGTGTGTAGCTCACCACGAAGGACGGGGCGAGCACGCCACGGCGGATGATTTCCTGCAGGAACAAGGTCCGGAAGGCCTGCGAGGGCTTACCCGCCCGATCGAGCGTACTGAACGCCAGACAGCAATCGCGACCGACGGCTGCGAAGTGGCTCTCCACCCCTCGCCTTCTCGCGGCGAGCGTTACCCCCTCCCGCAGCCGCCTGCCCTGGCGATAGAGATGCTGGATGACTGGTTCGTCCCGATAGACCTGCATCGTCGCAATCGCCGCCGCCAGCGCATGCGTCTCCGCGCCGTGCGTGGTCGACAGCAGGAACACGCGTGGCCGGTCGACATGGTCGAGCCCGCCCAGCCGCATGAATTCGCGTCGGCCGGCGAGCGCCGAGATGGAGAAGCCATTGCCGAGTGCCTTGCCGAAACACGACAGGTCCGGAACGATGCCATACAGCGTCTGGGCGCCGCCCTCATGCCAGCGGAAACCCGTGATCATCTCATCGAGGATCAGCAGTGCGCCATTGTCGCGGCAGATGCGCTGTACTTCGTGCAGATAGCCGGCCGGCGGATCATCCCCGCGCGAGGGCTCCATGATGACCGCCGCGATCCGGCCGGGATAGAGTGCGAAAAGGGCTTCCACGCTCGAGGCATCGCCGTAGCGGAACGTCACGGTGAGCCGCCTGACGGCCTCGGGAATGCCGGCATTCATCGGCGTGGTGCCGATGAACCAGTCGTCGGTGGAGAAGAACGGATGGTCGGCACAGCACGCGACCATGTCGCGACCGGTATAGGCTCTGGCCAGCCGCACCGCCGCGGAGGTGGCATCGGACCCGTCCTTGCAGAACTTGACCATCTCCGCGCCCTTGACAGTGTCCAGAAATGACTGGGCACATTCGGCCTCAAGGCGGTGCGGCCTCGTGAAATTTGCCCCGTCGCGCATCGCGCGAGCGGCAGCATCGACAACCGGAGCGTAGGCGTGGCCGAGACCCACGGCGCGGTTGCCCATGCCGTACTCGATGTAGCGGTTGCCATCCACATCCCATACATGGCAGCCTTCGCCACGGGCGATGAAACCGGGCGACAGCACGGGGTACTGGTCGTCTCCCTTGGCATAGGTGTGGGCACCGCCGGGAATGAGTTCCGCGGCACGGCTGCGCAACGCGTCGGATCGCGTAAAGTCGGTAATCATCTAGGCAGCATCCCTCGAAGGATTTCGGTACCAGCGTTCGCGTGCAACCCTGAGCCAGTTCTTGACCGGCGCGGGCAGGTAGGTTCGCAGGCCGGCGCGAAGGCCCAGCGGCGTTGCCCATTCGTCCATCGGTAGCGGCAGCGCGATCGCAGGGCGCTGATGCGCCATGTCTTCGATGAGACGTGCATAGCTTCCGGCCATGCGCTTGAGCCCGAACTTGTCCGCCACGCGATGCCGCGCAGCCACGGACATCGTCGCCAGTCGCTCCGGATTACGCCCAAGCTCGTCGATGCTCCGCGCCGCTGCGCGCCAGTCGCCAATGGGAAACCGAATGCCCGACACGTCGTTTTCCGCGATCGTATCGGTGACGCCGGCAATGTCGGAAACAACGGGCACGCAGCCCGCCGCCATTGCCTCCAGCAAAGTCAGACCGAAGCCTTCGAAGCGCGAGGGCATCAGCAGCACATCGTGAGAAGCAAGCGTTTCGGGAACCTGATCAGGCGACACCGCACCGAGGAAAGTGGTTATGGCGGCATGGGGTTCGAGCCGCTTTTTCAGCGCTTCGAGGTCCGGCCCGTCGCCGGCCACCGTCAGCGTGACCGGCTCGGTGACAGCGGCCATGATGTCGGGAAGCCAGAAGACGCCTTTAGACGCGTCCTCGACACGCCCCAGGTACAGAACCCCCAGCGGCTCTGCGGGCTCGCGGCGGCGTCGTCTATCGGCAATTTCCTCGACCTCCAGCGCATTCGGTATCGCGAAAGTGCGCGAGACGGGAAAACCGTGGCGGACAACCAGGTCGCGCCGGCAGCGCTGCGACACGCCGACAGTGGCGTGGACATGGTCGCGCAGCGCGCGGGCCGCGGCGTATGTGCCGGGCGTGATGTTGTGCACGATCATGATACGCAGCATGTGGGCAGGCAGATAGCGCGCGAGATTCATCTGCACGCGATCGGCCAGCACATTGACGAAGACACCGTCGAAGCCGCGTTCGTGCAAGGCGGCCAGCATGGCCTCCGCCTGCTGCTTCTCGCTGCTGCAGCTTTCGGTGTGAAGCAGCACGCCGTTCTCCGAAGTATCGGTCCAGGCGGTGGCTTCGCGCGCGTCATGCGACAGCCCCATCCACTCGACTTCGATGCCGTGTGCCCGCAGACCCTTCCGAAGTTGCCGAAAGACCGTATAGGTACCGCCCAGATGCGGCTTGACGAAATATGCGAGTTTCACGAAATCACCGTCGGGTTTCCATCGCCGGGACGTCGGCGGTGTCGCCTGAATCCATTGCATGCTAGGCGAAACGCCCCGGCTCGATAGTCGGGCATTGGTGCAAGCTGACCCTACCCCTTTGTGGTGAGCGCGTGTGCGTGCGGCTTAGGCAAGGTGCATTGGAGTGGCGGGCCAGCATCCCTGTGTCTGGCGTTTGGTGAACCACCCTCGAAATGCCAACTGTCCTTCGGCAGCCCGCTCGCCACTATGTCAGGCAAAAATCCACGAGGGGTGGGTATGAAAATCGTGCTGTTCGGGCAGTTCGGCTGCGGCAACACCGGCAACGACGGATCGCTGAAGGCAATGGCGGACCTGTTGCGGGATGCGCGGCCGGACGCCGAGATTGTCTGCGCTTGTCCGAACCCGGCCAATGTCGAGTCCGACCTTGGCATCTCGTCGATCGGAACATCGCGCCCTGTCATGACCGGCAGGGTCGCTTCATTTCTCAATCGTGTGCTGTTGAGGCTTCCCGGCCGCATAATCCACCTGCTGGATCCGATCAGACAATTGAAGGGCACCGATATGGTTCTCGTTCCGGGAACCGGTTTTC
Organism: Neoaquamicrobium sediminum; assembly: GCF_040970315.1. NCBI lineage: Bacteria > Pseudomonadati > Pseudomonadota > Alphaproteobacteria > Hyphomicrobiales > Phyllobacteriaceae > Neoaquamicrobium > Neoaquamicrobium sediminum. Next base: position 22,052 of record NZ_JAZHFV010000006.1, on the reverse strand, counting down.
TCGACGACTTTCAGGAGATACCGCGCGGATGGCCGCTGATGATACTGCGCTGGTGCCTTGCGGCACGGCTGGTCGGCGCGCGTCTGGCATTTGTCAGCATTGGAGCCGGACCCATCCGGCACCCGATGAGCCGCTTCTTCCTCACGGCAGCCGCGCGCCTGTGCCATTACCGCTCCTACAGGGACATCCAGTCGCGCGATTTCATGGTGAAATTGGGAATCGGTCGCGGAACGGACCAGGTCTGTCCCGATCTGGCCTTTGCCCTTACACCGCCTCCCGCGAAGCCGAGGCCCGTCCGGGATGTTTTGACCGTCGGTGTGGGCGTTATGGCCTATTCGGGCTGGGTCAATCGCGGAGCCAACTCCGAGGAGATCTACGACCTCTATATGGGTAAGGTCGTATCCTTCATCGGCTGGCTCCTGGAAAAGGGGCACGACGTTCGGCTGCTGACCGGCGACATCATGGATCAGCGCGCCGTGTGGCACGCGCTGGAGCGCCTGCAGGCAACGCTATCTCCCGAGCTCACATCAGCCCTCATCGTCGAGCCGACGACGACGCTTTTCGAGGTGATGCGCCAGATCGCGCTGACAGACGTTGTCGTCGCCAGCAGGTTCCACAACGTCGTCTGCGCAATCAAGCTGAAGCGGCCGCTGATCTCTCTCGGCTATGCCGAAAAGAACGAAGCGCTGCTGCGGCAGATCGGCCTTTATGGCTTCTCGCAGCACATCGAACACTTCGATCTTGATTTGTTGAAGCAGCAATTCATGCGCGCATCGGCCGAGCGTGTCGAGATCGCTGACCGGATGGCCATTGTCACTTCAGGCTACATGAAACGCCTGATCGCACAGCGAGACGCTGTGCTTGAATTGCTGCCATCGCCTCCCGAGCGGGAAGTGGAACTCGCGCCCGGTGCGCCCTCGTCTCATTGATCAGGGCATCAACCACGCGTCGACTGCACACCGCCAGCCGTCACGGATCGCAACGTTGCGGCGATACGCTCCATGGCATCGCCTCTGGTCATCAGGCTTCCCACCGGAGGCAGCACCGCAAACGACGGACGCCTGCTTAAAGCGAAGCGGATGAGATTGGCTACCCCCGGTTCCCGCCGAACAAGGTGGGAAACCGCGCACCAGTAGGCCCGCGCCGCCAGGCTGTTTACCGCAAGCCTCTTTAGCCTTTCCGCTTGAGCCAGATTTGCGCCCGGCCCGGCGAAGAAAACGTTGAAGGCCCGCTCCATCTCGACGTTCCACATATGGACGTCGCGAACCGCGGACGATTTGTTTTCCCCGTGGATACGGGAGATGACCTGCGTGGCGTCGACCTGCGCGACATCGCCTATGGCGGCGAAACGCATCCACAACTCGACATCATCGGTATGGGTGAGCTCGGCGCGATAGTGACCCACACGTTTTTGCGTGCTTGTCCGCACGACCACGGCCGGACCGGCAACCGGATTGCGACCGGTTCGACAGAACTCTTCAAGGAAGTCGCCGCCTGCCATCACCTGATAGCCTTCTGCGGCTCCATCCGTCGATGCAAGAGAGGCTTCGTCGTCACCCATCACGAACCGCGTGGGGCCGTAAACGAGATTCACGTTGCGGTGCCGCTCCATGATCGCGACCGCGCGCGCCAGAGCCCCGGGCGTAAACAAATCGTCCGCACACAGAACGGCGAAATAGTCCGAATGCGCCCAGTCTATACCTTCATTGAAAGAGGAGGTCGATCCAAGATTTTTGGTGCGGGCTCGCACCTCGATCCGCGAATCCTCGGATGCATGTCGGCGAGCGATCGCGACGCTTTCGTCGGTCGAGGCATTGTCGATAACCAGCACCCGCATTTCAGATCCACGGTAAGATCGGATGCTTCGGAGGCACTCGTCCAGATAGCGCGCGTAGTTGTAGCTCGGAACGAGAATGTCGATGCTGGCCATCTTGTCGCTCATGCCTGGCCCGTTCCCTGAAGAAAGCCTCGTTCTCCGGCCCTCTCGGCGGAACGGTCCTCCCCGCTCCTTATCCATTGCCGCAGTCGAAGCAGATTGAGCATCTCGGAAAGCACGGGATGGCGCGTAAGCAACACGCCCGCCAGCCAGCCGCAGAAGGCCAGAAGCAAGACCGCCCCGAACTCCAGGACGGTGAAATCGAGATCAGGCCGGATCCAGCAGGTGAAACCCACCGGGCATGCCATCGCCGCGACCGTGACGATCGCACTGCTGCCGATCGCGCCGGCAAGGTCGCGCCAAGTAAACGAAACAGCCTTCCGCGCATAATGAAGCGCGATGATCATTTGCAACGGCAGGGCCACCAACTGGCTCCAGGCCATCGCCGTCAATCCGAACATGCTGGCGCTGCACAGGATGACTGCGGCGCTGGACTTGGCGGTCAGGTTGGAAACGAATGCCGTCTTGTTCTTGCCTGTAGCCATTAGCAGCGGATGGGTAAGTATGACGGGGAAGAAGAAGATGCCCGCAACCGCGACGATCCGGACAAGCGGCACCACCTCCATCCAGGCCGGCCCAAGGATGAGGTTGACGACCGGCCGCGCAAGCAGCGCCATCAAAAGCAGGGCGGGCCAGTAGATCACGCAAATAAGCCTCAACGCATGCAAATACGCGCGCTTGACGTCCCGCCCGTTGCGCACGCCGTCGGCAAGGGCTGGAAAGGCGATCGAGAATACCGAAGACAGCAGCATCTTGTCGGGTATGCCCGAGATCGCATTCATGCGGCTGTAGAGCCCGACATCGGACATCGGCATGAAGCGGCCAAGCACGAGTTGCGGGATCGCCTCGTAGATCTTGTCGACGATGCCTGCCGCGCCCCGGAACCGGCCGAAATCCAGCACGACCCGCCACGCGGAAACTGTCGGCTTCGTCGGCAGGGCGTCTGGATGGATGAAACTCGTCATCAGTGTCGTTGCGCACGCAGCAACGAGATTGCCCCATGCATAGCTCATGAAGCCGAATCCCATCGCCGCGAGGCTGATGGTGGTGATGGCCATCGCCACGATCGAGGCCACGCGGATCCTTGCCGTGTTGCCGAAATCGAGCTCGCGATGCAGCAACGCCACCGCCGGGTAGGACATGGTGTCGATCACGGTTGCCAGGATCATGACGGCGAGAAAAAGCTGCAGCCCTTCCTCGCCATAAAACCGCGACAGCATGGGGGCAGCCAGCATCAGGCCTACCCCCAACATCACGCATGCACAGATGAGTATGGTGCCGGAACTCTGCACCTCCTCCGCATTCACGGCCGGTCGCTGCACGAGGAACTCGGCGGTGAAGAATTCGCGCAAAGAGAAGGTGATGACGCACACACCCAGGCCGACCACGGCGATGCCGATCTCCGCCGGCGTCAAGAGCCGAGAGAGGGTTGCCACGAGCACGAAATTGATGATGAGCGAAAGATACTGCTCAACCGAAGCCATCACGAAGGCACGTCGAACGCGATTCATTACCCCTCCTGCCCGGCCGGCCGCCGCCGGCTTTCATGGTCTGCTGAAGACCGCCTGCTATCCTGGCTTATCGAGGACGGAGAGCCGGTCGTGTCTCAGGCGCATCGCATCGACGATGCGGCCCGCCTCCATCCATTGCGACTTGGCAGCGACAGCGCTGCTTTGGCGTAGCGCGTTAGCGGCATCTTTCAGCAACCCCTGGACGCCATCATGATCGATCCTGCCGGTCTCTTCCAATTCGAGCAACAGAGATTGACAGATGTAGAGAGCGGCCAGGCTCAAAGATCGCGTCTCGGAACTGCTTATGACCACGTCCATTTCGGTCGTACTCCACACGATCTGCCCAGCTACCGAGCAGACATTGACCGATAACTCGCCGATGCTGATGCTCGCACCGAGCGCACTCGAAATCGCTTTGAACGATTTGTCCTTTTGCGGCATCCGAATGACACCGGGTTAAGCCTTTGGTGGCATCGGAAGAGCTTGTGGGCGACCGATTCGCGCCGATATGGCTCGAAACCACGACAAGGCCGACAAGGCGGGTGGTTTCGGGGAGGACGGTGCCGCTCGCGGCAACCCGTACACTCTACCAGAGGATTACGCAGCTAGTTCTTTTGGGCCCAACGACTCCCTGAATGTCCAGATAGAGCGGAGCAGCGTTCAAGCTAGCATCGGATCATGTTCGGATCGCGCAAGTGGTACCGATCATATGGTTGGGAAGGGCTTGGAGGCGGGGTTGCCAAATCTCTACGCACATCTTCTGAACGCGATTCTGACGACCGTGTTGCTGATCGAAGTCATGCGCCGCGTTGCGCCTGGCTTCCGGCTCGTCGATCTTCCAGATTTGCGAAAGCAGCACGAAGGCGCGGTGCCGCTCTGCGGTGGACTGGCGATTTTCGGCGCTTTCCTGATAACCGCCCTCGGTTTTGACGGGCATCACGAGGTGCCCTGGTACATGGCCGCGGGCATCGGCATCCTGGTCCTGACGGGTGCCGCCGACGATCGCTGGGGTCTGCGCGCAGCGACGCGCCTGGTCATCCAGCTTTGTGCCGCCTTGTTGCTCATCCTTCCTGGAATGAGCCTGTCGATCCATCTGGGCTATGTCGGCGAATTGCCGGTGCTGCTGTCACCCCTGCTCGGCGGTGCGCTTGCCCTCGTTTTCCTCGTAGGCAGCGTCAATGCGATCAATATGCTCGACGGCATCGACGGTCTCGCCGGTGCAAGCGTCGCTGCCGCGCTTTTCTGGCTCGCGCTCATAGCCGCCCATGTGGGTGACACCGACGTGGTATTGCAGGCGCTCGTGCTGCTGGCAGCAACGATCGGCTTCCTCGTCTTCAACATGCGCCATCCCTGGCGGTCCAAGGCCAGCGTCTTCCTCGGAGATGCCGGCAGCGCCATGCTCGGTGCGTTCCTGGCCTACTTCGTCGTTCGCCTCTCGACCGGCAGCAGCGTCGCATTTGTCAGTGCACTGTGGATCCTGGTGATCCCGTTCATGGATACGCTGAGCCTTATCATGCGCCGCATCGCGGCTAGGCGTAGCCCCTTTTCGCCAGATCGGATGCATCTGCACCATCTGCTGGTCGACCGCGGCATGCCGCACGCGCAGGCTGCCGTTCTGATCGCAGGTGTCAGCGCGCTGTGCGGCGCGATTGGCTATTTCGGCATTCTGTTCGGCGTACCGGATATTCTGATGGCGCTCGGCCTTGCGATCCCGGTTGCCGCGCACGTCGCAGCGGTGACTGCACTCACCGGAGCCGGGCGGAGCTCCAATGTCCAGCCTGCTGGCAATGCCGGCTTCGTCAGGCGTGACACACCGCCAGTCATGGGAGGTGGGCAATGACCACTGTTCTGGCCGACAGGAAGTCGGGAGCAGCTTCAGGAGCAGGCCGTACTCGGACCGGCGTGTCGGTGCTCATCATGACCTTTAACGAGGAGCAGAACCTGCCGGCTTGCCTTGCCTCGGTCGATTGGAGCGACGATGTGGTGGTGCTGGATTCCTTCAGCACGGACCGCACCGTCGAGATCGCACGGGCAGCAGGCGCACGTGTGGTGCAGCATCACTACACGACCGAAAACGGCCAGCGCATGTTCGGGCTCACCCAGATCCCGTTCCTCAACGAGTGGGTCTATACGCCCGACGCCGACGAAATCACGCCCGACGAACTGCGCGACGAAATGCTGGCGATCGCCGCCGATCAAGGCCGGCCGGAAGCGTTTTTCAAGGCGCGCTACAAGAACATGTTCATGGGGCGCTGGATCAAGCACGCGAGCCTGTATCCCACCTGGATCACACGGCTTGTCAGGCCCGCCAAGGTCCGCTTCGACCGCGAGGTCCATTCCGTCTGCGCTTCCGACCAGCCGGGTGGCCTGCTGAAAGCGCATTTCATCCACTACAGCTTCAACAACGGGCTCCGCGCCTGGTTCGACAAGCACAACCGCTATTCGAGCGTGGAGGCTGAACTCGCGATCGAGAATCCGCCGCCGCCGCTCCGCTGGGTATCGTTGTTCAGCCGACGTGCCGACCAGCGGCGCGGCGCGCTGAAGGCGATGGCGGCCAGGCTGCCGTTCCGCCCCACCCTGCGCTTTCTCTACATGTACGTGCTGCGCGGCGGCTTCCTCGATGGCTGGCCGGGCTACGCCTATTGCCGGCTCATTTCCGGCTATGAGTTCATGATCGGGCTGAAGACGGAAGAGCTTCGTCGCAGGCGGCAAGGCCTGCGAATCTGACGACCGCGATGCAGCTCATGAATGCACTCATCACAACGGGTATCGGGAGAGCAAGCATGCTCGCCGCGGCCGCTTTGGCGGCGATTGCGGTTTTCGTGCTCTATCTCTGTCTGGTCGCCCTGGCCGAACCGCTGCTGACGGTGAGGGACGCGTTCGCGAGGACCGATGTCATTGTGGTACTTGGGGGAGACGGACCGCCGCGCGCTGCAAAAGCGGCAGAGCTGTGGCTCGCCGGCCTGGCGCCCAGGATTCTCGTATCGGGCGACGGCGACTGTCTGTACATCCGCGACGCCATGATTGCAGCGGGCGTGTCCAGGGGTGCCATAACCACGGAATGCCGATCCGGTAGCACCCGCGAAAACGCGCAGCTCTCCGCTCCCATACTTGCCGGATCTGAGACGGCTTCGGCCACGCTCGTGACAAGCTGGTACCATTCGCGCCGCGCTCTGGCGAGCTTCGAAAGGGCCTGTCCGCGCATCGACTGGAAATCCAATCCGACGGAACCCCCGCCGACATTCCCGGGAGCCGCATTCAGCCATCACGGCCCCGCGATAGCCCAGGAATATGCCAAGACCGTCGTCTACGCGCTTGGCGATCTTGCGCGAGATATCGAAGCTACGGATAAGCCCACCGGCTGGTGCGCGGGAGAGCCGGCATGAGCTGGGCCCTGACCTTGATTTTCACCGGCATCGTCGCCTGGTTCCTTGCCACCGGCTTTGCCTCCCCCCGGCGGGTCTACGAGTTCCCGTTTCTTGCAGGGATGATGGCGTTCGCTTTCCTGCTGCCGCAGATTCCGCCGGTCATCAGCGATATGACGCTGCCCGAGGGCGCCTATACCGCCGCGATGGGCGTCGCCGTGCTTTGCATGGCGATGATCCGTGTTGGCTGGCGGGAGAATGCCGCGCCGCTTCCGTTTTTCGCCCAGAGCTTTTCCGAAGCGAGGCTTCTGAAAGTCGCCGTCGTCATGTCGCTCGTGGGAGCGCTGTTCTACTTCCAGCTCAGCCGCATGCCCTCGGAACTGACCGTCGGCGTTCAGATGTCCGGCATCAGCGTGGTTTACCTGTTCTTCGGCCGGCTTCTGATTTACGGACTTGCCATCGCCGCCCTCTGTTTCGCACGACGACCGAGTTGGCTGGCCGGCGCTGTCATCGCCTTCGACCTGGTATTCTGCCTCGACCGGATTTTGGTCACGGGCAAACGCGCCGAGACCCTGGAAATCGTTTTGATCCTGGCGCTTGCCTACTGGTTCCATCGCGGCTGGACACCGCCGCGGCTCGCTGCGATCGCTGGCGTGGTCGGCATCACGCTCGTCATGGGAAGCCTCGCCGATTACCGTCACATCAACCGCGAAAGCGGTGGCTTCGACGCCCGGCAGATCATGGAGATCGATGTCGTCGACAACTTCAGGGAAAACCTGGCCAATGGCGGGCTCGAGTTTCGCAACGCCGTCCAGCGCATAGGGCAGATCGATCGCAGCGGCGAATTCGACTACGGCGCGGTTCACTGGAACCGTCTCGTCTTCAACTTCGTACCTGCCCAGATTCTTGGGGCCTCGACGAAGAAGGCATTGATGATCCCGACGCCGGAACCCTCGCGAGACTATCTTCCCCCAACGGGCACGACCGAGACCGGCTTTGTCGATGCTTTCCTGTCGTTCTGGTATTTCGGAGCGGTCAAGTTTCTCATCCTCTCCTATCTCATGTCCCGCATCTGGGCCTCGGCCATGAGCGGGTCCACGACGGGACAGATCGTCTACATGCTCAGCATCGTACCTGCGATGCATTCGATCTCGCACGTGACCGACTGGGTGTTGCAGGTCTGGGTGCACATGATCTTTTTCCTAGCGCCGGCATTGATGCTCGCTTCGCTGCACCAGGTCAGAAGCCGACACAGACTGGTGCCGGCAACGGTGGCGTGAGCCATGGCCCGTCACAGCGAGACAGTAGAACCCAGGGGCCGCGCACGCGGACGGTCTCCGTTGCTTGGCGGGGCGACATTCGAACTGCGCCATCGTGTGGCAAGGGTGGCATGGTCGACCTGCTGGATCTTGTTCGCGAGATGGACGCCGCCGCAGTTGCAGCCTTTGCGACGGCTGGTCCTGCGCGCCTTCGGAGCCGACATCCATCCGACGGCCATGGTGCGCAGCAGCGTGAAGATCTGGTGGCCCGGCAATTTGAAGATGGGTGAGCGGGCCTCTCTGGGACCTGGCGCAATCTGCTACAACGTCGCCTCAGTGACGATCGAGGATTTCGCAATCGTCTCTCAGCGGGCGCACCTGTGTACCGGCACACATGACATCGACGACCCGGACTTCCCGCTGCGTGCTCGGCCGATCAAGGTCGGGCGAAACGCGTGGGTGGCCGCCGAGGCGTTCGTCGGTCCGGGGGTACATATCGGCGAAGGCGCGGTTCTCGGAGCCCGCGCGGTGACCTTCCGCAACCTCGAAGACTGGACAGTCTATGGCGGCAATCACGCCAAGCCGCTCAGAAGTCGCAAAAAGATCGTCTGAACCAGCCCATCAAACTCAAGCAGCGACGCAGATGTTCGGTTTTCTCGCAAGCCCGTAGGCATCGAGCGTCATATCGGCGATAACCGGCCAGGTGAAGCGCTGCCTGACGAGCGCGCGGCCGGCAGCGCTCATTGCCTCGGCTGTCTCGGCGTCGGCCAGGATAGCCGAAAGTGCGGATGCAACAGCCTCCGCATTCAGATCGACGACCATGCCGGCGCCCACTGCCGCAACCTCCGGAAAATGGCACTCCTTGGAGATGACGACTGGGGCGCCGCAGGCGAGCGCCTCCGTGATCGCCACGCTGAACCCCTCCTGCCGGCTGGGTAGGCAGAAGCACGCGGCATCGCAAAGCGCCTCTAGCTTCTCGCGGCCGTAGAGGCCGCCGACGAGGTGCACGCGCTTGCCAAGTCCATGGGTGGCAATGGCGCTGCGCAGGGACGCTTCGGCCCCGTCGTCCGGGCCGGCAATCACCAGATCGACGTCCGGCCACTGCGGCGCGAGCCGTGCATAGGCATCAACCAGATAATCGAGCCCCTTCTTGGTGTGCAGCCGCGACAGAAACAGCACGAAGCGCCGTCCCGCCAGCGCCGAATGCTGGTTCGAAAAGCTGCCTTTTGGCGGCAAGGGTTCGATCTCGTCGAGAAAGATACCGTTGGGGATCGTTCGCGTTGGCGCGCGTAGGTTCAAAGGCGCCAGCAGTCGTGCCTCGTCATCGTTCAGCACATGGATGAACGCGGCCTCGTCGAGCATCCGTCGATAGCCCAACGCGAGCGCGATCCGCTTCTTCCAGTATTTCTGCTGCAGGCTCCAGGGATCAAGCATTCCCGCCAGACGAACGCAGTATGGAATGCCGGCCGACCGCGCGACATTCGCCGCCTGCCGCAGGATCGGTTCCCATACTCCGTGAAGATGAACGGCATCGGCGCCAGCGATGATTTCGGTGAGAGGTCGGCGTGTCGCCAGCGCCAGTATGCGTTCGCTGCGGCCCGGTTCGGGCAGCAGGTGCCGTTCGACATCGAGGATCCCGGGCACGTCCAGCAGCGCCCTTCGAATGCGCGGCTCCGCTTGCGCATCCGCGTAGCTAACGATGTGCACATTGTGCCCTTTGGCAGCCTGGGCTGCGGCTATGCGCATCACGACCCCGGGAGGTCCGCCGAAGGCCGGGTCGATCGAGCCGATGACGTGGACGACCTTCATGACGCGTACTCCCTTGCAGGCGAGGTGCGGGCGGTTCGGCGCAGATAGTGGCCGAGCACGCAGCAGGCGAAAGCGCGTGACCATGCCGGACTTTCCGGCTCGGCGACGAAGGTCGACCACAAGGCCTCGAGGCCTTCCGCCTCGACCAGCCCGGACGCGCGAAGATGTTCGAATCCGCTTCGGCAGCTCTCGGCCAGCGGGCCGAGCATCCAGCGCCGTATCGGCAGCGTGAAGCCGTGCTTGGGCTGGTTGAGGAGTTCGGGACGAAGCAGGTCCGGCATTGCCGCGCGAAGCATATGTTTGTCGGCGCGCCCGTTGGGAAGGCGAACGCGTCCCGGCAGGCCGAAAGCAAGGTCGACAAGCCGTCGATCAAGCAACGGTACGCGAATTTCCAGCGAGTGCGCCATGCCGTCGGCATCCCCATCCCGCAGCAGCATGTTGCCCATGTAGAGGCGGCTCTCGAGCAGGCCGACACTCCATATCGGGTCCCGAGGATTGACGGGCATCGCCTCCATTTCCTCGGGATCGAGGAAATTTTCATCCAGTCCCAGCCATCGCGCATCGAGACCGAGCGCATTCATCTGCGCAGGAGCCATTAGCCGCCGCCGATGAGTGTAGAGGCTGGTCAGGTCCGCGCCGGATTCGGCCAGAGCGGCAGCCTTGGCCCGGAACGCTGCCGGCTTGCCCGCGCTGAGGAGTTCCGCCAGCCGCCGCCGCTTCGGCGCCGGCAGCCAGGATGCATGTCTCAGCATCCGGTAGAGGCGCGGCACATCGACAAAGCTCGAATATCCGCCGAAAAGCTCGTCTCCGCCCTGCCCTGACAGGGCGACGGTTATGCCGTGTTCGCGCACTGCCTTTGAAATCACATAGACGTTGAGCCCGTCGATCGACGGCATATCGATCGCGCCCAGCCATGCTTCGGTCGTTGCAATCGCATCCGCGCTTTCGATGCGTATTTCCGTATGGTCGAGGCCGAAGCGGCGCGCTGTGTCGCCGGCCAGTTCCAGTTCGCTGAGATCGGGGTTCTCGGCAAAGCCGACTGTGAAGCTTCGCAGCGTCGAGGCGTGTCGCGCGGCAAGCCCGGCAACGATGGTGCTGTCGAGGCCGGAAGACAGGAACACGCCTACCGGCACATCGCTCACCAGATGATCGCGCACCGATGCTTCCAGCGTTCCACGTACAGCCTCGACGGCTTCCGATCGGCTCAGATGCGATTCAGGCCGCGGTGGCGACCAGTAGTGCACCGGCGGCTCTTCTTCGCCCCTGGCCGTCAGCATCTGCCACGCGCCGGCCGGAAACGACCGGATGTTGCGGAACATCGTATAGGGATGCTGGCATGCGCCGTAGGAGAATAGCCCTGCGATGCCGCGCGGGTCGATCTGCGGCTCGAGCAGACCCGAGGCGAGAATGGCGCGCACCTCGCTGGCAAAGACGAATGTACGCCCGCGCCGCCCGACATAGAGCGGCTTGATCCCCAGGGGATCGCGCGCAAGCATCATCTCCCCGGTAGCGGCCCGGTAGAATGCGAACGCGAACATGCCCTGCAAGCGCGACAGCGCGCGCGGCCCCCACTCGACGAGCGCGTGCAGCAGCACCTCGGAATCGCTATCGCCCAGAAAGACGGTGCCGCCGGCACTCAGCTCCTCCTTGAGATCGCGATAGTTGTATATCTCGCCATTGTAGACGAGCACGTCACCGGTATGCGGATGAACCATCGGCTGCGCGCCCTGGGCCGACAGATCGATGATTGAGAGCCGCCGGTGGCCCAGCCCGAGGGTCGCATCGCCCATCGTCAGATAATGCTCGCCGCCGCCGTCGGGGCCGCGATGACGTTGCGCGTCAACCATCGCCGGCAACGCCAGCCGCGCAATCCCGCCATCCTGGCAAATGACACCTGCTATACCGCACATGACAGTTTTTCCATTTCGGCCGATGCGGAAGGATCGAAGGCGGCCCACAGCCGCCGGCCATATGCAGCCACATCGAACTCGGCCGCCCGCGCACGCGCATTGCGTCCCATCCACACGACGAGATCGGGGTCGGCGGCCAGGCGCGAAATCCTGTCGCACAGGGCGTCGACATCGCCTGCGGGGCAGACGAAACCATCGACTCCATCGCGAACGACGCTGCCTGCATTCGGCGTCGTCACGACCGGCAGTCCGGCCGCCAGCGCCTCGTAGATCACCGTGGCCGACCCCTCGCAGATCGACGGCAGGAAGAATATGTCGGCCCAGTCGTATTGCGCCGGAATTTCGGAGCGGGGCACCTGCCCCGTCACGGTGAGGGCGTCAGCAAGCTCGCGCTGGCGCGCCGCCGGCAGTTGCTCGACCGGCCCGACGAAGCGGAATGATGCCTCCTTGCTCAGACGCAGTGCCGAGGCCATTACGTCCGGCGTGCCCTTTCTGAGACAGGCTGCTCCCACCGTCAGCACCCGCAACCGGCCCGGCAACCGGGGCTTCGAAAAGTTTCGCACGACCGTGGCGTCGACTCCGTAAGGCACAACCACGCAACGCTCGACCGGCCCTCCAGCCGCAGCGATACCGTCACGCACGAAGTCGGACGCGCATATGACGAGGTCGGCCGCCTCCCATTCGTCTTTTTCGCGTTGTGCGTACTCGCCAGCCAGCGGCACCTCGTCCGGCGCAGGCTCCCAGCCCGGATGCCGCTCGGTTTCGAGGGCCACCAGACGGTCGGCCACCGAGCGCGGCGCGATAACCTGCTCCACGGCGCTCCAGAGGCCTTGCTTTCGCGCCGCCTGCAGTTGCTCGAGGCATTCGCCGCTCATGCCGTAGAAGGCGCGGGCTTCCCCGAAGCCTTCCGCCACCACCGCGCGCGAGAATGCGCGCCCCGCTTCCAGCGCGACCTGCGTATCGACAGCGATGGTCGGCGTCATCATGCGACGGATGACGGACTGAAGCCCAATCGTCTCGAAGCAGCGTATCTTGTGGGGTGGTATGCCTTGCGGAACTCTGCCGGCGAGGCGTCTTAGCGAGGCCGGCAGTGCGCGGCGCGGCATCATGCCGAGCGCGCGCGGCCACCCGCGTGCGGCGCAGATATCGGTGTTAAGGCGCTCGAGGCGGCCAAGGTTTTCGAAGATGCGAGGCACCGCATAGTGCATGCGCGCGCCAAGCTGACTGACGACGACTGTTCCCTTCATGCGGTTGCTGCGCCTCCGCGCGTCTCGACAGGAATGCCGCTCTGGGGCGCGAGCTTCAACACCGCGCGAAGCCATGCGTTAACGCCGATGCCAATCGAATATTCGTTCTCGAACAGCCGCCTTGCGTTCTCGCCCAACATACGAAGGCGCTCTTCGTCATCGCGCAGGGCGACGACCTCGGCAGCCAAGCCTTTCGCGTCTCCGATCTCGAATGCATTTCCGCAATCGTAATCGCGCGCGACGCGGGCGACTTCTCCCCCAAGCGAACCGACGAAAAGCGTCGGGCGGCCTGCGGCCAACACGCCGTAAAACTTGCTGGGAATGATGCAGTGCTCCAGCTCCGGCAGCAACGACACGAGATGCGCATCCGCGACGCAGAGGCTTTGCGAAAGCACATCGATCGGCTGTAGCGGCTTGAAGGTCACGTTTTCGAGCCGGCGGCGCCTCACCTCCGTCTCGACCGTCTTGCGCTGCTGTCCGTCACCGACCATCAGAAAATGGATGTCGTTCTGGTCGCGCAACAGGTCCGATGCTTCAAGCAGCGTCGAGAAATCATGCGCACGCCCGAAGTTTCCGGAATATCCGACCACAAACTTGTCCCGGAGGCCCCACTGGGCACGCAGCTCGTTCTTTTGTCGTTCAATCGGCCGTATCTCGCCGCCGTCGGACCAGTGATGAACGACCGAAATCGGCGTCGTTGTAGTCGCCGCCAGATGGCGGGCCATGGTGCCTGTCGGACAGACGATCAACGAGGCGCGCCGATCCGACCAGTTCCGCAGGCGCAGCGCGAGCGCTGCAAGCCTTGGATGCCGATCCAGCATGCCGAGTTCGATCGCGGTTTCCGGAAACAGGTCCATGACCCAGCTCACCAGCGCCGCGCCGCGAAGGCGGATCGGCAAGGCCGTGGCGACCGAAAGCAGCGGCGGGTCGGTGCAGTTGACGCACAGATCGCCCCGGCGGGCATTCACAAGCATCCACCACGCGGCAAGAACGTGGAATGAAAGATAGTCTACCGCACGGCCGGGCAGGCTCCCCCTGCCAAACGCGGAGGTAGCCAGCCTCGTGACCTCGACCCCCTGGATCGTTTCGCGGGCCGGAAGGACCGCATCGTTGTCATTGTGGAATTGCCGGCTTGTGACCACGGCCACCGAATAGCCCCGTTTTGCAAGCGCGAAGGCCAGCCCGGAGACCATTCGGCTCGTTGCCGACTGGTCGGGATGGAAGTAGCGGTTGACGAGAACGATCCGCATGCGAGCGCCTGTGTTCGTTTTGGTGCATCGCAGGCTGTGACTTCACAACCGGAACCGCAATTTCAGCGAAAGGTGGAGCCAGAGCGGTATTCGAACCCGCCTACCCCTTATGGCTGCGGAAGGCCGCTCCGATTGCGGCAGAACGTGCCACCCGCCTGCAGGCTACACCTTTAGGGCTGTGCTGTTTCGCCCCGCCATGCACCTATTTGGCAAGTTCCGCGCCCGCGCGAGACCGGCAAAGCTGCGGTCTGGTCTTGCCAACATAAAAGGGGGCGCAATTGCCGAAACAGCGAGCACTCATCATCGGCGTCACGGGACAGGATGGTTCCTATCTCGCGGAGCTTCTGCTCTCGAAGGGCTATGAGGTCCACGGTCTGAAGCGGCGTTCGTCCTCTTTCAACACCGCGCGCATCGATCACCTCTACCAGGACCCGCACGACGAGGATATTCGTTTCATCCTGCACTATGGCGACCTGACCGACGCGACAAATCTCTGCCGCGTGATCCAGAAGGTGAAGCCGCACGAAATCTACAATCTCGGTGCCCAGAGCCATGTTCAGGTAAGCTTCGAAACCCCCGAATACACGGCAAACGCGGACGCGCTCGGAACCTTGAGGCTGCTGGAAGCGATCCGCATCCTCGGTTTGGAGAAGGAGTGCCGTTTCTACCAGGCCTCGACATCCGAGCTCTTCGGCAAGACCGCACCGACGGCGCAGAACGAAATGACGCCGTTCGTGCCGCAGAGCCCCTACGCGACAGCCAAGCTGTTTTCATATTGGACCACGGTCAACTATCGCGATGCCTACGGCATGCACGCCTCGAACGGCATTCTCTTCAACCATGAGAGCCCGGTGCGCGGCGAAACCTTCGTGACCCGCAAGATCACCCGTGGCGTCGCCGCCATCGAACGCGGGCTGCAGAAGCGTCTCATGCTCGGCAATCTCGACGCCAAGCGCGACTGGGGTCACGCTCGCGACTACGTGGAAGGCATGTGGCGCATCGTTCAGCAGGACATCCCTGACGACTACGTGCTGGCAACGGGCGAGACACACACGGTCCGCGAGTTCGTCGAGAAGGCTTTCTCGGTTGTCGACTGCCCGATCGAATGGGCGGGAAACGGCGTCGAGGAAATCGGCATCGACACGCGCAACGGCAATACGATCATCGAGATCGATCCCCGCTATTTCCGGCCGAACGAAGTGGACTTCCTGCTGGGCGACGCGTCGAAGGCGCGCGAAAAGCTCGGCTGGTCGCACAGCTGCTCCTTCGACGATCTCGTCACCGAGATGGTCAGCTCGGACATGAGAACCATAGCGCTCGAGGCTGGTCGCAATGACTTCAATGGCATGTGAACAGTCGTTCGAGCTGCGCGACAAACGGGTCTGGATCGCCGGACACACTGGTCTCGTGGGCTCGGCCCTGCACAGGCGCCTGTCGCAGGAGCCGTGCGAATTGCTGCTGGCCGGCCATGACGAACTCGACCTTATCCGCCAGGATGCGACTGAGGCATGGATGCGCCGTACGCGACCTCAGGTGGTGGTGGTCGCGGCGGCACGAGTGGGCGGCATCATGGCCAACTCCCGCTACCCGGCCGACTTTCTCTACGACAATCTGATGATTGCGGCGAATGTGCTGAGGACAGCGCACGAGATCGGCGTCGAACGGCTAGTCTGGCTTGGTTCGAGCTGCATCTATCCGCGCGAGGCCGAACAGCCAATCCAGGAGGACTCGCTTCTAACCGGACCGCTGGAGGCAACCAACGAAGCCTATGCGATCGCCAAGATCGCCGGGCTCAAGCTGGCAGAATCCTACAACCGGCAGCATGGCCAGCAGTTCTTCACGGTAATGCCGTGCAACCTCTACGGACCGAACGACAATTTCGATCCGCAGAACTCGCACGTGATCCCCGCTCTCATGCGAAGGATGCACGAAGCGAAGGAAGCTGGGGCGCAGACCGTGGAGCTCTGGGGCACGGGAACGCCGCTTCGCGAGTTCCTGCACGTCGACGATCTGGCGGACGCTGTGGTGTTGCTGCTCAGTCGCCACGTAAGCGGCGAACCGGTCAACGTCGGGTCGGGCCTGGAGATTTCTATTGCCGACCTCGCGCATGTGGTCGCCCGCGTCGTCGGTTATCGCGGCCGGATCGTCTTCGATCCGACCAAGCCCGACGGAACGCCGCGAAAGGTTCTGGGATCGCAGCGCGTCAAATCGCTCGGCTGGCGACCGTCAATTTCTCTAGAAGACGGGCTTGGCGAAATGTATCGCGCCTGGCGCGCCCGCAACGCTGTGGCGCAACCGCCGTTGGGCCGCGCCGTGGAGCAAATTGTCGGATGAGAGAGGGAGCGGCGCCGGCGGCATGAAGCCGCCGGAACCTTCAGTTCGTGTTGGCGCTCGTAGCGACCGGTCGAACCATCTCGGCTCTGAGGATATCCCCCGGCCTGATCTGTTCACGTTCGCCGACAGGCGTTTCCTCATAGTCACCCTCGGGCGTCCGGCGCAGGATGCGATAGGACAGCGTAACACCCGCCTGAAGCTGCGCGCCGGAATCCGCCGTCATGGCGACTTCAACCATGGAAGCCAGAAGCGCCTCCTCGCGTTTGGCCTTGCGCTCAAGCTCCAGTTCGACTTCCTGCAGCTTGGCGGCCGCCTCGTTGCGGCGCTGCTCCTTGAGGCCCTCGCGCCTTTGCTGGACCGCAAGCAGATTCTGCCGCGCGCGGGCAAGATATGAGTTGAGTTCCAGGGCGTCGCGTCGCGTGGCGGAAAGCCGGCGCTCGGATTCGCGCAGGTTTGACTTGGACGTCAGGCCGCGCTCGACGAGTTGGGTCGTCGCCGCCACGTCCTCGCCAAGCAGCCTTATTTCGTCCTCATGCAGTTTGATGCTTTGGGTGATGCTTGCTATCTCGTCGACGAAACTCTGCTCCTGGGCCAGAAGTGCTTTCCCCTCAGCCTCCAGATTGGCGTTGCGGATCGTCAGCAGATCCCGTTCACGCTCGTTGACCTTTCGCTGGAAAGCCAGAAGCGCCGGCTCGTCCTTGCGTGGCTCCGGCGGAATGAAGTCGCCATCGTCCAGTTCGGCACGATGTCGCGCACGCGCAGCCTCCAGACCCATGATCTGCAGTTCGTTGTCGTTTAGTTCCTGGCGCATTCCCAGAAGCTGGAGCCCGCTGCCGCTGGCCAGGGGCGTTTCCGCACGCCGGAGGCCGCCGCCCAGAGCAAACAGCTCCAGCGTGATCATCCCGGGCCGATAGTCGTAGCGGCCTGGAGTCTGCACGTCGCCAAGGACGAAAACCGGCGCATAGCGGCTGACCGCCGCCGCCACGGACAGGCCCGGCACGAATTCCGCGAGGTCACGGGAAAGCGCATCGGCAACATCCGCCGTCGATTTGCCTGATACCACGACCTGCCCCAGAAGCGGATACGCGATCGCGCCATCATTGATCGTAAACTCGCCAGACAGGCCCTCCTCGCCGAAGACGTTGATAGCCAGCACATCACCGTTTCCGAGAAGGTACGGCTCGTTTGCAGCCTGGCCGAACGCGCTCGATACCGTGACAGCCAGCAAAGCGCTGCCGGCGACCGTAGCGAACAGGCGTTGGGCAAACCGGCGTTGCCCGGCCTTGGTGGCAATGGTGCTTTTCATCGCGCTATCCTTATCACCGACCCTTGGCCGGATGCCGGGTCACCGGGCTGTCGCTTCAGCGACCAAGATGTGGTTTCCGGCGAAAAATCGGGTTCCAGCGTGACATCCTTGCTGGCCCGGTTGAGGATGATACCGTCCGGCGCGGATCCGATCGCCGTCATGCGGCGAAGCGCATCCACCACCTGTTCCGAACGATCGCGCTCGCAATCGACGACAAACAGCGAGCAATCGGCAAGCCCGGCGATCACCACAGCATCGTTGGCACGCTCGAGATCGGGTGCGTCGAGCACCACCAGTTCGAAGTTTTCCCTCAGGCGGGCGACGAACTGGCCGAACGCGGAACTCTGCAGGAACAGTTCCGGCGCGACCTTGCGCGACCGCGCAGGCACGATGCAGGCTTGCGATTGCGGATCGCGATGGATGACGGCATCGCTTGCGAGCTCACTGTCCAGTATGCCGTCCAGCCACTCGTCCGGCTTCAGCCCTGCCGTACTGGCTAGGCTCGGATTCCGGAGATCCGCTTCAACCACCACCGCCTTGAGCCCCGCTGCAGCAGCCGAACGGACGAGCCCCAGCGCGAGACTGGTCTTTCCGCGCCCGCTACCGGCCGACGTGACCGCAACGACCTTCTTGCCTCGCGCCCGCAGGCTGAGCCGGATACCCGACAGTGCCAGGCCGAGAGGCGTAGCCTGATCCGCTACCGTCTCGACCTTGCCAAAACGGCGCGCCGGCAGGCGCGGAACCGCGCCGATTACCGGGATGCCTGTCGCCTCCAGGTCCCGCAGGATCCGCAGACGCCTGTCCGTCATTTCACGCCATGTGATGCCGAAGGCGGCGAAGCAGCCGGCAAGGCCGATACCCAGTAGCAACCAGTTGGACGGCCGCGGGCTTGCGCGCGCAGCCGCTGGCTGTGCAGGCGAGATAAGCTGCGCCTCGGGCATCTCGAAACCATCCTGTTCGATCGTCTGCTTGTAGCGAACAAGGTAGCTTTCATAGATCGCCCGGTTGGCGGTCGCCTCGCGTTGCAACTGCGCTGCGGTCAACTCCGCATTGTTGGCTTCCGAAAGTTCTGTCTGGGCAGCCTGCAACGACTGTCCGAGCGCGGCGAGGTTCTCCCGCGCGATATCAGCTTCGTTTGCAAGGCTCTGGATGAGCCGGTCGACCTCGACGCCGATTTGCCTGTCGAGAGCTTCCTTTTCAGCCGTCAGCAGATCGATCTGCCTGCTGCGGATCGCACCGCTCTTTTTCAAGGTGTCGAGCTCGCGCTCGACCCTCGAATGTTCTGTATGCAGGGTCTGGATGGCCGTCGAGCCGAGAAATTCCGCGAGAGCCGGCACATCCTGCTCGCCCGCCAGCCGTTTCACGACTTCAAGCCGCGCCTCGGCCGTTGCGAGAGCTCCCTTCACCCTTGCCGTTTCGGTGTTTGCAGCCGCCACGGCCATCGACTGGAGCGATACGCCATTGGTCTGGATAAGCCCAGCGCCCTGCCGGAAGTGCTCCAGCGCCTGTTCCGATTGCTCGAGCTGAGCTCGCAGGCCGATCAGCGTCTCCCCAAGCCAGTCGCTTACCCGGCGATTGGCCGCTTTCTGAATGTCGATCTGATGAGCCAGATAAGAACGCGCGAACGCATTCGCGACGCTGGCTGATATCTCGGGCTTTGCCGAAGCATAGGATATGAAGATCGTGTATGAGCGACCGTCGTTGCTGACTCTGAGGTTTGACAACAGCAGGTCGATCATACGCTCATCGGAATTGGTCGTCGTGGGTTGCGGCGCCTGTTCCGCCTCGCCGGATGAACCGGCGTTGCCCGAAGCAACAAATCCCACGACCGAGCGAATGAGCGTTAACGGGCTCCAATCGACAAGCCGGTGCTCCTCGACATCGATACCTTCGCGCTTCAGCCGTTCGACCACGTTCAAGGCCAGAGTACGCGACCCGATAATGTCGAGCTGTGTCCGCAGAACTGGACTGTCCTGCGGTAGCGGTGAGACGACGGACTCATTCGGGATCGCCTGAACCCGTCGCACGTCGAGAACGATGACCGCCTGCGAAACATAGCTGGACGGTGCGTTGGCATAGCCGAACCATGCAGCCGACAAACCCAAGGCGCTTGCGACGGCAATCGTTATGCGTCGTCGTCGCAAGGTGAGCCAGGGATTCCAGGACTGACGTAGTTTCACACTCCCGGCCGAACGCCGTACATCATCAACAATCATCTGAAACGCCCCCGCGTTAGAACTAACTGACTAATCGCTTCGGCGATCAGTGCTGGAAGTTCGCGTGCTCCGGGAACATTTCATTGATCTTGAAAGCAACCTCGGTCCTGTTGGTTGCCTTGAGCTTCCGCATGATGTTGCGGATGTGAACCTTCACGGTGCTTTCGCGAAGATTGAGTTCGTAGGCGATAATCTTGTTGGCCTTCCCGCGACAAAGAGCGTTGACGACCTCTTCCTGCCTCTGCGTGAACATGCCCGACATCGGCCGGTTCACGTCGTTGCCGGCCTCGATCGCCCTGCGCATTGCCAAGACGCTGCTGGCCGGGAGGAATATTCCGCCTGCCAGCGCAAGATTGATTGCCTCGATGCATACATCGATCTGGACCGAAGTCGGGATGTAACCCTTGGCGCCGAGTTCGAGAGCTTTCAGCACATGGGCCAGCTCGTCGTTGTCGGCGAGCACGATAACGGGGCATGCATACTCCGCTACCAGCTTGGTGATCGTCGATCCGACCGCCGCGTCTGCAGGACGCTGCCGTCCGATACACAGAAGTACTGCGGAAAGAGGCGGATGCTGGTTCTTCATCTGCCGCCATTCGGCGATCGAACCGCATGCAACGACATCGAAGGGCATCTGCTTGGCGCGAAGTCCTTGAGCCAGGCAATCGCGATCGAGGACACGGGTATCGAAGATGAGCAAAGTACCCCTATCTTCCTGCCGCTCGACCCCGTCGCGAGATCTGTCAGTCAAATTGTCTTCACTCACAAGAAAAATAGAACGCTCCGGTCTTTCTTCATGGATGCTGCGCATGACTAGTTGCTCCCCTTTACTACCTACACCAAGTTTCCGCGCCGCATCCTGGTGCCCGTCATTCCGTTGGCGTTTGCCAAACATTAAGATTAACGGGCGGTATACAAACCATTAGTAGGCCCTATCGATCAGGCAAACATTGATTAGGATTAAGTGAATTGCACAATTTCATTCTAAAAATCAGGAAAAATGAACATTCTTCGCAATAAATGGGATAGATAATCAGAATCTTTGTTCGCACTTGATAGCTGACAAAGAAGGATTCTCCGCCAACGCGATGAGTTTACTGAACGACAACTGGCCGACCCTCACCCATGATGATAGCCAGACCATCACCTTTCGGAGGATACCTCACACCCGAAGGTATCGGTGATCGAAATCCGCAAGTTCTATCAACCGGTCTGGATTGAGGAACTCGACTGTACCCTGACGAAAAGAGAGCAATTCCTCTTCCCGCAATTCCCGCAGTTTGCGGTTGAGGTGGATCGGCGTAAGGCCAACCGCGTCCGCCAGATCGTTCTGCGTCAGGGGACAGGCATACTGGCCTATTTCCGAGGGCCTTTTTCCTGTGACGCGACAACCAAGCTCCAGAACGATGTGCGATATCCGCCCCAGAACACTGCGGCGACCGAGGTTGACCATGTGTTCGCACATAATGGCGAGCCGGCGACCGGCTGAATTCAGCAGCACGCGATCGACAGGCGAGTTGGCGTCCAAACGCTCCATCGCAAAGCCTGGCCTGGACTCGAAAACGATGACGTCCGTGATCGCCGTGACCGAGAACCCGGCCATGCGGTTGTCTCCCGCAAGGCCTATGATGTCGCCCTTGATCGGGAAATCGATGATCTGCCGTTCGCCTTCGCCGACAAACTTTTCGATCCGACACCACCCCGAATGTACGATACGGACGCGATGTCTTTCCTCGCCCAGCGGCGCAATCGTTCCATGCGCGGCGTAACGCTTTGGCATGAAGCCAAATGACTCCAGATCCTTCAGCCCGATGGTGTCCCACCGCGTGGTGTAGCTGGCGGCATTGGTGGCCGCGCTCTCCGGCTTGGCCGGGCTGATCAGCGCGCCACTGCGGGCAGGCTGATGAGC